>CAVQJN010000001.1:0-962500 GCA_963712855.1 Thermoanaerobaculia bacterium
CTGCACCGGGTCCGCCTGCTGTTGCACGATCGCAGCGCGGCGATGTTTTGTTTCCGTACTACGCGCGACAACAGCCCTCGCCTGCGCACTAGTTCCAGCGTGGTATTGCGGAACACCAGGAATTCATGCGAATCGGCCTGGTGCGGGTGCGTCCCGATCGGCTGCGAAATGCGGAGCACTTTAAGGTAGGCCACGGCGCGGTTGCCGCACGACGGAGGCCGGTTCGACAAGCGCGAGGCCGAGAGCGTCGGAATTCGTCGCCGCGGTCCGGGCCGGCGTCGCGCTCGACGGCTCCGCCGTAGCGGGCCCACTATGCGGCACCGGCGCCGCGGCGCGCTTGGCGTGGCGAGAGCCGGCGTGGTTTTGTCAGCCGCTTCGGCCGGTGCAGCCGCCTTCTGTGTCGAAGCTCCGCCACCGGTCTCCTGTTTCCTTTCGTTCGATAGCTTCTGCCAATTTATTTCCAGGTCATCCACTACCTGTTGCAACTCCTTCACCGTTCGTCGCTTCGCTTCCAACTTGCCGGAGTCCTGAGTCAGGGGGAGCAACTTTTCGGCTAGCTGCTCGTGCTGCCGTTTCAAATCCTCCATTTGCCCGCTAAAGGCGTCGCGATGCTCTTGGGCGGCTTTCAGCTGTGCTTGGGTTTTCCTGTCGGCCATGAAATCATTGGATTCCGAGAAACGCTTCAGAAGTTCATCTCGTCGCGACGTGATCTTTTCCTCCGTACTCGCCAGGCTCTCTTCGAGCCGTTCGCGCGTCGGACTATTGTCCGATTCTTCCTCTCCACGGGCCTTTGTTAGTGCGCGCTCGATTTCCTTCTTCTGCTCGACGAGCTTCCGCAGCTTCTCGTCTTTGCTCAGTTCTGCCTGGCCCAGGAGCCAGAACATCGGCCGATTCGGCGGGCGCTTGCTTTCCAGCTTTTGTTGCTCAAGTTCCTGATCGAGGTGATGTAACGTCTGCGTGAGGCCGACGATCTTTTCGTTGACAGCCGCCAACTGCCGTTCGAGCACTTCGAGCTGCTTCGACATGGCGGCGAGCTCTGCCATCTCATGTACGAGCTGGTCGCTCTTCGCGGCCAACTGCTCGCGCAGCTTCGCCTTCGAGATGGTCGGCGTGTCCTGCGAGTCCGGCTTTTCCGCTGCTATAGCCGGGGTCGTAGCGATTGCGTCCGGTTTTGCCTCGCGGGTTTGAGAGGATTTCTTTTCTGTCTCCAGCTTATACAAGTCCTGCTTCAGCTCGTCGATCAAATGCTCGATCGCCGACAATTTGCGCTCTTTCACCTCCAATTCCGCCGTGATCGAGGGCGCGACCTTCAGCTTCTCGGTCAGCTCGTCGCGCTGCTTCTTCAAATCGTCGAGTTGCTGCTGGACCGCGCTGCGATGCTTTTCGGTGGCCTTGAGCTTTCCTTCATACTCCTTGAGCTTGATGGCTCCGTTGCTGTCCGCGAATCGTCTCACCAGCTCCTCGCGGCGGAGCTCGATCTTCTCCTCGACCGCTGTCAGGCTCTTCTGCAATCGCTTGAGCGTCGGGTTGCCGCCCCCGTTGACCTGGTTTTTCGCGTTGGCGACGGCCAACTCGAGATCCTGCTTCTGTTCTTTGAGCTTCTTCAGCTTCTCATCCTTGTGGATCTCCTCTTCGGCCCGTGCCTCGCGGGCCGCCGGATCGGCGTGAGCGCAATATCGAGCTTGAATTTATCGATCTCGACTTCCAGGTTCTTCAGTTGCGACGTATGGCTGAAGATCGCTTTGTTGACCGTCGCCAGTTGTTGCTGCAGCAATTGAATCTGCGCCGCGCGGCGTCCGACTGGGCAATGCCCAGGCCCTTTTGCAGGCGTTCGATGTCCTGCATATCTCGATTGAGTTCGTCGCTCTTTTGCACCAGCAGCTCCCTCAGCTTCGCCTCGCGGCGCAGTTGCTCGGCCCGCGATGCGGGGTTTTCCGCCCGCCGCGATATGTCGACCTTTTCGCCGCGGAGGAGCGCCAAGGCCTGCAAAGCGCCTGGTCGGTAGCGGTCCTGCTTGGCGATCTCTTCCAGCGCGGGAATGGCGTCGGCCGCGGCGGGGCCCAGTCGGCCCAAGGCCCCAATAACGTACTCAAACAAGTCTTCTTCCGGGAGCAATTCGATCAGCTTTTTCGTCACCTCGGGCCCGAAGCCGCGCTGCCCAAATGCCGTCAAGGCCAAGATGGCCTCGCGGCGCGGCACGGCGTGCAGCTCGGTGTCGACCTGCGCGAGCCAATCGGCAAACGGCCGGCCATCGTAGCGCAGCCGATCGCGCGCCGATTCAGGCGGGGGCTGCCACGGCTTGCGCAGCGTCACGGTTGGCTTCGTTCCGGCATGTGGGAATCGGATGTTCGGCTTTGCCGTCTCCGATGAATCGGCATCCGCGGCATTGCCGGGCCCGACGCTCGCCAGCACCGCCTTCGCGCGCTGCTCCGCGCTTGATGATTCTGCAACCGCTTGAGGCTCCGCTCGGCGTCGGCCACGTAATAGTCCATCATGGCCTTCTTTTCGGCTTCGCCGCCCCGGGCCCCGACCTTGTACAGCGCCAGCACGTGCGCCTTGCAGCTCTTTCATGCGTGCCAGGTGACGCGGGTGAAGCCGATCGATTCGTCGTCATTCGGAGGCGGCACGTTCGGCTCGCCAGGTCCGCCAGGAATATCGGCGTCGGCCGGGTTCTCGACGACGAGCTCGCTTGAGTTCTCGGCCGCGAGCCATCGCAGCGACCAGGCGCACACTCCATCCAATGTGATCCTATCCTGATCGTATTCTTGCCGTGCCACCTCAAAGCCGGAGCGCCGCGGCGGTCACCTCGGGATAGAGCGGCCTGGCGGGGCCCGGCGCGGGCTGCTCGCGTGCCGCCTTCGCCGCGACCCGCCGACGCCGTGTCACTCGCCGGCTGGGCCACGAGCGCGGCCTCTTGGTTTTCGATGGCCGGAACGGCTGCGGCAGGTTCATCAGACGACTGGATGTCTTCGACGACGTTTGCCGATACGCTATCGAGCAGCGGCGCATCGTCGGCCGTGGCCAACAATTCAGAGTCCACCACAGCCGTTTCACTTTGTGGCGTGGTCTCGCGCGCGACCAGTTCCACGCGCACCAGCGCCGCCAAGGCAAACCCGGTACAAGCGGCCAGCAAGAGGGCCTTCTTGGTTGATGAATCTTCGCGCAAGCGACCGGCGAGCAGGCGGCGGATGTGCGCCGCCAGCGGCCGGCCCCGCACCGCTGGGCTATACGAGGCGTGGCGGCCTGCTACTTCACCCAAGCGCACCAAGGCCCGGGCGTAGACCGTCGTGGCCTGATTGCCCGAGGCCGCCCGGTCGCAGGCCCATTCGGCCGCTTCGTCGAAGCGGCGCACCGCCCACCAGGCGAACGCATTGAACCAGTGCGGCAGGGCCAGCATGCGCACGCCGAGCGACTTCCACACGTCGCGGCGCACGAGATGCGCCAGCTCGTGCCGCAAGATCGCCGCGCGTTCGGTGGCGTTCAGCTCTTGCCAGAGCAGCCCAGGCACCAACAGCTCGTAGCCGCGCGGCAAGCGGCACAGCATCGGCCCCATGTCGGCCGTCATGCGCAAGGGGACGGCGTGCTGCACCCCGTGGTCGGCGAGCAAGGCCCGCCACTCGTCGAGCCACTGGGCGCTGGCATCGAGGCCGGCCGGCAAGCGAGCGACGAACTGCGCGTAGCCAACGAGCCAGGCGAGCACAATTAGCGCGATACCGCCCGCCCGCGGCAACCGCGTGCGGTGCGAAATCGCGGAAGTGCCAGGCAGGTGACGATGGCGGCGCCGGCGCATCGAGCGCGGCAACACCGGCCTCGACGGGCACACCAGCGGCCGTCTTGTCCGGCAATTCCGTGGCAACACCGCCGGGCAATTCCGACGTCAGCTCGATCGTCGCCGCGGCAATCGGCGGCGCATTGGCCGGCGCCGGGATCGGGAGCAGCGCGTCGGCCTGAACATCCTGGTCGACCGGTGCTGCTGCCGGCGTACTTTCGACCAGCGGCTGTGTGAGATCGATGTGCGGCAGCTCGATCGTGGCCGTCTCATCCGAAACATCTGGTCCGGCAAGGTCCATCGCTGGCTCGGCGACACTGCTGCCGGCAACAGGCTCGTCGGATTGAATCGCGAGTGCGGCAGGCGAAGCGGCGTCGGCCACCGGCCCCGATGGCGGCTCGTACCACGGCACGCACCGGCCATTGCAAGAACGACCACCCCACGGCCAGCGCCAAGACGCATCCTGCGGTGTACCGCCGGCGATGCCACCCGGGCCCAGCGCAACAGCAGGCCGGTCAGCATCACCGCGACCGCCAGGGCCAACGTCGTGCGCGAGATAAAAGACGAGTTCCGCGCTTGCGTTCATGATGTCGCCTCCCGCTTGGGCGTGTGGGTGCCGGTCTTGCCAACGCGGGTCAAGCGCTGACCGCTCTGTTCCGCTTCGGCAATCAACTGTTTCAGCTCGGCGATCTCCGCGGCCGAAAGCAGGCGATCGCGCACCAGGTGCGCGACCAGGGGAACCACGCTGCCGTCCGATGCGCTCCAGCAGCAGATCGAGATGCCGGGCGCGACATCCTCGGGCGCCACGGCGGCGGCATACCGGGCGGGCCGATCGGCCGTGCGGCTGACGACACCCTTCTCGACCAGGCGATTCAGCCGCGTCTGCATCGTGGTGTAGCCGATGGGCCGGTCGAGTGCCACGTGGACAGCTTCGGAAAGCGCGACCCGCCGGCGGCCAAAGCATCTGCACCATTTCCATTTCGCCCGCCGACAGGCGCGGAGCTTCGTTCTTGCTCATGATTTGTCGTGTTCCTTGGCGGGATTCCGCCGTATGACAGGTGTCGTAAACCGGATTGTATGACTCCTGTCGTAAAACGCAAGAAGATTTTGGCGGAAAAGAAATTAGTAGGCAGAGGGCAGCCGGCAGAGGACGGTAGGAACAAGGGAAAAGATGGTGGGACGCTGATTGGTAGTGCTCCGTGGCCGGTGACGGTTTCGTGCCCGCTTGTCGAATCGCGGGGTAGCCCTTAACTTGCCGTTTTCGATTCACACCTGTGCGTGCCGTGCCTGTTGCGGCCAACGCATCCCACTGGCGAAACCGTTCATGAACAAGACTGTTCAACCTGTCCGCCTGGCCATCATCCGAAGGGGCGCCGTCAGCGATTATCACCACGTGCCGGGCATCCGGCTCGATCACCTGCGCCACGTTGGTCGCCGCCTGCGACGCCGATCCCAAGCTGCTCGACAACCGCCGCACGGAATGGGGTATCGAGCGGGTCACGACCGACTATCGCGACAATCTGCGCCGCCGATGACATTGACGGCGTGTTGATCGCCACCCCGAATTTCACGCACAAGGAGATTTCGATCGCCGCCGCCCGTGGCGGCAAGCACATCATGTGCGAAAAGCCACTGGGGCTGAACGCCGGCGAAGTGCAGGAAATGGCCGACGCGGCTGATCGTGCGGGCGTGGTCCACATGACCGCTTTCACCTATCGCTTCGCCCCCTCGATGCGCTATCTGAAATATCTCGTCGAGCGTGGCGACCTGGGAGATGGGGGCCATTTTCGCTCGCAGAGATTTCTCGACTGGCCCGAGACGAGTTGGGGCTGGCGACAATACCAGGACAAGGCGGGTGCGGGTGACCTGTTCGATATGACGATCCATCGCATCGACTTCGCCATAGATTTGCTGGGCCCGATGCAAGCACGTCGGGTTCGGTCGCTCGCTTCGCCCGCGCGAGCGAACGGTGGACGGCCGCGCTGCCCCCCCTCGGATGTCGATGATTGGTCGGCCTTGATCGGTGAATTCGCCTGCGGCGCGGTCGGCGTGTGGGAAGGGACGACCTTGGCCAAAGGCTACCACGCAGGGCTTCGGCCATGAATGGGCCGAAATCAATGGCAGCGATAAATCTGCCGTGTATCGCCTGCACGAACCGAACGTAATTCTGTTGGGCTCGACGGGCCATGACCTGTCGCCCGTCGAAGTGCCGGCGGAATTCTTGAAGCCGGCCGGGCAGACCTCGCCACCCGAAAGAAGGCAAGCCGGCCACGGTGTTCCGCTACGACCTGGCGTGGGAGTTTGTTTCCGCCATTGTCGAGAAGCCCGCGGCGGTGCCGAGCTTCCACGACGGCCTCCGCCCAGCGGGTGGCCGATGCGGTAATGCGGTCCTACCGCGAACGCCGCTGGGTAGATTTGGCGAAGTAACAGGCAGTCGGATCTTAGTCACGGTTTGGCAACTCGCCGAACGGATCTGGCTCCGTCGAATCACCTTGCTCTCGGACGAACCGTCTCACCGACGGTGGATGCGGCATCGGCTTGGTCAATTTCTTCAATAGTTACTTTTGACGTAATAACCATGTCGAGGGAAACGCTTCGGGGAATAATCGCGTCACGCGATTTTTTTCCTCGAAGTCAAGACCGAACAGGCGAACAAAGTTTACAGGCGTGTCACCAAGCCACCTTCGCCAAACGGGAATGGAAACCGTAGGTAGCGTTTGAAAAAGAGCGGCAGGGTCCACACGCCATGCATTTTCGCTGAGCCATGCATCAGGCCCATGAATAAAGCGGAGCTCCCATGCCAGCAGCCCTGCAATCGTCGTGACGGCAAAAATCGTCGCCAGACCAAACTGGTATCGACGACGAACTTGCATCTTGGCACTCATCCGAGTCTTCACCGTGAGTGATACGACCTCAAATATTTATCCGCCTTGCTTCGAACTCATCACTAAGCTCGACGCTCTCGAACAGCCAGGCACCGCGTTCTGCATCAGCCACTGATACATCGGGTCGCGAGCGATTCGCGCGTGTGGCCGTTGGCCAGGTGGCATAACCGCCCTTTGCCCGGCTCGTATGCCCAGCCGGCGGCAGCCGTTTCGCCGTTGTCCGATCGATGTACAACAGCAGATGCACGCGTTTTTCGTCGTACGGCGGCGTGTGCTGTTCGTCGGCCACGGAGAAATCTTCGACGCCGCGCGTCACCGGATGGTCGTGGTGTGCGGGAGGAGGTGGGATCGGACGACTCGCCGCTCCGCATCTCGCCCCGGGCTCTTGCCGGCAGGGCGAGTGGGCCCGGCCGTCAGCTGGCGCGGTGACGAATCTCGAAACGGCGCCACCAACGGCGCCGCGAGGCGCGCAGGACGGCGGTCGTGGAGAGCGTCATAGCGGCGAAGATTCGACCAGAGGGGGCGCCACCTGTCAAGGCTGAAGCTAACCATTCAGAGCGCTTCAGAGCTGGCCGCGCACCCAACCAGAGAGACGCATGCGCTCCAGGATGCGATCCACCGCGCGCGCGTAGCCGCGGCTCGTGACGCCCGGGTGCCAGCGCGACGGACGCGGCAGGCTGGCGGCCAACATCGCCGCCTGGCGCGGCGAGAGCTCCGCAGCGCTCTCGTCGAAATAGCGCCGCGCCGCCGCCTCCGCGCCGTAGACGCCGGGGCCGAGCTCGACCACGTCGAGGTAGATCTCCAGGATGCGCCGCTTGCCGAGCCGGTGCTCGAGCTGGCGGGTGAGTAGGGCCTCCTTCACCTTGCGCCAAGGGTTGCGCGACGGCGAGAGCCAGAGGTTCTTGGCCACCTGCTGGGTGAGGGTCGAAGCGCCGCGCGGCAGCTCGCGCTCCTTCCAGGCCTCTTCCACCGCCTTCTTCATCTCGTAGGTCGCGAAGCCGTGATGGGAGAAGAAGTCGATGTCCTCCCCCACGATCACCGCCAGCTTGAGCTCGTTGGAGATGCGTCCATACGGCACCCACCGCCAATCCACCTTGGCGCTCCGCCCGGCCGCCCGCTCGCGGGCGCGCCACTCGTTCATGAAGGCCGTCGACTTCGGATTCTCCTCGGCCAGCCGCGCCACGTCCGGCCAGGTCCACCACTCGAAGAGCGCGAATCCGCCGAGCGCGACGAGCGCGACGGCGGCGAGACGGCGAAGAACGGAGCGACGAGCCATGAGCACATTCCACTCCCCGAGACGAGGATTCACGAAAGGCAAAGCCTTCCATAGGCGGGGAGGCGCGCGAAACCGGTCGCCCGGCCCGAGATCCGCGGTCCTGCTAGATTCGCGTGCGGTGACCTTCGAGCTCCCGGTGAAGCTGTGCGGATGGGCGGCGGTCGTCTTCGCTCTTCTCGGCCTCTCGGCCAGCCTCGGGCATGGCTGGCTGTCGCCCTTGCCCGGCTCTCTCGTGGTGCCTCTGCATCTGATCCTCGTCGCGGCGGGAATCGCGGCCGCCTGGCTCGGTTCCCGACGCGCCACCGCGATCGACCGGGAACGCTTCACCTTCGTGGCCGATCCGCAGGTGACGCGACACGAGATCAAACTGGCCCATCAAGAGGCGGAGCACAAGCACCGTTGGTCGATGACCGCCGTCCTCGCGGCGCCGCTGGCGCTCGGCTACTGGCTCGCTTACGAGTTTCCGGACGACGCGGCGCTGGCGCGCGCCCTGCCGGCGGCGGCGCTGGTCGGCGTCGCGCTCGGCATCCTCGCGCTGCGCCTGCGCGCCCGCAAGAAGGACGACCTGGAGACCTTCTAGAGAGCTTCGGCCCGGCCCCGCAGCTCGGCCACGAAAACCGTGACCGCCCGGCCGGAGAGCAGCACGCGATCTCCACGCAGCTCCACCCCGACCCGTCCTCCACGCTTCGAGACCTGGTGCCCGACCAGGCGATCGCGGCCGAGGCGGGCCGCCCAGTAAGGCGCCAGCACGCAGTGCGCGGAGCCGGTCACCGGGTCCTCGGGAACGCCCGCCCGCGGGGCGAAGAAGCGGGAGACGAAATCGGCGTCCGAGCCCGCCTCGCTTGCCGCGGTCACGATCACGCCGCGCACCGGCAGGCTGGCGACGGCACCGAGATCCGGCGCCAGCTCCACGACCGCCGAGGCGTTCTCGAGACGGACCAGGAAATCCTCGGCGCTGGAGTGCGACTCCACGATCGTCGCCCCGAGAGCGCGTGCGAAGCCCGTCGGCGGCTCGGCGGGCCGCGG
This sequence comes from Thermoanaerobaculia bacterium, assembly GCA_963712855.1. Lineage (GTDB taxonomy): Bacteria > Acidobacteriota > Thermoanaerobaculia > Multivoradales > JAGPDF01 > JACTMI01. The sequence goes on from CAVQJN010000001.1 coordinate 8,957, forward strand.
CGGGCGCGCCGGGAAGTCCATCTCGATCTTCCCCTCCTCGGTGCGCCGGCAGGTCAGCCGTCCCGAGAGCGTTTCGAAGCGGGCGGCGACAGCGCTCTCGAGAAGCCCGAGCTCCCAGAGCGCGTGCGCGGAAGCCAGCGTGGCGTGCCCGCAGAGTTTCACCTCGACCGCCGGCGTGAACCATCGCAGGCGGAAGTGATCGCCCTCCGGCCAGACGAACGCCGTTTCGGAGAGGTTCATCTCGTTGGCCAGAGCGGCCATCCACGCGGGGTCGGCGGCGCCGTCGAGCGGCACGACGCCGGCCGGATTGCCGGTGAAGGGGCGTTCCGCGAAGGCGTCGATCTGCAGGACACGAAAGGTCACGAGGCGCCTCGATACGCGTTCAAGACGCGGCGGCCAGGCGCTTCACCGCGCGTTCCGCGAGCGTCCTTCCGATCGCCATCGAAGCCGTCGCCGCCGGGGACGGCGCATTGAGCACGTGCAGCATGCGCTCGTCCTCGGCGAACACGAAGTCGTCCAGCAGCCGCCCCTGGCGATCGACCGCCTGGGCGCGCACGCCGCATCCCGCGGGGCGAAGCTCTTCGTCCCCGAGCGTCGGCACCAGACGCCGCAACTCCGCCGCGAAGCGACGCCGATTCCAGGCCCGCCGGTACTCCTGGCTGGCCACCGCGGCCTGGCGCCGGGCCATCCGCCAGAAGCCGGGGAACGAGAGCGTGGTCCAGGCGTCGCGCAGCGAAAACGCTCCCGCGCGGTAGGCCTCCCGCTTCCAGGCCAGAACGGCGTTCGGCCCCGCCTCGACCGAGCCGTCGACGCGCCGGGTCAGGTGGACCCCGAGAAACGGCAGCGCCGGATCGGGCACCGGATAGATCAACCCCCGCACCCGCCGGCGAGCCTCCGGCACGAGCTCGAAATAATCGCCGCGGAAGGGCACGATCCGAACCTCGGGATCGAGCCCCGCGAGCCGCGCCACCCGGTCGCTGGCCAAGCCCGCGCAGACGACCAGGAAGCGTGCTTCGATCCGATCGCCGCCCACGATCGCCTCGATTCCGGTGGCGCGACGGGTGAAGGCATCGACCCCGGCGCGCGTCCGCACCTCGCCGCCGGCGCTCCGCACGTCCTCGGCGAAGGCCGCGACCACCGCCGGATAGTCGATGATCCCCGTTTCGGGAGCCCAGAGCCCGGCCAGGCCGGCCGCTTCCGGCTCGTGCTCGCGGATGCCGCGCTCGTCCAACCGCTCCAGGCCCGTCAAGCCGTTTGCGCGCCCGCGACGTTCCAGCTCGTCCAGTCGGGGGACCTCGTCCTCCGAGAGCGCGACCACCACCTTGCCGCAGCGCGCATGCGGAATGCCACGTGCCTGCGCGTAGCGAAACAGCGCCTCGCGCCCCTCGACACAAGTGCGCGCCTTGTGAGACTCTGGCCGGTAGTAGAGGCCGGAATGCACGACCCCACTGTTGTGTCCTGTCTGATGAGCCGCGAGCTGCTCTTCGCGTTCCGCGACGAGCACGTGGAGGCCGTGGGTGAGCGCGAGCTCGCGCGCCGTCGCCAAGCCGACGATGCCGCCTCCGACGACGAGAATGTCGATTCCGCTCATCAGCCGCGAATCCTTACACAGCCGACCAGAGCCGAACGCGGCAAGATGGGCCGCTCCGCGGCCGGAAGCTCGGCGTTCCTGATGCCACTCCGCCCGCCGATCTCCCGGAGGATCGAGAATGTGGAAACGTGAGAACGAGCCATCGACGCCGCCGGCACCGACGCCGGCTTCCCCTCCACCCAGCCCCCGACGTGAGGACGAAACACCCATGAACCGCACCAACGAAACGACGACGAACTCCGGCGGTCGCGCCGTGATTGGCCCCGCCACCGTAGTGCACGGCGAGATCTCCGGAGAGGAAGATCTGCTGGTCGAAGGCAAGGTCGAGGGCAAGATCCTCCTGCGCCAGAACGCGGTGACGGTCGGTGCCAAAGGACGTCTGTCCGCGGAGGTCCACGCGCGCGCCGTGCTGATCGACGGCGAGGTCGAGGGCAACATCTCCGCCGAAGAGCAGGTCGTGGTGCGCAAGAGCGGCCGAGTGCGCGGCGACGTCACGGCGCCGCGCGTGACGATCGAGGACGGCGCGAGCTTCAAGGGCTCGATCGACATGGAGCCGAAACACACCGGAGCGACGACGGCGCCCTCTGTGCGACCCGCTCCGCCGGCGAAGAACGAGCCGGCCTCCCCCTCGCTGACCGCGGCGGCCCTCTCCTCGTCCTCGCCCCAACGGCCGCGCGGCTGACCGGCGGATGGCCTGGCTCCGCCGAGCTGGAGCCGCGACGCCGCCGGAGGCGGATGCCCCGCCGGCGCTGCCTCCCGACGTCGAGCACATCGCGCCCGGCCTGAAGCAGGCGATCGAGCGCCTGCCCCGGCCGGGTGCGTCGGTGCTCGATCTCGGCCCGGCGCTCGCCGCCAACATCACTTTCTTCCGCCGCCTGCAGGCGCGCGTGCGGGTGCTCGATTTCGAGAGCACCCTCCGCGAGTCTTCGCTCTGGGAGCAACCCAAGAAACTGCCGCTCTGGGAGAAGGAGCTCGTCGCCGCGCTCGCTCTCGATCCCGACGAACGTTTCGGGCTGATCCTGGCCTGGGACTTTCCGAACTACCTCGGCCGCGAGCGCTGGCCGGTGGTGGCACGCCTGCTGGTCGCGCGGCTCGCACCCGGCGGCATGGTGCATCAACTCGCCCGTTCCGGGCACGTCATGCCGGCGCAGCCAGGACACTTCCGCATCACCGCCGCCGAGACGATCCGGGAAGAGGTGCGCAGCCCGGACAATCTCGAGCCGCCCCGCTTCTCGCACGGCGAAGTCGAGCGTCTCAACCCCGGCCTCGCCGCGGCGAGGAGCTTCCTCGACAAGCACGGCATTCAGGAATTCCTTCTCGAGCACGCCGGCGAGCTCAACCTCCCCCCCCGCCCGATCGCTCAGCCCAGGAAGCCGCGCTCCTACTACCCCGGCTGACGCCACGGCCGACCGCCGGCCCGGGCGCGGCATCCCCGAGCGCGGCAAGCCTCTGGAAAGTCGAAAAGAGGGTTGACTTCCGCCTTTTTTACGCCTCATCATCACCCCATGGTCGCGGAACCCCTCGCCCGTTCCACGAAGCCGGCGCTCGACTGGCTCGAGCGCTCGGGGTCGCCGCTGGCGGCGCGGGTGCGCACGGTGCGCGAGCTCCAGGCCCTCGCGGCGCCGCGCGAGCCGGCGGCCTGGAGCGCCGCATTGCCGGCGGTGGCCGCGCTCTTCCCCGCCGGCCTGCCGCGCGGCGAGCTGGTGGAGCTGGTCGGCCGGCGCTCGGCCGGACGTTTCGGCTTCTGCCTGGCGCTGCTCGCCACCGCGACCACCGCCGGTGAGAACGCCGCCCTGGTCGACCTCGGAGACAGCTTCGATCCCCAACTCGGCGCCGCCGCCGGCATCGAGCTCCCCCGCCTCCTCTGGGCACGGCCGCGCGACAGCCGCCAGGCTCTGGCGGCGGCGGAAGCGATCGTCGGCGGGGGCTTGCCGCTGGTCGTGGTCGATCTCGGCTTGCCGCCCCTGCCCGGCGGGCGAGGCGCCGAAGGGCACTGGCTGCGGCTCGCCCGGGCGGCCCGCGACGCCGGCGCGTTGCTGCTCGTCTCCGCCCCCTATCGCGCGACCGGGGTGGCCGCGGCGGCGGCACTCGAGCTGCAATCGAGCCACGGCCACTGGCTCGGGCGGGGGGCGGAGCCACGGCTGCTCGACGGCATCAGCGCCCGGCTCGCCGCGCTCAAGCCCCACCTCGACCGCGCCGTTTCCGCTTCCCCGTCGCTTCGTCTCGCCGTCTCGTGAACCGCATCGCCTGCCTCTCGGTCCCTCTCTTCCCCCTTGCCGCACGACTGCGCGCCGAACCCGAGCTCGGACGCGAGGCGACCGCGATCGTCGAAGGGGAGGGACCGGCGGCACGCATTCTCGCCGCCACGCGCGCCGCGCGACGCGCCGGAGTGAAACCCGGCATGACGCTCGCCCAAGCGCGCACGCTGATCCCCAAACTGGCGGCGCGCGGGCGCGACCCCGAGTGCGAGCGCGCCGCCGCCGAGGCCCTGATCGAGGTCGCCGAACGCTTCTCGCCCCGCGTCGAGCCGGCCGCTCCGGGGCAGGTCTTCCTCGACGCCGACGGCATCGCGCGCCGCTTTCCGGGAAAAGGGCCGGACGACGATCCGGAACGCGCGCTGGGGCACGAGCTCGCCCACGCCGCGCAGCGGGAGGGGTTGCCCGCACGGGTCGGCATCGCGGCGAGCAAGCTGGCCGCGGAAGTGGCGGCTCAAGGGACGCGGACCGGCACACCGGAGATCGTGGCGCCGGGCCGCGAGGCATCCTTCCTGGCGTCGTTGCCGCTCTCCCGTCTCGCTCCCGAAGTGAAGCTCGCCGAGACATTCGCACGCTGGGGGATCCGTTCGATCGGCGAGCTCGCCGGACTGCCGGCCGCCGAGGTGGCGAGCCGGCTGGGAGAGACCGGACGGGCGCTGCATCTCGTCGCCCGGGGAATCGATCCCCGGCCGCTCGCGCCACGTGAACCGGCGCGCGAATTTCGCGAGGGCCTGGAGCTCGAGTGGCCGCTCGCGTCGCTCGAGCCCTTCCTCTTTCTCGCCCACGCGGCGCTCGATCGGCTCTGCCGCCGGCTCGAGGCGGAGGGCTTGGGCTGCGCCCGCCTCGATGTCACCCTGGCACTCGAGCCGGCGGGACACGACGAGCGCGCGCTGTGCTTGCCGGCCCCGACCCGCGAAGCCAAGACCCTCCTCCGCCTCGTCCAGCTCGAGCTCGAGGCGCGGCCGCCCGGCGCCGCGGTGGCCGGCTTCGCCTTCGGCGCCACGCCCGACCGGCCGCGCGCCGTGCAAGGGTCACTGTTTGGTCCGCCGGCGCTCTCCCCCGACCGGCTCGCCACCACCCTGGCCCGCCTGTTCGCGCTCCTCGGACCCGAACGCGTCGGCACACCGGCCACCGTCGACGGCCACCGGCCGGAGCGCTTCGCTCTGCGTCCTTTCGCGCCGCCGCCGCCACCCGAACGGACGCTCCAACCGCGCCGCCCGCGCGGCTTGCTCACCGTCCGCACGTTACGGCCGGCGCTCGAGCTGGAAGTCGAGATCGAGCCCGACGGCTGTCCGCGACGGGTCCGCACTCCGGTCCACGAAGCGACCGCCAAGCGGCCCACCGTCGAAGGCGAGGTGGTGGTGGCCGCCGGCCCCTGGCGTATCGAAGAGAGTTGGTGGAGCACGGCGCCGCTCGCGCGCGAGTACTGGGACATCGAGCTCGCGGGCGGCGGGCTGTGGCGGCTCTTCCGCGAGGTCGCGTCGGAGCACTGGTTCGTCGATGGCGCCTACGACTGAGGCGAGCGCGGCGCGAGCCATCGCCGCACCACGAGATCGCCCGCCCAGAAGAGCACCGCCGCGACGATCGGAAGGGACGCGAAGGCGAACAGCAGCGGCGGCATCAGAGTCTGGGGCACGCCGAAGGGCGCCCACATCCAGTTGAGATTCTGCTGGCGGGTCCCCAGGAGCAGGCCGGCGGGCAAGAGAAGCGCCGCGAAGCCAGTCTGTAACTTCCACCCTCGCCGGTCGTGACCCAGCCGTCGCACCAGCCAGATGAGCAGCGGCACGGTCCAGAGGTGGAACAACGACAAGCCACGCGACCAGAGCGGCACCGCGGCGTCGAACATGTACTCGGTGCCGCCGATCGGATGCCTGCCCAAGAGCAGCCCGGTGAAGAAATCGACCGCCCAGAGCGTCTGAATGAACAGCACGCCGCAAAGCTGCGCAGAGACCAGCAGGGCGCTCTCGGCCCACACCGCGGCGAGAATGCCGAAGTTCGCGAAGTCGCACAGCCAGAGGAAATTCGTCGCGCCATTGGCGTACCAGTAGGCCGGCACCCAGACCGCCATCCAGGCGGTGAACGCCAGCTTGACCGAGAGCGGCAGTCGGGCGGAGCGCGGCATCGAGAAAAGAGAAGGGCCGAGGCCCGAAGGCCCCGGCCCATGAGTCTAGATTCGCGGCGCCCGGTTCAGAAGCGGAAGCCGATCTGCCCGGTGATCTTGCGCGCGATGATGTCGCCGAAGATGTGCTGCTGGAGACGCTTGTCGGTCAGGTTGGTGCCGCGCAGCTCGATCGTCATCCGCTCGTCGAGCAGACGCACGCCGATCGTGGCGTTGAGGGTCGTGAACGCGTCGGTGTAGGCGCGGATGTTGAGGACGTCGGCCCAGTAGGCCTTGTCCTGGTAGTTCACGTTGGCGCTCACGAACCAGGGACCCGGATCGAAGGAGAAGCCGGCGTTGCCGCGCCACTCCGGCGGAATGTTCTGCGAGAGGACGTCGATCGACTTGTCGAAGGTCGGCTTGTCCTGCCAGGAACCGTTGAAGAACCAGGACCAGTCCTGCGAGAACCGCTTCTGCAGCGAGAGCTCCACGCCGCGGTCAACCTGCTTGCCCTGCAGGTTCCGGTAGCTGAAGTTCGACGGCACGATGCCCGCCAGACCGCCCAGCGGACAGACCGCCGCGGGAAGCGTCCCCGGCGCGTAGTTGAAGCAGGGCACCACCGCGTTGAACGGCGGCGGCAGCATCGGGAGATTGCCCGGTCCGTAGAGGCCCGAGACGTAGAAGTCGATGGTGTTCTTGGTCTCGTTCCGGTACGCGGACAGGGTCACGATCATGCCGTTGTGCAGCGTGCCGACATAGCCCACTTCGTAGGCGGTGAGCTGCTCTTCGCTCAAGGCCACGTCACCGGTGGCGAGCGCCGGAATGTAGACCGTCACCGGCACGCCGCCGACCGGTACCGTCGCCTGGTTGAGGATGACGACGTTGAGGTAGTCGTTGATCACCGACGGTGACCGGAATGCCTTGTTGTACGAAACGCGGAACGTGTGGTTCGGTCGTGGCGAATACATCAAGCTGGTCCGCGGCGTGAAGACGCCGCTGATCGGATCGACATCGTCGTAGCGGCCGCCGACCACCCACCGCCAGTGGTCGCCGAGAATCATCTCGTCCTGCACGAAGGCGCCCCACTCGTTCTTCCGGGTGCCTTGCGGCGCGATCTGGAGGTCGAACGTGCTGTGCCGGTAGTCGGCGCCGTAGGTGAAGATGTGGTGGCTGCCGGCCACCGAGGTGTTCGCAAGATCGATGTCGTAGGTGTTGGTCTTGAACGCGAAGCCCAGCGGGTTGCCGTCGGCGCCGCGCGTGTAGAGGTTCTTCGAGTCGGCGTCCAGCCCGTTCCAGAAAGTGCCGATGTGGAAGGACTGCTTGTCGTAGTCGATCTTGCCGTAGGTCAGCTTGGTCCCGTTATCGATCTGGAAGGGTCCGATGCCGGTCTGGATGATGCCCGAGGTCTGCGCCCGCCCGGCCTGGATGTCGAAATACGAATCTTCGGTCAGGTCCCAATCGAGACGCACGTCGCCCTTGGGCTGCTTGGTGCCCTGATTCTTGAAGTCGGGATAGGTCGCCGGCGGATTGGAGCCCGGCACCGGGCCGGTCGGCCGCTCGAACGCATCCTGCTCGTAATAGCCGGCCGACACCTTGTAGCCGAAGTTCCCCGACACGCCGGCGTTGGTGACGCTGCCGTACTTGGTGCCGATCTCGCCGCCGCCCAGCAGGATCGACGTGCCGACGATCTCCTTCGGCCGCTTGGTGATCACGTTGACCACGCCGGTCATGGCGTTGGCGCCCCATACGGCACTGCCCGGCCCGTTGACCACTTCGATCTGCTTGATCTCGACCGGATCAACCGGCAGGAAGTCCCACATCACGAAGCCGAAGAAGTCGAGGTAGAGCGAGCGGCCGTCGACCATGACCAACTCGGAGGTCGCCAGGGTGTTGGTCGCGCCGCGCGACGTGATGTTGATGTCACGGGCGCTGGTCTGGGAGACGTTGAGCCCGGGCACGTTGCGCAACAGGTCGCCGTAGTTGTCGGCGGGAATCGACTCGATCGTCTTCTGATCGAGGACGCTCAGGGATGCCGGCGCCTCGTTCAGCGGCTGCTCGGTGCGCGAAGCCGTGACCACGATCACTTCCGAGGTCGTTGCCGCGGGTTTCTCCTGAGGCTTCGTCGATTGATCCTGCGCGGAAAGCGTCGCCGCGACGAGCCCACCGACGATCACGACCAGCCACTTTTGTCTGCTTCTCATCCCTCGGGCCCTCCTCGAGCCACCGAAGGAACCCCGCTCTTTTGCGATGGGTTCCCACGCACGCTGAAAAAATTCAGCGGCATGCTAGTGCGGCGGCGCGCCACCTTCACGCCGCGATGCGGCATTGCCGACCTCTTTGCTACGATGCCACGCTGAAAGCGCGCACGGATGACCTCTCTCATGGGCCCCATCACGGTTGGCTACGACGGCTCGAAAGACGCCCAACGCGCCGCGTCGTGGGCTGCGGCCGTCGTTACCCGTTTGGGTGGGGTGCCGCTCCACTTGGTGCACGCGCTCTCTCTGCCGAGCATTCCCGCCCAGCATTGGGAGCTGCGTGTCGACGAGCTGCTCGACCATCACGAAGCCGAGATGCGCGTCGCGTTGGAACACGAACGGAGCGAGTTGACCGCGACGGGCGCGACCGTCGAGATCTTCGTGCGCCGCTGGCTGCCCGTCGAGACGCTGCTCGAGCATGTTCGCGACCATCGGTCCGAATTGCTCGTCGTCGGTCAGCATGGCTACCGCTCGGGCCGCCTTCTGCTCGGCAGCGTCTCCAGCGCGGTGGCGCGCGAGGCGACCGTCCCGGTGGTCGTCACGCGGGGACGCGAAACGGTCGCACCGCCGCGCGTCGTGCTCCTCGCCTTCGACGGCTCCAAGGGCTCGCGCCGCGCCGCCGAAACGGTCGCCCGGCTGTTTCCGGACGCCCACGTCCGTGCGGTACGGATCCGCGACGAGAAGGCCGAAGGGAACCTGGAAGCTCTGGCCTCGCTGCTCGACGAGATCGGAATCGACCGCTCGCGGGTGGAGCTCCGCTCCGCGGAGGGCCCCGCCGCGGAGACGATCCTCGACCTCGCGGCCGAGCCCGACGTCGACCTTCTGGCGGCTGGCCGACGCGGCCTCTCGGCCTGGCGCGAGCTCCTGCTGGGCGGCGTTTCCGACAAGCTCTTGCAGCTCGCCCCCTGCCCCGTTCTCGTCGCCCACTGACCCCTCGGAGAAGGTCGTCCGGTATCGCCAGGACCGCCCCGTTCCGCGGGTGTTCGGAGCGAGCGAGGGCCCTTCGTATCCCTTCTAGAGGTTCGGCAGGCCGGGGTCCTCGAGTGCCGCCTTCGCTTCCTCTTCGAGAACATCCAGCGTCTTGCGGTAGAGCGCGGCAGCCTCTTCCCGCGAATCCGCGACGGCGGTGAGGCCGAGCCGGCCCGTCTCGCCCATCGCCGAAAGCATGTGGAAGACGACTCCCGTCTGCCGTGACTGCTCGAAATGCAGACCGTGGCGAAGCGCCAGGTCGATCAGATCGTCGGCGGTCAGGGTGCGGAAGCTCGGCGACTCGACGTGGTCGCTGGCCACGAAACACTTGGGCTGGCCGCTCGGCGCCGTGAACTGGGCGCGCTCCGCGTCGTAGCTGCCGTCGGTCAGAAACTGCAGGGTGAGGAAGGGGTGGGTCGTTCCACCCTTGCGCAGGTTGATCTCGATGGCGTAGCTGCGCCACGAGCCGTCCGGGTCCCGCACCGAGACGAAATCGAGCGCGAAGCGTCCGATCACGCCCTCGCGCGCCAGGCGCTCGCCGACTTTGGCCGCTTCGCGGCTGATCGCCGCCGCGTAGGCGGGATCGGCCGGGAACGTGCAGCCGAGGTAGCTCTGCCCGCTCGGCCCCCCGAGCAGCTGGTCGTGGGTCGAGAGCAGCTCGAGCTCGCCGAGCGGCGTGATGCGCAGCTGCACGCTCGGGCTCCGGAACGCATCGCCGGAGATGCGCTCCTCGACGACCCCGCCCCGCCTGGCGAGCTTGGCGACGTAGCCGTCGTAGGTCGTGTCCGCCTTCTCGTAGCTCATCGCGCGCAACCGCTCGGCGACTCGCGGCTTCTCGTCGGCGCTGCCGGAGGCGGGCAAGTCCACGAGGTCGACCAGCGCGTTGCCCTCCCCCGACACCCCTTCGTTGAGCTTGACGAGGGCTTGGCGGACTTCCGGTCGCGCGGCGCGCATCCGGCAGAGTGCATCCACGACCTCGTCCGGAGTCGAGAGATTCTCGATGCCGAAAGGATGAGAGACGCCTTCCTCCTCGAAGAGGCGCCGGCAGCCGCTCTTCGTCCCCAGGGGAAAGTACTTCGGATCGGCGCCGAACATGGGGATGCCGAGCCGCAGCGCCAAATCGCGCTCGAGCGTCGTGGTGTTGTAGGTGATGAGGTGGGCGCGGTTCGGGTCAGGGATCAGGGAGCGGATCTCGGCCAGGAGCTTGGGGCGCGCCAGGAGCTTCGCCGAGAGCGGCTGGGGCGAGCCATCGAAGGGCGCCAGCAGAAAGAGCCGGCGTCGCGCGTGGCTCGGCACCACGCCCGGCATCTGCGCCAGGTAGTAGTCGATGATCGACGGATGGATCGCCTGCGAGGTCAGGTAGATCAAACGGGCGCGTGGCTGGCGGAGCAGCAGGAGCAAGAAGAGGAAGCGCTCCTCGTACGCCTGGACGAGCGCGGGCGAGGCCTCGAAGTCGACCGAGATCGACGGCGCCACCACGATCGTCTGCTCGTCCTGGTTCATCGCCTGGATCGACTTCCAGAGCGGCGCCAGTTTCTTCTGCAACTCGGTGAAGCGGGCTTCGGCTTCGTCCTCGGTGAGACCCAGGGGCGGCACGGCGAGCTCGGGAGACATGGCGGCGGATCCTATGACAGGGTTTATTTACGTCTCTTTTACGCTAGCATCCGGACATGGGCGAGCGGGGTCGAACCGGACTGGCGCGCAACCTGGGATCGGGCCGACCCTACGCATCGCCGGGAGCCCGCAAGGAGAAGATCCGGCAGCGCGACTACCGGCCGGGCGGCCGGAGACGCTCGCCCCTCCCCTACGCCGAGCTGCGTTGCGCATCGGCCTTCTCCTTTCTCGACGGCGCCTCGCTCCCCGAAGACCTGGTCGCCCGCGCCGCCGAGCTCGGCCTGCCGGCCGTGGCGCTCGTCGACCGCAACGGCGTCTACGGCGCCCCCCGTTTCTGGAAAGCGGCTCGGCAGGCCGGCCTCAAGGCCCTGGTCGGTGCCGAGGTCACCCTCGTCGAGGCCCGCCGGTTGACCCTGCTGGCGGGGGACCGCACCGGGTATCGCAACCTCTGCAAGCTTCTCACCGCCGGCGCACTCGACAAACCGAAGGGAGAAGCGTGCGTGCGCTGGGAACAGGTCCGCGAACACGCCGCCGGACTCCATGTCCTGACCGGCGGCGACGAGGGGCCGATCGCCGCGGCGATCGAAGGGGGAGACCTCGAGCGCGCCCACGCCCGGATGCGGCGCCTCGTCGACGCGTTCCCCGGCCGCGTTCACGTCGAGATCCAACGTCACGGCCGGCGCGCGGAAGAGCGCCGCAACCGCGTCCTGGTCGAGCTCGCGCAGCGGCTCCGCCTGCCGCTCGTCGCCACCCACGGCGTCCGCTTCGCACGGCCCTGCGACAAGCCGCTCTTCGACGTCCTGACGTCGATCCGCGAACACACGACGCTCGACGCGGCCGGCTCGCTCCTCGCTCCCAACCGCGAGCGTCACCTGAAGAGCGCCGCCGAGATGGCGCGCCTCTTCCCCGACCATCCGGAAGCGCTCATCCAGGCCTGGGAGCTCTCCGAACGACTCGCCTTCACCCTCGACGATCTCGGCTACCGCTTTCCCGAGTTCCCGCTGCCGGCGGACGAAACGCCGTCCTCCTACCTGCGCGGGATCACCTGGAACGCGGCTCGATCCCGCTTCCGCCCGCTGACCGCGCGCGCGCAAGCCCAGATCGAGAGGGAGCTCTCCCTGATCGAGAAGCTCGATCTCGCCGGCTACTTCCTGATCGTCTGGGACCTGGTCGAGTTCTGCCGCCGCGAACGCATCCTCTGCCAGGGGCGCGGCTCGGCCGCCAACAGCGCCGTCTGCTACGCGCTCGGCATCACCGCGATCGATCCCGTGAAGATGGATCTGCTCTTCGAGCGCTTCCTCTCCGAGGAGCGCGGCGAATGGCCGGACATCGACCTCGACCTTCCGTCGGGAGATCAACGCGAGAAGGTCATCCAGTACGTCTACCGGAGGTACGGGACGACGGTCGGCGGAAGCGGACCTTCGCTGGGCGCGGCGATGACCGCCAACGTGATCACCTACCGCGACCGTTCGGCGGCGCGAGAGGTGGCGAAGGCGCTCGGCTTCTCGGCCACGCAGGTCGACAAGCTAGCCAAGCAGCTCGGCTCCTGGCGCTACGACCTCGAGCGCGGCGACACCAAGGCATTCGAGAACGAGATGCGCGCCGCCGGGTTCGATCCCGAAGAGCGCCGTATCCAGCTCTTCGGCGAGCACTGGCTCGCGATCCAGAACCTGCCCCGCCACCTCGGCCAGCACTCGGGCGGCATGGTGATCGCGGCGGGCCGGCTCGACGAGGTGGTGCCACTCGAGCCGGCGGCGATGGAGGGACGCGTCGTCGTGCAGTGGGACAAGGACGACTGCGCCGATCTCGGGATCATCAAGATCGACCTCTTGGGCCTCGGCATGCTGAACGCGCTCGAGCAGGTGATTCCGATCGTACGCACGAAGGAGCGGGCGCACCTCGACCTCGCGCATCTGCCTCCCGACGACCCGGAGGTCTACGCCATGCTGCGCGCCGCCGACACGGTCGGCGTCTTCCAGGTCGAGAGCCGGGCGCAGATGGCCTCGCTGCCGAGGAACGCCCCCACCCGTTTCTACGACCTGGTGATCCAGGTCGCGATCATCCGCCCGGGACCGATCACCGGCGGCATGGTCCACCCCTTCTTCGAGCGCCGGCTGGGACGCGAGAGGGTGACCTACTTCCACCCCTCGCTCGAGCCGATCCTGAAACGGACCCTCGGCGTGCCGATCTTCCAGGAGCAGCTCCTGCGCATGGCGATGACGGTGGCCGGCTTCACCGGCGGCGAGGCCGAGGAGCTGCGCCGCGCCATGGGATTCAAGCGCTCGGTCGAGCGCATGCAGACGATCGAGCGGAAGCTCCGCGACGGCATGGCGGCGCGCGGCATCACCGGCGAAACCCAGGACCAGATCGTCCAGTCGATCACCTCGTTCGCGCTCTACGGTTTCCCGGAGTCGCACGCGGCGAGCTTCGCGCTGATCGCCTACGCGAGCGCCTACTTGAAGCGCCACCACCCCACCGCCTTCCTGATCGGCTTGCTCAACGCGTGGCCGATGGGCTTCTACCATCCGGCGACCCTGGTCCAGGACGCCCAGCGCCACGGTGTCACCGTGCTGCCGATCGACGTCAACGCCTCGGCGGTCGAGTGCGTCTGGGAGGGCGACCGGGAAGGGGCCTGCCGGCTCGGTCTCCGTTACGTGGAGGGGCTGCGCCGGGCGGCGGCCGAGACGATCGTGTGTGCCCGCGAGTCCGGCGGTGCCTTTCGCAACGCGGACGACCTCGCACGACGCACCGGCTTGCGCGGCGATGAGCTCGAGCGCCTCGCCACCGTCGGCGCCCTCGCCTCGCTCGGCCTCACCCGCCGCCAGGCCCTCTGGCAAGCCTCCCTCGCCGTCCGCCCCACCGGCGAGCTCTTCGCTGAACAGCAAAGAAGAGGAGACGGGACAGGTTCACCCAAAGGCAAGACCAAAGACAAAAAGCTTCCATCGAAGGGGAAAGACGAAAGACTTCCGAAGGCAGGAGTCGCAACGGCGCTATCGGCGGTCGGCGGTGGAGAGCGGCATGGCCGATCCGAAGGCTCGTCTTCACCTTCAATGGAAAGAGGCCAAGCGACGAGACCACCTTCGCCGTTGCCGGAGATGACGCGCTACGAGGAGACGGTGGCGGATTTCGCCGGAACGGGGATCACGGTGGGGGCGCATCCGCTGGCCTACTGGCGGGCCCGCCTCGAGCGCCGCGGCGTGGTGCGGACGGTGGATGTGGGCCGCTTGCGCCCGGGGACGCGCGCCCGCATCGCCGGGGCGGTGATCGTGCGTCAGCGCCCGGGAACCGCCAAGGGAACCCTCTTCCTCACCCTCGAGGACGAGAGCGGCATGGCGCAAGCGATCGTGCCGCCAGCGCTCCTGCATGCGAATCGGGCCCTGATCCTCGGCAACCCGGGCCTGATCGTCGAAGGCATCGTCGAGTCCCGCGACGGCGCCGTTTCCCTGCAGGCCGAACGCTTCTGGCCCCTGCTCGTGCTCACCGAGACGCCCAGCCACGACTTCCGGTGACCTGAGCTTCTCGGCCGGCCCCGCGCGCCTCTCTCCCGCGCCCGGATCCCTCCCTCGCTCGTTCGCCCTGTGATCGAATATCGCGCATGGCCCAGCGGCCGACGAAACTGTTCGTCCTCGACACTTCGGTCATCCTCTACGACGCCGGTGCGATCTTCAGCTTCCAGGAGCACGACGTGGCGATTCCGATCACGGTGCTCGAGGAGATCGATCACTTCAAGAAGGGCGACACGGTCGTCAACCTGCAGGCGCGCGAATTCATCCGCCAGCTCGACGCCCTGTCGAGCCGCGACATCGTCGATGAGTGGATCCCACTCGACGGCCCCGACCTCGGCCGGCTGCGCGTGGTCACCGAGGAGAACTCTTCGGTCGACGCGCGACGGATCTTCGGCACCGACAAGAACGACCACCGCATCCTGAACACCGCCTTGGCGTTGGCCGAAAATCAGGTCGGCCGCGACGTCATCCTGGTCTCCAAGGACATCAACCTGCGGGTCAAGGCGCGGGCGCTCAACCTGCGGGCCGAGGACTACCAGACGGTTCGCGTGAAGGACGTCGACCACCTCTACCGGGGCAAGACCGATCACGAGATCGAAGACCCCGAGCCCATCCTCCGCATCTACGAGCAAGGCGCGATCTCGCCGGAGGAGGTGGGGATTGCCGAGCCGCTCGCCAACCACTACTACATCCTGCGCAGCCCGCAGAACTCGGCCCTGGTCTGGCACAACCCGGTGACCGGCATGCTCGAGCGCGTCTACAAGACCCCCGCCTACGGCATCCAGCCTCGCAACGCCGAGCAGACCTTCGCCCTGCACGCCATCACCAATCCGGCGGTGCCCCTCGTGACGATCTCGGGAAAGGCCGGCACCGGAAAGACCCTGCTTGCCCTCGCCGGCGCGCTCGAGCAACGGCGGCAGTTCCGGCAGATCTTCCTCGCTCGCCCGCTGGTGCCGCTCGCCAATCGCGATATCGGCTACCTGCCCGGCGACATCAAGTCGAAGATCAACCCCTACATGGCGCCCCTGTGGGACAACCTGTCGGTGATCAAGCACCAGTTCGACGAGAAAGACCGCGACTACCGGCGCCTCGACGAGATGGTCGACGCCGAGAAGCTCCACATCGCTCCCCTCGCCTACATCCGCGGCCGCAGCTTCTCGAACATCATGTTCATCGTCGACGAGGCGCAGAATCTGACTCCGCACGAGGTGCGCACCATCATCACCCGGGCGGGCGAGGGGACCAAGGTCGTGCTGACCGGCGACGTCTTCCAGATCGACACGCCCTACCTCGACGCTCAGTCGAACGGGCTCTCCTACCTGATCGACCGCATCAAGGGCAATCGCCTCTACGCCCAAGTCAACCTCGACAAGGGCGAGCGCAGCGAGCTCGCCAACCTGGCCAGCAAGCTGCTCTAGGGACCGATCAGGCGAAGCGGCCGGAGCCGTCGAGCCGCCGGCGGCGGCGTTCGAGCGCCACGGCCGCGGCGAGCAGCCCCAGCGCGGCGACCAGGAAAAAGACGGGCACGAAGCGACGCACGCTCTCGCCGCCGACTCCCGCGAAGTCGAGCGGCCATCCGCGCTGTAGAGGTCCCACGTACCAGAGCGCGACGTAAAGCCCTTCGAAGAGACGCGGACCGTTCGACAACACGCCCAGAGCGACCGCCAGAACCGCCATGGCCAGACAGCCGACGACCGTCGCGACCGCGCCGGCCATCTCGCCCGCCACCAGCCGCCCCAAGATCGCTCCGCCGCAACAGCTCGCGCCGACCAGGAATCCGGCCGCCACCACCGCAGGCAGCTGACGCCGCAAGGGCCGTGGAGTCGCGTGCAGAAGCGGCGTGAGACCCTGCGCCCGATCGCGCGTCGCGAGGCCGGACCAGGCGAGCGCCGGCCAGAGAAACGCGGCGGCGATCCAGCCACCGCGCGAAGCGGGGGAAGCGAGGAGTCCTCCGAAAGTAAGCACCGCCGCGCCGAGCAACCACCAGCGAGACATCCCGCGAATCGCCAAGCGCGTCTCGGCGCCGATCAGGCCCGTGACACCGAGCGACCGGCTCGTCGAAAGGCCGGGAAGCTCCGCCGCAACGACCCGGGAAGGGGCGTCCGGACTCGGTTCCGGCATCCCTCGATCGCCGCCATCCGGGGCTTTCCGCGCCCGCCTCGCCGGGTCGAAGCGATCGAACGGCAGGGCTGCGAGAAGCGCCAGCAGAGCGGCCAATCCCAGCACCGCTCCCCGTTCGCCGACCAATGAGGCGCTGACCGGCATGCGCTCCCAGCGAAAGGTCTCGGTGGCCCGGTCGTTCGGTCCACCGACACCGATCCTGAACGAACCACTCCAGCTCCCGTCGAGCGACTTCACGACTTCGCCCAACATGGCGCGCCCGGTCGCGACGCCGAACAGATCCGGGCCGTTCGACTCCATCGTGGCCACCAGGAGCAGCGTCCAGCCGAAGAACCAGATCAAGTTGCCGAAGCCGCGCGAGAGCGGGCGGATCGTTTCGAAGAGAACCGCACAGGCGGCGACGATGGCGAGCCCGGGCAGCGCCAGCAAGACGATCGGCAAGAGAACCTGCACGGGCTCGACCGGTTCGTGCGCCGGGGACACGGCGAGCAGGGCGAACGCCGCCAACGCCAGCACCCCGCACATCGCAGCCAGGACCCCGAAGTGGCTCAACGCCTTGCCCAAAGCGTAGGCGGGCTTCGACATCGGCGTTGCCGCGAGGATCTGGCCGACTCCCGTGCGGGCGTCCCGCTCCACGGAACCCTTGACCACCCAGAAACCCGCCAGGCCGAGGAAGGTCGCAGCCACCATCGACATCAGCATGCCCGCCCACGCCGAGGTGGGAGCGCCGGTGTAAGGACCGAGCGCGACCAGGATCTTGCCCTGGATCGCCTGCAAGCCGAGAAAGCCCGCGATCGAGAGCACGGCGAGGAAGCTGCGCCGGCGCACCCGATCCCGAAAATCGGCGAGCGCGATCGCCCAGACCGTTCTCACGCCGCTGCTTCCCGCCGGTGCGACGCGATCCTCCAGAGGTAGCCGTCCTCGAGGGTCGGCGGCACGCGGCGCGCTTCGGAGGTCGGCGCCTCGGCCGCCGCCGCGCGAACTTCCACCCCGTCACTCCGACGGACGGTTCCCGAGACCTGGAAACGCGCGCGCGCCGCCGCCAACTCGGCGCTCGGAATCGTCCACTGCCAGATTTTCCCCTCGACCGCCGCGAGCAGCTGCTCCGGCGCCTCGTGCGCAACCAGTCGACCATGATCGATGATCACCAGGTCGGTCGCCACGGATTCGACGTCGGGCACGATGTGGGTCGAGAGAACGACGATCCGTTCGCCGGCCAGGTCTGAAAGCAGATTTCGGAAGCGAACGCGCTCTTCGGGATCGAGCCCGGTGGTCGGCTCGTCGACGATCAGGAGCTCGGGGTCGTTGAGCAGAGCCTGCGCGATGCCCACCCGTTGCCGCATTCCCCCCGAGAATCCGCCCAGTCGCCGATCCGCGTCCTCGCGCAGATTCACCAGGTCGAGCAGGGCGTCGATGCGCGCTGCCGCCTCGCGCCGCGCCAGGCCCTTGGCCGCGGCCAGATAGGCCAGGAACTCACGCGCGGTCAGGTTCGGATAGATGCCGAAGTCCTGCGGGAGGTATCCCAGGACCCGACGCACGCGGTCCGGTTCGGCCGTGATCTCGATGCCGTTCCAGCGCGCCCGCCCCTCGGTCGGTCGGGTCACCGTCGCGAGGATGCGCAGCAGCGTCGACTTGCCGGCGCCATTCGGACCCAGCAGTCCGACAACTCCTACGCCGAGCTCGAGCTCGACGCCGCGCAGTCCCCAACGCCCTCCCCGATAGAGCTTCCCCAGCCCCTCGATCTCGAGCTTCATCTCCAGTGCTCCATTCCCGTCGGACGAGACGAGCGCGCATCCTACTTTCCACGAGCGCACCGGCCCGGCCACCTGGCCAGCCGACACGAATTTACACCATGGTTGACATTTTCAACCCTTACACCTATCCTCACCCAAACTTCCGGAGGAGAGCGGAATGGCGCTGAACATCAAGAATCCGCAGGTCGAGGATCTGGTGGCCGAGGTCGCTCAACTGACCGGCGAGTCGAAGACCGAAGCGATCCGCCGAGCGCTCGAGGAGCGTCGCGAACGGCTCTCTTTCCACGTCGTGCACCAGGACCGGACCGCGGAGCTCCGTTCCTTCCTCGAACGCGAGGTCTGGTCGGTGATTCGGGCGCGTGCCACGCGTGGTCGCTTGGCGACCCGCTGACCCGGCGAGGAGACGCCACCCGCGTAAGAGCCTTCCGTGATCGTGGATTCTTCTGCCGTCACGTCCGTATTCCTGCGACGGCCCGGGCACGAGCGACTCATCGCCGCTCTCGCCTCGGCGCGACGCGCCGGCATCGGTGCGCCCACCCTGGTCGAAGCCGGCTTCGAGCTGAGCGCGGCGACCGGCAAGGACGTGTCTCCGCTGCTGGCCCGTTTCGTCCAGGAGCTCGGCCTCACCGTGATCCCATTCAGCGACGCCCACTCCCGCGCGGCCTCGCAGGCGTATCGGACCTATGGGCGCGGGCGCTCGAAGGTGGGGCTGGACTTCGGAGAATGCCTCTCGTACGCGACCGCGCGGCTGGCGGACCAACCCCTGCTGGCTGACGACGAGCGCTTCGCCAAGACCGATCTCGAACTGGCCTGAAGCGGCCGCGCGCCAGATCGCTACCAGTCGACCGGCACCTGGATGCGTCCCGAGCCGCGGGCCGACACCACCACGTAGCCTTCGCGGCGCCCGTACAGATAGACGTCGCGCAAGAGCTCGACGTCCATTCGACAATAGGACTCGACCAGGTCGAGGCGACCGTCCCGCACCCACTCCAGACTCTGCAATCCATCCCCGGTCTTGCCGTGTCCGAGCGTCTCGCGGGCGACGTGATCCAGACCCACCCGGAAGCCGAGCTGGCGGTGCAGCGATTCGAGCAGATCGAGGGTCGGCAGAGTGCGCCGGTAGTCCTCGCCCGTGTAGCCCGAGAGCACCGCGTAATCGAAGCGCCGCGAGTTGTACCCGACCACCAGACCGGCGCCCTTCAAGAGCGCGATCAGACCTTCGACATCCCGCTCGAAGAAGGTCTCGAACTTCCCCTCCTCCAAGCGCAACGCCACCGCCAGCGCCACCCCCATGCGGTGCGCCTTGTTCCATCCCCCGACCTCCTCCGCCGAACGCAGTGTCTCGATGTCGAAGAGCACCGTCCCCTCGCGGCCCTCTCCGCTCCTGGGCTCGCTCCGCGAGCGGGCCGACTCGGTCGCCGAACGCTGCCGCTCGACTGACACCTCGGTGGGCTCCGTGCGACCACCGAGGCGCGGGATTGACCTGGACGCCGACCGCGGACTGTCTTCCGCTCTTTCGTTCAATGGAAGTTTCTGTCCGGTTCCTCCGGCGAATCGGCCGATCTCGGCGCCCGGCGGAGAGGGTGGTCGCGCGGCCTCATCGGGGGCGCGAGCATCCTCCAGGAGCTTGCGGAGCAGCACCACCGCGCCCGCCTTGTCGAGGGGACGGTTTCCGTTGCCGCACTTGGGGCTCTGGATGCAAGCCGGGCAGCCCTCGTCGCAGGGGCAGCGCTCGATCAGATCGGCGACCCTCGCGAGCAGGTCGGGCAGGGCCGCGAAGCCGCGCTTGGCGATCCCCACCCCACCGACGTGCCCTTCGTAGACGAACACCCCGGCCCCGCCGAGTTGCGGATGATGGGTGAGCGAGATGCCTCCGAGATCGCTCCGGTCGCACAACGCCACCAGCGGAAAGAGCCCGATCGTGGCGTGCTCGCAGGCATGCAACGCACCGAGCAGATGGATTCCCTCCGCGGCGAAGTCCCGTTCGGCGTCGGGCGGCGAAAGGAACCAGAGTCCCTGCGTCTCGTAGATCGAAGGCGGCAGATCGAGCGGCTGCACGTCGATCGCCTCGGCGAGATGGGTGCGCCGCCGCTCGTAACCGACCACCCGTTCCGTCACCTTCAATCGCCCGAAGCCGCCGCGCAGCGAGCCGGATGCGCACTCGGCGAGGACCTCGAGGATCTCGGTCTCCTTCTCGCTGCGTGGCGTCGTGTACCAGTCGACGGCGGCCGGCTCGACGTGCACGATGGCGTGGTCGAGGTCGAGATCGCGCACCGCGTATTGACGTCCGGCGTGGAGGTAGATCGCTCCCGGATGACACTCGGCGAAGACGCGCGCGCCGTCGATCGTGCCCACCGTGCCGCCCCGCGTCGCATCGACGATCGCGAAGCTCGCGCCGGTGCCGCGCAACGAGACCCGACGCTGCGGCCGCCTCGCCATCGAGACGATCGAGTCGTCCTCGGCGCGGCGCGCCAACTCGCCGCAGCCGAGCAGCTCTCCCACGACCGGCGCGAAGCGTTCCAGGTAGGCGGCGTCGTCGCGCGGCGAAAGCGGCAATTCCGCCGCCGCGCAGACCAGGTGCTGTCGCGCCACGACCTCGTTGTCCGGGTCCACGATCAAGCGCTCGAGCGGCCGCTCCAGGAGCTCCCGCGGATGATCGAGGAGATATTGGTCGAGGGCGTCCGGCTGTGCGATCAACGCGACGATCGATTCCTGGCCACGCCGCCCGACCCGGCCCGCGCGCTGCCAGGTCGCCATGGCGCTGCCCGGATATCCCACCAGGACGCACCCGTCGAGCCCGCCGATGTCGATGCCGAGCTCGAGAGCGGAAGTCGACAGCACGCCATCGAGCTCGCCGCGAAAGAGCGCCTGCTCGATCTCGCGGCGCTCGCCGGGCAGATAGCCGGCCCGATAGCTGCGCGAGCGCTCCGCCACCTCGGGAAAACGCCGCTCCAGCCAGGTATGGAGCAACTCGGTGATGCGCCGCGCCTTGGTGAAGGCGATCGTCTTCAGGCCGCCGCGCACCAGCCGCGCATAGACGTCGAGCGCGCTGGTGTAGGGGCTCGCCGGCGGACGGACGAGCAGGAAGTGCTTGGTCTCGGTGGGCGCTCCCGACTCGCGTACCCAGTGGAAGGGACGACCGGCGAGCGCGGCCGCGAACTCGTCGGCCTGTGCGGCGGTGGCCGAGGCGGCGACGAAGCTCGGCCGTGCGCCCACCGCCTTCGCCAGCCGCTCCAATCGCGCCAGGACATGGTGGAAATGACAGCCGAAGACGCCGCGATAGGCATGCAGCTCGTCCACCACGATCCAGCGCAGGTCGCACAGGAAATCTCGCCAAGCCGCCGCGTAGGGCAGCATTCCGAGGTGGAGCATGTCGGGATTGGTGATCAGGACGCGCGGTGGCTCGCGGCGCAATCGAGCCCGCTCGCGCGCCGGCGTGTCACCGTCGTAGATGGCGCAGGAAGCCCGGTCGGCATCCAACCCACTCGCCTCGGCGAGAGCCTCGAACTTGGCCTTCTGATCCTGCCCCAACGCTTTGAGCGGGAAGAGGAAGAGCGCCCGGCCGGGCCGCCCTGCGAACGCCTCTTCGAGAACCGGCAACTGGAACACCAGCGACTTGCCCGACGCGGTCGCCGTGGTGAGGAGCACGTCGCGACCCCGCCGCGCCTCCGCCAGCGCTTCGACCTGGTGGCTCCAGAGCCTCGAGACACCGCTCTCATCGAGGCCGCGTCGCAGCGCCTCGGGCAGCGGCGGTTCCAGCACAGCATGCCGCTCGGGCCTCGGCGGGAGCGTCAGCTCCGCGACCAGGGCGGCGCCCAGGTCGCGCCGCAAGCCGGCGAGCGTCGCCTGGACCGGGGAGCTCGCGGAGCTCACTCGCCGGCTTGAACCTTGGGCTCGGGCAGCGCGTGCTCGCCGAGAATCGGCAGGTGACGAGGCTTGAGCCGCAAGCCCGCGCACTCCCGAGCGTAGCGTTCGACGTGCGCCAGCGCCTCCTCGGGCGAATCGGTGATCTTGAGGATGTCCATGTCGTCACCGTCGATCGTCCCCTCGCGCAACATCGAATCCTTGAAGAGCTCGATGAGATCGCGCCAGTAGGCCGTACCCAGCAGGACGAGAGGAAAGTCGGGGATCTTGTGGGTCTGAATGAGCGTCGCGGTTTCGAAGATCTCGTCCATGGTTCCGAAGCCGCCCGGCAGCACGATGAAGCCATACGAGTACTTGACCAGCATCACCTTGCGGACGAAGAAGTAGCGGAACTCGAGGAAGAGATCCAGATAGGGATTCGGCTTCTGCTCGTGAGGTAGCTGGATGTTGCACCCCACGGAGCGGCCCCCCGCCTCGTGGGCGCCGCGGTTCGCGGCCTCCATCACTCCGGGACCGCCGCCCGTGATCACGGTGAACCCGGCACCGGCGAGTCGCCGCCCCATCTCGCGCGCCAGGCCGTACCAGGGATGCCCCTCGGCGAAACGGGCCGAGCCGAATACGGTCACGCAGGGTCCGACGAAATGCAGCGTGCGAAAGCCGCGCAGGAACTCGAAGCCGATGCGGAAGATCCGGCGGAGCTCCTCGAGTCGCCAAGCCGGCCCCTCGAGGAGCTTCTTCTCCTCGACGGTGACGTGCTTGGCCCAGCGAATTGGAAAGACACGACGGTGCGACCGGTTCATGGTGCGACTCCACGAGAAGAGCGAGGCAGCGGGAAGCGCGGTGCCAGATCGCTTCGTCACTCCCCCGGCCCCAGTCTAGCCAACCCCGCCGACGACGATCCGATACGCTCACGACATGCTCCCTACCCGCCTCTCCCGCTCCCGCCTGCGCGACGGGCGCACCGCGGTCCTGCTGCTCGCCGGCCTCCTGCTCTCCGCCGTCTCAGCCTGCCGGGCGCCCGCCAAGACCAGCTCGACGACCGAGGTCTACTCCGTGCGAGGCGAGCTCGTCCGGCTGCCGGCGGCGGGTTCCAGCGAGGTCTGGATTCATCACGAGGCGGTTCCCAAGCTGCGCGACGACCGGGGACGAGTGACCGGCATGGAGTCGATGACGATGCCGTTCGATCTCGCTTCGGACGCGGATCTCTCGGGTCTCCGGGTCGGCGACCCGGTCCGCTTCGAGCTTCCGGGTGGACTGGCAGGCCGATCATTCGCCGGTCGTCGTCGGTGCCTTCCAGAAGCTCCCGCCGGGCACCCGGCTCGATTTCGGCCCGCCGCCTCAGACGGGGACGACGACTCCCAAATAACGCGCCGCCCGCGTCAGCGCGGCGATCGACTTTCCGTCGTCGATGCCGCCCTCCAACGCGAGCCGCAGAGCCTCGGCGAGCGACAGGCGCTCCACGGAGAGCGCTTCGTCGTCCTGCAGATCTTGCCGGCCGGGCTCGAGACCGCGCAGCAGGAAGAGGTGGATCCATTCGTCGGTGAAGCCCGGGGTCGTCCAGATGCCGCCCAGAGGAATGACCTCGCCCGCGGTGAAGCCGGTCTCTTCCTCGCACTCCCGAGCCGCCGCCCGGGCCGGTTCCTCGCCGGGCTCGAGCTTGCCGGCCGGCACCTCGAGCAGCCAGTGGCCTCCCGTCGCGTGGCGGTACTGACGCACCAGCAACGCCCGACCTTCCTCGTCGACCGGAACCATGGCCGCGGCGCCGGGATGATCGACCAACTCGAGGCGCGAGCGCCGACCGCCCGGCAGCTCGATCTCCTCGATCCGCAAC
This sequence comes from Thermoanaerobaculia bacterium, assembly GCA_963712855.1. Classification (GTDB taxonomy): domain Bacteria; phylum Acidobacteriota; class Thermoanaerobaculia; order Multivoradales; family JAGPDF01; genus JACTMI01. The sequence goes on from CAVQJN010000001.1 coordinate 32,815, forward strand.
CCGATCACCTTTCCCTCGAACAACGTTTCGCGATTCAGCACCCGCGCGCGGGCTTCGTTCGTGCTCATCTGCCGATTCTCGCACTCCGGCGAGGGTAGACTTCGCGGATGCGTTCTCCCGAGCTCCAGGAGCTCGCCCTGCTCGATCCCGGCGAAGCCCTCCGGCAGCACTTCGACGCCCAGAATTACCGGAGAGCGCGGCTGATCTGGGTCGCGATGTTGTGCATCTCGCTGGCCGGGCTGGTCGCCGGCCTCGATAGCCGAACCTGGCCCCGCTGGCTGGCCGGGGCCGCGAGTCTGACGTTCCTGCTCCTGCTCGTCCCGGCGCGCCGCCACGAGATCTTCCGGCGCAACTTCGCGGTTCTCCTCTTCGCGCTGCTCAGCGCGGAGATCCTGCTCTGGACCCTCTGCGCCGCCGATGAGTCGCTCGCGATCGCTTTCGGCACCACCTTCGCCCCGCTCAGCTTGCTGGCGCTGCGCCTGCGGGGCGTCGAGCAGCTCACCGTGGGAGGAGTCGCAGTGGGCGCCGCCGCCTTGCGCATGCTCGTCCTGCCGGCGCGCGACGCGCATCCGGCGATGAGCGGGGGCGGCCTCCTGGCGGTCGGCATCGTCGTCGCCGTCGGCGGCGCGGTGGGCTGGACGGCGACCACGCGATCGCGCCAGGACTTTCTCCTCCAGTGGCGCCAGGTCGCGTCGCGCGAACGGGATCGGCTGAGGATGCGCGAAGAGCTGCAGGACGCGCGGAGCGTCCAGCTGGCGATGCTTCCCGCCACGCCACCCGCCCTCTCCGGTCTCGACATCGCCGGCGTGTGTGTTCCCGCGACCGAAGTCGGCGGCGACTATTTCGGCTACTTTCCGGCGGCCGACGGTTCGCTTGCGGTGGCGATCGGCGACGTCGCGGGGCATGGCATGGCTTCGGGCCTGGTCCTCGCCGGAGTTCGCGCCGGCCTGCAGCTCCTCTCCGACGACATCGCACGGTCTCCAGCCCAGGTGCTCGAGCGCCTCAACGGCGTGGTCGCGGGTACGACGACGCCGCGTCTTCTGATGACCCTCGGTCTGGTCCGCTTCGATCGGGCCGGCGGACGCGCGACCTGGGTCTCCGCCGGCCATCCGCCGCCGCTCCACTTCACGGCCGCCGACGGCCGCTGCGAATCGCCGCCGACCGCGCATCCGCCGCTCGGCACGCGCCTTCCCGTTCAGCTCGAAGTTGTGGAGCGTCCGCTCGGCGACGGCGACGTCTGGCTCCTCGTCTCGGACGGCGTGCTCGAGGCGCGCAACTCGCACGGTCGAGAGTTTGGCGACGGACCGCTCGGCCGCGCCTTCGCGCGGTTGGCGGGATCCGAATCGAGCGCCGGCGCGATCCTCGACGGCTTGCTCGCCGAGCACACCCGTTTTCGGGGCGGTGAGCCGCTCGAGGACGATCTCACCCTGGTCGTCGTGCGCGCCGCGGACGCGACGTGACCGAGCCCTCGTTCCGCGTCGTCACGACGCCCGAGAAGCTCGAGCGCGCCATCGAGAGGTGGCTCGTGCTGCCTCGTCTGGCCCTCGATACCGAATTCGTCTTCGAGCGCACGTTCTGGCCCCGGCCCGGCCTGATTCAGGTCGCGGCCGGCGGTGAGGTGGATCTGATCGACGCGGTGGCGATCTCCGATCTCTCCCCCCTGGCCGCCGTCCTGCGCTCGCCCGAGGTTCTGAAGATCGTGCACGCCGGCTCCGGCGACGCGGCGATGCTCGACCATGCGGTCGGGGTGCGCCCCGCTCCCATCGTCGACACCCAGATCGCGGCGGCCTACGCCGGTCTCGGCAAGTCGCTCTCCTATGCGGCGCTGGTCTCCTCCCTGATCGGTGTCGAGCTCGCCAAGACCGAGACGCGAACCGACTGGACGCGGCGACCCTTGCGCGAGGAGCAGCTGCACTATGCCGCCGAGGACGTCCTCCATCTGGAGCGTCTCCTGGAGCTCTTGCTGGCCCCTCTCGACGATCTGGGACGCCTGGAATGGGTCCGAGAAGAGTCTGCCGAGGCGGTCGCGCCCGATCCGTCGCGAGAGGACCCGAGAGCTCGCCTGGATGCGGTTGCGCGGCATCGAGAGGCTTCCGGCGCGAGCCCGCCACATCGCAGCCGGCCTGTCGCGCTGGCGCGAGAACGAGGCGCGGCAGAGAAACCTCCCTCGCACCTTCGTCCTGCGCGACGAGACACTGCTCGAGCTCGCCCGCAAGGGCCCGGTCGAGGCGACCGAGATCCGGCGGTTGCGCGGTTTCCAATCGCGCCGCCATGGTCGGTTCGCGGAGGCGATCGCGCTCGAGGCGCAGCGTTTGGACGCCCTCTTCGAAAGTGCGGCCGGAGCTGCCCGAGATGCCCCGGCGAGGCGTTTCGCGGGCGCTCGACCGCGCCGTGTCCGGAGCGGTCGCGGCCCTTAGCGGCGAGCTCGACCTGCCCGCGGAGCTGCTGCTCTCCCGCCGTGCCCGCGAAGTGCTCCTGGCGACCCACCAGCCCGGGGAGCCGCTTTCCTCGGCCCTGTCGGGTTGGCGGCGCAGGGTGTTGGGGCCAGCGCTCGACCAGGCGGTCTCGGCCCTCGCCCCTTAGAAGACAACCCCGCGCCCGCGAGGCCTCGCCCCGGCAGCTTTGGCGCGCCCCCCCGGCCGGAGCGTCGAGGTCTCTCCTAGACGCGCATCACGTTGCGCGCCTGGAGACCCTTCTGCCCCTCCACGACTTCGAAGGAGACCTGGTCGCCCTCGTTCAAGGACCGGTAGCCCTCCTCCACGATGGCCGTGTAGTGGACGAAGACGTCCGGCCCGCTCTCGCGCGAGATGAATCCGAAGCCCTTCTCGTTGTTGAACCACTTGACGGTCCCCTGCTCGGTCATGCACGGCTCCTCGTTACCGGTACTGCGGTGAGTGATAACCGGCCCCACGATCCAGGGACCGACGAGCACGCCCGAAGCGGGCGTCTGGAAAGCCGAAAGGGCTCGCGGCGAGAGAGGAAAAATCCACCTGACGAGACTCAGGAAGGGAGTGTCGGAAAAGCGTCCCACAGATTCGCCGGGCTCGCAAGCTCGACGCCGGCGGCGGCACACGCCCGCGCGAAATCCGGCGGCGGCGGAGCTTCGAAACGGCTCGGCTCCAGGATCGGTATCTCGAGCCTCCAGGCGTGCAGGAGGGCGCGCCCCGGGCTCAGGGCGCGACGCAGGACGGCATCACGCACCGCTCGATCCCGTGGACCGGCATAGAGATCGTCGCCGACAATCGGATGTCCGGCCGCGGCCAGGTGCACCCGGATCTGGTGGGTCCGCCCGGTGCGCGGCCGCAGCAGGACGAGAGAGACGTAGGACGCCGCCGACCGCACGCTCCAGTCGGTGCGGGCTGCTCGGCCCGCCGGGTCGACCCGCATGCGCCGGCGGTCCCGGCGATCGGGACCGAGCGCCTGTTCGAAGCTCCCCGCGGCCGGCCGCGGCCGCCCCCAGACGAGGGCCAGGTAGTGCTTGGTCACCTGTCGCCTGGAGAAGGCGCCGACGAGATCGCGGTGCATCGCCTCGTCGAGTGCCACCACGACGAGCCCGGAGGTCGGCGCGTCGAGCCGATGCACGAGCCGGACCTCCCGCGACTCGACGAGATCACGCTCCTCGGCGGGCAGCGCCTGCACCAGACGTCGCACCGCCTCGTGCGGCCCCGATCGCGGCGTGGCGAGAGAGAGTCCGGCGGGTTTGGCGAGGACCGCGAAGCGATCGCCGAGATGGATCACCCGCGCCGCGTCCCGGCTCACCGCTCGTACCGCCGCATCGTCGTGAGGTCCCCCTTGCTGCCGAAGAAGTACCAATAGTAGCGGCGGCGCAGCTCCGGTTCGCGACTCACGAACAGCTGCCCCAAACCGCGCGCCAAGTGGCTGGACGGGAAGTGCTCCTCGCACCAGGCGGCGGCGTTGCCGCCGATCGGATCGTGCACCAGGCTCGCCACCGGGTCCCGGTGCGTCCTCTGCTCGTAGGCGGGAGGCCAGGGATGGTACGCGCCGAGCATGGCAAAGAGGATGGACGGCGGCAAAAGGACCGCGAACAAGAGACGCCCCGGCCGCCTCGCGAGCACCGCCGGAAGCGCCAGCATCATGAGCGGTTGGATCGGAATCAGATAACGGAAACCGTAGGACCAACCGCCGAAGGAGCCCGCCAACAGAGCGTGCCCGACGATCTGGGCCGCGATGCCGGCCGCCGTCGCGCGCCAGAGGAGGGTCGAGCCCATCGTGGAGCGACGGCATCGGCTCACCAGGCCGGCCGCTCCGAGCAGCAAGACGGGCGAGACCAGGAAGAGCCCGTGCCATCCGAAGAGCACCGCCAGCGGGTAGAGCGGACTCTCCGGCAGAACCACGCCGGCGATGCTGGGTCCGGCCTCGGCCGAGAGGTCGATCCCTCCGGCAAGCAGCTTCGGCGGCAGAAGGGAGCCCGTGACGTAGACATTCGAGGCCAGGATGAGCGCCCAACCGACGCCAAGCGCGAGCGCGAAACGTCGCAGACGGACCCAGCGCCCTTCCCGGGGCCGCGCCAGGGCGAACGCGAAGAAGGGCGCGAAGCCGAGCCCCGGCAGAAGGTCGACCGCCGCCGCGAGACCGGTCGCCGCGCCCGCCCAGCCCGGCCGCTCCGCCAACAGGGCCGCGAACGCGGCGAGCAGCAGCGCCGCGGCCGGGACGTGATTGTTCAGCGTGCCGGCGAAACTGAGCAGCAGGGTGCCAGCCGCCAGCGCCAGATCGAGCAGGATCCTCCCGCCTCGCGTCAGCTCTCGAGCCCCCCCCACCAACCGGTCGAAAAGCGCCACCGTCCACGCCGCCGGCAGACCCACCAGAAGCAACGTCAACGCCCAGACCGCCCGCCCCCCGGTCGCCGGGTCGCCGAGCCGCCAGCCGGTCGCCGCTTCCAGGGGCGCGTAGGCGAGCGCGCCGACCAGAGCCAGGAACGGAGGCTTGTTCGAGTAGAGATGGCCCCCCACCTCCACGCGATCTACCGTGTCGTGGAAACGAGAGCGTTCGATCGTGGTCTCGCCGTAGTCCACGATCGATTCGATCTGGGCCCACCGCGACGCATCGTTGCCCGCCGCAAAGACACGGTCGTGCGTGGTCGCCGCGTAGAGGGCCAAGCCGGCCACGAGGACGATCCCGAATCGGGCGCGAGGGGACATTCGACCGTCAGCCTAGCCGGGAGTGAGCAATCCGGTAAACTCTGACGTTCGAGGGCCCCGTGCCGGGCGCCCCGGCCACTCGGCCGCCCCCGACCTCTCGCATAGGAGATCGCTTCATGGCCTCACCCCTCCGTCTCTCCGCTTCCACGCGTCACGCCATCGCCGCCGTCTCGCTCACCCTTCTCGGTCTCGCAGCTCCCGCTTGCGCGGCAGCCAGCGACGCGCCCGCCACGGCCGGGAGCGCCACCGCATCCGCCGACGCCACCAAGCCGGTGGCCGAGGTGGACGGCAAGCCGATCACCATGGGCGATCTCGAGAAGTCGGTGGCCGCTCAGCTCGCGCAGCTCGACCATCAGCGTCGCGAGCTCCTCGAGCGCGGGCTGGACCGGCTGGTCGACCAGAAGGTCCTGGAAGCGGAAGCGGCCTCGCGAGGCCTCACCGTCGACGCCCTGATGAAGGCCGAGGTCGACGACAAAGCGGGCGAAGTCTCCGACGCCGACGCAGATGCGTTCTATGAAGCCAACAAGGCGCGCATTCCACCGAACCAGACCAAAGAGCAGCTGATGCCGCAGATCAAGAGCTACCTGGCCAATCAGAAGAAGGCCAAGCTGCGCGACGATCTGTTGGCCTCGCTGCACACCAAGCACACCTCGCGGATCCTGCTCGAGCCCGAGCGCGCTCAGGTCTCCGAAGCCGGAGCGCCGGCCCGCGGGCCGAAGGACGCTCCGGTCACCATCATCGAGTTCTCCGACTTCCAGTGCCCCTACTGCTCTCGTCTCGAGCCGGCCGTCGAGGAAGCCATGAAGACCTACGATGGCCAGATCCGTCTCGCCTATCGCCAGTTCCCGCTCAGCATTCACCAGCACGCCGAGAAGGCCGCCGAAGCCTCGCTGTGCGCCAACGACCAGGGCAAGTTCTGGGAGATGCACGACGCCATGTTCGGCAACCAGCAGGCGCTGGCGGTCGAGCAGCTCAAGGCCAAGGCGGCCGAGCTCGGAATGAACGCGGACCAGTTCGACAAGTGCCTCGACAGCGGCAAGCACAAGGATCAGATCCAGGCCGACATCGCGGCGGGCAGCGCGGCGGGTGTCAACGGGACGCCGGCGCTGTTCATCAACGGTCGCTTCATCTCCGGCGCGGTGCCGTTCAGCGAGATCCAGAAGGTGGTCGACGACGAGCTCGCCCGCAAGGGAATCACGCCGAAGAAAGCCGGCTGAGTGGAGCTTTTCTCCGGGGAGTGGGCGGCCGCGCTCGAACGTGAGCTGGCCGCGGACCGGGACTACGGTCGCATCGCGGCGCGCTGGCGTGGCTCTCTGCTGTTCGTGCAGGAAGCCGACCACCGCGGCGGCGAGCGCTCCCTCTTCCTCGATCTCGTGAACGGCGCTCCCCGGACCATTCGCCCCGCCGGAGCCGAGGATCAGCGTGCCGCCACGGTCGCCGTGGCGGCGCCCTCCGAGGTCTGGAGGCACGTGCTCTCCGGCCGCCTCGAGCCCGCCGGCGCGCTGGTCGGCGGGCAGTTGCGGCTGGTTCGCGGTTCGATGTTCTCGCTCTTGCCCCATCTCGCGGCGGCCCGCGCTCTGCTCGTCTGCGCGCAGCGGATCCCCCTGCCCGAATAGGGCCTCCTCCGATCTCCGCGCCGTGCTTTCGACGCGTTCAACGATGCTACGCTCCGCCCGGTGAGCACGACCTACCTCGTCGCCGGAGGCTGCGGCTTCATCGGCTCCAATTTCGTCCACTATCTGCTCGAGCGAGAGGCCGACGCGCGGGTGGTGGTGGTGGACAACCTCTCTTTCGCGGCCAATCCCGCCAATCTCGAACCGGCGCGCGACCGCATCGAGTTGGTGGTCGACGACATCTGTCACTTCTCCGGCATGCTGGCGATCTGGAATCGGGTCGAGCCGGACTACGTGGTCAACTTCGCCGCCGAGAGCCACAACGACCGTGCGGTCGTGGAGCCCTCGTCGTTCGCGCGCACCAATGCCCTCGGCGCCCAGACGCTGCTGGAGGCGTCGCGACGCCGGCCGGTACGCCGCCATCTCCACGTCTCGACGATCGAGGTCTACGGCGAGCTCGCTCCCGACGCGCCCTATTTCAACGAGGGCAGCGCGCTGGCCGCCAAAACGCCCTACTCCGCCGCCAAGGCGGCCGGCGACCAGTTCGTGCGCGCCTACATGCAGACCTATCCCGAGATGGACATCGCGCTCACCCACTGCGCGAACAATTACGGCCCCTATCAGTTTCCGGAGAAGCTGGTCCCGCTCATGATCACCAACGTCCTGCGCGGCAAGAAGGTCCCGGTTTACGGCGACGGCCTGCAGATGCGCGACTGGCTGCACGTGCGTGACCATTGCGTCGCCATCTGGGCGATTCTGCACGGCGCCAAGACCGAGATCGGACCGGCCGCTGCCACCCGTCCGGAGCTCTTGCCGATCTTCGACATCTCGGGGCGCAACGAACGCACCAATCTCGAGATCGTTCGCCGGGTTCTGGAGCTGCTCGGCAAGAAGCCCGACGAATGGATCGAGCACGTGGCCGACCGCCCCAACCACGACCGCCGCTATTTGATCGATCCGACCAAGATCGAGACGGTGCTCGCTTGGCGGCCGGAGATCGAGTTCGATACCGGGATCGAGGAGACCGTCCGCTGGTACGTTGACCAAAGGCCCTGGTGGGAGGACATCCTGGCGCGCACCGGAGAGCTCTCGTTCGACTGGTCCCCAGGCGCCGGAGCCCGCTGAGCCGCGATGACTCGGAGTCTCGCGGCGGCGGCGGCGATCGGGATCCGCGACCGCGCAGCCCCAGAGCTCCGGAAGACCCGCCGAGCTGACGCCGAACCGAACCGATAGAATCGTTTCATCGTGACATTACGGACGCCTTCTTCTTTGCTCCCGGAGACACTGTCGCGGGAAAACGTTCTCGCCGACTACCGGCTCGGCTGGGCGTCCCGCCACGCCTCGCTGATCGGCCGCCGGGAGGTCCTCACCGGCAAGGGCAAGTTCGGCATCTTCGGGGACGGCAAGGAGCTCCCCCAGCTCGCCATGGCCCGCGCCTGCGAGCCGGGCGACATCCGCTCCGGCTATTACCGCGACCAGACCTTCATGATGGCGGTCGGCCGCCTGACCCTCGAACAGTTCTTCGCCCAGCTCTACGCGGATCCCGATCCGGAGCGCGAGCCGCACTCCTCGGGACGGCAGATGAACGCCCATTTCGCCACCCGGATGCGCGAGGCCGACGGCGCCTGGCTCGACCTCACCGCCGGGCCGCAGAGCTCGGCCGACATGTCGCCGACCGCCGGCCAGATGCCGCGCCTGGTGGGTCTTGGCTACGCTTCGCGGCTCTATCGCGAGTTGCCCGAGCTGGCCGAGCTGACCTGCTTCTCCAAGCGCGGCCGCGAGATCGCCTTCGGAACGATCGGCAATGCCTCCTGCGCCGAAGGCCATTTCTGGGAGGCCCTCAACGCCATCGGGGTCCTGCGCGCGGCGGTCCTCCTCTCGATCTGGGACGACGAGTACGGCATCTCGGTGCCCAACGAGTTCCAGCTCGCCAAGGTGGACCTCTCGGAGCTCCTGGCGGGCTTCCAGCGCCGCCCGGACGGCGACGAGGGTTTCGAGATCTACCGCGTCAACGGCTGGGACTATCCGGCCCTGATCGAGGTCTACCGCACCGCCACGGCCAAGGTCCGAGACGAGCACGTCCCCGCCGTGATCCATGTCGCCCAGCTCACCCAGCCGCAGGGTCACTCCACCTCCGGCTCGCAGGAGCGCTACAAGTCCAAAGCCCGGCTGGCCTGGGAGAAGGAACACGACGGGCTGCACCGAATGCGCTCGTGGGCGATCGAGACCGGCCTCGCGACGGCCGAGGAGCTCGACGCGGCCGAGCAGGCAGCCTTGGCGGCCGCGCGCGACGCGCAGCGCAAGGCGTGGGAGGCATTTCAAGAGCCGGTGCGCGAGGAGCACCGGGCCATGGTGTCTCTCGCCGAGCCGTTCGCCGTCGCGTCGTCACGTGGCGACGAGGTCCGCGGCGTGCTGCAAGCCCTGACCCGCAATCAGCCGATCCTGCGCCGCCACCTGCAAGCGAGCGCCCACGAAATTCTGGTCGCGACGCTGGGCGAGGAGAGCGCCGAGAGAGATGCGTTCGCCAAGTGGACCGCCGACCAGCTCGACGCCGGCGAGAACCTCTACGGAGACGAACAGTACGCCTCGGGCGTCCTCTCGCCGCTCGCCGTCGAGCCGGTCGCGCCGCGCTACGCCGAGAACGCACCGGTCGTCAACGGTTTCGAGATCCTGAACGCCTGCTTCGACGCGGCACTCGCCCGGGTGCCGAACCTGGTCGCCTTCGGCGAGGACGTGGGCAAGCTGGGCGACGTGAACCAGGGCTTCCTGGGGTTGCAGGAGAAGTACGGGACGCTGCGGGTCGCCGACACGGGCATCCGCGAGACGACGATCGTCGGTCAGTCGATCGGCCTGGCGTTGCGCGGCCTGCGTCCGATCGCCGAAATCCAGTACCTCGACTACGTGCTCTACGGCCTGCAGACCATCTCCGACGACCTTTCCACGCTGCGCTGGCGAACCCGCGGCCACCAGGCCGCGCCGGTCATCCTGCGCACCCGCGGTCACCGGCTCGAGGGGATCTGGCACTCCGGCTCGCCGATGGGCGGACTGCTTCACCTGGTACGAGGCATGTGGGTCTGCGTGCCCCGCGACATGACCCAAGCGGCCGGCATGTACAACACCCTGCTCGAAGGCGACGATCCGGCGATCGTGGTCGAAGTGCTGAACGGCTACCGCCTCAAGCAACGTCTGCCCTCGAACATCGACGAGCTGCGGGTGCCGCTGGGCGTGCCGGAAATTCTGCGCGAAGGTTCGGACGCCACGCTGGTGACCTACGGCGCTTGTTGCCGGATCGCGCTCGAGGCGGCGGAGCTCCTCGCCCGGGCGGGCGTGGAGCTCGAAGTGATCGACCTTCAGACGCTGCTGCCCTTCGACCGCGAGAATCGCATCCTCGAGAGCCTGCGCAAGACGAGCCGTCTCCTGGTCGTCGACGAGGACGTGCCCGGAGGCGCCTCCGCCTACATCCTGCAGAAGATCGTCTCGGCGATGGAGGGTTTCTGGTGGCTCGATGCGCCGCCCGTCACCGCGACCGGCCGCGAGCACCGCCCGGCCTATGGTTCGGACGGCGACTACTTCTCCAAGCCCTCGCGCGAAGAGATCGTCCGCGCCGCCTACGCCCTAGTCCGCGAGAGCCGGCCCCGAGACCTGCCCCCGCTCGGCCTCTGATCTCGGGCCTCAGGAGACCGCCGCATCCAGGCGGCGCTCCGCCCGGTGGCCGACGAAGCCGACCCGGCGCTCGGCCCAGAGCAGATAAGGCCAGGCGAAGAGGGCCAGACCCGCCGAGACCAGGAAGACCGCCGGGTAGCCGATCCGGGCCGCCACCACTCCCAGCAGAATCGAGCCGCTGCCGATTCCGAGATCGAACGCCGCCAACGTCGCGCCGTAGGCCGCGCCGCGCCGGTCGGGATCGACGTTGTCCATCACCCAGGCGGTGAATGCCGGGCTGAGCAGCGAGAAGCCGAAGCCGTAGACGACCGCGGCGCCGATCATCTGCCAGCGCGTCGTGGGAAGCGCCGTGGCGGCGAGCCCGGCGACCGCCAGGACGAGCGCCCCAGGCAACACCCGGCGTGGACCACGACGATCGATCCAGGGCGACACGAGCGGCCGCACGACGATGATCGTGACCGCGAACGCGGTGAAGAAGATGCCGCGCGGCGCGATGCCGCGCGACTCGGCGAACAGAGCGACGAAGCTGGTCAGTCCGCCGTAACCGACCGACCCCAGGAAGAGCGTCGCGGCCACCACGAGGGTGCGCCGGTCGACCGCGCGATGGGGCGCGAGATGGTGCAGCAGGTCACGGGGCCACGGCGGATCGGCCGGCAGGCGAAAGCTCAACATCACCACTCCGAAGTCGAGCACCGCGATCGCGACGCACAGCCCCGTCCAGCTCTTGTCGAGCGCCCAGATGCCCACCGCGGGAGCCACCGCGATCGCGAGGTTGGCGGCCAGGCCGTAGTAGGCGATGCCTTCGGCGCGCCGCTCCGCCGGAAGCTCGTGGATGAGCTCGGCGTTGTTCGCGGTCAGCAGGGCCGACCAGAAGACGCCGTGCGGAAAGGCGAGCGCCACCAACAGATGCCAGCTCGGAATCACCGCGTAGACGAGGCCGAGCAGAGCGAGCAGCGTTCCGGCGCCCACCAGGACCCGACGGCGCCCGAGCACGTCGCCGAGCGCTCCGGTCCAGGCCGCGGAGAGCGCCGAGCCGTAGGTCAATCCGCCGAGGAACCATCCCTGGGCCGCCGCCGGCGCGCCCAGCTCACGGAGCCGGAAAGGCGCGCTCGGGTAGAGCAGGAAACCGGCTCCGAACGCGGAGAACGAGATCCACCAGATACGAACGAACGCGGGGGTGAGCAGGGAACGAAGCCGCCTCGGCACGGGCGGCGGACTCTACCAGCGCGGCTGCCACTCGCCGGCCGCGCGCCGACGGCGTCACTCAGCTCTCCGTGATCTCCTCGAGGCCACGCAGTACGATCTCGGTGTCGACGCTCGTCCAGGCGCGGCGCAGCGACGCGGGAGGCGCGGCGACCACGACCCGCTGGTCCTCGGCGAGCGGCTGGAGCGATGCGGCCCCCCGCGCCAGCTCCTCGAGAATCGGCCGTGCGGCGGGCTCGTAGAGCGCCGGAAACGGCTCGATGCCGCCCGGCGCCAGCCGCGCCACGACCGCGATTGCTCCCTCGCGCCGCTGCCCGACGAGCCAACCGAGCGTCGAGGCGTCGAGCAGCGGCTGATCGCAGGCCGCAACCAGCCAGGCCCGATCGGGTCGCGAGCGCAGGGCGCCGAGCAGACCCGAGAGCGGTCCGCCGCCTTCTCCCGCGTCGTCGATCCGCGCGAGATGACTCAGCTCGGCAGGGAGCTCCCCCGCTCCGATCGCCAGCACCTCCGGCGCCAGCTCGGCGAGCGCCTCGGCGACCCAACAGGCCAGGGGGCGGCCCCGCCAAGCCGCCAGCGCCTTGGGGCTACCAAAGCGGCGACTGCGCCCGCCGATCAGCAGACCGGCGATTATCGGCGCCACCGGAGAGGGTGTCATCGGTTGATATCCTCCCATCGAGCGTGCTTCCGCGCTCGGTCTTCGCGAAGCCGACCGCCATGCCTTTCGATTCCAACTCTGCCGTCCGCATCCGTCGCCGCCGTCGCGGCCGCCTCTTCTTCGTGGTGCTGATTCTCGTCGGTGTGGCGTTCCTCGCCGCGGCCACGCTGCGGGTCGGCCCGCCGCCCACCATCACGATCCACCCCGAGCTCAAGGTCATCGGCCGCAAGACTCCGGTCGAGGTGCACGTGGCCGAGCCTCACCGCGGCCTCTCCCACGTCGTGATCCAGCTCGAACAGAACGGACAGAGCGAGACCCTGGTCGATAAACGCTTCGCCTCGCTGCCGGGCTGGAAGCTCTTCGGCACGCGTACCGGGGACTGGAACTTTCCGCTGGAGATCGGCAAAGACAACCGCCCCGACCTGCGTGAGGGCAACGCCACCCTGCGGATCGTCGCCGATCGCTCACCCGCCTGGCTCCGCCGGGGCGAGCCGGCGCGGCTCGAGCGCACGATTCCGGTACGCCTCACACCGCCCACCTTGGAAGTGACGTCATCGCAACACTACGTCGCCCAGGGCGGGTGCGAAGCGGTGGTCTACCGGGTGGGCGACGGCAGCATCCGTGACGGCGTCCAAGCGGGCGACTGGTTCTTCCGTGGCTGGCCGCTGCCGGGCGGCGGAGCACACGACCGCTTCGCGCTCTTCGCTGTGCCCTACAACCTCTCCGACGTCTCCCAGGTGCGCTTGATCGCCGACGACGACGCCGGCAACCAGCGCGCGATGGGATTCGTCGACCAGTTCTTCCCCGAGGCCCCGCACCCGGACCACGTCCAGATCGAGGATCGATTCCTCCAGCGCGTCGTGCCGGCGATCCTCGCGGGAGCGCCGAATCTCGAGGACAAGGGGAGCCTGGTCGAGAACTTCATCGAGATCAACCGCCTGCTGCGCCGGGAGAATCGAGCGACGCTGCGCGAGCTCGCCTCGAAGACCAAGCCCGAGTTCCTCTGGAACTCGCCGTTCCTCGCTCTGCCGGGCGGACAAGTGATGTCGTCGTTCGCCGATCACCGGACCTATTTCTACAAGGGCCGGGAGATCGACCAGGAGGATCACCTCGGCTTCGACCTCGCCTCGATCGCGCATGCGCGGATCCCAGCCGCCAACAGCGGCATCGTCGTGTGGGCGAAAGAGCTCGGCATCTTCGGCAACGCGGTCGTCATCGACCATGGCTACGGTCTGATGTCGCTCTACGCGCACCTTTCCGAGATCGGCGTGCACGAGGGCGACGCGGTCAAGCGGGGTCAGGCGATCGGTATCTCGGGCGAAACCGGCCTGGCCGGGGGCGACCACCTCCATTTCACGTTCCTGCTCGATGGACTGCCGGTGCGACCCACCGAATGGTGGGACGCGCACTGGATCGAGGATCGCATCCAGCGCAAGCTCGGCGCCGCGCTGGACTTCCACACCACGATCCAACGCCGGCCCTGAAGCTCCCCGCTCACCGACTCGAGTGAGACCTTCGATGATTCGAGACGTCGCCGACGAGTTCGCTCGCTACCGTGCCATCGCGGAGCGCGCCCTGGCCCAGATTCCCGATGACCGGCTGAACCGGATTCCGGCGCCCGACGGCAACTCGGCCACCATGTTGGTGCGTCACATCGAGGGCAACCTGCGATCCCGCTTCACCGACTTCCTGGCTACGGACGGAGAGAAGCCGTGGCGGGAGAGGGACCGCGAGTTCGAGGAGCGAGAGCGCTCGCGGGTGGAGATCGAGAAGCTCTGGGCGGAAGGGTGGAGCGTCCTCGACGGCGCGCTCGCTGGGCTATCCGACGCCGACCTCGAGCGCGAAGTCACGATCCGCGGCAAGCCGCTGACGGTAGGCCAGGCGCTTCTCCGCTCGCTTGCCCACCTCGCCTACCACGTCGGGCAGATCGTCCTGATCGCCCGCCAGTCGGCAAGCGCCGACTGGCAGTGGATCAGCATTCCCAAGCGCTGAACGTTTCGCGGAGGACGGCTCAGCCGCCCTGGTGAAGCGACTTCATCATCTGCTCGAAAGCGCTCCGCTGGGCGTCGATGGTGGCTTGCGGTCCGACCGTCTTGAAGAACCACTTGGCGTCCGGCCCTTCGGCGATCGCCGCGAGCAGCGCATATCCCGGCTGCGGATGCGACGGACCGCCCATCATCGAGCCGGCGTTGTACGTCCCGTGAGCTTCGACGAGAACCACCTGGATCCCGCCCACATCGAGCTTGCGGGTCTTGAGCGTGTCGGTCGCCGGCTTGCCGTCCGGGCCGGCGAACTGCGACGCCCAGCGCTCGGCATTCGCCATCGTGTCGCCACCCTGACCGGGACCGAAGTAGAAGACCGCGCACTCCGCGTCTCCGCCCGGTCCGGGGACCCGGTACTGAGCGCGTCGCATGGAGCTCGAAGGAGGCTCGGCGACCCAATCCTTGGGTGCGGCCCAGTTCAGTGCGTTGGCGCCGGTTCCCGCCTGGGTGTCGACGGGCGCCAATCCCATGGCTCCCATGGCCGAGCCGTTTCCACTGACCGGCGGATGTCCAGGCGGCAGCTCGCCGCCCGGTGCGGCCGCGGCCGGAGCATGGCTCGCGATCATCGGCGGCTCGGCAGGCGTCGCCGCGGTCGACGGCTCGCCGCTCGGACCGGCTGCCTCCTGGGTAGCGGCCGGTTGCGCCGGCTGATTCTTCGCGACTTGAACGTCGAGCTTCGGTTCCTGGCCGCCGCAGGCGGCGAGCGAGGTCCCGAGAACGATCGTGAACATGGCCATTCGGCAGCGTGAAGTCTGGTTCATGGTTTCCCCCTGCAGCCCGGTGAGGCTACCAGAGCGCCCCGCCTTCCCTCCCCTCCCAACGGGCGGCGCCCGAGCCCGCTCCCCGGGTGCGCGGCAACCCGGCAAGTTCGGGCTACGATGCATGCATCATGATCAGGAGATGGGCGGACCTCGCGAGCGCGTCGCGGCGCCACCGCCGAATCGCGAGTCTCCTCGCGGCCGTCGCGTTGCTGTCTGGCTGCGGCGACCGCACACCGAAGGTCGACGTGTCGACCGCCACGACCAGCCCCCCTTCCGTCGTCGCCTTCGATCCCCAGAACGGCGCCATCGACGTCGATCCCTCGCGCACCACCTTGTCGGTGACCTTCGACCGCGAGATGGATCCCGACGGTTGGGCCTGGGTCATCGAGAACCCGACGACCGCTCCGGACCTCGGGGAAGCGCACTTCGACGCCGGCGATCGGACGAACACGGTTGCGGTCAAGTTGCAACCGGGGCGCGACTACGTCATCTGGATCAACTCGACTCAGTACAGCCATTTCAGGGATCGTGCCGGCACCGCGGCGACACCCGTGAGATGGACCTTCTCGACCCGTGCCGAGGATGCCTCTTCGCGGGAGGTCGCCAGCCCGTCTTCCAGCGTTCCCGCCGGCTGGCCGATCCAGCCGCTGCCCGCGCACGGCGAGGGCCCTCACGTGGTGACCCTGGACCCCCCGAACGGCGCGACCGCCGTCGACCCGGCGAAATCGCCGCTGCGGGTCACCTTCGACCGCACGATGGAGGGGAGCTGGGCCTGGGTCACCGAAGGCAAGAATTTCCCCGCCATGGCCGGCAACGCTTACTACGAGCCGGACGGGCGCACCGCCGCGCTGCCGGTCAAGCTGGAGGCCGGCCACACCTACGTTCTCTGGCTCAACAGCCCTCAGTACACGCTCTTCCGGGATGTCGCGGGCCACCCGCTGCAGCCGCTGCGCTGGACCTTTACGACCGCTTCGAAGCGTTGAGCGAGAGCTCCCCCGAGATCCGGCCGGTGCTCTTCCGGCGTTCGGGGTGGGGAATATCGCGCGGAGCTGGGGACGAATCCGCACTTCCCGCTTCCCCGCTCGGCCCGTCGGGTACGGCCGTGGCCTCCGCCAGGAGTCGCTGCAACGCCCCTTCGAGCTCGATCCGAGAGGCGGGCTTGGCGAGGAAGGCGGCCGAGCCCTCGAGAGGTTCGAGACCGAGGTCGCCCGGGCCGCTGTGGAGGCAGGACTCGTAGAGCACCGGTACGAGCGGCTGGCGCGACGCACAAGCGTGCTGGAAGGCCCGCCACTCCACCCGGGCCGGGGTGACGCTCACCACCGCAGCGGCGACACTCCCCCGCTCGATCTCGCCGATCGCGGCATGCCACGAATCGAGTGCCACCACTTCGACGTCCTCGCCACCCAGTCGTTGAACCAGCCAGGGGAGCACGCGACTCTCGTCCAGCACCAGAATTCGCAGGTCGGACCTCCTCGGCCGTCTGCTGGTGCAAGGGGTGTTCCACCAACGAAACGCGAGCCTCGCGAGCCCTCCCGTCCCGGGCCCGCGTGACCGGGAGTCTCCGGGTCAGGGGGTCGAGTCGGACGAGCGCAAGCCGAACTTGGTCAGGCGGTAGCGCAGCTGGTCTCGCGTGATGCCGAGCAACTCGGCGGCCCGGGTCTGGTTGTCCCCGGTGGCCCGCATCGCCCGCTCCACCATCTCGCGCTCCATCTGCTCGAGCGGGACCACCCCAGCTGGCATTCCCGACTCGTCTGCCGCGGGCTCGCCCGGCCGAGGATCCTCTCCCCAGTCGAGCACCACCGATCGCGGCGTGAGCTTGGGGCCGTGCTCGAGAATGAGCGCGCGCTCGATCACGTTGCGAAGCTCGCGCACGTTGCCGGGCCAGGAGTAGCCGAGCAGCAGGTTCTCCGTCGCATGCTCGAAGCCCTCGAAGCGGCGGCCGAGCTTCGGCTGCAACGTGGCGACGAAATGCCCGGCGAGCTGCAAGATGTCCTCCGGCCGCTCGCTGAGCGGCGGCACCCGAATCGGAAAGACGTTCAGACGATAGAAGAGGTCGTTTCGAAAGAGCTTGTCCCGCACCATCGACTGCAGGTCGCGATTGGTCAGCGCGATCACCCGCAGGTCGACGGTGATCTCCCGCGTGCCGCCCACCCGGCGGAAGCGCCGCTCCTCGAGAAAGTGAAGTAACTTGGCTTGCAGGTCGAGGCGCAGCTCACCAATCTCGTCGAGCACCACCGTGCCGCCGTCGGCGAGCTCGAAGGTTCCGCGCTTGACGGCCTTCGCGTCGGTGAAGGCGCCCTTCTCGTGGCCGAAGAGCTCGCTCTCGAGCAGGTTTTCCGGGATCGTCGCGCAGCTCACCTCGAGCAATGGCCGGGCACGGCGGGGCGAAGCCGAGTGAATAAAACGGGCCAGCACGTTCTTGCCGGAGCCGCTCTCTCCCTGGATGAGGATCGAGCCCACTTCCGAGACCGCCACCTGTTCGCAGACCTCGAGCACCTCACGGAACGCGGGCGAGGCGCCGATCACCTCTCGCGCCAGGTCCTGTTCGCGGCGGCGCCGCGCGGCTTGCGCCTCGAGCTGGTCGCCGCGCACCGTGAGCGAGCGGTCGATCTGGCGCACCAGCTCGGCCTGATCGACCGGCTTGGTCAGAAAATCGAGCGCCCCCAGCTTCATGGCCCGAACGGCCTCGCCAACCTGGCCGAGCGCCGTCATGACGATCGCGACCGAACCCTCGAGCCGATCCCGGTTCGCCTCGAAAAAGTCCAGACCATGGCCGTCGGGCAATCCGAGGTCCAGCAGAACCACGTCGGGCTGCTGGCTGGCCAGGAAGCGCCCGGCCGTCGCGAGATCGCCCGCCGCATCGACGAGATGGCCCGCCCTCTTGAGCTGCTGCTCGAGCGCCCAGCGCAACAACTTCTCGTCTTCGACGAGCAGGATGCGTCCCATCCTCAGACCTCCCCGGCGTCGTCAACAGCCGTTCGCGGAAGAAAGACATACATGGTGGTGCCGCTTCCCTCCGCGGAGTCCACCTCGATCCTTCCTCCATGTTGCTCGATGATGGAGTTGCTGATCGCCAGGCCGAGCCCGGTGCCCGTGAACTTCGTCGTGAAGAAGGGCTGAAAGATGCGCTCTTGATTCTCCCTGGAGATCCCCGGCCCGCTGTCCGAAACGGCGATCACCACCCCTTCCCCATCCGGGAAGCGGCTCGCCCGCACCGCGGCGGAGCCGCCGTCGCGCATCGCTTGCTCCGCGTTCTGAATCAGATTGACGAGCACCTGCCGGATCTTCGCCGGATCGAGTCGCAGCGCGGGCAGCTCCGGCGCCACCTCCGCCTCGAGCGTCACGCCACGCCGCCGCAGCGAGGGGGCCAGAAGCTCCACCGTGTCGCGTACCAGGGCGCCGCAGTCGGTTTCCACCAGGCGCAACGGCGCCGGGCGGCCCGACTCGAGGAGGCGTTGCAGAATCGTATTCACCCGCTTCAGCTCACCGAGCATCTCCTCGTAGAGCCGACACTTCTCTTCGTCGTCACGGGCATCGTCGCGCAAGACTTCCAGCGCGCCGTGGATGCCCGCCAACGGATTCTTGATCTCGTGCGCGAGTCCGGCGGCGAGCTCGCCGAGGTGCGCCAACTGGTCGACGTGGGCGAGGCGATTCGCGAGATCACTCTCCCGCTGACGCTGGCGCGCCAGGAAGTCGCGCAACGAGCGATGGACTTGCGCCGACACGGGGTCGAGGACCAGCGCATCTCTCGGATTCGAGCCGGCTTTGCCTTCCGTCGCCGCGTCGAGATCAGCCTGGAGACGCGCCGCCGAGCGGCTGACCGTGGCCTTCACCGCCGCCGCCGAGAGCCCGAGCAGCGTCGCCCAGACCACGAGCAACAAGAGCAGACTGCCGCGCAGCTTGCCTCGCATGTCCGCCAGTGGTCCGGTGTAGTCGATGCTCATCGACGCGGCACCCAGTGTCGTACCGACCTCGTGGCACGGCGTGCAACCGCGGTCGGCGATGAGGCGGGTGCGTCCTTGCACGATCTCCCGCGGTCCCCACTTTTCGATCCACACCCGTTGCGCGACACCGCTCGCGAGAAACTTCCGGATCTCCGTGGAGACCGCATCCGGTGGAAGCGACCCGATGCCGAGCGGGCGACCGCGTGAATCGAAGAGCTTCAGGTCGATGTCGCGATGCGCCGCCAACGCGTGGGTGAAGACGTGCGGATTCGTCGCGCCGCCGCCGCGCGGCACGAAGAAGGGCATCTCGCCCACCACTTGTTCGAGCCGCTGGCGCGCCGCCTCGACGCCGGCCTCGCCGTAGGCCCGCTCCATCAACCTCGAGGTCCCTAGATAGAGCGCGAAGAACGCGACGAGATGCAGCGGCACCAGAACGGCCCAGGTGCGAAATCGCGTGGCGTCGATGGCGCGGCGCGGCAGCGCTGGTGTACTCTTCTCCATCTGCCCCGCTGACGGCATGTCGGAACTATAACTACTCCGTCGCGACGCCACGGCCACCCGGCCGGGTGGCGCGCCGGGAGCGCCGTGGGACCTAGTCTTCTTCATGCACCGAGGTCGCTCGCGCGGACTCTCGAGGTCGTTCGAGCGGCTCGACCACGAACCCTCCTCGACCGGATCTTCCCTATGAATCGATTCATCCGCTCCCTGGCTTCGCTGAAGCTCACGGTGGTGCTCGTTCTCTTGATCGCCGTCGTGCTCTCCGCCGGCACGATCCTGGAATCGCTACGTGGCGCGGAGGCGGGTCGCTCCGTGTACTACTCGCCCTGGTTCTTCACTCTGCAAGGTCTCTTCGCGCTCAACCTCCTGGCGGCGCTCTGGGATCGGTGGCCGAAGGACCGCTATCGCATCGGCTTCGCGATCACGCACACCTCGATGCTGATCATCTTGCTCGGCGCGCTCACCACGGTCGTCTACAAGGTCGAAGGAAGACTGCCGCTCTGGGAAGGTCAGAGCGCCGACTGGATTTTCCGCGGCGCGCCTGGTGTGGAGCCCACCGAGTACAAGTTGCCGTTCACCCTGCGGCTCGATTCGTTCGAGATCGACAACTATCAGGGCACCCACCGCCCCGCGATGTTCCGCAGCCGGGTGACCGTGCGCGATGCGTCCGGCGGCGAACACGCCGAGATCATCGAAATGAATCGTCCGCTCGTCTACGGCGGCTACCACTTTTTCCAGTCGAGCTACCAACTCGAGGGCGGACGGCGCATGTCCATCCTGTCGGTTTCGAGGGACCCCGGTCAGGCCATCGTGTTCCTGGGCTACGGACTCCTGGTCCTCGGCATGATCGTGGTGCTGGCGACCCGCATCGTGCAATACCGAGAGGCCGAGAAAACCCGCGCCGAGTTCGAGGCCGAGCTCGCCAGTGAGCCGCCGTCGCGGAGCAAGGGCGCGGCCCTCGCGGTGCTGGCGGCTCTCAGCATGTTCGCCCTCTCGCCCGCGGCTCGAGCGGCTCAGGTTCCGCCGCCGGACGTCGTGAAAGCGGCCCGTCAGCTACCGGTGCAAAACGACGGCCGTGTCATGCCCTTCGACACCCAAGCCCGCGACGCGGTTCGCACCGTGACCGGAAAGTACGCCTGGCCGGGCATCGATCCGGTGGCGATGGCCCTTGGCTGGACCGTCGATCCCCAAGCTTGGGCGAAGCAGCCGATCGTGCGCCTGGACGATGCCAGGATCGCCGCGCTCGCCGGCCTCCCAGCCGGTTCGCGCTACGGCAGTTACGAGACGTTGGTGTCGAGCCAGCGCCTGGGCCAGGAGCTGTCGCTCGCGCACCAACGCGAGCAGGGCAAGAAGAAGCCTTCGACCCTCGATAAGCACCTGTTCAAGCTCGAGGACCGGCTGGGCACGCTCGACGACTACCTGCGCGCCCAGGCGATTCGGCCGATCCCGGTCACCGACCCCACGGGACAATGGCAGATCCCGGCGAATCCACGCAGCGCGGCGACCTACGCCGGGCTCGAGGCCACGATCCGGCCCGCTGCTCCGGCGACTTATCCGAGCGCCGAAAGGATCCGGCTCGAGCTGCGCTACAACGCGGTGCGCCCGAGCCGCCTCGCCTGGCTCCTCCTGCTCCCCGCGGCGATCCTGGCCGGTCTCACCCTCGAGCGCGACCGCGCCAAGCTCTCCTGGGTCACCGGGGGGCTCACCTTCCTCGCCTTCCTGGTCATGACCTGGGGAATCGCCAGCCGCTGGCAGCTCGAGGGACACATTCCGGCCTCGAACATGTACGAATCGATGCTCTTTCTCGGCTGGGGCGTGGGTCTGTTCGGGGTCGTTTCGCTCCTGTTGCGCAATCGCATGTTGATCTTCAACGCCACCGGCATGGCGGCTCTGGTGATGATGCTCGTCGATCTGCTCCCGATCGACCCCTTCATCCATCCCATCCCACCAGTCCTCTCCGGCACGCCATGGCTCGCGATCCACGTGCCGATCATCATGGTCAGCTACTCGGTGTTCGCCATCTCGACCTTCCTGGCCCACCTGGTCATCGGGGCGGAGATCTTCGCGCCAGCGCGGCGCGAGCTCGCGGCGCGCTGGAGCGAGCTGCTCTACTGGTACCTGATGGTCGGTTCCATCCTGCTCATCGCCGGCATCCTGACCGGATCCATCTGGGCGGCCTCTTCGTGGGGCCGATACTGGGGTTGGGATCCCAAGGAGGTCTGGTCGCTGATCGCGTTCCTCGCCTACATGGCGATCCTGCATGCGCGCTTCGACGGTCAGATCAAGGCCTACGGCGTCGCAGCGTCCACCATCGCGGCATTCTGGACGATCCTCATGACCTACCTCGGCGTCAACTTCGTGCTCGCCACCGGGCTCCACTCCTACGGTTTCGGCAGCTCGAGCCTGGTGCGGACGATGCTCATGGTGGCGCTGGCGGAGGGCGCCTTCGTCACCGCCGGGTGGTGGGCGCACCAACGGCGGACGACGCGCCCGGCAGATCCCACCGCCGTCTGAGGGCTTCTCGCCTCAGAGAACGATGGTCTCGCCGACCGCGGGGATCGTGACTCGGCTCGCGAGCTCCCGGAACGCATCCGTTCCGAGGAGCTCGCGGAGCACCCGCGGCGGTTCGTCGATGGCGTCGTCGGCCAGGTCGAACGTGCCCCAGTGCGAGGGCACGAGGCGCCGCGCCGCGAGGTCTCGGAACGCGAGCAGCGCCTCTTCCGGGGTCATGTGCACCGGCTTCATGAACCAGCGCGGCAGATAGGCGCCGATCGGCAGGATGGCGAGATCGAGCGGCGCGAGACGAAGTCCCAGTTCGGCGAAGCCGGAGAAATAGCCCGAGTCGCCCGCGAAGAAGGTCCGAGTGCTTCCGCTGTCGACGAGCCAGGACCCCCAGAGTGTCGAGTTTTCCGGTTGCGAGAGACGGCGCGACCAGTGCTGCGCCGGCAGAAAGGTCAATCTCCATCCCCCGGCCTCCGCCTCCTCTCCCCAGTCGAGCTCCCCGAACCGACGCGAAGCCGAAGCCGCGCAGGTAGGACGCCAGACCGAGCGGAACCAACCACTCCACGGACTTCGGCAATCGTCCGAGCGTCCATCTATCGAGATGGTCGTAGTGGTTGTGCGAGAGCAAGGCGAAGGCGCGCGCCGGCACTCGCTCGATCGGCAGGCCGGGCATCGACCAACGCGACGGCACGAGCGCCCGCGGCCCGAAGTGGGGATCGAGCAGGAGCGTGGTCTCGCCCTCGTGGAGGGCGAAGGAGGCGTGGCCGATCCAGGTCAGTTCGGCCCGCTCGGCGGGCCGGCTCAGCGAGTCGCCATCGTTGGGTCGGCTGGGAATCGCTCCGCGCGGCCGACGCTCCCGGGCCGGGCGGCGGCGCAGTTGCCAACCCAGAACGTCGAGCAGGCCGCGCCGTTCCATGCCCCACGGACATCGGAATCGTCGTCCGTCGAAATGCGGCGCAAAGATCGTCGCGCCGAGCTCCCGATCCTCCCGCATCGCGGTGAGCTTGCCACGAGTCCGCGCGGCGGCGTGCGCCGCGTCCAGTCGCGATTCCGTTGATAGTGTCGCGCCACATGCCGGCCGGATTCCCCGATCTGAGGACCTACCTCGAGCGCCTGCGCCGCGACGGCGACCTGGTCGAGATCGGAGTCCCGGTCTCGCCGCACCTCGAGGTGGCCGAGATCCATCGCCGAGTGATCGCGGCCGAAGGCCCCGCGCTGCTCTTCACTCGGGTGGAAGGCAGCGCCTTTCCGCTGGTCACCAATCTCTTCGGAACCGCCCGCCGGGCCGAGCTCGCCTTCGGGCCGCGCCCGTTCGCCCTGGTGCGCCGTCTCGCCGAGCTCGCCCGCGAGCTCCTGCCGCCCTCCGCTGCGAAGCTCTGGGGAGCCCGGGACGTCGCGGGCCGATTCCTGCGCGTCGGAGTGCGCAGTGTTCGACGCGCGCCGGTCGCCGAGGTGACGACCCGTGAAGTCGATCTCGGGAAACTGCCGGTCCTGACCTGCTGGCCGGAGGACGGCGGACCGTTCCTCACCCTTCCTCTGGTCTACACCGAACATCCCGACGGGGGCGGTTCCAACCTCGGTGTCTACCGAATGCAGGTGCACTCGCCGCGCAGCACCGGAATGCACTGGCAGATCGGCAAGGGCGGAGGCTTCCACTACGCGGTCGCCGAGGCGCGCGGCGAGGCGCTACCGGTGAGCGTCTTTCTCGGCGGCCCTCCAGCCCTGGTGCTGGGAGCCATCGCGCCGCTGCCCGAGGACGTGCCCGAGCTGATGCTCGCCTCCCTGGTGGAGGGGCGCCGCCTCCACGTCGCTCGAGCGGAAGGGGGCCGCCGTCTCCTCGCCGAGTCCGAGCTCGCGCTGCTCGGCCAGGTGGCGCCGGGAACCCGGGCTCCAGAGGGACCCTTCGGCGACCACTATGGCTACTACTCGCTCCGCCACGACTACCCCGTCTTCGAGGTCGACCGGATGTATCACCGCCGCGACGCCATTTACCCGGCGACGGTGGTCGGCAAGCCTCGGCAGGAGGATTTCTATCTCGGCGATCTGGTGCAGGAGCTGTTCGCTCCGCTCTTCCCGCTCATCATGCCCGGCGTCGTCGATCTCTGGTCCTATGGCGAGACCGGCTATCACTCGCTGGCCGCCACGGTCGTCCGCGAGCGGTACGCGCGCGAGGCGATGGCCTCGGCGTTCCGGATCCTCGGAGAGGGCCAGCTTTCGCTCACCAAGTTCCTCATCGTGCTCGATCGCCCAGGCGATCTGCGGAATTTCCGCTCCGTGCTGGAGCGCCTTCTCGAGCGGACGCGCCCGGAGACGGACCTGTTCGTCTTCGCCAACCTCTCGATGGACACGCTCGACTACACCGGCCCCGAGGTCAACCACGGCTCGAAGGGCATCTGGCTCGGACTCGGCGAGCCGGTGCGCGAGCTGCCGCGTGAATTTCGTCCGCTGGTCGAGCCACCGCGTGACGCGCGGGACCCGCAGGTGTTCTGCGGCGGCTGTCTCGTGGTCGGAGCGCCGCCCTACGCCGAAGCGCCCGACGCGGCGGCGCGCTTCGCGGCCCATCCGGCGTTCGCCGAATGGCCGCTGCTCGTGCTCACCGACCAGCCGGCGCGCGCGGCGGCGAGCCCGATCAACTTCCTCTGGACGACCTTCACACGTTTCGAGCCGGCCGCGGACCTCCACGCCGCAGCGAGCCGGCTGGTGCGCAACCAAGTCAGCCGCACTCCTCCGCTGGCGATCGATGCACGCGTCAAGCCAGGCTATCCGGACGAGCTCTTCGCCGACCCGGAGACCGCACGCCGCGTGACGCGGCGTTGGCGCGAGTACTTCCCGGATCGTCGCGTCGAAATGGGCGACTCGAATCGCGCCCACCTGACGCCCGTCTGATCCACCGGCGACACTGCTACGATCCGCCGCGCATGCCAGCCAAAAATTCTTCTCGACGGCGCGGGCCGGGCCTGCTGGTGCAGATCGCCGTCGCGCTCGCGATCGTCGGTACGCTGCCGCTGGCGCTGGCGGTCTGGCAGCTCGTCGCGGTCAATCAGGGAGCGCTCTTCGAACAGCTCTTGCGCACCCACACGGTGGCGGCGCGCACCGCCGCCGACGCCATCGACAGTCAGCTCGCCGGACGCCGAGGGCTGCTCCGCGCCCTGGTCGCCGATCCCCGTCTTCTCAAGGATCCCACTTCGCCCGAGTCGCAGGCCCTGCTCCGCGACTCGCTGGCGGCGTGGAGCGAGAGCGGCGTCGTGGGCCTCGCCGTCCTCGGCGCCGACGGCAGGGTCGCGATGCGAGTCCGCACCCGCGACCAGGCCGCCGCGGTGGACACCCTGCTCGATCCGCCGCCGGGTCCGGGCGCCCGGCTCGCCAGTGTCGAGCAGAAGCCTTACCTGGCCGTCGCGCTGCCTTTCGCGGGCGGCGGCGGTTCGCTGGCTCTGGTCGCGGACGGCACGTCGATGGCGCGCGATCTGATTCCCGACGAGCTCGGCCGCGACGCCCGGCTGATCCTGCTCGAACGTTCCGGCACCGCGATCTGGGGCGCGCCCGGCGGAAGCGCCGCGCTACCGGGCAACCTGGCGGCCGCGGCGCTCTCGGGCAAACTCTCCGGAGCGGGCCGCTTCCGTGAACCCGGCGGACGGGAGATCGTCGCGTCCTGGTCGTCCGCCGACACCGGGAGGTGGGTCGTCATCTCTCTGCAGCCGGGGGCCATCGCCGAGGCGGCCGCGCGCCGCATGGTCCGCCGCTCCGTGGTCGCGATCGCGGCCTCTCTCTTGCTCGTCGTCACGCTCTCCACCTTCGCGTGGCGCGGCCTGGTGCGCCCCTTGCGCGCCTTGCTCGCCGCGCAGACGCGGGCGGCCGGAGGAACTCCCGAGGACAAGGTATCGGAGACCACCCAACTCCACCGGGCGCTCGCCGACCTCGAGCAGCGGGCTCGTGACCGGGCGGCTCTCGACGAGATATTCCTCGGGCGCTACCAGGTCGTCGCGCTGGTCGGGTCGGGCGGCATGGGCTCGGTCTTCCGCGGCTGGGATCCGCGCCTGCAGAGACCGGTCGCGCTCAAGACGATCCAGATCGCCGCCGACGGCGAAGTCGACTCGGCCGCCTCCAAGCTCCTCGCCGAAGCGGTCGCCGTGGCGCAGATCACCCATCCGAACGTGGTCGGCGTCTTCGACGCCGAGGAGAGCCAGGGCGCCGCCTTCGTCGCCATGGAGTTCGTGGAAGGCATCGGACTCGACCGCTACCTCGAGCGGCGCGGCCGGCTCGACTGGCGCGAGGCGGTGCCGCTGGGCGCCGCGATCGCGCACGGTCTCGCGGCCGCGCACGCCCACGGATTGCTGCACCGCGACATCAAGCCGGGCAACGTCCTGCTCGGCGAGGACGGCGCCATCAAGATCGCGGATTTCGGCCTCGCCACCTTCCTCTCCAAGTTGCACGACGTGCCCGGCAAGGTCTTCGGCACGCCGGGCTTCCTCGCCCCTGAAGCGCTTCGAGGCCAACCGATCGACGAACGCTCGGACCTCTATGCGATGGGCATCGTCCTCTTCCGCGCGGTGAGCGGAAGCTACCCCTTCTCCGGAACCAGCTTCCGCGAGCTCCTGGTCTCGACGGTGCGCGACCCCGCTCCCGAACCGGCGGACCTCGGGGAGGCCGTGCCGGCGCCGGTCGCCGAGCTGATCTGCGCGTTGCTGAGGAAGGATCCGGCAGAGCGCGCCGCTACCGCCTCCGAGGTCGCCGAGCGCTTCGACGAGATCGCGCGTCAGCACGGCCTGAGCTGGCGCCTCGATTTCTCCGATCACGGAGACGCGAGCGCCCGCGACGGCGGCCCGCCGTCGGCCGCGGCGACGATGCCCACCGTGCGACTCGACGCGGACCTGGCGTGAGCTCGAATCGATCGAGAGTGTCGAAAATCTCGTAGGATAGACCGCCCCGACGTCCGCGGAGCACGGCAGGGACCGCCGCTCCGCCCTTCGTTCGATCTCCCGAAAAGGCCGCTTCGATGGAAATTCTCGATGACTTTCTGGACACCCTCGGCAACACGCCGCTGGTCGCCCTCCGCCGTTTTCACCCTGCAGGAGCTCTGCTCACCGCCAAGCTCGAGTTCTTCAACCCGTGCGCGAGCGTCAAGGATCGCATCGGCATCGAGATGATCGAAGCGGCCGAACGCGAGGGCACGCTGCGTCCAGGGATGACGATCGTCGAGCCGACCTCCGGCAACACGGGGCTCGGTCTCGCCATCGCTTGCATCCTGCGCGGCTACAAGCTCGTTTGCACCACTTCTTCCAAGACGCCCAAGGAGAAAATCCAGATGCTCGAGGCGCACGGCGCCCGAGTGATCGTCTGTCCGGTCGAGGCCGGCTCGGACGATCCCCGCTCGTACACCAAGACCGCCGAGCGGATTCGCGACGAAGAGGGGGCCTTTCTCCCATACCAGTACTTCAACCAGGCGAATCCCGGTGCGCACTACCGCCACACCGGCCCCGAGATCTGGCGCCAGACCGACGGCAAGCTGACCCACTGGGTTGCGGGCATCGGCACCGGCGGCACGATTTCCGGCGTCGCGAAGTTCCTCAAGGAGAAGAATCCGGAGATCCAGGTGGTCGGTGTCGATCCGATCGGCAGCGTTTACGCCCACTACCAGAAGTTCGGTCGCCCGCCGTCGCCGGAAGAGCTCGGCATGTACCAGATCGACGGCATCGGACAGAGCTACATCCCCGACAGCTACTGGCCCCAGTACATCGACGAAGTCGTCACCGTCGACGACAAGACCGCCTACAAGGCGATCTTCGAGTTGACCCGCAGCGAGGGGATCTTCACCGGCTCCTCGGGCGGCGCCGCCGTCTGGGCGGCGCGCGAAGTGGCGCGGCGACTGCCCGACGACGCGCTGGTCGTCACGCTGCTCCCCGACTCCGGCGAGCGATATCTCTCCAAGCTCGATCACGATTGGCTCGCGGAGCGGGGATTGGTGGACTGACTTGCCGCCTCGGATGGGCGATCCACCGGTCCTTCACGTCGACCGCTGAGCGAGCGCCGCGCGAAGCGGCAGGGCGCCTCCATTGATGTTTCAACACATGCTCGATAGATTCGTGGCTCGCCGCCGATTCGTGCCGGATCCCGCGGTCCGAGAAACCCTCCCTCTCCACAGGAAACCGCGATGAACAGGAAGTTCCCGCGCGCCGCGTTCGTCTTCGCACTCACCCTCGTGGCGACGTCGCCCCTGCTCGCCAGCTCCACCTTTTCGGTCGACCCGGTCCACTCCTCGGTGAGCTTCGAGATCCGCCACTTCGTCTCCCACGTACGCGGTGAGTTCAAGAGCTTCTCGGCCACCATCGTCAAGAACGACGACGATCCCGCCGTCTCTTCGGTCGTCTTCGACATCCAGGCCGCCTCCATCGACACCGGGAACGAAAAGCGGGACAAGCACCTGCGTTCTTCCGACTTCTTCGACGTGGAGAAGTTCCCAGAGATCTCCTTCGTCAGCACGAAAATCGAGAAGTCGTCCGGCTCGACCTACCAAGTCACCGGCAACATGACGATGCACGGCGTCACCAAACAGATCACGATTCCGGTCGAGTTCGCCGGCGAGATGAGCGACGGACAAGGGGGCATCCGGGCCGGCTTCTCGAGCCGCTTCACGATCGATCGCAAGGACTTCGGAATCAACTGGAACCGGGTCATCGACAACGGAGGCGTCATGCTGGGTGACGACGTCGACGCCGAAGTCGAGCTCGAGGCTGTCCGCAAGTAACTCGCATCCTCCCCGCCTGCTACGATTCCCGCCGTCGGAATCCCGACCGTCCGAGGAGTCTCCGCATCCACCCTTCCGGCCGCGCATCCCGGAGGGCATCTTGGAGGACTTTCCATGAGGAAGCCGTTTACCGCTTCGCTGATTACCCTCGCCGTCCTGGCCGGAGTCGCCGGCGTCGCCGTCGCCAAGCCAAACGCCAAGCAGACCGCCACCACCGAGAAAAAGGACGAGGGACCGCTCTCGGCCTCGACCTTCGAGGGTCTCACGATGCGCGGCATCGGACCGGCTCTGACGTCGGGGCGCATCGTCGATTTCGCGGTCGACCCGGCGAACTCGTCGACCTGGTGGGTCGCCGCCGCTTCGGGCGGCGTCTGGAAGACCGACAACGCCGGAGCCACCTGGTCTCCCGTCTTCGACGGTGAAGGCTCGTATTCGATCGGTTGCATCACGGTCGATCCGAACAACCCGAACGTGGTCTGGGTCGGCACCGGCGAGAACAACTCGCAACGCAGCGTCGGTTACGGCGACGGCGTCT
This sequence comes from Thermoanaerobaculia bacterium, assembly GCA_963712855.1. Lineage (GTDB taxonomy): Bacteria > Acidobacteriota > Thermoanaerobaculia > Multivoradales > JAGPDF01 > JACTMI01. The sequence continues at coordinate 62,132 of CAVQJN010000001.1, forward strand.
ACCGGACGCTCGACGGCGGCAAGAGCTGGAAGCGCATGGGGCTCGACAAGTCGGAGCACATCGGACGGATCGCCGTCGATCCGCGGGACTCGCAGGTCGTCTGGGTGGCGGCGCAGGGGCCGCTCTGGTCTTCGGGAGGCGACCGCGGCCTCTACGAGTCGACCGACGGCGGAGCCACCTGGAAGCAGTCGCTGAAGATCAACGATGACACCGGCGTCTCCGAGGTGGTGCTCGACCCGCGCGATCCCGACACCCTCTACGCGGTCGCCTACCAGCGCCGTCGTCATGTCTGGACGCTGGTCGACGGTGGACCGGAGTCGGCGATCTACAAGTCGATCGATGGAGGCAAGAGTTGGCGCAAGCTGACCTCGGGACTGCCGAGCGTCGACCTGGGCCGCATCGGCATTGCCGTCTCGCCAGTGAATCCCGACACCGTCTACGCGATCGTCGAGGCCTCGGAGGACAAGGGCGGTCTCTTCCGCTCCACCGACCGCGGCGAAAGCTGGACCAAGCGCTCCTCCTATCTGTCGAGCAGCCCGCAGTACTACCAGGAGCTCTTCGCCGACCCGTCCGACGTCGATCGCCTCTACTCCATGGACACCTTCCTCAAGGTTTCGGACGATGGCGGCAAGACCTGGCGCAATCTGGGAGAGAAGTCGAAACACGTCGACAATCACGTCCTCTGGGTCGACCCGAAGAACACCTCCCACTACGTCGCCGGCTGCGACGGCGGACTCTACGAGAGCTTCGACCGGGGAGCCGACTGGCGTTTCTTCGAGAACCTGCCGCTCGCCCAGTTCTACCGGGTCGCGTTGAGCGAGGGTTGGCCCGTCTACGACGCCTGCGGCGGGACGCAGGACAACAACTCGCTGTGCGGTCCGACCCGGACGCTCGACTATCAGGGGCCGGCGAACGAAGACTGGTTCATCACCCAGGGCGGCGACGGATTCTGGAGCGCCGTCGATCCCACCAATCCCGACATCGTCTACGCGGAAGCGCAGTACGGCGTGCTGGCGCGTTACGACCGCAAGAGCGGCGAGAATGTCGACATCCAACCCCAACCGGCACCCGGCGAGGCCCCGTTCCGCTGGAACTGGAACGCTCCCGTCCTGATCTCGCCCCACTCGCCGACCCGGCTCTACTTCGCCGCCAACAAGCTCTTCCGCAGCGACGACCGGGGAGACTCCTGGAAGGAGGTCTCTCCCGACCTGACTCGGCAGGTCGATCGCAACCAGCTCGAGATCTTCGGCAAGATCCAGCCGCCGGAAGTCGTGGCCAAGAACGCGTCGACCTCGCTCTACGGTGGCATCGTCTCGCTCGCCGAATCGCCCAAGGTCGAGGGATTGCTTTACGTGGGCACCGACGACGGACTCGTCCAGGTGAGCGAAGACGGCGGCGCCAACTGGCGGAAGGTGGACTCCTTCCCCGGCGTACCGGCGAACACCTATGTCTCTCACCTGGAGGCATCCCGGCACGAGGCCGACGTCGTCTACGCGACCTTCGACAATCACAAGATGGGCGATTTCAAGCCCTACGTGCTCCGCAGCGCCGACCGGGGGCGCACCTGGACCTCCATCACCGGCGACCTGCCGGTCCGCGGCAGCGCCTACACCGTGATCGAGGATCCGGTCGACGAGAACCTGCTCTTCGCCGGCACCGAGTTCGGCGCCTTCTTCACCGTCGACGGCGGCACGAAGTGGATCCAGCTCAAGGGCGGCCTGCCGACCATCCAGATCCCCGATCTGGCGATCCAGGCCCGCGAGAGCGACCTCGTCCTGGCCACCTTCGGACGTGGCTACTACGTGCTCGACGACATCTCGTCTCTACGCCGGGTCGACGCCAAGGCACTCGAGTCCGATGCGATCCTCTTTCCAATCCGCAAGTCGTGGCTCTACGTGCCGGGTAGCCGCATCGGCGATCGCGAGAAAGGATTCCTGGGCGAGACCTACTTCGTCGGTGAGAATCCTCCTTTCGGCGCGATCCTCACCTACTACCTGAAGGACTCCTGGAAGTCGGACAAGGAGGTGCGGCAGAAAGCGGAACAGGAGGCCATGAAGGCGAAAAAGGGCATCGTCTATCCGACCCTCGACGAGCTCCGGACCGAATCCCTCCAGGAGGACGCCAAGGTCCTGCTCACCATCTCCGACGCGGACGGCGACGTGGTTCGCCGTCTCGAGGCGCCGGCCAAGAAAGGGGTCCATCGGGTGGCCTGGGACCTGCGCTATCCGCCTTCGGATCCGGCGAGCAAGAAGAGCGCCGAGCGCTCGCCCTGGCTGCCTCCCGAGGCGGGCCCCTTCGTCGCGCCAGGCACCTACACGGTCCAACTCGATCTGGTCGCCGACGGTTCGGTCAAGCCACTCGCCGAGCCGCGTAGCTTCGAGGTGGACGTGCTCCACAACGCCACCCTGCCCGCCGAGAACCGTGCCGCCGTACTGGCCTTCCAGCAGAAGGTCGCGCGGTTGCAGCGGGCCGTCTTGGGCGCTCGGAAGCTGGCCGGCCAGATCGAGGACCGGCTCGAGCTCGCCCGCGTGGCCATCGCTTCGACCCCGAGCCTCGGACCGGATGTCGACGAACAGGCCCACCAACTCGAGCTCAAGCTCAAGACACTGCAGATCGCGCTTTCCGGGGACCGCTTCCTCGCCGAGCGGAACGAGAACCAGCCTCCCTCGATCGTGGAGCGGGTCCTCAACGTGGTCTACGGCTCCTGGTACACCACGGCCGCTCCCACCCAGACCCAGCTCGACGCTTACCGCTACGCGGGAGATCAATTCGAGCAGGTGCTCGGCAAGCTGCGAAATCTGGCGACCCAGGAAGTGCCGGCGCTCGAAGCGAAGCTCGAGAAGGCGGGAGCTCCCTGGACGCCAGGCAGGATCCCCGAGTGGACTCCGGAGCACTGAAGCCACCCGACGCCGCGGGATCTCGCCAGCGCACGATGCGCTGGCGAGATCCCCGGGAAGCGCTCGCGGTCGCGGCCGAGCGGCGCCTCTCGGGTCTCGACTTCCTTCGGGCCATGGCGGCCGGGGAGGTCCCTCGGCCGCCGATCGGCGTGCTGCTCGACTTCACGCTCGATGAGATCGAGCCGGGCCGGGTGGTTTTCGGCCTGCAGCCGGCCGAGTTCCATTACAACCCGAACGGGGTCGTGCACGGCGGGGTGGCGGCCGCCCTCCTCGACACGGTCACGGGCTGCGCCGTCACGACCTTGCTGCCCTTCGGCGTCACCTGCGCCACTCTCGAGCTCAAGGTCAACTACATTCGCTCCCTCACCGTCGCTTCGCCGCGCCTGCGGGCGGAAGGGACCGTGCTCCACCGGGGACGTCGTTCGGCTCTCGCGGAGGGCAAGCTCTTGCTGCCCGACGACAAGCTGGCGGCCCACGCCACGGCTACCTTGATGATCTTTTCGCCCGAGGAGCGGCACCGGGGCGAGAGAGAGACGAGCCCGCCGGAGGAGGACCCGGCCGAGCGCTCGCGGTAGGATCCCCCTGACAGGCCCGGCTCCCGAGACCATGAACTCCCGAGAATCGATAGAGATTCCGTTCCTCGGCGAATGGAAACAGATTCGCCGTGAGCGAGCGGCGCTCCTCGAGCGCCTGCAACGGCTGGACGCCGAGCAGGGACGAGTTTCCACAGAGGTTCTGGATCGAGTCCGGGCCGATTACGAACACAAGTCCGAGGATCTCGACGCTCGCACCCAGGACCTCTCGGAACGCGCCCACAAGGAGGCCCGTTCCCTCGACGCCGCCGTGGAACGGCAGCAGAGCGCTGTCCAGGAACAGGAGATCGCGCTCGAGGAGTACGACCTGAGGGAACGCCTCGGCGAGCAGCTGGAGCCGGAAGCGGCACGCCACGCCGGCGAGCTACGCACCGAGCTCACCCGTCTGAACGAGGACCTGCTCGCCATGGAGGAGATGCGCGATCGGGTGCGCGAGATCGCCGAGGGCCGGTCCGGCGCCCATGCCTCGCACCAGTCCCCGGGACCGCGCACGACCCCACCCGCGCCCCCGTCTCCCGCCCCGAGACCGGCTTCTCCGCCGTCGGGCCCGCCCCAGATGCCTCGCCCCACCGGCGCGGTTCCGGCGCTCTCCCCGCCCCCCGCGCCGCGCAGCTCCGGAAGCGATTCCGCCCGCCTGGTGCCGGTCGAAAGCGCCGACGGATCGGACTTCCATCTCCTGCGGACGCGCAATCTCATCGGGCGCGCTCCGGAGAGCGATCTCTGCCTCCCGATGGGCACGGTCTCGCGGCGCCACGCCATTCTCGAGCAGACCGATCAGGGGTGGATGGTGCGGGATCTCCAATCGGAGAATGGCACCTGGGTCAACAACGAGCGGATCTGGGAACGCGCGCTCGCCGACGGCGACCAGGTCCAGTTCGGCACCGTCTCGCTGATCTTCCACCTGCATTGAGAACCGCCCCCGTCGGCGGGTCGTCCGGCGATTTCCGAGTGATAGCGTCCTTTCGTGTCGACCCTCCAGATCCTGGCTCTGGTCGCTGCGGGTGCGGGAGCCGGGGTGATGAACGCTCTCGCTGGCGGAGGCACCATCCTCACCTTCCCCGTTCTCGTCCTGGTCGGACTCCCCGCGAAGGCCGCCAACGCGACTTCGACCGTGGCCCTCGTCCCCGGAGCGGCTTCGAGCTTCGCCGGCTACTGGAGCGAAGTGCGGAGCCACCGGAGATGGCTGACGATCCTGTTCGTCCCGAGCCTGGTGGGCGGCGCCGCCGGCTCGCTCCTCCTCCTGGCCACGCCCGAGAAGGTCTTTGCTCGCCTGGCGCCGGCCCTGGTCCTCTTCGCGACCCTGCTCTTCGCCTGGCAAAACCGCCGCCGTCGGGTGAGGCCGCCGGTCGAGGTCGACGCGCCGGAGCCGGCCGCCGGCCGCTCGCGACTGCGCGCCGGGCTCGCACAACTCGGCGTGGCGCTCTACGGCGGCTACTTCGGAGCCGGCATCGGCATCCTGATGCTGGTGATCCTGCAGGCCCTCGGGCTGTCCAACATCCACGCCATGAATGGTTTGAAGAACTTCTTCGGAATCGCGATCAACGGCATCGCGGCGGCGATCTTCATCGTCAGCGGGACCGTGCACTGGCCGGCCGCTCTGCTGGTGCTGGTCGGAGCGGTGCCGGGCGGATACCTCGGGGCACGCCTCGCCCGGCGGGTCGGGCAGGCCGGGGCCCGGCGGGCGGTGGTGGGAATCGGGCTCTTCGTCACGCTGGTGCTGATCATTCAACAAATCTGAGTCGAATCCACTTAGCTTCGTGGAATTCGCAGACCCGTCGGCCGGTTGAAGCAGACGAGACCGGCCGCCGAGCCAGGGTATCCTGCAGTCGCGGTCCCAGGAGACTCGAATGACCGATCAACTGCAGCTCCCCGTCCTGCCTCTTCGCGAGGCGATCCTCTTTCCCGGCATCGCGATGCCCATCGGGGCGGGCCGCCCGGGAACGCTCCGGGCCATTGACGCCGCGCTGCGCGACTCCGAGCCCCAGATCCTGGCGCTGACCCAACGGGAGAATCTCGACGAGGTCAGCCCGGATGGGCTCTACACCGTCGGCACGATCGCCCGGATCGGCCAGGTTCATCGCAGTCTCTCCGGCATGCAACTGGTCCTGCACGGCGAGCGCCGCGCGGTCGCGGTGCGGGTCGCGGAGCGCGAGGGCTACCTGGTGGCCACGGTGGTTCCGGCGACCGAGATCCCGCCGGCCGATCTGCATGATCCCGCCTTCGTCGGACTGCTCCGCGAGGCGCGTGAGCGGGCTCTCGAGCTCGCCAAGAGCGCCGGACTGCCCGAAGAGCTGGCCCAGCAGGCACTGGCCGTGGCCTCCGAGCCCGGCCGCTTCGCCGACCTGGTGGCGGCCCATGTCGACATCTCGTCGGCCGAGCGTCAGCAATTGCTCGAAGTCCTCTCGGTCGAGGAGCGCCTGCGCGCGGTCCTCGTTCATGTCCAGCGCCAGTTGGCGGTGCTCGAGGCCCAGCGCGATATCCAGAGCAAGGTGCGCGAGGAGCTCGGCGATCGCCAGCGAGAGGCCATCTTGCGCGAGCAGATGCGAGCCATCCAGAAGGAGCTCGGCGAGGCCGACGACGGCGGCGAGGTCGACGAGCTCGGGGATCGCCTGCAGTCGCTCGAACTGCCGGTGGCGGTACGCAAGGAGGTCGATCGGGAAATCGGCCGCCTGCGCCGCATCGGCCGCGAGTCGATGGAGTCGCAGGTCATCCGCACCTACCTCGAGACCGTGGCGGAGCTGCCCTGGAACGAACGCAGCGACGAAAAGCTCGACATCCAGGAGGCCACCCGGGTCCTCGAGGAGGACCACTACGGTCTTCAGGACGTGAAGGACCGGGTGCTCGAGTTCCTGGCGGTGCGACAGCTCCGCCTGAAGCGGGCCGAGGAAGAGGAGCGGGCTCGCGCGGCCGACGACGACGAGAAGCCGAGCACCGAGGCACCCGACGAGACCCCGGAAATCGTCGGAGCAAAGGAAGCGGCTGAATCCGAGCCTGCCTCCCCCGAAGCGAAAGCGGCCGACGAGGTCGCGGGCGCCGCCAAGTCCGAGAGCGAGTCGGAGGAGCGCGAGAAGAAGCGCAAGGCGAAGGGTCCGATCCTGCTTTTCGTCGGTCCGCCGGGCGTGGGCAAGACGTCGATCGCCAAGTCGATCGCGCGCGCCATGGGAAGAGAGTACGTCCGCATCTCGCTCGGAGGCGCCCGAGACGAGGCCGACATCCGGGGCCATCGCCGCACCTACGTCGGCGCGATGCCGGGCCGCATCCTCCAAGGGATGAAGCAGGCCGGCACCAAGAATCCCGTCTTCCTACTGGACGAGGTCGACAAGCTCGGCGTCTCGTTCCAGGGCGATCCCGCGGCGGCGCTGCTCGAGGTCCTCGATCCGGCGCAGAACGACAGCTTCACGGATCACTACCTAGGGGTGCCTTTCGACCTCTCGGAAGTGCTCTTCGTCGCCACCGCCAACTTTCCCCAGAACATCCCGGGCCCGCTCATGGACCGCATGGAGATGGTGGAGTTCTCGGGTTACACGGAGGCCGAGAAGAGCGAGATCGCGCGCCGATATCTGCTGCCGCGCCAGCTCGAGGAGAACGGCCTGACGCCCCAGCAGCTGGAGCTTCTCCGAAGGCGCGCTGGGCGAGATCATCTCCGGCTACACGCGCGAGGCGGGTGTCCGGCAGCTCGAGCGCGAGCTCGGCAAGTTGGCGCGCAAGGCCGCCCGGCGGATCGCGAGCCACGAGACCGAGAGGATCGACGTCGACCCGGAAGCGGTCAAGGAGATGCTGGGCCGCCCCCGCGTCCACCCGGAGCGGGCCGCGGGCAAGGACCAGATCGGCGTCGCGACCGGCATGTTCTACACCCCGGTCGGCGGCGACATTCTGTTCGTCGAGGCATCCGCCATGCGAGGCAAGGGCGATCTGGTGCTGACCGGTCAGCTCGGCGACGTCATGAAGGAATCGGCGCGCGCGGCCTGGAGCTACGCCCGCGCCCACGCGGCGGAGCTCGGTGTCGATCCGGAGGCTTTCCAGCGCGATCTGCACATCCACGTTCCGGCCGGCGCCGTGCCCAAGGACGGGCCGTCGGCGGGCGTCACCATGGCGAGCGCGGTAGTGAGCGTCCTCTCGGAGCGTCCGATCCGCCACGATGTCGCGATGACCGGCGAGATCACCCTCTCGGGACGCGTCCTGCCGATCGGCGGGCTGAAGGAGAAGATCCTCGGCGCAGTGCGGGCCGGAATCGGCACCTTCGTGATCCCGCGGGAAAACCTGGCCGACCTCGAGGACCTGCCCGAGGAAGTCCGCCAGCGCATCGAGGTGCACCCGGTCGACACGCTGGGGGAAGTGCTCGCGATCGCGCTCCGCGGCGCCAGTCTGCGCGAGGGCCGGCTGCAGTTCGGCGACGTGCCCCCGGAGGTTCCACCGACGCCCTCCGGACGCTCCCGCACCGAGATCCAGCACTGAGATCCGGACGGTACCGGCCGAGCCGCGCTCTCTAGGAGCCGGAGGCTCGGGCGGACGTCGGCGGCTGCCGGGCGGGTTTCCTCGCCTCTCTGCCGGAGCTTCTCAGTGACTCGCGGGGAATGGGTCACGATAGACGAGGAGTCTGCCCTTCTCCGGATCGCAGACGTAGATCCCGCCCGCGAGATCCGTGGTGACACAGTGGGAATGCTCCGCGGCCGGCGCCTTGCCGAGCAGGGAGAGACTACCCTTGTCCGACACGGCCAGCACCGCGAGCGTCGCGCTGCGCGCTCCAGGCACATAGAGGTGCCGGCGTTCCGGATCGAAAGCGACGATGTCGGTCCCCTCGCCGGGCTGCAGAGTCGAGAGAACCTTGCCGCCGTGAACGACATCGAGCGTCGTGACAGTGCCGTCCTTGCAGCCGACATAGAGAAAGCCGTGCGGCGCGTCGAGAGCCAGCCCGCGCGGGCCCTCGCAACCCGAGCTCCAGGTCTCCGCCACCTGCCGCTTCGCGAGGTCGATCGCCACCGTCTCTTGCTGCCAATGATTGCTGTAGGCCAGGCCCCGCGACAGGTCGATCGCCAACGCCTCGGGCCCTCCCGGAACGGCGATCGTCGCGACCGCACGGAGGGCCGGGGGATCGCCCCGATCGAGCGCGAAGACCTCGATCGCGGCCTTCCGCGGCTCGGTGACCCAGACTTCGTGGCGATCTTCGACGAAACGCACATAGTCGGGTCCAGCCGCCAGAGGCGCCGAGGCGACCACTCGAAAGGTCCGTGCGTCGATCGCGACGAGGCGTTGTTGACCATGATCCGCGGTGAAGACGAATCCGTCTCCGACTGCAGCCGACGCCACCTCGGCGCCACCCTCCTCTCCCTGCGCGGGCGTCAGCTCGATCGGAATTGCCCGAACCTCGAGCGTCGCTGGGGACACGAGATCGAGATTCCCGGTCTCGGCCGCCGGGACGAGGACTCGCCCGAGACCGGCGTCGTACTGCAGATCATCCAGATGCACGGCACCGGTCGCACCCGGCAGGGCGAGCGGCACCGGCGCTGCGAGGGTGGGCGGTGCCGCCGATACGCTCGCGGCGAGAGAGCCCACCATGGCCACGAGCGCCGCCGCCAGCACGAGCCGGCTCTTCAGAGACCGGGGAATCCGTCGTCTTCCAGCAGTTGGCATCTATCGATCGTAGCTCCGGCCCGATGCGGCGTCCACCCCCCTTGTCCTAGAATCCCCGCGCCGACTCGAAAAGAGCACGCCGTGATCGCCCATCGTCGCCGCCTCACCCCGTCTCGTCTCGCCTCCGCGTTCCTCGCCGCCTGCTCCGGCCTTCTTCTGCTGCCCGGTGCGGTCGCGGCTCTTCCGGCCTCGCCTCTGGCCGCCAAGATCGATGCCCGGGCGGCAACGCTGGAGCCCGAGATGATCCAATGGCGTCGCTACCTGCACGAGCACCCGGAAGCTCTCGAATCACGAGGTGGAGACGGCCAGGTTCATCGCCGATCACCTGCGAGCGATGGGGCTCGAGCCGCGCACCGGGATCGCGGGAAACGGCGTGGTGGCGGTGATCGAGGGAGGCAAGCCCGGCCCCGTCATCGCCTTGCGCTCCGACATGGATGCGCTGCCGGTCAAGGAAGAGGTCGACGTCCCGTTCGCCAGTCACGCCACGGGCACCTACGAGGGCAAGACCGTCCCCGTGATGCACGCCTGCGGACACGACACCCACATGGCGATGCTGCTCGGCGCCGCGACGATCCTCACCGAGCTGCGCAAGCAGCTTCCCGGCAAGGTGGTGCTCATCTTCCAGCCCGCCGAGGAGGGTGTCCCTCTCGCCGAGCAACCCGCCGGCGCCGAGGAGATGGTCAAGGAGGGTGTCCTCGACGACCCCAAGGTCGACGTCGTCTTCCGACTGCATTCCTTCTCCGGAATTCCCACCGGCGTGATCGGCTATCGCTCGGGACCGGCGCTGGCCGCGGCCGACAAGTTCGAGATCGTGATCCAAGGCCGTCAAACCCACGGTTCCAAACCGTGGGGCGGCGTCGATCCGATCGTGGTGGGCGCCCAGATCGTCGACGCGATCCAGACCCTGGTCTCCCGGCAGCTCGACATCACCAAGGAGCCGGCGGTGGTCTCGGTCGGTCAGTTCGACGCCGGAGTGCGCAACAACATCATTCCCGATCAGGCGCGCCTGGTCGGCACGATTCGCACCTTCGACGAAGGGATGCGCGACGAGATTCACGCCCGCCTGCAGAAGATGGCCGAGAAGATCGCCGAGGCGAGCGGCGCCACCGCGACGGTCACCATCGAGCGCGGCTACCCGGTGACCGTCAATGACCCGGACCTGACGAGCGAGATGCTGCCGACCCTCCAACGGGTGGCGAACGGCCACGTCGTCGAGCTGCCCAAGGTCACCGGCGCGGAGGACTTCGCCTTCTACGCCCAGAAAGTTCCCGGGCTCTTCATCATCCTGGGCGTCACTCCGCCGGATCAGGTGGCCACCGCGGCGAGCAACCACTCGCCCCGCTTCTACGTCGACGAGAGCGCCCTCGAGACCGGCATGCGGGCGCTCGCCCAGGAAGCCGCCGACTACCTCTACGCGGGAGCCCGCGGCGGCCGAGCGACCCACGGGGCGAAGAGCTCGCGCTGAGCTCGGGCGAACAGGAGGCACTTCCATCGAGGGGCATGTCCCGGGGGCGAGCCGCTCGAGGATCCCTCGGCATTCGGGATCGAGCGCTTTTCCCTTCAATGGCAGTCCCTGGCCTGCCCGCGACCTGGCACCGTACTCTGCACCTCGCAGAACTCGAACCGTCGAGTCGGAGGTCGAATCAACTCACTCCGAGATGGGCGGCGAAGTGCCGGCGGGCGGAGCTCCAGAGCGCCGGAAGGCGGTCGATGAGACGGTGATCGCCCTCCGCGAAGAGCTCGAGACGAACCCATTTCCCGTCGCAGCGCTCCGCGAACGCGGCCACGTCGCGCCAGTCGACCGTAGCGTCTCGCTGGCCCTGGAAGAGGATCGTCGGCGTGCGGTAGGACTCGACCAAGTCGCCGATGGAGTAGCTCCGTAGATCCTCCACCAGCTTCCACCCGAGATCGCACTCGACGAGGTCGTTGCGAAAGCGGATTGCGCCATCTCTCATCCAGCGCGCCATTCCCTCCTCGCCCGCCCAGAGCTCGAGACCCCGCAAGAGCCCGACCGCGGGGGCGATGTGCGCCGCCGCTCTCAGTTCCTCCGGATGACGCGCCGCGTACCAGAGCGCCGTGGCGCCTCCCATCGACGAGCCGAAGAGAAAGATGTTTCGATAGCCGAGCCCGGCGAGGAGCGCATGCGCCGCCCCGACATCGTCGAGGTTGCGGCTCAGCGACAGGTCCCGCATCGAGCCCCCGGACAGACCGTGGCCGCGGAAATCGAGCGAGCAGAACGCCCATTCCTCCTCGCGCGCCCGGGCGCGGAAGAACGAGGCCTTCTCGCCGGATTGGCTCGACCCGAATCCATGCAGGTAGAGGATCGCCGGCGTTTCGCCGGGATCCCCCGATGGAGCGTCGAGGCGCACCGCGAGACGCTCCACCCGGCCGTTCGCATCCCGTAGCTCGACGAAACGCGCTGCCCCGTCGACTCGAACCGGCTCCCGTTTCGTCCAGCTCAGTGCTTCGACCCCAGGCGCCGATCCAACCCGTCGGGCAGCGTGCGCGCCGAGACATCGCCGACGACCCGGAAGTTCGGCGTGTCGAGCGAGCGCCACTTGGCGTGCGTGGACGGGAGCGAGGCGAAAGCGGGTTGCGAGATCGTCGTCAGACAAACGACGATCGGGCCGGCGAGGAGGGTTCGGAAGCGCCGCATGGCCGGTATTCTCTCAAGTCCGGATTCCGTTCCCGAAGACCCCGCCTATTCGGATTCTCGTGGAACTCCGACTAGACTTCCTCGGTGAGACCCTTCACTGCGCGATCGATCGCCCAGAAGACGGCAACCCGCCTGAAATTTCCGCAGGCCTTCACCATCTTTCTAGCTCTGTTCATCCTCGATCTGCTGATTCCCGACTTCGTGCCGTTCATCGACGAGATCCTGCTCGGTCTCGGCGCCGCGCTCTTCGGGATGTGGCGGGTGCAGGCCAAACCCGCCGAGGCGCCCAAGCCGCCGATGAAGAACGTCACCCCGCCGCGCGACTGATCGGACGCCTCAAGGGGTCACGCAGGATCTCTTCGCGAGAACCATCCACTCGCGGGGAGAGAATTCCACGACTTGCGGTTCCTTGCCAGGGACTGCGAAGGTCGGCTCGATATCGTCCTCTTCCTTGGTGACCTCGGACCGGCTCTTCGGCGCGATCCACGTCACGTCCGAGAGGTGAGCCCGCAAGGCCCTGGCGAGATCGGTCGCTGCGGCCATGACCTGAAAGCCCTCGAAGCGGACCTTCATCCACTCCACCTTGGCCCCCGGCCTGGGAGTGGCGAATCCGAGGGTCAACTGAATTCCGTTCCGGTTGGCGACCGCCACCCACTTCGCGCACGGGTTACCGTCCGGGCCGTGCTCGAGCGCCAAGGTGACGCCGAGCTGGCGCTCGGCCCGCACTTCCGACGCCGCCAGGCTGATGCCATCCCAGGAGAGCCACCCCTTCTCCATCGCGAGGCGCGCCAGGGGGTCCTTGCCGGTGTCCTGGGCAACCGCCGCTCGCGCGCTGCCGGTCAACGATGCCAGCGCCAGCAATGCCGCGGCGACGAGTCCTGCCGCTCTCTTCCACATGGGCCGCCTCCTCTGCTCTGGGTGGGCAGTCTACGTCGGGCGGACGGGCGACTCTCGCCGCGCTGCGGCAGATCGCGGCGATGCGTCGCCGAGACCGAGGATAGAATCTCCCGCTCGTCGCCGCACTGGAGATCCCATGCCACCGATCATCTACACCATGAAGGATCTGCGGAAAATCACCCCGCAAGGCAAGCCGATCCTCAAGGGGATCTGGTTGTCGTTCTTTTACGGCGCGAAGATCGGCGTGCTCGGGCACAACGGCGCTGGCAAGTCCACGCTGCTCCGGATCATGGCCGGTGTGGACCTCGATTTCGACGGTGAAGCGCTCCTCAACGAGGGCTACAGCGTCGGGATCCTGCCGCAGGAGCCGGTCCTCGATCCCGAGAAGAACGTGCTCCAGCATGTCGAGACCGCGGTCGCCCGCAAGAAGGCGATCTTGCAGCGCTACGAAGAGCTCGCCGCGAACTACTCCGAGGAAACGGCCGACGAGTTCGCCCGTCTCCAGGACCAGATCGACGCGCAGAACCTCTGGGAGCTCGATCGCCAGCTCGAGATCGCGATGGACGCGTTGCGGCTGCCGCCGCCCGATGCCGACGTCGCTCGCCTCTCGGGCGGCGAGCGGCGCCGGATCGCGCTCTGTCAGGTGCTCCTCAGGCGCCCCGACCTGCTGTTGCTCGACGAGCCCACGAACCACCTCGATGCCGAGTCCGTCGCCTGGCTCGAGCGCCACCTGCACGAGTATCCGGGCACTGTCGTCGCGGTGACCCACGACCGCTATTTCCTCGACAACGTGGCCGGCTGGATTCTCGAGCTCGACCGTGGCGCCGGCTTTCCCTTCGAGGGCAACTACTCGGGATGGCTCGAGCAGAAACAGGCCAGGCTCACGCAGGAAGAGAAGGAAGCCTCGGGGCGGCGTCAGACCCTCGAGCGCGAGCTCGAATGGGTACGCATGGCGCCGCGCGCCCGGCAAGCCAAGGGGAAGGCGCGGCTCGCCAACTACGAGCGTCTGCTGGCCGAAGAGCAGAGCCGAGAATCGCGCCGGGACCCCAACGAGATTCACGTTCCGCCCGGCCCGCGACTGGGCGACCTCGTCGTGGAGGCCGAGCACCTGGTGAAAGGCTACGGCGACAACCTCCTGATCGACGACCTCACCTTCAAGCTACCCCGCGGCGGCATCGTGGGCGTCATCGGACCGAATGGCGCCGGGAAGACCACCCTCTTCCGCATGATCGTCGGCGAGGAGAAGCCCGACGCGGGAAGCCTCCGAGTCGGCGAGACCGTTGCCCTCTCTTACGTGGACCAGAGCCGCGAATCCCTCGACGGTGAGTGGAGCGTCTGGGAAGAGATTTCGGACGGCGGCCACGATACCGTGCTGGTCGGCAAGCGCGAGGTCAATTCGCGAGCCTACTGCGCCGCATTCAATTTCCGCGGCGCGGACCAGCAGAAACGGGTCCGCGATCTCTCGGGTGGCGAGCGCAATCGACTGCACCTCGCCAAGCTCCTGAAGAGCGGCGGCAATCTGCTGTTGCTCGACGAACCCACCAACGATCTCGACGTCGACACGCTGCGGGCCCTCGAGGAAGCCCTCCTCGAGTTCGCCGGCTGCGCCGTGGTGATCAGCCACGACCGTTGGTTCCTCGATCGCGTGGCCACCCACATGCTCGCGTTCGAGAACGACTCGACCGTGGTCTGGTTCGAAGGCAACTACCAGGACTACGAAGCCGACCTCCGGCGCCGCATCGGCGCCGAGGCGGACCAGCCTCACCGCATCAAGTACCGCAAGCTCACCCACTGAGCGCCCGCGGGACGAGCCCGCGGGCGCCGGAAGATCAGGGTCTCACGAGGATGCGCGGCAGTTGCAGGTCGTTCGCCTGCCGGTCGAGCTGGGCGACCGGCCCGGCGAGGAACGTCTGCAGCTCGCCGTGCAACTCCTGCTTCTCCTTCTTCAATCCGTCCCAGACCTCCTGCATCCCCTCGGTCGGGGCCCCCTCGCCGCCGGCCATGTTGTCGTAGACGAAGACGAGGTTGGAGAGCAGCTGCGTGCCTCCCTTCTGGGCCAGGATGTCGTAGACCACCTGCGCCTTCGGGTTGTGGAGGCGTTCTTCGAGCGAATCGCAGGTCTCGACCAACTTGCCGGCCTGCTCGCGCAACGCCGCGGTCTTCGGATCGTCGGCGAGACGCTTCTCGAGATCGGTGGCCTGGTCGCGGACCGCGCGCACGGTCCGGATGTCCGCGATGACGTCGCGGATGTCACCGGCGATCGCGAGGGCGGCCTCTTGCTGGGCGACCAGATCCTCGGGCTTCACCGACGAACGGGGGTCCGGAAGGACCTGGAGCTGGGCCGTCGCCTCCTGCTGGCCGGCCACCAGGTGAAGCGTGTAGGTGCCCGGCACCGCGAGGGGGCCGACCTGATAGCTCCCCCAGTCGATCTTGGCCTTTTCGAGCGGGGGCTTGACCCCCTCCCAGCGGAGATCCCAGACGGCGCGATGGAGGCCCGCCTCGGTCGACAGGGCCGGCTCCGGCGCCTTCATCGGCTCGTCGGGATCGTCGGGCGGGTACTGCGCCGGCTCGGCGATGCTCGAGAGCTTGCGTACCAGACGCCCCTGCGCGTCCCGGATCTCGAGCGTCGCTTCACCCTTGTAGGCATCGGCGAGGGAATAGGTGATCGTCGCTCCGTAGGCCGGATTCTCCGCGGCGCCTTCGGTGCCCCAACTCGCCCCCTCGATCCAGCGGCGGGCCGGCGGCGGCGCGAACAGATGAAGCGGCGCCTTCGTGAAGTCGGGTTTCCACTGCCGGAGCGGCGAGACGTCGTCGAGCACCCAGAGCGAGCGGCCCGAAGTGCCGACCACGAGCGTGTCCCCCTTGATCACCAGATCGCTGACCTTCGCCGGCGGCAGGCCTCCGGTCAGCTTCTGCCAGCTCTTGCCGGCGTCCCAGGAGACGAGCACGCCACGCTCGTTGCCGGCGTAGAGCATCCCCGCGCGCTGGGGGTCCTCGCGAACCACGAAGAGCGGCAGGTCCTGAGGCAGCCCCGCGGAGAGGTTCTGCCAGGTCTTGCCGTAGTCGGTGGTGCGGAAGAGATAGGGCCTCGGGTCGTCGAGCCGGTGCGCATCCACCACGACCCATGCCGTGCCCGCCGCGTGCGCAGACGCCTCGATGCATTCGACCGTGCCCCAGTCGGGCACTCCGGACGGCGTCACCTTCTGCCAGGTCTTGCCGTCGTCGCGGGTCAGATAGACGAGCCCGTCGTCACTGCCCGTCCAGATGGTGGCTCGCTCGAGCGGCGACGGGGCGACCGAAAAGATCGTGTCGTAGATCTCGACACCCGTGTTGTCGCCGGTGATCGGTCCGCCCGCCCACTGCTGCTTGGACTTGTCGTCGCGGGTCAGGTCGGGGCTGATCTGCTGCCAGGTCTGGCCGCGGTCGCGCGACCGGAAGAGCACGTTGGCGCCGTGGAAGAGCTTCTGGGGATCGAGCGGCGAGACTGCGATGGGGGCCGTCCACTGGAAACGGACCCGCAGG
Organism: Thermoanaerobaculia bacterium; assembly: GCA_963712855.1. GTDB lineage: Bacteria > Acidobacteriota > Thermoanaerobaculia > Multivoradales > JAGPDF01 > JACTMI01. Next base: position 78,328 of record CAVQJN010000001.1, read on the forward strand.
TCGGCTCCGCCGTGCCCGGACGGATCGGTCGGGTAGATCGAGACGTTGCGGTCGTTGCCGGTCCGCTGGTCGTGCACGGTGATGATGCCGCCGTACTCGCCAGCGTAGATGATGTCGGGATCGGTCAGGTCGTAGACGAAGTCCCCCGCCTCGCCACCGCCCGAGATCAGCCAATCAGTCGAGGTGATGCCCTCGCCGCGCAAGGAGTTGACGGGGCCAGAGGCGGTTCCCTCGTCCTGCATGGTGCCTCCGACGTGCATCGGCTCCCGGGAGTCGGCGTCGATGTTGTAGAACTGCTCGATCGGCAGGGCCGGCATGGTCCAGCTCGCGCCACCGTCGACCGAGATCTCCACCCCCCCGTCGTTGGCGACAATCATGCGATTGGTGTTCTCCGGGTCGATCCAGCAGTCGTGCATGTCTCCGTGGTGGTAACCGCTCACCGACTGGATCGTCTTCCCGCCGTCGATCGTGCGCAGGAGCGGCACCTGGGGAAACCAGACGACGTCCGGATTGGCGGGATCGATCGTCATCGTCGAGTAGTACCAGGCGCGCTGCCGTAGCGCCTTGTGGTCGTTGACGTGGTCCCAATGCTCGCCCCCGTCGTCGGAGCGGAAGAGTCCCCCGTCGTCGGCCTCGATGAGCGCGTAAACGCGGCGGCTGTCGGAAGGCGCCACCGCCACGCCGACCTTGCCCCAGATCCCTTCCGGCAGTCCGTTGCCGGTCAGCTGAGTCCAGGTATCCCCGCCGTCAGCGGAGCGCCAGAGCCCGCTGCCCGGTCCCCCGCTCTTCATGTCCCACGGATAGCGTCGCGCCTGCCAGAGGCCCGCGAAGACGATGCGAGAATTGTTGGGATCGAGAGCGACGTCGGACGCGCCCGTGTTCTCGTCCTTGTAGAGCACTTTCTGCCAGGTCTGGCCACCATCGAGCGTGCGGTAGACCCCGCGCTCCAGGTTCGGCCCGAAGGCGTGACCGAGCACCGCCGCGAAGGCGATGTCCGAGTTCGTCGGATCGACGACCATGGCGCCGATCTGCCCCACCTGCTTCCAAACGTGCTGCCAGGTCTTGCCGGCGTCGGTCGAGCGGTAAATGCCCTGGCCCGCGATCGAGTTGCCGCGGATATTGGCCTCGCCACTGCCCACGTAGACGACGTTGGGATCGGACGGCGCCACCGCGATCGATCCGGTCGACGCCACGTCCTGATCGTCGAAGATCGGCTTCCAGTCGATCCCGCCGTCTTCCGACTTCCAGACGCCTCCTTGCGCGGTCGCCGCGTAATAGGTGTTCGGGTCGCCGGCGACGCCGGCCACGCCCGCCACCCGCCCTCCGGCCGCTGGGCCGATCGAGCGGAACTTGAGCGCATCGAAGGGCCCTTTCGTCTGCGCAGCCAGAGCCACCGTCGCTCCCAGGGCGAGAGCGCAGCCGAGCACGGTTCCCACTCGTCGATACCAGGTCATCACTTCCTCCAGTTCAGGTGTTTGCCTGCAGGCCCGGATACGTTACGACCGGCGGCCCATTCGGGTCAATCGGCGCCGGCGCGGGTCTCCTCGTCTCGTCCGGCCACCCGCACGCAATTGCGTCCTTGCGCCTTGGCCCGGTAGAGCGCACGATCGGCTGCCTCGAGGATCGTGGCCGGCAGCAGACGAGGCTCCACCGCGATGCTCGCCACTCCGATGCTCACCGTGAGGACTTTGCCCGACGGCGAAGCGAGGTGCGAGATCGCCCGCGCCTCGACCCGGGCCCGCGCCAACTCCGCCAGCTCGACCGCCGAATCTTCGGTGGTGTTGGGCAGGAGCACCGCGAACTCCTCTCCTCCGTAGCGCGCCACGAAATCGCCGGCCCGCGTGAACGAGACCGCCAGGATCTTCGCCACATCGGCCAGCACGGCATCGCCGCGCAGATGACCGTAGCTGTCGTTGTACGTCTTGAAGTGATCGATGTCGATGAACAGCAACGACACGGGCAGGGTGCTGCGCACCGCGCGCCGCCATTCGAGGTCGAGCGTCCGGTCGAAGTGGCGCCGATTGGCGATGCCGGTGAGCGAATCCACCGTCGAGAGCTCCATCAAGGTCCGGTTCATCTCGCGCAAACGCTGGTTCGTCTGCTCGAGCTCTCCGGAGGTTTCCGACATCTTCTGGTTCAAGGCCGCCAGGTGGACCACCCCGGCGAGCTGGACGCACACCAGTTGCAGCAGCGACACCGCCTCCTGGGTGAAGATTTGCGGGCGGTCGGTCTCGAAGTTGATGACGCCGAGGCTGCGACCGCGGAAGCGGATCGGGATGGCGAGCTCCGCCACCACCTCGGGCGCCACCTGCACGTAATCGGGATCGCTGCGCGCGTCGAGCACGAGCTGCGCCCGACCGAGCTGCAACGACCGGCCGATAATTCCCCGACTGACGCTCAAGGTCAGCGGAGCCCGAAACGCGGGCTCGGCCTCCGCGGTCGACAGGGCCTTGAGATCGAGACGAGAGGAATAGGGATCGACCAGGTAGACGGCCGCCAGCAGGAGCTCGAAACGCTCACGCAAGCGGCTCGCGATGCGGGCGAGCACCAGCTCGAGCTCTTCCTCGTCGAGCGCCGCGTGCAGGAGCTCGGCGAGGAGCTCGAGCTGTTGAGCGCGCCGCGAGACTTCGCTGTGCAAGCGCGCGTTGGCAATCGCCCCCGCCACCTGGCGAGCGATCGATTCGAGCAGCGGCAGCTCCTCGGTCAGGTTCCGGCGCCTCCGGTCCTCGAGGTTGAGCACCGCGATCACCTCGCCGCCCCGCACCAGTGGCAAGCAGACTTCGGTCTGTACGCCCTCGGTCAGCGCCACGTACTCGGGATGGTTCTCCACCTCGTTGACCGCGACCGGCCGCCCGGTCGCCGACACCACGCCGACGATTCCGGCGCCGAGAGCGCGGCGCAGCCCGATTTCGATCTGCGTCGTCACGCGCGAGGTCACCGCCTCGACCGTGAACTCACCGCGCGCCCCATCGATGAGAGCAAAGCCGGCGTGGTCCCAGTCCAGGCTGTGGACCAGGCGGTCGGTGATGCGCTGGAGTAGCGGACGGAGGTCGAGCCCTTCGGTCGCCACGCGGGCGATCTCGTTCAGAAGCTCCAGGGCCGTGCTCTCTCGCTGGCCGTCCACCAACCCGTCTCCCCTCCGGCGCCGAACGCCGCGCCGTCGCGTTGCCTGGCTGCGGCCCGATGGTATCCTGCGGCCGAGCCGGTCGCCTGTCCGGCGCTCCGCATGTCCCCAACCGTACGTCGAGACACCCATCCCGTTCCCGTCGGCCCCGTGGCCCTCGGCGGAGGCGCGCCGGTCGCCGTCCAGTCGATGGCCAACACCGACACGGCGGATGCCGCTGCGACCGCCCGGCAATGCCTCGAGCTCGCGCGGGCAGGTTCGGAGCTCGTTCGGGTCACGGTCAACCTGGCCGAGGCGGCGCGCGCCGTGCCGGAAATTAAGCGGCGCCTGCTCGACGAGGGATGCGACGTGCCCCTGATCGGCGACTTCCACTACAACGGCCATCTCCTGCTGAGCCAGTTCGACGAGTGCGCGGCGGCGCTCGACAAGTACCGCATCAATCCCGGCAACGTCGGGCGCGGCAAGCGTCGCGACGAGCAGTTCACGACCATCTGCAAGATCGCTCGCGAGCATGGCAAGCCGGTGCGGATCGGCGTCAACGGCGGATCGCTCGATCCCGACCTCGTGATGGTCAAGATGCAGGAGAACACGGACGGTGACCGCGGGTTGACCTCCGAGCAGGTGCTCAACGAGTGCATGGTGATCTCCGCCCTGGAATCGACGGAACTGGCCCTGGCGAGCGGTCTCACCGAGAATCAGATCGTGATCTCGTGCAAGGTTTCGCGGCCCCCGGACCTGATCGCCGTCTACCGCGACCTCGCGGAACGCACCCGCCAGCCGCTCCATCTCGGACTGACCGAAGCCGGGATGGGCGCCAAGGGCATCGTCTGGTCGGCAACCGCGATGGGCATCCTGCTCCATGAGGGCATCGGCGACACGATTCGGGTCTCCCTGACGCCGCGACCCGGAGGCGACCGGCGCGAGGAGGTCCGGGTCGCCTGCGAGATCTTGCAGTCTCTCGGGCTGCGTTCGTTCGCCCCGTCCGTCACCGCGTGTCCGGGCTGCGGGCGGACGACGTCCTCGACTTTCCAGGAGCTCACCGAGCGCGTTCAGGCTCACATCGACGCCCGCATGCCGGAATGGAAGGAGCGTTTCGAGGGCGTCGAGGAGCTCGAGCTCGCCGTGATGGGTTGCGTCGTCAACGGCCCCGGCGAATCCAAAGCCGCCAACATCGGCATCAGCCTGCCGGGCACCGGCGAAGCGCCGACCTGCCCGGTCTATGTCGACGGCGTGAAGTTCGCCACCCTGAACGGCACCTATGAGGAGCTGGCGCAGCGCTTCCTCGCGATCGTCGAGGACTACGTCGCCACCAGGTATCCGCTCCGCGAAAAGGCCGTTCCCGCCTCCTGACGGACACCCGCCGCGTGGCCGCTCCCGAAACGCGGCACAACACTCTAGAATGGACGCCAACTCGTCATGAGACAAGCCAACCTCGCGCGCCCGGCAGCGCGCCGTCCAATCGTCCCGGTCGCGCTGGCCTCGTTGCTGGCGCTCGCCCTCGCTGCCACGACCGCCGCTCAGAGCGACCGACAGCCCGAACAGCTCGACCACGGATGGCACGTCATCCGGCCTGGCGACACCCTCGAATCCCTCGCTGCCGACTACCTCGGCAGTCCGCGCCTCTGGACGGAAATCCACCAGCTGAATCCGGGCATCGACGATCCACACTGGATCTATCCGGGACGGCGAATCCGCGTGGTGCTCCAACGCCCCTCGGCGGCACCCAACGCGCAGATCGAGTCCACCTCCCGCCGCGTCGAGGAGCACCCGACCCCGGTCCCGTGGCAGGCCGCCGACACCGGCGACCTCCTTCTCGAGCGGGACGGACTGCGGACCTTCGGCGGCGCCTCGGCGTTGCTTCGCTTCGACGACGGGACGACCGCGACGCTTTCCGAGGACTCGCTCGTCTTCATCCGCCGCCAGACGCCGGCGACCGCGCCGACGCCGCGTAAGGAGATCGAGATCGAGCTCGGACAGGCCGACCTCGAGACCCACCCCGGCGGTAGCCGTCCGGCGCCCGAGATCGAAATCGTGGTGTCCGGCGCCCGGAGCCGCGACCGGGCGGCACCCGGAGGCAAGCTGCGAACGCGCGCCCGCCGCCGGGGCAAAGACGCCGAGTTCATGCTCTACGAGGGGGACGGCAAGCTCAGCGCGGCGGGCCACAGCGTACAGCTCGCGGCGGGCACCGGCAGTGTCGTGCATCCGAAATCGGCTCCCACGCCACCTGAGCCGCTGCTCCCCGCTCCCGTCGCGCTCGAGCCGCCGGCGGAGGGCGAGTTGGGACGCGACGATCCCGTCCTGAGCTGGCAAGCCGTCCCGAGTGCCGATCACTACGTGGTGGAGGTTTGCGGCGATGCGGCATGCGGCGCTCTGCTCGAGCGGGTCGGCGGTCTGAAGGACACCTCGGCGCGACTCGCGCAAACGCTGCCCGACGCGGGTGGATATTGGCGGGTCACCGCCGTGGCTTCGTCGGGATTGGACGGCTTTCCGGGCGCCGCTCGCCACTTCCTGACGGTCGCTTCGGTTCATCCGCCAGCGCCCGTTGTACGCATCTCCTTGCCGAACGGTCGCGCCGTCGCCGACGGCGCATGCGTTCCGGGAGCGCCCAAGATCACGGTCGAAGCCCACGACATCCTGGGCCACCCGCTACCAGCCACCCTGTTGATCGACGGTCAGCCCGCCGGCGACGATCCGGCGACGCGCTTCACCGCCAGCGGCACCTACGAAATCTCCGCTTCCACCAGGGACGCCAAGGGACGCACGGCCAGCTCGGCTCCGCTCCGCGTCCGCGTGGATCAGGCATCGCCCTGGATCGAGCTCACGCCGGCGGTCGGGGGGCCGGCGCTTCCTCCTCCGCCCAGGAGGTCGAAGCACCACGTGGCCCCACCGCCGGTCGATCTGTGCGCGATCGGCCTCGAGGTCGAAGGGGCGGACGGCGCCTGGTTGCCGGTAGCCTGCCAAGCCGACGGCGAGCCCACGAAGGTCGAGCTGTCCGGGGACACCGCGACGCTCCACCTCCGCTCCAGCGCCGCCGGCCTGGTGGTCGGCGAGCTCCGCGCTGTCGACGCCGGCCAGGTCTGGGACATCTCGACCGGTGACTCCGGTTGCGGTTTGGCCGCGGCGGAGCTGCGGGTCGAGCCCTCTCCGTACTCCGACGGCCGAGCCGCTCTCGAGCTCGTCGTCCGAGACGGCGCCGGTCGCCGCTCGAGCTCCGTCTGGCACCTCGACCGGCGATGACAACGGCATCTCCCGGCGACCTCGGCCGGTCCTCGCCGTGACCATCGACGCCCAGGCCTTCCGTGACGCGCTCCGGCATTTCCCCGCCGGCGTGACCTTGGTCACCATCCGCGCCGGCGACGTCGTGCATGGCCTGACGGTGTCGGCGTTCGCCTCGGTCTCACCCGAGCCCCCGCTCGTCCTGGTGATGATCGATCAAGTCCACTTCGCGCACCGGCTGCTCGAGCAGCCCGGCGCGACCTTCGCGGTCAACATTCTGGCCGACGATCAGCGCGATCTCTCGGAACGCTTCGCCTGGACGCCGGACGGCGATCGCTTCGCGGCGGGACGCTGGGCCAGCGCGTTGACCGGCGCGCCGGTGCTCGAAGATGCCCTGGCCTGGCTCGACTGCACCGTCCACTCGCGCCACCCGGCCGGCACCCACACTCTCTATATCGGCCAGGTGGAGGCGAGCGCCGTGCCTCGGGCCGACGGTCCGCCCCTCGTCTACTGGAACCGCGGCTACCGCGCCCTCGCGCCGGATCCGATTTGACCGCCGGCGCATTGCGCTGGGTCGCCACCTGCTCCCGCGGTCTCGAGGAGATCCTCGCCGCCGAACTCGCTGCGCTCGGTCTCCCGGAGCAGGGGCGGGAAACCGGCGGAGTGAGCTTCGACGGTCCGCTGGAGGCCGGATTGCGCGCAAACTGGCGCCTGCGCACCGCCAATCGCGTGCTCATCGAGGTCGCCTCCTGGCCGGCCGCCGATGACGAGGAGCTTTATCGCGGCGCCCGTGCTCTGCTCGAGTCTCACCCCGAGAGCGGCGCCGCCTCGGCGAGCGGCGGCTTCGATGCCACGCCGGCTCGACTGTTCGTGCCCGCCCGGAGCTTCGCCATCCAGGCGACATCGAATCGTTCACGACTTCGCGACACACGCTGGATCGCGCTCAAGGTGAAGGACGCTTTGGTCGACGCGCAGCGTGATCGCTTCGGCCGCCGCGCGATGATCGATCGCGCCGACCCCGACTTGCGCGTCCGGGTGAGGCTATTCCGGGATCGCGCCACGATGCTGCTCGACACCTCCGGTGAACCGCTCGATCGACGCGGTTACCGGGTGGCGTCGACTGCCGCGCCGGTGCGCGAGCAGATCGCGGCCGCGGCGCTGCTCGCCGCGGGCTGGACGGGCTGCGGACCGGTGGTCGATCCGATGTGCGGTTCGGGAACTTTTCTGGCCGAGGCCGGCGCGCTGGCGCTCGGCCTGGCGCCCAACCGGCTGCGCTCGACCTGGGCCTTCGAGCGCCTGCCGGGATTCGACGCGGCGTGCTTCGCGCGAGTTCGCGACGAAGCCATTCCGGCTCCGGACCTGGACGTTCGGCTGGTCGGCGTCGACCGCGATCCCAGCGCCGTGGCGGCGAGCCGCGCCAATCTCGCCGCAGCCGGCCTGAGCGCCCACGCCACGCTCACCGCAGGCGACGCCTTCTCGCACGAGCCGGGCTCCGCCGCCGGGCTCGTGACGATCAACCCTCCCTATGGCGAGCGGCTCGAGGACTCTCCCGCCCTCTGGCGCCGGATCGGCGACCTTCTCAAGCAGCGTTACCGCGGCTGGCTCGCCGTTCTGCTGGCCGGCGATGAGCGCCTGGGCAAGGACCTGGGACTACGGCCCCGCCGGCGAATCCCCTTCTGGAACGGCAAGCTCGAGGCGCGGATCCTGGTCGTCGATCTCTACTGACCGGCCCGCGACCCGAGCCGCGCGGCTCAGAGCAAGATCTCGATCTTGGCCTGCTTGCCGAGGTCGTTGACGTGCGCCTTGATCGCCGCCTGGAGCTTACGCTGCTTCAGCATCCCCTCGATGCGGTCGTGCACCTTGTCGAAGGTCAGTTTGGTCTCCGGCTGCTTCTCCACCACTTCGATCAGGTGATACCCGAACTGGGTCTCGATGATGTCGGAGAGCTTGTTGGGCGGCAGCGTGAACGCCGCTTTCTCGAATGCAGGAACCATCTGACCGCGATAGAACCACCCCAGATCGCCGCCGCGCGTCGCCGAGCCCTTGTCGTCCGAGACCTCCTTGGCGACCGTGGCGAAATCCTCACCACCTGCGATTCGAGCGCGGATCTGCTCGATCTGCTTGCGCTTGGCCGCCTTCTCCTCGGGTGTCGCCTTCGCATCGACCTTGATCAGAATGTGACGGGCGTGGACTTTCTCCGGCTCGATCATCTTGTCCTGGTTGGCGTCGTAGAACTGATGCAGCTCCTGATCGCTCACCTTGATGGACGGAACCACGGTTTCGCGGATCCACTTGTCGATCGTCGCGGTCTGGGTGACTTCCTGCTCCAGGCGAGCACGGTCGAAACCACGCGCGGAGAGCGCCTTGTCGAACGCCTCGTCGGTCAACGAGCCACGGATCGCCTTCATCTGCTTGCCGACCTCGTCGGCGGTCGCCGCCTTGCCCTGACTCTTGAGCTCGCGGAAGAGGAGCCGGTTGCCGATGATGTCGTCGAGGATCTGGCGGAAGAAGCCTCGCGTCGGCTTGGGCGGCGGATAGCCGTGCTGCACGAGCGCGCCGCGCGCCTCGGTGGCGTCGGCGAGTAGATCCTCCTTGGTGACGTCCTGACCGTCGACGTGCGCCACCACCGCCGGAATCTGGTCGGGCTGCATGATCTCGTCCATCTTCGAGGCGTCTGCTGCGCCTTGTGCCGCGGCCGCCGGCGCGGCGGGCTTGGCGGCGGGTTGGGTCGCGGGCTTCGCGACTGCCGCTTGCGACGCGGCCTCGTCGGCCTGGCCGCGCGAGCATGCGAATCCGAAAGCAAGCAGGAAGGTGAGCGCCACGATGGTGGTGACGCGGAAGTTCCGATTCCGTGGGTGCATGGGTTCTCCGGGATGAGGAGGGAGCCCGATCAGGGCTCCCAGGGTCGAGACAGCACGCAGGCGTTGACGCCACCCACGCCCATCGAGAGCTTGCCGGCCCAGCCGCTCGGGGCGGCGCAGGCCTGGTCGAAGACGAAGTGTCTGTGGATGTGCGCGATCTCGGAGTTGAGCTCGGCCTCCGAGGCGGTGGTCGGGAAGAGGCTGCCCCGCGCGATGCCGAGGTACTGCGCGGTCAGCTCCCAGCCGCCCCCCGCCCCCATGCCGTGACCGAACGTCCCCTTGCGCGCCGTCACGAGGACGCTCTCGGGCAGGATCTCGCGCAGATTCTCGACTTCCTGGTAGTCGCCCGGCGTGGCGGTGGCGTGGAGGTCCCAGGTCGCGACCTCCGATGGATCCGCACCCGCCACCTCGAGCGCCTGCCGGATCGCCTTCAGGGGGCCCTCCTTGGAGGGCGTGATGATGTGGTCCGCGTCTGCCGAGACGCCGACCGCGACCGGCTCGAGACCCAAGGGCTCGAAACCGAGCCCCCGGAAGTGCTCGTAATCGCCGACGATCCAGATCGCCGAGCCGCCCGAGACGTGGGTGCCGCGCAGCGTCGTCAGCGGCTTCGAGACCTGATCGTCGGCCGAGATCACCCGCGCTCCGAAGAAGCCGCCCACCGCCAGCGGCGACGGTGTCGATTCCGTGGCGCCAAGGACCACGGCCTTGGCCTCCCCTCGCCGGATCGCGTCGAGCGCCAGCTTCAGCGTCACCCCGAAGGTCGCGCAGGCGCCGACCGGAGCGAAGGCCAGCCCCGTGATGCGACCGAGCATGCTGATCTGGGCCGAGGGCGTGTTGTGGATGTTCCAGAGCAGGTTGGCGGAAACCTCGTGCCAGGGTGGATTGGGCGCTCCAAACTTGCGCTGCAGGCGCTGGCGGCGCCGTTGCTTCTCCTTGATCAGCGCGATCTTGCCGGTTTCGACCGGGCCCTTGACGCTCAGGCTCTCGATCTCGCGCAGGTCGGCGAGGTACTCCGCGAGCTCGCTCGATCGGGCGGCCCAGAAGGCCCACCAGCGGTCCTCCGCCTCCTCGACCTCCTCCGGCGGCACGTCTTCGGGCGCGCTCGGCACCTCCAGGGTCGGATCGGAGCGCTCGGGATGGACCAGGTGCTCGGCGAGCGCGGGGTTGCGCTCGGGCTGCGCCCAGAAGCGATTCCAGCGCCGCTGCGCGCGATAGAGGTGGACCGCCTCGCCGCTGATCGTGCCCAGGGCTCCGAGCCCGGTGCCGACGTAGACGTGCGCCTCGGTTCCGAGCCTTTGCAACTCCTGCTCCATGCCCGGGTTCTGGGAGAGCGCCTGGATGAACGCACCCAGCGCGTACTTGGTCGAGGAGTCCATCTTCTGCTCGAGCTGTGGGAAGCGGTTGGGAGGGAACCGCTCGTCGATCCACGGCTTGTACCGCGAGAATTCGAACTCCGGCTTGCCGACCAGGAAGGTGTCCGGGCCGAATCCGTTGAACGGGGTCAGCCAACTCTCGCCGGATTCGAGATGGCGGGCGAAGGCTTCGATGTCGGGGGACTTGGGGGCGACGATCCCCCAGCCGAAAACTCCTACGCGACGCAAGGTGGCCTCCTGGGCTCGCGCGGGGCGCGAAACAGCGCGAAATTGTGTCACAGGCGGTGTCCGGCGGCCTCCGGCGGGCTCAAGCCAGATGGGCGGCGAGACGTCCGAGCAGGTCGACGACCCGGTTCGCGTAGCCCCATTCGTTGTCGTACCAGGCGACGACGCGCGCCCATCCGTCGCCCCGAGCCTCGGTCGACAGCGCATCGAAGATCGAGGAATGCGGATTGCCGATGATGTCGGTCGACACCAGGGGTTCCTCGCTGTACTCGAGGATGCGGACGAGCGGACCCGCGGCGGCGGCGCGCACGGCGGCGTTCACCTCCTCGGTCGTCGGACAAGCGCCGAGCCGGCAGACGAAGTCGACGATCGAGCCGTCCGGCACCGGCACCCGGAGCGCCACGCCGTCCAGGCGTCCGCGCAGCGCCGGAATCACCTTGCCGACCGCGCGCGCCGCGCCGGTGGTCGTCGGGATGATGTTCAGCGCGGCGGCACGGCTCCGTCTCAAGTCCTTGTGCGGCACGTCGGCCAACCTCTGGTCGTTGGTGTAGGCATGCACCGTCGAGAGAACACCGTGCTCGATCCCGAAGCTGTCGTGCAACACCATCGCGAGCGGCGCCAGACAGTTGGTCGTGCAGGAAGCATTCGAGACGATGCGGTCTTCGGGCTGCAGATCCGCGTCGTTCACACCCAGAACCACCATGCGATCGATCTCGTCCTTGGCCGGCACGGTGAGGAGCACCTTCTTCGCACCCGCCGTCAAGTGGCGCTCGAGCTTTTCGCGGGTCCGGAAGACGCCGGTGGACTCGATGACCAGGTCCACGCCCAGCTCTGCCCACGGTATCTCGGCGGGATCGCGCTCGGCGGTCATCTCGATCCGATGCCCGTCCACGACCATCGATTTCTCGTCGAACGACACCGCGCCCGCGAAGCGTCCCATCACCGTGTCGTGGCGGAGCAGGTACGCGAGCATGCGATTGTCGAAGAGGTCGTTGATCGCCACCACCTCGAACTCGGCGCGCCCCTCGAGGATCCGAAAAGCGCTGCGACCGATCCGACCGAAACCGTTGATGCCGACCCGCGCCCTCACGCTCGCGTCTCCTCGATCTCGAACTCGGCGAATCGGGTCATCAAATCGAGCACCCGGTGAGCGTAACCCCAGACGTTGTCGTAGAAAGTGAGCGTCTTCGACACCCGCTCGCCGACCACCAGCGTCGAAAGCGAATCGAACACACCCGAATACGGAGTCTTCAGGATGTCCGAGGAGACGATCGGCTGAGTCTCGTATGCGAGCAGACGCGCCAATGTTCCGGTGCACGCCTCGCGAACCGTCTGATTGATCTCGTCGGCCGTGACCGCGCGCGGATGCCAACAGGTCAGGTCGACTACCGAGCCGTTCGGAACGGGCACGTGCAGGGCCGCGCCGGAGATCTTCCCCGCGAGCTCCGGAAGGAGCGCCGAGAGAACCTCGTCAGCGTTGGTGGGCTGAGGAATGATGTTCTCCGCCGCCGCCCGTCCGCTGCGCATGTTGGCGGTGGGCACGTCGGCGAGCCGAAGCTGGTTGGAATATGCATGGACGGCAGTGAGGAAGGCGCGTTCCACACCGATCTTGGATTGGAGGATGCGGAGCAAAGCCCCCGCGCAATTCGCCGTCACCGAGCCCACCGAGACGACGCGGTGGTGGCGATCGAGCATGCCGTCGTTGACCCCGGCGACCAGCGTCAGGTCGGGCGGCTCGCTCGGCGGCGCGCACAGCACGACCCGCTTGGCGCCGGCCGCGAAGTGGCGCTCCAGCTCGGCACGCGACCGGGAGTGGCCCGAGGCCTCCACCACCACCGAGACCCCGAGCTCCCGCCAGGGAGGCAACGCTCCGGGATCCGGGGGAAAGAAACGCACGGCCTCGCCGGCGATCTGCAGAGCGCCCTCGACCCGGCGCAATGGCGCCGCGAAGCGGCCGAGCAAGGTGTCGAAGCGCAGCAGATACTCCACGGCTTCGGGCTCCGAAGGCTCCTCGATCGCCACCAGCTGCAGCTCGGGCCGCTCGGTAAAGAGCCGCACCAAGCTACGCCCGACTCTCCCGCAACCGACCAGAGCGATGTTGAGATTGGACATCCGACGAAGTTCCCGGCGCAGAGCCGGACCCGCACCATCTTGCCACACGTGTCGGCTAGAGTGCCGTGCATGTCCATCGCGCGCCCCCTCGCCGCGGCCCTCCTGGTGCTCCTCGTCGGCGCCGCGGGGGCTCACGCCGAGCTCTTGGTGGCGGCGGCCGCCAGCCTCTCCGACGCCCTGAGCGAGGTCGCCCGCGCGTGGGAGAGCTCCGGAGGCGAGCCGGTGGCGCTCGATTTCGCCGCCTCGAGCACGCTCGCCCGGCAGATCCGGCAGGGCGCGCCGACCGACGTCTTCGTGTCGGCGGACGAAGCCCAGATGGATCGGGTCGAGAACGCCGCCGTCATCCTGGCCGGTTCCCGGCGGAACGTCCTCGCCAACTCCCTCGTGGTGATCGTGCCCGACGATTCGCCCATGGTGCTCCGTGCGGCCGCGGACCTGGCGTCCAGCTCCGTTCGCCGGTTGGCGCTCGCCGATCCGGCGGCGGTGCCGGCGGGCGTCTACGCGCGCAAATGGCTCGAGGGCCGTCACCTCTGGTCCCAGGTCGCGCCGAAGGTCGTGCCGCTCGAGAACGTGCGCGCGGCCCTCGCCGCGGTCGACTCCGGCAATGCGGATGCCGGGGTCGTCTACGCGACCGACGCGCGCGTCGCCAAGCACTCCCGGGTCGCCTTCGCCGTGGCGCCGTCCGAGGCGCCCGTCGTCCTCTATCCGGCAGCGGTCGTGGCGACATCGAAGCAACCGGGCGTCGCCCGCCGATTCCTCGACTTCCTCGCTTCACCGAGCGCGCAGACCGTCTTCGCGCGCTACGGGTTCGTCTCCCCTCCCTGAATCGTGCGACTCGAGGACTGGAGTCTCGTCTTCTTTTCGGCCCGCATGGCGACGATGGCAACGTTGGCTCTGCTGGTGCCCGGGCTCGGGCTGGCCTGGCTGCTGGCGCGCAAGGAGTTTCCGGGCAAGACGCTCGTGGAGACCCTGGTTTCGCTGCCGCTCGTCCTGCCACCCGTGGCGACGGGCCTGCTCTTGCTCGAGACCTTCGGCCGCCACGGGCCGGCGGGCTCCCTGCTCGCCCGCCTCGGAATCGACGTGGTCTTCACCTGGCGTGCGGTCGTCCTCGCGATGGCCACCATGTCGCTGCCGCTCCTCGTCCAGAGCGCGCGCACCGCGCTGGAGGCGGTCGAGCCCCGCCTCGAGCAGGTCGCCCGCACGCTCGGCGCCGGAGAGTGGAGAGTCTTCTTCAGCGTGACCCTGCCGCTCGGTCGGCGTGGCATCGCGGCCGGCGCGTTGCTCGCCTTTGCCCGCGCACTGGGGGAGTTCGGCGCCACGATCCTGGTGGCGGGCAACATCCCGGGCCGGACCTCGACCGTGGCCATGGCGATCTGGCAGCGCGTCCAGCTCGGCGACGACGCCGCCGCGATGCGCCTGGTAGCCATCGCGTCGGCGCTGGCCTTCGTCGCGGTCCTCGCTTCGGGACGACTGGCGCGCGGCAGGCGGTCGCGATGAGCGTCGAGTCTCGCCGGCCTGCGGGTTCAGCGTGGGACTTTCGAGCTCGCGGTCGACCTCCGTCTCGACAGGCCCGCGACCGCGATCTTCGGGCCATCGGGAGCGGGAAAGTCGACCCTCCTCGAGACCCTGGCCGGCCTCATTCCACCGACCGCCGGGAGGATCGAGCTCGACGGCGAGACGCTCGACGACGTGGCGCGGCGCCTCCGCCGGCCTCCACAACGACGCCGGGTGGGCTGGGTGCCCCAGGACGGCGGTCTCTTTCCGCATCTCGACGTGCGCCGCAACGTGCTCTACGGCGCCCGACGCCAAGAGCCGGACGCGCTCGAACGCCTGGTCGAGGTCTTCGAGCTCGACACTCTGCTCGATCGACGGATCGAAGGTCTCTCGGGAGGCGAGCGGCGCCGGGTAGCGATCGCGCGCGCCCTGGTCACCGCGCCCCGGCTGCTCCTTCTCGACGAGCCCCTCGCGGGCCTGGACGACGCGCGACGGCGGCGCATCCTGCCCTTCCTCGAGCGGGCACGGCGCGAGTTCGGGGTCCCTCTCCTGTTCGTCACCCATCGCCGCGAAGAGGTCGCCGACCTCTGCGACGAGGTCGTGCTCCTGGACGGCGGAAAAGTTGCCGGCCGCTGCTCGCCTCACGAGCTCCTCGCCTAGAATTCCTCCCATGGCCCGACTGACTCCCTTCCGGGCGCTGCGTCCGGCTCCGCCTCTCGCCGCCCGCTTGTCATCCGTTCCCTACGACGTCGTCTCGACCGCAGAGGCACGGCTGCTCGCCGGCGACGACCCGCTCTCCTTCCTGCGCGTGACCCGAGCCGAGATCGAGCTTGGGGACGAGGTCGACCCGCACGACGAGCGCGTCTACCTCAGAGGCCGGGCGAACCTCGAGCGCCTGAAGCGCGACGGCTCGCTGATCGTCGAGCCCGAGCCCGCGCTCTACCTCTACCGACTGAGGATGGGCAGTCACGTTCAGACCGGAGTCGCCGGGTGTTTCTCGCTCGACGAGTACGAGGCGGGCACCATCAAGAAGCACGAAAACACCCGACGCGACAAGGAAGACGACCGGACCCGGCACGTTCTCACCCTGCGCGCCCAGACCGGAGTCGTCTTCCTCACCCATCGCGCGACCACCGAGATCGACGGGTTGGCGCGCCGGATCGCCGCCGCCGAGCCCCTCTACCGGTTCACCGCGCCGGACGGAGTGGAGCACGAGGTCTGGATCGCCGCACCCGGGGACCGGGCCGGGCTGGTCGCCGCGTTCGCGAGCTTGCCGGAGCTCTACATCGCGGACGGACACCACCGCGCGGCCTCGGCCTGGCGCGCGCGCGCCGCGATCCGCGACGGCGAGGCACCGTTCCCCGCGGCGCCCGAAGCCGGCGATGACCAGACCTTTCTGGCCGTCGCCTTTCCGCACGATCAGGCCCAGATCCTCCCCTACCACCGCACCGTGACGACCCTCGGCGGACGAACCGCCGAGCAGTTTCTCGCCGAACTGGAGTCCCGCTTGGAGCCCGTCGACGACGCGCCGCTGCCGACGGCCAGGGGCCGGGTCTCCGTCTATGCCGGCGGCAAGTGGAGGACTTTCGTGCTCGCCCCCGCAGCCGCCGGCTCGGTGGCGGCGGGGCTCGACTGCGACCGATTGCAACGCCAGGTGCTGACTCCGGTGTTGGGCATCGAGGACTTGCGCACCGATCGACGAATCGATTTCGTGGGAGGCATTCGCGGCACCGAAGAGCTCGCGGGTCGCGTCGATTCGGGACGAGCCGCGGCGGCGTTCGCGCTCTATCCGGTGACGGTCGACGACCTGATGGCGGTCTCCGACGCCGACGAGATCATGCCCCCGAAATCGACCTGGTTCGAGCCCAAGCTGCGCGACGGCTTGCTGGTGCACGAAATCTGAGGGCGCACCCCAGGAAGCCCTGCAGTAGGATCTCGCCCAGCCACCTCGCCGAGGAATTCTCATGACGACAACCCAACGCATCTTCAACTTTTCCGCCGGCCCGGCGGTGCTTCCCATCGAGGTTCTCGAAGAGGCCCAGCGCGACCTCGTCGCGCTTCCCGGGGTCGGCATGTCGGTACTCGAGATCAGCCATCGTTCCAAGCCCTTCGCAGAGATCTGCGACGGAGCGATGGAGGACTTTCGTCGCCTGGCCGCGATTCCGGAGGGCTACCAGGTCCTCTTCCTGCAGGGGGGCGCGACGCTCCAGTTCTCCATGGTGCCGATGAATCTGCTCCCCGCGGGCGGCAACGCCGACTACCTCGACACCGGCACCTGGTCGGCCAAGGCGATCGCCGAAGCCCGCAAGATCGGCACGGTCCACGTGGCCGCATCGTCCAAGCCGACGCGCTACGACCGCGTGCCGGCGGCGTCCGATATCTCCTGGAGCCCTGCGCCCGCCTACGTTCACATGACGTCGAACAACACGATCTACGGCACCCAATGGCATGACGTGCCGGAGGTTCCGGACGGTGCACCGCTGGTCAACGACGCGTCGTCCGACATCCTCTGCCGTCCGATCGACGTGTCCAAGTTCGGCCTCATCTACGCGGGGGCGCAAAAGAACCTTTCCATCGCCGGCCTGACCGTGGTCGTCGTCCGCGAGGATCTGTTGCCGCGCGGGTCCGAGAGCTTGCCCGTCTACCTGCGCTACGCGACGCACGCGGAGAGCGGATCGCGCTTCAACACGCCACCGGCGTTCGCCATTTACATCCTCCGCCTCGTCCTGCGCCGGCTCGTCGAGCTCGGCGGACTCGAGCGGGTCGCCGAACACAATCGTCGCAAGGCCGAGAAGCTCTACTCGGAAATCGACCGGAGCGAGTTCTGGCGGGGTCACGCCCAGCCCGAGAGCCGCTCGTGGATGAATGTCACGTTTCGCCTGCCGTCCGAGGACTTGGAGAAGCAATTCGTGTCCGAGGCGACTCGCGAGGGACTCGACGGCCTGAAGGGACACCGCTCGGTCGGCGGCATCCGCGCGTCCATCTACAACGCCTTCCCGGAGGCGGGCGTCGACGCCCTGATCGCCTTCATGCGCGAGTTCGAACGCCGCAACGGCTGAAGCGATTCAGGAGCGCTGGCGGCGCCGGGAGCCCATCGCCAGAGCGATGCCCCCGAGGATCGCCGCGCCACAGACCAGCAGACGAACCGTGAGGCGCTCGCCCAAGAAGGCGACCGCGCCGAGCGCCGCCAGCGGAACCACGGACAGCTGGACCACCGCCGCGCGCGTGGCGGTCAAGCCGCGCAGCGCCGCGTACCAGATCGCGTAGCCGAGCCCAGAAGTGAGGGCGCCCGAGACCAGAGCCAGCTCGAGGCCCCGCGCCGAGAGGTGGATCCCCCCCGGCGAGCCGACCCGTGGCGCCAGCGCGATGGCCAGGGCCAGCGCCAAGATCGCCAACGGCGTCGTCCGCAGGAAGTTCCCCGCGTTGACGACCAGCGGCTTGGCGGAGCCCTTACCCCGCCAGGTGTAGATACCCCAGGCGGCGCCCGAGCCCAGCATCAACGCAGCGCCGAGGAGGTCGGGTGCCGCCGTTCCGGGCCGGGTCAACGCCACCAGCCCTCCGAAGGCGACGAGGAAGCCCAACCATTCGCGCGCGCCCGGCCGTTCTCCGGCCGCGACGCCGAGCGCGATCAGGGTGAGCTGGACCGCGGCGAAGAGCAGCAGCGCGCCGACCGCGGCCGGAATCCGCACGTAGGCGAGCGAGAACGCGAAGGCATAGCCCGCCAGCGCCAGCGCCGAGCGCCAGCTCCCGCCGGCCGCCGAGCCACGGCTCAGGATCAACAGCGCGGCCGCTCCGCTGCCCAGCCGCGCCGTCGTGAAGGAGACCGGATCGGCAGCTCCGTGTGCGAGAGCCGCCCGGGCGAGCAGCGAATTCGCGGCAAAGGCCACCATCGCCACGGTGGTGAGCGTGAGCGTCACTCCGCGCGACGGAGTCGTTGGCACGCGCTCCGCGATCAAGGCTCGGGGTCCGTCATCGCTCGGGTGGGGACGGTAGGCTCGCCCCGGACTCAGTCGCCCGCGTGGCCGCCTTCGGCGCGGGCCATCGCTTGCTTGGCCCACTTGCCGATGAACAGCAGCGGCAGCAGGAGGCCCGCGATGATCGGAACCGCCGCGACGAAGCCGTAGTCGCCCGGCGTCGGATTCTGGGCGATCTCCCCGCCCAGCAGGCCGGCGATCAGGTTGCCGAGCGACGCGGCCATGAACCAGATACCCATCATCTGACCGCCGAGCCGGCGCGGTGCGAGCTTCGTGATCGAAGACAGTCCGACCGGTGAGAGACAGAGCTCGCCGATCGTATGGAAGAAGTAGGTCAGCACGAGCCAGGTCGGCAGGACCTTGACGGCGCCGCCCTGGGTCCGCATTGTCGCGACGACCATGACGAGAAAACCGATGCCGAGCCAGATCAGTCCCCAGGAGAACTTCGTTCCCATGCTGGGGTTCTTGTGGCGCCGGCCGAGCATCTGCCAGAAGATGGCGAAGACGGGAGCCAACAGGATGATGAAGACCGAGTTGACCGATTGCAGGAGGCCGGCCGGCATGAGCCAGCTGCCGATCATGCGGTCGGTCTGCCGCGAAGCGAACGCGTTGAGCGACGAGCCGGCCTGCTCGAAGCCGGCCCAGAACACCGCAGCGGCGAGACAGAGCAGGAAGATCACCCCCACGCCCTTCTTCTCCTCGGGCGTCAGGCCTCCGGCCACGAAGAGGTAGAGGAAGTAGCCCACGACGACGGTGAGGATTCCTATCCCGGTCGCGCGGCCGATCGTCTGGCTGTTGAGCGTGATCACGCCGCTGCGCGCCAGGTAGACCACGAGGGCCACCAAGATGCCGACGATCAAGACGCCGCCGATGAAGCGGAAGAGGTCACGCCGCCGTCCCGCTTCGCCGTCGGGACCGAGCTGAAGCTTGCCCGAGTCGCCGAGATACTTGCCGGTCATCGCGTACTGGACGAGACCGATGATCATGCCGACGCCGGCGGCGAGGAATCCATAGTGCCAATTGAGCTGCTCGCCGAGTGGACTGCAGATGATCGGGCCGAGCATCGCGCCGACGTTGATGCCCATGTAGAAGATCGAGAAGCCGGCGTCGCGCCGCGAGCCACCCTCCGGGTAGAGGTCGCCCACGATGGTGCTCACGTTGGGCTTGAGCAGACTGGTGCCGGCGACGATCAAGCCGAGACCGGTGTAGAAGGCCACCAGGCCATGGACGGCCAGGGTGAAGTTTCCGGCCGCGATGAACAGGCCACCGAGAAAAACGGCGGAGCGCTGCCCCATCAACCGGTCCGCGATCCAGCCGCCCACCAGGTTGAGCGCGTAAACGCCGGCGGTGTAGAGACCGTAGATGGCTCCGGCGGTCCGATCGTCGAGGCCGAGTCCCTGGTTCTGTCCGGAGATCGAAGCCGTCATGAAGAGGAAGAGCAGGGCGCGCATGCCGTAGTAGCTGAAGCGCTCCCACATCTCGGTGAAGAAGAGGGTCGCCAGGCCGCGCGGGTGGCCGAACCACTGCTTCTGGGCTACGGACGTCTCGCTCATGCCGTCTTCCTCCTTGGTGGCTTCGGTGCGCTCCCGGCGAAAATGGTCCGCGGATCTTACTTCGAGACGCACCGCGGCCGGGGCATGTCCGGCATTCCGACGGACGGAGAGGCTCCTGCGTACCCTCCCATCGGAATCTACCGCGCGCCGCGAAGCTCTCCTCGCGGCACGAAGCCGGCATCCACCGTGCCGGAAGAATGGTCAGACAAGAGGCGGGAATGGTCGGGGCGAGAGGATTTGAACCTCCGGCCTCACGGTCCCGAACCGTGCGCTCTACCAAGCTGAGCTACGCCCCGGAGAAAATCTGCTGGAAGCGTCGGGCCGCGTCGGGTTCGCGGCCGAGTGCCGGGCTCAGGGAGTCCGGCGAGGGGCGGCAGAATACCCTTGGCTCGCTCGCACGGTCAAGCCGTCGGTGAGCTAGGATGACCGCAACTCGGGAGGCCCATGATGACCGACGTTCGGACCCTCACCGATCTCTATCGATCCGTCCTCGAGCACGACAAGCCGGACTGTCTCTTGGTCAAGGAGTCGGGCTCGTATCGAGCGGTGTCGGCGCGCGATTTCGGCGCCCGGGTCGGAGCTCTCGCCAAGACGCTCGAGAGCTGGGGCATCCAGCCCGGAGACCGGGTGGCCTTGATGGCCGAGAACGGACCGCACTGGCCGCTCGTCGACTTCGCGACCCTGTGCCTGGCCGCCGTCGATGTTCCGGTCTACGCGACGCTGCATCCCGAAGGCGCTGCCTACGTGATCCGGGACAGCGGCTCGAGGATCGTCTTCGTGCAGGGCCGCGAGCGGCTGGAGGGCCTCCTGGCGAGGCGCGCCGAGATGCCCTCGGTCGAGCGCATCGTGGTCATCGACGAGCCCTCGCAGGACGGCGTGCTCGATCTCGAGCAGGCGATCGCGAACGGCGCGGGGGTGACGCCAGCGGAAATCGATGCCTGGCTCGCCCGGGCGCGACCCGACGATCTGGCGACGCTCATCTACACGAGTGGCACGACGGGCGACCCCAAGGGAGTGATGCTGACCCATCGCAACCTGGTCTCCAACGTGGTGACCTGCGCGCGTATCCTGCCGCTGCGCACCGGATGGACGGCGCTCTCCTTCCTGCCCCTCGCCCACTCGCTCGAGCGCACGGTCGCCTACTGTTACTTCTACTGCGGCATCTCGATCGCCTACGCCGAATCGGTCAAGACGGTCTCCCAGAACATGTCGGAGGTCCGGCCCCACGTCTTCGCCTCGGTTCCCCGGGTCTACGAGAAGATTCGCGAAGCGGTCCTCGAGAAGGCGGAAGCGAGCCATGGACTGCGCCGCGCGATCTTCGACTGGGCCATGAGGACGGGCCGCCGCTCACTGCCCAAGCGCATCGCGTTCGAGGACCCCGGCCTCGCGACGCGGCTCGCCGACCGCCTCGTCTTCTCGAAGATCCGCGACCGGCTCGGCGGGCGCTTCGAGTACGCGATCTCCGGCGGCGCCCCGCTCGGCAAGGAGCTCGCCGAGTTCTTCTGGAGCGCCGGCATTCCGCTGCTCGAAGGCTATGGCCTCACCGAGACCTCTCCCGTTCTGGCGGTGAACAGCCCGACCGCGCTTCGCCTCGGCACCGTCGGCAAGCCGATTCCTGGCGTCGAGATCGAGATCGCGGCGGACGGCGAGATCCTGGCGCGCGGGCCGAACATCATGAAGGGATACTTCAATCACCCCGAGGCGACCGCCGAAGTGATCGACGCGGCAGGCTGGTTCCACACCGGAGACATCGGAGCTCTCGACGAGGACGGGTACCTTTCCATCACCGATCGCAAGAAAGAGCTGATCGTCAACGCGTATGGCAAGAACATCGCGCCCGCGCCGATCGAAAACAGTCTCAAGTCGGGGCGTTTCATTGCCCAGGCGGTCGTGGTCGGCGATCGACGTCCCTTTCTGGTCGCGTTGCTGATTCCGAACTTCGAGGCGTTGCGAAGCTTCGCGCAGACCAGGGGACTCGGCGACGATCACCGGACCTGGCTCCGCGATCCGCGGGTGCGCGAGGTTTTCCAGCACGAGGTCGACCGCGTCAACGCAAATCACGAGCGGTACGAGCAGGTTCACGCCTTCGAGCTCCTGCCCGACGAGCTCACCCAGGAAGACGGTTCGCTGACTCCGACGCTCAAGGTCAAGCGGCGCATCGTTCACGAGCGCTTCCACGACCTCCTGGATCGCCTCTACTCCGAAACCGAGGCCGCCCGCAACTCAGGCTGACATGGGCGAGGCGTTCCAGCTTCGGGTCGACCCCGACGGCCTCGCCACGCTGACGTTCGATCTGCCCGGCCGTCGCGCGAACATCTTCACCCGCGAGGTCCTCGTCGAGCTCGAGCTCCTGATCACCGAACTGGCCGAGCGCGACGACATCGCGCTGCTGATCCTCCGATCCGGCAAGTCCGACATCTTCATCGCCGGCATGGACGTCGACGAGATCGCCGGAGTCACCGACCCGAGCGAGGCCGAGGCGGGCTCTCGTTACGGCCAGCGCCTCTTCTCCGCCTGGTCCGCCCTCCCCTTCCCCACCCTGACTGCGATCCGCGGCGCCTGCGTGGGGGGCGGCACCGAGCTCGCGTTGGCCTCGACCTGGATCGCGGTCTCCGATCGACCCGACCTCCGGATGGGTCTGCCCGAGGTCAAGCTCGGCATCGTGCCCGGTTGGGGCGGTTGCGTGCGGATGCCGCGCCGAATCGGTCTCGTGGAGGCACTCGACCTCATCGTGCCCGGCAAGACGGTCCCGGGACGCCGCGCTCTGCGGGTCGGCCTCGCCGACGACCTCCTGCCGGACGCCGACTTCCTCCACCATGCCCGTCACGTCGCGCGGCGCCGCCTCGAGCGGCCGGTGGCCAGACACCGTCCAAGCGGATGGAGGCACTGGCTCCTCGAGGCGAATCCCGGAGGCCGGGCGCTCGTCCTGGCGCAAGCTCGCCGGCGGACGCGAGCCAAGACGCATGGACAATATCCGGCGGCGCTCCGCGCCATCGACGTGATCGGCACGGGCTTGCGGCGCGGTCCGACGGCGGGCTTCGACGCCGAGGCCCGAGCGGTCGGCGAGTTGGCCACCTCGCCCGTCGCCAAGAACCTGATCCACCTCTTCGGTCTCATGGAAGCCGCCAAACGCGATGACGGGCCACCCGATTCGGCGCCGGCGGTGGTTCGGCGTCCGGCGGTCGTCGGCGCCGGCGTGATGGGAGGAGGAATCGCCGCACTCATCGCCGATCGGGCGGGGATCCCCGTCCGGATCAAGGACATTCGTCCGGAGGCACTCTCCACAGCGCTCGCCCATGCCGCGGGGCTCCTCGCCGGCAGGGTGCGGCGCCACCGGATGACCGCGGACGAGCGGCGACGCAAGATGGCGCTCCTGCAGCCCACCCTCGAGGACGCCGGCCTCGCCGCCTGCGACTTTGTCATCGAGGCGATCGTGGAGAACCTCCCTCTCAAGCAGAAGCTCTTCGCCGACCTCGGCCGTGGACTTTCCGTGACGGCGGTGCTCGCCACCAATACCTCGTCGCTTTCGATCGACGCCGTCGGGCAGCTCGCGGCGCATCGCGAGCGGGTCGTCGGGATGCACTTCTTCAACCCGGTCGATCGCATGCCCCTGGTCGAGGTGGTCGTGGGTTCCCACACCGGCGAGACCGCGACGCGGGCGGTGTCCGGGTTCGCGCGACGTCTCGGCAAGACGCCGGTTCGCGTCCGGGAATGTCCCGGCTTCCTGGTGAATCGCCTTCTCGCCTTCTACTCCGCCGAAGCGCTCTGGCTGCTCGACGAGGGTTTCCGGGTCGAGGACATCGACCAGGCGATGCTCACCTGGGGCATGCCGATGGGACCTCTGCGCCTCGCGGACGAGGTGGGGCTGGACGTCTCGTCGAAGGTCGGGCACATCCTCCAAGAGGCTTTCGGCGAGCGCCTGAAGCTGCCCGCCTGGGCCGAGCGGCTGGCCCGGGACGGCCAACTGGGCGTCAAGAGCGGGCGGGGAATCTACGTCTACGACTCGCACCTTCCGCGCGATGTCGATCCCGGCCTCTACGACGCTCTGGGGCTCCCGAGACGGCGTCGCGGCGACTGCGACGCCACGACACTGGCCGAACGCATGGTGCTTCCCATGGTCAACGAGGCGGCGCGCTGCCTCGCGGAGGGCATCGTCGAGGGCCCCGGCTTCCTCGACCTGGCTCTGGTGCTCGGCATCGGATTTCCTCCGTTCAGGGGCGGACTCTGCCGATGGGCGGACGCCGCCGGCCTCGACGCTCTGGTCGCCGGGCTCGAGCGTCTCGAGAGTGAGATCGGCGCGCGCCTTGGCCCTTCCGAGGCCTTGCGGGCCACTGCCGCGGCGGGCGGCTTCTATTCGCCGTCCCCGGCGACGGAGTGAGCGGAGTGTCCGTTCGGCAGATTTCGCCCAGTCAGCCCGCGGGAAGCGTCGAGACCCGGGGCCGGCCGGTTGCGGCGGGAAGGCCTCGTCCCGGTCCCTTTTCGACCGTCTGAGGCGCCGTTTCCGCGCCCCGCTTCTCGATCCGCTGGCGCGCAGCTTGCTAGATCTCGAAACGAGAGGAGATGCGGATGAGAGATCGCGTGGCTTTCGCGCTCGCCGGCCTGCTGCTCGCCCTACCTCTGGCGGCACAAGGTCCGGGCGACAGCTCCACCCCGCGGCCCCAGTTCTCGGGCCAGATGGAGGTCACCGAGGCGTTACTCGACGTTCTGGTGACCGACCGCGACGGCACCGTCATTCTCGGGCTCGGGCCCAAGGACTTTCACGTTACCGAGGGGGGCAAACCGGTCGAGGTCACGGGAGTCACCTTCTACTCGAATCGGCGCTCCCTCGACGTCGCTCGGACGTCGCGACTCGGCATCGACCCCGCGTCCGTGCCAACCCGACGCTTGTACGTTCTCTTCTTCGACGATCAGAGCGGCAAGACCGATACCGCCCCCGAGCTCATGGTCCGCCAGCAACGTGCCGGACGCGACGCCGAAGAGTGGGTGCGCAACAAGCTGGAGCCCGGGGATCTGGTCGCCGTCGCTTCCTTCGACTACCAGCTTCAGCTACTGCAGGACTGGACGTCCGACCGCCGAGCTCTCGCCCAGGCTATCCAGCGGGCGGCGGCAAGCCGCAAGCCGGCCAAGCGCTGGCCCTCGCGGCAGACCGATGTCCAAGATCTGCCCGAGCTCGCACGCCACCTGCCGAGCGGCAAGGCCCTGCGCGACGCCACGCCGACCCTGGAGAAGGCGCTCACCGTGCTCGCCGACGCCGCGGCGCCGATCGTCGGGCGCAAGAACCTCATCCTCTTCACTTCCGGTTTCGGAAGGGTCGGCGTCGATGGGTCCTACGAACCCGAAGAGCGCCTCTATCGGCCCATGGCGCAAGCGCTGAATGCGGCCAACGTTGCGGTTTACATTTCCGACTTGATCCCACTGGGTACATCCCATCCCCTGGACAGCTCGCTGTCGCGCCTCGCCCGGGACACCGGTGGCCGCCCCTTCTTCGAACTCCCCGATTTCCGGCAGCCTCTCGATCAGATCTCGAGCTCGACGAACGGCTACTACCTGGTCTCGATCCACGCCGAGCACCCCGCCGGTAGCTCGGGCTACCAGCCCGTGGAGATCAGCTTGGTGAATCCGGAGTTCCGGGTCACAGCGCGCAAAGGCTACCGCTACGGCCCGACCGGCTGAGGACTCAGTCGGCTTCCAGTTCTCCTTCTTCCGGGCCGTCTTCGATCCTCACCAGGACGACGGAGACGTTGTCGTAGCCACCCCGGGAGTTGGCGTCGCGCACCAAGCGGCTGCACGATTCCTCGAGCGAACCTTCGGCGTCCAGACGCGAGAGGATTTCATCGTCGGTCAGCATCGTCGTGAGACCGTCCGAGCAGAGGAGGAAGAGGTCACCCAGCTCCACCGGGTACTCCTGGACGTCGATCTCGACATCCGTGTCTCCGCCGAGCGCTCGCGTGACGACATTCTTCAGCGGATGGGACCGCGCCTGCTCTTCCGAAAGGAATCCCGCCACCACTTGCTCATTGACCCAGGTGTGATCTTGGGTGAGCAGCTCGAACCTACCGTTGCGGAGCCGATACGCCCGGCTGTCGCCCACGTGCGCGACGGCGATCGAATTGCCGTCGAGCAGGAGGCCGACCACCGTGGTACCCATGCCATGTAACGATGAGTCCTGCCGGATTGCCTTGAGAACCTGATCGTGGGCCACCCGGATCGCCGCCCGAATCCGATTGCCGTGGCGCCCCAGATGGGTGTCCAGCTCGAACGGCAGCGTCGCGTCGGCATCCGCGGTGCGCAGTACGAAATCGCGGATCGAGTCGACGGTGATGCGGGACGCGATTTCGCCGTGGCTATGTCCACCCATGCCGTCAGCAACGACGAAAACCTGATTTTCGGGATCGATCTCGAAGCAGTCCTCGTTGTGGCTGCGGATCACACCGACATCGGAAAGACCACTGGAACGCGCGTGCAAGCTCAAACTCCTCTCCCGAAGAGCGGCGAACGACCCTTGCGCGTCCGGCTGCGGAGTTCCTCAAGCGCCTTCTCCACGTCAGGGTCCTCCTCTCCCCAGGTTTTCGCCTCATTGTAATACCGCTCCGCCTTGTCCAGAAGCCCCGCTTCCACGTGTAGCCGGCCAGCCAGCTTCAAATAAGCGGGATTCATCGGAGCGAGCTCGCAGGCTCGAACGATGGCCTCCACGGCGCGCGGCAGGAATTTCCGCTGGTGGGAAAGGGCTTGAGCGAGGTTGCGCCAAGCCTGATGGTGATCGGGCTCCAGTCGCGCCACGCGCTCGAAACTTTCGGCCGCGAGGAAGAAGTTGCCGTCACGATAGAAGGCGACTCCCGCTTCGAGGTGGAAACGCGCCAGACGCGCCGAGTCGCTCTCTGATCCCTCCACCTGGGCACGTTGCAGCTCGAAATCGAGCTGTCGCCGGCGTTCCGGACTGATGAGCACGTTGAAAGCCTCAGTGAGCTCCTGGAACTCGACCTCGGCGCGCTCCCTCTCCGCCCCGCTGAAGCGGTCGGGATGGCGCTCTCGCGCCAGCTTCCGGAAACGCGCTCGAATCTGCGCCGTGGAGGCATCGTGCTCCACAGCGAGGATGCCGTAGAAGTCTCTCGTCGGGCTCAAACGGCCTTGATCTTATACAACCTGAGCGCCGCGCGGCGGACCGCATCGCTCACGTTGCGATCGCGGCTGAGGTTGCGCAGCTCTCGGACAGAGAGCCGGGACACCAGCCGTACCGCAATTCCAGCCGGCGTACGCGGGTTGCGCGCCAGGTGCAGGCAGATCCCACGACGCGATATCCATTCTCGACGCCTCGAGATGGCGATCAAGACATCGTCCACGACGCTTCGACTCCCCGCCACCTGCTCGATTTCGTCCTCCGTAAAGGCGGCGTTGCCGAGCACCGAGAGAGCCACATTGGCGTTGATGTCCCGGATCAGAATGCTTCTCAGCGTGCGCGACGCTCCCCGCGCCAGCTTCAATCTCAAGGGCACCGGCAGGGCACGAATCTGCTGCTCCGAGAGGCCGGTGGTCCGGTCCGAATCGCCGCCGGCGGGAAGGTGCTTGGCGCGCTCGATCTCCGCCAGTTCATCTTCGGTGAGCTCCGAGTCTTCGGCGGAGCGGTCGTCCACCGAGATCGCGGCCGGCTGCAGCACGCGCGGCAACAGGTGCTGGCGATACTCGAGGATGCGCTGGCGTGCGAAGGGCGAGAGCTCGGCGTTCGCCTCCAGCCGGTCGAGAATCCCGGGGTGCTCCACGATCGCATCCTGGCGAAGGAGGAGCACTTCCTGCAGGTCCGGGGAGAGCTCCGGCGCCATCTCGGCGAGTAAGTCACGGGCCACGTCGCGGCGCCGCAGGAGTGCCTCGCGCAAACGCGAGTCGGCTTCCGGGGCGGAGAAATAGCGCTGCACGCTCGCCGGCGCCTCGGAGGCGAGATAGACCGCGGCGATCCGGACGTTCAGCGCGGCGAGTGAGCTGCGCGCCGATTCCGCGAGGAACGCATCCTGGTCCCGGGCGAGCAGAACCTGCAGCGGTACCAGGTCCGACAGCGAGAGCGGCAGAATCCCCTGTGCAGCGAGCACTCGCAGCTCGTAGCTCCGCCCCGAAAGAACCTCTTCGACAAGAGGGTTCGCGGCAGTCACGGGAGGGTGCTGGGCTTTCCCTCGCGAAGCGCCCGGAGGCTCTCCCGATCGATGCGGAATCCGTGCAGCACCCGCGAGCCCTGCGACGGCAACGGGAAAGGCCGACCATCGACCGACACTTTGACCGCCGGCACGTTGCCCAAGGTCAGCAGGACATAGTCATTCGCCTCGAGCGACATCACTTCGCCGCCCGCTTTGAGCTCGCTGGTCCGCCGCTGGCCGTCGACCACGACCTCGACCCAGCAGTCCTGCAGAAACTCGATGACGACGTGGAGAGGCTGCGCTGCAGTCTCGGGAGTCGTGGCGGTGGCGGCCGTGGTGCCGACCCCGGCCGCTTCGGTGCCGCCGACTGGTGTCGGCAGCGGGGTCTCCGCCGGCGCGGCAGCCGAGGGCGTCGCCGGGGGACTCGGCGGGTTCCGGATCGCGTGCGAGTCGGTGGGCGGCGCGCTCGCGGGGAGGCGCGAAGCGTCCGCGGCGACGGGCGTCGCGGGAGTCGACGGCCGCGCGCTGTCGGAAGGAGGCTCCTCGGACCGTCGACCCACCAGGAACGAGACCCCCGCAGCGACCGCGAGCAACGCGACGATCACCGCTGCCACCAGGAGGCCGTAGCCGATCGGGGAGGGCGCCGACGCCACGCCGCCTCCACGCGACTTCGCGGCCGAAGATGGCTCCTCGGCCGCGTTTTCGGCGGACGCCAGGAGGTAGACATTGACCACCTCGTCCGGATCGAGGCCGACGACACGAGCGTATTCGCGCAGGAATCCCCGCACGAAGACCGGGGCCGGGAGGGCGTCGAAGCGGTCGCTCTCCAAGGCCTCGAGATGGCGCACGCTGATCTTGCTGGCGTCCGCGATATCGCGCAGGCTCACCCCGCGAGCTTCGCGTTGGGTGCGCAACCACGCTCCCAGCGAGCCGAGGGGAACTCCCGACGCGGTTCCCTGGCCGGCTGCCTCCTCGTCTCGGGTCTCGCTCCGGTTCATGACCCTCCGGGATTGGGGCGCGCACCTCGCCCTTGAGTGGGATTCATCCGTCGGCGGACATTCAAGGCTAATCGAGAGCTTCCCACGCGGTCAAACGCGAAAGGGCCCCGCCTTCCCGCGCGGGCCGCCGCCGGCCAGCAGGCCGGCCTTCCGCCGTACCGCTCGAGACAGCCTGGTGTCGCTGGCCACGGTCGCCAGCGACCCTTTGTCGAGCCCCGGGAGCAGCCCCAGCACCAGGGCGTCTGGTGTCGCGGGATTGCGGCACAAGGCTACCCGGATCGTCCGCCGGACGGCCCAGCGGCCGTTGCGACAGAGAACGCTGAGCACCTGGGGGCTGGCCCTCTCGTGAGCCGCCAGAGCCACCAGCGACCCTTCGGTCAGGCGTGGATTGTCCAATACCGCCGCGATGACACGTGGATTCGAATCGAAGCGCAGAGTCGTCAGGACCGCCGGGCTGGCCGACCTGCCGATCGCCATCCGCTCCCCCACTGCGAGCCCGGGCAATCGCTCGACGAGGCGGCGGTCGGCGGCCCTGCGAACGAGCGGATGAAGTCTCGTCTCGGTACCGACCCGGACAAGGTCGGCCCAATAGAGGCCGGGAACGAGCCGTAGCGCCAGGCTGTGCGGCGTGTGCGGATGGCCGGCCACCGCCTTGCGCACCTCGTAAGCGGAGGCGAGCCGGGGGACCTCCAGGAGGCGTTCGATCCAACTCGCGGACAAGAAAGGGTTTCGGAGCACGGCGCGTACCTCCGCAAGGTCGAGTTCCGGGAGCCGGGCCTCGAGCAGGCGCGCCAGGTCCTCCTCCCCCGCGCTCCGGAACCGCAAGCGGCAGCTCGGAACTGAACATCGTCGTGTCGTGCCCCTTTTCCACCCGTCCCTCCGGTATCATCGTCATCTTGATGGGCCGATCGACTTTCGAAGAATACCGACACGAAGAGGGAGGCGCGAGCCTCGAGGACGACTGGATCTCGGAAGCAGAGACTGCTCCCGAAGATACGGCCTGGTTCCTGGAGACCGCCCAAGCCCTGGTCGCCAACGGCGAGCAGGAGCGGGCGCACTCGTTGCTGGACCTCTGGGACGACCAGTTGCGGGAGCGAGGTGCCTGGGAAATCCGCCTCGAAGTCCTGCGACAAGTCGGCGAGCTGATTCACAAGCCCGCCCGCCTGCACCGCGAAATCGTTTCCTCCTTGGAAGCCTTGTGGGGAGACAAACCTACCTTTCAGCCGATGCTCGAGTGGGTCGGCTTGCGCAAGCCGGTCGAGGATCCCGCCAAGCTCTGGGACCGGGTGACCCGCTTCGTCAGTTTGCTCGTCTACGACGTCGGAACCGTGGTGGCGATGAAGAGCCAAGGCGTCGGCCGGGTGGCCGAGGTCAACCTGACGCTCGAGAGCCTGAAGATCGACTTCGAGCGTCGGAGTGGCGTCTCCCTCGGCTTTCGGGCAGCCGCCAAGATGCTGCGTCCGCTGCCGCCGGGGCACCTCCTGCGGCGCAAGATCGAGGATCCCGACGGCCTCGCCAAGCTACGCGACGAGGATCCCAGCGAGCTCCTGCGGGCCGTTCTCGAAACCAGCGACAAGGCCATGTCGGCGGGTGAGATTCGAGAGGTCCTCTCCGGGATCGTCTCGCCCTCGCAATGGAGCTCCTGGTGGGCCGCGGCGCGCCGCCATCCACAGGTCGTGACCCTGGGGACCAGCCGCCAGACTTACCGTTGGGAGGCCTCCGAGGAGGGCGCCCTCGACGCCGTCAGGCAGGGCTTCGACCGCGCAGATCCCCGCCAGCGAATCGAGATCCTGCGCAAGAACGCGGACCGCGATGCGGGGCTGGCCCGGGAGTTCGCCGGCTCGCTCGCGTCGATCGCGGGAGAATGCGCCGAGGACGACCCGGGTCTCGCCTGGGAGATCTTTTTCGGGCTCGAACGGATGGGAGGTCTGCCGGACTCGCTCGAAACCCTCGCCGAAGACCTGATCCGCGAGCCTCGCGATCCGCGTCCGCTACTGGCCGGGATTTCCGACCGGCTGCTTCGTGAGCGCGCTCTGACCATGTTACGGGAGCGACGGGCCGACTGGCCGGACGTCTTCCGTGACCATTTCGCGCATGAGACGGATCCTCGAGTGCTGAGCCTCCTGGCCGACGGTCTTGCCGAGGTCGACTCGGCCGCGCTCGATCGCCTGCTGGACGATCGGGTGGCCCAGCCTCGGCGTTCGCCGGCCGGGTTCGTCTGGCTCGCCGAACGCGCCGCCGTGGACGAAGCGATCCGTTCTCGGAACTCGCTGCGTCTTCTCCAACAGATCCTCTACGCGCTCTCGGCCGACGAGTTCTCCGGCTTTCGCGCGCGTCTCAAGGCGCTCACCGAGTCCGGCGGGACGGTGCCCCGAATCTTCGCCCACCTCGACGAGGAACAGGCCGCGACGGCGATCGACGCCATCCAACGCTGCGCGGCCCTGGAGCCCTATCAGCGAACCCCGCTGGCCACCGCGCTCGAAATGCGCTTCTCCAATTTGCGCAAGGACGACTCCGCCGGTCCTCTTTACGCGACCTCGGAGGCGATCGCCGCCAAGCGTGCGGAGCTCAAGCGCATCGCCGAGATCGAGATCCCGACCAACCGGAAGGCCATCGAGGAAGCGAGGGCGATGGGGGACCTCCGCGAGAACTTCGAGTACAAGTCCGCCCGGCAGCGTCACGAGTACTTGAACGCCCGCCTCGCCTCCCTGCACCGGGACCTCGGCCGAGCGCGGCCGATCGACTTCGACCGGCTCGATCTGTCGGAGGTCCGCGTCGGCGCGCGCGTCCACCTCGCGGACCCACGGGGCAACAAGAGGCAGTTCACCATCATGGGGCCCTGGGAGAGTCGGCCCGAGGAAGGCGTCATCTCCTACGAGTCGGAGCTCGGCCAGAGCCTCCTGGGAGCGAAGGCCGGCGACTCGGTTCAGGTCGGAGAGTCGACCCTTCGGCTGATGGAGATCACCTCCGGCGCGTCGGTTCAACGTCCTTCGCCGAAGTAAGCCAGGATTCCGTCGACCACCGCCTCGGCGATCTGCTCGCGAAACTGCCGGGTCTGCAACAGATGCCGATCGTCGGAGTTGGCGATGTTGCAGATCTCGAGCAGCATCTTGGCGGGAATTTCGTTGTACCTCAGCACGGCGGGGACCCAAGCGCGGCGTCCCCTGAAGATCCGATCGCGCACCGGCTGGAAGGGATGGACCTCGAGCCCGCGCGCGCGAAATGCCCGGATCACCCGGTCGGCCAGATCCCGCGACCGACCGACGCTCTTCTGGCGATCCCCTAGCGAGAAGCGCACCCGCGGCTGCTCACGGTATTCCCGGCGCGCCGCGAAAACGCTACCGGACTTTCCAAACGTCCCCGCCATCCCGGCGACATTGGGTACGTAAGCTGTCGCTCCACGGAGTGACGGGTGCAGCGAGTCCGCATGCACGGAGACGAACACGATCCGATCGCCGTCGTTCTTCGACGCATGATGGCGGTAGATGCTGTTCGCCAGATACCAGCGCAGATGAACTCCGGTCGTCGCATCGCTGATCGGGTAGGGCGGCGTCGTCAGAACCTCGTGCTGTCGTGAGTACGGCAGCACGTCCTGGTCGATCGGGCGAAGATGGTTGCCGTCCCGAGTGGTCAATTCCACGTGCGCGCGCGTGCGGGCCTCGAGCGCCCGCTGAATTCTCAGGACGACGTCGTAGACGTAGACGCTCTCCCAGACTCCGGATCGCGACGCTCCCACGTCGGCGCCGCCGTGGCCGGCGTCCAAAACCACCGTTACGCCCGCGAGCGCCGTGGCGCGAACCGGATTGCGGAACTGGTCGGCGAGTTTCCGTTCGACCTCCCACTCCAAGCGACGCGGATCGCTCTCCGGAAGGTACTGCGGGAGGAGGTAGTCGAATGGAACCTTGATCGGATACCCGATCGGGATGTTCGTGACATCGGCGATGCCGCTCCGCTCGGCGATCACCTTGGCCAGCGAGTTCACGTCGTCAGCGTGATCGCGACCCGTGAAGCGCACCACCACCGCCGAGTACAACGCCTCTCCACCGCGCAGACGGTAGAGGGCAAACCTGCCCTGCGCGTCCTCGCCGTATTCGAGGCTGACCTCGTCCTCCGGGTCGACGCTCGGCGTGGCGTCGCCCGCCGCCACCGGACCCGACGTCTCGCCGAGACCTGCTCCACTCTGGTCGATCGTGCTTGCCTTCGAAGGCGCGGCGGCGCGAAAGATCGGGCGCAGCAGCTTCGCCGGGATGCGGACCTTCGTGCCCGCCCGCACCGCGTTGCCGCGCAGCTGGTTCGCGGCCCGTATGGCCGCCGCGCCGTTCCGAGAGCCGGTGAACCATTCCGCCATCCTGAGGACCGATTCGCCGCCCGCCACGTGCAACCAACCCTGCGGCTCGGCCCGATCCTGCGGAAAGAGCGCCCGCACGACCCCGAGCTGCAAGTCCGCGCTCAGACGTCCATACGGCACGCGATAGTGAGTTCCCGCCAACAGGCGCCTCGGCCTCCGGTTCAGGCGCTCGATCTCTTTCAACGCGGCAGTGCTTCCGGTGAGCCGGCGACAGAAAGCGAACAGGCCCTCACCCTCGAGCGGCTGCGCCTCGAGATAGAGCTCCGCGTGATTCACCAGGGCGGCCCGGTCTCCCGATGGAAGACGGGCCCGCTGAGTGGAGGCCTGGCCGGCCGCGCCGAGAGTGACGGCCAGAGTCCAACCGAGGAGTGCCACCCGTGGCGCCAACCACTCGCCTCCACGGCGAACGGTCTCAGGCGACACGATTCGCTTCTCGAAACTCCGCGGGCCATTGCGCCGGGGAACGCGAGGCCGGGGACCGATCGAGGGCGTCGCGGCGCGAGGCCGCGGCGGCAGGCGCCGCGCCACGAGACTGTTCTCCGAGCATCGACATGCGATGCGAAAATCCTAACAAAGGCGCGAGGCTTCGAGGGTCAGCGAAAGATACCCGGCTTGCGGTCAGGATCCGAGGCGCCGTTTCCCATGAGCCGCTGATTGAGCTCCTTGATGCGGTCCATGAGCTTGTCGATCTTTTCCTGCGCCTCCTGGCGGAGCCGATTGTAGTCGGCGCGCATCTTGTCCATCTCGACGCGCATATCCTGGACGCTCTTCTCGAGCTCGCCCAACTGATCGTTGCGACCGCTGAGCGCCGTCTCCAGCTCGCCGATACGCTCGTCCTTCTCCACGAGGCGGATCTTGTTCTTCTCCTCCTGCTCCTCGTAGAGCTTGCGATACTGCTGCAACATCAGAATCTCGGCAAAATCGGCGGTGGACGGGTTCATCTGACCTCCCCGTTCCTCGATGTCGGGGAACATCTTGCGGAGCTTGAGCGATAGGTCATCGGAATCGGGCGACTCATTCATCGCCTCCTGGTAGCTAATCGTACCGTGCACCAGCAACGCGAGGAGTGACTGGTTCATCGACTGCATTCGGAAATAGCCGACTGAGGACTCGAGCTCCTCGTGAAGCAGAGGAGTCTCGCCTTTCTCGATCAACTGTGCAATGCGGGGGGAGACCTTCAGGACCTCGAGCGCGGCCGTGAGACCGCCACCGTCCTGCCTTTCCACGAGTTGCATCGAAACGACGCCTTTGAGAACTTGGGCGAGCTGGGATCGGACCTGATTCTGTTGATCGGCAGGAAACGCGTCGAGAATCCGGTCGACCGTTTGGGTGGCGCTGTTGGTGTGCAGCGTCGAGAAGACGAGATGGCCGGTCTCCGCCGCGGTAATGACTGTGGCGATCGTCTCGGGATCCCGCATTTCCCCCACCATGATGACGTCCGGGTCCTGACGCATCACGTTGTGAAGCGCCTCCGCGAACGTGGGCGTGTCGGTTCCAACCTCGCGCTGGGACACCGAAGCGACGCCATCGGTGAAGAGAAACTCCATCGGGTCTTCGATCGTCACCACGTGAACGGGACGCCGCTGGATGATGTACTTGATCAGCGCAGCGAGCGTCGTCGACTTGCCGCTTCCGGTCGGCCCTGTCACCAGCACCATGCCCATCGGCATTTCGCAGAAGTCGAGCAGCACCGATGGGAGATTCAGCTCCTCGATCTCGCGAATCTCGTACGGAATGCGGCGGAAGCAGGCGGCGAGGGTCCCGCGCTGATAGAAGACGTTGGCGCGGAACCGCGCCAATCCATGGACTCCATAGCCGAAGTCGACCGCCATTCGCTCGTCGAGCCGCGCTCTCTGCTGAGGCAGGAGGATCTCATCGAGCAAGGTCCGGATGTCTTCCGGTCGGATCGGCTCTTCTTCCACCTCGAAGAGACGGCCCGTGACTCGGATCAGGGGTGGCCGCGTCGGCTTGAGGTGCAGATCCGACGCCCCGCGCTCGGTCATCAGGCGCAGCAGAGAATCTAGAGTGCGCACAGGTTGTTCAGTTTACCGGTCGTAGCTCACGCTTGAGCTGTGAAGTGGATCACTTCCACCCCTTCGGGGGTGGCCGCACCCGAGAGCGCTCAATAGCGCCGCATCAAGCCGACCACGATTCCCTGCACCCGCACATCCTGCGCCCGAGCGCGGATCGGCGCCATGACCGGGTTCGCCGGTTGGAGGCGGATCGTTTCACCCTCGGGATAAAAACGCTTCAGCGTCACTTCGTCTCCGAGTAGCGCCACCACCATCTCGCCCGCGTGCGCCCGGTCCCGCCGCTCGACGACCACCCAGTCGCCGTCGTGGATACCCTCGTCGATCATCGAATCGCCCGCCACGCGGAGAACGTAGTGCTCATCCCGACGGTCGCCGATCAGGTACGGAGGCACCGCCAACGTCTCCCGCCCGGACACCGCTTCGATCGGCCGCCCGGCCGCGATACGCCCGAGGAAGGGAATCTCCGTCTCTGAGCCGTCCGCCGTCGGCAGCAGCTCGAGCCCTCGCCGCTGGTGGCGCTCGCGGCGCAGGAATCCCTTGTCGACCAGGAGCTTCAGATGCTTGTAGGCCGTCCCGTAGG
This sequence comes from Thermoanaerobaculia bacterium, assembly GCA_963712855.1. Lineage (GTDB taxonomy): Bacteria > Acidobacteriota > Thermoanaerobaculia > Multivoradales > JAGPDF01 > JACTMI01. The sequence goes on from CAVQJN010000001.1 coordinate 114,342, forward strand.
AGGAAAACCCGAAGCGCTCGCACACCTCGCGATGGGTTGGCGAGTAGCCGTGACGCCGCGTGAACTCCTGAATGAAGTCCAGGATCTCTTTCTGGCGCTCGGTCAGATACGCGGTCATGGCGCGAAGCCTAGGCGGTAACGCGGCGTAAGTCAATTCGCTTGCTTGCCACAATGCCGGTCCTCCCGGATACTCGCCGCTCGATGCTCGATTTCGCCGATTTTCCGCTCCATCAGTCTCGCCTGGAGAACGGGTTGAAGCTCGTCGTCCACGTTGACCGCCGCTTGCCCCTGGTCGCGGTCAATCTCTGGTACCGGGTCGGGTCTAAAGATGACCCTCCACACCGGACCGGCTTTGCGCACCTGTTCGAACACATGCTCTTTCAGGGGAGCCAGCACGTCGGAACCAACGACCACTTTCGCCATCTCCAGAGCGTCGGCGGCGTGGCCAACGGCTCGACCTGGTACGACCGCACGAACTACTACGAGACGGTGCCTTCCAACGCACTCGAGCTCGCGCTGTGGCTCGAGTCGGACCGCATGGGCTTCCTGCTTCCGGCACTCGATCAAGTCAAGCTCGACAACCAACGCGACGTGGTGCTCAACGAGAGGAAGCAGAGAGTCGACAACCGGCCCTACGCCCGCCCTTACGAACACCTCTTCGAATTGCTGGTTCCGCGGGAGCATCCGTACCACGCTCCGGTGATCGGCTGGGTGTCCGACCTCGAGGCGGCGGGCCTGGAAGACGTCCGGGAGTTCTTTCGCACCTGGTACGTGCCGAACAACGCAGTCCTCACGCTCGCCGGAGATGTCGACCCCGACGAGGCGCGGCTCCGCGCCGAGCATTGGTTCGGCGATATCCCCTCGCGAGCGCTGCCGCCGCGCCGCCACCAGCCCCTCGACCCGCTGACCGAGCCCATCGCCGAATCGATGGAGGACGACGTTCAGCTGCCCCGCGTCTACCTCGCTTTCCGGACACCGCCATTCGGAACCGACGAGTGGTTCTCCGCGGATCTCCTTTCGACGCTGCTCGCCGACGGCAAGTCGAGCCCGATCTACCGCGACCTGGTCTGGGAACGCGAAGTCGCACAGGACGCGGGTGCCTACGTCTACCCGACCGAAGAGCTCGGCTTCTTCGTCGCCTGGGCTACCGCGAAGCCGGGCATCGAGCCCGCCCGGCTGGCCGACTTGCTCCGCGGACACCTCTCTCGCGCTCGGGTCCCCGCGCCTCGCGACGATTTCTTCCGAGCCCGCAATCAGACTCTGACCGGGATCCTCAGCGAGCTCGAACCGCTCGAGGCCCGAGCCGACCATCTTTCGATGCACGCCTCCCTCTTTGATCGCCCGGAGCGTGCCTGGGAGGAACCCGAACGCTACTCGTCTCCAACGCGTGAAGACCTCTCCAAGTTCGCAGAGGACTATCTGTCTCCGGCGCAAGGAGTCGAGCTGACCGTCGTGCCGCGGAAGGAGTCGGCGTGACCGGAAATCTGGACCGCACCCGAGTACCGGAACCGAACCGACCCCTGGGTCGGCTCGCCTTTCCCACCTTCGAGAGGGGAAAGCTCGCCAACGGCCTGGAGTGGTTCATCGCGCCGCGCAAGGGTGTCCCGATGGTCGAAGCCCAGTTGCTCCTCCCTGCCGGTGGAGAACGCTCTCCGGCCGATCGCCCGGGCATCGCAGCGCTCACGGCCGCGCTGGTCGACGAGGGGACCGAAGCCCGTTCGGGCGTGGAGCTGGCGCTCGAGCTCGAGAAACTCGGCGCCAATCTCGCCTCCGGCGCCCATTGGGACGCCGCCCGCGTCGAGATCTCGGCGCTCGCCCGCGACCTCGACACCGCCCTGTCGACGATCGACGAGGTCGCCCGCCAGCCCAGCTTCCCGGATTCCGAAGTCGAACGGCTGCGCCGCCGGATCCTCACCGAGTTCGCGAGGCGGCCTGACGAGCCCGCCCTGGTGGCCGACGAGACCTTCGCCGAAGCCCTTTACGCGGGGACGGTCTACGGACACCTCTTGCAGGGCACGGAGGCGGCGTTACAGGCGACCCGCCGAGACGAGATCCTCGCCTTTCACCACGACGGTTTCGGACCGGAGGAGGCCAAGCTGGTGCTCGGTGGCGACCTCGCGATCGACGAGACGGTGGCCCGCATCGAGCGGATATTCTCGAGCTGGCGAGGCTGCGCCCCGCTCCCCTCACCGGAGATCCGACCGCGGCGCGCAGCGGAGCGTCGCGTCCTCCTGGTCGACATCCCGCACGCCGCCCAGACAGAGCTCAGGATCGGCCATCCCGGGCCTACCCGCACCCATCCGGACCGCGCGAAGCTGAATGTCCTCAATGCCGTCCTGGGAGGCAAGTTCACGAGCCGGCTCATGCTCAACCTCCGCGAACGCCACGGGTTCACCTATGGAGTCTCGAGCCGGTTCGTGGGCCGACGCGGTCCGGGCCCGTTCGTGATCGGAACCGCCGTCTCCAATGCCGTTGCCGGCCGGGCAGTGGAGCAAGTTCTATTCGAGCTCGCGCGAATCCGCGAGACGTTGATCGCCAGTGACGAGCTCGAGGAATCCAAGAGCTACCTGACTGGCGTCTTTCCCTACACGCTCGAGACCGTTGGCGGGGTGACGGCGCGAATCTCGGACCTGGCTTTGCACGGGCTTCCGTCCGACCACTTCGAACGGGTGCTGGAGGAGATCGCAACGACGACGGCCGGGGAGCTCCTGGAGCTGGCGCGCCGTCACCTCGATCCGGAACGGGTGGCGATCGTGGCCGTCGGACCGGCGGCCGTCCTCGGCGAACAGCTGAGAGCCTACGGCGATCTGGAGATTCGCCGGCCCGCCTGAAGCACTGCCAACCTTCAGTTCAGAGCCGCGCTGGCGTGACCCTCTTCGTCGACTTGGATCTTCAGCGTGCGGGAGCTGCCTCCGGCCAGTTTGCTCTCGATCGAGATCGCGCGGGTCGGCTTTCCGGGCAGAGCCACGTAAACGAGAAAGGTCAGCGGACCCGGCTTCAGCTTGCGCGTAGCCTCCATCGTGCCCGAAGTCTTCTCACGCAACAGGAAGCCGGTCTTGCGAACGAACTTGAACGGCTCACGCAGGATCTGGCGCGAGCCCGCGTAGATCGTCAGCACCCCTTCCGATGACGCCGACGCGAACATGATGTGCACGTGCGCCTCGTTCGCCGGTATCGGATTCGCGACCGGCGTCGCCACCGGCGTCGGAGCTGCGGGAGCGGGCTCGGCCTCCCTCTCCTGCGCCGCGGCGATCTGCTCTCGACGTTCCTTCAGCTGGCCAATGGCCACCTGGGCTTCGGAAATGAGACGGGTCGCCTCGGCATTGGACGGATCGATGGCCAGCACGTTCCGGCCGGCCGCGATGGCGTCGGCATACCGATGCTCGCCATATGCATAGCGGGTCACCTTGAGGGCAGCGTTCACCTTGGCGGCATGGTCGGCCTGCTCGATCTCCTGCTGGCGAGACTCGATCTCCTCGCGCAGCGCTGCGGTCTCCGGATTGCCCGGCTCCGCCAGCTCGGCACGGGCCACCGCCTGCAGAGCCGCCGCGACTTCGCCCTGAGCCAGATGGGTCCTTGCCTCGGCGATCGCCGCCGCCGCGGTCACTCTCGACTGCTGCTCGGGGGTCGTGACCGGAGCGACGGGTGCTGGCACTTCCGACGGCGCCGCCTTCGGCCCCGATAGAGCCCATGCCAGGCCGAGCAAGAAAAGCACCACCGCACCGGCTCCGACGAAAACCCACTTGGCCCAGCCCGGTCTCGCCGGCGTCGGCGCCTGGCTCGCTGGAGCCGCGACCCCGGTGGCCGGAGCCCCCGCCGGAGAGATCGGCGGGCGCGGCGAGAGAACCGTCCTGGCGGTGGTGGAGACGGGCGACCCCGCGGTGCCCTTTTCGCCTTGACCCGCCGCGGCGGATGACGGGATCACGGCCGCACGAACCTCCGGAACCGGCGGACGTTCGACCCTCCTGGTCTTGCCCTCGTCGCCCGGTGCGTCGGCTCGGCGGGCCGGAGACGACGGCGGCGCTGGGCGAGCGACGCGCCGAGTTTTCCCGAGGTCGGCCGGCCCGCCGCTCCAAGCTCCGGCCTCGGAGGAGGCCGGAGGCGGTGGAACGGGGGGCCGCTCGATCAAGCGGGTCGGACCCATGTCCTCCGGAGGGGCTGGAGGGGCGACCGCAGCAGACGGCGGCGGGCCGCCGGGAGGCGGGAGAAGCGGTGGACGTTCGACGAGGCGTGTCGGGCCCATGTCGGCGGGGGCCGACGCGGGAGCCGCAGTCTCGCTCGTGCCCGACGTGGTGGGCGGTTGCGGCAGTGGCGGCCGGGCAACCAGACGCGTCGCGCCCGCATCCACTGGAGGCGTGCCGGATGTCGACGGCTCAGGCGGCACGACAACTGGCTCCACCTCCTGGGTCGCCACTGTATCGTCGAGCGTCTGCTGCGACTGCAGAACCGTCTGCAGTTCCCGCGCGATCTCGGCGGCGCGCGCGAAACGCCGATTCGGATCTTTCTCCAGGCAGCGCGCCAAGACCGCCGACAGGCCTTTCGGAAGGTCCTTGACGATCTCCTCAGCCGGCCGGAAGGCGTCGAAGACGATCTTGTGGGTGACGGCAGTCATGTTCTCGCCCTGGAACGGCTTCTTGCGGGTCAGCATCTCGTAGAAGACGACTCCCAGGGAGAAGATGTCCGCCCGGTGATCGATCTCCTTGCCCTGGATCTGCTCCGGCGCCATGTAGTTGGGCGTTCCCAGGAGCTGCCCTTCCATCGTCAGATTGGAGCTTTCGAGGCGCGCGATACCGAAATCGGTGATCTTGACGCGGTTGTCCGGCGTGATCAGGATGTTGGCGGGCTTGATGTCACGGTGGACGACCCCTCGCGAATGTGCGTAGTCGAGGGCGTCGGCGACCTGGGAAACCACATCGATTACGAACCCGATCGGAAACGGGTCCGGGCGTTGGAGCAGCTGTTTGAGATTGGTTCCCTTGACGTATTCCATCGCGATGAAACAGATGCCCGATACCCCTTCGTCCACCACGTCGTGAATCGTCACGATGCTGGGATGGGACAAGATACCGGCGCTCTGAGCCTCGCGCACGAAGCGGCTGCGGAATTGGACGAGCTCCTCGTCGCGGGCGGCGAAACCGATGCGAAAGGTCTTGAGCGCCACGAGCCGGCCGATCAAGGGATCGCGCGCCAGGTAGACGATTCCCATCGCCCCCTTGCCGATCTGTTCGAGGACTTCGTAGCGACCGAGCTTCTGGGGACCGGTAGTCATAGTTGGTTTCGAGGCGGGAGGCCGGGAGGATTCTAGGCGGGGCTCGGCGGGCCGTCAAACCGGGACTGTTGTAGATTCCCTACGTCCAACGCTCGTCGGAAGGAGGATCCGGACGATGCAGGTAGATCAACCCGCCCAGCTTCGCGTTCTCGCCCTCGTAGGCCACAATGACACTGGTAAGACCAGCCTCGCGAGCGCGCTTCTCTATACGGCAGGTGCCGTGCCGCGACTCTACCGGGTCGAGGATCACAACACGGTCACCGATTTCGACCCCGAAGAGCAGGAGCGGGGCATTTCGGTCGGTCTCGCCCCCTGCTTCGCCGAATGGCGTGGCCAGATGGTCCACATCCTGGACTGCCCGGGCTACGGCATCTTCTTCAACGAAGCCAAGGCGGGTCTGCGAACCGCGGACGCGGGGCTGATGTGCATCAACGCGGTCGCCGGAGTCGAGGTCAATACCGAGAAGATCTGGGAATATGCCGCCGAGATCGGCTCCCCGATCATCTTCAACCTGACCAAGATGGACCGGGAGAGGGCCGATTTCGAACGCGCCATCGAGGACCTGCAGAAGTGCTTCGGCCGGGAGGTCCTTCCCGTGCACCTCCCGATCGGCCGTGAGAAGGAATTTCGGGGCTTGGTCGACTTGATGAACGGTAAGGCCTGGGAATTCGAGAGCGATGGCTCGGGTCGCGCCAACGAGGCCAAGGTGCCGGCCGACCTCACGGAGGCTGTCGAGACCTGGCGCAATCGCCTCGTCGAGGCCGTCGCCGAGAGCGATGAAGGCCTGATGGAGCGTTTCTTCGAGGAGGGGACGCTCTCCGATGAGGAGCTCCGCTCCGGGCTCAAGGCCGCCGTGCTCGCTCGCCGGCTCTTCCCGATCACCGTCAGTTCCCCCCTGCACAATGTCGGCAGCTCTGCCCTGCTCGACTTCCTGGTCGATTTCGCGCCTTCACCCAGCGACCGGAACGGCTTCCCGGCGAACCGGATCGATGGCTCCGAGCAGGTTCTGGAGCCCGATCCCGACGCTCCGCTCGCCGCACTCGTCTTCAAGACGCTCAACGACCCCTTCACGGGACGCCTCAACCTCGTCCGGGTCCTTTCGGGCACCCTGAGCAACGATGCCCAACTCTGGAACGTGCGGACCGAGGAGATCGAGAAGGCGCACGGAATCGTCCACGTTCAGGGCAAGCAGGGCACCGCCACGCCGCACCTGGTGGCGGGTGACGTCGGCGCGATCCCGAAGCTCAAGGGAACCCAGACCGGCGATACCCTGACCGCCAAGGAGCGCCCTCTGCGCGCCGCCTGGATCGACGTTTCGGAACCCGCGATGTCCTTCGCCGTCGAGCCCAAGAGCAAGGGGGACGACGAGAAGATCGGTGATGCCCTGCAGCGCCTGATCGAGGAGGACCCATCCCTGCGAGCAGGCCGCGACCCGCAGACCAGTGAATTCCTGCTCTCCGGAGCGGGTCAGCTCCACGTGGAGATCGCCCTGGCCCGCATGCGCCGGCGCTCGAACGTCGAAGTCATTCTCCATCCACCCAAGGTGCCCTACCGAGAGACGATCCTCAGACCCGCCGACGGGCACGGACGCCACAAGAAGCAATCGGGCGGCCGTGGCCAGTTCGCCGATTGCAGGATCCGCGTCGAGCCCCTGTCGCGCGGTGAAGACTTCGAGTTCGTGGACGAGATCTTCGGCGGCTCGATCCCGCAGAACTATCGGCCGGCCGTCGAGAAAGGCATCCTCGAAGCCCGGGCTAAGGGCTTCCTGGGTGGATATCCGATGGTCGACTTCAGGGTCCGTCTGCTCGATGGCCAATACCACGACGTGGATTCTTCCGAGCTGGCGTTCAAGATCGCCGGCTCGCTCGCCTACAAGGACGCCATGGCGAATGCTTCTCCGGTGCTCCTGGAGCCGATCATGAAGGTGGACGTCCGCACGAGCGACGAGTTCATGGGCGACCTCATGAGCGACCTCTCGCAGCGGCGCGGGCGCCCCCAGGGCATGGACTCCCAGGACGGCGTCCAAGTCATCCACGCCATGGTGCCCATGGCGGAGATGCTCAACTACGCGCCCGCGCTACGCTCGATGACCCAGGGGCGCTCCAGCTTTCACATGGAGTACTCGCACTTCGAAGAGGTTCCGAAGCACGTCGCCGACAAACTCATCGCGGAGACCAAACGACATCTGGAAGAGCAGGAAGAATGAACCTGACTCGAGAACCGAAGAGGATCACTTGATGCAAGCGAGCTCACTTCGTCCAGGCATGTGCATCTTGTACGGTGGCGACGTCTGTCGGGTCATGTCCGTGACCCACCGAACACCCGGAAACCTGCGCGCCTTCGTCCAGGTTCGTACGCGCAACCTGCGTACAGGCAATAGTTCCGAACAGAGATTCAGCGCCACGGAATCCGTCGAGAGGGCGGTTCTCGACACCGTTCCGATGGAGTATCTCTACTCCGACGGCGAGCAGCACAATTTCATGAATCAGGAGACCTTCGAGCAGCTTCCGTTGACGGACGAGGTGCTGGGCGACGGCATGCTCTATCTGCTCCCGAATACCGTCATCAAGGTCGACTTCTACGAAGGCACGCCGGTTGGTATCGAGCTGCCCATCACGGTCACTCTGGAGGTCGTCGAAACCGACCCCTCGCTGAAGGGCGCCACCGCGTCAGCATCCTACAAGCCGGCCAAGATGGAGACTGGACTGGTCGTCCAGATCCCTCCCTTCATCGAGAGCGGCACCAAGATAGAGATCGATACGCGCGAAAACAAGTACCTCAAGCGGGCGTGACGTGCGCAACGGCGCCACTCGATGAAGAAAGGGCCGATTCTTCCTTCGAATCGGCCCTTCTCGACGATCCCGGCAAAGCCAGAGAGCGGAGGTCTAGGAGCCACCGATCTTCTTCGGCGCCGAAGTCTTCTTCGTCACCGCAGGAGATTTGACCGGCTTCGCCTTCGGCTTCGTGTCCGCCTTCTTGGCGTTCCTGGCCGAAGTCGCCTTGGCCGTTGCCGGCTTCGCGCCCTTCGCGGTCTTCGGAGTTCGCTTCTTCGCGGGTTTCGCCGCCGCCTCGGCCACCGGCTCCCCGCTGGCGTCCACCTCGTCCGACTTCGTCTTCTTGCTCCTCGAATCCTCGGATGCCGAAGGCGCCGATGCGGACTTCAGCTTGAAATCGACGAACTCCAGGACCGCCATCTCCGCGCCGTCGCCTTGCCGTGGGCCGAGCTTTGTGATTCGAAGGTAGCCGCCCGGTCGGGTCGAGAAGCGTGGCGCGATCTCGTCGAAAAGCTTGGTCACGAGCTCGCGATTGAGCAGCCAGCGCCTCACCAGTCTCCGAGCATGAACAGTGTCCCGCTTGCCTTGCGTGACGATTCGCTCGGCGATGGGGCGCAGCTCCTTCGCCTTCGCCACCGTGGTGACGATGCGTTCACTCGCGACCAGGGACGCGAGCTGGTTACGAAACAGGGAGAGTCGGTGCCCGGTAGTCCGGCCGAGCTTCCGCCTCGAGGCATTGTGACGCATGACGATTTCTCCCTCGCCCTCAGGCGCCCACGTCCGCTCCGCCCTCCACGTCCATGCCGAACGTGAGGCCGAGACGGCCCAGCAGCTCCTGGAGCTCCTCGAGCGACTTCTTGCCGAAATTCTTGATCTCGAGGATCTCGCGCTCCGAGCGCGACACCAAGTCGCGAACCGTGCCGATCGAGGCGTTCTTGAGACAGTTCGAGGTGCGAACCGAGAGATCGAAGTCGTCGAGGCTCTTGGTGAGGAGAGCCTCCAGCTCCGCGTCGGCGCCGGTCATGGGCACCTCCGTTCCGGCCGTCTCTTCCGAGGTCACGAAGATCGAGAGGTGCTCCTGGAGCAACGTCGCCGAGAGCGAAACCGCCTCTTCGGGCGAGATCGTCCCGTTGGTCCAGACATCCAGCGTCAGCTTCTCGTAGTCCGTGACCCGCCCGACGCGCGCGGTCTCAACCTTGTAGTTGACTCGCTTGACCGGGCTGTGGACCGAATCCAGAGGCACCCAGCCGACGCCCAGCGACTCGTCGATGTTCTTCTCCGTCGCGACGTAGCCCCGCCCCTGCTTGATCTGCAGGTCCATGCGAAGCCGCCCCTCCTCGTTGACCGTCGCTATGTGCGCGCCCGGGTCGACGATTTCGATCTGCGGATCCCCGGCGAGATCACCGGCCGTCACTTCCCGCGGGCCCTTCAGGTCGACGGAGACCACCTTCGGCTCGTCAGAGAGAAGACGCACCGGAATCTGCATCAAGTTGAGCACCATGTCCGTCACGTCTTCCTTGACTCCGGGAATGGACGAGAACTCGTGCAAGACCCCCTCGATGCGGATGGCCGTGATCGCGGCGCCCTCGATCGAGGAGAGCAGGCATCGTCGCATCGCGTTTCCGACCGTCGTCGCGAAGCCGCGCTCGAACGGCTGCGCCGTGAACTTGGCGTAGCTTGGAGTCCTGGTCTCACTGTCGACCTCGAGGCGTCGGGGGCGCTGAAAATCGTTCCAAGTCATATAGAAAGTCTCCTCGCTGCGGGCAGCGCTCGTATCAACGACTGTAAAGCTCGACGATCAGCTGTTCCTGAACCGGCAGCTTGATGTCTTCGCGATTGGGCAACGACTCGACCTTACCGGTGAAGTTGTCGGCGTCGAGCGAGAGCCATTCGGGCACTCCACGTCCGAGTGCGGACTCGAGGGCCCCGCGGATTTGTCCGTTCTGACGGCTTCCTTCGCGCACGACGATCGATTGGCCAGCTCTCACCTGGTAGGACGGGATCGTCGTCTTGCGCCCGTCGACCAGAATATGACCGTGGCGCACCAACTGTCGTGCTTGCGCCCGAGACGATGCGAACCCCAGGCTGAAGACCACGTTGTCGAGACGCCGCTCGAGCATCTGCAGGAGAGTCTCGCCGGTGATTCCTCTGCGACGGTCCGCTTCCTGGAAATAGAGACGGAACTGACTCTCGAGAATGCCGTAGATGCGTTTGACCTTCTGCTTCTCGCGCAACTGGATGCCATAACCGAGGCTCTTGCGTCCTCGACGTTGCCCATGCTGGCCGGGAGGATATCCCCGACGTTCGATCGCGCACTTCTCCTTGAAGCAACGATCGCCCTTGAGGAACAGCTTCATGCGCTCTCGTCGGCAGAGCCGACAAACCGGACCGGTATAACGTGCCACGTTAGGTTCTCCTCGTTCCGTCTCCTCCCCGAGGCTACGGGGACGCCGACCTTGTGAAGACGCTCTCGAGCCTGCGGTGGACACCACCGAGCCGAGGCGCTCGTGTACTCTTCTCTACCGCGAACTCTCTAGACGCGACGGCGCTTACGCGGCCGACATCCATTGTGAGGAATCGGCGTCACGTCGCGAATCGACTTGATATCCACCCCCGCGGCGGACAAGGCTCGGATCGCGGACTCTCGCCCGGCGCCCGGACCGCGCACCTCCACGTCCATCGTCCTCATGCCGAGATCCTTCGCGGAGTTGCCGGCGCTCTGGGCCGCGACCTGCGCCGCGAAGGGCGTTCCCTTGCGCGAACCCTTGAAGCCGATCCTGCCGGCGGAGGACCAGCAGAGAACCGCACCCTCCGGATCGGTGATCGACACGATCGTGTTGTTGAACGATGCCTGAATATGAGCGATCCCGTGGGGCACGATCCGCTTCTCCTTCTTCTTCGCGCCCTTCTTCTCTTTCTTGCCGCCCGTAGCGGCCGTCGCTGTCTTTGCCATCAGTGGTCCCCGTCAGGTCACTTCTTGGTGATCTTCTTCTTGGTGGCCACCGTGCCGCGCCGCGGGCCCTTGCGGGTGCGCGCGTTGGTGTTGGAGCGCTGGCCGCGCACCGGGAGGCCGCGACGATGCCGCTGTCCGCGGTAACTGCCGATCTCCATCAGCCGCTTGATGTTCTGGGTGACCTCCTTGCGCAAGTCGCCCTCGACGCGACCCTCCTCCTGGATGATCTTGCGGATGCGCTGCGCCTCGTCCTCGGAAAGGTCCCGCACTTTGGTCGAGTCCGGAACTTCGGCCGCCACGAGTATCTTCTTTGCCCGCGCTGGCCCGATTCCGTGAATGTAGGTCAGCCCGACCCACACCTGCTTGTTCTGTGGGAGATCGACTCCCGCGATGCGTGCCATGGCGACTCCTTATCCCTGTCGCTGCTTGTGCTTGGGATTACTGCAGATCACGCGCACGACTCCCGCGCGCCGAACGATCTTGCATCTCGGGCAAATTCGTCTCACCGATGAGCGTACTTTCATGTCGCTACCCTCTCGTTCACTTCAAGCGATAGACGATGCGCCCGCGCGAAAGGTCGTAGGGCGAGAGCTCCACGAGCACGCGGTCCCCCGGCAGGATGCGAATGAAGTGCTTCCGCATTTTGCCCGAGATATGGGCCAGCACCTGGTGTTTGTTCTCGAGCTCCACCCGGAACATCGCATTCGGCAGTGGCTCCACTACCGTCGCTTCGACCTCGATCGCATCTTCCTTTGCCAAATCCAGCCTTCTTTCCTCGCTTCGCCGTTTCAGACTCCGAGAACCCGGACGCCGTGGTCTGTGACCGCGACCGAGAACTCGAAATGCGCCGACAGCGACCCGTCCCGGGTACGCGCCGTCCAACCGTCCGCATCGACTTCGACTGCGGGTTCGCCCACATTGACCATCGGCTCGATGGCGAGCACCAAGCCGGGCCTCAGACGCAGACCCCGGCCCGGCTCGCCGAAGTTCGGAACCTGAGGCTCCTCGTGCAGCGAGGTTCCGATCCCGTGACCCACGAATTCCCGAACGACCGAGAATCCCTGGGACTCGACGAAGCTCTGGACCGCGTGCCCGATGTCGGAGAGCCGGTGTTCGGGTCCGACCGCTTCCACGCCGAGATCCAGGGCGCGGCGGGTGACTGAGATCAAACGCTCCGCGTCGGGACTGATCCTCCCGACCGCGAACGTTCGCGCGGCATCGCCGTAGTATCCCTTAAAGAGCACCCCGCAATCAACTCCGAGGATATCGCCCTCCTCGAGCGGCCGGTCGTCCGGGATACCGTGCACGATGACGTCGTTGCGGGAGGTACAAAGAGTGGCCGGATACCCCTTGTAATCGAGAAAGGCAGGTACCCCACCGGCATTCCGGATCGTCTCCTCCGCCTCGCGGTCGAGCTCGAGCGTGGTCACTCCCGGAGCGATGCGCTTCCCCATCATCGTCAGGACCTGGTGGACGATGCGATTCGCCTCGTCCATCAGGTCGACCTCTCCGGGCGTCTTCAGAACCATCTTCAGACCCTTCCCAGCGCCGCCAGAACGCTGCCGGTGACCTCGCCGACCGAACGGTTTCCGTCCACACGGCGCAACAGTCCTCGTTCGCGATAATGGGCAACCAGCGGAGCGGTCTTGTCACGGTAAACCAGCAGCCGCTCTCGCACGACCTCTTCCCGGTCGTCCGCCCGACCTCGGGCCAGGGCTCGCTCGACCAGAACGTCTTCCGGGACTTCGAAGAGAATGACCGCGTCCAGTGTCTCATTCCCTTCACTCAAGAGCCGCTCCAAGGTCTCCGCTTGGCTCGGCGTGCGCGGATATCCGTCCAGAATAAAGCCGTTGCCCGCGTCCCCGCATGCCAGCCGAGCCTTGACGACCTCCCCCATCAGCGTGTCGTCGACCAACTGCCCCGCGGCCATCACTCTCTCCACCCGGCCGCCGAGCTCGGACCCTTCCGCCACGGCCTGCCGCAACAGCTCACCCGTGGAGATGGCCGGAATACCGAGCTTCCCCGCGACGCGCTCCGCTTGCGTCCCCTTGCCGCATCCCGGGGGACCCAAGAGCACCACGCGCAGTCCGTTCTCCATATTCGCCTCAGGTGCGGCGTCCCCGCACCCGCCCACGCTTCAGGAAGCCGTCGTAATTGCGCATCACCAACTGACTCTCGATCTGCTGCAGCGTGTCCATCGCGACACCCACCACGATCAGAAGCGAGGTTCCCCCGAAGTAAAAGTTGATCCCCATCCCCTCGGTCACCCACTTCGGAAGGTAGGCGTCGATGGCGGGACCAATCCACGGAAGACTCTGAACCCGCACGCCGTTCAGCAGGAAGTCCGGCAGGATAGACACGACAGCGAGATACGCGGCGCCCACGAACGAGATTCGCGTCAGGATCCGATCGATGTACTCGGAGGTCCTCTTTCCAGAGCGAATGCCGGGGATGAAGCTTCCGTACTTCCGCATGTTCTCGGCCAGATCAGCCGGATTGAAGATGATCGAAATATAGAAATAGCTGAAGAAGACGATCCCGATCGAATAGAGCACGTAGTGCAGTGGCTGGCCCCAGGCGAGAATATCCGCCATCTTCTGGAGCCAGGCAGACTTGAACATCTGCGAGACGGTCACCGGCAAGACCATCAGGGAGCTCGCGAAGATGACCGGGATGACTCCCGCCGTGTTCACCCGCAATGGCAGATAAGTGCTCTGGCCACCATAGATCTTTCGCCCGACCATTCTCTTGGCGTATTGGACGGGTATGCGACGTTGCGCTCTCTCCATGTACACGATGAACGCGACCACGGCCACCATGAACCCCACCAGAACCACCACGCCAATCAAGGAGAGCTCGTTGGTGCGAATCTTCGCGACGGTATCGGCGACCGCACGCGGCAAGCCCACCACGATGCCCGCAAAGATGATCAACGAAATTCCGTTACCGACTCCGCGCTCGCTGATCTGCTCACCGAGCCACATGACGAAGGCACATCCGGTGGTCAGCGTCAGAATCGTCATTAGGCGAAAGCCCCAGCCCGGATGCGGAACCAACGCACCGCCACCCGGAGTCGACGTCTTCTCGAGAAAGAGGGCGATGCCGCTCGACTGAACCACCGACACGAGAACCGTTCCATAGCGCGTGTATTGGGTGATCTTTCGACGCCCCAGCTCACCCTCTTTGGAGAGCTTCTCGAGATACGGCCAGACCACGGTCAGCAGCTGCAGGATGATCGACGCGGTGATGTACGGCATGATGCCGAGAGCGAAAACCGCGACGCGCCGCAAGCTACCCCCGGTAAAAGTATTCACGAAGCCGAGGAACGTATTCTGCACCGAGTTCATGAACTCGATCAGCGACTTCGGGTCCACGCCAGGCGTCGGGATGTGGCACCCAATTCGATATACCGCCAGCAAAGCGAAAGTGAACATCACCCGCTTGCGCAGGTCGGGAATCGCGAAGATGTTGCGCAGACTCTCCAGCACTTCAGCCAATCTCCTCGCACTCGCCGCCGGCGGCCTCGATCTTGGCCCGCGCCGTGGCGCTGAAGCTGTGCGCCCGGACTTTGAGCGCCCTCTTGACCTCGCCTTGTCCGAGAATCTTGAGTGGCTTGCGCGCGCGGATCAGACCATGTTCGAGCAGCAGCTCGGGCGTCACCTCATCACCCAGGTCGGCCAGCCGGCCTACGTTCACCACCGTGTACTCGACTCGGAACTCGTTGTTGAATCCGCGCTTCGGGACGCGGCGGACCAAAGGCATCTGGCCACCTTCGAAACCGCGCCGCAAGCGGTAGCCGGAGCGTGACTGTCCGCCCTTGTGCCCACGCCCAGCCGTCTTTCCGAGCCCGGAGCCCGGACCCCTCCCCACTCTCTTGCGGGAGTGTCGGCTGCCTGGTGCCGGAGACAATTCGTGCAGTTTCATGTCAGTCCTCGACGATCTCGACCAAGTAGGAAATACGCGCCACCATGCCGCGCACGGATGCAGAATCCTCTCGCGTCACCTCGTGCCGAATCCTGCGCAGGCCGAGGCCGCGGAGCAACTCCCGATGCTCGGGCTTTGTTCCAATGCTGCTACGAACCTGCCTAATTCGGATCTTGCTCTCACTCATCGAAGTCCCTCCCGAGGTCAGGCGCTGGCCGGGACCGACTCCGCGTCACCCGCAGCCGCCTCGTTCTTCGCGGCTACCATGCGACGGGAGTCGATTCGAAGACTGAGCAGCGCGTCGAACGTCGCTTTCACGACGTTTTGCGGATTGGTCGTTCCCAACGACTTCGTGAGAATGTCTTGAATACCAGCCACCTCGATGACGGCGCGCACGGGCCCTCCGGCGATCACGCCCGTGCCCTGCGATGCGGGCTTCATCAACACGCGGCCAGCACCGAAACGGCCCAACGCCTCGTGCGGAATCGTGCCGCCGACCATCGGAACCGTGATCAAGTTCTTCTTCGCGATCTCGATTCCTTTCCGAATCGCCATTGGCACTTCCTTGGCCTTCCCAGCGCCGTAACCGACGCGGCCGTTGCCGTCACCGATCACAACCAGCGCCGAAAAGGAAAAGTTCTTGCCGCCCTTGACCACCTTGGTGACCCGGTTGATTTGAACCACCTGTTCGACGAACTCGCTATCCTGCTGGAAGTCCCTAGCCAATGCCGCTCTCCCTCAAAACTCGAGGCCTTTGGAGCGGGCCGCATCGGCCAGCTCCTTGACCTTGCCGTGATACAGATATCCGCCTCGATCGAAAACCACCTTGCGAATGCCTTGCGCCATTGCCCGCTCGGCGATGACCTCTCCGACCGCGCGCGCTGCAGCTTGGGTGGCGTGGCCTCCTTCGAGCCGACCCGCGATCTCGGTCTCGGACGACGACGCCGCAGCCAACGTCCTCCCATTCTCGTCGTCGATCAGCTGCGCATAGACGTACTTCTCGCTCTTGAATACGGCGAGGCGAGGCCGCTCGAGCGAGCCGGCCACGCGTTGACGGAGCCGGCGATGAGCGCGCTCCCTGCGCGATCGCTTCTCCATGACCTTCTTCCTGTTCACATCCGACATGACGAACCCCCGACCTCGATTCTCACTTGGCTCCCGCCTTGCCCACCTTGCGTCGCAGAATCTCGCCGGCGTACTTGATTCCCTTCGCCTTGTAGGGGTCCGGCCGCCGCAGATTGCGGATTTCGGCGCAAACCTGCCCAACGAGCTGCCGATCCGCGCCCGAAAACGTCAATCGATTCGCCTTCGGGTCGAGGTCGACCGCGATTCCGTCGGGGACCTTGTAGACGATCGGATGCGAATACCCGAGAGCCAGGTGGATCTCGCTCTCCTTCAGCTCCGCACGATAGCCCACTCCCACGATTTCGAGAGTTCGGGAGAATCCCTCCGAGACGCCCTTCACCGCGTTCGCGAGAAGGGCGCGCAAGAGGCCGTGTTTCGACCGCTCCGGGCCACTGTCGCCGGTCCGCGTCACCGTCACGATCTCACCCTCGACCTTGATCGGGAATCCGGGAATCAGCTTCTGACTCACTGTCCCCTTCGGGCCCTGGGCCGTGAACACGTCGTCGCTGACCTGAATCTTGACCCCTTTCGGGATCTCGATCGGCATCCTTCCAATTCGCGACATCGCGTCCTCCTCACCAAATCTCGCAGAGTACTTCGCCGCCGACCCGCCTCTCGCGGGCTTCGCGGTCCGAAATCACTCCGAGGTTCGTGGAGACGACACCCAGCCCGCGCCCGCCCAGCACCGGCTGAATCTCGCCGGCGCCTCGATAGACGCGGCGGCCCGGCTTGCTGATGCGGCGCAAATGGGAGATTGCCGGCGAGCCCTCGCCGTCGTATTCGAGGATGATCCGGAGCTTGCCGACCGGCTGCCCATCGATCTTACGGAAGCTTCGGATGAACCCTTCCGCCTCCAGTATTCGGCAGATCTCGGCCTTGAGCGTCGACGTCGGAACGTCCACTCGATCGTGCTTCGACAGATGCGCGTTCCGGATTCTGGTGAGGAGATCCGAAACCGGATCCATGTTACTCATTGAACGCTCCTTACCAGCTGGCCTTGATCACGCCCGGAAGGTATCCCTGGCGCGCAAGATTTCGAAAGCAGATGCGGCACAGCGCGAACTTGCGCAGATAGCCGCGAGGACGACCGCAACGCTTGCACCGATTGCGTTGCCGAATCTTGTATTTCAAGTCTCTCCGAGTCTTCGCCATTCGAGCCGCGGTGGCCATCGATACGCCTCCTGGATCCCTTTCAGTTGCGGACAAACGGCATGCCGAGCGAGCGCAGCAGGTGAAGCGCCTGCTCGTCATTCGCGGCCGTGGTCACGAAAGTCACGTTCATGCCTTTTGGCTTGTCGACCTTGTTGTAGTCGATCTCTTCAAAGATCAGATGATCGTGCAATCCGAGCGTGTAGTTTCCTCGCCCGTCGAAGCTCTTCGTCGGCACTCCCCGAAAGTCTCGTACGCGGGGCAGCGCGATCATGATCAACCGGTCGAAGAAGTCCCACATGCGATCGCCGCGCAACGTCACGCTGCAGCCAATCGGCATTCCCTCGCGCAGCTTGAACGACGCGATGGACTTGTTCGCGCGCCGGATCGACGGCCGCTGACCGGCAATCTGCGCCAGTTCCTCGACGGCATCCTCGAGCACCTTGATGTTCTGGATGGCCTCTCCGATACCCATGTTGAGAACGATCTTCTCGAGGCCCGGAATCGCCATGCGATTCGCGATTCCGAACTCCTTCTGGAGCTCGGGAACCACTTCCTCGCGATATCGCTTTCGGAGGCGGGGCACGTACCCGCTCTCGGCGGTCGCTTTCTGCTTCTGTTTCGCCATGATTGAAACTGCTCCTAGCTGAGCGTCGCTCCGCTCTTCTTGGCTACCCGCGACGAGGAACCGTCGGCGTGGCGGACGTGTCCTACTCGAGTCGGATTACCCGTCTGCGGATCGATCACCATCAGGTTCGACAGGCGGATCGGGGCCTCCTTCTCCAGGATTCCTCCCTGGATGCCCTTCTGCGGGTTCTGCCGCGTGTGCCGCTTCATCATGTTGACCCGTTCGACGATCGCCATCGATTTCGCAGGCAGCACTCGCAGGACTCGACCCTTGGCTCCGCGGTCCTTGCCCGCGATCACCAACACCATGTCGTTCCGCTTGATCTTGCTCTTCATGGTCTCGTCCGTTCTCCGCTCTCAGATGACTTCAGGCGCGAGCGAAACGATCTTCATGAACCGCTTCTCTCGCAACTCGCGCGCCACGGGACCGAACACCCGGGTACCGACCGGTTCTTTCTGGTCGGTCACCAGAACCGCAGCGTTGTTGTCGAACCGAATGTAGCTCCCGTCGCGGCGCCTCTGGGCGCTCACCGTGCGCACGATCACGGCCCTCACGACCTGGCCCTTCTTGACCGTGCCGTCGGGGGTGGATTCCTTCACCGACGCCGTGATGATGTCGCCGAGATGACCGTACTGGCCGAGCGCGCCGCGCAGGTGGATGCAGGCGATCTTCTTGGCCCCCGAGTTGTCGGCCACGTCGAGAATCGTTCCCATCTGAATCATGGCTCAGCCCTCGTTGGCGCGCCGCAGGACTTCGGCGACTCGCCAACGCTTCGTCTTCGACAACGGGTGACAGGAGACCAGTCGGACGCGATCTCCGGCCTGGCAATCATTCTCTTCGTCGTGGGCGTAGAACTTCGACGTGCGCTTCTCGAGCCGGTGGTAGAGACGGTGCATCGCCGTGAACTCGACCGCCACCACGACCGTCTTGTTCATCTGGCTGCTCACCACGACGCCGATCTTCTCTTGGCGACGTCCACGACTCTTCTTCGGAGTGGTCTCGCTCATCTTCTTCCTCGTCACCCGGCCGAACGCTTCTCGCGCAGCACCGTGAGCACACGCGCGAGCTCTCGCTTCGCCTCTTGGACTTTTGACGGCTTCTCCAGCTGCCCGGTCACCCGTTGCAGACGAAGGGCGAAGAGCTGCTCCGCGAGCTCCTGCTCCCTCAGCACGAGATCACCTTCCGCCTTCTCGCGCAGCTCGCGCAATTTCGTGGTCGACTTCATCGCATCTCCTCAGCGCAGCTCCCCATGGCGGGAAACAAAGCGCGTCTTGATTCCGAACTTGAAGGCCGCCAGCCGCATGGCCTCCCGTGCGATCTCGGGAGTAACCCCTTCGATCTCGTAGAGGATACGGCCCGGCTTGACGACCGCCACCCAGCCTTCGGGGTTGCCCTTGCCGTGCCCCATGCGGGTCTCCAGCGGTTTCTTGGTGAACGGCTTGTCGGGAAAGATGCGGATCCACAACTTCCCGCCCCGCTTGACGTGTCGCGTGATCGCGATTCGGGCGGCTTCGATCTGGCGCGCCGTCACCCAACCGGCATCCAGGGCCTGCAGCCCGAAGTCACCGAACGCGATCGTCGTCGCGCCCTTGGCGACACCACCGCGGCGGCCACGCTGCTGCTTGCGGAACTTGACCTTCTTCGGCATCAACATGGAACGGTCTCCCGCACGTCACGCCGTGGCGCGACGTCCCTTCTCCTTGAGCAGATCACCCTTGTAAACCCACACCTTGACTCCGATTACGCCATAGGTCGTTCTCGACTCGGCGAAGCCATAGTCGATGTCCGCCTTGAGCGTATGAAGCGGCAGGCGACCGTCCTGATACCACTCGGTACGGGCGATCTCGTTGCCACCCAATCGCCCCGCGACCATGATCTTCACGCCCTTGGCTCCGAAGCGGAAGGCCGACTCCATCGCCTTCTTCATCGCGCGCCGGAATGAAACCCGGCGCTCGAGCTGGCCGGCGATCGACTCGGACACCAGCTGGGCGTCGAGCTCGGGGCGCTGAATCTCCTGAATGTTGATGTGCACGGCACGCCCAGTCTGCTTCGCGAGATCGTCACGAAGCTTGTCGACCTCGGCGCCCTTGCGGCCGATGATGATGCCGGGACGAGACGTATGGATCGTGACTCGCAGCTTGTCGGCCGCGCGCTCGATATCGATGTCCGACACTCCCGCATGGCCGAGACGGCGCTTCAGACTCTCGCGCAACTCGAGATCCGAGTGCAGCAGTCGCGCATACTCCTTGCCCTGCGCGTACCAGCGAGAGTGCCAAGTCTTGTTGTAGACGAGGCGAAATCCGTAAGGATGCGTTTTCTGTCCCACGCTCAGTTGCCTCCCTGCGAACCGCTCTTGTGCGTGTCGAGCGTGATCGTGATGTGGCTCTGCCGTTTGAGGATCCGGAACGCCCGGCCCATCGTGTTCGCGCGGATTCGCTTGAGCGACGGTCCCCCGTCGACGAAGGCGTGCTTGACGTAGAGACGGCCCACGTCGACCCCTTGCTCGCGGTTCTCGGCGTTCGCCACGGCGGAACGCAGTAGCTTGGCGACGGGGCGCGCGGCGGACTTGCGGGCCAGTCGCAGAATGCTGGCCGCCTCCTCCACGTCCTTGCCTCGAATCATGTCCACCACGAGCCGGACCTTTTGCGCGGATGCCTGCAGATGCCGCAATCGTGCCGTGACTTCCATCGCCCCTCCTCCGCTCAGGCTTTCCTGCCCGGCGCAGCCGAGCGCTCAGCGGCCCTCTTGCCGCTGTGTCCTCGGAAGGTCCGCGTGGCCGAGAACTCTCCGAGCTTGTGACCAACCATGTTCTCGGTCACGTAGACGGGGATGAAGGCCTTGCCGTTGTGAACCGCGAACGTATGACCGACCATGTCCGGGATGATCGTCGAGCGACGCGACCACGTCTTGACGACTCTGCGGTCACCACTCGAGTTCATCGCGGTCACCTTCTCCAGCAGGTGATCGTCGATGAAGAAGCCCTTCTTCAGCGAACGCGACATCTCAGTCTCCCGTCCCTATTTCCTGTTGCGCCGGCGGACGATCATGCCGTCCGTCCGCTTGTTGTTTCGAGTCTTGTAGCCCTTGGTCGGCACGCCCCAAGGCGTGCACGGATGACGACCTCCTGAGGTCTTGCCCTCACCACCGCCCATCGGATGATCCACGGGATTCATCGTCACGCCCCGGTTGTGAGGTTTCCGGCCCTGCCACCGCGTCCGGCCGGCCTTTCCGATCGAAATATTCTCGTGGTCCAGATTTCCCACCTGGCCGATCGTCGCGAAACAATCGATGTGAACCCTGCGAACCTCGCCCGACGGCAGCTTCACCTGGGCGTAAGCGCCTTCTTTCGCCATCAATTGAGCGGCAGTACCCGCCGAGCGAACCATCTGCCCGCCCTTGCCCTTCTTCAACTCGATGTTGTGGATCGTGGTACCGAGTGGAATCAGCCGCAGAGGCAGAGCGTTGCCGACATTGATCTCGGCCTGCTCGCCCGCCACGACCTCCATTCCCACTCCGAGCCCGTCGGGCGCCAAGATGTAACGCTTCTCGCCGTCGGCGTATTGCACCAGGGCGATCCGCGCCGACCGATTCGGGTCGTACTCGATCGTCGCGACTTTACCCGGGATGTCGTGCTTATCGCGCCGAAAATCGATCTCGCGGTAGCGCCGCTTGTGACCTCCGCCGCGGAACCAGTTGGTGATCCTGCCGCGGTTGTTGCGCCCCCCCGAGCCGCCTTTACCGCGGGTCAACGACTTGAGCGGCCGGTCGGCCGTCACCTCGTTGAAATCCGGATAGGTCTGATTCCGGCTCGAGGAGTTGATGGGTCGAATCTGTCGAATTCCCATGTTGGGTCGCTCCTCCTCAGACGCCTTCGAAGAAGTCGATCGTCTTCTCGCCTGCGGCGAGCCGAATATAGGCCTTCTTCCAGTCCGGCCTACGGCCCTCGTACCGCCCCTGCTTGCGGACCTTGCCGTGACATCTCGCCACGCGAACGTCGGCCACCTTCACCTTGAACTGCGCCTCGACCGCGCGCCGGATCTGAAGGCGATTGGCTCTCATGTCGACCTCGAGCGTCAAGGTATTGGCACCCTCACGCTGAACGCTCGATTTCTCGGTGATCAATGGGCGCCGGATGATGTCTTGAATTCTCATGACTCCAACACCTCCACCAGCCGCCCCAGTGCGGCTTCGCTCACGACCAGCCACGAGCGGTCCATGAGGTCGTAGACATTGACCGCCAACGCGTCGACTGACTTGAGTCGCGAATTGTTGCGGGACGCGAGCATCAGCTTCTCGTTGTCGAACTGATCGACGAGCAGCACCTTGCCGTCCGCCCCCAGCTTGCCGAGGATGTCGGCCAGGTCTTTCGTACGGTGGGTAGGCAGGTCGAGGTTCTCCACCACGACGACGTGCGCTTCCTGCAGCTTCTGCGCGAGGACCGAGCGCAGGGCGTTCTTCTTGGCCCGCGCCGAGAGCCCCTTCGAGTAGTCGCGAGGCACCGGGCCGTGCACGGTGCCACCATGCCTCCACAACGGGCTACGCACCGAACCCACACGCGCGCGGCCGGTTCCCTTCTGGCGCCACAGCTTCCTGCCCGAGCCCGAAACCTCACTCCTCACCTTGGTCTTGTGGGTGCCCGCCCGCTGTCCCGCCAGGTACGCCTGTACCGCGGTATGAACCAGATGCTCCTTGAACGGATAGGCGGCCAGGGACTCGGGAAGGTCGAACTCCCGAATCTTCTTGTTCTCGAGATTCTTGACGGCGATCTTCATAACGTCCGTTCCCACCGCCTCAGCCGCGCTTGGCGCGCCGAATGGCGACGTAGGCGTTCTGCGCGCCCGGCACGCCGCCGCGCAGATAGATCAGGTTCTTCTCTTCGTCGACCTTGACGACAAGGAGGTTCTTGGTGGTCACCCGACCGCCGCCCATGCGTCCGGGCGCTCGCATGCCGGGATAGACGCGCGAAGGGTCCGAGGAATTGCCAATCGAACCGGGAGCGCGGTGGAACATCGAGCCGTGACTCGCCCGGCCACCGGCGAAACCGTGGCGCTTCATCACGCCCTGGAATCCCTTCCCCTTGCCGTTGCCGACCACGTCCACGTAGTCCTGCTCCTGAAAGATGGAGACCTTGACCTGGTCCCCGAGATTCCAGGTCTCCTCGGGAGCGACGGCGAACTCCACGAGCCGGCGGGTGGGCGTGACACCCGCCCGCTTGAAGTGGCCCTGCATCGGGCGAGTCACCCTCCGCGGCGGCTTCGCCTCGACGAGCCCGAGTTGGACTGCGTCGTAGCCATCCTTGTCGTTGGTCCGTCGCGCGACGACCACGCAGGGGCCGGCTTCGACGACCGTCACCGGCACCGTGGCGCCGTCGGCGAGAAAAATCTGGGTCATCCCCAGCTTGCGTCCAAGAATCCCTTCCATGAGCCCGCTCCTACTTGCCGAACGCCTTGATTTCCACGTCGACACCCGCGGGGAGCTCGAGCTTCATCAACGCGTCGACCGTGCTCGAGGTCGGCTCGTAGATGTCGAGCAGCCGCTTGTGCGTCCGGGTTTCGAACTGCTCGCGCGACTTCTTGTCCACATGCGGCGAGCGGTTCACGGTGTAACGAGCGATATGGGTGGGCAGCGGGATCGGGCCCACCACCCGAGCGCCGGTGCGGCGGGCGGTGTCAACGATCTCGTGGGTCGACGAATCGAGGATTCGATAGTCGAACGCCTTGAGCCGAATGCGAATCTTTTCGTTCATTATGACCTACTCCTCTGCCCCTGCAAACGGCTCACTCGATGACTTCGGTGACGGTACCGGCACCGATGGTGCGTCCACCTTCGCGGATGGCGAAGCGCACGCCCTTCTCCATCGCGATCGGCGAGATCAACACGATCTCCAGATTCACGTTGTCGCCCGGCATCACCATCTCCGTGCCCTCCGGCATCGTCGCCACCCCCGTCACGTCCGTCGTCCGGAAGTAGAACTGCGGCCGGTATCCGTTGAAGAACGGCGTGTGACGACCGCCCTCCTCCTTGTTCAGCACGTACACCTCGCCCTTGAACTTCTTGTGCGGAGTGATCGTCCCGGGCTTCGCCAGCACCTGGCCACGCTCCACGTCGTCCTTCTTCGTGCCGCGCAGAAGAACGCCGATGTTGTCGCCCGCCTGACCCTGGTCCAGAAGCTTCCGGAACATCTCCACGCCCGTCACCGTCGTCTTCGACGTCGGACGGATCCCGACGATCTCCACCTCTTCCCCAACCTTCACGATGCCCCGCTCGACGCGACCCGTCACCACCGTCCCGCGCCCCGAGATCGAGAAAATGTCCTCGATCGGCATCAGGAACGGCTTGTCCACCACGCGCTCCGGAATCGGAATGTAGGTGTCCAGAGCCTTGAACAGCTCCATGATCGATTCCTCGCCGCCCGGCTCGCCCTTCAAAGCCTTGATCGCCGAGCCCCGGATCACCGGCACGTCGTCGCCCGGAAAATCGTACGACGACAGCAGGTCCCGGACCTCCAACTCCACCAGGTCCAGAAGCTCCGGATCGTCGATCAGGTCCACCTTGTTCAGGAACACCACGATGTACGGCACGTCCACCTGACGAGCCAGCAGCACATGCTCCCGCGTCTGAGGCATCGGCCCGTCCGCCGCCGACACCACCAGGATCGCGCCGTCCATCTGAGCCGCGCCCGTGATCATGTTCTTCACGTAGTCCGCGTGACCCGGACAGTCCACGTGAGCGTAGTGACGATTCTCCGTCGAGTACTCCACGTGAGACGTCGCGATCGTCAGAATCTTCGTCGGGTCGCGACGACCCTGAGACTCCGACGCCTTCGCCACCTCGTCGTAGGGCACGAACTTCGCCCAACCCTTGTCCGCCGCCACCTTCGTCATCGCCGCCGTCAGCGTCGTCTTGCCGTGATCCACGTGGCCGATCGTCCCCACGTTCACGTGCGGCTTCGAACGATCGAATTTCTCCTTGGCCATCTCGCTTTCTCCGATTCCCTATCCGTTCACGTTCCGAACCGAATCAGCCCGCCGCCTTGGCGACGACTTCCTCGCTGACGTTCTTCGGCGCCTGTTCGTACGAAGAGAACTGCATCGTGTAGCTGGCGCGCCCCTGCGAAAGGGAGCGCACGTCGGTCGCATAGCCGAACATCTCGGCCAGTGGAACCTTACAGGAGATCACCTGCACATTGCCGCGCGGCTCCATGTGCTGCACCCGGCCACGGCGCGACGTCAAGTCGCCGATCACTTCGCCCATGTACTCCTCGGGCGTCACGACCTCGACCGCCATTACCGGCTCGAGGATGACCGGCTTGGCCTTCTTCGTGGCGTCCTGAAAGGCCATCGAACCCGCGATCTTGAACGCGATTTCCGACGAGTCCACTTCGTGGAAGCTACCGTCGTAGAGCTCCACCTCGACGCCCGAGATCGGGAATCCCGCCAGCGGCCCAGTCTCCATCGCTTCGCGGATCCCTTGCTCGATCGGCTTGATGAACTCGCGTGGGATCGCCCCACCGACGATCTTGTTATTGAAGATGAACTCCGACTCGGAAGTCGGTCGGACACGAATCTTGGCATGGCCGTACTGCCCCCGACCTCCCGTCTGACGAATGAATCGACCGTCGCCGGGCGCCTCGGCCGTGATGGTCTCCTTGTAGGCCACCTGGGGCTTGCCGATGTTGGCCTGCACGCCGAACTCTCGGGTCAGGCGATCGACGATGATCTCGAGATGCAGCTCGCCCATGCCCGAGATGAGCGTCTGGCCGGTATCCGGCTCCGTGTGCACCTTGAAGGTCGGATCCTCCTGCATCAACTTGGCCAGCGCCAACCCGAGCTTCTCCTGATCCGCCTTCGTCTTGGGCTCGATCGAAACGGAGATCACCGGTTCCGGGAAGCTCATCGCCTCGAGGGCGATGGGATGCGCCGGATCGCAGATCGTGTCGCCGGTGGAGACGCCCTTGAGACCCACTGCCGCGGCGATGTCGCCCGCCAGGACCTCGGTGATCTCCTCCCGCTTGTTCGCGTGCATGCGAAGCAGACGGCCGATCCGCTCGTTCTGGTCGCGGGTCGAGTTGAGCACCCCACTGCCCGACGCCAGCCGACCCGAGTACACCCGAAAGAACGCGAGTTGCCCGACGAACGGGTCGCTCATGATCTTGAAGACGAGCGCCGAGAACGGCTCGGCGTCGCCGGCCATCCGCTCCAGAGTCTTCTCGGTCCCCGGCTCCAAGCCCTTGATCGGCGGAATGTCGATCGGCGACGGCAGGAAGTCCACCACCGCGTCGAGCAGCGGCTGGACGCCTTTGTTCTTGAACGCGCTTCCGCACAGGACCGGCTGCAGGCGGTGAGAGATGGTTCCCCGGCGAATCGCGGCGCGCAGCTCTTCCTCGGAGATCTCTTCACCCGCAAGGTATTTCTCGAGCAGCTCGTCATCGGTCTCCGCGACCGCCTCGACCATGCGCTCGCGCGCCTCGAGGGCCGCGTCCCGGAGCTCCTCAGGGATATCCGCCTCTTCGTGCGCGGCACCCTTGGCCTCGTCCTGATAGAGGATGCCCTTCATTCGGATCAGGTCGATGACGCCTTTGAGTGCATCTTCCTTGCCCCAGGGCAACTGGACAACCGCCGGATTCGCCGCCAGACGAGAGCGCATCATCGAAACGGTGCGCTCGAAGTCGGCCCCGACGCGGTCCATCTTGTTCACGAACGCGATGCGAGGCACCCGATAGCGGTCCGCCTGTCGCCACACCGTCTCGGATTGAGGCTCCACTCCGGCTACCGCGTCGAACACAGCGACCGCACCGTCGAGCACTCGCAACGAGCGCTCCACCTCGACCGTAAAATCAACGTGACCCGGCGTGTCGATGATGTTGACCCGGTGCTTTTTCCAGTAGCACGTCGTAGCCGCCGCGGTGATGGTGATTCCGCGCTCCTGCTCCTGCGGCATCCAATCCATCGTCGCGGTGCCTTCGTGCACCTCGCCGATCTTGTAGTTGACCCCGGTATAAAACAGGATCCGCTCGGTAGTCGTCGTCTTACCGGCATCAATGTGAGCCATGATGCCGATATTGCGAATCATCGACAGCGGGACTTGTCTCGCCATATCCGTAGTGCGCCCCGGAGGTACGCTCGAACTCTCTTCCAATCGTAGGGACGGCATACATGGCGGCGAGAGGCGCCGCCGCGCCGTCCGATTCAACTCCTACCAGCGATAGTGTGAGAAGGCCTTGTTGGCCTCCGCCATTCGGTGAGTATCCTCTTTCTTCTTGATCGCCCCACCGCGATTCTCGGCGGCATCCATGAACTCGCCGGCGAGCTTGGCGCGCATCGTCTTCTCGCCCCGTGCCTGGGCATATTGAATGATCCAGCGGATCGAGAGCGCCAAGCGCCGGCTCGGATTCACCTCGACCGGCACCTGGTACGTGGAACCTCCGACCCGCCGGGATTTCACCTCGACGCCGGGCTTCACGTTCTCGATCGCGCGCTTGAACACCTTGATCGGGTCGTCGCCGGTCCGCTCCTTCACCGCCGCCAAGGCGTCGTAGAGGATTCGCTCGGCAACGCTCTTCTTGCCCTGTCGCATCACGACATTGACGAACTTGGTGACCAGCTGTGAACCGTACAGCGGGTCCGGCAGGACCTCGCGCTTGGGAACTTCCCTTCTCCTGGGCATCTTGCTCTACCTCATCCCCGCCGCGTCAGGCCTTGGGCCGCTTGGCGCCGTACTTCGACCGGCTCTGACGCCGATCCTGGACGCCGACTGCATCGAGCGTTCCGCGCACCACGTGATAGCGGACGCCGGGAAGATCCTTGACGCGTCCTCCGCGAATGAGCACGATCGAGTGCTCCTGCAGATTGTGGCCCACGCCCGGAATATAGGTCGTCACTTCGATTCCGTTGGTGAGACGAACACGGGCGACCTTGCGCAGCGCCGAGTTCGGCTTCTTCGGCGTCTGGGTATAGACACGCACGCAAACCCCCCGGCGCTGCGGGGCATCCTGCAATGCGGGGCTCTTGGTCTTGTTGACCTGGCGCTCGCGAGACTTGCGCACCAGCTGGTGAATCGTCGGCATCCGTGAACTCTTCCGTCGTAGTTGTTTCTCGTCCAAGCGGACAAGATTTCCTGCACCCGATCCATTCCGGGCGCGTTCGCTCTTCTTGACGTCTCGTAACTCCGGGAGGGGTCTTGCTGACTCCAGCGCGGAACCGGCGCAGTCTAGAGGACTTGTCCAGGAGGCGTCAAGCCCCCGCGCGGCCTTCCCACTCCATGACCACCGGCCCGCCCTCGTCTTCGGCCCGGCTGCCCCTCCAGACCTCGGCGACCGACCAGCGACGGGATCCGAGCCCCTCGAGCAGAACGTCCAGGACCCGGTCGAGCCGCCGCCGATCGGGGCGACAGACGAAGAGATCGAGCGCGGCATACCGGTGTTCCGGCCAGGTGTGGACCGAGAGATGCGACTCCGCCAGCACGGCCACACCGGTCGTTCCGCCGTTGCCGTAGTGGAAGAAGTGAGTCGCTTTCACCGTGAGGCGCCCTTCCCGGCAGGCCTTTCTGACCAGGGCCTCGAGGAGCATCGGGTCCCGCAGAGGCTCGAGATCGCACTCGTTCGCCTCGACGAGGCGATGCAAGCTGAGCGTCGTCTCGGGTGGAAGTTGGACCGAATGTCCGTCAGTCGCCACGTCGATTCGCCTCGGAAGTCGGTGGACCCGTTCACCACTAAGGATAGCAGGCGCGGGGCTCAGGCATCCAGGTATCGTCTATCTCCTCCTCCGACGGGAGCCTTGCGACGGAGCAGGCGCCCGCCACTCCGAGGGCTGCCTCCGACCGGCTGCGCCGTCCGGCCTGACGCGGCGGAAACCGCCGTCCCCTCAGCGAACCGGGGTCCACCTCAGTCCGATCGAGACCAGCCGCGGAGCTCCGAATTCCGTGAGGCCACCGGGCACAGCCACCGGGTTGGCGCGGTCGAGCAGATTCGTGGCCGTCAAAGATCCCTCCAAGACGGGCGTGAATCGGTACCGAAGCGCCAAGCTGACGGCGCGGAGCTGCCCGACGTACCGTTGGTTGAGATCGTCGTCATATCGATCGCTGACCCATCTGTAGCCGAGGCTCCCCGAGCCACGACCCGCGATCGGGAAACGGATGGCTGTCACGAGAACCCAATCGGGCGCCTGCATCACCCGTTTTCCCACCAAAGTGGGCCGTTCCGGAGCGCGGGTCACCTTGGCGCTCTGCACGACTGCGCTGGCATCGAGACCGTATCCTCGGTCGGAGCTCCAATGGCCCCCCACTTCGACACCTTGGCTGCGGATCTGGCCCACGTTCTCGCGCTGCTGGCAGGTATAGCGCGGCGGCAGGTACCCGCAGGGCTCGATCGTCTCGAATACCGTTCCGGTCTGTCCGGTCGTGACGCTCTGGATCGTCCGGTCGACTTCTTCGTGAAAGAGGTTGACGGACAGATCGACGCTTCGCCGCGGCTGAAGCTCCCATCCCACTTCGCCTCCACGAAGCCTTTCGGGTGCCAATCCGGGATTGGGCTCGATCACCCGGGTCGGTCCGTTGACGGGCTTGGTGAGCTCGTTCAAGGAAGGAGCGCGAAACCCTCCGTAGACTGCCGCTCGAGCGAGGGCTCGATTCCCCACCCGCACGGTGGCTCCGAGCGAGGGACTCAGAACCGATCCAGCACGGGCGCCGAACTCGTGTGTCGTCACGGCGCTCGAGACGAGATCGGTCACTCTTTGGAATACCTGCGACGTATTCCAGTGATCCCAACGCAAAGCACCCGTCACCGTCCACCGTTCGCTGGCGGCGAAGAGGTCCTGCAGATAGGCACCGGCGAGCCATTGCCTGCCTCCACTCGCCGTCTGGGCGGTGAAGGCGTCCTCGACGTATCGCGAGCGCTCGTCCACCTCCCCGCGGGTTCGCACCCCATCCGCACCCAGCACCAGGTCGTGACGCCCCACGCGCCTCGACCATTGCGCGTCGGCGCCGTAGGACCTCGCCGGCACCGCATACTGATCGCGCACCGGAATCGCGACCGTCCGGCCAGCCGCGGCGCGATTCTCCGAGGATGATGAATCGAGCTGAGTCGCGAAGACGTGGTAGGCCCAGGTCGTGTCCGGATCCGACACGAATCGGCCCCCGAAATGGAACCACTCGTTGCGGGTGTGGTACTGGTCTCCCCGCAAGAGGACACCCCGGTTGTCGTTGAACCAGCCTGCATTCACTTCGATCCGGCTCGACGGACCGATCCGGAGGTCCGAGCTCACATGCGCGGTCCCCGTCTCGCTGGCGATGGAGACATCCGCGGGGCCTCGATCTTCGGGTCCGATTCGATAGTAGCCATTGGCCTTACGGTAAGAGGCGCTGACCCGGACACCACTCTCCCCGAAGCCCCGCGATGCCGAGGCGACGGCGGAGCGGAGAGACCGCTCACCCACCCGCGCCGACACGCGGTTGGACGTCACGCGGGGGCTGCGGGTGATCAGGTTGATGGTGCCGCCGATGCCGAGGTTTCCCCACACCACCGAACCCCCGCGCACGATCTCCACGCGCTCGACCGCGCCCGGCGGGACCTGGCTCCACCGGACGTAGCCTTGAAAGGGATCGTTGATCGGAAAGCCGTCCAGGAGCACCAGCGCACGGCTCGACGACGTGCCTCCCAGGCCCCGGAACGCGACGGACGTGCTGGGAGCGATCGCGACCTCGCTGCTCTGCTCGCGGGATAGCTGAAAGCTCGGAACCTGGCGCAGAATGTCGTCCAGAGTGCGCGCCCCCACGGACTCGATCTTCCGGGCATCAAGGACGAGAACTTCGACCGGAAGTCGATCCGTCGCCTCGTCGGAGCGCGTCGCGGTCACGACGGTTTCGCCGTGAAACGTCAGATCGGACGGCTTTCGAGCCGGCCCGGCAACGCCGCCGTCTGGCGCGGGATGCGCGACCAGCAACGCGGCCATGAAGCAGCAAGCTTCGAACACCTTTCTCTCTCCCGGTTCAGCGATGCGATCTTCGGCGGGCAGCCTATAGGAACCTCTGCTCGGACGGCTTCCAGCGCAGGCCTCGATTCGCGATCGCCATCAGAGTCCGGTGAATCGAGAATCCGAGTCCTGCGGTGACGCCGAGCACCACGTACAGATCTTCGGGCCGGAAAATCTCCCAGGCGAGCCACATCCGGTGTCCCAGGCCGTTTTGCGAAGCCAGCAGCTCGGCCGCCACGGTCGCCACGAACCCAGTGCTGAAGGCAATCCGCAGACCGACCAGTAGCCACGGCAGGCTGCCGGGCAGGATGACGTGCCGCCACTGCTGGGCGCGGGTCGCGCCGAAGGCTCGCGCAACTTCGAGCAGTTCGGGTGGAACCTGACGAACCCCCGCCGCCACGTTGATGACCACGGGAAAGAAGGCAGCGAAGGCGACCAGAGCCACGCGCGGCGCTTCGCCAACGCCGAGCAAGAGCAGGAAGAGCGGCAGCAGGGCGATCTTGGGCGTGGGATGAACCATCGCGATCGTGGGCTCGAGATGGCGTCGTAGCCGAGCTGAAAGGCCCATGCCGTATCCAGTCAGGAGCCCCAAGGACACTCCCAGCCCGACCCCCCCGACCAAACGCGCCAGCGTCCAGCCGATGTCTGTTACGAGGCCGTCCGCCAGAAGGCGTGGAATGTCCCGTAGGATTTGCGACGGCGGCGGCGCCACGAGGAAAGGAGTCGGCGAGAGGGTGGCGGCGAGCTGCCACACCGCCAAGACGAGCAAGGGGGGCCAGACGCCTGCCAGTCGCCCGAGACGGCGCGCCGGCTTTCGGCCACCCGACCGTGACGGCACGCCGGGCGGGCTCTTCACGCGAGCCCTTCCTCTCCCCGCCTCCCGGCTGGCGCGAGGTCCTGCCAAAGCTCGTGCTCGAGCTCCCGGAACGGAGCCGTCCACCGCAGCTCAGGGTCCCGTGGCCGCGCAAAGTCCACGACGGTCTCGCGCGAGACGCGAGTGGGCCGGCCACCCAGAACCACGACGCGATCGGCCAACCAGATCGCCTCGGCGATGTCGTGGGTCACGAAGACCACCGAGCGTGGCTCGCTGCGCCAGAAGTCGAGCAGCTCCTGCTGCAGGAGCCAGCGGGTCTGCGAGTCCAGGTTGGCGAATGGCTCGTCGAGCAACAACAGCTCGGCTCCACTCGCGAACGCGCGCGCCACGCTCACCCGTCGCTGCATACCCAACGAGAGCTGACGCGGGTAGAGATTCGCGCTGCCGCCGAGGTCCACTCGAGCGAGGTGCTCCCGGGCGATTCGGCGCCGCTCCTCCGGTGACTCCCGACCGGCCACCCGGCCGAACTCCACGTTCGCCAGAGCGGTTTTCCACGGGAAGAGATCGCCTCCCTGGAAGACGACCGCGGCCTCGACCCCGTTTCGCTCCGACTCCGCCCGTTGCACGCAACCGGAGTCGGGATGGAGCAATCCCGCGAGCAGACGCAAGAGGGTCGTCTTTCCACAGCCGCTCCGCCCCACGACCGCGACGAACTCCTCCCGTTGCAGGCCGAAATCCATATGCCGCAGCACCTCTCGGCGATCGGCGGCGCCATCGAAACCGAAGCTCAGATCCACGCAACGCACGGCCCAGGTCACATCGGATCCTCGTCGCCCAGTCGGCTGGCCTCTTCCAGGAGAGCGCCGTCGATCATCTCGCCGGGAGAGGGTGCGCGGTCGACCAGCAGCCCGCTCCGGACGGCCCAGGCCAGATACCTGCTGACCGAATCCAGGTCGACGACGCCACCGGCCCGAACCGCCGCCCAGCAGGCCGCGTCGAGCAGCTCGGGGGCCAGCTTGGTCTCCTGCGCCAGGAGGCGCAGGTTGGTCGGCGTCTTGCCCGCACGATAGTCGGCGACGCCCGCCGCGTACGCGGCGACGAACCGGCGCCCAAGATCGCGGTCGTCGCTGAGGAGGCGAGAGCCCAGCACGATGTAGGAGAAGTCGGCGCCGCTCTGCCAGTCGCTCGATCTGAGCCAGACGGTCAGACCGGATTGCCGGGCTCGCGCCACCTCGGGCTCGACCAGGATCGCCATGTCGACCCCACCCGATCTCAATGCGTCGATCTTCGCCGCGTTGGGCATCGACACGATCCGGAGATCGCCGTCGGACAGCCCAAGGTACCCCAGCAACCCCGAGATCAGAGCGCTCTTTCCGATCGAGCGGGACACCGCGAGGCTCGCCCGGTCAGTGCCGCTCGCAGCCCCGGACCCCGAGGCGGAACTTTCCAGCCGGGTCTCACCACGACGCTGACTTCCGGACAAGAGCTCGGATCGTCGAAGCCCTTGTTGGCCACGATGCGGATCGGCGCTCCCCGGCTCACCGCGCTCACGAGGTTCACGCTCATCGCCATCGCGGCCGCGTCGATCCGTCCACGTATGAGAAGCGGAACGGCCTCCGAGGTGTCGCCGAGGTGGACGCGCTCGAGCTCGATTCCCCGGGCGCGAAAGTGACCACGTGCGTCCGCCAGGAGCACGGGGCCGTCCGACAAGTAGCCCGTAACCGACATTCGCACCTTGTCCAGCGCCGGCGGCCGCCGCCCTCCACAGGCCAGGAACGCCATCGCGACCAGGGCCACCGCCGCGAAGCGTTCGACCGCCGAGGCGCGCATCAGGCGCCAGCCTCCGGCGGCGCGTGGCGATTCGCCAGGTCCAGGGGCAGGAGCTTGCCTCTCCGCGTCCACCGCGGCTCCTCGCGCACCACCGAGAGGGCGCCGGACTGGCCCCAGATCGCCTGGGCGAGCGAAGCCGCCGGAGACCCCCGCCTCAGACCCTCCTTGAAAGCCTCCAGCAGCTCCCCGTCCGTCGCGCGAACGGCGGGACTGACGACGAGAAGCACCCTCGTTCGTCCTTGCTCCTCCTCTTCCCTAAGTTGGAAGTCCAGCGGCGACGCGGAGAAGCGGCGGGGCAGGGCTTCCTCGATCAGACGCAAGGCCTCGCCCCCGACCAGGGTCATTCCACCGCCGGTCAACTTGCTGAAGCTCCGGATGTCCCGGATGTGACGGCCGAACCCTTCAGCTTCCACTCCGCACCCGCACCGCCGATCCTCGACGACACCGTAGTCATCGCTCTCGACGTTGAGCAGCAACTTGGGAGCCACGTCGAGCAGGCTGGTGAAGAGGAACGCGGGCACGGTCGTGTCGCCGACCGGTCGATCGTGTTGAATGAGCGCCAACCGGTCGTCGAAGAAATGGAGGTCGTTGACGCTGGCCGGATTCATGCACCCCGTGCCCACCGGACCCGCCTCGGTGAAGGCGTAGTTGGTATCGAAGCTCGCGCCGGAGCGGCGGATCTCCGCCACCTTGGCATCGGTCGGCGGCTCGGCGCCCCCCCGGAGAACGACTTTCGAGAAATCGAAGCCGGCCTCCCGTGCCGCCGTCGCGACGCGGACCTGCCGGCTGATCGCGGCCTGCAAGATCACCGTTTCACGGCCCCGCGACCGTTCGTGCAGCCACGCCGCGATTCGGTGGGCCTGGTCGATCGGCACGACTTCCGGCCTCGGAAACGGCTCCCCCAGCCAGCGCGCGACGCCGACGGCTACGTGATGCGCCAACCGCATCGAGAGAGGCGCTCCGGTGTCCGAGAAGCTCACCGGGCTGAACCACCGCTCGGGCAACCCATCGAAGAGCGGTCGTGAGAGGAGCATGGTCAGCCCCGCGTCGGGCAGCACCCCGACCCAACAGGCCCAAGGCAGGCCGAGCCGGCCCTTCGAGGCCTCTTCGACGAGCTGTGTCACCGCCCGGCTGCGCAGATAGTCCAGATCGATCATGACCCGCGTCCCCGGTCCGGTCGAACCGCCGCTGCTGACCTCGTAGCCGCCGCCCAACAGGGGATTGTCGAACGCGCCCGGCTTGGTCGCGATCGTCACCGAGCCACGGTTCATTGGCCGGCGGCCCTTGAATTCCTCGTATGCGACCCAGACGCCAGACCGACGAAGGGTCTCCAGCGCCGCATCCACACCGTCGCGTAGAACCAGAGACTCGAAGTCGCCAGCCTCGCAGCCCGCCATTTGAAAGAGGGCAAGGTAAGGCGTTCGCCCGAGCTCGAAGACGATCCGCTTCACCCAACCGATGAGGTTCGCTTCCCTGCGGTCGCGCCGGCGCCGAATCTCGGCACGGGCTTGCTCGAGGGTGATCTTCTCGCGCAGATAGCGCGGATAGCCGGACGCGAATCGGAGGTGGCGCCGCCAGGTGCCGAGCGAAGTCATGCCGGTTTCTGGACCCCGAGCGCCAACAGGTAACCGTGGCGGCGAACCGCCGGCCAGCGCCGATAAGCCGCTCGGAAAGGTCTCGAGCAGGCGCCGAGCCACCGACCGCAGCGCCAGCCGCGCGCATGGCAGAAGAGCTCAGCCATGCGGAGCCAACCCGGGAGGAAGAGCACGCCCGACAAACCGATCTCGACGAAGCCGGCGTGCCGTGCCATCCGGCGCAACGCGCGAGGGGTGAACGAACGCTCGGCGCCGTAGCCATAGAGATCGAGCTTCTGCATCGCCCAGGCAAGCGCCGGCCGAAAAAACGGATCAAGACGGTTGGGGACGCCGAGAACGGCTCTGCCTCCGGGCCGCAGGACCCGGTGGATTTCGGAGATCGCGTGCTCCGTCTCGGGGAAGTGCTCGACCGTGCCCATCGAGTACACATAGTCGAAGGTATTGTCGCGGAAAGGAATCCCGCGCACGTCGGCCTGCACGTAGCCAGCCCTGAAGCCGGAGGTCGCGGCGAGTGCCTCGTCGACCGTGGCGAGCGAGAGATCGATCCCGAACGGTCTCGCGCCTCGTTGCGCCGCCCAAACCAGAATCTCCGAGTTCTTGGCTTCGTCCCAAAGGTCGGTCTTGAGAACCTTTGCCCCGTCGAGCTTTGTGAAGAAACGCTCGCAGAGCCCCACTTCGCACTCCCGGTAGTACGCCGTCGACACGGCGCCCTTGAGTGAAGGGAAGTCCCGGCCTACGCCCTCCCAGAAGGCCGCGTACGTACCCGGATCGCCGTCCCTGCCCATGAATCCCCTCTTCCCCCAGTCGGTCCAAGATGACCTTCGGCTTGACCGTCCAACACTAACGCGAACTCGGCGGCCTGGACAGAAGGACGGAGACGGTACTGGAACCTGCTCTGACCCAAAAAAGAGAAAAGGCCCGGGATCTCTCCCGGGCCTTCTTGATCTCGAGATTCGATCGAAGATATTCGCGTCAGTCTTGCTCGCCTCCGAGGACTTGCTGCGGCAACGTGCGAATTTCGTCTTCGCCGAAGTCGAAGAACATATCCTCGTCCGGCTCCGGGCCGGGCTCCGGCAGATCCTCGGCGATGTGGAAGTCGTGATAGACCGCCATTCCGGTTCCGGCCGGGATGAGGCGGCCAACGATCACGTTCTCCTTGAGCCCGCGCAGATAGTCGACCTTGCCCGAGATGGCGGCTTCGGTCAGCACACGCGTCGTCTCCTGGAAGCTCGCCGCCGAGATGAAGCTGTCGGTCGAGAGCGACGCCTTGGTGATCCCCAGGAGCAACGGGCGGCCGATTGCCGGCCGGCCACCGGCCGCCAGCACGCGCTCGTTCTCTTCGTGGAACCGCCACCGGTCGACCTGCTCGTCGATCAGGAACTCGGTGTCGCCGACCTCCTCGATCTTCACCGAACGCATCATCTGGCGCACGATCACCTCGATGTGCTTGTCGTTGATCGCCACCGACTGCGAACGGTAGACCTCCTGGATCTTGTCCACCATGTAGCGCTGCAGCTCCTTCTCGCCCAGCACCTGCAGGATGTCGTGCGGATTGATCGGTCCGTCGATCATCGGATCACCGGCACGAACCCGCTCACCGTCTTGCACGTTGACGTGTACCGACCGCGGCACCAGGTATTCGCGAGTCTCTCCGGACTCGTTCTCGACCAGCACCTTACGCATGCCCTTGTGGATATCCCCCAAGCGCACCGTGCCGTCGATCTCGGTGATGATGGCCGGCTCCTTCGGGCTGCGCGCTTCGAAGAGCTCCACCACGCGCGGCAGACCGCCCGTGATGTCCTTCGTCTTCGCCGCCTCCACCCGTGGGATCTTGACCAGCACGTCACCCGCGGCCACCTTCTGACCGTCGTTGACCATCAGGTGCGATCCCGACGGCAGGATGTACCGCCGGTCCGACGAGCTCCCATGGACCACGATCGCGGGAATCCGCTTCTCGCTCGCCGACGCCTCGACGATGATGCGCTGTGAAAGACCCGTCACACGGTCGGTCTCCTCGCGCACATTCTCGCCCTCGACGATGTCGCGGAACTCCACCGCACCGGCGAGCTCGGAGAGGATCGAGGACGTGAACGGATCCCATTCCACGAGCACCTTGCCCGGCTCGACCTCGTCGCTCTCCCGGACATGCAGTCGCGATCCGTAGGCGAGCGCATAGCGCTCGCGCTCGCGACCCTTCGGGTCGACGATGAGCAACTTGCCATTCCGGTTGACGACGATCAAGTCGCCGTTTTTCGCCTCGACGGTGGCGACGTTGAGGAAGCGCACGATTCCCGGGTTCTTGGCGTCGTGCTTGGACTGTTCCGAGACCCGCGACGCCGTGCCGCCATAGTGGAACGTACGCATCGTCAGCTGGGTGCCCGGCTCGCCGATCGACTGGGCGGCGATGACTCCCACCGCCTCGCCGATCTCGACCATCCTCCCAGTCGCGAGATTGCGCCCGTAGCACTTGACGCAAGCGCCGCGGCGGGCCTCGCAGGTCAGCACCGAGCGGATCTTGACGCGCTCGATACCGGCGCCTTGGATGGCGCCGGCCAGATCCTCGGTGATCCTGTCGCCGATGCCGATCAGCTTCTCGCCGGTCATCGGATCGTAGATCTCCTCCTGGCTGACCCGGCCGACGATGCGATCGCGCAGTGGCTCCAGGATCTCGCCACCTTCCATGATCGCCGACACGATGATGCCGTCAATCGTGCCGCAGTCTTCTTCGTTGATGATCACGTCCTGGGCCACGTCGACCAGGCGCCGTGTCAGATAGCCCGAGTCCGCCGTCTTGAGCGCCGTATCCGCCAATCCCTTCCGGGCGCCGTGCGTGGAGATGAAGTACTGCAACACCGAGAGGCCCTCGCGGAAGTTCGCCGTGATCGGAGTCTCGATGACCTCGCCAGACGGCTTCGACATGAGACCGCGCATACCCGCCAGCTGACGCACCTGCTCGCGCGATCCGCGGGCTCCGGAGTCCGCCATCATGCTGATCGGGTTGAACTCGCCACGCTGCTCCTCGACGCGCGTCATCTCGCTGAACATCTCCTCCGAGACGCGCTCCGTGGTGCGATGCCAGATGTCGATGATCTTGTTCTTGCGCTCGCCGGCCGTGATGACGCCCGCCGCGCGTTGGCCCTCGATCTCGACGACCTCGCGCCGCGCCTGGTCGAGCATCCGCTCCTTGGAAGCCGGCACGACCATGTCCTCGACGCCGATCGAGATGCCCGCCTTGGTGGCGTAGAGGAAGGTGATGCCCTTCAGTTCGTCGAGCATCTTGACCGTTGCGTCATTGCCGTGCTTGATGAAGCAGAACGCCACCAGGTCCTGCAGACCGCGCTTCTTCAGCAGGCCGTTGATGAACGGCAGATTGGTCGGCAGGGACATATTGAAAATGACGCGCCCGACGGACGTCTCGATGACCGCGCGATCGAGTTGCTCGATCTCGGCGTGCAAGACGTCCTGGTTGTCGTACTGGGTCGACAGATTGATGTACTCGCCGGTGTATCGCACTCGGATCGGGGAATGCGTCTCCACCACGTTCTCGTGGAGGGCGAGCAGCACCGACTCGAAGTCGGCGAAAGTCTTGCCTTCTCCCTTGGCACCCTTCCTGGAGAGGGTCAGGTAGTAGCCGCCGAGAACGAGGTCCTGGCTCGGAACGGCCAGCGGCCGGCCATGCGCCGGCGAGAGGATGTTGTTGGCCGCCAGCATGAGGACCTGGCTCTCGACCTGCGCCTTCGGAGACAGCGGCACGTGCACGGCCATCTGGTCGCCGTCGAAGTCGGCGTTGAAGGCGGCGCAGACCAGGGGGTGAATCTGAATGGCCTTGCCTTCGATCAACTTCGGCTGAAAGCCTTGAATGCCGAGCCGGTGCAGCGTGGGGGCGCGGTTCAGGAGCACCGGATGATCGCGAATCACTTCCTCGAGGCAATCCCAGACCACCTCTTCCTCGCGTTCCACCATCTCCTTTGCAGCCTTGATCGTACCGACCAGACCCCGCTGCTCGAGCTTGTTGTAGATGAATGGCTTGAAGAGCTCCAGGGCCATCTTCTTCGGCAGGCCACACTCGCGGAGTTGCAGCTCCGGGCCGACGACGATCACGGAACGTCCGGAGTAGTCGACGCGCTTGCCGAGCAGGTTCTGACGGAACCGGCCTTGCTTGCCCTTGAGCGTGTCGGAGAGCGACTTGAGCGGCCGATTGTTCGTTCCCTTGAGGACTCGCCCTCGCCGGCCGTTGTCGAACAGGGCGTCCACCGCCTCCTGGAGCATCCGCTTCTCGTTGCGAACGATGACCTCGGGAGCACGCAGCTCGAGAAGCTTCTTCAACCGGTTGTTCCGGTTGATCACCCGACGGTAGAGGTCGTTCAGATCCGAGGTCGCGAAGCGTCCGCCGTCGAGCGGCACCAGAGGCCGCAGCTCAGGGGGAATAACCGGAATGACGTCGAGGATCATCCAGTCCGGCCGCGTTCCGCTGCGCCGGAAGGCGTCGACGACCTTGAGCCGCTTGGCGGCCTTCAGACGACGGATCTGGCTGGTCTCCGTGCGCATGACGACACGCAGCTCTTCCGAGAGGTCCTCGACTTCGATTCGCTGGAGGAGCTCCTTGATCGCCTCGGCACCCATCCGGGCGACGAAGGTTCCCTCTCCGAACTTCGCGCGCACCTCGCGGAAGCGTTCCTCGGAGAGCAACTCCTTCTCCTTGAGATCGGTCTCTCCGGGGTCGATGACGACGTAGCTCTCGAAATAGAGCACCCGCTCGAGGTCGCGCAGCGACACGTCCAGAAGATGCCCGATACGCGAGGGCAGGCCCTTGAAAAACCAGACATGGGACACCGGGCTGGCGAGCTCGATGTGGCCCATGCGCTCGCGGCGGACGCGCGACCGCGTCACCTCGACGCCGCACTTGTCGCAGACCACCCCCCGGTGCTTCATGCGCTTGTACTTGCCGCACAGGCACTCCCAGTCGGTGATCGGTCCGAAGATCTTGGCGCAAAAGAGGCCATCGCGCTCCGGCTTGAAAGTCCGGTAGTTGATGGTCTCGGCTTTCGTCACTTCTCCACGGCTCCACGAGCGGATCTTCTCTGGCGACGCGAGCGAAATCTTGATCGCGTTGAAGTCCCTCACGGTTCGCGGCTTGTCGAACATGCGCAGCGGTTGCAAATTCAGTCCTCCCGGCAGTCGCAAGTGTTCTTGTTCAATCTCAAACCTTCAGCAGCTCGACATCGAGACAAAGACTCTGGAGCTCGCGCACCAGAACGTTGAATGACTCTGGAAGCCCCGGCTCGTCCGGCACGTCTCCCTTGACGATCGCTTCGTATACCCGGCTCCGACCCTCGACGTCGTCCGACTTCACGGTCAGGAGCTCCTGCAGGGTGTAGGCGGCGCCATAGGCTTCGAGCGCCCACACCTCCATCTCTCCGAAGCGTTGGCCACCGAACTGCGCCTTGCCACCCAGCGGTTGCTGGGTGATCAGAGAGTACGGCCCGATCGAGCGAGCGTGGATCTTGTCGTCGACGAGGTGGGACAGCTTCAACATGTAGATGTATCCAACGGTGACCTGCTGCTCGAACGAATCGCCGGTCATTCCGTCGAACAGCGGCGTCTTGCCCGAGGTCGGCACCTTGGCGGCGTTGAAGAGACTCCGCATATCGTCCTCGGTCGCTCCGTCGAAAACCGGCGTCGCGAACCTGAGGCCGAGCGCCGCTCCGACCCAACCCAGGTGCGTCTCGAGAATCTGGCCGACGTTCATTCGCGACGGCACGCCGAGCGGATTCAGCACGATCTCGACCGGCGTTCCATCCGGTAGATACGGCATGTCCTCGACCGGCAGGATGCGCGAGATCACACCCTTGTTGCCGTGCCGCCCGGCCATCTTGTCGCCGACCTGCAGCTTGCGCTTCATGGCGACGAAGACCTTCACCAGCTTGATCACGCCGGGAGGCAACTCATCGCCCTTCTGCAGCAGTTCGATCCTCTCCTTGTTGACCTTGTGGAGGATCTCCATGTGCGAGTCGGTGCGACGGTAGACGTCCTCCACCGACGAGAGCACCTTGCGATCCGCCACCGGCAAACGCAGGATCTCCTGCCTCGAGAGAGCCATCAGGGCCGTGCGCGTGATCTTCTCGCTCTTGTCGAGCAGTTTGTCGCCGCCGCGCGACTTGATCGCGGCGCTCAGCGTCTGGCCGATCAGCAGATCGTTGATCTTCTTGTTCCGCTCCTCGGTCAGGATGCGAATCTCGTCACGCGTGTTCTTGTCCAGTCGCGCGATCTCATCGCGCTCGATTTCGAGCTGCCGGACGTCCTTCTCCGTTCCCTTGCGCGAGAAGATCTTGACGTCGACGACCGTCCCTTCGATACCCGGAGGTACCTTCAACGACGCGTCCCGGACATCGCCGGCCTTCTCGCCGAAGATCGCCCGCAGCAGCTTCTCCTCGGGGGTCAGCTGAGTTTCTCCCTTCGGGGTCACCTTCCCCACCAGGATGTCGCTCGCCTTGACCCATGCGCCGATGCGCACGATGCCAGCCTCGTCGAGGTCCTTGAGCGCGGCTTCGGAAACGTTCGGAATGTCGCGCGTGATCTCCTCCGGACCGAGCTTCGTGTCGCGCGCCTCCACCTCGAACTCCTCGATATGGATGGAGGTGAAGTAGTCCTCCTTGACCAGCTTCTCCGAGATCAGGATCGCATCTTCGAAGTTATAGCCGCGCCACGGCATGAACGCCACCAGCACGTTCTTGCCGAGCGCCAGCTCGCCGTTCTCGGTCGAGGGACCGTCGGCAAGAACGTCGCCCTTCTTGACCCTTTGGCCCTGCAGCACGACGGGCCTCTGGTTGATGCACGTGTTTTGGTTGGAACGCCGGAACTTCGTCAACTGGTAGATGTCGGCGCCGAACTCCTTCTGCTCGCCGGTCTCGATGTCCTCGCCTTCGACGCGAACGATGATCCGCTCGCCGTCGATCAGATCGACCACTCCGCCGCGCTTCGCCAACACGACAGCCCCCGAGTCGTGCGCCACGGTTCCCTCGAGTCCGGTACCCACGATGGGAGCTTCGCTCCGCAACAGCGGCACCGCTTGCCGTTGCATGTTCGAGCCCATGAGGGCGCGGTTCGCATCGTCGTGCTCGAGGAAGGGAATGAGCGCCGCCGCGACCGACACCAACTGTTTCGGGCTGATGTCCATGTAGTCGACCCGGTCGCGCTCCACGGTCACGAAATCGCCACCCGCGCGAGCGATAACCCGCTCGTCCTTGAAGAACCCCTTCTCGTCCATCTCCGCGTTCGCCTGGGCGATGATGTACTTCTCCTCCTCCCAGGCGGTGAGATAAAAGGCGTGTGGCTCGGCTTCGAGAGTTCGCTTTCCGGCCTTCTTGAGCTTCTGGTTGGCGGCCTCCAGCTCGTCATTGATGATGATCTGTCCGAGCTTGTAGGGGCCATCGCCCACCTTCACCACGCGCACATGATTGAGTACGCGGCCTCCCTCCACGCGCTTGTAAGGGCTCTCGATGAATCCGTACTCATTGATCCGGGCATAGGTCGCGAGCGACGAGATGAGCCCGATGTTGGGCCCTTCCGGCGTCTCGATCGGACAGATGCGCCCATAGTGCGAGGCGTGAACGTCGCGCACCTCGAAGCCGGCCCGCTCGCGCGACAGA
This sequence comes from Thermoanaerobaculia bacterium, assembly GCA_963712855.1. GTDB lineage: Bacteria > Acidobacteriota > Thermoanaerobaculia > Multivoradales > JAGPDF01 > JACTMI01. Next base: position 157,020 of record CAVQJN010000001.1, read on the forward strand.
CCTCCCGGTCCCAGCGCGGAGAGACGACGCTTGTGGGTGACCTCCGAAAGCGGGTTCGTCTGATCCATGAACTGCGAGAGCTGCGACGACCCGAAGAACTCCTTGATCGCCGCGATCACCGGCTTGGAGTTGATCAAGTCGTGCGGCATCGCGGAGTCGATGTCCTGATGAACCGACATCTTCTCCTTGATGGCGCGCTCCATGCGTACCAGACCAATCCGGAACTGGTTTTCGAGCAGCTCACCGACCGCCCGCACCCGACGGTTGCCGAGGTTGTCGATATCGTCCACCCGGCCGATGTCCTTGTGGAGCCGCAACAGGTACCCGATGACGCGAATGAAGTCCTCTGCGGACAGGGTTTTCTGCTCGACCGGAACCTCGGTGTCCAACTTGATGTTGAACTTGAAACGGCCAACCCGCGAAAAGTCGTAGCGCTTGGCGTCGAAGAACATGCCGTAGAAGAGAGAGCGCGCCGAGTCCAGGGTCGGGGGGTCTCCCGGCCGCATGCGGCGATAGATCTCGATAAGGGCTTCCTTGGCGTTTCTCGTCGCGTCCTTGGCGAGCGTGTTCGCGAGCACCATGCCGCACAGATCCCACTCGGGAAAGAACACCTCGATAGGGGTGTGGGACTTGCCCTCCAGGCGCTCCGCGAGATCCGTCGGCACGGGATCGTTCGACTCGAACAGGACCTCTCCGGTCTCGAGATCGACGACGTCGGCGACGAACCGGGCCGCATCGAGATCGGACGGCCGGATCTCGACCTCGGCGTTCTGCCCCGCCTCCAGCGTCTCGATCGCCTCGCGGTCGAGCGTCACCCCGGCGAACACCGAGAAGCTGTCACGCCGACCGCGCTGTTGCCGGTCGCGAACCCGCTCGCGCTCCAACACCTCCGGCGTGAGCGTCAAGAGCGCCTTCGTCGGACCGCTGAGCTGGAGCGGCGCGCAAACGTAGAACTTGCGCAGGATCGACTCGTTCGTTTCCAGGCCAAGCGCCCGCAGAAAGACCGTGCCGTGAAATTTTCGCTTGCGGTCGATACGGACCGAGAGGATCTCCTTTTGATCGTACTCGAACTCCACCCACGATCCCCGGTACGGAATGATCTTCGAGAGGTAGGTCCGTGGCCCCTCCTTGGTGAAGAACACGCCCGGGCTGCGGTGCAACTGCGAGACGATGACTCGTTCGGTCCCGTTCACGATGAAAGTCCCGTGATCCGTCATCAACGGGATCTCGCCGAAGTAGACCTCCTCCTCCTTGGCGTCGCGCATCATGCGGGAGCCCGTCTCCGGGTCCTTGTCGTACACGAACAAGCGGAAGGTCACCTTGAGCGGCACGGCGAACGTCATGCCGCGTTCCTGGCAGTCCTGGATCGAGTATTCGAGCCGCAGATCGACCGGATTTCCACAAATGTCGCATCGTGTAACCCGGTTCTTCTGCACCGAGCCACATTCGTGACAGGTGACGGTCTCCTCGAGCGGATGATCCGTCATGATCTTGGCACCGCAGTTCGTGCAGGTCATGCGCAGGTACTCGAGCCCCTTGAGCTCTCCGCACTTGCACTGCCAGTCGCCGATCGAATACTTGACGAAGTCGAGCGAGCAGGTCTCGCGGAAGTCCGAGAAGGGAAAGATCCCCGTAAAGACGGCCTGCAGACCATGGTTCGAGCGCTCTTCCGGCAGGAGGTTCATCTGCAGGAAGCGCTCGTACGATCGCTTCTGGACCTCGATCAGGTTGGGGATCGCGAGCGTGCTCTGGATCCGGGAGAAATTCTGGCGCGGCTGAAGTTGGGTCTCGGTCTTGGTTTCCATGGCTCTCGATTCGGTCATTACTCGGTGACCCGGTAGTTCCTACCTAGCGAGCAGAGACACGAGGCCCTTTCCGCGGAGCCGCGAGGCTCCACGGAGGGCCATCGATCGAAGTTGGACGCGCGACGCCCGAAGAGGCGCGCGGCCCTGACGTTGAGGGTCCGTATGCGCGACCCCTACTTGATTTCGACTTTCGCGCCCGCTTCCTCGAACTTCTTCTTGATGGCTTCGGCATCAGCCTTCGAGATCCCCTCCTTCACCTTCTGGGGTGCGCTCTCGACGAGATCCTTGGCCTCCTTGAGACCCAGGCTGGTGACTTCGCGGACGGCCTTGATCACATTGATCTTGTTGGCCCCCATTTCGACCAGGACGACGTCGAACTCGGTCTGTTCCTCGACCGGCGCGGCCGCTCCGGCACCGGCGACCATGGCAACCGGCATGGCGGCTGCGGCGGCCGAGACGCCATAGTGATCCTCGAGCGCTTTGACCAGGTTGTTGAGATCGAGGACCGACATTTCGTCGATCTGCTTGATGAACTCCTCAGCGGCGATGGCCATCACTTCCTCCCTGTCTCCGGACTTCCGATTCCGGCTTGACTTGCGGTTTTCAATCTCTTTGCTTTGCGATCTGATCGAGCACGGTGGCCAGACGGCGCGGACCCGCGGCCGCCAGCACCTTCACGAAACGACTGATCGGCGACTGCATCAGGAAGAGCAACTTGGTGATGAGCTGCTCCCGACTCGGCATCGCCGCGATCTCGTCGATCTGGTTCGCGGCCACCGGCTGCCCTTCCACGATTCCGGCCTTGAACTCCAGGACCGGCGCCTCTTTGACGAAATCGGCCAGCACCTTGGCCAACGCCACGGGGTCGCCCAGGCTGAAGGCGATCGCGGTCGGACCGCTGAAGTGCTCCTTGAGCTGTTCCAACGGGTGTCCGGTCATCGCTCGCAGAACGATGCTGTTCTTGACCACGACGTAGTGGCCGCCCTTTTCCCGGATACGGCGCCGGAGCTCGGTGACCTGATTCACCGTGATTCCGCGGAACCCGACCACGAACGCATGCTCGGACTGGGCGAGCGCCTGCTCGTAGACATCGAGAACCGCCGTCTTCTTCGCGCGACTCAGAGCCATGATGATCTCCTCACGCCTCGGCGGGAACGAGCTGCGTTTCGTCGACCCGAATGCCGGGACCCATCGTCGATGACACCGTGGCGGAGCGAATGAACTTCCCCTTGGCGGCGGATGGCTTGGCGCGGAGCACCGCGCTGACGAGCGCCTGCGCGTTCTGCGCGAGCTTTTCGGCGCCGAAGGAACGCTTTCCGAACGGCGCATGGACGATGCCGGTCTTGTCGACCCGGAATTCCACCTTGCCCGCCTTGATCTCCTGCACCGCCTTGGCTACGTCGGTCGTCACGGTGCCGGTTTTCGGATTCGGCATCAGACCCCGGGGCCCGAGCACCTTGCCGAGCCGCCCCACCACTCGCATCATGTCCGGCGTGGCGACGACCGACTCGAATTCGAGCCAACCGCCTTCGATCTTCTTGGACAATTCCTCACCACCCACGTAGTCGGCGCCGGCATCCTCCGCTTCGCGGATCTTCTCGCCCTGAGCGAAGACCAACACCCGGGCGTTGCGTCCCAATCCATGCGGAAGGATCACCGTTCCCCGGACCATCTGGTCAGCATGCTTCGGGTCGACCCCGAGGCGAAGCGCGATCTCCAGGGTCTCGTCGAATTTGGCATACGCAGCCCCGGCGGCCTGCTCGACCGCCGCATCGAGGGGCAGACTCTTGCCCGGCTCCACTTTCTGCGCCGCACTTCGATATTTCTTGCCGTGTTTGCTCATCTCGCCTTCCCTCTGGTCCTGACGGCCGCCGCGGCAGCCTCCCAGATCGATTCGGTGACTCGTGCCCGCGGACGGAACTCGCGATCAGCCCTGAACTTCGATACCCATCGACCGGGCGGTGCCCTCGATGATTCGCACCGCCGCCTCGAGATTTCCCGCATTAAGGTCCGGCATCTTCGCCTGGGCGATCTCCGCGACCTGCTGCGGAGTGACGTGCCCCACCTTGTTGCGATTCGGCACTCCCGACCCCTTCTCGAGACCAGCCGCCTTGAGCAACAGAATGGACGCGGGGGGAGTCTTCGTGATGAAGGTATAGCTGCGATCGGCGTACACGGTCACCACGATGGGGATGATCAAACCGCGCTGCGACTCGGTGCGCGCATTGAACGTCTTACAGAAATCCATCAGGTTGACACCGGCCGGACCCAGCGCCGTACCCACCGGCGGAGCGGGAGTCGCTTGGCCGGCCGGAATCTGCAGCTTGATCTGAGCGATGACTTTCTTGGCCATGACGCGAACGTCCTTTCCGGACTAAAGCTTCTGCACTCCGAGAAAATCGAGCTCGACGGGCGTATGGCGACCGAAGATGGTCACCATGACCTTGAGCGTATTGCGGTCGAGATTGATCTCTTCGACCGTGCCGGTAAAGTTGCTGAAGGGTCCCTCGACGATCTTGACGGGCTCGCCCTTCTCGAAGACGTACTTGGGCTTCGGCTTCTCTTTGGCGGAAACCACCTGCGCCAAGATGTTGTCGACTTCCTCCTGAGACAGGGGCGTCGGATTCTTGCCGGAGCCGACGAAGCCGGTCACCTTCGGCGTGCTCTTCACCACATGCCAGGCCTCGTCGGACATCTCCATCTCGACCAGGATGTAGCCAGGGAAGAACTTCCGCTGGGTCTCGCGCTTCTTGCCGCCCTTCGATTCGATGACCGTCTCCATCGGGATGCGGATCTCGCCGATCGCCCCCCCCATGCCCAGGGCGTCGGCCCGCTGGCGCAGGGTCTCCTTCACCCGCTCCTCGAAACCGGAGTAGGTGTGGACGATGTACCAGTTGCGTTGGCGGGTTTCCGCCGCGGTGTCGTTCATGAGCCGACCACCTTGAAGAGTTGCACGATAACCAGGTCCGCCAACCACAGATAGACCGCGAAGATGATGCTCGTCAGCAAGACCACGATGGTCGTGCCGACGACCTCGTCACGCGACGGAAACGAAACCTTCTTCATCTCGCTCACCACTTCGCGCAAGAAGCGCGGGATCGCGGCGTAGGAATCACGAATCTTCGTCCAGAGGTTCATTCGGTTTCCGTCACTTGGTCAGTGGCAGGGCAGGAGGGATTCGAACCCCCAACATCCGGTTTTGGAGACCGGCGCTCTACCAGTTCGAGCTACTGCCCTCAGAGTATTCGGCTCCTACTCGATGACTTCGGTGACGGTACCGGCACCGATGGTGCGTCCACCTTCGCGGATGGCGAAGCGCACGCCCTTCTCCATCGCGATCGGCGAGATCAACACGATCTCCAGATTCACGTTGTCGCCCGGCATCACCATCTCCGTGCCCTCCGGCATCGTCGCCACCCCCGTCACGTCCGTCGTCCGGAAGTAGAACTGCGGCCGGTATCCGTTGAAGAACGGCGTGTGACGACCGCCCTCCTCCTTGTTCAGCACGTACACCTCGCCCTTGAACTTCTTGTGCGGAGTGATCGTCCCGGGCTTCGCCAGCACCTGGCCACGCTCCACGTCGTCCTTCTTCGTGCCGCGCAGAAGAACGCCGATGTTGTCGCCCGCCTGACCCTGGTCCAGAAGCTTCCGGAACATCTCCACGCCCGTCACCGTCGTCTTCGACGTCGGACGGATCCCGACGATCTCCACCTCTTCCCCAACCTTCACGATGCCCCGCTCGACGCGACCCGTCACCACCGTCCCGCGCCCCGAGATCGAGAAAATGTCCTCGATCGGCATCAGGAACGGCTTGTCCACCACGCGCTCCGGAATCGGAATGTAGGTGTCCAGAGCCTTGAACAGCTCCATGATCGATTCCTCGCCGCCCGGCTCGCCCTTCAAAGCCTTGATCGCCGAGCCCCGGATCACCGGCACGTCGTCGCCCGGAAAATCGTACGACGACAGCAGGTCCCGGACCTCCAACTCCACCAGGTCCAGAAGCTCCGGATCGTCGATCAGGTCCACCTTGTTCAGGAACACCACGATGTACGGCACGTCCACCTGACGAGCCAGCAGCACATGCTCCCGCGTCTGAGGCATCGGCCCGTCCGCCGCCGACACCACCAGGATCGCGCCGTCCATCTGAGCCGCGCCCGTGATCATGTTCTTCACGTAGTCCGCGTGACCCGGACAGTCCACGTGAGCGTAGTGACGATTCTCCGTCGAGTACTCCACGTGAGACGTCGCGATCGTCAGAATCTTCGTCGGGTCGCGACGACCCTGAGACTCCGACGCCTTCGCCACCTCGTCGTAGGGCACGAACTTCGCCCAACCCTTGTCCGCCGCCACCTTCGTCATCGCCGCCGTCAGCGTCGTCTTGCCGTGATCCACGTGGCCGATCGTCCCCACGTTCACGTGCGGCTTCGAACGATCGAATTTCTCCTTGGCCATGGTGTCCCGGACCCTCCTTGCGCGCCTGCTCCCGCCCGGGGGCGGTGGAATGTCGATATGGAAACTACGAACTCTGCTGGAGCCCACGGCCGGGCTTGAACCGGCGACCTCTTCCTTACCAAGGAAGTGCTCTACCGCTGAGCTACGTGGGCGTAAAACGAGACCGGTCCCGAGGCCCGCCTCGTGGCCCGATCAACGGCAGAACGTAATTATCCTATTTCCCTCTCCCGGCGCGTGTAAATCGTTTGTCTTCCGCGCTTCCCTCCCCGGTCGAGCTACCGGAGCGGCGGCGGACCGCCGATTTTGGCACCGATCGTGAAGCTTGTCTAGTCCCCTTGACGACGAGCGGCCCGACGCCTTGATCCCCAGGTCGATTCTCGGAGAGGAAAATGGAGCGGGAGACGGGATTCGAACCCGCGACCAACGGCTTGGAAGGCCGTGACTCTACCACTGAGTTACTCCCGCCCGGAGGTGACGCTCGAGGGCGAAGGTGGTGGAGGCGGGAGGATTCGAACCTCCGTAGGGCGTTGCCCGGCAGATTTACAGTCTGCTGCCATTGACCGCTCGGCCACACCTCCTCAACTTCGCAATCGCTTTCAAAGAGACTCGGTGGAGCCGGCACTCGGGCTCGAACCGAGGACCTTCCGCTTACAAGGCGGATGCTCTACCACTGAGCTATGCCGGCCCGAGAACCCGGCACCGGCTGGGCCACCCGGAGAGCGCCGGACGGCCCGCCCGAGCCGCCGCATCTTAGCGGCTGCCGCTCGAGCCTGACAAGGCGCCAGAGCGCTGACGAACCGCTTCGTAGAGCACCGCGGCGGCGGCCGTGGCCAGGTTCAACGACTCGACGCGGCCGCGCATCGGGAGGCCGATGAGCCGGTCACAACTCTCCCGGGTCAGGCGCCTGAGGCCCTCCTGTTCCCCGCCCACGCAGAGCGCCACCTTTCCCGTCAGGTCGATCTCCCAAGGGGGCTCGCCTCCCATCGCGAGGCCATAAATCCAGTAGCCCTCCTTCTTGAGCCCCTCGAGAACCTGCGCCGAGCTGCCGACGAATTCCGGACGGAGCCACTCCGCCGCGCCGGCCGAAGCCTTCACCGCGGTCTCCGACAGCGACGCGGAGCCGTGCTCGCGTACCAGAACTCGGCCGACTCCCGCCCCCTCACAGACCCGTAACAGCGCGCCGAGGTTCCTCGGATCCTGGAGGTCCTCGGCCAGGAGGATCAGTTCGGGATCGCCGCCCCCGAAGGGCTCCGGAGGCTCCGCCGACCGATCGAGCTCGGCGGCAAAACCGTTGTGCACGCCCGGCACGAAGCGGCTGAGCGCCGCGGCATCCACCTCCTCCACCCTCACCCCGCAGGTCTTGCAGAGATCCTGGATCTGCCGGCGACGCTGTCCGCCACGGCCGCGCTCGATCAGCACGCGGCGCAGCCTCGAGGGCTCGCGTCGCAGCGCCTCCCGAACCGGATGAAACCCGGCGAGCTTTTCCGGCGGGCTCACTCTTCCCGGTCTCCCGAGAGCAGAACCACGGCGAGCGCTGCGATCCCCTCGCCCCGCCCGATCGCACCCAGGCCCTCGTTCGAAGTCGCCTTGAGTCCGACCTGATCGATCCGCAGACCCAGCAGCTCCGCGACACGAGATCGAATGGTCTGCCGATACGGCGCGAGCTTCGGCGCTTCGGCGATCAGGGTCAGGTCGCAGTTGACCGGCCGAAGCCCCCGCGACCGAACCATGCCCAGAATCCGCGCGACGAGAGTGGCGCTGTCGGCGTCCTTCCACTCCGGCTCCCCGGGGGGAAAGTAGTGGCCCAGGTCTTCCAGCGCGGCCGCGCCGAGCAACGCGTCGCCGAGCGCATGGAGCAGGACATCCGCATCGCTGTGGCCCTCGAGTCCGCGCTCGAATGGAATCGTCACGCCGCCAAGAACGAGAGGCCTCCCTTGGATCAAGCGGTGAATGTCGTAGCCCTGTCCGATCCTCAGGGTCGTCACGAGAGCCGCACCTCCAGGAGCCGCTCCAACTCGGCGAGGTCTTCACGGTAGGTCAGCTTCGGATTCGCGTGTCGGGCCTCGACCGCAGCGATATGGACTTCTCCGAGCCTTTCGACCAGCGCCGATTCGTCGGTCCCCACGAAACAATCGCGCCGCGCCCTATCGAGGGCCCGCTCGAGCGTCCTCCGGCGGAAGACCTGTGGCGTCTCGGCTCGGAACAACCGCGCTCGCTGCAGCGTCTCGACGATTTGTCCATCCTCCAGCACCTTCACGGTGTCGCTGAGGCTCCGCCCGAGCACGGCGCCATCGGCTTCGAACGCCGCGCGCGAGGTCGCCACGAAGTCCTCGACCGCCACCGCCGCACGAGCGCCGTCGTGAACCGCAACCCAGTCGACTGGCTCCGCCGGACTTTCCATGAGGGCCGCGGCGACCGATGCCTGCCGCGTCGAGCCGCCCGCCACGAATCGCACTCGAGAGTCCGTCGCCAAGCCTCTCGCTTCGGCGAGCGACTCCTCGGGCAAGGCCACGACAATGCTCGCGCAACCTGCCGCGAGCAGCTTCTCGATCGTCCAGGAGACGAGCGGCCGGCCCGCGATCCGCACGAATTGTTTGGGGCTCGGCCCACCGAATCGGTCACCGCGTCCCGCCGCCGGCACGATCGCATGCAGCGAGTGATCGGGCGGCAGCGAATCGGGAGCGGCCGGAGAGCGCGAGTCGGACATTTGCCGGTGGGCCCGCGTCAGACCGTCAGAATGTCCTTTTCCTTGTTGGAAAGCGCCGTGGCGATCTCCTCGATGTGACGATCGTGTAGCTTCTGGATCTCGTCGAAGCCCCGCCGCTCGTCGTCCTGACCGATCTCGTGCTCCTTCTCCTTCGCCTTGAGCTTCTCGTTCGCCTCGCGCCTCGCCTCGCGGACCGCGATACGAGCCTGTTCCGCCAGCTCGTGAGCCTTCCGTACGAGCTCCTTGCGCCGGTCTTCCGTGAGCTGGGGAACGGGGATGCGAATCACCTTGCCGTCGTTCGACGGGTTCAATCCCAGATCGGACTTGCGCAAGGCGCGTTCGATGGTGGAGATCTGCGACATGTCGTACGGCTGGGCCACCAGCATCGTGGCGTCCGCCGCGGTCAACGTCGCCACGGTATTGAGCGACACGTTCGTACCGTAATATTCGACCGTCACCCCGTCGAGCATGTTGACGGAGGCGCGGCCGGTGCGTAGACGTCGGAGCTCGTCGTGCAAGTGACTCGCGGCGTGCGCCATCTTGGCGTCGGCTTCGGCGAAGATTTCTTTCATCTCGACCTCCCGTCTCCGGATCTTGGGCGGACCTTCGCGCCGCTGTCAACTCCCGCTCGGCGCCTCGCGCACGATCGAGCCCACATTCTCGCCACAAACCACGCGACGGATGTTGCCGGCGTTCGTCAAATTGAAGATCACGATCGGCAGACTGTTGTCGCGGCAGAGGCTGATGGCGGCGGCGTCCATGATCTTGAGATCCCGCTCCAAGACGTCGTGGTAGGTGAGCTCGGGCAGCAGGCGGGCGTTGGCATCCTTGCGCGGATCCGCGGTGTAGACGCCATCCACCCGCGTCGCCTTGAGAAGCACGTTGGCGTTGATCTCGTTGGCGCGCAGGGCCGCTGCGGAGTCCGTCGTGAAATAGGGATTCCCCGTTCCGGCGGCGAAGATCACCACTCTCCCCTTCTCCAGATGACGCAGGGCGCGCCGGCGTATCACGGGCTCCGCGACTTCGCGAATCTCGATCGCGGTTTGAACCCGCGTCGGCACGTCCTTCTTCTCGAGAGCGTCCTGCAGCGCCAGGGCATTGATGACCGTCGCCAACATCCCCATGTTGTCGCCGGTAACGCGATCGAGGCCGCGGTGGCTGGCGGACACACCACGAATGATGTTTCCGCCACCGACCACGATCGCGATCTCGACCCCGAGTCCGTGCACTTCGGCGATTTCGGAAGCGATTGCCGCAACCACTCCCTCGTCGATGCCGAAGCTCTGCGAGCCCATGAGGGCTTCGCCCGACAGCTTGAGCAGGATGCGGCGAAACCGGGCGGTCTCGCTCACGAAAAAGCTCAGCCCTGCCCCGAGATCGTCGCCGCGACCTCGGCCGCGAGATCCTCGGACTTCTTTTCGATCCCCTCACCGAGCTTGAAGCGGGCGAATCTCCGAACCTGGATGTTCTCGCCGATCTTGGCGACCGCTTCCTGCACCAGCTGGCCTACCGTCTGATCGGGATTCTTCACGAACGCCTGTTCGAGCAGGCAGGCCTCGGCGAAGAACTTCTCCAGCTTGCCGTCGATGATCTTCTCGACCACGTTGGCGGGCTTGCCCGAAGCCGCGGCCTGGTCGCGAAAGATCTCGCGCTCGTGGTCGACCACGGAAGCGGGAACCTCCTCCCGTTTGACGTAACGGGGCTCCGCCGCGGCAACGTGCATGGCGATGTCCTTGACCAGGTCCTGGAACGCCTCGGTCCGGGCCACGAAATCCGTCTCGCTGTTCACTTCAACCAGCACGCCGAGCTTTCCGCCAGCGTGAATATAGGAGGCAACCAGACCATCCGCAGCCACGCGACCCGACTTCTTCGCCGCTGCGGCGAGGCCCCTCTTCCGCAGAACGTCGACCGCCTTGTCCAGGTCGCCCCCGGCTTCGGTCAACGCCGCTTTGCAGTCCATCATGCCGGCGCCCGTGCGCTCGCGCAATTCCTTTACCGTCTGTGCTGATACCTGCATCTCACCATCTCCTTCCGAATCGCCCGACAAACGAAAGGGTCAGCGTCCCGCGAGCGGGATTCCGGCTGACCCTTGTCCGGCGCACGTGGACCGCGCGCCTGCGAGCGAGTGGTCCTCGTTACGCGGACGGGGCCGCGTTCTCCATTTCAGAATCCGATGCCGGCGCCGTCGCTTCCGTCGCCTCGGCATCCTTCTCTTCCACCATCAGCTGCTGCTGCAGATGTTGCGCACCCGCCAGGTAGGCGTCGGCGATCTTGGATGCGAAGAGCCGCACGGTCCGGATCGCGTCGTCGTTGCCCGGAATCACGTAGTCGATGAGCTCCGGGTCGCAGTTCGTGTCGACGATGGCCACCACCGGGATTCCGAGCTTGTTCGCTTCGGCCACTGCGATCGTCTCGCTCTTCGGATCGACCACGAACAAGGCGTCGGGCAGGCCCTCCAGATCGCGCACGCCCTCGAGGTTGCGATTCATCCTCTCGCGCTCGCGCTCCATGCGGAGCTTCTCTTTCTTCGTGTGGTTGCCACCCTCGTCGGCGAGCCGCGCTTCGGTCTCCAGCAGCCTTTCGACCGACTGGCGGATGGTCACGAAGTTGGTCAGCGTGCCCCCGAGCCAGCGATGAGTGACCCAGTATTGCTGGCACCGCCGTGCCTCCTGCTCGACGACTTCCTGGGCCTGCTTCTTGGTGCCCACGAACATCAGGCGGCGCCCCTCGCGTCCCAGATTCTCGACGTACTCGGACGCCTCTCGGAACATTCGCAAGGTCTTCGCCAGATCGATGATGTAGATGCCGTTCCGCTTGCCGAAGATGTATGGCTTCATCTTCGGATTCCAGCGCCGCGTCTGATGCCCGAAATGGACTCCCGCCTCGAGCAGCTCCTGCATGGTGATTTCGACCACGAACCTCTCCTTACCGCTTGCTGAACTGGAAGCGCTTGCGTGCACCCGCGAGACCGTACTTCTTGCGTTCCTTCTTGCGGGGATCGCGGGTCAGCAGGCCGGCCGTCTTGAGGCGGCCGCGAAGCTCGTCGTCGAACTCGAGCAGGGCGCGACTGATTCCGTGCCGCACGGCTCCCGCCTGACCGGCATAGCCTCCGCCGGCGACCGTGGCTTCGATGTCGAACTTCTCGGTCGTCTCGGTGAGGACCAACGGCTGCCGCACGACCATGCGCAGAATGTCGCTCGGGAAGTAAGCGTCGATGTCGCGGCCGTTGACCCGCACCGCGCCCGCGCCGGGACGCATGAAGACGCGAGCCGTGGCGGTCTTGCGCCGGCCCGTGCCGTAATACTGGACGTCAGTCACTCGAATCTCCTTGTCGTTTTCGCCGTCAGGCCACCGCGAGCGGGGTCGGCTTCTGCGCCTGATGAGGATGCTCGCCGCCCGCGTAGACCTTCAGCTTGCGACGCAGTTTCCGTCCGAGCTTGGTCTTCGGAAGCATGCCGTAGACCGCGTTCTCGACCAGTCGGCTCGGGTGCTTCGCGCGAACTTCGAAGGCGCGAGGCGACTTCAATGAACCCGGCTTCTGGGTCGTGTGACGATAGTAGGTCTTATCCCGCTCCTTGGCGCCCGTGAGCACGACCTGGTCGGCGTTGACCACGATGACGAAGTCACCGCAGTCGACGTGGGGCGCCCAGATCGGCTTCTCTTTGCCGAGGATGATCTTCGCGATACGAGTCGAAAGCCGACCAACCGCCAGGCCGGCACCGTCAACGATCCACCAACGGTGCTCGATCTCCGCGGGCTTCGGACTTTGGGTAGCTTTCATCTGCAACTCCGGGCAATGAATGCGACTTGGCTGGGTGGGATGATCCCGACACGACAGCGCAGAGAGCATGGGATCTTAAGCGACGCCCCGGGGGACCTGTCAAGTCGACAGGCTCCGCTTTCGTCCGCCCTCGCCCCCCACGGTACACTCCCCGCCGCCATGGCGAGCGTCGAGCATCCCGTCGACAAGCAGGCCGATCGGATCCGCCAGATGTTCGGCCGGGTCGCGCCGCGCTACGACCTGCTCAACCACTTGCTGTCCGGCTCGCTCGATCGCTTCTGGAGGCGCCGTTTGGCGCGCTCCCTGCGATTGCCGGCCGGCTCCCGGGTACTCGACCTCTGCTGTGGAACCGGCGACCAGGCGGAGGCCCTCCGGCGCTGCGGGTACCGCGTCTCGGCGGCCGATTTCTGCCTGCCGATGCTTACTCTCTCACGTTCCAAGTTCGCCCGGGGGACGGAGCCACGCCCCCGGCCGCTGCAAGCGGACGCGCTGCTGCTCCCTTTCGGTGACGGCGCCTTCGACGGCGCCTCCGTGTCGTTCGGCCTGCGTAATGTGGCCGATCTCGACCGCGCCCTCACCGAGCTCACCCGAGTTCTGCGTCCAGGCGGCGAGCTCCGCGTCCTCGAGTTCACGATTCCGGCCCGTTTGCCCATGCGCGCCCTCTACTTGTTCTACTTTCGCAAGGTCCTCCCCCGGATCGGTGGAGTCCTGTCGGGCGCCGGGAGCGCGTACAGTTACCTTCCGGAGTCCGTCCTGCACTCGCCCCAACGCCAGGCCTTCCTCGAACGGATGCGGGCGGGCGGGATCGGCGAGGCGAGGTGCGAGAATCTGAGCGGCGGCATCCTCTGTCTCTATTCCGGGAGGAAGAATCGATGACCCAAGTTCTCGACGGGCGCGCGACAGCCGCGGAGATCCGGACCGAAGTGGCGACGGCGGCCGCGGAGATCGCGACCCGGGCGGGACGCCGGCCCGGCTTGGCTGTCGTGCTGGTGGGCGACGACCCGGCCTCGAAGGTCTACGTCGGATCCAAGACGCGGGCCTGCGAGGAAGCCGGCATGGCGAGCTTCGGCCACCTGCTCCCCGCCGACACGGGCGCCGACGATCTGTTCGCGCTCATCGACCGATTGAACTCGGATCCCGAGGTCGATGGGATCCTGGTCCAGCTGCCTCTCCCCGACCAGCTACCCACCCGCCAGCTCCTGGAGAGGATCGATCCCGCCAAGGACGTCGACGGATTCCATCCCGTCAACGTAGGGAGGCTCTGGATCGACGAAGCCGGTTTCGTCCCTTGTACTCCGGCCGGCATCGTGGAGCTCCTGCACCGCCATCGGATTCCTCTGCGAGGCAAGCGGGCCGTCGTGGTGGGTCGCAGCAATATCGTCGGCAAGCCCATGGCGGGCCTTCTCCTGCGCGAACACTGCACGGTCACGATCGCTCACTCGCGGACCGTCGACCTGGCTGGAGTCTGCCGCGAAGCCGACCTCGTCGTGGCCGCCGTCGGAAGGGCCGGACTGATCGATGCCGACTATGTCCGGGAAGGCGCGGTGGTCATCGACGTGGGCATGAACCGGATCACCGACCGGGCGCTGGCGGAGCGCCTCGTGGGAGGCGACGCCAAACGTCTCGAGAGCTTCGCGAAGCGCGGCTCCCTGCTGGTGGGAGACGTCAACTTCCCGTCCGTCGCCCCCAAGGCGGGCGCGATCACCCCGGTGCCCGGCGGGGTCGGTCCCTTGACCGTCGCCATGCTGATGGCCAACACGGTGACGGCGGCGCGCCGTCGCCTCCGTCTCGACGCGTGAGCCGGCGGCCCGGGTGGCCAGTCTTCGTGTCGGTCTGACCGGAGGGCTCGCGAGCGGCAAGTCGACCGTCGCCGGGCAGCTCGCCGCCGCCGGATGCGCGGTCTTCGACGCCGATCAACTGGTTCGCGAGCTCTATGAGCCGGGCGCCGCCGGATCGCGAGCCGTGCGCGCCCTGTTCGGCGAAGCGCCCCTGGCACCGGACGGTTCCGTCGATCGGCCCTGGGTCGCCGGCCACGTCTTCTCCGATCCCGCCGCCCGCCGCCAGCTCGAGGCGAGCGTGCATCCTCTGGTCCGGGAGGCTTTCCGCGTTCGCGCCGAGGCCTGCGAAGGAATCGCCGTCCTCGAGGCCACCAAGCTCGTCGAAGCCGGCTACGGACCCGATTTCGACCTCGTGGTAACCGTCGAGGCGCCGCTCGAGACTCGGCTCCGCCGGGCCGTCGCGCGGGGTCTCACGGAGCGCGAAGCCAAGGAGAGGCTGGCCGCCCAGGCCGAAGCGACGGCCCGTCGCGCCGCAGCCGACTGGGTCATCGAGAACGATGGGGCCCGAGAGCATCTCGCGCTCCAGGTCGGACGCCTCGTCGCCGAGTTGCGCCGCCGGGCCGGAGCGCACGGGCCTTGAACTCGAGTGGTCCGGTGAGCGACCCCGCACCCGAACGGGGTTTCCACCGCGAGCTCGGGCTCTGGGACGCCATCGTGGTGGTCGCCGGCGCGATCATTGGCGTCGGTATCTTCGTGAACCCCTCGAACGTGGCGCGCATCCTGCCGGCATCCGGTTGGATGCTCGCGGTCTGGGCGCTCGGTGGCCTGGTGGCCATGATCGGCGGATTCGTCTACGCCGAGCTCGGCTCGAGGCTGCCCTTCGTCGGCGGTCAGTACGTCTATCTGACCCGCGCCTATGGTCCGCTGGTCGGCTACCTCTATGGTTTCGCGCTGCTCTTCGTCATCAACAGCGGAGGCATCGCGGCCGTCGCCAGCGTCCTGTCCAGCTATGTCGACGCATCGTTCCTTCATCTCGGACGATTCGGCCGCCCGGTGCTCGCTTCGGCCGTGCTGCTGGCGCTCGCCGAAATCAACGTGCGCGGGGTGCGCCCTGGCAAGCGCGTGAACAATCTGCTGATGACGCTCAAGCTCGTGGGCATCGGTCTACTGGTCGGCCTCGCGCTCTTCCGTCATCCGGCGATTCCGTCGGCCGCCGAGTCGACCGGCAGAATCGCGGTCACGCTGACCGCCTTCCTGGCCGCGCTCGTGCCGGTGCTCTTCGCCTACGGAGGCTGGCAGAACTGCGGCAGCGTCGCCGCCGAGATCCGGGATCCACGGCGCATTCTGGCGCGCGCCAACGTGCTCGGAGTCGCGATCGTCGTGGGGGTGTACCTCGGCCTGAACCTTGTCTACCTGCACGTCCTGTCGCCGGCCGAGATCGCCGGATCCGGCGCCCTCGCCGCTGACGTCGCGAGACGCCTCGCGGGAGCGGCGGGGGCGCGGTTCGTCGGCGCCCTCATCGTGACCTCGTGCCTGGGCTTTCTGGCGGTCATGACGATGACCGGCCCGCGCCTCTACTTCGCGATGGCCGCCGACGGCGTCTTCTGGCGTCGGGCCGGACGCCTCCACCCCCGCTTCGCCACCCCAAGCTTCACGATCCGGCTGCAGACCGCGGTCGCGCTGGCGCTTCTGTTCAGTCAGACCTACGACCAGCTGCTCTCCTACGTCGTCTTCTGCGACGGGCTCTTCTTCGCCCTGACCGCCGCCGCGCTGTTCGTCTACCGGCGCCGAGATCCTCGCCCCCCGGACGTCTTCCGTGCGCCTGGCCACCCGGTATCGACGCTTCTCTTCATCGTCGCCGCGGCGGGTACGGTCCTCAACTGCTTCGTGAGCGCGACCCTGCAGGCGATCGCCGGCTGCGGAGTGCTCGCGGTCGGGGCCGCGATCTACTTCCTCACCTCGAAGCGGGCTCGAGGCGCCACGGTGAGGCCGTCCTGAAGAGGAACCGCGAAGTCGACCGCGGCGCCGCGGCTCACTCGCCGAGCTCGCCGAGCGTCGCGAGCAGGTCGCGCCAGGCTCGACCGCGGTGCCCGAGACGGTCCTTGTCGGCGTCGGCGAGCTCCCCGTAGGTCCGGCTCTCACCGTCCGGGAGGAACACCGGATCCCATCCGAATCCGTTCGCTCCCCGGGGTGGCAGGACCAGCTCGCCTTTGGTGGTGCCGCGGCCGCAGACGTAACGGTCGCCGTCCGTCCACGCCAACGCGCAATGCGCCTCGGCGCGAGGATCGCCGAGCGCGAGCGCCGTGCGGGCGATGCCTTCCGCCCCGACGGCTTCGAGCATCCAACGCACCAGGGCGCCCGGGAATCCGTTGAGGGCCGCCAGGGCGAGGCCCGTCTCCTCCACCACCAACGGCCGGCGGAGGCTTGCGAAAGCCGCGGCCGCCTTGGACCGCAAGACTTCTTCGATGTCCAGCGATTGAATCTCGTCGAGATCGAGCGCCGCGGAATCGAGCGACCGTCCGGCGAGGCGGCGCGCTTCGACGAGCTTGCCCGGATTGCCGGTTACGAACAGAAGCGGCCGCCGGCCGCTCAGCTCGAATTTCCTCGAATCACCCGAAAGGCCTCGATCTTCTTCTCGAGACCCTTGAGCTGGAATTCTCCGAGCGACTCCGTGGGCACCTTGCCGGCCAGCAGGCGATTGGTCTCCGCGCCGATCGTCACCTCGCCCGCTTCTCCGACGTAGGCCTCCAGCCGCGCCGCGACATTCACCGCGTTGCCGAGCACCGTGTAGTCGACGCGCCGATTGCTGCCGACGTCCCCCACCACGACCGGGCCGGAGTTGATCGCGATCCGCATCGACAAGCTCGGGATGCCCTTCTCCGCCTGGCCCGCCGTCCATTTGTCGAGCGCATCCAAGATCTTGATCGCGGCCCGCACGGCGCGCTCGGCATGGTCCTCCTGTGGAACGGGGGCGCCGAAGAACGCCATCACGCAGTCTCCGATGAATTTGTCGAGAGTGCCGCCCTCCTCGAAAATCGCCTCCACCGCGTAAGTGAAGTACCCCTCGAGCAGCGAGGACACGTCTTCGGGCGAGAGCTTCTCCGAGAGGGCCGTGAATCCGGCCAGATCGGCGAAGAGCACCGTGACGTTGGCCTTCTTGACCCGGCTCGCCGCCTCTTCTCCATCTTCGCCTTGGACGATCGACTCGATCACCGCCGGCGAGTGGTAGCGCTCCAGCTTGCCTCGCACCTCACGCTCGAACTCTGCCATCTGGGCGTTGCGGAGCCGCTCCACCGCGACCGCCGCGAAGTTGGCGAGGGCGGTCAGCAAGTCGAGATCCTGCTCGTTGAAGGTTCCAGCGTGGAAAGGCGTGTCGACCTGCATGACGCCGATGATCTTCTCGCCCGACCAAAGGGGGACGCACATGGCCCCACGGATCTGATGGATGCGGATCGACTCGCCGGCCGAAAGGCGCTGATCGGTCTGGGCGTCATAAGTGAGCAGCGCGACCCGGTCGTTCATGACCTGGTCGACCATGGTCTTCGAAACCGGCACCGCGGCCTGCGGACGAAATTCCACCTTGTCCTTGTTGCGCGCCAGCTCGCAGACCGTCTCGCCCGTCTTCTCGTCGTGCAACAGGATGAAGCCCCGATCCACCGGCAGCGCCTCGAACGCGATCTCGAGCACGCGCGACAACACCTCGTCCGTGGATTCGGACTTGATCAGCATCCGGCCGAGACGCGTCATGACCCCGAAGATCTTGCTCGAGTAGCCCTGGTCCAGCGCCTTGCGCTTGTCGACCTTGACCTCGCCCGAGCTCTTCGGCTGCTCGAGACCGTAGGCGGCCGAGAAGTCGGCGATCGAGCGCATGATGGTCGCCGAGCCGACCGGAATCGGCGCGACTCCCAGCGCCGGCGTCGGCATGCTGTCCATCGAGGTCGCCTTCGGTTCGGCGACGTCTTCCACCTGGAGCTCGAAGACCCCGATCTTGATCTTGTCTCCCGGTCGCAGGATGGCGCGTTTGACCGATACCCGGTTGACCTGGATGCCGTTCGTGCTCATCAGGTCGACGATCGCCCACCCCTCGGACTCGAGGCGGAAGGCGGCGTGGCGTCGCGAGACCGAGAAATCGGGCAAGACGATCTCGTTCTCGTTGCCGCGACCGACCCGAACCTCCTCCTTCTGCAGGTTCCGGGATTCCTCTCTTCCTTGATGCGACCAGTGAACTCGGAGCAAGTGGCGACCCCCGGCCCGATCCTATACCGGAGCATCCGCTCGCACAGCCAACTGCCGCGCGCCGTTGCTAGACTGCGTCGATGCGGGAATCGCCGGCCAATCCACTCCATGACCGCTATGCGACCGGGCCGATGGCCGCGATCTTCTCGGCCCGCCATCGCTATGCGACCTGGCGTCGTCTCTGGATCCTCCTGGCGCGCTGCGAGAGCGAGCTGGGGCTGCCGATCACCGAGCTTCAGATCGCGGCGCTCGAGGAGGCCGCTCCGAAGATCGATCTCGAGAGGGTGTCCGAGCTCGAGCGGCAGACTCGTCACGACGTCGTGGCTCACCTGAGACACTTCGCCGAACAGTCCGGCGAGGCCGGCGGCATTCTCCACCTGGGCGCGACCAGCGCCTTCATCACCGACAACACGGACCTCGTGCTGGCGCGCGAGGCGCTCGATCTCATCGAGCAGCGCCTGGCGACCGCCATCCGCGGCCTCGCGGAGCACGCCCGCCGCTGGCGCGACTTGCCCTGCCTCGCCTACACCCACTTCCAGCCCGCTCAGCTCACGACGGTGGGGAAACGCGCTTGTCTGTGGGCGCAGGATCTGGTGCTCGACCTGGGCGAGGTCCGCCGGCTGCGGGACGGTCTTCTCTGCCGGGGCATCAAGGGCACGACCGGAACTCAGGCCAGCTTCCTGACTCTGTTCGACGGCGACCGGGAGAAGGTTCGGCATCTCGACCGCAGCTTCGCGGAGCGGCTCGGCTTCTCGGGCTCGGTTCCCATCTCGGGCCAGACCTACAGCCGCAAGATCGATAGCCGCACCCTCGCGGTCCTCTCCGGAGTCGCGGAGAGCTGCCACAAGATGGGCACCGACCTGAGGCTGCTCCAGGGCGTCGGCGAGCTCTCGGAACCCTTCGACGAAACCCAGGTCGGCTCGTCCGCCATGGCTTACAAGCGAAATCCAGTGCGTGCCGAGCGCATGTGCGGCTTGGCGCGACGGATCTTCACCGACGCGATCAACGGACCTCTCAACGCCGCCACGCAATGGCTCGAACGCAGCCTCGACGACTCGGCCAACCGGCGCCTGGTCCTTCCGGATTCGTTCCTTGCCACCGACGCGATCCTCGCCCTGGCGGGTCACATCGCCGCGGGTCTGCGGGTGAACGAGCGCGCCGTCGCGGCGCGAGTGGCCCGCGAGCTGCCCTTCATGGCCACCGAGACCCTCCTCATGCAGGCGGTGCTACGCGGCGGCGACCGCCAGGAGCTCCACGAGCGGATTCGCCGTTACAGCTTCGAGGCCCAAGATATTGTGGCCTCCGGGCAAGAAAACCCATTACTTGGTAGAATATGTGCAGATTCCGCCTTT
Source organism: Thermoanaerobaculia bacterium (assembly GCA_963712855.1). Lineage (GTDB taxonomy): Bacteria > Acidobacteriota > Thermoanaerobaculia > Multivoradales > JAGPDF01 > JACTMI01. The sequence continues at coordinate 177,131 of CAVQJN010000001.1, forward strand.
CGCCTGTCGCTCGACGAGGTGGCGGATTGGGTGGCTCCCGGGGCTTTCACCGGCCGAGCGCCCGAGCAGGTGGACGAGTTCCTGCATGAAGTCGTCGGGCCAGCCCTGGCAGGCACGGCGACAGCGGCGCCGGAAGAGCCTCGCGTCTAACTCATTCTTCCCCCGCCGCGCGACCGATGCGGCGGACGCTCCTCAGCTTCTTGGCCCTCTCCCTACCTCTCGTAGTGTCGGCGTGCGCCTCCAACGGCTCCCGTCCGAAGGGCATCGTCATCGAGCGGGGTATCGCCTCCTGGTACGGGCCCGGCTTCCACGGCCGCTTCACGGCATCGGGCGAGCGCTACGACATGGATGCCATGACGGCGGCTCATCAGAGCTTGCCTTTCGGCACGGTGGTGGAAGTGCGCAATCTCGACAACGGAAAGACGGCGCGGGTCCGCATCAACGACCGTGGTCCGTTCATGAAGGGACGAATCCTCGATCTCTCGCGGGCCGCCGCCAAGGCACTCGGCATCTTCGGACCCGGGACCGCTCCCGTGGAGCTGATCGCGATGGGGATCGAACCCCTCGGCGGCTTCAGCTTCACGGTCCAGGTGGGTGCATTCCGAGACGCCGCGCGCGCCCGCCAGCTCGCCGACCAGCTCCGCGCCTACTTCCCCGGGGTGGAGGTTCGCCACGGCGACGCCTGGAGCCGCGTCCAGGTCGGCGCCTTCAGCAATCGGAACGAGGCGCACGCCTTCGCCGGAAGGCTCGCCGCGCTCGGATACCCGGCCGTCGTCGTGCCACTGGCCCAGGTCGACGTCGGAAAGACTCCATCCAGCGCGCCCGGCTGAGGCGCGGCGTCGCGAGCGCCGTCACCCGAACGACCTCCGGACCACCTCGCGGTCCCGGCGAAGCGATCAGGTCGCCGGGGCGGTTCGCGCCACCGGCCGATTGACCGCAGCCGCCGGAACCTCGCCGTCGAGCGCGGCGAGAACCATGTGCGCGGTCTCGTGCGCGATCCGCTCTTGCGCTTCGCGAGTCTGCGCGCCGATATGGGGAGTCGAGACGACTCGCGGATGCCGAACGAGATCGAGCTGCTGGGGTGGCTCCTCCTCGTAAACGTCGAGCGCCACGCCGCCGAGCCGTTCCTCCTCCAGGGCCGCGAGGAGCACCGTCTCGTCGACGAGCCCGCCGCGTCCACAATTGATCAGCAGGGCGCCCGGCTTCATCCGGCCAATGCGGTCCGCGTCGAGCAGGTGCCGGGTCTCCCGGGTGAGCGGCGTGTGGAGAGTGACGACATCGGCGTTCGCCAGCAGCTCGTCGAGCGGAAGAAGGTCGACTTCGAGCCGCGCGGCCACGCTCGGATCGACGAACGGGTCGTGGGCGGTCACCTTCATCCCGAAGGCCTGCGCCCGCGCCGCGACGCCCCGGCCGATTCGGCCGAATCCGACGACGCCGAGCGTCTTCCCGTTCAGCTCGATGCCGACGAAGCTCTTGCGGTCCCATTCGCCGCGTTTCATCGAGGCATCGGCGGCTGGGAGACTCCGCGCCAGGGCGAGCAGGAGAGCGAGCGTGTGCTCGGTCGCCGACATCAGGTTGGCGGTCGGGGCGTTCACGACCAGAACGCCATGCTCGGTGGCGGCCTCGACATCGACGTTGTCGACGCCCACGCCGGCCCTACCGATGACGCGCAAACGCCGGCCGGCGACGATCACGTCGCGGGTCACCTTGGTGGCGCTTCGCACCACCAACGCGTCGTAAGCCGGCAGCAGCTCGATCAGACGAGGGCGATCCTCGCTTCTCAGCATGTCGACCTGCGCGCCCCCGGCACGCAGGATCTCGAGACCGGAGGCTTCTAGGGGGTCGGCGATCAGGATACGGTCCATCGGATGAGCTCCTCTTCGATGGCGGCGCCGAGCGCCGCGAGGTCCTCCTCACCGACCTCCCCCATGTGGCCGATGCGGATCGTTTCGGGCTTCCACTTGCCGTAGCCGCTTCCCACCGTATAACCGCGCGTGGCGAGACGGCGCACCAACTCGCGCGAGTCGATCTCCGGCGGGGGCCGCAAGCAGGCGACGGTCCACGACCGGGCGTCTGGCGACGAAGCGTACCGAAATCCCGCCGCCTCGGCCCAGATCTCCGTCATGCGCCGCAACGTCTCGTGCCGCCGCCAGCGGGCCTCCACGCCTTCCCGCAGTACGCGCTCCAACTGATACTCGAGGGCGAAGCACTCTGCGATCGCGGGCGTCGTGATGGGACCGCCCTCACGCTGCTTGTCGCGGTAGCGCAAGAGATCTCCATAGAAGCCCCGGTGGGGAATCTTCTCGGCTCGCCGTTCGGCGCGTTCGGAGAAGGTGAAGACGGTCAGCCCCGGGGGCGCGGCGAGACCTTTCTGAACGCCGGCGAAGACGAAATCGAGACCCCAGGCGTCGGTCTCGACCGGCGCGCCGCCCAGCGAGGAGACCGCATCGACCAGCAACAGTGCGTCACCCTCCTCCCGAACGACGGTCGCGATCTCGGAGATCGGGCTCATCGCGCCGGTCGATGTCTCGTTGTGCACCACCGTCACGGCTTCGTAGCGGCGACGGCGCAGCGCCGCGCGCACGAGCTCGGGATCGATCGCTTCGCCCCACGGTACCGTGACCTCGTCTACTTCGCGGCCGAGCGAGCGGCCAACCGTCAGCCAACGTTCGGCGAACGCGCCGTTGACCAGGTGGAGCACCCGGCGCTCGGTCAACGAGGTCAGAGAGGCTTCCATGAGCAGGGTCGAACTGCCGGTCGCGGTCATGCAGGGCCGCCTCGTCCGGAACACTTCGGGAAGCGCTCTCGAGATGGACTCCCAGACGGCTCGAAACTCGGCCGATCGGTGCGCCACCACCGGCCGCGTCATCCGCTGCCGCACCTCCTCGAGCACGAAGGACGGCCCCGGCAGGAAGAAGCGGATCGGCTCTCGCTTCATCGTGGAACTCTTGCCCTGTGTCGCGGTCGCAAGAGCACGGCGACCGCCTCGTCGGCGTCGAGCGAGCGCTCGCGGTCGACGGAGAACGCCAGGCGATAGGACCCGTCGGCCAACGAGAGCCGCGGATAGCGAGCGTCACCGCGCACCAGCACCACGCCGCAGCCGAGGAAATGTTCCCGCAGGAGGTCGCGCAAGACCACCGGCCCGCGCACCGGCTTCAGGCTGAGCGCCCGTTGACCGCCGACCGCGACCGACTTGAAGGCCCCGGCGTCGGCCGCCAACGCGAGCTCCGGCGGTGGACTCGGAGCCGTCTCGAGCTCGAGCCACCCGATCCGCACTCCGCGCCGATGCGCCGCCGCGAACAGGGCATCGAAAGCGGCCGCCGGCGCGTTCACTCCGACCAGTGCCGGAATCTTCACGCGGACTCCTCGGAATAGAGAAGAAGGCCCCGTCTCTCCTCCCGGAAAGAGGCCTCGTCGGCCTCCCATGAGCGCACCCATTCTTCCAGGCCGCCGTCGCCCTCGATCGCCGAGCGCAGCGCTGTGCACCCCGCCAGCAGATCGACAGCCGGGCGGTCGGTGACGAATTCGTAAGCGGCCTCTCGCCAGCGAAACTGCTCGGACGCCAGGGAGCGCAAAACCGCCAGGACTTCGACCCCGATCCGAAAACCGCAGACCTTTGCCGGATCGCAAACCGCCGAGCTCCGCGCCGCCGCAAACCTCTCCGCGATGCTTCTGATGCCAGGGGCGGAAGAAGCTCGGCACGACCGCGACGCCGTGCTCGCGCAAGCAAGTGAGCGCGTGGGCGAGCTCGAGTGGATCGATCCCCGGCGCGCCGAACAGACGAAATGGCCGGGTCGTCCCGCGGCCTTCGGAGATCTCGGTCGCCTCGAGCAGACACATGCCCGGGTAGAGCAATGCGGTGTCGAAGTCCGGCATGTTGGGAGATGGCGCGATCCAGGGCCGTCCGAGCGCGGGCCACATCATGGAGCGCTTCCAGCCGGCGACGGTGACGATGGTCAGACCCGCTTCGTCGGAGCCCCGGCGACGCAGCTCCAGGCGGGCCATTTCGCCGAGCGTCAAGCCATGGCGCACCGGCAGCCGGAACGCGCCCACGAAGGACTCGAAGCCCGGCTCGGGCAGGTTTCCCTCGACGACCTCGCCGCCCAGCGGGTTGGGACGATCGAGTATCCAGACCTCGACCCCCGCCGCCAGTGCCGCCTCGGCCGTCCAGACGGCCGTTGCGGCGTATGTGTAGTAGCGCGTTCCGATGTCTTGCAGGTCGATCAAGACCAGGTCGAGATCCGCGAAAGCCTCGGTGCGCGGCCGCAGGCTCTCCGCGTCGTCGCCGTACAACGAAACGACGGGCGTGTCGGTCAGCGGATCGGTCTGATCTCGCGCCGCGACCATGTCCTGTTCGACGCCGTAGAACCCATGCTCCGGTCCGAACAGGCGCGCGGCGCCGAAGCCCGCATCGGCCAGGGCCACGTGGGCCGGCACGAGCAGCCGGCTCAAGGAGGCGCCGTGCGCAAGCAGTCCGAAACGTCTCCCCTTCAACCTCGAGGCGTCGTCGAGCAGCCGATCGAGGCCGGTGGAAATCATTCCTCTCGCGTCCATGTGCCGCCCGCACCTCCGCGCTTCGCTTCCAGCCTCAGGTCGGTGATGACGGCGCCTCGATCGACCGCCTTGACCATGTCGTAGATCGCGAGCGCCGCCGCCGAGCAGGCGACGAGCGCCTCCATCTCGGCGCCCGTGCGCCCCGTCACCGTCACTTCGCCGACAATCGTCAGGGCGTCCGGCTGGCGCTCGAACTCGAGGGTCACCTGATCGAGCACCAGGGGATGGGCCAACGGGATCCACTCCGAGGTTCGCTTCGCCGCCTGAATACCGGCGATTCGCGCCACCGCCAGCGCGTCCCCCTTGGGTAGCGATTCGAGACGTTGGAGAGTCGCCGGCTCGAGAGCGATCCGGCAGGAAGCCCGAGCGATCCGGCGCGTCACGGCTTTTTCCGAGACGTCTACCATCCGCGCCGCGCCGCGCGCGTCGAGGTGGGAGAAAGGACGCTCTCTACTCATCGCTCAGGACAGCGGATGCTAGCACCGCGGAAGGGCTCCGCACCCGCTGCGACGCCTCTCCCGAAGACACGAAAGCCCCGCGACTTCCGCAGTCGCAGGGCTCCCGAGCGAAGCTGGAACCGGAGACCGGTTCAGCGGCCCTTGTTGAGGGTCTCCTTGCGCTCCTTGCCGGCCTTGAAGCGAACGTTCTTGCTCGCCTTGATCGTGATCGTCGCGCCGGTGGCGGGATTGCGACCCTTGCGGGCGGCGCGCTTGGAGACGGAGAAGCTGCCGAAGCCCGGCATCTGCACGCGGTCACCCTTGCGCAGCGCCTTCGAGATCGCCTCCACGACCGCGTCGAATGCCTCGCCGGCCGCCTTCTTCGTCATACCGTCCACCTTCGATGCAATGTGCTCAACGATATCTGCCTTGCTCGCCATCTTTCCTCCAGTCGACGTAGTGGTTCGGTGAATTCCAGAGTCCGGCGCGGACGATAGGACATGTCCGAAAGCCTGTCAATACAGGTGTCCGCGCGCTTCCGGGTCGCGTCGAGTCTTCATCCTCTAAGACGTATCACGTGAACGGAGAACCCGTCGTGCCCGTCGACCGGGAGAATACGCCAACGTCCGTCGCCCGCATCCGAGGCTTCACCTGGAGGCAGGGAGGCGAAGTCCAACTCGGCGGGCGCGAACTCGCGTCGTTGGCGGAGAAAACGCTCCACGACCTGCTCATTTTCCTCGGGCTCGACCGAACACGTGATCAGTACGAGGAGCCCTCCTGGTAATACGCCAGTCGCGGACGCCTCGAGCATCTCGGCGCTCGCCTCGCTCAAGCGCTCCAGCTCCGCGCCTCGGAAGCGCCAGCGCAGCTCCGGGTGGCGTCGCAACGTACCGGTGCCCGAGCAGGGCGCGTCGACGAGGACCCGGTCGAAGGCACGGCGCCAGGCCGGGAGCGTGGCGTCGACCGCCACGCACGGGAGGTCGAGGGCGAGACGCGCCAGGTTCTCCTCGAGTCGCTGCAGCCGGGTCAGCGAGCGGTCCGCGAAGATCACGCGCGCACCCGGTTCGGAGGCGAGCAGGGCGAGACCCTTGCCGCCGGGAGCCGCCGCGGCGTCGAGGATGCGCTCGCCGGTGACCGGAGCGGGAACCAGCGCGGCCGCCTGGCTGGCCTCGTCCTGCACGTAGAACTCTCCGCGCCCGAAAGCCGCGCCGCGGAGCGGATTGCCGCGCTCGACGACGAGACCCAGGGGAGCCTGCGTGCTGCGGCGTGTCGCGACACCTTCCGCGGCCAGCGTCTCGGCGAGAGGCCCAGGGCCTCCCCGTGCCCGGAAGGCGAGCAGATGGAGTCGACGCGGACCATTGTTCGAGACCAGCATGGAACGCGTCCTCTCCTCGCCGAACCGGGACCACCAACGCGCGACCAGCTCGGAAGGATGACTCTGTTCGATCGCCAGCTGCTCGACAGGATCCCGCTCCGCGACGGGCCACTCCTCGAATCTCGGCGCGTTGGCGATGCGACGCAGGACCGCGTTGACGAATCCGCCGACGCCGCGCCCCAAGTGTCGCCGCGCGTCGTCCACCGCTTCGGAGACCGCGGCGTGCGCGGGAACGCGCTCGAGCGCCAGGAGCTGCACCGTGCCGACTCGCAGAATTTGGAGAGCGACAGAATCGATCGCCTCCGGAGACCGCTCGGCCGCCGATCCGATCACATGGTCGAGGCGCCGCAGCCATCGCAGGACCCCGTAGACCAGCTCGGCCAGGAAACGGCGGTCGCGCTCCGAAAAGTCGGCCGCGGACCCGGCGAGCAGCGTATCCGCCGGCGAGAGCGAGCTGAGCGTCTGACCGACGATTCGCCGCGCCACCACGCGGACCGAGGCGCGATGGGTCGCGCGTCGTCGGGACCCGCGCGGGGCGGCATCCTTCAACGGATCGGCGCACCCGGCGCGAGGCGTGCCCCGTTCGCCCACTGGCGCCCCGTCATCGCCCGGCCACCCGGCCGTTGCACCCGCAGGAAGCCTCGAGCACGGATCCTTCACCGGCTGCCACGAGCACCGACTCCGGTCCGAGGGCTACCAGGTGCGCCGGCGGCAGCCCGGCAGAGCTTCCGCCCACGCGCGCCTGCAGAATCTTGATCGGCCCGCCAGCGAGCTCCAGGAGCGTGCCCGGCTCCGGATTGAAGGCACGCACCTCGCGAGCGACCTCCTCGGCGGGATTGGAGAGGTCCAGGTAGCGGACCTTTCCGAGCTTCGGCGCGTGCGACACGCCCGCGGGATCCTGCGCCTCGGGCTGCAGCAAGCCGGCCTCCAGGGCGGCGACCACCTCCACCAGCAGCTCGGCGCCCAGCCGGGCGAGCCGCGCCGCCAGCTCGCCCGCGTCCTCGTGCTCGCCGATCGGCGTCTTGCGTTGCGCGTACACGGGCCCGGTGTCGAGACCTTCCTCCATCCGTTGGATCGAAACTCCCGTTTCCCGGTCGCCCGCGGCGATCGCCGCGGCGATCGGCGCCGCCCCGCGCCAGCGCGGCAGGAGCGAGGCGTGCACGTTGAGGCAGCCGTGGCGCGGCAGATCGAGCAGGGTCTTCGGAAAAATCTGTCCGAAGGCGACGACGATGGCGAGCTCCGGCGCCAGAGACCCGAGGCGGGTGAGAAACTCAGCGTCCCGCACCCGGCCTACGCTCTCCACCGCGAGGCCCAGCTCGCGCGCGCGCACCGCGACGGGTGGCTCGAAGAGCTTTCGTCCGCGCCCGGCCGGCCGAGCCGGAGGGGTCACCACGAGCCGTGGCGCGCGCCCCTCCGCGACCAGCGCCTCCAGCGCCGGAACCGCGAACCACGGAGTGCCGAAAAAAACGATGCGTTCGATACGCGACACGTGAGAATGCTAGCAGCGCGACGGCGCCGGCTCGCGCTTCAGTCCTTGGTCGCGTCGACTTCCTCGAAGTAGTCCGGAGGCACCAGGAGGTCGCGTGGCTTCGACCCTTGAGAGGGACCGACGATGCCCTCGCGTTCGAGGATGTCGACCAGTCGAGCGGCGCGCGAGAATCCCACCCTCATGCGGCGTTGTAGAAAGCTCGCCGACGCCTGACGTTCGCGCACGACCAGGCGCGCCGCATCCTCGAACAGGTCGTCCTCGATCCCGTCTCCTCCCGACCCGCTGCCGTTCTCCTCGGGAGGCGCCAGGACCGCGGGGTCGAGCTCGGGACGGCCCTGACGCTTCAACCAGCGGATCAGAGCCGCCGTCTCCTGCTCGGAAACATACGGCCCGTGCAGCCGCATGGTCCGCGAGGTTCCGGAAGGCATGAAGAGCATGTCGCCCTTGCCGAGCAACTTCTCGGCCCCGACCTGGTCGAGGATGGTCCGGGAATCGTGACGGCTCGCGGTCATGAAGGAGATGCGGCAGGGGAAGTTCGCCTTGATGGTCCCGGTGAGGATGTCCACCGACGGGCGCTGGGTAGCGACGATGAGGTGAATGCCCACCGCGCGCGCCATCTGGGCGAGGCGGGCGATCGAGGTCTCGACCTCGGCTGCCGCTACCATCATCAGGTCGGCCAGCTCGTCGATCACGATGACGTAGTAGGGCAGCGGCCGCAGATCCGACTCGCGGGCTTCGCCGCCCTCCTCGGTCAGCGCCAGGCGCTTTCGCACCTCGGGATCCTGGATGGCTCGGTTGTAGTACTCGATCGAGCGGACGTGCACCTCGGCGAGCAGGCGGTAGCGGCGCTCCATCTCGGCGACCGCCCAACGGAGCGCGTTGGCCGCCTTCTTCGGCTCGACCACCACCTCGGCCTTGAGGTGCGGAATGTCGGCGTAGACGCCGAGCTCGATGCGTTTCGGATCGATGAAGATGAACTGCACCTGCTCGCGGGTCGCCTTGTAGAGGATCGAGGTGATGATCGACTGCAGGCCGATCGACTTGCCGGAGCCGGTGGCGCCGGCGATGAGCAGGTGGGGCATGGTCGACAGGTCGGCGAAATAGGGCTCGCCGTGGATGGTGCGGCCGATCGCCAGGGTCAGGACGGACGGTGATTTCCGGAAGCGGTCGTCGGCCAACATGGCGCCGAGCCGAATCAGCGCCCGTTGCGGGTTCGGCACCTCGATGCCGAGCGTCGAGCGCCCCGGCAGACGCTCGATCCGGACCGACTCCGCGCGCAGTGCCAACGCCAGGTCGTCCTGGAGGTTGACGATCTGGCTGACCTTCACTCCGGGCGCCGGCTGGAATTCGAAAATCGTGATGATCGGTCCCGGAGAGATGCCCTCGATCGTCCCTTCGACTCCGAACTCGGCGCAGCGCAGCCGGATCACCTCTCCCAACCGCACCAGCTCGTCCTCGTCGAAGATCGGCTTCTCCTCTCCGATCTGGAGAAGGGAGAGCGGCGGCAGCTGGGACTCGGTCTTGCCGCTCGCGAACCCGAACGCCGCCTGAGGCCGCTTGCGAGTCGGCGCGGGCTGCGGCGCGGTGACCTTGCGCACCGCGAAGGCACCCTCGCCCGCGCGTTCCGCCACCCGGAGCGGCGGATCGACGCGCCCGTCCTCATCCTCGCGGCCGCCGAGCGGCAGCTCGCGTGGTTCGCCTCCGGCGGCCACCTCGGCCAAGCGGGCGAGCCGCTTCTCCTTCTCCTCCGCGGCGCGTTGCAGATGCTTGACCACCACGCGGCGCCGGGCCCGATCCTTGGCGCGCCGCTCCCGCGATCGCTCCCGCGCCAGGCGCCAGCCTTCGATCCCTCCCGCGAAGCGCTGACGGAGTCGTCCGAGGACATCCCCCAGGCTCGTCTGAACGAGCAGCGCCAGCCCGACCAGGAGCAGCGTCGAGAGGGTGACGAAAGCGCCCGCGAAGTTCATCCGGCGTTCCAGGAAGCTCGATGCCAGGACTCCGACGGCGCCCCCCGAGTCGATCCTTCCTCCTCGCCAGACGAGCTCGGAGACCAGCAATTGGGACAACCCCGGCAGGGCCACGAAGAGCACCACCGAGCCGGCTCCCCGGCCGACCACGCGGGCTCGCGGTCGCGCCCGCAAGCGCGTCCAGGCGGCGACTCCGAGGAGAACCGGCAGCAGCAGGCAGGCCCAGCCGACCAGCCCGAAGCCCGCCGCCGAGATCTGGGCGCCGACCCGCCCGATCAGATTCTGGATCGTGACCGGAGCCGTCGACTGACGGAGAAAGCTCGGATCATCGGGATGGAACGTGCCGAAGCTGAGCGCCAGGAGGAGCGCAATCATGGCCAGGAGCAGACCGAGGATTTCCCGGCCCTTCGAGGGCGAGACCTCGATTCGGGTGGTCGACGACTTGGGCTCGGCGAGCTCCCTGGGCATGGCGGATGTCGCCGAGTTTAGCACCGAAAATTGTGCAGTTTCGGGGGGTGCCCGAGCCGAGCGCTTCGGCTCCCGGAGCGGGGCCCGAGAAGGATTCCGCACGACCTCCGCGCTAGGTCGGCGAGAGCGCTCGCCACAGGGCCAGGAAGTCGTCGAGCGCCAAGGTCTCGGCCCGCCGGCCACCGTCGATACCGCAACGCCGTAGAGCCTCAGCGGCCTCGTCGCGTCCGTAGCGCGCCGCGATGGCGTTGCGCAGACTCTTGCGCCGCTGGCCGAAAGCCGATGCGATCAAGTGGTCGAGCCCGGCCATCCCGCTCTCGCCGAGCGGCGCCGGATGGGTCACCAGCCCCACGAACGCGCTCTCCACTTTCGGCGGCGGCACGAAGGCTCCGGCGGGCACGTTGCCCAGCTTCGTGAGCTCGGCCCGCGCGGCGACCCGTACCGTCAAAGCTCCATAGGGACGGGTGCCCGGACGCGCCGTCATCCGCTCGACGACCTCGCGTTGGAGAAGAAACCCCGCTCGGACACCGGATGGGGCCCCCATCAGGAAGCGCTCCACGACGGCCGTCCCTATGTTGTACGGAAGATTGCCGCCGACTCGCCAGGTGGCGGGAAGACGATCCCATGCGAGCTCGAGGGCGTCCGCCGCCGCGATCCGAACCGCGCCCGCGTGGCGCGAAGGGTCGGAGGCGAGCCGCTGTCCGAGCGCAAAAGCCCACCCCAGGTCCAACTCGATCGCCGCCACGTCCGCCCCCGCGCCGGCGAGCAAGTCCGTGAGAGCGCCCGCTCCGGGACCGATCTCGAGCACCCGAGAACCCACCTCGATGTGCAGAAACTCGACCAGGGGACGGGCGGTGCGGGGATCGCGAAGGTGATGTTGGCCCAACGACTTGCGTCGCCGAGGGAGGGTCGACACGACGGCGACCCGTCGCTCGCTCCTCGCCGATTCGGCGCGTTGGGGCCTTTGCTCTTTTCCCGAAGGCACGTGGCGGCGAGGATATCCTTGCCCGTCCCACGTGGCACCTGGGTTGCAAACCAGCCTCTCTGGCCCGATGGAGGCGACGTGATGGAACCTTCCGTGATCCCCGCTCCTTCGTCCGTCGACCGCGAAGCGCTGGTGCTTCGCCAAGTCGAGGCGGAGATTCGTAAAGTCCTGGTCGGACAGGACGCCCTGGTGCAGCGCTTGCTGGTCGGATTGCTGGCCCGCGGCCACTTGTTGCTCGAGGGCGTCCCGGGTCTCGCCAAGACACTGGCCGTGAAGACTCTGGCGCGTACCTTGGCGTTGGAGTTCAAGCGCGTCCAGTTCACTCCCGACCTGTTGCCCGCGGACCTCGTGGGCACGCTGATCTACGATCCCCGGCGCGCGGAGTTCTCGCCCAAGAAGGGTCCGGTCTTCACCCACGTGTTGCTCGCCGACGAGATCAACCGTGCCCCCGCCAAGGTGCAGGCGGCGCTCCTCGAGGCCATGGAAGAGCGCCAGGTCACCCTGGGCGAGACGACCCACCCGCTGCCTGATCCCTTCATGGTCCTGGCGACCCAGAACCCGATCGAGCAGGAGGGCACCTACCCGCTCGCCGAAGCCCAGGTGGATCGATTCCTGCTGAAGGTGCGGCTGACCTATCCGAGCCGCGCCGAAGAGGAGGCGATCCTCGAGCGCATGCTGGTCGAGCACGAGATCGACGTCCGGCCGGTGCTCGACGCGGCGCAGCTCGCCGAGCTGCGCGCCGCCTGCGACGGCGTCTACCTGGATGCGAAGTTGCGAGGCTACATCCTCGACGTGGTCGGGGCGACGCGCGATCCCGCGGCAGCGCGAATGGCGGACCTCGCGCCCTTGATCTCGTTCGGAGCCTCGCCGCGCGCCAGCCTCTTCCTGGCACGCGCGGCCAAGGCGGTCGCCCTCATCGCCGGTCGCGGCTTCGTGATTCCGGAGGATGTGAAGGAGATCGCCGCCGACGTCCTGCGTCACCGTGTCGTGCCGAGCTATGAGGCCGAAGCGCAGAACCTGACCAGCGACGACCTGGTCGCGCGGCTGCTCGACCACGTCGAGGTGCCCTGAGCAGGACGAGCATGTTGTCGCGTTTCGTCGAACGGTTTCGGCGCCCGGCCGCTCCGACCCGGGCACCGGATCGGCGGAGTCTCCCCCCCGATCTTCTGGCCCGTGTCCGGCGCATCGAGATCACCACCAAACGGCTGGTCGATCAGGGCGTCGCGGGCAGCTACCACTCGGTCTTCAAGGGGCGCGGCATGGAGTTCTCCGAGGTGCGCCCCTACCAACCCGGCGACGATGTCCGCTCCATCGACTGGAAGCGCACCGCGCGCATGGGTCTTCCATTTGTCAAACAGTTCATCGAAGAGCGCGATCTGACGGTCTTCTTCGCGATCGACGTCTCGGGCAGCCTCCGCTTCGGCTCGCGCGCGGTGCTCAAGCGTGAGCTCGGCGCCGAGGTCGCCGCTCTGCTCGCGTTCGCGGCCCTGCGCAATCACGATCGGGTCGGCGGGGCTCTGTTGAGCGATCACCTGGAGCAGTTCCTGCCGCCGCGGCGACGCCGCAATCAGGTGCTGCGTCTGGTCCACGAGCTCCTGACGAGCCGGGCGCGCGGCGGCACGGACCTGGAACGCGCGCTGGGCGCCACGCTCTCGAACCTCCGCCAGCGAGCCGTTCTCTTCGTGATCTCCGACTTTCTCGGGCAGTACCCGGAGCGCTCCCTCAAGCGCGCCGCCTCGCGCCACGATCTGGTGGTGCTCGAGATCGTCGACCCACGCGACCTGGAGATTCCGACCGTCGGACCCGTGGTGCTCGAAGACGCCGAGAGCGGACGCATCGCGTTGGTCGACGGGCGTCGCGCCGCACGCGCGGAGACCGCGCGCCGGCACACCGAACGAGCGCGTCTGCACGACCTGCTCGCGCGACTGGGAGCCGATCACCTGGAGCTGAGGACCGACCGCCCCTATCTGCCGGAGCTCGTGGCGTTCTTCGCCCGTCGCGAGCTGCGCAAGCGAGCCGGATGAGAAAGTTCGTCTGGGCGGCGCTCCTGCTCGCGGCGGCTCCTCTCGCGGCGGCTCCGCCAAGCTTGCGGGTCGACCTCGCGCGGGCGCGGGGTCTCACGGTCGGCGATCCGGTCGACGCCACGTTGACCGTCCAGCTTCCCGCGGGAAGCGATCTGACAGCCCGCTTCCCCGATTGGAGCTCGGGCTGGGGAGACGCCCAGGTCCTCTCCTTTTCTCCGGTCGAGCGCCGCAGCTCACCGGGCGGTGTCGAGCTCGTCCAGAAGGTCCGCCTCGCCGCCTTCCGGACCGGCAAGATCGAGCTGCCGGCCAAGTCCGTCGTGGTCGACTCTGCGCCTCCGGAGACCTTGCACACCCCCTCGGATCTCGCCCTCGAGGTGGCTTCCGTTCTTCCCGCACATTCCACCAAGCTCGCCCCGAAACCGGCCGCCCCGCCGCGCCGCCAGCGCGTACCCAAAGCGTTCTGGTGGACTGTCGGATCGCTCCTGCTGGCGGCCGCGGCGGCGGCTCTGGCGCCGCGTCGACTTCGCCCGCCGGAAGCTCGACCCGCGCCGGCGCTCGATCCGCTCAGTGAGCTCCAGCGGTCGCTCGACCAGCTCGCGGAGCTCGAACCGGTCGTCGCCCACGCGCGCCTCTCGCTCGCCCTGCGGCACTTTCTCGGACGTTCGTTCACCATGCCGGCGGCAGAATCCACCACGACCGAGCTGGCCCGTCGGCTGGACGGACACGGTTTGGAGCGCGAGGTCGTTCGGGAGACCGTTCGCCTGTTGCGCGAGGTCGATCCGATCAAGTTCGCGCGCCGTTCCACGACCCGCGAGGAGCTGAGCGTTCGCGTCGAGCGGGCGCGCAGCATCGCGAGCGATGTCGATCGTCATCTCCGGCCGGCGACCGAGGAGCCCGCAGCATGACTGTCAGCCCGCAATTCGCCGATCCGGGCTGGCTCCTTCTCTTGTTGCTCGTGCCCGCTCTGGGCTGGCTGCACCATCGCCGCGACGCCCACGGCGCGCTGCTCACCAGCCGGCTGCCGGCCCGCTCCGGCTCCCGTTGGCGGCTCCACCTCCCCTTCTACCTTCGACTGATCGCCTTCGTCGCCATCGCGATCGCGCTGGCGCGGCCCCAGCTCGGCTACGCCTGGGAGCAGTCGACGAGCGAGGGCATCGATATTCAGATCGCGCTCGACGTCTCCGGGAGCATGGCGGCCGAAGATTTCAGGCCGCGCAATCGACTCGAAGTGGCGAAGCAAGTGGTCGCCGCCTTCATCGACCACCGGCCCGGCGACCGGATCGGACTCACCACGTTCGCGGGAACCGCCCTCACCCGCTCGCCGCTGACCGCCGACCATGACCTGCTCGACCAACTCGTCGCCGCGCTCCACCCGACCCGGACCGCCGACGGCACCGCCATCGGAGTCGCCCTGGCCAGCGCCGAGAGCCGGCTCACCGCGAGCAAGGCGAAGTCCCGGGTCATCATCCTGGTCACCGACGGAGTCAACAACACCGGTGAGATCGATCCCATATCCGCGGCCGCGGTCGCGCAGGGACTCGGCATCAAGGTTTACACCGTCGGGGTCGGTACGAACGGCACGGCTCCGGTCCCGGTCCGAGTGCGCAATCCCCTGACCGGCGAGACCGAGACCCGCCGCGTCGACATGAGCGTCGGCGTCGACGAAGACCTGCTCCGCAAGATCGCCAAGCGCACCGGCGGACGCTTCTACCGCGCCACCGACGCCCGCGCCCTGGCGAGCGTCTTCGCCGACATCGACCGGCTGGAACGCTCCAAGCTCCAGGTCAAGCGCTACGTGCGCTACCGCGAGAGCTTCCAGCCTTTCGCCTGGGCGGCGCTCCTGCTCGCGCTCGGCCCGCTCGCTCTCACCCTGGCAGGGATCACGGTCGAGCCATGATCTTCGCCGAACCGCGCTTCCTCGCCCTGACCCTGGCGGCGCCGCTCGTCGCGTGGGCGGCGGGATGGCTTCGCCGCCGGCGAGCGCGCGCGGAACGGGCGTGGGTCGGGCGCATTCTCGAGCCGCGCCTGCGTACCGGTGGCGCTCCTCGATCCTCCTGGCTCGTCGCCCTGCTGCTCGGCCTCGCGGTGCTCGGCCTGGTGCTGGCGTTGGCGCGGCCCCGCTGGGGCGCGAGGACCGAGACCGTCGAACGACGGGGACTCGACGTCGTCTTCGTCGTCGACACGTCGCTTTCTATGAACGCCGGCGACGTCTCTCCCTCCCGCTTCTGGCTTGCCGAGTCGCTGGTCCGAGAGCTCGCCGAGGCGATGCCCGAGCACCGGGTCGCCCTGGTTGCCGCGGAAGGCGAGGGCGAGGTCATGGCGCCCCTCACCGTCGACGCCGGCGTGCTCGACCTGGTGCTCGACAGCCTCCAGCCCGGCAGTCTCGCCGTACCCGGAACCCGGCTCAGCAGCGCCATCGAACGGGCGCTGACTCTCTATCCCGAGGGGAGCGAATCCCACCGGGCACTGGTGCTGCTCTCCGATGGCGAGGACCATGGCGGCCATCTCGACAAGGCCCTCGCGGAACTTCGCCGGGCCGGCGTGGTGGTCGCCGCGATCGGTATCGGCACCGAGCGCGGTGGCCCGATTCCGCTCCTCGATCAGCCCGGCAAGTTCCTGCGCGATCGCGCGGGGAAGACCGTCATCACCCACCTCCACCCCGAGACGCTACGCGAGCTCGCCACCGGAACGGGCGGCGTCTACGCGCAGGCGGACCGTTCGACGTTTGATCCGGCGCCCGTGATCGCTCGGCTATCGTCCATTTCGGAGCGCAAAATCGAATCGACGACCGTGACGCGACTCGAAGAGCGATTCCAATGGCCGCTGGCGGGCGCAGCCCTCGCACTGGCGCTGTCTCTCCTGCTCTCCCCGTGGCACTGGCATCGTCCCGAGGAGGCGGCTTGAACTCGCTCGGCGCGCTCGCCGCTCTGCTGGCTCTCGCCGTACCGGCCACACCGGCTCGCTCGCCCTCCGCCTCGACCGCGCCGCCGCCGAGCACGGCCTCGCTCGCCGATCGACTGAGCTGGAACGCCCGGGAACGCACCGCGGCGGGCGTCAAGGCGCTCGCGGCCAAGCGAGCGCACGACGCCATCGGAGACTTCGACACCGCCTTGCGCCTTCGCCCCGATCAACCCCTGGCTCGCTACAACGCCGGGACCGCGCGATTGGGCGTCGAGAGTCGAGCCGCCGAGCCCCTGCTCGAGCAGGCAGCCAAGGCCGCGCCCGCCGACTTGGCGCCCGAAGCCTGGTACAACCTCGGCAACGCGCGGCTCGATGCCGGCGATGCCAAAGGTGCCGTGCAGGCCTACGTCGAGTCTCTGCGCAGGCGCCCCGACTTCGCGCCGGCGAAATACAACCTGGAGCTCGCGCTGCGTCGGCAGGAAGAGAAGCGTCGAGAGCAGCAACAGAAGAAGTCCACAGAGAACGAGAAGCAGCAACCCGGGAATCGGCAAGGGAAACCCGGACAGCAACGCTCCGGGGCCGACCACGACCAACCGGACGCCTCCTCCACTCCGACGTCCAAGGACTCCGAGGCAGCACAGAGGGAGGCACAACCGAAGCCCTCGCCATCCGGAAGGAACGGAACGCAATCTCCCTCCGGATCCGCCTCCGGCCAGCCGTCGGCTCTCCGGCCTGGGGCACGGCCGAAGCATCCGCTACCTCGGTTCCACGACTTGCCGGACATGACGGCACAGCAGGCGGCCGCGATCCTGCGCGCGGTCGAAGATCTGGAACGCCAACACCGGCGCGAGCGAGCCGCGCAACTGGCAAGTAGCCGGGCTCGCGAGGACGACGACTGGTGAGCCGCCCGGTCTCTCTTCTCCTGGCGCCGGCTGTGATCGCCCTCGCCTGCCTATCCGCGCCGCTTCGCGGTGCCGCAGAAGCGCCGCGGGTCCAGGTCCAGCTGGCACCCGATCCGGTCGGCCTGGACGAGCTGGCGACGTTGACGCTGCGGGTCGATTCGCAAGGCTTCCAGCTCTCCGACGTCGAGCCGAAGTTCGACCTCGAGGACTTCTCGGTCGCCGCCGGACCCTTCCGTTCGCAGAGTCAGAGCTGGGTCAACGGCGTCACGTCGAGCACCACCCAACTCGTCTGGCAGCTCCAGCCACGCGCGGTCGGCACCGCCAAGGTCCTGCATATCCAGGTGCTTCTCGATGGCGTCGCGCATCCGCTTCACGAGGCCGCTCTCCGGGTGGTGGAGCACGCGCCTGCCACTCGGCGGCAACCCCAGCAGCGGCGCCGCCAGAGTCCTTTCCCCGGCCTGTTCGACCAGGATCCCTTCGGCATCTTCGGTGAGGCGCAGCCGCGCCCGAGCCGAGCCCTGCCCAAGGTCCGCGTCCATTCGCTCGCCGCTCCGAGCGGCGCCTGGGTCGGCGAGCAGATCGACTGGCGGCTCGTTCTCGACACCCAGACCGACATCTCCGGATTCCAGCCGAGGGAGATTCCCGACTTCCACGGTTTCTGGGCGCGCGACGTCGAACGGCCCGACCACCAGCAGCCTGAATGGATTCAGGAGAGCGGCGAACGGTTCGGTCGCGTGATCATGATGGAGCGCCTCCTCTACCCCTTGCGCCCCGGCAACTTCGAGATTCGTCCGCTGCGCGTCGATGTCGTGGCACGACAGACGCAGCTCGGCTTCTTCTCTCCCTTGGCGCGCGACGAGCCGATGCTGCTGCGGACCGAGCCGATCCAATTGACCGTCCGCCCGCTTCCCGCGGGAGCTCCGCCGAACTTCGCCGGCGTGGTCGGCCCGACGAGCCTTATCGCGCAGCTCGACCGGTCGGCCATCGCGACCGGTGGCGCGGCCAATCTCACCCTGACCGCCGACGGTCCCGGTCATCTGCAGGGAATCGCGCCGCCCGCGCTCGAGGTCCCGTCCGGATTGCGCGCCTTTCCACCCTCGAGCGACAGCTCGGAGAAGTGGAGCGGTGGGCGCTGGATGACTACGGTGCGCTGGCGCTACGTGGTGGTGGCGGATCGAGCCGGAACGTATCGCGTGCCGGCCGCCTCCATCCCCTACTTCGACCCCGCCACCGCGAGCTATCGCAGCGCGGCCTCGTCGCCACTCATCCTCGCGGTCACTGCCGCCGCGACCACCGCGGAACGGACGCCGAGGACTCCGGCGCCCGGTCGCGCGGCTGCGGATTCCCAGCCATCCGGGCGGCGGCCGGTCGCCGCCGGCCGCTGGACCACGGCAACCATGGCCACGTGGGTCGGTCTGGCTCTGCTGGGCGGAGCCGGGATCGCCACCCTGGCCAGCCGCCGCCGCCCCAAATCGACGCCCCTGCGACAGCTCCGGGACGAGCTCCAGGCGGCCCGGCGCCGGACCGCCCCACGCGACGCGGCGCAGGCCATCGAGGCCGCGTGGCGGGCTTTCCTCGCCGCGCGCTACGAGCTGCCGCGCTCCCTCCCGCGTGCCCAATGGGCCAACCATCTGGTCTCGCGCGGCGTCGAACCCTCGAGCATCGAAGAGCTCGAGAGCCTCTTCGCGGACCTTCGTCTTCTCGAGTACGCGCCCGAGCTCTCGGACGTGGAGGGCCTCCGCTCCGAGCTTCTCCGACCTGTCGGATCGGCTGGCGCGCCGCTTCCGCTGAACGCCCGCTACGCGACCGAAATCGCGTATTTGGTGTATCTTCGCGGCGTAGCTACCAACTCGACGACCCACGTCAGCCAAATGGTGGATGTCCTAAGCCTGGACCCCAAGAACCTCGAGCGATTCCTCGAACGGCGGCGTGCCACGCCCCCGCACTTTCCGCTCGAGATGGATCTGGCGGCGAATCTTGCCGAGGTCCTGCGGCGCGCCAACGAGTTCGTGCCCTCCCAGGCGGGCTCCATCCTGCTCGACGACCCACGCCAGAAGAGCCTGGATCGGAAGCTCAACCTCCTGACCTTCCTGGCGGTGTTCGGCGAGCGGGCCGAGACCCTGATCGGCAAGACGATGCCGGCCAATCGCGGCATCGCGGGCCACGTGTACCGCACTGGACGCGCCTACTTCACCTCGGACGCCGCGATCGATCCGCACTTCGACTCGCATATCGACCGCTCGACCGAATATTCGACTCGCTCGTTGGTCGCGATTCCGATCCGCATCGAGACCGAAGTCTGCGGAGTGCTCGAGCTCCTCAATCGTCAGGGCGCGGTGGCCTACGGCGCCGGGGACCGGGATCTGCTCGAGATCTTCGCGGGCTACATCTCGATCTCGATCCAGAACGTGCTCGACGGTCGTCTGGCCCAGGAGTACGCCAAGCGAGACAACCTGACCGGCCTTTTCAACGACCGCTTCCTGCATTCGGCGCTCGAGGACGCGGTCACCACCTGCCTGCGCGAGGACGAGAACCTCTCGGTTCTCTTCCTCGATCTCGACTACTTCAAGCTCATCAACGACACCCACGGACATCTGGTCGGCAGCCAGGTCTTGCGCGAGGTGGGCGAGTTGTTGAACGAACGCTTCAAAGCCCCGCGGGCGATCATCGCCCGCTATGGCGGAGACGAGTTCGTGATCGCCCGTCCCGGCCTCGACGCGCCCCAAGCCTTCGACCTGGCCGAGCGAATGAGAGTCGCCATCGTGGATCAGGTGTTCTGCACCCGGCCTGGAGACATCTGCTCCGAGGTCCTCAACCTGAGCGGTCTCACCTGCTCCATCGGGGTTTCGACTCGAGCTCGGACCCAGTCCGGAGGGGACGGCGACAAGGACACCAAGCGGAGCCTGCTCCGCGAGGCCGACGCGGCCATGTACCGCGCCAAGAGCGAAGGTCGCAACCGGGTCGCTCTCGCCTCTCACGACGACGATGCGATCATCGAATCCCGTTCGTTGACGCCTCCGAAAGGCGCTTGATACGCTGACTCGCCGCCGGGCGTCCGCTCGGCTTCGCTTCCGCTTCGCGGAAGCTCGTTCCGACACTTTCGAGGACGGCCATGACGACCCAGGTATCGCCCGCCCCCCATGTCTCCCCACGCGACGTCCGCGACGTTCTCTCGCGCCACATCCTGGTTGACGGATATCGCCACATTCAGGACCTCGCCCGCAGCCATGGCGTCTGGTTCTATGACGCCGCGCGGGACCGCGAGGTGCTCGATCTCTACGGCCACTTCTCCAGCTGCCCGCTCGGCTACAACCATCCGGGACTGGACAACGAGGAGTTCCGCGAGCGGATCCTGCCAGCGGCGCTCACCAAGCCGGCCAACTCGGACGTCTACACCACCTATTACGCCGAATTCGTGGAGACCTTCGCCCGCATCGTGCCCGAGAAGTTCCGGCGTCATCTCTTCTTCATCGAAGGTGGCGCGGCGGCGGTCGAGAACACGCTCAAGACCGCCTTCGATTGGAAGGTGCGTAAGAATCTCGCCGCCGGCCGCGGCGAGAAGGGCTCGCAGGTCATCCATTTCCGCCAGGCGTTCCACGGCCGCAGCGGCTACACCCTTTCCCTGACCAACACCGCGGATTCGCGCAAGACGCAGTACTTTCCCAAGTTCCCCTGGCCGCGTGTCGCGAATCCCAAGTTGCGATTCCCCGTCACCGACGAGGTCCTGGTCGAAGTCGAAAGCGCCGAGCATCAGGCGGTTGCGGAGATCGAGCAGGCGGTCCACGACAACCCGCACGACATCGCGGCGCTGATCATCGAGCCCATCCAAGGCGAAGGCGGCGACAACCACTTCCGCCCCGAGTTCCTGAAGAAGCTGCGCGAGCTCGCCGACGAGCACGAGTTCCTGCTCGTCTTCGACGAGGTGCAGACCGGCTTTGGCACCACCGGAACCTGGTGGGCCTTCGAACAGCTCGGCGTGGAGCCCGACCTCTTCGCTTTCGCGAAGAAGGCTCAGGCCTGCGGCATCGCCGCCGGCCCGCGGATCGACGAAGTCGAGTCCGTGTTCAAGATCTCGAGCCGCATCAATTCGACTTGGGGCGGCAATCTGGTCGACATGATCCGGGGCCAGCGCATCATCGAGATCATCGAAGAGGACAACCTGCTCGACAGCGTCCGCCGGGTCGGTGCCCATCTGTTGGCCGGCCTCCACGGTCTCGAGAGCAAGTTCCCCGATCGGGTGACCAATGCGCGCGGCCGTGGCTTCTTCGTCGCGTTCGATCTTCCGGACGGCGAGACCCGCAACCGGGTATTGAGCGCGCTGATCGAGTCGGAGGTCCTTGGGCTCGCCTGCGGCGAGCGCACGATTCGCATGCGCCCACCCCTGGTCCTCTCGCAGGCGGAGGCGGACGAAGGCCTGTCCCGGGTCGGGAAGGCACTCGCGCGCGTGCTCGCCTGAGCGAGCGGCGCGTCCCACTTCACGACATCGCGTGAGCTCCGGCGGCACTGTCGCCGGAGCGGTGCCGGTCCCGCCGGCTCACCAGCGTCGGGCCGGGAGCGCGGCCGCCTCGGGGCGACACCTGCGGCTTGGAAACGCGAGCTCCCGAGGTGCTCGGCAGACTGGCCGCGGAAGGAATGCGCAGCGCCGCCGACGCCTGCAGGTCCAGACGAATCCGGGCCAGCTCCTCCGGCCAGGGCGGGCGCCGGAACAGGTGGAGCGACGCGGAAAGCACCGGCGTGGAGTCGATGCGAAAGACCAGATCCACCTCTTTCCCACCGCTCGGTGGCGCCGCCGTCGCCCAGCGCACGAAGTCGCGCCGCCATCCCGCGTCCACCCCGGGCCACTGCTCGACCCGCTGGATCGCCGCCGCGCGGTCGGCGAGGCGCCTGCGCCAATAGGTCGCGGCCGCCAAGCGCGGATCGGCGACAAAAGCCCGCGCGGCGCAGTCGAGGTCGCGGCCGCCGGAGGCCACGTACATCAGGAAAGGCGCCTCACCGGCCAGCGGGTCGAGCGCCATGGCACGCTCGAACGCGATGTATGCCGGCCCCTTGTCACCCGCTTCGAGGGCCAGGGTTCCCGCGTGAAGCCAAAGGGGAGCGACGCCACGCGCTTCCGTCGCGGCGCGATGCGCCTCCAGCGCGCGTCGATGCAGGGGGTCCTCGCCATCCCAGGCGGAGCGGGCCCGATAGAGGGGAAAGTCCGGATCGAGCCGCACCGCACGCTCGAGTGCCTGGGTGCGCGCTCTCGGCGAGGCGCCGGCGCGCGCCGCCACCAGGTACGCCTGCCGCGCCATCGCCGGACGCAGCAGAGACGCGGCGGCGACGACGACGTAGAGCCAAACCACCACACGGTACATCCTCCGCCGAGCTCGACGGACAGGCGGTGGCACGCCGGTCAGCGCCGCGCCCGCAGCCGCGGCCAGAGCCACCGGAAGCGCCGGCACGGCGAGCCAGGATCCGCCGAGCGCGGTGACCACACCCGCGAGCAACCCCAACCTCCCACCCTGAGCGAGCGGAAAGTCGTGCCCGGTATCGCGGGTTCTGCGCCAAGCGAACCACCCGCCGATCACGAAAACGAGGAGGAGCGCCGGGAATCCCATTTCGTAGGCGATTCGCAACGGCGTCGTGTGCGGCTCACCCACCAGTTCGCCGGCCGGGTTCACCCCCGGGACCGGATGGAGAAAACGGGGCAACGTCCAGGGCAGAGCGCCCGGACCCCAGCCCAGGAGGTCGCGCTCCCGCGCCCCGGCCAACGCCGCCGCCGCGTAGGTCTCGCGCGCCCGCGCCGAGGCATCGCGGCGCAGCAAAATCGAATCGGCACGGGGTACCAGGGCCGCCACGGCGAGCAGGGCCACGCCGATCAGGAGATGGCGTCCGCGTCGCAGGCGGCGCGCCCCCAGCCAAACCGCGAGACCGGCGGCGCTCATCCCGACCAGCGAGCGAGTGGCGAACAGCGCTCCACCTCCGAACCCCAGAGCCAGGGCTGCGAGAGCACGCGGCCATCCGCGCTCCGCGAGGCCCGCCGCCGCCACGGGCAGGGTGATGGCCAGCCAAGCGGCGAGCAGATTGTGATGGCCCAACGGAGCCGAAGCGCGAGCCCAGCCCTCGCGCGCGGCGACCGCGAGCGCCCACCCCGAGACGACCACGACCGCCACCGCCCAAGACGAGAGTGCCCAGCGGCGAGCCCGCTCGCCCTCCATGACGCGCGCGAAGGCGCCGGGCAAGAGGACGAACGCGGGGAGCAGCACGACGGCGACGCGGCCGGCTCGCGGCACCGGGGAGACCGCCCAACTCGCGAGCGCGAGCGCCAGAAGCCCCCCCACCAGCCAGCGGCCACGGCGCCCGAGACCCAGAGGGTCGGCGAGCCGTGTCGCTCCACCCAACGACAAGGCCAGGAGAATGGCCTCGCCCATGGGCGCCTGGGGGAAGCCGGTAGCGCTCGCGAAGCCGCCCAGCGCGAAGGCGAAGAGCGCGACCACCAGGGCGGGGAGCACGGCGAGCAGGATCGACATCGGGCGCGGCATCCTACCCTCGCGCCTCGCGACCCTTGTCGGCTGCGGTAGACTTTGTCTCGCCGGCTCCCTGTCCGGCTCCGCAATTTCACGCCTCTCCGGAGTACGTCATGACCGCTACCAGCCCGTCCGCCGTCTCGGCCGTCCTTTCCCGCCTCGGTCTCGCCGAGGAGAACCCTGGAGCTTTCGCCGGCGAGTGGTTCCGCCCAACCGGCAAGATCGTGCAGTCCCTGAATCCCGCCACCGGCGAGCCGCTCGCCGCGGTCGCCGAATGTGGCGCCGAGGACTACGAGCGCGTCGCCGCGGCGAGCCTCGCCGCCTTCCACGACTGGAAGCGCTGGCCGGCTCCGAAGCGCGGCGAGGTGGTTCGCCTGCTCGGTGAGGCCCTGCGTCGCCACAAGGAGGACCTTGGCATGCTGGTCACCCTGGAGGTCGGCAAGATCCGCAGCGAGGGCCTCGGCGAGGTTCAGGAAATGATCGATATGGCGGACTTTTCGGTCGGCCTCTCGCGACAGCTCTACGGTCTCTCCATGCAGTCCGAGCGCCCGCAGCACCGCATGTACGAGCAGTGGCATCCGCTCGGTCCGGTCGGCGTGATCAGCGCCTTCAACTTCCCGGTCGCGGTCTGGTCGTGGAACGCCATGATCGCCGCCGTGTGCGGCGACTCGGTGCTCTGGAAGCCCTCCGAGCAGGCTCCGCTCACCGCGATCGCGGTCACCAAGATCGCGCAGCAGGTGCTGGCCGAGGCAGGCGCTCCGGCGATCTTCAACCTGGCGGTCGGCGACCGTCACGCAGTCGGCATGCCGCTCGCCGCGGATTCCCGCTTCCCGCTCATCTCGGCGACCGGCTCGACGGCCATGGGCCGCTCGCTCGGCAAGTCCGTCGCCGACCGGCTCGGCCGTTCGATCCTCGAGCTCGGCGGCAACAACGGCATCCTGGTGACCGCCGACGCCGACCTCGATCTCGCCCTGCGCGCCGTGCTGTTCGCGGCCGTCGGCACGGCCGGCCAGCGTTGCACCACGACGCGTCGTCTCTTCCTCCACAAGTCGATCGCCGCCGACATGAAGCAACGGTTGGTCAAGGCCTACGGCTCGATCCGGATCGGCGATCCGGCCGACGAATCGACCCTGATGGGACCGCTCGTCCGGGCCCAGGCGGTGGAGGATTACCGCGCGGCGCTCGCCACGGCGGTCGAGCAGGGCGGCCGGATCCTCTGCGGCGGCAAGGTCCTCGACCGGCCGGGCTTCTTCGTCGAACCGACCCTCGTCGAGGCCATCCCCCACATGCCGATCACCTGCGAGGAGACCTTCGCTCCGATCCTCTACCTCTTCGAGTTCGAGACCGTCGAAGAAGCGATCGCGCTCCACAACGCGGTGCCCCAGGGTCTCTCCTCGGCGATCTTCACGCTGAACCTGCGCGCGGCCGAGAAATTCCTGTCGGTCGACGGCTCCGATTGCGGCATCGCCAACGTGAACATCGGCACCTCGGGAGCCGAGATCGGCGGTGCCTTCGGCGGCGAGAAGGAGACCGGTGGGGGCCGTGAGGCGGGCTCCGACGCCTGGAAGGCCTACATGCGTCGCCAGACCTGCACCCTCAACTACGGAGCCGATCTGCCGCTCGCCCAGGGCGTCCACTTCGACGTCTGAACGCGCTCAGCGCGCTCAGCGGTTGAGCAGGGCCAGGGTCAGGAAGGGGACGTAGGTGATCAGCAGGACGATCGCCCCGCGCAGGGCGAGCCACGGAAGAACGGCGCGGGTGATCGTGAAGATCGACTTGTCGAAGCGGTAGGAAGCCAGGAACAGATTCACGCCGACCGGCGGAGTCAGGAAGCCGAGCTCCAGGTTGGCGATGAAGATGATCCCGAGATGGATCGGGTCGACGCCGAAAGCAACGCCGAGCGGCGCGATGAGCGGCACCACGACCGCGATGGCCGAGAAGACGTCCATCAGGCAGCCCACCACGATCAGCAGCAGGTTGAGCCCCATCAGGAAGGCCCACTTCGAGGTCAGGTGTACCTGCGCCCAAGCGAGCAGGCGGATGGGCACCCGCGCGTCGACCAGCCAGCTCGTCAAGCCGAGGGCGGCGCACAAGATGAGCAAGACACCGCCCACCAGGACCGTCGCCTCGAGCAGAACCCGGGGCAGCCGGCGCAGCGACACCTCGCGGTGCACGACGACCTGCGAGACCGCTGCCCAGAGCGCCGCCGCCGCGGCCGCCTCCACCACCGTCGCCCACCCCGAGAAGAGCAGCGCGATGACCAGCACGGGCAGCGCGAGCTCCCACTTCGCCGCCGCCAGGGCGCGCCCCAGCCGGGCCCACGAGAAAGCCTGCAAGGCGCCGCGGCGACGGCCCTCGACGAGGCCGTAGACCGCGGTACCGGCGACGCCCAGAGCGCCGGGGATCAATCCACCGCGGAACAGCTCGGGGATCGGCGCGTGCGCCACGATGCCGTAGAAAATCAACGGCACGGCCGGGGGAAACATCAAGCCGAGCGAACCGGACGACGTGACGAGGCCGAGCGAGAAGCGCTCCCGGTACCCGTCCGCTGAGAGGGCCTGGAGGAGCAGAGCGCCGAGCGCGAGGATGGTGACGCCCGAGCCCCCGGTGAAGGTGGTGAAGAAAGCGCACACGATCGCCGCCACCATCGCGGTGCCGCCGGGCATCCAGCCGACCAGCGAGCGAAACACCTCCAGCAGGCGAAGCGCGGCTTTCCCTTCGGCGAGCAGGAATCCGGCCAATGTGAACAGCGGAATCGAGGGCAAGGTGGGGTTGACCGCGAGCCGATAGGCATCGGCCGGTACCGAGGCGATCGGTACGCCGCCGACCAGGAAGAGCCAGAGTGCCGTGCCACCGAGCGCCGCGAAGAGGGGACCGCCGGCGAGTGTTCCGGCGACCACGATGCCGACACCGAGCCATGCGGGCGAGCCCACGAACCATTCGGGCCGCAAGCCGAGGAGGAGACCGAGCGCCAGCGCCGCGGCGGCCACGGCGCGACCCCGCCATCCCGCATCGGCGCGCCAGGCCAGGCGCAGCGCGACCGCGACGAGCGCCACCGGCATCACGATCTGGGCGACCCAGACCGGGATGCCCAGCGCCAGGGTCTCGCCGCTCCGCTGCTCGACCTGGACCAGCTGCCAGCACGCCACCGCGAGCAGGATCGCGACCGCGGCCCCGACCGCCGCCGAGCCGATGCCGCTGATCCTTCGCAACCGCCCGGGGGGAAGGTACTCCGCGGTGGAGAGCGACAACAGCTTGCCCTCCCGCGCCGCCACGGCGGCGCCGAGAAAGCCGAGCCAGAGCGTCAGATGCTGAACCAACGGTTGGGCGCCCGGAAGACCGGCGCCCCCTGCGGCACGAAACAGGAAGTCGCCGGCCGCCAACAGGACCATGGCCGCCAACGGCAAGACGGTCAGGGCGTCTTCGCCGAGCCGCAACCTCCGAATCAGGGCTTGTCTCCGTGCCCGCTCGATCGATAGGCCGCGATCGCGCGGCGCGCCGCCGCGAGAATCTCCGGCGGCACCTGCTCCTCGCGTGCCGAGGCGACGAAGGTCCCGGCCGCGTGCTTCCATTCCAGGCGCTCGGCGGCGCTCAGTTCGGTCACTGTCAGGCCGCGCTTCTTCATCTCCTCGACCGCCGCGCCGTCGAGACGCGGCACCTCCTCGAGCAGCTTCTTCTCGGCGACCAGGGCGTCGGCGAGAAGCACCTTGCGATCCGCCTCGGAAATCTTCTGCCAGGCCGGGCGGCTCACCACTACGCCGCCGACGAACGGCGCCAGGCCGAAGCTCTGCATGTAGGGCGCTTGGCGGAACCATTGCAGCGTCAAGGCGGCGATCGGGGTCGTCGGCACGACGTCGATCATGTGGGTTTGAAACCCCATCATGATGTCGGTGGCGGAGAGCGCCACGGGCTGAAAGCCGTTTCGTCTCCAGAACTGCACCTGCGCATCGTCGCCCGACCAGACGAACAGCTTGAGACGTTTCAAGTCATCGATCGTACGGATCGGCTGACGCGAGAAGAGATGGACCCAGCCGCCGTGCCCCCAATGCAAGAGCTCGAAACCCTTGGCCCGCAGACCGGCCTCGAGCTGCGGGCGCAGCTCGGCCAGCACGGCGTCGAGCTCGTCCCACGAATCGAAGAGGAGCGGCAACGCGAAGAGGCGGAACTGGGGGTCGATCTCGGAGAGGCCCGTCACCGTCAAGGCGGCGCCCTGGAACTGGCCGATCCGCATCTTGCGCACGATGTCCGACTCGTCGCCGGCGACTCCACCGGGGTAGATCCGGAACTGGACGCGATGGTCGGTCTGCGCGGCCACGTCGTTACCGAGCTGATGCAGTGTCTGGTCCCAGATCGAACCCTGGGGCACCAGGGTCGCGATCTTGAGGACTTCCGCGCTCCAGCCCGCCGGGACGCCCAGTAACGTCAGGGCCAGCACCGCGCCCGCGAATTTCTTCTTCATCCCCCGTCTCCGCCCGGGTCGCCCTCTCCGGCGAAGAAGAGATCGTCCGTGTGCGCCAATAACCATCGCCCCTCCCGTTGTGCCAGGTAGTTCTCCAGCCGGTCCTCGGGAGCCGCCTCGGGATCCACGGCAAGCGCCTTCCCGAGCGCCTCGCGAAATCCCTTCCGGTCCTGCGTGGCGACTGCCGCCGAACGGGCCCAGGTCACGTGCGGGCTCGCTCTTCGGCCGGACGATATCCGCACCGCTTCGTCGTAGAGCTCGCGCGCCCGCTCGGGCGATCCGCCGAGCATTGGCGAGAGCGCGGCGAGCGGAATCATCGCCTCCGCGAGCGCGCCCTCGTGCCAGGACGGATCGAGCTCGCGAGCCCGCTCGAAGAGGGCACGTACGGCTGGCAGGTCGGCGATCAAGTCGGGCCGCGAAGGCGCCTCTGCGATGGCCGAGCCCCAGGCGGCCGCGGTCCAGTAGAGCAGCTCCACATCGCTCTTGCGCGCCGCGGCGAGCGCTTCACCGGGCTTCAACTCGAGCCGCTTCGCCATCCCGGGGAACCGATCCTCGAGGGCCTGCAGGCAATAGCCGCGCGCCCGCAAGTCGAGCCGTACGGTGCGCTGCCGCGCCGCGCCCGCCGTCTCCTCGCCCTCCGCCTCCTCCCGTTCAGCCTCGGGAGCGACCCATCCCGTCGCGTAACTCACGAAGCCGCGACAGGTGGCGAGCAGCAGCCTCGGCTGATCGGGATCTTCCGCCAGCAGCCCTTCGAGCGTCTTCAACGCGAAAGGGAAGGCATCACCGACCAGCTGAGGATCGTCATCCGACGCCCATCCGGCGCTGCCCGACGTCAGCGCATCCGCCAGCTTGTGGACCGCCATCTTGCGCACCGAGCAGCCGCCGAGCGTGAGCGCGGCGAGCAACGCCAACGCGCAGGTCTGGCGGACCTTCGTCGACCTCCCAAAACCGGCTCGTCCCCTCGTCGCTGTTCGCGGCTTCGCCAATCGTTCCCCCGATGTCGAAGGATACTGGTCCCGCCCCGCTTTCGAAACCCGAACGGGCGACGTTATGGAATACTTTCTCGCTCGCGCCGCTCGCCGAGACTTGGCACCAGCGGTCACGGAGGCGACCCCCGAGCCTTGCCGCGCACCCGATCGGACTCCCAGGACGACGCCTACACGCCGCTCGAAGCGACCGACGTGCTGCCGGTCCTGTCCTTGCTCTGTTTCGCGGCGTCGGTGGCGGCCCGGCACCTCTCCCATTTCCTGCCGCGCGCGCTGCGCGTCTACCCCCGGGGCGTCGTGGCGCCGGTCTTCCTCTCCCTGGCTTTCGCTCTGGTCGGGCTCGTCCTCGCGCTGCTGGGGCGGCGTCGTCCCGGACGTCGAGGCATCGCGGGGATCGGCGCTCTGCTCAACGGGATCGTGCTGCTGCTCTCCGGTCTGGCCGCGCTCGGAATCTTCTGGATCGTCCGCCACTGAGCCTCAGAAACCGACCCGCCGCATCACGAAGCGCGGCAGACACCGGATGACCCACATCACCCAGCGCCAGATCGGCGGCGCATAGACCTCCGGCGTCTTGCGGTCGAGTGCTCGCACGATCCGCGCCGCGACCTGGTCGGCGTCGGCCGAGAACGGAGGCTCCTTGAGCCCCTCGGTCATCGATGTACGCACGAAGCCCGGCTTGACCAGAACGACGGCGAGCCCCCGGGAATGAAAGCGATGATCCAACCCTTCGAGGTAGTGCGAGAGACCCGCCTTGGCGGCCCCGTAGAGAACGACCGGCTTGCGGCCCCGGTCCCCGGCCACCGAACTGAGGACACAGAGCGTTCCCCCGCCCTGAGCCAACAGACGATCCCGCGCGTCCTCGCAGAAGAGCACCGTGCCCGAGAAATCCGCCTCGAGCACTCGACGGGCCAGCACACGATTGCGCTCCAGTCGATCCTGGGTCGCGAATCCACCCGCCGTGACCACCACGGCGTCGACGCCGTCGAGCGCCTTCCAGGCCGCATCGAGGGCCGGCGCGAAGGAATCCGGATCGAGCAGATCGCAGACCGCGCAACCCCCGAAGACCTCCGGCCGGCCGCTGCGGGTCGCCAGATCCTCGCCGCTCCTGCGTAGATCCTCGAGCCCACGGCCGAGCAGAAAGAGTCGATCGCCGCGCGCCGCCAGACGGCGCGCCAGGGCGCGGCCGATACCTCGGGTGGCGCCGAAAAGAATCAAGTTCATGCCGAATCTCCGAGCAATCTGACGGATTGGGCGCTCTGCATCCGATGGTCCGGATCCCAGCGCGCGCGCAGGCTCCGGAACTCCTCCAAGCGGGGATCCATCGCCGCGAACTGGTCCGCCCGCACGAACGCATCCTTGGCCAGATAGATGCGTCCCCCCTCCTCGATGACCCGGTCCGCCAGCGCCTGGACGAGCTCCGGGGTCCGCCGGCGGATCGGTAGGTCGAGCGCCACCGACACTCCGCGTCGCGGAAAAGACAACATACCCTCTCCCTCCGCGCCGCAATCCTTGAGCACGCAAAGGAAGCTCGAGCCTCCGCGACGCGCCGCGTCGATGAGGAATCGACGGGTCGCGCCCGGCCGCTCGCCCTCGGGCAGAACGCACTGGAACTGGGTGAAGCCGCGCCAGCCATAGATCCGATTCCAATGCCGGATTCCATCGAGCGGCCAGAAGAACTTCTCGGGATGCACCAGGCCGGGCCGCGGCCGGGGCGGAAAAGCTCGCCAAAAGATCGCGTTGAAGGTCCGTACGGACAGATCGTTCAGCACCCACGACGGGAAGCGGAACGGCACCTGGACTCGGGTGCGCGGCCGCGGCGACGACGCCTTGGCTTCGCCGGGCTCCGCCCATCGGCCGCGAAAGAGCACGCCGCGGCCGAGGCTAGCGCCCCCCGCGAGGCCATCGATCCAGCCCACCGTGAACGGCCAGGCCCGCGCCGATTCCGCGAGCGCGCCAAGAAAGGCGTCGATGTCGCCGACCCGAAACACCTCCTGATGGATCCACGGCGAGGGGATCCTCGCCATCCGCAACGCGACCTCGAGGATGTGACCGGTGAGCCCCATGCCACCGAGGGTCGCGCGGAAGAGATCCCCGTGGTCGCTCCGCGAGCACTCGACCGTCTCGCCGGAGGCGAGGAGCAACCGCAGGCTCTCCACGTGACGTCCGAAGGTACCGTCGACGTGATGGTTCTTGCCGTGAACGTCCGCCGCCACCATGCCGCCGAGCGTCACGTACTGGGTGCCGGGAACAACCGGCGGAAAGAAGCCGCGCGGCAGCATCCTCCAGGCCAGGTCACGAAGCGACAGACCTGCCTCGGCGCGCAGCAGACCGCTCGCGGGATCGAAGCTCAGGTAGCGGTCCGCCCATGTCGAACCCGCGACCTCGGTCGATCCGGGCGGCGGCAGCGCGCTGTCGCCGTAAGAACGACCGAGACCGCGCGTGAGCGGACGTCCGCGTGCCGCCGCGGCGAGATCCTCCGAGAGGATCTCCCGGCCGGGCGCTTCGAGCCCTCCCCAACCCGCCAGTCGCGGGCCGCGTATCCGGGACTTCATGACGAACGAGACGATATCGGAGAAAGAAAAACGGGAGGGACGTCGCCGCCCCTCCCGTGGTTCGGAGCCGAAGCTCCGCGCCGGATCAGAAGCTCAGACGGAGCCCGAGCTTCGCCTGCCAGCGGGAACGCGTGTCGTTGGTGCTGTACTGCGCACCCGGATCCAGGGCGCCGGAGAAGCTCTCCTGGTAGATCGCCTTGCCGGTTGCCGAATCGGTACCCATGTACTTGACGGGAGTATAGGTCTGGAAGTCGACGTAGTCGATCACGCCGTAGCTGCTGTCGATCATGTTGAGCAGGTTGAGCACGTCGACCGTCAGCTCGGCACGCACCACCTTGATCGGCAGCTCGATGCCGTAATGGAAGTCGAGCTCGTGGGTCCACGGCTCGTAGGACTCGTTGCGGCGCAGGATCCGTCCCGCCGTACCGCTGACTCCCGCGCTATGCAGGAACTTCTCCATCATCGAGTACGGAATGACGTTGCCGTGCGAATCCTTGAGGATGACCTGATCGGCCGCTCCCGGAACGTAGAGCATGTCGTTCGAGGTGTAGCCGTCGGTGTTCGGATCGCCGCCCTCGAGCAAGGAGTAAGGACGGCCCGACTGCGCGGTATAGAAGATCGCCACGGTATGGCCGACCGGTCCGGTCTTGAAGTTGTAGGACGCCGACAGGTTGAACCGGTGCTTGATCTCGAACATCGAGGTCGAGGTCTCGGGCTTGTAGATGTCGCCACGGGTCGGCATGAACTGCCAGTTGGAGATGGCCCGGCTCGACGTCGCGTCGAAGGCCGAGTTCGAGTCCATGTGGGCGTAGGTCGCCGACATGGTCAGACCGTTGAGGAAGGGCCGCGAGAGCTGGATCGTCTCGATCAGGTCGTGCCCCTTGTCGGTGTTGGTCAGCAGGACGGCGTCGCCGAGCGCGCTCGACTTCGAGGTATAGGTCGGACGGCCGTCGAACGACGTCCCGCCGGTCGGCACCTTGTTGACGTTCTCGTAATAGACGTCCTTCTGGGTCTGCGACCAGACCACCTCGGCCGTGCCGCGGATGCCCCAGAACAGGGTGCGGTCGTAGCCGAGGGTGGAGCGCAGCACGCGCGGGAACTCGAAATTCGGATCGATCAGGTCGACCGAGGGCCGCCCTGCCGCTCCGAGGTTGTGCGGCTGATTGAGTGGATCGGGATTGAACGGCACCGAACCGTAGAAAGAGAGCGCGGTCGACTCGACCCCGGTGTTCTGATACGCGTTCGTGATCCAAACGTAGGGCGTCCGGCCGGCAAAGACGCCAATCCCGCCTCGCAGCTGTTGAACTCCCTTGCCGTCGGGATCCCAGTTGAAGCCGAGCCGTGGCGAGAGGATCGGGTCCTCCTTGGGGGTTTCCGCCGTGTGGTAACCCACCGAATTGTAGGCGAGCGGATTCTCGGATGGGGTATCCGGGAAGCTCGCCTTGTCGGCGCGCAGGCCCAGGGTGAGCGAGAGGCGGTCGTTCACCCGCCACTGATCATTTCCGTAGATTCCGTACTGCCTGACGTTGAGGTCCGTGGCGCGGCGTGGATTCGAGCCGTTGGCAAAGCCGATCGAATACTGGGATGCCATACCGGCCTCGAAATCGGCAAGGGTCGGGAAATAGTAGTAACCGTAGTAGGACGAAAGAAACAGATCACTGAACTTGAAGAACTCGTTGTGCGTCCCGACGGTGATCGTGTGCGGACCATGCAGAAATGTGTAGTCATCGGTCAGCTCGAGGATGTCCTGGTTGAGCGCATTGGCACCCGAGAACTGTTCCGTCCCCGCGATGAGGTCGCCACGTCGCGGACCCGTACCACCGATTTCGATCGAAGGAAAAACGACAGGAACCGCCCTCTTCTCGCGAATTGTCTGGTAGCCCAAGCGTCCCTCGTTGAACGAGTTGGCGCCGAACACGCTGTTGAGCTGCGCCACCGTCGAGTTCGTCGTCGAATCGAAGGCGTAGTTCGCGGTGTCGAAGCGGAATACCGAGGAGGAGCGATTCGCGATCACGTCGCGGGTCGCGTCGACGTAATTGTGGCGCAACGTCAGCTGGTGGTTCTTGGCCACGTTCCAGTCGAAGCGCACGAACGCCAGGTCGCTGTCCGTCTTCCCCGCGATGTCGCCGAGCGTGCCCGGGTTGTAGTTGTAGGTGTTGGTCAGGAAGCTCTTGAGCTCGGCGGCGCTGTCGTTGCCCTTGTAGACCGATCCGGTCGAACCGTCCGCCGAGACGCCGCTCGGGGCCGACTTCTTGTTGCGCTCGCCGGTCACGAAGAAGAAGAGCTTGTCCTGCTGGATCGGGCCGCCGGCGTGGAAGCCGTACTGATCCTCGCTGAAATCGGAGATCGGCTTGTCGTACGGGCCGTTGCCGACGTAGCTCGGATTGCGCTTGGAGCCGTAAACAGAGCCCTCGAACTTGTTCGAGCCCGAGCGCGTCACCGCGTTCAGGCCGCCGCCCGTGAAGCCGCCCTGCCGGACGTCGTAGGGCGAGACGACGAGCTGGAGCTGCGAGAGCGCGTCGATCGGAATCGGCTGCGTGTCGGCTTGGCCCCCCGGCGTGCCGGTGTCGGCGAGACCGAACAGGTCGTTATCCACCGCGCCGTCGATCTGGATG
The DNA here is from genome assembly GCA_963712855.1 of Thermoanaerobaculia bacterium. GTDB lineage: Bacteria > Acidobacteriota > Thermoanaerobaculia > Multivoradales > JAGPDF01 > JACTMI01. The sequence goes on from CAVQJN010000001.1 coordinate 211,351, forward strand.
GTGTTGTAGCGGTTGTTGCGGCCCGCCACGAACATGCGCGTGCTGTTGCCATCGGAGGAGTCGATGCTGAAGTAGGGATTCGTCCGGGCGAAGTCCTGCAGGCTGCGTCGCACCGTCGGCAGGCTCGCGAGCTCCTGCGAGGAGACCGAGGTGCTCGAGCCGGTGCGATTGGGGTTGATCAGGTCGCTCGTGCTGCCGACCACCGAGATCGACTCGGACACCGTCGCGAGCGGCAGGGCGATATCGACGTTCGTCGCCGAGCCGAGGTTCACCGTGAGGTCGCTCACTTCCTTGGTCTGGAAGCTGTCGAGCGCCGCGCTCACCGTGTACGGCCCGCCGACGCGGACGTTTGGAATGTAGAAGCGTCCGTCGGCCCCGGCCACCGCCGAGTAGGTGGTATTCGTCGGCGTGTGGATCGCGGTCACCGCGGCGCCGGGCAGCGGCGAATTGTCGGATTGGGCCCGCACGACGCCCGAGAGGGCTCCGGTGGTCGCCTGGGCTTCGGCGATCGCCGAGAAGCCGAAGACCATGATGCCGAGCATGAGGGCGAGGGCGACGATGCCTCTCGCCAGTCTCGGTGTGGACATGAATTTCTCCTTGATGGAATGGACCTCGACTGATTCCGAACGAATCGATGGCCCAGAGGTTACCGTGTGAATTCCGCGCATTTCATCCTTCTCTCGAGGCTTTGGTGACGGATGCTTGAATTGGGATGAGGATACCGGATATTGGGTCAAGGGGAAAGCCACTCCCTACATCTTGTGGCTCGAGCGGGCCCCCACCACGGCCAGCGCGCCCGCCGAAAGCTCCACCTGCAGGGGCTCCTCCGCGGTCCATCCGGCCCCTTCGCCGTCGAGATTCAAGAGCTGCCGGGGCTCCAGGGAGACTCTCACGGACGGGGCGCGGAGCACCCGCACCGCCGGGTGGCCGAGGTGCCCGCCCCGGTAGACACGCGGAAAAATTCTCAACAACTCCAGCCTCCTGCACCGGCGCACCACGACGATATCGAGCAGGCCGTCCGTCGGATCCGCCCGCGGCGCGACGCGCATTCCGCCGCCGTAGTGGGAGGTGTTCGCGAAGGCGATGAAGTAGACCTCGCCCGAGAATCGCTCGAACGGCGTCTCGAGCTCGGCGTGCGGGCAGCGGTAGAACGGCAGCGTCGCGAGCGTGGCCCAGGCATAGACGAGCGGACCACGCAGCCACCGCGTTCGGGAGCGCGCCCGCTCCGCGACCGCGGCGTCGAAGCCGACGCCGGCGACGCCGCAGAACCATCGCTCGCCCATCCGACCGAGGTCGATCCGGGTCAGCGGACCTTCGACGCCCGCGGCAAAGGCGCCCGCGAGATCGAGCGGGTAGCCGAGCTCGCGCGCCAGGTCGTTGCCGGTGCCCAACGGAATCGGAGCCAGGGCGGTCGCGGTGCCGGCCAGCCCCTGCGCCGCCCAGTGCCACGTGCCGTCTCCTCCGGCCACCAGCAGCCGCTCGACGCCCGCGAGCGCCGCCTCGCGCGAGCGGCGTGCCAGGTCGGCGGCGCTCGAGCTCTCCTCCATCGCGATCCCCGCGCGCTTGGCGAGTCGTTCCAGGGACGTTCGAGCGCGTCCTCCCCGGCCACGGCCCGAGGCCGGATTGAGCAGAAGCCTGACGTTCATTCGCGGGCGTCCATCCTATCGGTGGCTCGCATAAACTTCGAGGGTGCCCGCTCCCGAGATTCAGATCCTCGTCTGCACGAACGATCGGGGCCCGGACGCTCCGAAGCCGAGCTGCGCGCGACGTGACAGCGTCGATCTCTATCGCCGATTGAAGGACCTGGTGCGCGAGCGCGGTCTCAAGCAGCAGGTCCTCGTCACCCAAACCGGCTGCCTGCACCACTGCAGCCGCGGCGCCACGGTCGCGGTCTGGCCGGGGAACCTCTGGCACGGCTCCGTCGCGCTCGAGGATGCCGAGGATTTGCTCGACGCCGCGCTCGCCGGCGTCGTCTTCGAGCGCCGCCGCATGCCTCCCGGCCCCTGGGAGTGAACCGCCCCCGAGTCGAGCTGCCGCGCGGCGAGAGCGTGCGGCTCGCACCCCTCGTCCGGAGCGAGGACGGGTCCGTCCCCCGCTGGGAGACGAGAGTCGAATTGCGCGACGAAGGCGAGACCCTCGTCGTCGACTTCGAGATCGAGGATCCCGAGCCCCGGGCGACGCTGCGCGAGCGCGACGCGGCGCTGTGGACCGAAGAGGTCGTCGAGATCTTCCTGGCACCGGGGCACGCGACCGCGCGGCGCTACTTCGAGATCGAGGTCAATCCTCTGGGCACGCTCTTCGACGCCCGGATCTTCTCGCCGTTCGGCGACCGTCGCGAGATGAGGGTGGACCGGAGCTGGGACTGTCCTGGCCTCGAAGCCAACGTCTCGATCGACCCGGCCAGGGGATGGTCTGCCTGCTTCGTCCTGCCGTGGGCCTCGCTCGGCGCCGAGTACTCGGCGGAGAGACGCTGGACCGCCAACTTCTTTCGCATCGAACGGCCTCGCGACGCGGCTCCCGAGTTCTCGGCATGGTCTCCCACCGGAATCGTCCCCGCCGATTTTCATCGACCGAATTGCTTCGGTTTCCTCACCCGACTCGGTTAGACTGGCGCTCCTTCTGCGACCCGCGCAACTGCGAATCGCCCCGATGACGAAGCCACCCTTCGATCTGGAAACCGCCTGCGCCCACGTCTCCCGGCGCGACCGCGCGCTGGCTCGCGTCATTCGCGACGCCGGCCCCTGCCGGCTCGAGATCGCCGCCCGCCAAAGCCCCTACGAAGCGCTCTTCGAGTCGATCGTCTACCAGCAGCTCTCCGGTCAGGCGGCGGCCACGATCTACGCGCGCGTTTGCAAGCTGTTCGGATCGAGGCGCTGTCCCCGTCCGGCCTCGATCGTCGATGCCTCGGACGAGCTGCTGCGCTCGGCGGGATTGTCGCGCAACAAGGCCGCCTCGGTTCGCGACCTCGCCCGCCGTGCGCTCGACCGCGAGATTCCGACCCGTTCCAAGGCCGAAAAGTGGAGCGACGACGAGATCGTGGAAGCCCTCACCCAGATACGCGGCGTCGGACGTTGGACGGTGGAGATGTTCCTCATCTTCACGCTCGGCCGGCCGGACGTCCTGCCGGTCGACGACTACGGCGTCAAAAAGGGTTTCGCGCGCACCTACGGGCGCCGCATCCTTCCCAAGCCCAAGGAGCTGGCCAACCACGGCGAGCGCTGGCGCCCCTACCGGACGGTCGCGTCCTGGTACCTCTGGCGCGCCAACGAGCTCATCTGATCCGCGAGCGGCGACCCGAGAGAGCTCGACGCTCGACGAGCGCCGGCACGCGGCGAGGACCGCGCACCGCCACCCGGACCACCAGGAAGATCGCCACCGCGAAGAGCCCGCTGGCGAGCCCCCACCAGATGCCGCGCAGGCCGAGGCGCTCGGGCGAACCGAGCCACCAGCCGAGCGGCAGCCCCAACACGTAGTAGCCGATCAGATTCGCCGCAGCCGCCGGACGCGTTTCACCCATCCCGCGCAGGATGCCGCCACCGACCACCTGCAAGCCGTCGAAGAGCTCGAACGCGGCGACGATCGGAAGCACCGTCGCCGCCAGCTTCACGACCGGCAGCCCGGTTCCGAAGGCGAGCGGGATCCAATGGCGCCCCACCACGTAGAGCAGTGCGAAGCCGAGCATCGTGCTGCCGCCGAGCGCGAAGCCGACCCAGGCGGCCCGCTCGGCGCCCCGCCGGTCCCCCGCGCCGATCCGGTTTCCGACCCGAGTCGTCGCGGCGCTCGCGATGCCGAGCGGCACCATGTACGAGATCGACGCGAGATTGAGCGCGATCGAGTGTGCCGCGAGCTGAATCGCTCCCAGCCGCCCCGCCCAGAGCGAGGCGATCGCGAATGCCCAGTACTCGAAGGCCAGCTGCGCCGCGACCGGGGCGCCGAAACGAGCGATTTCCAGCAGCCGAGCCGGCCGCACCCGGCGAGGGTCGAGCCGGGTCGTCGCGCCGCGTTGCAGCCGGTAGGCGCGCATCGAGACCAGCAACGCGACCAGCATGAGGGCCTCGGTGATCGCGGTCGCCACGCCGGCTCCGACCGCGCCGAGGCGCGGCAGCCCGGCGTGCCCGAAGATGAGCAACCAGTTGCATCCGGCGTTGAACGCGATCGCCGCGAACGAGATCCACATCGCCGGCCGCACGATCCCGCGTGCCTGCAGATACTGGCGAACCACCATGAAGAGAAGGAAGAGCGGGAGTGCAGGAATCTGCACCTTCACGTAGCGCTCGGCGAGCAGAACCGTCGCCGGGTCCTGACCGAAGGCGAGGAGGATGGGGCCGGTCTCGAGCCAGAGCAGCGCCAGTGGCAACGCCGCCAGCAGGGCGAGCACCGCACCGTGCAGGAGCACCTCGCCCAGCCGCTCCCGGTCGCGCGCCCCGTGTGCCTGGGTGGCGATCGGGTCGAGGCCGAAGAGCAGCCCGAGCGCCACGATCGAGGTCCCCATCACCCAGAGCCGGCCGAGCGACACGGCGTTGAACGCAGTCACGCCGATTCGGCCGACCATCAGGAAGTCGATCGTCCAGAGCAACATGGACGAGAGCTGGGTCAGCGCCACCGGAGTGGCGAGGCGGGTCAGCTGCCGAATTTCGCGCCGGATGGTCGCCATGGGATCGGGGAACCTTCGAAGCCGAGCAGGTCGCGGTTCGCGCCGACCGTCGTCGTCAGAACGGCAGTTGATCCTCGTCCATGCCGAAATAGTGGCCGAGCTCGTGCTGGACGGTGTCGCGCACTTCGCGGATGACCTCGCGCCGGCTTTCGCAAACCCGGAGGATCGGACCCCGGTAGATCATCACGCGATCGGGCAATGCCGAGTAGAAGCTGTCGCGCTCGGTCAGCGGAACTCCCTGGTAGAGGCCGAAGAGCTCGTCCCGATCGGGATCCTCCGGGTCGATGCCGACCTCCTCGAGATCGTCGTTCGACGGCTCTTCGGACACCATGACGGCGACGTTGTCGAGCGCCGCCTTGAATTCCTCCGGCAAGAGCTCCAACGCCTCTTCCACCAGCTTCTCGAACTCCTCACGGGACACCCGCACCGCGCGCATCCTGCCACGGCTTGACATTATTTTAGTTTTTACTAAACTGTATGCGTGGCCGCGTCCCTCTCCGCTCTGGCTTCGCCCCGGCGCCGCGAAATCCTGCGCCTCGTCTGGACCCACGAGATGCCGGCCGGCGAGATCCATCGCCAGCTCGGCGACGTGACCTTCGGTGCCGTGTCGCAGCACCTGCGGGCCCTGGCCGACGCCGATCTCGTCGAGGTCCGCGCTGCCGGACGGCGGCGCCTCTATCGCGCCCGCCGCGACCACATCGGGCCCATGGCGGCGGCCCTCGAGGCGATGTGGGACGACGCGCTCTACGCCTTGAAGCTCCGCGCCGAGCTCGCAGCGGGCCGGCGCGGTCCGCGACCCCGACATCATTCGACCCGGCGCCGTGCGCGCCGTCCCGGAGCCCAGCCATGAGCCCCACTCCGACCGCGCTTCCGCATGCCCTCGAACGTCATATCGTGATCCGCGCGCGCCGCGAATCCGTCTTCGCCTACTTCACCGATTCCTCGCGTTGGGCCGCCTGGTGGGGCGCCGGATCGATGATCGACCCGGAAGTCGGCGGCAAAGTCTTCGTGCGCTATCCCAACGGCGTCGAAGCCGCGGGCGAGGTCGTCGAGATCGAATCGCCGAACAAGATCGCATTCACTTTCGGATTCGCCAGCGGCGAGCCGATCGCCGTCGGCGCCTCGCTCGTCACCATCTCCCTGACGGACGACCCGGAAGGAACCCGGCTCGACCTGACCCACGCCTTCGCCGACCCGGCGGCGCGCGACCTCCACGTGCAGGGTTGGCGCTACCAGCTTTCGATCTTCGCGAACGTGGTCGCCAACGAGGTCAACGCCGCGGCCGAGAAGCGAATCGACGCCTGGTTCTCGGCCTGGAGCGAGCCCGTCGCGTCGCTCCGCGACGCGGCTCTCGACGCCCACGTCGCCTCCGGCATTCGCTTCCGTGACCGCTTCAGCCTGATCGACGGCATCGACGATCTGCGCCCCCATCTGGCGGCGGTCCATGTCTTCATGCCGGGCATGCGGCTCGAGCGCGCTGGCCCGGTCCATCACTGCCAGGGAACGGCGCTCACCGAATGGGTCGCCCGTGGCGCCGACGGCGCCGAGAGGGGGCGCGGCACGAACATCTTCACGTTCGACGCCGAAGGCCGCATCGCGGATGTCGTCGGCCTGTGGATCGAAAGCCGGATGACCGGCTGATCGGCGCCCAGGCGCTGCCCTGCCCTGCCGTAAGATCGGGCGGTGGCCGACGGCGTCCGGATCGACAAGTGGTTGCACGTGGCGCGCGTCTTCAAGACACGCAGCCTCGCCACCAAGGCTTGCCAACTCTCACGGGTACGCGTCAATAGCGTGACCGTCAAGCCACACCGCGAGCTGGCGCTCGGCGACCGCATCGAAGCCGAGGTGACGCGCGACTGGACGCGCATCCTGGTGGTTCGCGAGCTCGCCCAGAAAACCCTACCCAAGACCGAAGTCCCCCGCCTTTTCGAGGACCTCTCCCCGCCGCGCCCCGCCCCCGACCCGGTCGCCCGCGCTTTGCGCCGCCCCCCCGTCCGGCGCGAAAAGGGTTCCGGCCGCCCCACCAAGAAAGAGCGGCGCGAAATCGACGCTTGGCTCGACGACGCCGACTGAGAGTCCGCACGTCCACGCCGAAGCCAACCCTTCGCGAGTAGGATAAGAACTTCGACTTCGCCTCCGAGAGGCCGAGCAGGATGGGAGAGAAACCGGATCCATATCGCGAGCTCTTCGAACGGTCAGCGGATGCGATTCTGATCATCGAAGGCGATCGGTTCGTCGAGTGCAACGACGCGACCGTGCGCATGCTGCGCTATGCCTCTCGCGAGGAGATGCTCAGGACCCACCCGTCCGAGCTCTCGCCGCCGCGGCAGCCCGATGGCCGGGACTCTTACGAGAAGGCGAACGAGATGATCGCCATCGCCTTCGAGCGCGGCAGCCACCGCTTCGAGTGGCTCCACCGGCGGGCGGATGGCGAGGTCTTTCCGGTGGAAGTCCTGCTGACGGCGATCGAGGAATCGGAACGCCGTCTGTTGCACGTGGTCTGGCGGGAGATCTCCGATCGGAAGCAGCTCGAAGAGCAGCTCCGGCACGCCCAGAAGATGGAGGCCGTCGGCAAGCTCGCCGGCGGCATCGCTCATGACTTCAACAACCTTCTGGTCATCATTCTCGGGCACGCGGAGCTTCTCGCGCGGCAAGCGTCGGGCGACCCCTCGCTCACCGAGCACACGCAGGCGATCCAGGAGGCCGGCGAGCGGGCCGCCGCGCTCGTGAAGCAGCTCCTCGCGTTCGGCCGCAAGCAGGAACGCCTGACCGATGTCGTCGATCTCAACCAGCTGGTGCGGCACTTGCAGGAGATGCTCGGCCGTCTCATCGGAGAGGACCTCGAGATCGAGACCTCGCTGGCCTCGGAGCCCTTGCCGGTCGAAGTCGATCCCGGGCAGATCGAACAGGTCATCCTGAACCTGGTCTCCAACGCGAGGGACGCCTCCCCCGAGGGCGGCGTCCTCCGCATCGAGACCGCGGCGGTCGAGCTCTCGGCCGCGGGTGGCGGCCCGGATCCGCGAGGACCGAGCGGCCGCTGCGCGCGGTTGACGGTCGCCGACTCGGGTGTCGGCATGCCGCCGGAGGTCGTCGAGCGGGCCTTCGATCCCTTCTTCACCACGAAGGAACCGGGACGAGGTACGGGCCTCGGCCTCTCGTCCGCCTACGCGATCATTCAGCAGAGCGGCGGAACCATCGAAATCGACTCGGCGCCAGCTTCCGGCACCACGGTCAGCGTCCACATCCCCCTCAGCGCGACACGCCCACGCGACGCTCCACCCCGCCGCCCACGCACGTCACGAGCGAAGCGCGGTCACGGCGAGCGGATTCTGGTCGTCGAAGACGATCCGACCGTGCGGCGACTCGTCGTTCGAGCGTTGAAAAACCGCGGCTACGATCCGCTGTCGGCAGCCGATGGGCTCGAAGGGGTCGACCTCTACCTGGCCAACCCGGGCAGCATCGATCTCGTCGTGAGTGACGTCATCATGCCGCGGGCGGGTGGCCCTCGGATGTTGGCCCTGCTCGCCGAGCGCGGCCACCACCCGCGTCTGCTCTTCATCTCCGGCTACAGCGACGAGGCCATCTCCGACTTGCGCCGGAGCGGGACGAAGCTCGATTTTCTCGAGAAGCCGTTCACCCTGGATCAGCTCGCGGCCAGTGTCCGGCAAGCGCTCGATCGTGAAGGTCTCGAGGCGCGGGAGGCGAACGACGAGTGAATGCCGACCCGTCCGACGACCTGGATCGCCGCGACGAGACGGGCTCTGCGATCTCGTTCTAGGAAGGCGGATCGGTGGACGCGCTCGCCTCGGCGATCGCGCTGAGGAAGCGCTTGCCGTAGCGTTCGAGCTTCTTTTCGCCGATTCCGGGGAGCGTGGCGAGCTCGCTCTCGGTCGTGGGACGCAGGGCCGCCATGGCGCGCAGCGTCGAATCGTGGAAGACGACGTAAGGCGGCACGCCCTGGGCGCTCGCGAGCTCGCGGCGTAAGGCGCGCAAACGCTCGAAGAGGTGAGCCTCCGGACTGTCGGCGGCAAGCTCGGCGGGCGCCTGGGCGGTGAGGCCGCGCCGGGCCCGCTCCTTTTTCCGGCGCGCCGGCCGCAGACGGACCTCCTGCTCACCCAGCAGCACCGGACGGGCGGCGGGGGTGAGCGACAGCACACCATAGCCCTCCGAGTCCGGAGTCAGCAGACCGTGGGCGACGAGTTGGCGGAAGAGCGAGCGCCACTCGAGCGCCGAGAGCTCGCTGCCGATGCCGAAGACGGAGAGCCGGTCATGGCGGCGTTGGACGACCCGCTCGCCGCTCTCGCCGCGCAGCACGTCGATCACGTGACCGGCGCCGAAGCGCTGGCCCGTACGATAGACCGCCGACAGCGCCTTGCGCACCTCCTCGGTGGCGTCCCAGGTGGCGACCGGCTCCACGCAGTTGTCGCAGGCGCCGCACGCGCCCGGATGCTCCTCGCCGAAGGCGCGCAGCAGGGCCTGACGCCGGCAGCTCGTGGTCTCGCAGTAGGCGACGATGCGGTCGAGCTTCGAGCGCTCGACGCGCTTGCGCTCCGGGTCGGACTCGGAGCGGTCGATCCGCCGCCGGGCCAGCACCAGGTCCTGCAAACCCCAGGCGACCCAGGAGTCCGCCGCCAAGCCGTCGCGGCCGGCGCGCCCCGACTCCTGGTAGAAGGCCTCGAGGCTCTCGGGCAGGTCGAGGTGGGCGACGAAGCGGACGTCGGGCTTGTCGATTCCCATGCCGAAGGCCACCGTCGCCACGACGACGATGTTCTCCTCCATGCGGAAGCGCTCCTGGTGGCGCTGACGCACCTCGGCATCGAGACCCGCGTGGTAGGGAAGCGCCGAAAGGCCGTGCGCGGAGAGGAAGTCCGCGGTCTTCTCCACGGCGTCGCGAGTGCGGCGGTAGACGATGCCGCTCTCCTCCGGATGCCGCTCGCGCAGGAACGCGAGCAGCTGCCCCGGCCCGCCTTCCCGGTCGATGACGCGGTAGAAGATGTTGGGCCGGTCGAAGCTCGAGACGAAACGGCGCGCCCCGGGCGCCAGGAGCCGTGCCTCCACCTCGCGCCGGGTCGCCGGATCGGCGGTGGCGGTGAGCGCGATCCGGGGCACCGCGGGAAAGCGCTCGCGCAGCATGCCGAGCTCGAGGTACTCGGGCCGGAAGTCGTGCCCCCACTGGGCGACGCAATGCGCCTCGTCGATGGCGAAGAGCGCCAGCTCGGTCCGCTCGAGGAGCTCCAGAAAGCCGGGCGTCACCAGCCGCTCCGGCGCCACGTACAAGAGCTTCCACTTCCCCTCCGCGAACCGCCGCTCGACCCGCCGCGCCTCGCCCGGCTCGAGCGCCGAGTTGAGGTAGGCCGCCTCGACGCCGTTCTCGCGCAGCGCGTCCACTTGGTCTTTCATCAGGGAGATGAGTGGCGAGACGACCACCGCCGTGCCTTGCCGGACCAGCGCCGGCAGCTGATAGCAGAGCGACTTGCCACCCCCCGTCGGCATCAGGACCAGGGCGTCGTGTCCCGTGAGCAGCGCCTCCACCACCTCCCGCTGCGGCGGCCGGAAGTCGGCGTGGCCGAAGACCGACGACAGGAGCCGCCGCGCCCTCTCGATCGGGAGGGAGGAGAGTGGAGACATCGGACGATCGTAGCCGAGGGCGCGGGGCTCCATGCCAAGGAAGGACGAGAAATTAGCGCCCTTTCTCGCGAAATGGCATCCGTCAGTGGCCAACAAAGGGAAAGAGGGGGACGTGTAGGGTGCCGTCGAGTGCCTGCGTCTTCCGAAGGACTGAGTGGCGGCAACTCATCTCCAACTGGAAGCCACCAGCCGAAGCGTTCGCTTTGTGCAGCCAGGATAGGCCAGCGACGTGACCTGTCGCGCCGTCCAAGGCCGTCTCGCCCCGGCTCCGCGCCCGATCCGCCGCCACCTGACCCTTGGTCTCCTCGCTCGCGAGGCCGGACGTCTCATTCGCCTGCGAGAAAGGTCCCTACCTTGCTGGCCCAACCTCTACCGGAAGGCACATTGAATGCACATCGTTGAACTCATCGACGCCTTCCGTTGGCACCTCCGAGCTCGGCGAACGACCCATCGTGCATCTGCGCGAATACTCTTAGGCTGTCGATCGACTCGGACACCGGCACGTTCGTAGTGAATCCGAACAACTGCCGTGGGTCAGGATTGAGGAAGCTGTTGATGTCCGGTCTAGAAACGGTCGGCGCAACGGCGACGACATCGCTTCCGTTCACGAAGATGTAAACCGCGGTAGCGGGACTCTTCGTGGCGGGGTCAGCGGCCCACCCCACAATCTTCAGATCTTGCCCGATCCGATGGATCACATCGACAAATCCAGCCCCAGGCGTGTCGACCAGATGCGTAGAGATCAGCGCGAAGCTCAATTTCGGCAGCTTCTGGCGCCGGGATCCGCAATTCGGAGGGGCGAGCCGATTCGCCCAAAGTGTGATGGATTGGCCGTCCGGCGTCAGCAGGTGAGCCACCGGTTCGAAGCCAGCCTGCTCGGCAGCATTTCGCATCAGGCCAGGACTCACCAGCGGTTCGAAATCGCCCTCGGTGGAATTCTTGGTCAGGAGCACGCAGGTCTCCGCGGCCTCGCTCGTCAGCCAGGACAAGTATCCAGGGACCGAGTCCCCAGTCACGACCGGCTCGACTTGGCGCGTGCGAAACTGGCGGCCGGTACTCCGCAGTTGCTGAAGGTTGACGGTGTTGACGTTATAGAGACGATGGCGGAAGCCGAAAGTGATCGAGGCTCTGGCCCGGCCTTCTCGGGTGACGAGCGCTGCCGTCTCCACATCGAGATGCATCCAAGCCCTGGCCCGGCTCGTCGAGTCTTCGCCAACAGCCGCCTGGTGGGGCCGCATGGCCGATAGATATCTCTGCAGGGTGCCGTCCCCGTCGGCCACCGGGTATCCGCCGAGCACGGGCAGGTCCACTCCCCATTTCACGGCCAGCGGGCCGCGAAGCTCCAGGAGCGGAGCACTCGTCATCGTGGCGGCGATCGAGATCGCTCCCATCAGTACCCGCCTGAAACGGCGTTCACTGCTGAGGTTGAACAGAGCCCACGTTGCAACGACCAGGGACGCCGGCACCATCGGCGCAAAAAATGCGCTCCCCGAGGTTCGAGTCGACGTTAGCGCCACGAAGATTTCGGCGACAACGATCAAGATCGGCATTTGCGGAGCTCGCACAGCTCTCTCAACGAAAGCCCGACTCCCCATCTCACGCGCCCGCCGCCACGCAGCGGCAAACAGCGCCACTGCTCCAGAGATGATCAAGATCAAGTGTGCGAGGAATACTTGCGCACCAAACGTACTGAGAGATGAAAGCCACGCATCGGGACCGAATCTCGAGATGGCCTTCCCGTACTCCACCGACCGGGCGCCATAGCCGAAACTCGTCAGGTATCCGAGCACGGCTGCGCCGTTCGGAATGTACCAAGTCGCCGCGGTGAGTAGCGAGATAGCAAGGCAGGCCGTCAGCAGAAGAAAGCGCCTGGCACGCCGGACCGGACCGGTGACCGCATAGACGAAGGCGCCGAGCACCACTCCGGGAACGAACGCGATCGTCATCGTCCGTGTCAACGGCAACAACCCGAGAGAAACACCGAACAACAAGCTCCAGCCAACCTTCTCGAAGTGCTTCGACCGCACCAGAGCCAACAACATGACGGTGAAGACGAGGGTGGCCGGGATGGAGAAATGAAAGCTGCGAGAGTAGTTCACAATTTCCGGGCACGACGCCACGAGAACGCTGGCTGCCAGCGCCGCCTGCGGCGATCCCAATGATTTCCCGAGGAAGTACGTCGCCACGATGCAACCCGTGCCCGCCAGGAGCGGCACCGCGAAGCCGACGATGAGGTGAGGGCCAACGCCGAGAAAGAGCAGCGAAGCCAACGCTGTTGTCAAAGGCGCCTGTATACCTGGACCGAAAACCGTGGAGACCCAGCCGACGAGGCCTCTTCGAATGAACGCCTGATAGTCGATCAGCGCAAATCCCAGGTATCCCGCCTCGTCTATATCGAGCAGATGCCCATGGCGATAGAGCCAAATCCACCGCGCATTGACCACGAAGAAGATCAGCGTCAACGCCGACATCGCCGCGCCGCATGCAGAGATCCGCGCGTGTCTGCGCACGCTCCCCGCGCGTGTCTGTTCCGGCAAGTCGGATTGAATCATCATCTATACGCAGAGCCCTTCTCTCTTCTCCACTCCGGCTGAGGGTAGGCCGTTGCAGAATAAGATATCGCCAGATGATGAAGACATTGGGTGCCGACCGGGGCCAGGTGTTCAGACTGGTTGGCTACGATTCGCGACAAAGCGGCCGCAGTCGAGCGGATCGAGAATGCATCGCTGAGCCGGTGTCCCTCCAGGCACTCGGCCAGGCACTCGGCGAGGTCTTCTCCGGTTCGCCTACCCAGCATAGGGACGGGGCGCGCGAGATGAGCCTGCATCCCGACTTGCCGATTTGAGCCGTCTGCGAAGTCGTTGACAAGGAGACCTGCTGTTCATGGCGGAGCGGTTCCTGGTGATCTTGCCGACTTACAACGAGAGCGGGAACGTGGCCCTGCTCGTGCCCGCAATTCTCGAACAGGACGATCGCCTCGAGGTACTCGTGGTCGATGACAACTCACCCGACGGCACAGGCGCCATTGCCGATCGGCTGGCCGGAGCCTCGGCCCGGGTGCACGTGCTTCATCGCGAGCGAAAAGAAGGACTCGGTAGAGCCTATTTGGCCGGCTTCAAGTGGGGACTCGAGCGCGGCTATGACCGTCTCCTCGAGATGGACGCGGATTTCTCCCACGATCCGAAATTCTTACCGGCGCTCTTGAACGCCTGCGATCGGGGGGACGTCGCTCTCGGATCTCGATACAAGAGCGGCGTCAATGTCATCAACTGGCCCATGTCCCGGCTCCTGCTCTCCTACTACGCCAACGTTTATGTCCGCTGGGTGACGGGGCTGCCACTTTCCGACGCCACCGGCGGCTTCAAGTGCTTCCGGCGTTCCGTGCTCGATGCTCTCCCGCTCGACCGGATCACGTCGAATGGTTACGCATTCCAGATCGAGATGAGCTTTCGGTCCTGGCGCAAGGAGTTCAAGCTGGTCGAGGTTCCGATCGTATTCACGGAGCGGGTCGAGGGAACGAGCAAGATGAGCCGGGCAATCGTCCGCGAAGCCATCTGGGTCGTGTGGTGGCTCCGAATCGCCGACTGGATCGGAAAGCTGTGAGCCTCAACCTTCCCACCTCCGGAAAAGAGCGTCATCGGCATCTACCGGTTGCGCTTCCGCGTCGTGACGTGCTGCCGGCAGAGAGCCTTCTTCTCATCCGCCCAAACCAGCAGTCTTCTGGACCATCGCCATCCGGATCGCCGAGACGCCCTCGCCAGAGCTCATTCCAGAGGCTGCCAGCTGTTTCGCGGAGGATTCCGAAGCTCGATTGCGCCCTAGACGAGCGGCGAGTTCCAACCTGGAAGCAGGCGGCTCGGACCAGGAACCCAGGGAGCTCCCTGGTACTTTGCAGCCTCCTACTGGAATTGACCAGAGGTGCTTGCCAGCGCCATCTACCAGGGCTCGTCCCTTATTTGCTTGCTACTATCGAGATATGCCCCGCGTCGACCTCTTCTACGCCCGCCCTTCCTGAGTCTCGTGCGAACGCACCCGGGAGGTGCTCACGCGACGCAAGGCGACGGTCTCCGAGGAGCGCTCGAGCCGCAAAGAGCCGCTGGGCGAGCAGGAAGCGCGAGCGCTCATCGCGTCGGTCGACACCGTCGTCATCGCCAAGGGCAAGAAGGCGGTCTCCCACCCCGCCGGCGAGGTGAAGCCGGCCGATCTCAAGGGCCCGACCGGCAACTTCCGCGCCCCGATGGTGCGGCGCGGCAAGACGCTGCTGGTCGGCTTCCACGCCGCGAGCCTCGAGTCCCTGCTCTGAGGCCCGCCCGGCCCGAGCGACGGCGTCCGCGCCCATGCGCCTGACCACGACCTCTCCCAAGCGCGAGCTGGCGCGGCGCGGCGCCGAGATCCTGGCCGGCGCGTTCGACGCCTACCGCACCGAGTTCGCTCGCATCACCGCCCGGGCGCCCCGCCATTTCGCGGAGCGAGACTGGGCTGCGATGCAGAGCGACGCGCGGGAACGTCTGGAGCTCTACCCGCGAACCCTGGCGCCCGCGATCGCGCGGCTGGAGGCGACGCTCGCCGAGCGTTCCCAGGAGAAGCCCCTGTGGAGCGCCATGAAGGAAGCCTACGTGGCGCGCATCCGCGGCCGCGGCGACGTCGAGCTCGCGGAGACCTTCTTCAGCTCGGCGTCGCGCCGCGTCTTCACCACGGTGGGCGTCGATCCGGCGGTGGAGTTCGTGGCCCCCGAGCCGACCCATCTGCTGCGCGCCCCCGGCGAGCCGATCCACCGCGTCTATCCGGCGGTCGGCCCGACCGCCGAGATCCTGCGGCGGATCCTGCTCGAGCGCGGCTTCGCCGCTCCCTTCGAGGACCTCGAGCGCGACGTCCACCTCGCCGCCGCCGAGGTCGAGCGCCGTCTGGGCGGGCCGATCGCGGAGCGCGACGTCGAAGCGGTGCAGGTCGTCGATCCCCCCTTCTACCGGAACAAGGCGGCCTACGTGGTCGGCCGCATCCTGCGCGGCACCGAGCTGGTGCCTCTCGTCCTGGTGCTCACCAACCCCGCGAACCGGATCGTCCTCGATGCCGTCCTGGTCGAGAGCGACGAGGTCAGCCAGGTGTTCAGCTTCACGCGGTCTTACTTCCACGTCGATGTCGGGCAGCCCTACGAAACGGTCCGCTTCCTCAAGTCGCTGCTCCCTCTCAAGCCGGTCTCCGAGCTCTACAACGGCATCGGTTACAACAAGCACGGCAAGACCGAGCTCTACCGGGACCTGCTGCGCCACCTCGCGGATTCCGACGAGCCCTTCGTGCGCGCGCCCGGCGACACCGGGATGGTGATGCTCGTCTTCACCCTGCCCTCCTACGACGTGGTCTTCAAGATCATCCGCGACGTCTTCGGGCCGACCAAGACGATGAGCCGTGACCAGGTGGTCGAGAACTACCGGCGGGTCTACCTGCACGACCGCGCCGGCCGGCTGATCGACGCCCAGGAGTTCGAGCACCTCGAGTTCGAGCGCGAGCGTTTCTCCGAGAAGTTGCTCGGCACCCTGCTCCAGGGGGCGCCCTCCAGCGTGACCCTCGCCGGGCACGGCGTCGCCATCCGCCACCTCTACACCGAGCGCAAGATCACCCCGCTCAACCTCTTCCTCGCCAGCGCGCCGCCCGACGACGCCGAAGCGGCCGCGCTGGGCTTCGGCCAGGCGATCAAGGACCTCGCGGCGTCGAACGTCTTTCCCGGCGATCTCCTGCCGAAGAACTTCGGCGTCACCCGCCACGGGCGGGTCGTCTTCTACGACTACGACGAGCTGGCGCCGCTCGTCGACTGCCGGTTCCGCGAGCTGCCCGCCATCGCCGACGAGCCCGAGACGGGCGTCGAGCCCCCGTTCTTCGTCGGTGTCCACGACGTCTTCCCGGCCGAGCTCGAGCGCTTCCTCGGCCTGCGCGGCCGCCTGCGCGACGCCTTCCTCGACGTTCATGGCGACCTGCTGACCCCCCGCTTCTGGCTCGACATGCAGCAGCACATCGCGGCCGGCGAGTTCCCCGACTTCTTCCCCTACCCCGCCTCCCGCCGCTTCCCCCTGCGCCGCCAGTAGAGAAATGGGGACAGCTGCCCACCCGCTCGTGCGGTGGGAGAAGGTCCGGCGCTTCATAGAATGGGGGCTTCAGGAGGTTGAACCCCATGACGAGTCCGAAACCTGTCGTCCCGAGCGGCGGCGCGAAAGTCACGCTCGACGGCGGCAAGCTGCACGTTCCCGACCATCCCATCCTTCCCTTCATCGAGGGCGACGGCACCGGCCCCGACATCTGGCGCGCCAGCGTGCGGGTGTTCGACGCCGCGGTCGCCAAGGCCTATGGCGGCCAGCGCAAGATCGAATGGATGGAGGTCTACGCCGGCCAGAAGGCTTACGACAAGTTCCAGACCTGGCTCCCCGACGAGACCGTCGAGGCGTTCCGCGAATATCTGGTCGGCATCAAAGGACCGCTCACCACGCCCATCGGCGGCGGCATCCGATCGCTCAACGTGGCCCTGCGCCAGATGCTCGACCTCTACGTCTGTCTCCGTCCGGTGCGCTGGTTCCATGGCGTCCCCTCGCCGGTCAAGCACCCGGAGAAGGTGGACATGGTGATCTTCCGCGAGAACACCGAGGACATCTACGCGGGGATCGAGTTCGAGGCGGGCAGCGCCGAGGTGAAGAAGACCCTCGAATTCATGCAGTCGAACTTCCCCCAGGTCTACCGCAAGATCCGCTTCCCCGGTTCGACGGCGCTCGGCTTCAAGCCGGTGTCGCGGGAGGGCACCGAGCGCCTGGTGCGCGCCGCGATCGACTACGCCCTCACCAACGACAGGAAGAGCGTCACCTTCGTTCACAAGGGCAACATCATGAAGTTCACCGAGGGCGCCTTCCGCAACTGGGGCTACGCGGTGGCGGAGAGCGAGTACGCCGACCGCACCTACACCTGGGAGCAGTGGGAGCGCACCAAGGCGAACTCGGGCGAGGCGGCGGCCAACGCGGAGCAGAAGACGGAGCTCGGCCAGGGCAAGCTCCTGGTCAAGGACGCGATCGCCGACATCACCCTGCAACAGGTGCTCACCCGGCCGAACGAGTTCGATGTCATCGCGACGCTCAACCTGAACGGCGACTACCTCTCGGACGCGCTGGCGGCGCAAGTGGGCGGCATCGGCATCGCGCCCGGCGGCAACATCAACTACGCCACCGGCCACGCCATCTTCGAGGCCACCCACGGCACCGCACCGAAGTACGCCGACCTCGACAAGGTGAACCCGGGATCGGTCATCCTGTCGGGCGAGATGATGCTCCGCTTCATGGGCTGGACCGAAGCGGCTGACCGGATCATCCAAGGCATGGACGGCGCCATCAACGCCGGCACGGTCACCTACGACTTCGCGCGTCTGATGGAAGACGCCACCGAGGTCAAGTGCTCCGGCTTCGGCGACGCGGTGATCCAGCACATGGACTGAGCCGCGAAGCGATCCTCCGTTCACTCTCGTGGAGGCTCCCGCTTCTCCTGGAAGCGGGACTTCCATGGGCTTGATTGCCCGCCCCGGCTATTCTCACGGCTACGACATGACCCTTTCCCGGCAGCCCTTCCTGTCGAACCTGCTGCTCGCGGTCAGCCTCGTCCTGTTGGTCGCGACAGCTGGACCGCTCCGCGCAGATCAGCTAGTGGGCAAGTGGGTCGAGGTGCGGAGCCCACATTTCGAGGTGATCGGCAATGCCGGCACGAGCCGGATGCGGGCTATCGCCACCTACTTCGAGCGCATCGACTCTCTCTTCCAGCGCATCGTTCCCCGCGCCAGCGTGCCGGGCGGCCAGCGCCTCCAGGTCTTCGTGGCGCGCGACGAACGCACGGTCGAGCTGCTGATGCCCGCCATCGTCAAAGGGCGCAGCCCAGGAAGCCTAGGGGGCGTCTTTTTCGGGCGAAACGTCATCTCCTACATCGCGATGCGCTCCGACGTCGATCTCGACACGGGCATCCAGATCGTCAATCACGAGTTCTTCCACTACCTCGTCCAACGCACTGGGACCCGGCTGCCGACCTGGCTCAACGAGGGGCTGGCCGATTTCTGGAGCGCAACGCGGCTCAAGGACAAGTGGAGCGAGATCGGCCGGCCGCTCGGCGACCGGCTCCGCGCGCTCACCGGCGCGCAACGGATTCCGCTCGAGCGCCTGCTGACCGTCGACGGCGCGTCCAAGGAGTATCGACGCCCCGGCCTGGTGGAGATCTTCTACGGAGAGTCGTGGGCGCTCGTCCACTATCTGATGCTCGGCGACCCATCCGGCGAGCGCACCCAACAGCTTCGAAAGTACCTCGCCCTGGTCGCCGAAGGACGCGACTCCCTTGCCGCCGCGCGCGAGTCCTTCGGCGATCTGGGAAAGCTCCAGTCCGAGCTCTACGGATACGTCCATCGCCGCCTCTTCCGCTACGCGCGAACCCTCGCCGCGACGCCACCGGCAAAGGGGGACATCGCCGCGCGGCCCATCTCCGACGCAGAGGCGGCCGCACACGTCGCTGTCGCCCTGCTGCTCACCCAGACGGTCGACGGGGCGCGGCCGATGATCGCGCTGGCCGCCGAGGGGGCCCCCGACCTCGCGGCCACGCACACGGCGGTCGGCATCCTGGCGGTCCGCGACGACCGGCTCGACGACGCGATCGAGGCCTTCGATCTGGCCTCGCGAAAGCCCGATCCCGGACCCCTGCCCTTCTACGGTCTGGCCGTGACACGACTGGCGAGAGACGGCGCGCACGCGGATCTCGAGCGGGTGGAGAGCGATCTGTTGCGCGCGGTTTCGGCCGCAGCCGGCTTCGCGCCGGCGTTTTCGAGGCTCGCCGAGATCTATCTGCGCCACCCGGGCGACGAACGCCGGGCTCTCGCGATGATTCGCAGGGCGATCGCGCTGGCGCCCGACACCGAGCTCTACGAGCTGCGGGAGGCTCAGATCCTCGAGCGCGCCGGAGATCACGCCGCCGCCCGCACCCGGATCAACCAGATCGTGGGCGAGGCCATCGACTCCGATTCACCGGGCTACCAGAACTCGCTCTGCTGGAACGGCAGTCTGCTCGGCTTCGCCAAGGACGTCCTGCCACTGTGCGACAAGGCGGTCGCCGCCCAGCCCAAAGTGGCGAACATCCTCGACAGTCGGGCGCTGGCTCGCACTCTGGTGGGAGACTTGGCGGGCGCGACGAGCGATTTTCGAGTCGTCGTCGCCGATCCCACCTCGGAACGCCGTCTCGAAGTCCTGGCGAAGCGTCAGTCCTGGCTCGAGTCCCTGGAGAAGAACGTCTCCCCCTTCACTCCCGGGGTTCTCGAGTCGATCTACGATTCCCCGGTCGAGCACAATTTCTGGGACGGGTGAGAGACTCCCCGCCTCCCTTGCCGGGATCGATGGCTCAGCCCTTCTTCTTTGCCCTCGCCACGAACTGGAGCCGCACGCCGCCGAAGCCGAGGACGTCGCCGTCCTTGATCCGGGTGGTCGAGGCGGGCCGGTCGTTGACCGTGGTGCCGTTGGTGGAGGCGAGATCCTTGATTGCGTACTGGTCCAGGGCCAGCACGTCGATCTGGGCGTGCTTGCCCGACACCCGGTTATCGGCGATCAGGAGGTCGCCGGAGGTGCGACCGACCAGGGTGGGGCTCTTCTTGAACCAGAAGGTCTGCCCCTTGACCGGAGGATCGAGCCCCAGCAGGCCGACGTCCAGGTCATCGAGCGGGCTCGAGTAACGGCGGATGTCGAAGCCCACCGAGCTCAGGCCACGCGCCGTCGAGTTGACGTCGGCGGCGGGCTGGGCGGCGGCGGGACGCGCGGGCGCGGCGGCCGGAGCCGGCGGCTGGGCCGCTCCCTCTAGGTCGGGGATCGCGCTGCCCGGCGATCCGCTCGGCTCGAGCACCACGCGGTAGCCGCCCAGCGCGAGCTCCAGCCTCGCTCCCGGGTCGAGGCGGCCCGCCGCGACCGACAAAGGGCCGATCGGGATCCGGTAGCTCCCCACGGCTTCGAGCTCGAAGCCGCCGTCGGCGGACCGAATGCGGATCGCCCGGTCGGGCAGCCCGGCGGCCTGCGGCAGCTCGACGTGGCATCCCCGGCGGCCGATCAGAAAGCTGTGCCGTCCGAGGTCGAAGATGGCGCGCAACCCGAACTCCGGACCGGTCGCCTCGACCCGGAGGGTCGGACCCGGGGCCGGCGGCGCGGCCGCCACCTCCAGGGTCGACGTTCCGACCCCGGCGGGCGCTCCGCTCGCTGCGTAGCTGTAAGGATTGCTCTTCAGGTAGTGGTGCAGCGCGATCGGAGGTTGCCCCGCCCAGGCTCCCGCAGCCGCGCCGAGCTCGCCCCGCCGGTCGGCCGGGAGCGGCGTCCACTGGCGCATGCAGACGGCGCAGGTAAGCGTCATGCCGCGCAGGTGCTCGCGAAACGCGTCGGGAAGCTCATAACGGCTCTGGCAGTGTTCGCAGACGATCTCGATGTTCGGCATCGTCCCTCCGGTTGGATCGATGGCGCCAGTCTAGTCGACCTGGACGGGGATCGGTGACGAGCGCCGAGCTAGGATCGGCGCGCGCACCGCGAAACGACTCCATGAAGAACGCACCGTCACCAAAGAAATCCCGCAACGGAGGCGGAATGCTCCAGCTCTTGCTCGCTCTCGGTCTCGTCGCCGGCCTCGGATTCGGCCTCCTCGCCGCCGCCACCGGCTCGCCCACGTTGCTCGCCATCGCGCAGGGCTCGGCGCCCCTGGGCACGCTTTTCTTGAACGCCATCCGGATGGTCGTGATCCCGCTCGTCATGGCGGTCGTCTTCACCGGGGTGGCGAAGCTGGGCGATCCGCGCAAGCTGGGCGGGCTGGTCGGGCGCACCCTGGCATTCTTCTGGGTGACGCTCGTGCCGGCGATTCTCCTGGGCATGGCGGTGATGCACGCCGGGCTCGCCTTCTCGCCCGCGGTCACCCTGCCGCCCGAGCTCGCCGCGGCGACCCACGAGGCGCCCAAGCTCCCCGGCATGATCGATTTCCTGGTCGGACTGGTGCCCGCCAATCCCTTCGCGGCCGCCGCCTCGGGATCGCTCCTCCCCCTGATCGTCTTCAGCGCGCTGGTCGCCGCCGCGACGGGCAGCCTGCCGCCCGAGCCGCGCGAACGCTTGGTGGGGCTCGCTGACGCGGTGACCGCGGCGCTGATCCGCCTGGTCAACTGGGTGCTCTGGACCGCGCCGATCGGGATCTTCGGCCTCGCCGCGCCGGCCACCGCGCGGATGGGCTGGGCGCTGGTCGAGAGCCTGGCGATCTTCGTCGTCTGCGTGATCGCCGGGCTGACGATCTATGTGGGCGCGCTCTACCTGCCGCTCGATCGCTGGGCAGGAAAATTCTCGCCCCGCGAGTTCCTGCGCGCGACGTTCGGCGGCGCGGCCATCGCTTTCTCCACCACCAGCACCGCCGCGGCGCTGCCGGCGATGCTCGAGGACGCCCACGATCGCCTGCGCCTCGAGCCCAACGTCGTCGACGTCGTGCTGCCGCTCGGCTCCGCGATGTACCGGCCCGGCAGCGCGCTCTTCCAGGGCGCCGCGATCGTCTTCCTCGCCCACCTCTACCGCGTGCCGATCCCGCCGGCCGCCTATGGCGGCGCGCTGCTCGCCACTTTCCTCGTGTCGCTCACGGTGGCGCCGGTGCCCTCGTCGAGCGTCGTCACCCTGGCGCCGGCGCTCGACGCGGTCGGCATTCCACTCGCCGGCCTCGCCATCCTGCTCGGCGTCGACCGCATCCCCGACATGTTCCGCACCGCCACCAACTCGCTCGGCCAGACGACGACCGCCGTCGTGATGAGCCGCGGAGCGAGACGGTCCGGCACCGCCTCTGCTCAATTCAGATAACCCAGCGCGCGCAGGGCGCGCTCGAGCTCTCTCGAGTCCCGATCTCCGGCCGTCGCCCGCGTTTCGCTGGAGCCTCTCCAGGTGAGCTCGAATTCAACCTCGAACGGCGTCGCAGCGCCGCGCCGCCAACGTCCATTTCGGAGATCCAGAGCGTAACGAACCGGCTTGCCGGGGGACGGCACCGAGACATGAATGGCAATCGGCCAATGCACGGCCTTCGCCCCGAGCCCCGTCACTTTCCCTTCCAGGTCGACCCGGCCAGGCGGTGCGTCGATCAGAATCCACTCGCCGATCTCCCCTCTCGCCAACCGTGTCGCGGCCCTTCCGGGTCCTCTCCACTCGAGCTCGGCACCGCCGAGCGGCGACTTGGTGCCCACGGGCCCGAGCGCCGGCTGGCGCAACACGAGCCCAATCGGAGAGGCCGAGCCGTTGGTCACCCGGATCCGGAGACCGGGCAGCTCGGCACGCAGGATCTGGCGTGCCGCGCGCTCCATCTCGGCGCCGAGACCCTTCGGCCCTGGAGCGCTTCCGCGCTCCTCCGCATCCCGCGCCGGATCGACGAGACGAACCCGCGCCGGCGAGTTCCGCCAGGCGCTATCCAGCAGGAGAAGCTTGCGCGCGTCCGGTCGAATCATCGCCAGACCGTGGTTGTTGGCGGCGACATAGCTCCACGCGATACTCCGGCCGGCAGACGGGTCTGAAACGATCGTCCGCAGCGACCTCCCGTCGAGGCCGGGAGGCGGCTTCACGCCCACCGCATCGAGCAGGGTCGGCATCACGTCAACGAGCGAGACCAGACCCTTCACTCGGTGTCCGGCGGCGTACCCGTCGGGCCACCCCACCAGGAGCGGGACCCGAAGATCGGCTTCGTCGAGCCAAGTGTGGCTCATGCGGTCGTGCCAGCCGAGCGACTCGCCATGGTCCGCAGTCAGGGCGAACGCCGCGTGCCTCCACCGCCCCTGTTTGTAGAGACCCGCCACCAGTCGGGCGACCTCGCTATCGAGGTGCTCGAGCGCCTCGTCGTAGAGCCGTGTGACCAACGCCGCGTCGTTCCGCGTCGCGGGCCGGTCGCGACCGCTGGCCAGATCGCGAATCAGGAAGCCTGGATCACCATAGAAACCGTTCTTCGCGTGGAGATCACCGGCCCGGCCCAGAATCTCGACACCCGGCGCTCTCGTGCTCAGCGGGCCTGCCGACTCCACGACATCCCGATTCGGCACGTGCGCCTCGTAGGTGTGAAAAAAAAGGAACACCGGCTGGCCGCTGAGGCCCCTGAGTTGGGCGAGCGCGAGGTTCACGTCGTGTCCCAGCTCGCCCTCGGCATCGTGCTTGTAGTCGAAGTAGAAGTAACGGTCGAATCCGCGCGAGAAGCCGAGCTGAGGATGGACGAGACCGTCGGCCGTCACCGCGAGCGTCCGGTAGCCTGCGCGGCGGAGCAGCACCGCGAGCGAGGGCAACGCCGGCAAGACCTCGCTGTCCTGGGCGCTGAAAGCGCCATGGCGAAAGGCCTCGAGCCCCGTCAGCAGCGAGACGTGCGCCGGAAACGTCCACGTAGCCGGGCTGACCGCATGCTCGAACAGCGCCGCGCGATCGGCTGCCATCGCCGAGAGAAAGGGAGTGCGTCGCGGCGATGCGCCGTACGGGCTGAGCTGATCAGCTCGCACCGTGTCGGCCACGATCAGGAAGACGTCGGGACGCGGTGGCGCCGCCGTCTGCTTCAACAGCAAGGGTTCCGACCAAGCACCCCACGCGCCGGGCGCCTTCGACTCGACCTCGAATCGGAGCGCTCGAAAAGAGCGAACCGATAGGTCGATTCTCACCGGAACCCAGACGCGCCCCCGGCCCTCGGGGATTTCGCCCGAGGCCAGCCGATGGAGCCCCCCGGCTGGTCCTTCAGCGAGGATCCGCCATCCGAGGGGCGCTCCGGCCGAGACGATCCCCGTCTCGAGACGGGCCCTCGTCGCCGGATCGCGGACTGCCCAGCGAATCGGTCGGCCCGGCACCGCGAGTGCGCCCGTTCGCCAGGAATTGTCGAAGGCGAACTTCCAGGGCCTGGCCACCGCTCGTGAAACAGCATCCGGGTCGCGGAGCAGTGGCATCGCGCTCATGGCGGGCCGGGTGAGTCGGCCCGAGGAGACGCCGAAGGTTCGAAACACCCAGCTCTGCCCGGGTCCCGCCTTCGTCAGGTCGATCGTAAAGCGGTACTCGGCCGTCTCTCCGTCGCTGCTCTCCGCCTCCGCGACGCCGATCGGCGAAAGTGTCGGATCCGCGTAGAAGCGCATTCGAGCCTGATTGCTGCCATGGACGGTCAGCACGAAGCGCGTCTGGCCCCCCCACCGGACCGGTGACCGATCGCAGACCACTTCGTCCACGTGCGCCCGCCGGGCATCCGGCTCGATCCGACAGCGCGAAGTCGAGGCATCCTCGTCGCGAGGAGAAAGGAGCTGCTGGGGGTCGAAGCGGACACCTGCATCTTCCGGAGCCCACCGCGACGCGACGAGCCAGCCGGGAGTACTTCGATCCAGAGAGGGAACTCGGCACGTCAGGCAGAGCGCCGCCAACGTCAGCGTGACGACGACACGGGCCAAGCCGCGCCGCCAGCGCGCGATCGGCGGCATCATGGGGGCAATGTAGCATCGTTCCCGTGAACCCGGACCCGACTCCGATCGGAGGTCAGTTGCCTATTCCATTCCGCAACCTGAACCTGTGACCGTATAGGATCTGCGGACTCGAACAGCTCGCGAGTTGGAGGAGACCTCGAATGACCCTTTCCGCAGGTGCCCGCCTGGGACCGTACGAGATCGTGTCGCCGCTCGGCGCGGGCGGGATGGGAGAGGTCTACCGCGCCAAGGACACCCGGCTCGACCGCGAGGTTGCGGTCAAGGTGCTGCCCGAGCACCTGACCGGCTCGGCCGAGCTGCGCTCGCGCTTCGAGCGCGAGGCGCGGGCGATCTCTTCGCTCTCGCACCCCAACATCTGCACCCTCCACGACGTCGGCCGCGAGGGCGAGACCGACTACCTGGTGATGGAGCTGCTCGAAGGCGAGTCGCTTCAGGAGCGCCTCGCCAAGGGGCCGCTCCCGGTCGAGGAGGTCCTGCGGCTCGGCATCCAGATCGCCGACGCGCTGGAGCGCGCCCACTCGGCAGGCATCGTCCACCGCGATTTGAAGCCGGGCAACATCTTCCTCGCTGAGCGCGGCGTGAAGATCCTCGACTTCGGGCTCGCGAAGCTCCACGCGGCGGCACAGCAGACCTCGAAAACGGCGCTCGGCGCGCTGCCGACCGAGCAGCTCTCGGTGTCGCTGACCGGCGAGGGGATGATTCTCGGCACCTTCCAGTACATGGCGCCCGAGCAACTCGAGGGCAGGGAAGCCGACGTCCGCACCGATCTCTTCGCCCTCGGCGCGGTGCTCTACGAGATGGCGACGGGTCACAAGGCGTTCGCGGGATCGAGCCAGGCGAGCCTGATCGGCTCGATCATGCACTCGACGCCGCCGCCGGTCTCGACGCTGGCGGCGCTCGCGCCCCCGGCCCTCGACCGGGTGATCGCGACCTGCCTGGCCAAGGATCCCAAGGACCGCTGGCAGACCGCCCACGATGTCCGCCTGCAGCTCGCCTGGATCGCCGAGGGGGGCTCGCAGATCGGCGTCCCGGCGCCGGTCGCGGCGCGCCGCAAGAATCGCGAGAAGCTGGCCTGGGCGTTGGCGGCGCTCTTCGCGGTCGCGGCCGCGACGGCCACGGTCGGCTACCTGCGCCGCGCTCCCAAGCCGGCGCGGCTGGTCCGCTTCGATGTCCCCCAGCCCGCCGAGCTGACGTTCATGGGCGAGCCCAAGATGGCGCCCGACGGCAGCGCCTTCGCGTTCACCGGCACCGACAAGCAGGGCAAGACCCAGATCTGGGTCCGCCCGCTCCAGGCGCTCGACGCCCACCCGCTCCCCGGCACCGAGGGCGTCGTCACCAGCGTCCGCCCCTTCTGGTCGTTCGACAGCAAGTATCTCGGCTACTTCGTCCCCGGCAAGCTGATGAAGGTGCCGGTCGACGGCGGCCCGCCGCAGAAGATCGCCGACTCGCCGGTCGAGGCGGGCGACGGCGCCTGGAGCCCGCAGGGGGTCATCCTCTTCGACGGCGGTCCGAACGACCCGATCCACCGCGTCGAGGCCGCCGGCGGCGTGCCGAAGGTCGAGCAGGCGACGGGCGAGGGCACCAAGCCGCTGCAGGTCGCGTGGCCGCAGTTCCTACCCGACGGCAAGCGCTACCTCTACATCAGCTTCGGCGGTCCCGAGGACCAGAACGGCGTCCGCGTCGCGACGCTCGGCGGCGGACCGGGCAAGCGGATCGTCGGCGGGATCTCGCGCGCCGAGTATGCGCCCCCCGACTACCTCCTCTTCGTGCGCGAGTCGACCCTCGTCTCGCAGCGCTTCGACGCCGCGAGCGGCAAGGTCGTCGGCGAGCCGGTCCCGGTCGCCGAGGGGCTCGGCATCTCGAGCATCGGCCTCGCCGACTTCTCCGCCTCCCGCGAGGGCACGCTCATCTTCCGGGCCGGCCAGAACGTCTCGGGGCATCTCGCCTGGTACGGGCTCCGCGACGGCAAACCGATCCAGGACGAGGATCCGGGTGAGGGCCTGAATCCCAGCATCTCTCCGGACGGTCGCTGGCTCGCCGTCGATCGCGAGGAGGGGAAGAATCGGGACATCTGGCTGCGCGACCTGAAGCGCGGGGTCAGCTCCCGGCTGACCACCGATCCGAAGGCGGAGTTCGCGCCGCTCTTCACGAACGACGGCAAGAAGGTCATCTTCTCGCGCGACGAGGGCGCCGACGGGCTCGCGCTCGTCGAGCTCTCGCTCGACAGCTCCGCCGAACGGGTACTGGTGCCGCCGGCGATGACCGAGATCGCGCTCGCGATCTCACCCGACGGCAAGACCCTCGTCTACGCCAAGCGTCGGATCGCCAACGGCGGACCGCAGTTCGACCTCTACTACACGAGCCTCGCCACCGGAGGCGAGGGCAAGCCCTTCGCCGCCACCGACTTCAGCGAGTGGGGCGTCTCGTTCTCTCCGGACGGCAAGTGGCTCGCGTACGGCTCGAACGAGTCGGGACGCTTCGAGGTCTATGTCCAGTCCTTCCCTGAGCCGGGACGCAAGTGGCAGGTTTCGACGCGAGGCGGCAGCGCTCCGATCTGGTCGCACGACGGCGCGACGATTTTCTACCGGGGCCCGGGCAACAAGCTGATGAAGGTCGCGGTCAAGACCTCGCCGGGATTCGACGCCGGGATTCCCGAGGAGATGTACGTCCTCCCGATCGCCAGCGTCGTCGCGAGGAGCCACCTCGTCCTGACGCCGGACGGCGAGCGCCTGCTGGTCACGGCCTCCACGGGCGACGTCGTCTCGACCCCGACCACCGTCGTCCTCCACTGGAACGCGGCGCTCCGCCGCTGATGCGCCCGCCCCGCCCCGGCTGGGACGAGTACTACCTGGGGATCGCCCGTGCCGTCGCGGCGCGGGCGAGCTGCTCGCGCCGGCAGGTCGGCGCGGTGATCGTGGTCGACAACGCGATCATCGCCACCGGCTACAACGGCACGCCGATCGGCGTGAAGAACTGCGACGAAGGGGGCTGCCCGCGCTGCGCCTCCGATGCGCCGACCGGATCGGGCTACGACGCCTGCATCTGCGTCCACGCCGAGCAGAACGCGATCGTCTTCGCGGCCCGCCACGGCAACGCGACGCAGGGCGGTGTCCTCTACACGACGCTGCGCCCCTGCTTCGGCTGCGCCAAGGAGGCGATCCAGGCCGGCATCCGCCGGATCGTCTTCGCCGAGCCCTTCGCCTACGAGCCCGGGCTCGAGGAGGTCTACCGGCGGCTGATCGAAGAGTCGGGGATCGTGCTAGCCGCGCACGGCGGCCAAGCCAACGTTCTAGAAAAGCACCCATAGAAGGGAAGAACACTCGGTTCGAAAGGTCGTGAGTCTCGCGCCGGTCCGGACTCGACCCGTTTCCGCCTCTGGAAGCCTCTCGACGGCCGACCCAAGGCTCCCCCTCAATGGACGTTTCTGTCCGAATTGAGCACACCGCCCACGACTACGCGGGACTCTCCGGGCGATTCCCACCCGCCTTCGGGCGCAGCAGCTTTCGCGGTATCGTCCCCGCACTCCATGACGCTTTCCGCAGGTGCCCGCCTGGGACCGTACGAGATCGTGTCGCCGCTCGGCGCGGGCGGGATGGGGGAGGTCTACCGCGCGAAGGACACCCGGCTCGACCGCGAGGTGGCGGTCAAGGTGCTGCCCGAGCACCTGACCGGCTCGGCCGAGCTGCGCTCGCGCTTCGAACGCGAGGCGCGGGCGATCTCGTCGCTTTCGCACCCCAACATCTGCACCCTCTATGACGTCGGCCGCGAGGGCGAGACCGACTTCCTGGTGATGGAGCTGCTCGACGGCGAGTCGCTACTCGACCGGCTCGCCAAGGGGCCGATCCCGGTGGACGAGGTGCTGCGGCTCGGCATCCAGATCACCGACGCGCTCGAGCGTGCCCACGCCTCCGGCATCGTCCACCGCGACCTGAAGCCGGGCAACATCTTCGTCACCGAGCGCGGCGTCAAGATCCTCGACTTCGGCCTCGCCAAGCTCCATGCGGCGGCGCAACAGACCTCGAAGACGGCGTTGGGCGCTCTCCCCACCGAGCAGCTCTCGGTGTCGCTGACCGGCGAGGGGATGATCCTCGGCACCTTCCAGTACATGTCGCCCGAGCAGTTGGAAGGCAAGGAAGCCGATCCGAGGACCGACATCTTCGCCCTGGGCGCGGTGCTCTACGAGATGGCGACCGGCAAGAAGGCCTTCGCCGGTTCGAGCCAGGCGAGCCTGATCGGCTCGATCATGCACTCGACTCCGCCGCCGGTCTCGGCGCTGGCGGCCCTGGCGCCGCCGGCTCTCGACCGGGTGATCGCGACCTGCCTGGCCAAGGATCCGAAGGACCGCTGGTCGACCGCCCACGACCTGAAGCTCCAGCTCGCCTGGATCGCCGAGGGGGGCTCGCAGATCGGCGTCCCGGCCCCTGTCGCCGCCCGCCGCAAGCATCGCGAGAAGCTCGCCTGGGCCCTCGCCGCGGCCGCCACCCTGGTCGCCGCCGCGACGACCGTCGGCTACCTGCGCCGCGCGCCGAAGCCGGAGCGCGTGCTGCGCTTCGACATCCAACAACCCCAGGGCCTCGTCACCGCCGGCGAGCCCAAGCTGTCGCCCGACGGCCGCAACATCGCCTTCGTCGGCGTCGACGAGAAGGGGCAGTCCCAGGTCTGGTTGCGCTCGCTCGATACCCTCGAAGCGCGCCCGCTCGCCGGCACCGAAGGGATCCGTCCGGCGCTCCGCCCCTTCTGGTCGCCCGACAGCAAAATGCTCGCCTTCGTCGCCGACGGCAAGATGAAGAAGGTCTCGATCGACGGCGGACCGGTGCAGAAGATCTGCGACGCTCCGACCGGCGCCGACGGCACCTGGAGCGAAGACGGGGCGATCCTCTTCGACGGTCAGACCGGCGACCCGATTCAGCGGGTGCCGGCGGCGGGGGGCATCGCCAAGCCGGTCGTCACCGGCAAGGAGAACGGCGAGGAGCTCGTCGTCGGCTGGCCGCAGTTCCTCCCCGGCGGCAAGCGCTTCCTCTACGTCGCCTTCGGCAAGAAGAACGAAATCCGCATCGCCGACGCCGACGGCTCGCATTCGAGGAAGGTGATCGACGACCTGTCGCGGGTCGAGTACGCGCCGCCCGGGGATCTCGTCTACGTGCGCGATACGACGCTCGTCGCGCAGCACTTCGACGTCGCCAAGGGGGCGCTCTCCGGCGATCCGGTCCCGATCGCGGACGGCATCGGCGTGGACGCCAACGGGATGGCCGAGTTCTCGGTGTCGCGCGGGGGGGTGATCGTCTACCGCGCGGGAACCGGCGGTGGCGTGCAGCTGGTCTGGCTCGACCGCCATGGCACCCACGTCGGTGCACCGATCGACAGTGGCGAGATTTACAACCCGGATCTCTCGCGCGACGGCCGCTGGCTGGTCGTCGAGCGCACCGCCAACGGCGGCGACGACATCTGGATGCGCGACCTCGAGCGGGGCGTCAGCTCACGGCTGACCTTCCTCAAGGGGGACGAGTGGGCGCCGCTCTTCTCGCCGGACGGCAAGAAGGTCTTCTTTTCGCGCGACGACGGCGACGGCGGGCGCACGATCGTCGTGCATTCGCTCGACAGCGGCGAGGAAACCGATCTTCACAAGTCCAAGGTGCAGACGTTCCCGGTATCGATCAGCCCCGACGGCAAGACACTGCTCTTTTCGGAGCACGAGAAGAAGACCTCCGGCTGGGATCTCTGGACGATGCCGGCCGGCGGAGGCGAGCCCAGCCCCTGGGTCGTTACGCCCGGCTTCACCGAGACCCAGGCGAGCATTTCGCCCGACGGACGCTGGGCGGCATTCCGGTCGAACCAGTCCGGAAAGTCGGAAATCTACGTCCAGCCATTCCCCCACCCAGGGCGCCAATGGCAAGTTTCGACCAGCGGCGGCATCGACCCCCACTGGTCGCCGAAGGGGAACGAGATCTTCTACGTCGCCGCCGACGGAGAGCTGGCGCGGGTTGAAGTCAAACCCGGAGCCGGCTTCGACGCCGGCATCCCCGAGTTCCTCTTCCCGATCCCCCTGGCCCCCCAGGTCACTCGCAACCGCTTCCTGGTCTCGAACGACGCCCAGCGCTTCCTCGTGGTCGCACCGGCCGGCGCAGGGCAGTCGCGGCCGATGACCGTCGTCGTCGGCTGGGACGTACGGCTGAAGCCGTGAGAAGGGACGCGCCATGACCCTCGCCGCAGGCGCCCGCCTCGGTCCTTACGAGATCGTCGCGCCGCTCGGCGCGGGCGGGATGGGGGAGGTCTACCGCGCCAAGGACACCCGGCTCGACCGCGAGGTGGCGGTCAAGGTGCTGCCCGAGCATCTGACCGGCTCGGCCGAGCTGCGCTCGCGCTTCGAGCGCGAGGCGCGGGCGATCTCTTCGCTTTCGCACCCCAACATCTGCACCCTCTACGACGTCGGCCGCGAGGGCGAGACCGACTTCCTGGTGATGGAGCTGCTCCAGGGCGAGTCGCTGCTCGACCGGCTCGCCAAGGGGCCGATCCCGGTGGACGAGGTGCTGCGGCTCGGCATCCAGATCACCGACGCGCTCGAGCGCGCCCACGCCTCCGGCATCGTCCACCGCGACCTGAAGCCGGGCAACATCTTCGTCACCGAGCGCGGCGTCAAGATCCTCGACTTCGGCCTCGCCAAGCTCCACGCGGCGGCGCAACAGACCTCGAAGACGGCGTTGGGCGCTCTCCCCACCGAGCAGCTCTCGGTGTCGCTGACCGGCGAGGGAATGATCCTCGGCACTTTCCAGTACATGTCGCCCGAGCAGTTGGAAGGCCAGGAAGCCGATCCGAGGACCGACATCTTCGCCCTGGGCGCGGTGCTCTACGAGATGGCGACCGGCAAGAAGGCCTTCGCCGGTTCGAGCCAGGCGAGCCTGATCGGCTCGATCATGCACTCGACTCCGCCGCCGGTCTCGGCGCTGGCGGCCCTGGCGCCGCCGGCTCTCGACCGGGTGATCGCGACCTGCCTGGCCAAGGATCCGAAGGACCGCTGGTCGACCGCCCACGACCTGAAGCTCCAGCTCGCCTGGATCGCCGAGGGGGGCTCGCAGATCGGCGTCCCCGCCCCCGTCGCCGCCCGCCGCAAGCATCGCGAGAAGCTCGCCTGGGGCGTTGCTGCTCTGACGACGCTGGCCGCCGTCGGCTTCGCAATCGGTTGGGTACGCCGCGCGCCGATCGCACCCGATCTGGTGCGCTTCGAGATCCCGCAGCCGGCCGAGCTCACCCTCGTCGGCTCGCCGAAGCTCTCCCCCGACGGGCGCTATCTCGCCTTCGACGGCACCGACGAGGAAGGGGAGAAGAAGATCTGGGTGCGCGCCCTGGACGCGCTCGAGCCACAGCCGCTCCCCGGCACCGAAGGCACGAGCCGTCCCTTCTGGTCCCCCGACAGCCACTGGCTCGGCTTCATGGCCGACGGCAAGCTGAAGAAGGTCCCCGTCACCGGCGGCCCGCCGCAGGTCGTCTGCGACGCGCCCACGGGCTCCGACGGCGCCTGGGGTCCCGACGGCACGATCCTCTTCGACGGCACCGGCAACGACCCGATCAACAAGGTCTCGGCCGCCGGAGGCGTCGCCACCCCGATCATCGACGGCAAAGACAGTCCCGGCTGGCCACAATTCCTGCCCGGCGGCATGCGCTTCCTCTACGTCGCCACCTCCTCCGGCAAGGAGCAGGGGATCCGCGTCGCGAAGCTCGACGGCAGCGACCAGCAGGACGTGATCACCGGATTGTCGCGCGTCGAGTACGCCCCGCCCGGCTACCTCCTCTTCGTGCGCGACCAGACCCTGGTGGCACAGCGCTTCGACGCCGAGGCGGGCAAGCTCATGGGGGAGCCCATCCCGGTCGCCGAGGGTCTCGGCACCGACGCCGTCGGCCTCGCCGATTTTTCCGCCTCGCGCACCGGAACCCTCGTCTACCGCGTCGGGCGTGCCGGCGGCTCGCAGTTCGCCTGGATCGACCGCAAGGGAAATCGGATCGCGACCGAAGGCGACTCCGGCGCCCTGGGCAACTCCGACCTCTCCCCTGACGGGCGCTGGTTCGTCTTCGTGCAACAGGGCACCGGCGCCGGCTCCATCGACCTCTGGGTCCGTGACCTCAAGCGCGGCGTCTCGTCGCGCTTCACCTTCGACGAAGGAGCCGAAAGCTCCCCGGTCTTCAGCCGTGACAGCCGGTTCGTGTACTACGTGCAACAGACGCCCGGCGAACCGCGGAAGATCGTCCGGCGAGCGCTCGATCGCAGCGGCGCGGCGGAGACGATCCTCGAATCCCCGGACGACTTGAGCCCGAGCGCGATCTCGCCCGACGGCAAGACGTTGATCCTCGCGCGCCGGCCCAAGGGCTTGCGGTGGCAGATCTGGAAGCTGCCCCTCGCCCACCCCGACCAGGCCAGCGCCGTCGTCGTCTCGCAGAAGTACTACAACGGTCGCCCGGCGATTTCGCCCGATGGCCGTTGGCTCGCCTTCCAGTCGGCGGAATCGGGCGACAACCAGATCTACGTCATCGGGTTCTCGGGAGGCGGCGGACGGTGGCAGATATCGACCAACGGCGGCACGGAGCCGGCGTGGGGGCCGAACGGCAAGGAGCTGTTCTACATCGCGCCCGACAACAAGATGATGCGGGTCGGCGTGACCACCGGCCAGCGCTTCGAGGCCGGCGTCCCCGAAGCGCTCTTCCCGGTCACCTTGGCGGAATTCAGTGGCCGCAACCGCTACCGGATCTCCCCCGACGGCGAGCGTTTCCTGGTGCTCGGGCCGAAGGCCGGCGACGCCAGGCCGCCGATCACCGTCCTGCTTCACTGGAAGCAGTTGCTCTCCCGCTAGTTTCCGAAGCGACGCGAACGCGATGTCGATGATCGGCACCACCCTCGCCCACTACCGGATCACCGCCAAGCTCGGCGAAGGCGGCATGGGGGAGGTCTACCGCGCCACCGACACCAAGCTGCAGCGCGACGTCGCGATCAAGGTGCTACCCGCCGCCTTCACCGAAGACCAGGAGCGCCTCGCGAGATTCGAGCGCGAGGCGCAGCTCCTCGCCCAACTTCACCACCCCCACATCGCCTCGATCTTCGGCATCGAGGAGAGCGGCGGCACGAGAGCCCTCGTCATGGAGCTCGTCGAGGGACCGACGCTCGCAGAACGGCTCGAATCCGGCGCCATCCCCCTCCATGAATCTCTGCTTCTGGCCCGCCAGATCGCCGAGGCCCTGGAGGCGGCGCACGAAAAGGGGATCATCCATCGCGATCTCAAGCCTCAGAACATAAAGGCTTCCATAGAGGGGACCGTCAAAGTCCTCGACTTCGGGTTGGCGAAGGCGATGGATCCGGCCGGAGCGGCGTCGGGTGAAGCTTCCGCCTCGCAGCTCGCGCAATCGCCGACACTGACCATGGGCGCGACGGTGAAAGGCATGATCCTGGGCACCGCGGCGTACATGGCTCCTGAGCAGGCGAAAGGATTCGCCGTCGACAAACGGGTCGACATCTGGGCGTTCGGCGTGCTGCTCTACGAGATGCTCATCGGCGGATCGCTGTTCGCCGGCGACAGCGTGGGCGACACGCTCGCCGCCGTGATCCGCGCCGAGATCGACTTCGGCCGCCTGCCGGACGAGACGCCTCCGGCCATCCGTCGTCTCCTGCGCCGCTGCCTCGAGCGCAATCCGAAGAACCGCCTGCACGACATCGCCGACGCGCGCATCGTGATCGACGAAGCGATCGACGGCAAGGGCGACGAGCTCGGCGCCGCCGTGGGTCCGGAAGCTCGCCGCGACTCTGCGCCGGCCCGGCTGGATCGTGCCGGCGATCGCCGCGACGGCGGTCGTCGTCGGCTTCGCCACCGGCAAGCTCGTACAATCCGCCGTGCCTCTGTCCAATACCTCAATCGAAGTGGCGCAAGCGATCCCCGCGGGCCTTTCGCTGATCACCCAGGAGCTGACCGAGCTCGCCATCTCGCCCGACGGCCGCTACCAGGCAGTCACAGTGGCGACGGAGCCCGGGAAGACGCAGATTCTGCTCCGTGACCGCTCCGAGGTCGAACCGCGCCTCGTGCCGGGAACCGAAGGCGCGCGCAGCCCCTTCTTCTCCCCCGACGGTCGCCAGCTCGGCTTCATGGTCGGCACCGAGGTCCGGCGTGTGCCGCTCGCCGGCGGCACCTCGCTGCACCTCGCCGACACGCTCAATGTCCTGGCGACTCGCGGCGCCACCTGGGCCCGCGACGGCTTCATCTACTTCGTGCCCGAGCCTTCCGGCGGGATCCAGCGGGTCTCGGAGAACGGCGGCGCCCCGGAGGCCGTGACCGAGCTCGACAGCGCGCGCAACGAACGGACCCACCGTTGGCCGCAGGCGCTCCCCGACGGCAGCGCCGTCCTCTTCACCTGTGACACAGCGGCCACCACCGAGTACTACGACGACGCCCGCATCGAAGCGGTGCGCACGGACACCCGCGAACGCAAGGTCCTCGTCGAAGGCTCGAGCATGGCGCGCTTCCTGCCGCCCGACCGCCTCGTCTTCGCCCGCGGCGGAGCGCTGTTCGCCGTGCGCTTCGACCCGCGGCGTCTCGAGATCCGCGGCGAGCCGATGGTGGCCGCGCAGGAGGTGAACACCAGCGTCGCCTCCGGCGCAGTCCAGTTCCGCGATCTCCGAGAGCGGCGCCCTGGCCTGGATCCCGGGCCTGAACAGCGCCGGCAGCAAGCAGATGGTCTGGCTCGGCCTGGACGGCTCGGAGGCGCCGATCGACGTCAAGCCGTCGAGCTACTATCAGGTTGCCCTCTCGCCGGACGGACGGCGGGCCGTGGTCGGCGACTCGGCACCGCCGAACACGACCCTCCGGGTCGTCGATCTGGAGCGCAAGAGCATCTCGAACCTCACCTTCGAAGGCACCGCCTCCGATCCCGTCTGGAGCCCCGACGGCACTCGCATCGCCTACGCCTCATCCCCCGACGGCAAGCGCCTGCCGAAGCTGGTCTGGCGCCGGGCGGACGGCAGCACCGCAGCCGAGACGCTGCTCGATGTTCAGACATCACTGCCGATGTCGTTCTCCCCCGACGGCAAACTGCTCGCCTTCGAGCGCCGCGAGGCCAGCCAGAGCCTGGGCCGGATCTGGCTCCTGCCGATGGACGGGAGCGGTAAGGCGCATCCTTTCGCCGCCAACGAAGCGACCTCGATCGACGGCGCGATCTCTCCCGACGGCCGCTGGATCGCCTACACCTCCTTCGAAAGCGGCGCGTTTGAGGTCTACCTGCGGCCGTTTCCGACTGGCGACGGCAAATGGCAGGTGTCGACGGGCGGCGGCGGCGAGCCGCACTGGTCGCGCGACGGCCGGGCGGTCTACTTCCGCTCCGCCGGCAGCATCTTCCGCGTCGATGTCGACCTCTTCGCAGGAGTCCGCCTCGGAGAGCCGCAACGCCTGGGACCATCGATTTTCGGCGGCACCGTGGGGAAGACCTTCGACGTCGCCGACGACGGCCGCGTGCTGACCTACCGCTTCACGCAGGACGCCGAGAGCGCCCGCCAGATCGACCTCGACACCGGCTGGGGCCGCAAGGTCGAGGCGCTGCTGGCGGGCAAGCGGTAGAGACGAAAGTCCCCCCTCGATGTCTCGCGAGCTCCTCTACCTCTCCCGTGCCGATGTCGAGGTCGCTGGCGTCACCATGCGCGAGGTCATCGACGCGCTCGCGGTCGCCTTCCGCGAGAAGGGCGAGGGGCGAATCGAGATGCCGCCGAAGCCGGGGATCCACCCGCAGCCCGACGCGTTTCTGCATGCCATGCCGGCATGGATCCCGGCGCTCGGGTCGGCCGGGATCAAATGGGTCAGCGGCTTCCCGGAGAACCAGAGAAGAGGGCTCCCCTACATCTCCGGGCTGATGATCCTCAACGATCCCGAGACCGGCTTCCCCACCGCCGTTCTCGACGCCACCTGGATCACCGCGATGCGCACCGGCGCGGCGACCGGGCTCGCGGCCCGCCACCTGGCGCGGCCCGAGAGCGCGACGGCCGGAATTCTCGCCTGCGGCGTCCAAGGGCGGACGAACCTCGAGGCGCTGGCCTGCGAGTTCACGCTCGGGCACGTCGTGGCATTCGATCTTCACCGCGAGGTCGCGGAGCGATTCGCGCGCGAGATGGGCGAGCAGCTCGGTCTCTCCATCGAGGTCGTCGATGCACCGGAGCGTGCGGTCCGGGAGCTCGATCTCGTGGTGACCAGTGGACCGATCCTCAAGCACCCGACACCGGCGATCGAAGCGGGCTGGCTCGCGCCCGGCGCCTTCGCCTCGCCGGTCGACTTCGACTCCTACTGGACCGGCGGCGCGCTCGCCGAAGCCGACAAGCTGGCCACTGACGACCTGGCGCAGATGGCCTACTACCGGACCCAGGGCTACTTCCGCGACACCCCCGAGCCCTACGCCGACCTCGGTCAGATCGTGGCCGGGAAGGCGCCGGGCCGCGAATCCCCCGAGGAGCGCACCATGGCAATCAACCTCGGTCTGGCTCTGGACGACATGGCCGTCGCCCCCCTCGTCGTCGCCCGTGCCCGCGAGCGCGGTCTCGGCACGACGCTGCCGCTCTGATTCCCCGGGCTTCGCAGGTCATCCCTTCCCGAGGCCGCTCTCCTCCCGCGCCCGCAGCTTGGCGTCGATGAAGTCGGGGTGCGGCACGTGCAGCAGGCCAGCGATCTTGCGCACCATGCTCTCCTCGAGGGGGTCTTTCTCGGCGTCGGCGAAGGCGACGAGCCAGAGGAGCTCGACGAGCCGCTTCTTGTCTTCGATTGGCAGCCCCCGATCCACGGTCTTCGTGAACTCGTAAATGGAGACGGCGTCGCGCGTCGCCTCCTCGGCGAGTCGCGCCAGCTCCTGGGCCTCCTCGCGGGTGAGGCTGAACGTGCTCTGGACCGCGGCGCGCATGACGATTCTTTCCTCGTCCTCGATGACGCCGTCGGCCCGCACCACTTCGAATAGGAGCGCCGCCGCCGCGAGCCGCAGAGCGCTCTCTCTCGCCTCGGCCGACGCTTCGGCCGCTTTCGGCGCGACGTGCTCTTCGAACAGCTTCTTGAAGGATCCGAACATCGTGCCATCGTATCCCCGGCGCCTCGACTGACGTTCGAACCGCTGTCGTTCCGGAGAGGCGGCGCGAGCGGGTAGACTCGCTCCCCTTGATCGGGACGACGATCTCCCACTACCGCATCACCGCCAAGCTGGGCGAGGGCGGCATGGGTGAGGTCTACCGGGCGACCGACACCAAGCTGAAGCGCGACGTGGCGATCAAGGTCCTCCCGGCGACGTTCGTCGAAGACCGGGAGCGTCTGGCGAGATTCGAGCGCGAAGCCCAGCTTCTAGCGCAGCTCCATCACCCAAACATCGCCTCGATCTTCGGGCTGGAGGAGAGCGGGGGAACGAAGGCCCTCGTCATGGAGCTCGTCGAGGGCCCGACCCTGGCGGAACGCTTGGAGCAAGGGTCTTTACCCTTAGACGAATCTTTGTCTCTGGCCCGCCAGATCGCCGAAGCTCTGGAAGAGGCGCATGAGAAGGGAATCATCCATAGAGACCTGAAGCCGCAAAACATAAAGGCTTCCATAGAAGGGAAAGTCAAAGTCCTCGACTTCGGGTTGGCGAAGGCGATGGACCCGGTCGGGGCGGCGTCGGGCGATCCGGGCTCGGCTTCGCAGCTCGCGCACTCGCCGACGCTGACGATGGGGGCCACGGTGCAGGGGATGATCCTCGGGACCGCAGCCTACATGGCTCCCGAGCAGGCGAAGGGCCTGGCGACCGACAAGCGCGCCGACATCTGGGCGTTCGGCGTCGTCCTCTACGAGATGCTGGTCGGCGGCACGCTCTTCGGTGGAGACACGGTGGGCGACACGCTGGCGGCGGTGATCCGCGCCGAGATCGATCTCGACCGCCTGCCGCCGGGGACGCCCGCGGCGTTGCATCGGCTGCTGCGCCGCTGCCTCGAACGCAACCCGAAGAACCGGCTGCACGACATCGCCGACGCCCGCATCCTGCTCGACGAGGTGCTCGCCGGCGAGGCCGACGAGCCCGGGCGCCCACAGGCGGAGCCGGCCGCGCGAGCCTCCCGGTCGATGGCTCCGAGCCTCGCCGCGGCCGCCGGGGTCGCGGCGGGCGTCCTCCTGGCTCTGGCGTCGACCGGGTGGCTGTCGACGAGCCGTGGTGAGTCCTCGTCTTCGCAACGGCTGGTCTCCAACCTAGCGCCGCCCGAGGGCTACACCTTCAGCGCCGTCGACGGTGGACCCGAGCTCTCCCGCGACGGCCGTCGCCTCGCCTTCCTCGCCTCCCGGACGGGCGAGCCCGTCTACCTCTTCGTACGGGCGCTCGACAGCGCCGACGCCCGCCGGATCGACGTCCCGGGCGCCCAGCTCCCCTTCTTCTCGCCCGACGGACGCTCCCTCGGCTTCTTCGCCGGCGGCAAGCTCAAGCGCCTCGACATCGCGAGCTGGAAGGTGGTGGACCTCGCCGACGCGCCGGAGCCCGCCGGCGGGAGCTGGTCGCAGGACGGCAGGATCCTCTTCATCCCCGACAGCCAACGTCCGCCGGTGGTAATCAACAACAACGGCAGCGAGCTGCGGCAGCTCCCGGAGCCCTTTCCCCACCTCTTCGAGGCGTTCTACTACTGGTGCGAGCTCCTCCCCGACGGCCGGCACTTTCTCTTCACTCTGCAGGACCTGGCCGGCTCCGCCCATTCGGGCCTCTTCGTCACCTCCCTGGACGGCAACGAGACGCCGAAGAAGCTCACGCGTACGATCTCGCGACCCCGCTTCCTCGCGCCGGGCTGGCTGCTCTTCTCCCTAGGCCCTCGTCTCGATGCGTGGCCGTTCGACCCCGATACCCTGACGCTGGGCGAGAAGCCGACCCGCATCGTCGACGGCGTCGCCTGGGGACGCTTCTTCGCCCACGGCAGGTTCGCCGTGTCGGCGACGGGGCTCCTCGTCTACCACCCGGGCACCGCGACCGCCGGCGACACCCAGCTGGTGACCACCGACCGGGCCGGGAAGGTGCTCGGCGTCCCCGGAGAGCTCGCCGAGTACTACTCGCCGCGCCTCTCGCACGACGGGCGCCGCATCGCCGTCGACAGAACTGACGTCCAGACGACGTTCGGCGACATCTGGGTTCTCGACGGCGAGCGCGGCACCCGGACCCGTCTGAGCAACAGCCCCGCCGACGAGTCGGACCCCCAGTGGCTCCCCGGAGATGGTGAGATCGTCTTCCACTCGGGCCCGGATCTCTTCCTCCGGGACGCGAGCGCGGCCACTGCCACGCGCACGCTGCTGGCCAGCGACGCGGCGAAGGCGCCGAGAGACGTTTCGCCCGACGGCCGCTACCTCCTCTTCGAGGTCCGGAACGCGGCCGGGGCCGATCTCTGGCTGCTCGATCTCGGCTCGGGTACGGCGCGGCCCTGGTTGAACGACGAGTCCTTCGACGAGAACAATGCCCGCTTCTCCCCCGACGGACGCTGGGTCGCCTACCAGACCGACGAGACCGGTGAAGCCGAGGTCGTCCTGAGGAGCTTCCCCGACGGCCGCGAACGCATTCCGGTCTCGACGACCGGCGGCCAGGAGCCGGTTTGGAGAGCGGACGGCAGCGAGCTCTTCTTCCTGTCGCCCGGCAGCGAGATCACCGCGGTGCCGATCGCCTGGCAGGCGGGCCGCCCCCGGCCCGGCACGCCGAAAACCCTCTTCCACGCCCGCCTGCGCGAGGGCGTGGGCAACACCCAGTACGACGTCTACCCGGACGGCCAGCGCTTCCTGCTCAACCGCCTGGTGGTGAAAGCCGACGACCGCCCGATGGTGCTCGTACAGCACTGGGACGCGACCCTCGCGGCGGCTCACCGTCCCTGACCACCACGGAAGCGGGCGGGAGCGGACCGGCGCTCTGCTGCTCTCCTCCGAGTCATGCCTCCGTGCCGGCCGGCGAACGGGTCGAGGGAAACGAGCCGCTCGAGTAGTTCGAGGTCGGCGGCTCCGAAGGAGCGCTCGCCGCGATCGACCGCCAGCGAGAGGAGCCCGACCTCTACCGGCGAATGGTCGAGAACGGTCGCGTGCGCGGCGCCGAGTACTCCGTGGGCGCGACGTTGGAGCGCTGGCGCGAGCTCCTCGAACCCCGGTTGCCGGCGCTCTGGGAGGCCGGGCACGGGCGCCGCCTCCGCCGCCTGCCCCTCGGCCTGCGCGCGCTCCTGCGCCGCCTGCTCGACGTCCGTCCGCGCGGCGGACGCTGAGCCCCCGCGGTGGCCGCCTCTCAGCTCACGATGCCGCCGCGTGTCTGCGCCATGGCGTCGAGGGCCGCCTCGAGCTCGTCGGGAGGGAGCACCTGGCGCTCGACGCAGAGCTCGCGCACGGTGCGGCCGGTCTTGACCGAGTCCTTGGCGATCTCGGCCGCCTTGTCGTAGCCGATCTTCGGGGCCAGCGCGGTGACCATGGCGAGCGACTTCTCCACCAGCTCCTCGCAGCGCTCGACGTTGGCGGTGATGCCGGAGATGCAGCGCTCGACCAGCAGATTCGCCGCCGAGGCGAGGATGCGGATCGACTGCAGCAGGTTGTAGGCGATCACCGGCATCATCACGTTGAGCTCGAAGTTGCCCGACATGCCGCCCACCGTGATCGTCTGGTGGTTGCCCATCACCTGCGCCGCCACCATGACGGTCATCTCGGGGATCACCGGGTTGATCTTGCCCGGCATGATCGAGCTCCCCGGCTGCAGGCTCGGCAACGCGATCTCGCCGATCCCGCAGCGCGGCCCCGAGGAGAGCCAACGCAGGTCGTTGGCGATCTTGGTCAGCGAGACCGCCAGCACGTTGAGGACGCCCGAGGCCTCGACCGCCGCGTCCTTGGCCGCCAGCGCCTCGAACTTGTTGGGCGCCGGCACGAAGGGGTGACCGGTCTTGGCCGCCATGCGGGCGATGACCGCGTTGGCGAAGTCCGCCGGAGCGTTGAGCCCGGTGCCGACCGCCGTGCCGCCGAGCGCCAGCTCGGCGAGGCGGGGCTTCGTGCCGGCCAGCCGGGCGAGCCCGTTGCGGACCTGCTGCGCGTAGCCCGAGAACTCCTGGCCGAGCCGCACCGGCACCGCGTCCTGGAGGTGGGTGCGGCCGATCTTCACCACCTCGTCGAGCTCGCGCGACTTGTCCTCGAGCGCCGTGGCCAGCCGCTCGAGCGCCGGCTCGAGGTCCTCGGCGACGGCGGAGTACGCCGCCACGTGGATCGCCGTCGGGATGGCGTCATTCGACGACTGGCCAGCGTTGACGTGATCGTTCGGATGGACGGGCTTCTTCGAGCCCATCACGCCGCCGAGCAACTCGATCGCCCGGTTCGAGATCACCTCGTTGGCGTTCATGTTGGTCGAAGTACCGGAGCCGGTCTGGTAGATGTCGAGCGGAAAATGCTCGTCGAGCTTGCCTTCGTAGACCTCGAGGGCGGCCTCGCGGATCGCCTCGGCCAGCTTCCGGTCGACGATGCCGAGGTCGGCGTTGACCGCCGCCGCCTCGTACTTGATCAGGCCGAGCGCCGCGATGAAGCGGCGCTGGAAACGGAGCCCGGAGACCGGGAAATTCAACCGGGCGCGTTCGGTCTGGGCGCCCCAGTAGACGTCGTTCGCCACCTCGATCTCGCCGAGGCTGTCCTTTTCGGTTCGGGTGTCGCTCATGGCGGCGAGATTATCAACGCCCAGCCGGCCGGCCCCCATCCCCCCGCGCGGGTTCCGGGGCGCCCCGCTCGTTGCTGTCCTGCCCGCTCATGAGCAAGCCTGGCGTCGTCTGCGAACGCTTCTCCGACGCCGCCGGCGAGGCACCGCTGGTCCGACCGCGCCGCGCCGTGCCGGGCGCCTTCTTCCCCGACCGGCACAACGACCGCACCAAAAACGAGGCGCACTACCGGACGACCGGTCCCGAGATCTGGCGCCAGATGGAGGGCCGCATCGACGGGTTCGTCGCCGGCATCGGCACCGGCGGCACGGTTTCCGGGGTGGCGCGCTACCTCAAGGAGCAGGACCCGAACGTCCAGGTCCTGGCGGTCGACATCGCGGGCTCGGTGTTCACCGAGTGGTTCAAGTCCAAACGCAAGGTGACGCCGCACCGCACGCTCGTCGAAGGGCTGGGCGACGAAGAGATCATCGGCTGTCCCGAGTGGGAGCTCTTCGATGACATGGTCCAGGTCCGCGACGGCGAGGCCTTCCTCGCGGCGCGCGAGCTCGCCAAGCTCGAGGCGATCTTCGCCGGCGGCTCGTCGGGCGCCGCGCTCTGCGGGGTGCGCCAGCTCGCCGCGCGGCTCGACCGCCCGGCCCGCCTCGTCACCCTCTTCCCCGACTCCGGCAACCGCTACCTCTCGACGATCTACAACGACGACTGGATGCGCGGCCACGGCTTTCTCGGCTGAGCCGGCCTCCGGGAACCGCCGCCCGACTCCGCCTCCACGCCCGCCGGAGGGCTTGGTCCTCAGACGTTGAAGCGGAAGTGGACGACGTCGCCGTCCTGGACGACGTACTCCTTGCCCTCGAGCCGCAGCAGCGCCTTGTCTCTGCAGGCGGCCATGGTGCGGTGTTCGAGGAGATCGTCCCAGCGCACCACCTCGGCGCGGATGAAGCCGCGCTCGATGTCGGAGTGGATGGCGCCCGCCGCCTCGCGCGCCACCGTGCTGCGCCGGATCGTCCAGGCGCGGACCTCGTCTTCGCCGACGGTGAAGAAGGAGAGG
This sequence comes from Thermoanaerobaculia bacterium, assembly GCA_963712855.1. GTDB lineage: Bacteria > Acidobacteriota > Thermoanaerobaculia > Multivoradales > JAGPDF01 > JACTMI01. The sequence goes on from CAVQJN010000001.1 coordinate 254,810, forward strand.
ACTCCGAGCAGCTCGTAGCTCGCCCGGATGACTCGGTCGAGGCTCGGCGCGGCGAGCCCCAGGTCGGCGAGGAACTCCTTCTGCTCGTCGGGCGCCAGGCGCGAGATCTCGAGCTCGATCGGCGCGCTGACCACGACGCCGGCGATGCCGTCGCCACCCAGTCCGAAGCTCTCCGGGGTCGCGGTCGCCACCGCGCTTTCGCCGACGTTGATTACCACCAGCAGCGGCTTCGCGGAGAGGAGCTGGAAGCCGCGCAGCATCTTCTCCTCGTCGCCGGCGAGACCGAGGGTGCGCAGTGACCGTTCCGATTCGAGCGCCGGCAGGATCTTCTCGGCGAGCAGGGTGCGCTCGCGCTCCTCCTCGGGCGAGAGGCCGCGCTTGCCCGCCTTGGCCAGACGCTCGAGCCGCTTCTCGACCAGCGAGTGGTCGGCGAGGATCAGCTCGAGGTCGAGCGTCGCGATGTCGGAGCGCGGGTCGAGCGCGCCGCCGGCGTGCGGGATCTCCGGGTCCTCGAAGGCGCGCACCACGTGCAGGAGCGCGTCGACGGTCTTCAGCTTGGCGAGATCGAGGCTCTCCGCGCCGCCCCCCTGGACGATGCCCGGAATGTCGACGTACTCGACCGTCGCCGGGGTGTACTTCTTGGGCGCGAAGAGGTCGCGCAGCCGCGCCAGCCGCTCGTCCGGGACCTTCGCCACCCCCAGATGGGTCTTGCCGGCGGCGTCGAACTTCCCCGTCGTCTCGTGCGACGCGGTCAGGGTGTTGAAGAGGGTCGTCTTGCCGACCTTGGGGAGGCCGAGAATGCCGAACTGCATCGCCGCGCCAACCTCTCGGAGAACACCGCCGGCCGGGTTGCCGGGATGGAGGCACAGGGTATGCGGGGCCCGGTCGCGCGGTCAACCATGGACGACCACGCACGCCTCGGATCGCGAGGGGACTGGACAGCTCCGCTACACTGGATGCCGACCGCGCCAGCGAGGAGATCCCCATGTCCATCCGTCCCGTCAAGCGTCTCGTGCCGTCGAAACCGACCCTTGAGGGCGCCGGCGTTCATCTGCGCCGCGCCTTCGGCTTCGGCGACCCGACCGAGTTCGACCCCTTCCTGCTCCTCGACGATTTCCGCAACGAGCGGCCCGAGGACTACCTGGCCGGCTTCCCCTGGCACCCCCACCGCGGCATCGAGACGATCACCTACGTGCTGGCCGGCGAGGTCGACCACGGCGACAGCCTCGGCCATAAGGGCTCGATCGGGGCCGGCGACGTGCAGTGGATGACCGCCGGCAGCGGAATCATCCACCAGGAGATGCCGCGCGGCGACGCGGCCGGCCGCATGCACGGCTTCCAGCTCTGGGCCAACCTCCCTTCCGCGCTCAAGATGACCGACCCGCGATACCAGGAGGTGAAGGCGCCCGACGTCCCCGAAGTCGTCGACGACGACGGCACCCGGGTGCGGATCATCTGCGGCGAGTTCTGGGGCAAGCGCGGACCGGTCGAGGGCATCGCCGCCGATCCCCAGTACCTCGACATCCAGGTGCCGCCGGGCACCCGGCGCACCCTGCCGATCGACACCCGCCGCCACGCCTTCGCCTACGTCTTCGAAGGGGCGGCGCGCTTCGGCGATGCCTCGGAACCGCAACCCGTGTCGACCGACTTCGTGGGCTACCGTGCCAAGCGCGCCGCGGAGAACCTGGCCGACAACCGCTCGCTGGTCCTCTTCGACTCGGGCGACGAGATCGCGCTACGCACCGAGGACGAAGGGATCCGCTTCCTGCTCGTCTCCGGCCAGCCGATCGAGCAGCCGGTCGCCTGGTACGGCCCCATCGTCATGAACACCCGCGAAGAGCTCCAGGAAGCCTACGACGAGCTCCGCGACGGGACCTTCCTGAAGCACGAACGCTGAAGACGAAACGGCGGCGGGCCCACGCCCGCCGCCAGGTCACCGCGCCGCCCTTCACCCGCCGCGGTGGATCACGATGTCGCCGTCGATGGTGTGGAGGACCACGTGGTGCGTCCCGGCGCCGCTCGTGCCGGTGCCGCGGATGTATTTCCGCGGCGAGCCGTGTCCGTAATCCCAGTCGTCGGTCCGGGTCTGGGCCAGCGGAAAGTCGCTCTTGATCTGGTAGCTGCGCCGGCTCTCCCGCGTGTATGCGATCTCGACGTCGAAGGTCGCGGCGAAACCGTCCGGAAGCCAGATGTCCAGGTCGCCTCCCTTGGATTCCACGTCCACATCGCCGCCAGCGCCCACCACGTGGGCGACGACGTCACCGCCCATCGTCGTGGCCTTCAGGTCGCCGTCGACGCGATCGACCCGGATCTTGCCTCCCATCGTGGAGGCGCGCACGAACTTGGCGGCGGAACCAACATGCACGTTGCCGCCCATCGTCTGGACGTGGGCGCCGAGCGGCGCGTCGGCGACGTCGATGTCGCCTCCCATCGTCTCGAGATCGACCTCGCTCGGCGAGCCCTTCGCGGAGGCGACGAATTCGCCGCCTGTTCCCCCCGCTTCAGCCGGCGCATCTTCGATCTTCACCTGGCCTCCCATCGTCTTGCCCTTCAAGCCGCCGCGGACCCGGCGCATCGTCACGTTGCCGCCCATCGTCTCGACGTGCCCGTCGACGTCCGAGTCCGTCACCTCGATGGCGCCCCCCATCGTCTTGAGCGCCAAGGTGCCGCCGAGATGGCGCAGCTCGAGCGCGCCTCCCATCGATTCTCCGGACAACCTCCCGCTCACGCCGGCGATGCGGATATCGCCACCCATCGTGTCGAGCGTCACGTCGAAACGGCTCGGCACGGTGATCTCGAGATCCGCGGAGCCGGAGGAATGCCGCAGTCGCTGCGTGTACTCGGACCCGACCCGAACGCCGAAGGAAGTCTTCTCCGCGGCGACCCGAATCTTGGCCGCGTCGGCTCCGCCGACGGTGGCCTTCACCGTGACGCGGCTCGCGTCACCGCCGCGGATCTGGATGCTTCCGCCGGTCTTCAGAGCAACCTCCAGCCGGTCGCCCGGCGCTACGTCGAAGCTCCACTGCTGCGCCCACGCGGCCGGACCGGCCAGGGCCAAGGCCAACGTTCCGGCGACGATCACTTTTCTCATCGGGGTCCTCCTTGTCCAGAGTCGAGCCGGTCGCGCCCCAGATACCGAGAGGCACGGGCGAGCACGACGGCGTTTTGAGGAGCCGCGCTGGGCGCGGCCAGGGCATGCCGAAGGCGACTCGGATCGACGCCTCCGGCGGTCAGGGTATCGATGGCGGCCAGACGCATCGGCACTTCGGGATCGCCCGACAGCACATCGAGCAGCGCCTGCTCGATCTCAGAATCGGGGGTCATGCGCGCGAGCGCGCCGAGCGCGCTCATGCGCACTCCCAGGTTTTCGTCGTGGCGCAGAGCGATCAGGAGCGCCCGTTCGACCCGGCGGTCCGGCAACGCGCGCGCCAGATCCACGGCCTCGATGCGAGCGCCGACCGAGGACGCTCCCGTCATCGCCTGCATGAGCACTTCGGCAAGCAGCGGATCCCGGCGGGAGAGCTCGAGCTCGAGATGGCGGGAGACGTCGAAGGAGAGCCGCACGCGGCCACCCAAGAGGCGGTCGACCCGCACGTCGGAGAAGGTGTAGGGCGAATTCTCGACGTCCTCGAACTGGGCGTGTCCGGCCGCCACCGTGCGGATCTGGGCCGCGAGCGCCGCGCCGTCCGACGCCGGGAGCCGGGCTTCGGCGCGTCGCGCCGGCCGGTCCCCGGGGAGGCGGCCACCGAAGATCGAGCCGGCGACGAACGCGATCCCCGCGAGACCCGCCGCGGCCGCCCACGTCCACGTCCACGCCCCGAATCGCCCCGCATGCCGCCGGCCCCGCAGCTCGGCCTCGTCCACGGCCAGCTGATTCAGCACCCGCTCCCGCACGCCCGCGAGCTCGTCCTCGCTCGGCTCCGCGGCGCCACCCGGGTCAGCCAGCCGATCGATCAGATCGAACAGCTCGCCACAGTCCGCACACTCCTCGAGATGGGTCGCCAGCCTTTCGCGTTCGGCGTCGTCCGCCTCGCCCGCCTGGACGCGATCGATCAGTCGCTCGAACTCCCGGCAATCCTTCATTGCATTCTCCTAACTCGTCTCTTCCACCGCGCGGCGCAAACGGCGCACGCCACGGAAGAGCAAGTTCTTGGTCATCGCCTCGCTGGTCCCGAGCACCGCCGCGATCTCCCGAATCGGCAGCTGGTCGAGATATCGCAGCACGATCGCCGTCCGGTAGCGGCCGTGGATTCCGGCCAGGGCCCGACGGACCCGGCCAAGGCGCTCCTCGGCGAGCAGCGTCCGCTCCTGCTCGGCGGGCTGCGCGAGCCGCGGCGCGACCTCCTCCACGTCGGTGCCGGACTGATGACGCCGGTCCCGCGTCCAGTTCAGCCCCTCGTGGTGCGCGATGCGCAGCAGCCAGGTCTTGAAGCTGGCCTTCCGGCGAAATCCGCCCAGCGCACGGAACGCCTTGAGAAAAGTCGCCTGGGTGAGGTCGAGCGCGTCTTCACGGTTGCGCGCGAAAGCGCGGACTACCCGGTAGACGAGCCGCTCGTGGCGCAGCATCAGGGCGGAGAAAGCTTCGGAGTCTCCACTCCTCGCGCGCTCGACCAGCTCGGCGTCTTCGATGTCCACGCTCGCCATCCAGTCTCATATAGACACGCCGGCAGCCGAAAGGTTAGCCCGCGGGGTGAAACGGGCGTCTCAGCTGGGGCGCGGAGTGACGCCCGTGCGGTCGAGCTCGGTGTCGTCCCAGGCGCGCGGGTCGTCGAGCGACTCGAGGTGCGTGAAGACCGTGGCGTTGGGGAAGGCGTGGCGCACGTCGGCCTCGATCGCCTCGAGCAGCTCGTGGCCCCGATGCACGCTCCACTCGCCCGGCACCAGGACGTGGAAGGAGATGAAGCGCCGCGCTCCCGAGCGCCGGGTGCGCAGGGCGTGCATCTGCAGGCCGCCCGAGAGGTGCGGCTCGACGGCGCGCAGCAGGAGCTCGCGCTCGGACTCCGGAAGTCCGGTGTCCATCAACCCGAGCACCGAACGGCTGACGATCCCCACCCCCGTGTGCACGATGTTGGCGGCCACCACCAGCGCCACGATCGGGTCGAGCCGCTGCCATCCGGTCGCCCAGACCGCGCCCACCCCGACCAGCACACCCACCGAGGTCCAGACGTCGGTCAGCAGATGGCGCGCGTTCGCCTCGAGAGTGATCGAGCCGTGCCGCCGGGCGGCGCCGAGCAGCACCCACGCCACGGCCAGGTTGAGCAGCGCCGCCACCGTCGCGACCGCGGCTCCGACGCCGAGCCGCTCGAGCGCCCGGGGCTCGATGAGGCGGGGCACCGCGGAGATCGCGATGCCCGCCGCCGCGACCAGGATCAACGCCCCCTCGACGCCGCTCGAGAAGTACTCCGCTTTCGTGTGGCCGTACGGGTGGTCCTCGTCGGCGGGCCGGGACGCCACGTGGAGCATGGCGAGCGCCATGAGCGCCCCCGCCAGATTGACCAACGATTCCAGCGCGTCGGAGAGCAGCCCGACCGATCCGGTGATCGCCCAGGCCGCGGTCTTCAACCCCATCGTCACCAGGGCGGCGATCAGGGAGAGCAACGCGAAGCGGAGCGGGGCGGCGGGTCTCATGGTCCAGCCCACGGATCGTAGCCGAATGCCGCTCCGGGCCCGCGGCGGGGGCTCGTCATGGCCGCTCGCCGACCAGCAGCTGGACTCCGCCACCGAACAGTGCGCGCTGCGCCCGGATCTCGAGATACCGCGCCAACACCTCGCGAAGCGGCCGCTCGACGAGCGCCCGCTCGATGCCGAACGGGCGGTTGATCCGGATGCCGAGGTCGACCAGCCAGGGCGGGACGTGGGGCGGGATGCACAGGTCGACCACCGCGAGGCGCGCGCCGGAACGGAGCATGGCGGCGACGTTCGAGACCGCACGGTCGAGATCGGGCGCGAGTCCGAGGGCCAGGACCGAGATCGCGCCGTCGAGGAGGGCTGGCGGTCGCCATACGGAGAAGTCGGCTTCGACGAGCATGACGTTGCGCCACCCCTCCCGTTCGACTCGGCGCCGAGCCCGGGCGAGCATCGCATCGGTCAGGTCGACGCCGAGAATCTCGCCACGCTCCCCCACCGCGCGCTCGAGGAAGGGAAGGGCCAGTCCGGTGCCGCAACCGAAGTCGGCGACCCGGGCGCCCGCGCCCACTCCGAGGGCCGCGACGGCGAGCTTCCGATAGTGGCGTAGCCGGGCGCCGAAGAGGAGGTAGAGCGCCGAGACGCGATCGAACGAGGACGCGCGGGCGCGGTAGAGGTCGCGGACTGCCGCGCGGGCCTTCAAGTCGAGGGCGACCCGCCCGCCTCCGGCGAATCGCGCCGCGCCGCGTCGGCGACCGCCAGACGCCGGTCGAGACGGAGCGCGAGGAACGCGAAGAGGATTGCCGCGAGCAACCAGGCGAACGGCAGGTAGTGCTTGCCGGCGTGCATCGAGGCGTAGCTCGCGACCAGCGCGAAGGCGGCGTTGGCGAGCGCCGTCCAGAGGCGGACCCGCTCCGGCGAGCGGTTCACGAAGAGCAGCACGCCGAGGTTGAGCACTCCCACCAGCGCGCCGGCGCCCGCCAGCACCCAGTCGCCGTCCTGCGACGCGGCGTAGGCGCCGGCCAGAAAGGGAACCGCGCTCGCGATCTGCACCAGGATCGGGCGTCGCATCGTGCTCATTCGAAACCTCCCCGCTGCGCCGGAATCGTATCTCTCATCGTTTCAAGCCAGCCACGGAATCAGGGCGCGGCGGCGCGGCGGATAGTCGGGGAAGCGCTCCCGGTACCAACGGTGGTGGGCGCGCGCGCGCGGCGCCAGGTTGGCGATCGTCCAGAGCGCGAAGGCGAGCCCCGGCAGCGACCAGGTGGCGAGCGCCCAGCCGCACCACAGGACGATCTCGCCGAGGTAGTTCGGACAGGAGACGAGCTCGTAGAGCCCCCCGCCTGGCATCCGGTAGCCGCTCTCGCCGGGGGCGCGCAGCCGGCGCAACACCGCGTCGGACCAGCGGTTGACTCCCCAACCGAGCGCGAACAGGGCCACCCCGCCGAGAAAGCGCGGATCGCTCAACCAGCTCGGCCGGTAGCCGCCCGAGAGCGTGAAGAGCCAATGTCCATTCAGATATCCATTGACGAGATTGAACAGGATCGCCGCGCCGACGATCTCGAGCGGCATCCGCCGTCCCCCTCGCGCAGCCGGAACGGAAAGAGGAACGCGCGATCGACGTAGTGGGCAAGCCAGAGCAGGAGAAAGATCCACTCCACCGCGCCCCGCCACGAGCCCAGCACGAACATCGCCGGCAACGTCAGCGCCGCCGGCGCCTCCATCACCAGCCAACCCCAGCGGCCCGGCAAGCTCCAGCGCGAGCGCCGCGCCGCGTACCGCCCGTAAGGCGCCGCCACGAAGAGGAGCGCGACGAAGCTCACCCCGGCCAACGCCAGCCAGATCGCCAGCGCGACGCCGAACCCTCCCTCCGGCCAAGCGAGCACGAGTTTCATCCCTATCCCTTCGCGTGCCCGGGATCCGCTCCGCCACCGCGCCCGGGAAGGCTAGAGACTTCCATAGAAGGGAAGGTCTCGTGAACTGCGATCGCCAGGGGACCCGCGAGGTCCGATTCCGCGGCGCGTTCCCCTCTCTGGAAGTCTCTGGCCGGCTCGAGGCGCGGCGCCGGCGGGAAGAAGGAGCCGTCGCCGCGAGACGAAAACCGAGCGAGAAGGCCCTGCGGGCGGCCTCTCGCGCCGGTCGCGGCTTTACTGCCCCCCTCCGATCGGGCTAGATTCCAGGCCTCCTGCAACCACGCGGCCCCCCGGGCCGTGGGCTCGCTCATCGCATCACCCGCTCCGAATCGAGATCCCATGGGACGCATCTTCGAAACCCGCAAGCACACCATGTTCGCGCGCTGGGACCGCATGGCCAAGCAGTTCGCGCGCATCGGCAAGGAAATCACCATTGCCGTCAAGTCCGGCGGACCGAATCCCGACGCCAACCCGGCGCTCCGCCGCGCCATCCAGAACTCCAAGTCGGTCAACATGCCGAAGGACAAGGTCGAAGCGGCCATCAAGCGCGCCTCGAACAAGGACACGGCGGACTACGAGGAGATCACCTACGAGGGCTACGCGCCGCATGGCGTGGCGGTGATGGTGACCACCGCGACTGACAACCCCACCCGCACCGCCGGCGCCGTGCGCATGCACTTCACCCGTGGCGGCGGCAACCTCGCCCAGAGCGGCGCGGTCGCCTTCCAGTTCCAGCACATGGGTGTCTTCCGCCTCGACCCGGCCGGAATCGATCAAGACGAGCTCGAGCTCGACATGATCGACCATGGGCTCGAGGAGATGGGCGAGTCGACCGGCGACAAAGGAGAACCGCAGCTCGTCATGCGCTGCGCCTTCTCGAACTTCGGCAACCTCCAGAAGGCGCTCGAGGACCGCGGCATCACGCCCGTACTGGCGGAGTCGGAGTTCATTCCGACGAATCCGATCGAGCTGCCCGAGGATCAGACCGCGGACGTCCTCGCCATGATCGACAAGATGGAGCAGGACGAGGACGTGCAGAAGGTCTTCTACAACCTCGCCTGACGCCGGTCGCGCCCCACGGCGACGTCCGATCGCCTTCGGGCGTACACTTCGTTCAACGCCATGAGAATCAGAGCTTCCGGGCTGGGCGCCCGGATTCTGGATTGGGTCGACTCGCCGTCGGTCTCCGCGACCGAGCGGATCCACCTGCGCGCCATCCAGGCGGTGCAGCTCATATTCATTTTGCTCTGGGCGTTGACGGAGGTCCACAACACCAGCCACGGCCTCGACCGGTTCTCCAACTTCTTCCTCGCGCTCGTCACCGTGCTGAGCTTCTGGCAGCTCCGGAGGGGCCGCTATCGCCTCGCGGTGGCGCTGCTGCTCATCGCCGCGACGGGCTCGATGTGGATCGCCTTCCTCGCCACCGGGCTGACGGTCCAGCTCCAGTCGCTGCGCTACGTCGTGGTCCCGCAGCTCCTCGCGGCGCTGACCCTCGGCGCGGCGGCGCTCTGGATCGTCTCCGGCGCGGTCGCGCTCGGGATCCTGGTGGCCGCCTCGATCGACGCCACCGCAGGGATCGGGCCGCCGGGGAGCGAAGGCCCCTGGCTGTCGGCGCTCCAGGTGCTCCTCTACCTCTTTCTCGTCGCCCTCATCCTCGATCGGATGGGCGCGGTGCTCCGCCGCGCCCTCTCTTCGGCGCTCGACCAGGAGACCCGCGCCGAGACGGCGCGCGCCAAGGTCCAGGAGCAGGAGCGCGAGGTCGAGTCGCTCTACGACCGGCTCGAGAAGTCCTACGAGGAGACACTGCGCTCGCTCTCCACCGCGCTCGACCTGCGCGACCGGGAAACCAACGGTCACTCGGCCCGCGTGGTCGCCTATTCGCTCTTGCTCGGCCAGTCGCTCGGCCTCGACGAGCAGGCGCTGCGCGAGCTGCGCTGGGGCGCGCTGCTACACGACATCGGCAAGATCGCGGTGCCCGACCAGATCCTGCGCAAACGCGAGTCGCTGAGCGACGAGGAATGGGAGATCGTGCGCCGGCATCCGGAGCAGGGTTTCGAGATGCTGAAGGACGTCTCCTACCTCGGCCCCTCGCTCGACGTGGTCCTCTGCCACCACGAACGCTGGGACGGCACCGGCTATCCGGGCGGCCTCGCCGGCGAAGCGATCCCGCGCCTGGCGCGCATCTTCAGCGTGGTCGACAGCTACGACGCGATGGTCTCGGGCCGCCCCTATCGCGACGCGGTCGCGGAACCCGACGTCCGCGCGGAGCTCCGCCGCGTCTCCGGTGGGCAGCTCGATCCGGCCATGGTCGACGCGTTCCTCGCCGTCGACTCCTCGCTCCTGGAAGCGATCCACCACCTCGCCCAGTCGACGGACACGAGCCGCTCTTGATTCCACGCGGTCGCGCGAGCCCACCACCCAGGGAGGCCAGAAGCATGATTCACCGAAGTCGGTTGCAGACGTTCGCCGCGCTCGTCGCCGGCGGGCTCGCGTTCGCGGCGTGCGCCGCGGCCGGGCAGGGGCGGGTGCTCGAGGGGGAGACCTTCCAGAGCCAGGCGCTCGGCCGGGCGTGGACGTATTCGGTCTACCTGCCGCCGGACTACGCTAGCTCCCAGCGCGCCTATCCGGTGGTCTACCTGCTGCACGGGCTCTACGGGAGCCATACCGACTTCGTCCGCTACGACGACGCGGCGATGACCGCCGACGAGCTCATCGCCGCCCACGAGATTCCGCCGATGATCCTGGTGATGCCCGAGGGCGGCGACTCGTGGTGGGTCGATTCGGACCCCAAGACGGGCTTCGGCGCGGTCGAGACGGCGCTCGTCCAGGACCTGATCCCCCACGTCGACGCGACCTACCGCACGATCGCCGAACGGCGCGGCCGCATGATCGCCGGCCTCTCGATGGGCGGCTACGGCGCGCTGCGTCTCGCCTTCGAGCGCCCCGAGCTGTTCAGCGCGGCGGCGGGACTCTCCCCAGCGATCCAGCGCAGCGCGGAAGGGCTCGACATCCTCTCACCGGCTTTCGGGGCGCCTTTCGATCCGGCCCGCTACGAGAAGGAAACACCGTGGGCCTACCTGCCGGACCTCGCCGCGAAGCCCGCCCGGCTCCACCCGCATGTCTACCTGACGATCGGCGACGATGACGCCTTCACCCAGTTCCTGCGCGGCACGATGGATCTCTACCTGGCCCTGCGCGAAGCCAAGATCCCCGCCGAGCTCCGGGTCACTGACGGCGGCCACAGCTCGGGCGTCTGGTCCGCCGGCCTGCGCCAGGCCCTCCTCGCCTTCGCCAACGTCTACCGCGCGCGGCGCCCGTAAGAGGACCGCACGAAGCGGCCGCGTAGCAGCCGAACGAGTCCCGCCTCGAGCGCGCAGCTGAACGCCCGGCCCAGGGACTTTCTAGAACAACCCTGGAACGAAACGCTTGGTGTGCGCACAGTAAGCGGCGTATGCCGGGCCGAGTGACGAGAGAAGGGCCTGCTCTTCCTTCGCGACCCGGTTGATCACGCCGAGGGCTATCGGCAGCAGCAAGGCGATGAGACAGAGCCAGTTGTCGAAAGACACCCCGACTCCGAGGAAAGCGATCATGAGGCCGGTGTACGACGGATGCCGCATATAGCGATAGAGCCCAGACTGAACCACGGAATGATCCGAGTGGATGGCCACGTCGACCGTGAAGAGCTTGCCGAGTGTGAGGATCGCGATCCACCGCAAGCCAAGGCCGGTGATCATCAGGACCAGCGCGACGGGTTCGACGATGGACCGCGGCACGGGAACATGAGCCGCGCGAACCCACTGCGAGACAACTGCGAGGCCGACGCCGAGCGCAATCGCCAGCCAGAGCATTCGCAACGAACCCCGGTCCTCGCTCCTGGCCTGCCGGCCTCGCGAACGCTTGATGACGCCCAGCGCGATCTCCGACAGCGGAAAGAGGAGGATGACGACGTCGAGAATTTGGTGAACCATGGCTTCGCTGCCGGGTAGCTGAAGCCTGAGCTCAGCTCAGAAGGAATAGCCGAGGTCGATCGTGCCCCAGACGTGGCGGCCCTCCACTCCAGGGATATCGTGATCGGCGGATTGGAGGCCGACCGTCAGGGTGGCGGCGTCGGAGAGCTTGTACGGCACCGTCACGCCGCAGCCGTAGTAGGTGTAGCCGCCGCCGGCATCGGGCGCGACATGTCCGACGGTGGCCAGGAGGTCGATCGACGTCTTGCTATCGAGCTCGAAGGTGTGACCCAGGGCCTCCTGGACGGTGAAGGCCTTCAAGGTGACGTCGTAGTAGGCGTAGGTGTCCGTCGAGAGAACGCCGAGGCTGCCGCTGAGGCCGAGGTAGCCTTCGTAGGTCGTCTTGTCGCCGGATTGGAGCCTCGGATAGGAGTACGCCGTCAGGCCGGCGTCGAGGCTCCAGGCGTCGCTCAGAGTGACGCCATATCCGGCGAAGTAGTCGATCTCGAGCTCGTAGCCCCGCTCGGTCGGCGCACTGGCCCAGATCCCCACATACCCATCGCCGGCGGTCAGTTTGACCGAGGGCTGAAACGCTCCCTTGGCCAGTCGCACGCCACGGAAGACATACGCGCTCGCGTAGGCGAAATCTGCCGAAATGGAATAGGCCGGTGACGGCGCGGGCGCCGCTGCCGGCGTCGGCGTCTGGGCTTCCGCGGACAGTGCCCCGAGGGTCAGGATGCCGAGGAAGAGAGCGGTCCGTTTCTTCTTCATGTCGAGGGGTCTCCTGGATCCGTGGCGGCCTGGGGCGTTGCCTCGAAAGTATAGCCATCGAGCGGATGCCCCTCGAGCGACCGGCCGGCATCCTCGGCGCCGGCCAGGAGTAATCTATGCTCGGTACGCCCGACCTGAACGACGCGGCCGGTCCGCGCCGCGCTCACGATCTTTCACTCCCTAGAGGACCTGCCAAGGAGAGGTTCGAGATGACGATCGACACCGGAAACACAGCCTTCATGTTGCTCTGCGCCAGCTTGGTGATGCTCATGACACCCGGGCTGGCGTTCTTCTATGGCGGCCTGGTGGGCCGCAAGAACGTCTTGGCGATCATGATTCAGAGCTTCGTTTCGATGGGCTGGACGACGGTCCTCTGGTGGGCCTTCGGGTTCTCCCTCTGCTTCAGCGGCGACATGAAGAGTGGCAGCGACTTCGCCGGAATCGTCGGCAACCTCCACTGGGCCTTTCTCCACGGCGTCACGCTGGACATGCCCTCGCCGATCAACCCGACCATCCCCATGATCGTCTTCTGCGCCTACCAGATGATGTTCGCCATCATCACGCCGGCTCTCATCACCGGGGCTTTCGCGAATCGCGTCACTTTCAAGGCTTACATGCTCTTTCTCACCGCCTGGTTGGTCCTGGTCTACTTTCCCTTCGTCCACATGATCTGGGGCGGGGGCATCCTGGCGAGCTGGGGGGTGCTCGATTTCGCGGGTGGAATCGTCGTCCACAACATCGCCGGGCTCGCGGCGCTGGCCTCGGTCCTGTACGTCGGCAAGCGAAAGATCCTGGATCGGGGTCCGCACTCGATCCCCCTGGTCGCGCTGGGCACGGGATTGCTCTGGTTCGGATGGTACGGATTCAACGCCGGGAGTGAATTCAGCGTCAACTCCGTCACCGCCGTCGCCTTCCTGAACACCGACATCGCCGCCAGCTTCGCCGCCATCGCCTGGCTCTGCGTCGACTGGATGACGACGAGGAAGCCCAAGTTCCTGGGCCTGCTGACCGGCGCGGTCGCGGGCCTCGCCACGATCACGCCCGCCGCGGGATACGTCTCTCCCGCGAATGCCGCCTTGATCGGGCTCATCGCCGGCCTGGTCTGCTTCTACGCCGTGGCGCTGAAGAACCGGCTCGGCTGGGACGACGCGCTGGACGTCTGGGGCGTCCACGGCGTCGGGGGACTCATCGGGATCGTGATGTGCGGCATCTTCGCGACCACGGCGTTCAATCCGGCCGGAGTGGACGGGCTGCTGCGCGGCAACTCGCACTTCTTTCTCGTCGAGTGCGCGGCGGTGTTGCTCTCGTCGGTCTGGGCCTTCGTCTTCACCTACGGCATGCTCTGGTTGATCGACCGGATCACGACGGTCAAGGTCGACGAAGCCGGCGAGTCGGCCGGCCTGGACATGGCGTTGCACGGCGAGTCCGCCTACCTCGAAGGCGTCTGAAGACGCTTCGCGCCCGGAGCCGACCGGCCCCGGGCGCGGTGCGCTCGTCGACCGATCAGGCGAGGTCGAAGCGGTCGAGGTTCATGACCTTAGTCCAGGCGGCGACGAAGTCGCGCACGAACTTCTCCTCCGCATCGTCCTGTGCATAGACCTCCGCCAGGGCGCGCAGCTGCGAGTTGGAGCCGAAGACCAGGTCCACGCGGGTGCCGGTCCACTTGAGGTCGCCCGTCTCGCGGTCGCGTCCTTCGAACGCGTCCCCGGCTTCGGAAGTGGGCTTCCAGACAGTGCCCATGTCGAGCAGGTGGACGAAGAAGTCGTTGCTGAGCGTTCCGGCCCGCTTCGTGAACACGCCATGCGTCGAGCCGCCCGCGTTGGCGCCCAGCACGCGCAGGCCGCCAACCAGCACGGTCATCTCCGGCGCGCTGAGGGTCAGGAGCTGCGCCCGGTCGAGCAGCATCTCCTCGGCCGACACGGTGAAGGCTTGCTTCTGGTAGTTGCGGAAACCGTCCGCCTCGGGCTCCAGCACGGCGAACGACGCCACGTCGGTCTGCTCCTGCGAGGCGTCCGGTACGGCCCGGGGTGAAGGGCACCTCGACCGCGTGCCCGGCGGCCTTGGCCGCCGCCTCGACGGCGGCGCAGCCGGCCAGCACGATGAGGTCCGCCATGGAGACTCTCTTGCCGCCCGTCTGGGCGCCGTTGAAGGCGCTCTGGATGCTCTTCGAGCACGCCCAGCACCCTGGCGAGTTGCGCCGGCTGGTTGACTTCCCAGTCCTTTTGCGGCGCCAGGCGGATCCGCGCGCCGTTCGCGCCGCCGCGCATTGTCCGAGCCCCGGAAGGTCGAGGCCGAGGCCCAGGCCGTGGAGACCAGCTCCGCCGACCGACAGGCCCGAGGCCAGCATCCCGGCCTTGAGGTCGGCGATGTCCTTGGAGTCGATCAGGGGGTGATCGACGGCGGGAACCGGGTCCTGCCAGATCAGGTCTTCGCCCGGGACCTCGGGGCCGAGGTAGCGGGCCTTGGGCCCCATGTCGCGGTGGGTCAGCTTGAACCAGGCGCGGGCGAAGACGTCGGCGAACGCCTGCGGATCCTTCTGGAAGCGGCGCGAGATGGGTTCGTAGATCGGGTCGAAACGGAGCGACAGGTCGGCGGTGGTCATCATCGGCCGGTGCTTCTTCGACGGGTCGTGGGCGTCGGGAATCATGTCCTCGTCCCGGACGTCCTTGGCCAGCCACTGCCAGGCGCCGGCCGGGCTCTTGACCAGCTCCCACTCGTAGCCGAACAGGATGCGGAAGTAGCCGAAATCCCATTTCGTCGGGTTGGGCTTCCAGGCACCTTCGATCCCGCTGGTGGTGGTGTCCGCGCCCTTGCCGGTGCCGAACCGGTTGATCCAGCCCAGGCCTTGCGCTTCGATCGGTGCGCCTTCGGGTTCCGGGCCCACCAGCGCCGGGTCGCCCGCGCCGTGCGCCTTGCCGAAGGTGTGGCCACCGGCGACAAGGGCCACGGTCTCTTCGTCGTTCATGGCCATGCGGGCGAAGGTCTCGCGCACGTCGCGGCCCGAGGCCACGGGGTCGGGGTTGCCGTTGGGGCCTTCGGGGTTCACGTAGATGAGGCCCATCTGCACGGCGCCGAGGGGGTTCTCGAGATCCCGGTCGCCGCTGTAGCGCTCGTCGCCCAGCCAGGTCTGCTCTTTGCCCCAGTAGATGTCTTCTTCGGGCTGCCAGATATCCACCCGGCCACCCCCGAACCCGAAGGTCTCGAAGCCCATCGACTCGAGCGCGCAGTTGCCGGCCAGGATGATCAGGTCGGCCCAGGAGATCCGGTTGCCGTATTTCTGCTTGACGGGCCAGAGCAGGCGCCGCGCCTTGTCGAGGTTGCCGTTGTCGGGCCAGCTGTTGACCGGCGCGAAGCGCTGGTTGCCGGTGCCGCCGCCGCCCCGTCCGTCGGAGGTGCGGTAGGTGCCGGCGCTGTGCCAGGCCATGCGGATGAACAGGCCGCCATAGTGGCCCCAATCGGCCGGCCACCAGGCCTGCGAGTCGGTCATCAGCGCGAAGAGGTCTTTCTTGAGGGCGGCCAGGTCGAGCTTTTGGAATTCCTCGGCGTAGTCGAAGTCGGGGCCCAGCGGGTTGGAGGCCGGAGCATGCTGGTGAAGGATGTGCAGATTCAGTTGGTTGGGCCACCAGTCGCGGTTCGATGGGCCTCTGCCGCCGGGAGTTCTGCCGGAGGCGCCGGTCACCGGGCACTTGTCGTTGTTTTCACTCATCTTCGGACTCCTTCGAGGTCTGGATGTCGCGGAGCTGCGGACTCCGAGCTCAGCCGCGCGCCTCGCCGGGATGGGAGCACGCGCAGCGCAACGGTCGCGTCGGCTACTTCGAATGATCAGCCGGCAGCCCACCTGCAGCCGCCATCTGGCATCCTACTCGCTAGGACCCGGCACTTCTAGGAGCAACGGAGGCGCCGACGGTGACCCTCCCGAGGGCCTCCGCTCAGCGTCGAGCCACGTGGATCAATGGTATGACCAACAGTGATACCATCACGAGATGCCAACCGCCAAGATTGCGATCTCGATTGACCCTGAAGACCTGAGCCAGGTAGACGAGCTCGTCCGCCGAGGCCTCGCCGCGAGCCGCAGCCAGTGGATCCAAGAGGCCGTGCACGACCGGCTGGCCCGGCTGAGTCGGACCCGATTGGCGAAAGAGTGCGCCAAGCTCGATCCGGAAGCGGAACGCGCAGAGGCGGAGAGCTGGATCGCTTCGGAGACGTCGTGGCCAGGATATTGAGAGGTGACGTTGTCTGGGCCGACCTCGATCCAACACGCGGACACGAGCAAGCGGGCCAGCGACCCGTACTGGTCATCAGTCAAGATGTCTTCAACCAGCGCTCCGGAACCGTGATCGCCCTGGCGCTGACCAGCCGCGAGCCGACGGCCGGATTCCCGCTGACGCTCGAGATCCTTTCCGCCCGCCTGCCGAAACGCTCCTGGGCGAAGATGGGACAGATTCGAACTCTGTCCACCGGGAGGCTGGGCAAGCGCCTCGGCAGGCTCTCTCCCGAAGAGCTCGCCAGAATTCTCGAAGGTCTCGACGAAATCATCGGCGCCTAACGCACCTCGAGTTGGCCGGCAGGCCACAACAGTACCGAGCGAGCGAGCCGTCGCAGCTACCCGACCGCTCGAATGTCGGGATGGACTCCTCCTCCCGAGACGGCTTCGGAACCGAATGCCAGAGTCTTGCCGAGTACCCATGAAGTGCTCCAGTGGGAAAGGAGGAGTCCGTGATCGAGAAGACGACCGTCGCCGTCGATCTGGCAAAGAACGCCTTCAAGGTCGCTCTTTCAGAGGTGCCGGGTCGCGTTGCCCGGCGGCGACGATTGGCGCAGCTACCAGATCCGAGCCGCCGTGAAGGCCGCCTGACGAAGCTCCACTGAGCGAAACGACAACTCCCACCGGCGAACGCAACGAAAGATTCGAGGAGCCCAGAGACGGACCGCTAGACGTCGCGTCGCACTCGGATGTCATAGGTCGTCTTCGCCTCGGATTTCGCTATGTTGTCTCGGACGGTCACGTCGAGCACGTAGGTTCCTGTCGGATCGGTGTCGTCAAAGAGCAGATCGAGCGCGGGGTCCGCCATCACGAATCCTCGCTTTGCCGCGCCCACAGATTTGCCTTTCGCATACACTGGTTGGTCGAACATCACCGAGCCGTCTCCGGCCTCGAGAGCCGAAAGCCAACCGTGAAGTTGTAAGCAGTCGCCGCGCTCGGCGTGAGACCCGTGACAAGAAACGAAACATAAAGCCACTTGCCGGCGACCGTCTCGTGGAGCCGGTGGAGCGTCGGTTGTTCGTCATAGCTGGTCGTCAGCCACTCGCGAACGAAGCCGGGCTGGCGCAGAAGCGAGCCTCGGCGGCGGATCACCCGGCTCGCGTGGTTTCATGAGCTCGGCCCCAGACGCCGGCGCTTGCGCAAGAAGCGCCACGCTGAGCAGCCCGAGCAAACCTGGAGTGAGGGAGCTCATCGCGTGACCTGGTGGTGCCTTCCCACCGCACCCGTTGTCAGGAGGCAAGTCACTCGAGATCGATCTCAGCCCACCCGTGAGTCCGACAACTGAGTTGTAGACCCAGGCCATCAGCGCAGCCATCACCGCCCCGAGAAGGCCATAGAAGATCGGAAAGAAGACGATCGCGCCCACGCCAAAGAACAGGCCCGCGAAGCGAGCCGACTTGACCGCGGCGCCCACGAAACTCGTCCCGAGCAACGAGACAGAAGCCACGATCACTCCGACGATCAGCCCGATCGCCGCGTAGATCGCCCCACCGACCTTGAACGCCGAACCCGGTGCAATTCGCTTCAGGATCATGTGTCCTCCTCCGTGAGTACCTGTTGCCGTCTAGGAGCTTGAGTTGAGCGGCAGTAGCCGGCCCGAACTGCTGGCGAACCGGTATTTGGCGCCAGACACGAGATTGAAGCCAAAGTCGACCGGGTGCTGCGCTGCAACGAGGGGTTAGGCGACGGGGCAGGATGGCTCGACGTGGCCGCCGGGATCGCTGCGTTGATGACGGAGTAGAGGTTGCGCGAGACCGCTGTTCCTCGGATGATCTGGTCCGAGAAACCGAAATCGTTCCACGACCATTCCCCGAAAACCCACGCGGCATAGCCTGCTGCCAAGAGGCGCGGGGAGCGGGAAAGCGGCCGAAGAGAGACGTATCGAGATAGTGCGGGAATGCGCGCAGCTCGTCCAGCGCCTTGCGCCCACGGGAGAACCAAGGCGCCCAGGAATCAAGGCCGTTGCCCAGTGCAAAGCGTTCGATGGTCACTAGAGCTTCGCGAAGACGGGAGGAGAGCGCGGCGATGTCGGATGGCGGGAGTGACCAAGTGGAAGTACTCCTTGCCAAGGTGTAGGCGACGGACCAGATGCGATCATCCGGTCCACGACGGCGACTGACTTTCCAGCTCGCCCGCCAGAGTTCGGCTTTCCCGGGGCGAACCGAAACAAGTGCCCAAGGGCCACCGCCGCCGACAAAGCCTACCAACGCGTGGTCGGGTGCAGTTGGACTTGAAGTCTCCCAGTGTTGCAGGAATACGCTGACTGTGCCGGAGTCAACGAGTTGGCGGAGCTATTCTGTAGGGGAGGAGGCAACGAGGACCTTCCTGTCGCGACCGGAGAGCCACTGGGACTGGAAGAACGAATACGGAATTGCAGAACCTGAACTCTCGGTGGGCAGGATAGAAGTCGTTTGGCAGGACGCCGACCGGGGCGGCACGAAAGGCAGCCACCAGGTTGATTAGCTGAGAGAGCTCGCCAACCATGATCGTCTATTCCGTCGCCTAGCGGAAATTGAGTTGAGCGGCGGGGAGCGCGGCGCTTGCTGAGCGCAGCGAACCGCAACCTTCGCGGCCCGACCGCTCTAACGAGGTGCTAGGCGAACGTCCGCGGCACATGAATCGCCTACTCAACGGCGCCACAGGCAAGTAACACCTCCTTCGTTACGCTTGCCTTCGTCAGTTCGATCGATTGCGGCTCGCAACCTTCGCTCGTCACCTTAATAACCGGGGAAGGGGATCTCTCAACTTCCACGACCTTGCCGGCGCGACAGACGACGGTCGAATACCATGGAGTGCGGACCGTAACCTTCAGGCGACCTGGACCTGACGACTCGCGCTCTTCGAATCTCGCCCCGACCGACAAGACTCACAGCTGGACTGCTGACTTCGCGGCGGTTGGCGCCGCCCATGTCAGCTCGGATTACAAAATTCACCGACGCCAGCGAGACGCCGTCTCGAATGATCTTCACACCCTCTCGAGAGACAAGGACCTCCAACCGCACCCAGCCGCGCCGCCTCGGATTGCCCGCAGGCGACCAGAACAATGGGAGCGATGGAAGCTGCGAGTCGATTCACGGTCGCCTAACTATGTATTCGGTGGCACCCGGGCAGGGGGTGCTGTTGGACAAAGATGGCGGGATTTGGCGCATAACACCTTGGGGCGGGCTGGGGCGTTTGGGGGCTAAGTGCTTTCAGCGCCTCGTGGTACAGGAATCTCATCGGTTCTTTGGTGGGGAGGCAATGTGGCGGAACTTGGCGCATGAGAGGACTTGAAGATTTCCCTCGGTTCGTTCGTTGGTCGGCGCCTATCTACCTATCTATATACATTGCCCGGGAGGGCGCGAACGTGACATTTCGGGAGAAAAAAGTTGCCCGGGGGACCCGGGCAAGGAAGGTAGAGCTGGGCGGAGGGTAACGGCGCGGAGGCGGCGGAGTCAACGACTGTCAGGTTCTGTCAGTGGGGCGCGCTGGCTTCATCGACGCGGATGACGACCTTGCCGCGCGCCGCGCGGGTGCCGACGTGGGCGATCGCGGCGGGGACCTCGGCGAGCGGGACCTGCCGATCGAAGACCGGCCGCAGTTGGCCGTTCTCGGCCATCTCCTTCAACGTCATCAGGTCCTCGAGTCGGATCCGGGCCAGGAAGGTGCGCTCGCGCGGATCGCCGCGCCGGAGTTGCGCAACGATCAGATGCCAGAAGGCGAGCGCCATGTTGCGCGGCGCGCCGACTCCGACGATCCTTCCCGCCGTCGTCAGGGCGCGGCTCGCCTCGGCGAACGAGTAGTCCGAGCCGAGGTCGAGGATCAGGTCGTAGCGCTCGCCCCGGCGCGTGAAATCCTCGCGCTCGTAGTCGAAGACCTCGTCGGCGCCGAGCGAGCGCAACAGGTCCAGGTTGGCGGCGCGGCTGGCTGCGGTGACGTGCGCGCCGAGCGCCTTCGCGATCTGCACGGCGAAAGTGCCGACGCCCCCACCCGCGCCGTAGACGAGCACCCGCTCGCCGGCCGTCACCTGTCCGACGTCGCGCAGTCCCTGCAACGCCGTGCAGCCGGCGACCGGGAACGTCGCCGCCTGCTCGAAAGTCAGCCCGGCCGGCAGCGGAGCCAAGCGGTCCTGCGGGCTCGCCGCGTACTCCGCGAAAGAACCGCGCCCCGCGCCGAAGACCTCGTCGCCCACCTGGAACCGTTCGACACCGGCCCCCACGGCCTCGACGCACCCCGCCAGGTCGGAGCCGCGCACCCGCGTGGGCTTCATGCCCATCATCCGGGACATCAGCTGGGGCAGCCGGTGCATCAGGTGCCAGTCGGCGGCGTTGACCGACGCGGCCTTCACCCGGACCAGCACCTGACCCTCTTCGATCGTGGGTCGCTCGATCTCGCGCAGCTCGAGCCCGTCCGGCGAGCCATAGCGAACCTGGACGATCGCTTTCATCGCTCTCATCGCTCTCATCGTTCTCCTAGCGCCGGGCCGTCAGTCGTTGCGCACGATCTTGCCGCCGAGCATCACGAACTTCACCCGGTGCAGGACCGAGAGATCGGTCAGCGGATCGCCGGGCACCGCGACGAGATCGGCGAGCTTGCCGGCCTCCACGGTGCCGATCCGGTCCTGCCAGCCGAGCAGCTCCGAGTTGACGCGGGTCGCCGCCTGGATCGTCTGCATCGGCGTCATGCCCGCCTTGTGGAGCGACTCGAGCTCGCCGGCGTTGAGGTTCGGATCGTAGCCGCCGAAGTCCGTTCCGACGCCGATCTTCACCCCGGCCCGGATCGCCTTGCCCACCCAGAAATACTGCTGGTCCTTGTACTTCTTCGAGAGCGCGACCATCTTGTCCTGATAGCCGCTCGTCGAGCCGTGCTCGATGTAGTAGTCGCCGATGTAGAGCGTCGGCACCAGCCAGGTTCCGTGCTCGACCAGCATGCGGATCGCCTCGTCGTCGAGGAACGTGCCGTGCTCGATCGACCGCACCCCCGCCCGAATGGCCATCTTGATCGCCGCGTTGGCGTGGGCATGCGCCATCACCGGCACGCCGTGGCGGGCCGCCTCCTCCACCGCCATGCGCACCTCCTCCGCGGAGAAATGGACGTCCTCGGGGTGATCGCCGGCCGACATGAACGCGCCGCTGACCAGCAGCTTGATCCAGTCCGAGCCGTACTTGATCTCCTCGCGTACCGCCTTGCGCATCTCCTCCGGGCCGTCCACGATCCGGCCATCGGGGACGACAGGGACCTCCGGGGCGAGGAAGTTGATGTCGCCGCCGCCACCGGTGATCGACAGATAGTGCGCGGCGCCGGTCAGGCGCGGGCCGACGAAGAGACCCTCGTCGATCGCGCGGCGGATGTCGATCGGTGCGTAGCCGACGTCGGCGTCGCCGCAGATGCGCAGCGTCGTCCAGCCCGCCCGCAGATTCTCCTGCACGTTCTTCAGGCCGCGCAGGGCCTTGTAAGCCGAGGAGCGCTTCAGGTGCTCGACCTGGTAGTCGTCGCTCCAGATGAGCGGATGGGTGTGGGCGTCGATCAGCCCCGGCATCAGGGTCGCGTCGCCCAGGTCGATCGTCGCGAGGCCCGGAACGAGGAGCTCGGGGCCCCCGACGGCGACGATCTTCTCGCCTTCGACGACCACCACGCCGTCGGCGCGCGCGGTCGCGGCGGCGCCGTCGATCAGCCGCGCGGCGCGTAGCGCCAAGCGAGCGGGAGGGTCCTCCGCGAGCGAAGGGGCAAGCGGCAGGAGGCCGGTGGCGAGCAGGACGAACGTCGCGATCCTCGGAAAACGCATGGCGGCTCCTCCGTCGGCGGAATGTGCCGGCAGGCTAGCAGAGGATTCGTCCCTCGCGCCCACACTCTGACGAGGGCTCCAAGCGCGCGGCGCTCGAACGCGAAGAGGCACCCCCGGGTGAACGGGGGCGCCTCGATGACTCCAGGATGCCTCGACCGCTGCGCGCGATCAGCTCTTGTGCGGGGGCCCCTGGAGATAGCGAACCAGAAAGACGAAGAGAACCAGGAACGCGATCAGGAGGAGGTACTCGAGACCCTTGGTCTCGAAGATGTTCACGTAGTGGTAAGTCTCCATGGCTTCTCCTCTCCGCTCAGAGCGCGGCCTTCGGTTGGGCGAGCGGCTTCGGCTGCGGCAGCTCGTGGGCCTCGCGCAGAACCGGCATGCGGAGGACGATCCAGCGGAAGACCCAGATCTCGGTGAGGACCACCATGGCCGTGACCACGAACTCCTGCCAGCTCGGGATGTAGTGGTGCGGCGAGTTCCAGTTGAAGGCGATGATCGAGATGTTCAGGCGGTTCATCAGGATGCCGACCAGCGCCATCGCCGCGGCCACCCGCAGCAAACCGACCATCCGGTTCCGCACTGCGTAGGTGTAGAGCACGCACGGCACCAGCACGAAGCCGATCACCTCCACCAGGTACCAGGCCCCCCACTTCGAATCGAGCAACGTCCACTGCCGCCCGTGCAAGAAGACCAGGAGCTTGAAGAAGTAGTAGACGAACATCGCGATCGCGGCGCCCTTGCCGAGACCCGAGCAGCATCTCGTCGAACTGGCGATGCTTCTTCGCGTCGAGCTGGCTCGAGAAGACGCGGTGACTGATCGTCCCCTCGAGGATGATCATCGAGATTCCCGAGTAGATCGACGAGACGAAGAAGAGAATCGGGATGAACTCCGTGTACCAGAGCGGGTGGATCTTCGGCTTCGCCATCAGGAAGAGGGCGCCCAAGCCGGACTGGTGGAGGGTCGAGAGCGTGACGCCGAAGATCACCGCACCGAGGGTCAACGACGAGAGGATCCGCCGGGCCCGCTTCAATCCCATCCACTCCGCGATCGCCGGCGAGAACTCGATCAACTCCGACAGCATGTAGAGCATGAAATGCCAGGCGACCAGGAAGAGCACCGAGTTGTAGCCGAACGAGTTGCCGATGATCGGGTTGATCACGTGCCAGGGGCGGCCGAGGTCGAGCACCAGCGCGCCGGCGTAGAAGACGTAGGCGAGCAGACCGTTCAGTACCGTGGCGCGGACGATCGCATGGTACTTCTCCATCCGCATCACGTAGACCGTGAAGGTGAGCACGTAGGCGCCGCCCGCGAAGGCGACCCCGGTCACCACGTCGAAGCCGATCCAGAGACCCCAGGGGTACGACTGCGACAGATTGGTGACCGAGCCCAGGCCGTAGACGAAACGGACCACCAGGATCCCGAGGCCGAGCAGGATGACCGGGATCGAGATCAGGTTGAACGGCGTCAGCAGCGGACCGCGCGGCCGCAACTGGTCGCGCACGAAGCCCCAGAAGCCGCAGGCCGCTGAAGCGGTTAGTGGGCCCGGCATCGCCGTCACGTGTCACCTCCGTCGAGCCGCTTGGCCTCCCGGTCCGAGAGCAGGTGGAGCCCCAACTGGAGGGCCGGCAGTCCGAAGAGGACCAGCGGCACCCCGTAGAGGAAGTCGCGCGTGTACTCCGGGTAAGGCGTCGTGCCGAGGTCGGTGCGGAAGCCGATCTCCTCGAACGGCACCGCCGAGATATAGAGCCAACTGGTGCCGCCGACCTCGTTCTCGCCGTAGATCTGGTGCACGTAGCGGTCGGGGTGGTGGTAGATGCGCAGACGCGCGATCTCCATCAGTTCGCGCTTGGTGCCGAAGGTAAGCGCGTCGGTCGGGCAGGCCTCGACGCAGGCCGGGATCTTGCCCTCCTGCTGGCGCTCGTAGCACATCGTGCACTTCTGGATCTTCGGGTTCCACGAGTCGTACTCGAACTTCGGGATCTCGAACGGACACGAGACCATGCAGTAGCGGCAGCCCATGCACTTCGAGCCGCGCCAGATCACCGGCCCGGTCTGGGTCTTGTACATGGCGTTGGTCAGGCAGGCGGCGGTGCAGGCCGGCTGCCAGCAGTGCATGCACTGCTTCTTGACGAAGACCGGCCCCTTCGAGGTCGAGAAGCGGTTGACCACCGTCCACTGCTTCGGGCTGGTGTCGCGGAACTTCTCGAGGGCGCCGTCGTGCTCGACGTCGGGCACCAGGCAGGTCGTGCGCTCGGCCGCAGGCCATCTCGCACGCGCGGCAGCCGATGCAGCGGGTCGTGTCGACCAGCACCCCGACGAACTCCTCCGGATTGCCGTTGTCTCCGCGGCGCTCAGCCCGCCGGCGACAACGCCGCGCCGGCCGTGCCCGCGAACTTGAAGAAGTCTCGACGATCCATGGATACCTCACTCGGCGCCGCTCGCCCCGGTAGCCGGGGTCGCGCACGCGAACCTTTCTGGTGACAGGTGGCGCACTGGGTGCTCGCTTCGGCGCCGGTCTTCTCCTCGTGGCAGGTCCAGCAGCTCCGGTGGATCGCCACCTTGACCGACGGCATTTCGTCGGTGCCGCGGGCCGGTTTCGCCGGATGACAGCTCGAGCAGTTGCGCGAGGTGGCGCTGGCCGGCTTGCCGGTGTGGCAGGTGGCGCAGTTCACCCAGAAGCCGGCGAAGTAGTCGGGGTGCGGCGCCGCGAGCTTCTCGGCCGCCGTCTCGTGGTGGCAGGTCACGCAATCGATGCCGAGGTCCCCGACGTGCATGGCGTGCGGGAACTCGACGTCGCCCACCGACGACTGGAAAGGAATGACGTCGGGGCCCTGGTCGGCGGGGGGCGCCAGCGCCGAGCAGCGGGCCGACGGTGAGCAGCGCGAGCGCGCAGAACCGATCTCGAAGACGACATGGCGGTCTCCTCTCGTTCTCCGGTCGCGGAACCTAGACGGTCGCCTCGGTGGGCGCGACAGGCACCGCCCCGGACCGGCAGGAAGCAGCGCGCGAAAGCCCGCGCCGCGGCGTGCCGTTGCTCCTTCTCGTCCGGAGCCTTCTCGTCGTGGCCGCGCTTCAGCGCCGCCAGCTCCTCGGCCAACGCCTCGCCGTATTTCTTGATCTCGGCCTGGTACCAGGAGACGGCGTCGCCGCCGATCCGGAGCTGCTTCAGGTCGGCGGTCAGCGAGGTCGGCTCGATGGCGCAGATCCACCCCTGCTCGTAGGGGCGCAGCCGCATCAGATCGAGGTGGTAGTCGAGCTCGTAGTTGACCTGCTTCACCTTGCCGGAGAGCGGCGCCGTGAAGGTCAGCGCTTGGTCGCCGTGTCGCAGCGTGAAGAGCGGCTCGCCGCGCCGCACCAGGTGCCCCTCCTCGGGCAGCTTGATCGCCTCGACCTGTCCGACCGTCTTGTGGAAGAAGTCGTCGAGCCCGACCCGGCCCTCGCCGGTGATCTCGACGCTCGATCCAGGTGTGCTCGGGCGAGACGTAGATGCCGCCCGGGACGTTGATCACCCGCGGCGAGGCGAGTGCCGCCCGAGTGAGGGCGTCACGAGACTGGACCTCCGGCGCGGTCAGCCGCGCGAGGCGGTCCTGTCGGCGGATGCAGCAGCTTGTTGGCGAACTCGACCAGCTCGTCCTCGGTGAACGGCTTCTGCACATAGTCGACGGCGCCGAAGCGCATCGAGTCGACCGCCGTCTCGATGGTGGCGTAGCCGGTGATCACGGCGACGTCGACGTCGGGACGCAGGTGCTTGACCGCCTTGACGACCTCGACCCCGTCCATGTCGGGCATCTTCAGGTCGGTGAAGACGAAGTCGTAGTCGTTGGCGCGCACGAGGGTGAGCGCCTCCTGGCCGCGTCTCCACGGTGTCGACCGAGAAGCCGGCCAGCACCAGGATCTTGCGGAAGCTGTCGAGAATCACCGGCTCGTCGTCGACCGCCAGGATGCGCGCCTGCGCCCCCGGCACCTCGACGCGCTTGAGGCTCTTGGCCTCGTCGGCGAACTCGAGCTGCGAGCCCGATGTCGAGCGCCTGCTGTCGCTCCGCTGCGCGCCTTCTTCTCGCGTCCATCTTGCGCACACAGACGCAGAGGAGCGTCGACGACAGCGAAAACGACGACGGTGAGCACGACCATCAGGATGACCATGACTTCTCCTTCCCTCCGCCGACGCGCGCCGCCGGCGTGGACGCCCCCGAGCGGAGGGTCAGGGCGTCCAGCTCCCCCGCGAGATCGGCGGCCGCGATGCGGACCAGCCACCCCGAGGAGAACGGTGCGCGGTTCACGAGGTCGGGAGTACTCCCGGACCTCCGGATTGATTTCGGTAACGGTGCCGCTGAGCGGCGCCCAGACGCGATGGATCGATTCGTCGGCGGTCGCGAGCTCGGCGAACGCCAGCCCCTGGGTGACCCGCTCGCCCGGCTCGGGCAGCCGCAGCTCGACGATCTCGCGCAATCAGGCCGGGCCAGCTCTCGGCGACACCGAACTCGACGACGTCGTCCGCCGACCCGCGCCCAGGCGTGCTGGCCGAGGAAGTAGCGGGTGCCGCGCGCGCGCCTCGGGGTCGGCGCCGAGCAGATCGCGCGCCGGCACGAACGGGTTCCAGCAGCGCCGCTCCGTGCAAGCGAGCGCGCGCCGTACGACGCCCAGCAGCTCGGGGACGTCGAACGGCTTGGGCAGGAAGTCGAAAGCGCCCAGCTTGAAGGCGCGCAGGGCGTTCTCGATCGTGGCGTAGCCGGTGATCAGGATGACCGGCAGCTGCGGCCGGTCGCTGCCACCCGAGCCAGCAGGTCGAAGCCCGAGAATCCGGGCAGCATGAGGTCGGAGAGGATGAGCCGGTGATCGGCGGCGCGCAGTCCGCGCCAGCGCCTCGGTCGACGTCCCCGGCGCGATCGACGCTCAACCCTTCGGGACTCAGGATGCGCGCCGCGGCTTCCATGCACGACCCGCTCGTCCTCGACCAGCAGCACGTCGAAGCTCGGCTTCATGACTCGCGCCTCTCCACGATGGCGTCCGCCCCCTGGACGCGGCAGACGGACCGTGAACGGGTGCCGCGTACCGACCTCGCTCTCCACCTCGATGGTGCCGCCGTGCTCGCTGACGATCCCCCAGCAGACGGCGAGGCCGAGCCCGGTCCCCTTGTGCTCCTTGGTGGTGAAGAACGGCTCGAAGATCTTTCCGCAGGTCCTTCTTCGAGAATGCCCTTGCCGTTGTCGGAGACCTCGACGACGACGAACGGCCGTCCCTCGACGCTCTCGCTCCGGGTGACCAGCTCCACCCGGCGCTCGGCGCCTTCGAAGGCGTCGGCCGCGTTGACCAGCAGGTTGACCAGCACCTGCTGGATCTGGTTGGGATCGGCGTGGACCTGCGGCAGCTCCGCGTCGAGCCGCTCGCGACCGCCACGTTCTGCACGTGGAGCTGGTTGTCGACGATCGCGAGGGCGCGGCCGGCCACGTCGTTGACGAGATCATCGACTTCTTCGGCGGCACCTGGCGCGCGAAGTCGAGCAGTCCGCGCACGATGTCGCGGCAGCGCTTGGTCTCGTGGACGATCGATCTCGAGGTCCTCGCGCGTCTCTGCTCGTCGGTGGCGCGCTTGAGCAGGAAGCTCGAGTAGGTCAGCACTCCCGTCAGCGGGTTGTTGATCTCGTGCGCGATGCCGGCGGCGAGCCGCCCGACCGAGGCCAGCTTGTTCGACTGGTAGACCTGGTGACGCGCCTCGGCCAGGTGCGCGGTCATCTCGTTGAACGACGCCGCGAGCTGGCCGAGCTCGTCCTGGCGGCGCACCGGGATGCGGTAGTCGAGGTCGCCCGTTGGCGACCGCGCTGGTGGCGGCGAGCAGGCGGCCCACCGGGCGCCCGACGAGGCGGTGGAAGGCCAGAGTGAGGAGCACGCTGATCGCCACGATCGACGAGAGAGGAGCAGGCCAGCGATCGAGCGCCGGCTCGCCGCCGCCTCCGCGATCGACGTCGGCGAGCGACAGGGTGACGTCGAGAACGCCGAGCACTTTCTGGTCGGGCGAGTGCGCGTGACAGGACGCCTGCGAGCAGCTTGGCTCGTTGTAGATCGGCGTGATGATGCCGAGCTGGCGGTGACCCGACCGGGTCGATGAAGATCGCGGGTCCGCTTGTGGCTCTGCAGTTCATCCGGCGGCCGCGCCGCCGACGTGGCAGGCGTCGCAGGCCTCGGAGCGCTTGTCGACCGTGGTGCCGATCAGCTGCCGGTCGACGGCGAGTAGATGACCGTGCCGTTCCGGTTGTAGACGCGGATCTTCGCCGAGCTCCTCCTGGTGGCCGATCTGCGCGATGATGCGGTGCACCATCTCGCCGCTCGTTCTGGAGCATGGCCTGCCGGGTGGCGTTGCGGATGGTGTCGCTCAGCACCACGGCGTGGCGCTCGACCTGGGCGGCGAGCGCGCGTTGCTGGGCCCGGCCGGCGAGCCAGGCCGAGGTGCCGAAGACGGCGACCGAAACCAGCGACGACCGCCACGAGGACCCGGTGGATGATGCGCAGTCTCATCCACCCGCTCCGCGGGTGAGGAGAGCCGCTGGCCTCGGTGAGCTCTTTCGCCTGCACACGTCCTCCACGCTCCGGCCGAGGAGTGGCCTGCCAAGAGTGCCCTGTGCGCGCAGCGAGAAGCTACGTAAGACTCAAAACGTCCCGGCGCCGAGCGCCGGAACGGCCAAGACTCGAGAGCATTTCAAGCGGAGACCGACACCGTCCGGTGGTGCGTGGCCGATGCTCCTCGGCCTCCAGGCAGCATGGTCGGCCCGCGCCTCGACCCCCGCAATACCCTGGAGGTGTAGGACCCGCTCCCGCCTCCCGGGGCGGCAAGCGGACGCGCTCCCTATGCGCCTGTGGCGCGGAGCGCGAGAACGCCGCCTCCCGGACCCGGGCGCTCCCGACCCGGGTCCGGGAGGCATCCGGCGATCATGGGTCGCTTTGCGGACCAAGCGCCGCCGCGGCATCCGGGTGGCGGTAGCCGCACAAACAGACGAGCGTCGCGCTGTCATTGACCATCTGACACTCCGGGCACTTCCAGTTCTCCTCGACCCGCGCGCCGCCCCGGCTGCGCATCACCAGGATGTATATGCCCAGGATCAACAACCATCTGAGGACCAGCGCGGTGACTCCGAGCCCCATGAATCCGAGCACCACGAGGAGGCCGAAGACGACGATCGTGACGCCGGTGTAGATGTACGCTTTCAGTCCGCGTTGACGGGCCCGGTTGCCGATCAAGATCAACGCACCCAAGAACAAGATGAGCTCAACCACGAAGTTCCTCCAGCCGCTATCCTCTCAGTGTTTCCCGGCCACCGCGGGCGGCTCTTCCCCGGTAGTTGAAGCTCGCCGGTCTCCAGGTGGGCAAGTAGCCGGTCGAGAGCTCGTCGATCGAAAAGCCGCTTGCCGTGATGAGCGCCGGGATGTCGCGGTCGAGGTGACAGCCGCCGGCGAGGTGCTTCCAGAGCGGCGTCAAGCGCTTCTGCCAACGCCGCACTACGGGGTCGGGCGCCGCGCCGTGCTCGCTGAAGAGGAGCTCGCCGCCCGGGCGCAGCACCCGCCGCAACTCGGTGAGCGCGCGCGACGGATCGTCCACCGAGCAGAGCGTGTAGGTGAGGACGGCCGTGTCGACGGACTCGTCGTCGAGCGGGATCTCTTCGGCCGGAGCTTCGAGATGAAGGAGCGGCAGGTCCGACATGCCGACCCGGCTCTCCGCCAGCTTCCACATCGCGGAGGAGGGTTCGAGCGCCCAGATCCGTTCGACCTGGGAGGCGCTGTAATAGCCGAGGTTGAGCCCCGAGCCAAAGCCGACCTCGAGCACCACGCCGCTCGCCCGGCGGACCAACTGGGCGCGCTCACGCGTGAATATCCGGCGGCCGCACACGAAGTTCACCGCATGCGGCAGCACGAACCGTTCGTAGAGTCCCATCACTTAACCGCCTCGCCGAGAATGCCCTCGCCGTCCACGGCCCGGGCGGCACGCTCGGCCCGCTTAGCCTGCGCCGCTCAGTGGAGCGGCGGACCGACAATGTCGATGCCGTGCTCGGCGGCGACTTCGGCGAGATGCCGGATCGCCTCGGGCGTGGGCTCGGCGGTCGGTGGCAGCCCGCCGTTCCCGGCCGGGCGGGACAACCGGCGCACGAAACGCTCGAAGTCGCCGCCCGCCGTGATGGTGAGCCAATGGCCGCCGTTCTCCGACTCCACGCGGTAGGAATGGGGGGTGCCCTGACGCACGATCAGGATTTCACCAGCGCGGCCGTGCCGCTCGGCAGCGCCGATCTGGAAGCGAAATTCGCCGTCGAGGACCTGGAAAATCTCGTCCTCACCGCGATGGACGTGCAACGGCGGCGAGTCGCCGTGCGGCGCCCGGTGCTCGAGGATCGAGATGCCGTCCTCACCCTCCGTAGCGGCGAGCCGGATCCGGACCGACGTGTTCAGGAACCAGAGGTCTTCGGGCGGCGCGGACTTCCCCTCCATCGTGCTTCTCCTTTCGAACCGACGACCGAACTGGTGAGCTGGAGTGCCCACGCATCATCGCACACGCGAAACAGGCGACTCGTCTCGAGGCGTCGAAAGGGAACTACCGCTGGAGTGATCGGCGCGCTCGACGCCTGGAGACTCGACGGCCGCGCGCTCTGAGCCGTTCCGGACCGCACCCTAGACCGGCACAATCACCGCAAGCCCGGCGAGGATCTCCTCCTTCGCGTCCTCGAGGCCGAGCCATTCGAGAGCCACGTCGAAATCGCGGAAGACCTGGACTTCGTCCGCTCCGTCGCCGTGCAGGATCTGGTACATGCGGGCCATGCCGAAAGAGATGTCGCTCTCCGCGACGATCGCCCGCCGCGCGTGAGCGCCGAAGGGATTCATGTCGACCATCCGCCGCGCCCCTTCACTGGAGACGTCCATACGCTCCATGCCGCGGAAGTCGACCAGCTGACGAAAGCTCGGCCGGAAGCGCGGGTCGGCGACCAGAGTCCGCGCGTGGGTGATGAGATCGCGGTCCCCGACAGCTCCCCAAGCCCGGCTGAGAACCAGGCCGCGTGCGTCGTCGATAGCGAAGCCGGCAGGCATTGGGCGGCTACGTTACTCCGAGGGCCCAGGAAGGGCAACGGAAGAGGTGAGATCTCCGGCTCCTCCCGGCCGGGCCGACTCAGTCGAGAGAGCACAACCGGCATGGGTCGTAGCGGTCCTGAGGCGGGCCGAACGCGAATCGGACGATGGAGTGAGCTTCCGCGGCGCAGTGCGCGGCGTTAGGGTGCGATCGAGCTTCGACCGGAGCCGTCGCATTGCCGCTCCGGCCGGTCCCGAGCTGGCTCCACTGTCGTTGGGTTTCGCGCCCGTCGCCGGCGCGAGGAGGTCCGCATGACGCAGCGTGCCCGGAGTGGTTGGATCGTCACGACGATGGTTCTCGTTCTGGCTCCGGTGGCGACCTACGCGCAGGAGACGGCGCCGCCCGACCTCCGTTCGACACCCGAGTCGAGCGCCCCGGCGCCCGAGCGGTCCACGACCACTTCAGCCTCCTATGCCCGGCGGCTGGCGAGCGACCTGCGCGCCCTGGTCACCGGACCGAGCCGCCTCGATGCCGCCGGCTGGCGTGACTTGGGTTTGGGGGTGGCGGCGGTCGGTTTGACGTCCGCCTTCGACGCAACGCTGCGGACCGACATCCAGGATCGTCGAAGCGCGGGAACCGACCGCTTCGCCCGCGAGGTGCGCCCGCTCGGGCAATGGGGCGCGTTGGCTCTGGTCGGAGGCGCCTGGATCGCCGGCGATGCGGCGGGCAACTCGACGCTGACTTCGGTGGGCAAGGACGGCATCGAGGCGAGCCTGCTCGCCGCCGGGCTGGCGACTCCCCTCATCAAGGAGGTCGCGGGACGCGCACGGCCTGACGCCGGCCAGGGCGCGCACTCGTTCCACCCCTTCTCTGGCAACGCGTCGCTTCCTTCCGGCGAGGCGACCGAGGCCTTCGCCGTCGCCGCCGTCGTCTCGGCCCACTCGAGCCATCTTTGGGTGAAAGGGGTCGCCTGGGGCGCGGCCGGCCTGGTCGGCTGGGAGCGGATGAACCTCGACCGGCACTGGGCTTCCGACATCGTGGCCGGGGCTCTGATCGGAGGTGGGATCGGCGAGTGGGTGGTCCATCGCCATCGGCCCACAGGCTCGGATCACGCCGTCAGCTGGACCGTCGTTCCCACGGGGCGCGGTGCCGAGGTCATCGTGGCCTGGTGATCGAGCCGCGAAAGACCCCGCCGCCGAGCGGCTCGCGTGCCGCGACTCAGGCGGACTACTTCGGCTCCCGCTTGTAGGTCACCAGGTAGTACGCCGTGCCATAGGGCGAGGCGAACGCCTTCGGGTAGCGGGAGCCGGCGAGGTCGTAGCAGATGCGCAGCGTGTCCTGGTCCGAGAGCTCGTAGATGGCGAGAAAGGTGCGTCCCTCGTTGGGGCCGGAGGTGCCGACCATCTTCATGCGGCTCAGCCTCGACCGCGGCTGGACCGTGTAGGTCCCGCGGTCGGTCGTGCCCCGACCCGCGACCGTGATCTCGTAGAGGTCGTCGGAGAAGCTGAGCGTGATGGTCTTCAGGTTCTCCGCCGGCGTCGGGTCGCCGCCGAGCAGCGCCGACACCGGCTTCCAGCTGCCCTGCAATGCCGCGGCGCCGGCGGCATCCGCCGCCACTCCAGGCCGCACGAGGAAAAGAGGCGCCGCAAGCAGCGCGAAGACGATGGCCTGGATCCAGGGATCGCGAACGAAAAAGCGACGCATGGTTGAAGCCTCCTTCCCCGCGGCGTCGGACCCGGTGGAGCGAAGGGCGGCGGCATGCTCTCGTCGCGCTCCCTCTCGACTCGCCCTTCGCGCCTCCACCCGATCGCGCCACGATCGGTCGCACGGCTGCGAAGCTCCTGGCCTTCGGCCTCGGAAGTTGATGTGGGGGCCATTCTTCCATCGTTTGGGTCTCTTTCCGACCCCGGCCGCCAGGAATCTGGGTCGGCGCCCGCTCTAGGACCCATCGGGAAGCCGTCGGAGCGCCGGTCGTCCCTCCCGCCCTCATTCCGCCTTGGCGTCGGCGCCGTGCTCGGAGAGCTGGCCGCCGAACCACCGGTGGACGGCGGTGATGAGGTGGATATCGGTCGTCCGAAACGTGATCGCACCGCCAGCGGGAAGCTCTTGGTAGGAGACTTCGAGCTGCGAGGCGCCGGCTCGCAGCTCCTTCAGACCGGGCATGTCGGCCCCGTGCAGCGCCGCCGGATCCGAGAAGTCACCCTTCTGGAATCGCTCGGCCTCGTGCCGGAGATGCCGGCGGATGAGCGTGACCTGATCGCTTTCGCCGGGATCCCGCGCCACGACGCGCATCACGCCCCCCGTCTCGTTCATGGCGAAGACGTGCAGGGTCTTCGCCATCTCGAAGGGCATCACGGTGTGCGACATCTGGTGGACCCGCTCCTGCGGAGTCTGTGCACCGGCCGCGCAACAGCTGACGAGCAGCAGGGCGGCGGCGATCTTCACCGAACGAGAAGCGATTTCCGTCGGATATCTCATGATTGATCCTCCGTGCTGGTACGGAAGCCTACTGCGGCGCGACGTTCGACACCCCACGCGCTCGTTGCTCAGGAATCCTCAGCGCCCACGTAGTCCTCGCGCGCGGTCTGATCCGCCGGCCGGGCGGCGCCGGCGAGGTTCATCAGCCATGTGGCCAGGGCGGCAATCGCGAAGTTCAGGATCAGCGAGTAGAGCGCCGCGTAGCCGGGCACGGTGAGATCGCCCAGCCGGAGCGGATAGATCGAGCTCTGGAAGTGCCGGGTGGCCACCATCGCCGTCCCCACGATCAGGCCGCCGACCGCGCCCAGGGTGAGCGCCCGGCCGCGGAACCAGGGCGTGAACAGCCCGACCACGATTGCGGGCAGCGTCTGGATGATCCACACCCCGCCGAGGAGCTGGAGCTGGATCGCGTACTTGGTCGGCAGGAAGATGATGAAGGCCAACGCGCCGACCTTGATCACCAGCGAGACCCGCTTCGCCGCGGTCGCCTCGGCCGTGCCGCTCAGCGTCTTGTGGAAGAGGTCGCGGTAGACGTTGCGGGTGAAGAGATTCGCCGCCGCGATCGACATGATGGCCGCCGGCACCAGCGCCCCGATCGCGATCGCCGCGAAGGCGACACCCACGAACCAGGCCGGGAACTGATCGAGGAAGAGCGCCGGAACGGCGAAATTGGGCCCGTAGCGATGGAAGTACGGCGCATAGGCCGGATTCGCCTGCACGTTCGCCGCGTACGCCATGTAGCCGAGCGCCGCGATCGCCGCCAGCGCCAGCGAATAGGCCGGCAGCAAGGCCATGTTGCGCTTGATCACTCTGCGGCTGCGGGCGCTCAGCAACCCGGTCACCGCGTGCGGGTAGAGGAAGAGGGCGAGCGCCGAACCGAGCGCCAGCGTGGCGTAGGCCGAGTAGATGCCGAGATTGCCGGCGCTCGGCGGCGCCAGGAAGAGCTTGTCGGGCGGGATGCGCCGGAAGATCTCGCCGTAGCCGCCGAGGTGGGCGGGAATGACCACTACCGCCGCGATCACGGTGACATAGATCAGCACGTCTTTCACGAGCGCGATGAGCGCGGGAGCGCGCAGCCCGCTGCTGTAGGTGTACGCCGCGAGGATGGCGAACGCGATGATGAGCGGCAGGTCGCCCACGAAACCGGTCGCCTTGAATCCCATCCCCGCGACAACGACCTCGATGCCGACCAGTTGGAGCGCGATGTAAGGCATCGTGGCGAGGATGCCGATCACCGCCACGAAGAGGGAGAGCGACCGGCTGCCGAACCGTCCCGCGACGAAATCCGACGCCGTGATGTAGCCGTGCTTGTGCGCCACCGACCAGAGCCGGGGGAAAACCAGGAAGACGAACGGAAAGGTGATCAGCGTGTAGGGCACGGCGAAGAAGCCGATCGCGCCGGCTCCGAAGACGAGCGCCGGCACGGCGACGAAGGTGTACGCCGTGTAGAGGTCCCCACCCAGCAGGAACCAGGTCACGATCGTCCCGAACTGGCGCCCCGCGAGACCCCACTCCTCCAGCTGGTTCAGGTCGCCCCGGCGCCACCGCGCGGCGACGAAGCCCAGCACCGTCACCAGGAGGAAGAGGACGACGAAGATGACCGTCGTGATCCAGTTCATGACCTAGAGCCCCAGCTTGTAGGCGACCGCCGTGGCGGCGGCGCTGGCGAGGATCCAGGAGAACTGGAACCAGTGGAAGAACGGAACGCCGAACAACTTCGGATCGGCGCGGTTGTAGAGCGGCACCCAGAGGGCGACGACCGCGACGATCGCGAAGAGCAGATAGACGAAGGCGCGCTCGATCCGGGTTGGGCGGCGGTGTCGTGACCCCATCGCAACTCCCTCGTATCCGAGATGATGAGCGCCTAGACTACCGCGTCCTCACCCTCGTCCGCGTTCGTGCGGCTTCGGCTTCGATCCGACTTCGCACGGGAGGGATCGTATAGGCGTCGTCGAATGGGTTTCGAACATCTCCGGTCGCGGCGTCAGCGCGACCCGATCCGGTCGAAACGAAAGCCGTTCGCCGAGCCGGCGTCGAGCACGAAACCGTCGACGCTTCCGTCGGCGCCGCGGGTGAACCGGAAGATCAGCGTGAAGAACGGCGAGTCGAGCAGGAATCGGTCCCCGCCCAGCCAGCGCAGCGGTCCGTTCGGCTGGATCGCGGTTTCGAGACGGAGCCCGGCGCCGCTGCGAGCGATCGTGTACGGATTGCGCAGCTCGTCGTCGTCGTAGCGACCCAGGTAGGGCTTGAGCGCGGTGGCGGCCGGAGGATCCGGGATCCGCGAGTAGACGAAGTCCTGCTCGCCCTTCTCGGAGAGAACCACCCTGCCCGGGCGCGCCGAGCCCTCACCGTCGAACTGGAACTGCCAGCCCCAGTCGGGCTGACGCGAGCGGAAGCGCCTCGCACCCGCCGGCGCAAGCTCCATGCGCAGCTCGCCCCGGTGGAGCACGAGGACGCCCGACTCGACCACGAACGACCAGATGTCGTCCTTCGGCGACAGATAGTCGCCGCCAATTGCGGCGAGCGATTCGGGCGAGGACGCCACTCCGGCCGGCGCGGGGCTGGCGGGCCGGGAAGATACCGATGTCTCCGTCTTGGTCGGGTTCGCAGCTTCGGCAGTTCCGTCGCTCGGCAGGAAGAGGTCGGCGACCCGCCGCGACAGGCGCCGGCTGTCGATGTAGCCGTTGCAGAGGCAGAGCACGGAGAGGTGGTCGTCTGGAAAGCGCACGATGTCGGCGACGTATCCGGGCCCGTGCCCGGCATGCCAGACGATCGGGCGGCCGCGGTAGGTGCCGAGAAAGAGGCCGGCGGCGTAGTTGAGCGGCGTTCCGTCGTCGAGGGTTCCGGGCGCGCAGCTCCTCCGCGACGAGCGCCGGGTCGCCCTTTCCGAGCCGGTTCTTCTCGAAGTTCCCCTGCCAGAGTGCGAGGTCGCCGAGCGTGGTCACCACGCCGCCGCTGCCCGCGACCGGAATCGAGTAGGCAGCGCGAAACCCTTCGCTGGGATTGCCGTTGTACGCCGTCGCGAGCCCCGGGACGACGGTCGTGAAGTCCTCGAGCCACCGAGTGTGGGTCATGCCGAGCGGCGCGAAGATCCGCTCGGCGACGACATCGACAAACTTCTCTCCGGTGATGCGCTCGACGATGTAGCGCAGCAGCACGAATCCGGTGTTGTCGTAGCTGAACTGCGTGCCGGCGGGCGCGTCGACGCCGCGTTGGCGGGCGATCAGCGCGAACACTTCGTCCGGCACCACGTGTTCGGGCGGCACGCCGGAGAGGAAGCGAAGCGCCTGATAGTCGCGTAGTCCGCCGGTATGGTGCAGCAAATGCCGAACCCGCACCGGCGGGTCGTAGGACGGCAGCTCGGGAAGGTACTTGCGGACATCGTCGTCGAGCGAAAGCTTTCCCTCCTCGGCCAGGAGCAGCACGGTCATGGCGGTGAACTGCTTGCTGTTCGAGCCGATCGGATAGACCACGTCCGGTCCGTTCGGAATGCCCCAGGTCAGATTCGCGCGTCCGTACCCCTTCGCCAGAGCGAGGTCGCCGTTTCTGACGACTCCGACCGCGCAGCCGGGGGTGTCCGGGCGATTCCATTCGGCGAAGAGAGCATCGACCGCGGCGATGAGCCTGGCATCGGGCGCCGCAGTATCTGTTGCCACCACGGGCGCCACGGTGACGCACAGCGATGTGAGCGCGACGACGACGCGTGACGGCCTCAATCAGTTCACTCCCACTGCCCGGGTACGCCGCGACAGCTCCCTCGAACCCGGATCGAGCGGGAACAGGTCGCCGGGCGCGTCGCGGAGCGGGGCAAAGCGACGACGAAGATGACCGTCGTGATCCAGCTCATGGCCTAGAGCCCCAGCTTGTAGGCGACCGCCGTGGCGGCGGCGTGGTGAACCCATCGCAACTCCCTGGTCGTCGAGATTCTGAGCGCCTAGATTACCGCGTCGCCCCCCTCGATTGTACCGCGCGTGCACGGCGCCGCTCAGCCGCGTTCGTAGGCGGCGTCGATCTCGAGGTCGGGGTTCTTGAGGGCCGCGACGGCGAGCTCGTCGGCGCGCTCGTTCTCGTGGTTCCCGGCGTGGCCGCGCACCCAGGCCATCGTCATGTGGTGGTTTGAAAGCAGGTCGAGAAGGCGGGCCCAGAGGTCGGGATTCAAGGGGAGCGGAAAGGTGCCAGATGAATTGGAAGATCCATGGAATCAATAACTTGCCAATCGCCTGGCACCCTGTCGCCTTGTCGGCGTAACCGCACTTCAGGTGCCGCAGCGGGCGGCGGCCGCGGCCTGGGTCGGTCGTGGCGTCACTTTCCACCAGCTGCCGGATGGGTGCCGGCGAGGCTACGGGCTCGCCTGCGACCAGTTCGAGGTATTGCTGGTCTCGAAGCCGTCGGTGAAGATCAGGTAGGCCTCGATGGCGCCCACTTCGTCGACGGCGATTCCGTTGCCGTCGTCGTCGTGCGGGCGCGCCTGCCCCCACTGATCGTCGGACAGGCAGACGAAGCCATGGCCACCATCGATCGCCGCGCTGTAGCGGTTCGGGACCCGCGCCGGGAACTTGTTGCCGGGCGGCGCCATCAGCGGCTCGAGGTTCCAGTCTCCGTCCGTGTCCGCGGATCCGACGCAGTCCTGGCCGTTGAGGTAGACGTTGGCGCCGTAGTTGTTGAGACCGAGGGAGCAATCACCGGTCGCGCAGACCTCGATCAGCGAGCAACCGAGCGTGAGCGAGCAGGAGCCGCTCGGGGAGTGGCCGACGTCGAGCCGCCCGATCGTCGAGGAGACGACGCGGACGTCCGAATCCTCCGCGCTGATGGAGTAGGTGTTGTTGGCGCTGTCGATGACGGTCGAGCTCTCGACCGTCAGGCTCGAGGCCTTGACGCCGATACCGCTGGGATAGCTGTCTCGCAGGGAGTCGTGGATGCTCGAACGGCGAACGACGACCGTCGCGGATTCGGCGAACAGGGCCGCCCCGTTGGCAAAGTTGTTGTGCGGAGCGTCGGAGACCGCGAAGCAGTTGCGCAACTCGGAGTCCTCGAGGGTCGCCGACGCGGTGCTCTCGACACCGACGCAGCCCCCCTGCCGCGCCAGGGAGCCATAGGCGCTCGAGCGCGAGAGCTTGAGGGTGCCTCCACCCTTGACATGGATGGCGCCGCCGCGTCCGTCGACGGAGCCGCCCGTCAGAGACACATCGGAGAGCTCCAGGGTCGAGAAGCCGTCGATGTCGAAGATCCGGTCCTGGTAGCCGCTCATGGCGATCTTCGTCACCTTCCAGCCGGTCCCGGTGAGAGAGATCCAGGATTCGACGTCGAGGTCACCGGTGGCGGCGACGTCCTCACCGGCGCCGGCGATGGAGAGGGTGTAGGTGCCGGGCGGCAGGTAGATGTAGTCGTTGCCGCTCAGCGCGTTGGACTCCTGGACCGCCGCGCGCAGCGAGCAGCCGCCACCGTTCTGGGCGATGCAGGCGCCGTCGCCCGGATTCGTGTCGATCTGGTCGTCGGTGCGCGTCACTTCGAAGTAGGCGGCGCTCGCCGACGGCGCGAACGCGAGCGCGAGCAGCGCCTGGGCGAGCCCCGCAGGCAGCCATCTGCGCGGACTCATGAATCGATTGTACGCGCGCCAGCTGCCCAGGGATTGTGGAGTTCTACTTCGCAGGCGGACAGGTGCCGGAAAGACTGGAAAGGTGCCACGTGAATGGCAAATTACATGGAACCAACAACTTGCGAATCACCAGGCACCCTTGTGTGTGTGTGTGCGCCCTTGCCCCGCAAGCTGGCTTCTCATGAGGTTCTCCAGGAAGAATCGATCTTTCGGGTCTTGCATTTCAATCTGACCACAGTCATACTGTGACCATGGTCA
This sequence comes from Thermoanaerobaculia bacterium, assembly GCA_963712855.1. Classification (GTDB taxonomy): domain Bacteria; phylum Acidobacteriota; class Thermoanaerobaculia; order Multivoradales; family JAGPDF01; genus JACTMI01. Next base: position 294,475 of record CAVQJN010000001.1, read on the forward strand.
GTCCACGACCATAGTCAACATGACCTGGAGAGAACGACAGAAGAGCGAGCTGCGAGATCGGCTGCTGGCCGCGTCTCTCGAATTGTTCCGGACGCAGGGGTTCGAGCAGACGACCGTGCAGCAAATCGCCGACGAGGTCGGCGTCGGCAAGGGCACGTTCTTCAACCATTTTTCGACGAAGGTCATGGTGCTGATCGAGTGGTACCGGCAACTGACCATGGACGCTCTTGCGGAGGCCGAGGCCCAGCCACATGCAACAGCCCGCGAAGCCATGCAGGCGCTGGCCAAAGCGCTTGCGGCACGGGCAAACGCAGATCCCGAGCTTTGGAGCATGAAGTCGCGGCACGCCTTCGTCGACGCGAATCTTCAAAGCGAGGAACACGATCTGGATGGCGTTCTTGATGACTACTGTCTCCGTCATCTCTCGGCGGGCAAGGCTCGCGGCGAGATCGCTCCGGATCTCGAGGAACGTTTCATCGCCGGCATGTTCAATGCCGTGTTGACCGGCACCGGCCACAGCTGGGTCCTCGCCGGGCACGGATTCGATCTCCAGAAAACCATCGCATCCCGAGTCGATTTCCTCTTTCGGGCCGCAGCACCCCGCGGCGAGAGTTCGCGAAAGAAGACGAGCTAGCCCTTGATGCGGATCCGCAACCGCTACCTGGACACCGTTGTCAGGATCCCACTCGAGGTCATCCTGCTCATAGTGCCCCTCTTTCTGATCAAGAAATTCCTGCTGAAGCCCGCCCTGGCCCTCCTGCCGCTGAGCGAGACCGCTGCGCACACGATCCAGGGTCTTGTCACCCTCCTAATGATCCTCGGCGCGTACATCCTGATCGTCAAGTTGCTGGAAAACAGAGCCGCGACCGAACTTTCGCCGGTCAAGGCAGGACTCGAGATCTCGCTCGGCCTCGCTGCGGGCTTTGGACTGATGTCCGCCATCCTCGGCACCCTGTGGCTGCTCGGCGTTTACTCGGCCGCGTCCCCGACACTCACGATGCAGCTCATCGAGTCCATCGTCTGGCTCTTCTCGCTGGCGCCGCTCGAAGAGGTGCTCTTTCGCGGCATCGCCTACCGGATCGTCGAGCAGAATCTGGGAACGGTGGCCGCACTCGTGACGTCGGCTGCCATCTTCGGCGGAATGCACATCACGAACGAGAATGCGGACATGACCAGCGTGCCGTCGGCAACCCTGGGCGGCCTCTTCGTCGGCCTCTTCTTCACGTTGACCGGGCGCCTCTGGCTACCGATCTTCTTCCACTACGCCTGGAATCTCAGTCAGATCTTCTGGGGTACGCCGCTGTCAGGCATGGGCGAGTTCGGCAGATTCTTCGTCGGAAGGCTGGAAGGCCCGGCATGGCTGACCGGAGGCGCGTTCGGCCCGGAGAACTCCGTGATCACGCTCGCCGCATGCACGACGCTGCTTGTCGGCTGCTTCAGGCTGGCACAGAAGCGCGGGCTGATCGTGCCGTTCAGGCGCGAGGCCGCCTCCGCGAGCGACGTGCCACCCGCTGTCCCAGCCAACGACGCTGCCGCCATCGAAGCAGAGGGAGGATGAGGATGAGGGCGCCAGGTATGGAGCCCGCGATACCGATCCGTTCGAAAAGGCGCTTCCTTCTCACCTTCTTCTGCGCTTCGGTCTCCGCAGCCGGGTTCGCGCATATCTCCACCGAGACCCATTGGTCCAGCGTGCTGCGGGAGAGCCGAAGCATCCACATCCACCTTCCTGCGGCGAAGAGGTGAGCCGATTCGCAACTCGCTTCATGTCCGCGAGTTGCCAGCCGACTGGCGCCTCAGTGGCAGGGGTGCGCGGCCCTAGAGGCCGCGCTTGCGGGAGCGGGCGCCGCGGCGGCTTCCCTTGGGGCGGGAACCGGCGTGGCCCTGCCCCCAGAGACGCGTCTTGGCGCCCTTGATCTGGAACTTCGAGCGCTCGGCCTCGCGCACCGCGATCGCCGAGCCTTCGAGCTCGAAGCCGTCGAGGCGCTGGATCGCGCGCTCCGCGCCCGCCGGGGTGGCGACGGCGAGAAAGGCGTGTCCCTTCGAGGTGCCGGTCGAGCGGTCGGTGGGCAGGTGGACGTCACGGACCCGGCTGACGCCGGAGAAGAGGGTGACGAGATCGCTCTCGGTGGTGGTTTCGGCGAGGTTCTCTACGACGAGCTTGATGGCGATAGTCGGGGCTCCTTTCGGTTCGTTCCTCGATCCGGGGCCGTTCCCCGGGGCTAATTGAACGTTATCACACCCACTTCGATGTCTCTGGCCGAGCTCCTCGGAGGGGACCGGGCATCCGGGAGCGCGGAGGTGACGTGCTCGTGTCAGGGGCAAGCTGCCGCCGCGCCGGCGGCGGCCCAGCGCTCGATCGGACGCGCGATCGGCCATGGCGCCTTCTTCGCGCTGGCGGCGTACGCGGCGTTCGATCTCACCGGCTTGGCACTGCGGCGGAGCTTCCCCCTGACCGCGGCGCTCGTCGATCTGGCGTGGGGCGCATTCCTGTCGGCCGCGGTGAGCGCCGTCGTCGTCGCCGCCGCGCGGAGCTAGTCGTGGACCGGGCGCGCGGCCGGAGGTCCGGAGCGCGTTGACCCTCTACGATCTCCAGCTGCTCTTCAAACTCGCCTGGTCGCGGCTCTTCTTCGGGCAGGGCAATCCGCTCCTGGCTCTGGTCGAGACCGTCGTCCTGCTGGCGCTGATCGGCGTCACCACTCTCCGCTTCGCCGCCCTCTCGCGCCCCGCCGCCGCGTTGATGCTTCCCTACCTGGCATGGGTGGCCTTCGCGACGGCCCTGAACGGCGCGTTCTGGTGACTGAACCGGGCGGCAGCCTGAGCGGGTGGGCGCCGGGGCGCTGCTGGCGGCGCGGACAGGATGGCCGGCGGGCCTTCCCGTCCGCGGCACCCGGAACCGCGTACAGGCCAGTGTGAGACGCCCGACCCGACGCAGCGACCTCTTCTTGGCGCTCGTCGCGGTGGCGGTCCTCGAGAGGAACCCCGCCATGTCCATCGAAAAGCCTGTCTACACCGTCGTCGATCGAATCGGTGACGTCGAGATCCGCGACTACGCGCCCCTGCTGGTCGCCGAGACGGAGGTCGAGGGCGCGTTCGAGGGCGCGGGGAACGAGGCCTTCCGCCGCCTCGCTGGCTACATCTTCGGCGGCAACCGCGCCGCCGGCGACGCTGGCGGCGAGCACCCGGCATCCTCTCGGGTTCCGGCAGGCCAGCCACCTCGAGCTCAGCTCCCCCGCTCGTAGCCTTCGTCGGCGGCGAGCTCGGGCCTTGAGCGCCGCGACGGCCAGCTCGTCGGCGCGCTCGTTCTCGGCGTTGCCGGCGTGGCCGCGGACCCAGACGAAGCGGACCTTGTGGCCGGGCAGCAGGTCGAGGAGGCGTTGCCAGAGGTCGGGGTTCAAGGCGCGCTCTTTCTTGTTGCGGCGCCAGCCGTTGGCGCGCCAGCGTCTGGCCCAGCCTTGCTCGATGGCGTTGACGACGTATTGGGAATCGGAGTGGATCGTGATTTCGCACGGCTCGGCGAGCGACTCGAGCGCCGCGACCACCGCCTGGATCTCCATCCGGTTGTTGGTCGTCTTGCGATAACCCTTGGAGAGCTCCTTGCGGTGCGAGTTCCAGAGCAGGATGACCCCGTAGCCGCCCGGGCCCGGATTGCCCGAGCAGGCGCCGTCCGTCCAGGCGACGACCTTCTTCACCTGGAGGTGGCGTGCTGGCGCGTGGTCGCGGCCAGCTCCTGCAACGAGTAGACCTCGATCTGTCCCTCGCGCAGGGCGGCGATCGCCTCCGCCGCGGCCATCGCGCCGGTGAGCGTGGTCACGCAGGGGACCTGATAACGCATCGCCGCGCGGCGGATGTAGGCGTCGTCGAGCGCCGAGGCGCGGCCTATCGGAGTGTTCACCACCAGTTGGATCTCTCGGTTGATCAGCGCGTCGACCACGTTCGGGCGCCCCTCGTGGATCTTGAGGATCGAGCGCACCGCGTAGCCGCGCGCCTCGAGGAAGCTCGCCGTGCCCGTCGTCGCCACCAGCTCGAATCCGAGGTGGGCGAGCCGGTCGGCCACCGCCACCAGACGCGGCTTCTCGCGATCGTGCACCGAGAGGAAGGCGGAGCCGGATAGCGGCAGCGTGTTGCCGGCGCCGATCCAGGCCTTGGCGAAGGCGACCCCGAAAGTGGGCGCCACGCCCATCACCTCGCCGGTCGATTTCATCTCCGGGCCGAGCAGCGGATCGACGCCCGCGAAGCGCTTGAAGGGGAAGACGGGGGCCTTCACGAAAACCGCCGGGGTCTCCGGCTCCTCGGTGAAACCGATCGACTCCAGGCTCTCCCCCACCATGATGCGGCTCGCGTAGCCAACCAGCGGCAACCCCACCGCCTTGGCGATGAACGGCACCGTGCGCGAGGCGCGCGGGTTGACCTCCAGCACGTAGAGGTCGCCGCGATGGCGCGCGTACTGCACGTTCATGAGTCCCTTGACGCCGAGCCGCAGGGCGAGGCGGAGCGAAATCTCGCGCATCTCCTCCACTTCGACCGCGGTGGCCGTATGGGGCGGCAGCACCGCCGCCGAGTCGCCGGAATGGATCCCCGCCTCCTCGATGTGCTGCAACATGCCGCACACCACCGCGCGCTCGCCGTCGCAGAGCAGGTCGACGTCGAACTCGGTGGCGTCCTCGAGAAAGCGGTCGAGCAGAATCGGATGGCCGTTCGAGACCTCCGCCGCCTGGACCATGTAGTGGGCGAGCGCCGACTCGTCGTGACAGATCGCCATGGCCCGCCCGCCGAGCACGTAGCTCGGCCGCATCAGGACCGGGAAGCCGAGCTCGCGCGCCACCGCGAGCGCCTCCTCGTAGCCGCGCGCCGTGCCGTGGTCGGGCTGACGGATGCCCTCGTCGGCGAGCAGGGCGCCGAAGCGCTTGCGATCCTCGGCCAGGTCGATGGCATCGGGCGAGGTGCCGAGGATCGGCACGCCGCGCGCCGCCAGCCCGTCGGCCAGCTTGAGCGGTGTCTGACCGCCGAGCTGCACGATCACCCCTTCGGGCTTCTCGCGCTCGAAGATCGACATCACGTGTTCGAGGGTGAGGGGTTCGAAGTAGAGGCGATCCGAAGTGTCGTAGTCGGTCGAGACCGTCTCCGGGTTGCAGTTGACCATGATGGTCTCGTAGCCCGCCTCGGAAAGCGCGAAGGCCGCGTGCACGCAGCAGTAGTCGAACTCGATTCCCTGGCCGATCCGGTTGGGACCGGAGCCGAGGATCATCACCTTGCGCCGGTCGGTCGGCGCCGCCTCGTCCTCGATGCCGAAGGTCGAGTAGAGGTAGGGGGTCTCGGCGGCGAATTCGGCGGCGCAGGTGTCGACCCGCTTGAAGACCCGCACGATGCCGTCACGGCGGCGCCGCGCCACCACGTCGTCGAGCGACGCGTCGAGGAGCTCGGCGAGGCGCACGTCGGTGAGCCCGCCCTCCTTGCCGCGCCGCAGGAGCTCCGCCGGCACGGAGTCGAGGTTCCAGCAGGCGATCTCCGTCTCGAGCTCCACCAGACCCTCGATCTCGCGCAGGAACCAGGGATCGACATGGGTGACCCGGGCCACCTCCTCGACGCTCCAGCCTTGACGCAACGCCGCGAAGATCGCGAACAGGCGCTCCCAGTTGGGCACCGCGAGCCGCTGGCGCAGGGTCACCGGATCGCCGGCCCGCTCCTCGCGCAGCGTCATGTTGCCGTCGAGCTCGAGCGAGGCCAGGCCCTTCATGAGCGCCTCGGCGAAGGTGCCACCGATCGCCATCACCTCGCCCACCGACTTCATCGAGGTGCCGAGCACCGGCTGCGCGGCGGGGAACTTCTCGAACGCCCAGCGCGGGATCTTGACTACCGTGTAGTCGAGCGACGGCTCGAAGGCGGCGAAGGTCTTGCCGGTGATGTCGTTGGGGATCTCGTCGAGGGTGTAACCCACCGCGAGCAGCGCGGCGAATTTGGCGATCGGAAATCCGGTCGCCTTCGAGGCCAGGGCCGAGCTGCGCGAGACGCGCGGGTTCATCTCGATGACGATCCGGTCGCCGGTCACCGGATCGACCGCGAACTGGATGTTCGATCCCCCGGTCGCCACGCCGACCCGGCGGATCACCGCGAAGGCGTCGTCGCGCATTTCCTGGTACTCGCGGTCGGTCAGTGTCTGCTGCGGCGCCACCGTGACCGAGTCGCCCGTGTGCACGCCCATGGCGTCGAAGTTCTCGACCGAGCAGATGACGATGCAGTTGTCTCGCCAGTCGCGGATGACCTCGAGCTGGAACTCCTTCCAGCCGAGCACCGACTCCTCCACCAGCACCTGATGCACCGGGCTGGCCTCGAGCGCCGCCGCGACGACCTCGTCGAGCTCGTCGCGGTTGTAGCAGGTGCCGCCCCCCTCGCCGCCCAGGGTGAAGCTGGGCCGCACGATGACCGGGAAGCCGACCTCGACCGCGCTGGCGCGCGCCTCCTCGACCGAGCTGGCGTAGCCGGAGCGGCAGACCCGCAGACCGATCTCCTCCATCGCCTTCTTGAACAGGTCGCGGTCCTCGCCGACCCGCAGCGCGTCGACGCCGGCGCCGAGCAGCTCGATGCCGAGCCGATCGAGGGTGCCGCGTTCGTGGAGCGCCAGGGCGAGGTTGAGCGCAGTCTGGCCGCCCACGGTGGGCAGCAGGGCCTCGGGGCGTTCCTTCTCGAGGACCTTCTCGACGACCTCGGGGACCAGAGGCTCGACGTAGGTAGCGTCCGCGAACTCCGGGTCCGTCATGATCGTCGCCGGGTTCGAATTGACCAACACGACCCGGTAGCCCTCGCGCCGGAGGACCCGGCAAGCCTGGGTTCCCGAGTAGTCGAACTCGCAGGCCTGCCCGATGACGATGGGACCGGAGCCGAGGACGGCGATCGAACGGATGTCGCTGCGCTTCGGCATGCCGAGGCGCGATGCTATCAGCGGTGCCTCCGCCCGCCAGCGACACACCGCCAGCCGCTCGTGTTACCGTCGCCCCACGGATCCGAAATGACCCTGACTCCCGGCGCACGGCTGGGCCCTTACCAGGTCGTCGCACCCCTCGCCGCGGGCGGCATGGGAGAGGTGTACCGCGCCAGAGACACCCGGCTCGGCCGCGAGGTGGCGATCAAGGTGCTGCCGGCCGAGGTCGCGGACGATGCCGAGCGTCTGAGACGATTCGAGCAGGAGGCGCGCGCCGTTTCGGCGCTCAATCATCCCCACATCCTCACCGTCTTCGACTTCGGCACCGAGAACGGCACGACGTATCTGGTCACCGAGCTGCTCGACGGCCGGTCGCTGCGCGAGGCGCTCCAGAGCGGCGAGGCGATTCCGGCGCGCAAGGCGATCGACTGGGGAGCGCAGATCGCGCGTGCGCTCGCCGCCGCGCACGACAAGGGGATCGTCCACCGAGATCTCAAGCCGGAGAACCTGTTCCTCACCCGCGAAGGCCTGGTCAAGATTCTCGACTTCGGTCTCGCCAAGCTGACGCTGCCCATGTCCGGCTCGGCGATCGACGCGGCGACCACGATCGCCGGCGGCACGGCGACCGGCGTCGTCATGGGCACCGTTGGCTACATGGCGCCGGAGCAGGTGCGCGGCGAGCGCGTCGACGCGAGGGCGGACCTCTTCTCGTTCGGCTGCGTGCTCTACGAGCTGCTCTCCGGGCGCCGCGCCTTCCGCGGCGCGACGCATGCCGACACGCTCTCCGCGATTCTGCGCGACGAGCCGCCGCCGCTCGCGGCGCGCGATGCCGCGGCGCCGATCGCGCCCGGGCTCGCCCACGTCGTCGAGCGCTGCCTGGCCAAAGAACCCATCGAGCGCTGGCAGTCGGCGCGGGATCTCGGCGACCGACTCAACGAGCTGGCCGGCAGTGGAAGCGATCTTCGGGCGCCCAGCATCTCGCCGGTCCCGGCGCAATCGTCACCCACTGGCGCGGCTCGGCGCTGGAGGACGCTGGCTGTTGCCGCCGTCGCGCTAGCCGCCTTGACCGCGACGCTGGCCCTGATCCCGCGTGGCACCAGCCCCGGCTTGCCGCCCGAGTTCCGTCCGCTCACCTTCCGGCGCGGCGAGGTCCTCAACGCTCGCTTCGCTCCTGACGGCCAGACGGTCGTCTATTCCGCCGCTTGGGAGGGCCGCGCGACAGAGCTCTTCGTCGCACGCCTCGACAGCCTGGAAGCGCGGCCCCTCGGCGTCCCGAGATCGAACCTCCTGGCGGTCTCGTCGGCCGGGTCGATCGCCGTAACGCTCGACACGCGGCAGGTGGTCAACCTGCGCGTCGGCACGCTGGCCGAGATGCCGCTCTCGGGCGGCGCCGCGCCGCGCGCGATCGCCGACGGCATCGTGTCCGCGGCGTATCGGCCCGGCGTGGAAACCCTCCTCGTGGGACGGAGCCGGGGCTTCGAGTTCCCGCGCGGGCAGCAGTTCCTCGCTTCGCGCGGAGACGTGGCGCTGCCGCGCTTCTCTCCCGACGGCTCTCAACTCGCGTTCGCCGAGACCGGCATCTTCTCGTCCTCCGGCACGCCCAACGTCACGGGCCTCGACGGCCGGCCGAAAGCCCTCGGCACCGCGTGGTCCGACTTGAGCGGCCTCGCCTGGGCCCCGTCCGGCAAAGAGCTCTGGGTGTCGGGGCAGCCCACCGACCGGCCGGCGGGAATCTACGCCCTCGCGCCGGGGGGGGAGACGCGCCGGGTCTGGCAGGGACCGGAATCCCTGCGGCTGCTCGACGTCGACCACGACGGCAGGGCACTGGTCGCGCGCGACGACGACCGCATCCAGATGTTCGCTTGGCGCGCCGGCGACACCAGCGAGCACGAGGTCTCCTGGCTCGACGCCTCCAGGCTCTCCACGATCTCCGCGGACGGAAACGTGATCCTGTTCAGCGACCGTTCCGGTTCCTCCGCACAGACAGATTCGTCGGTCTACCTGCGCCACCTCGATGCCGGGCTGCCGGTCCGATTGGCCGCCGGCAGAGCGCGCGATCTTTCCCGCGATCAGCGCTGGGCGCTCGTGCAGCGCGGACCGTTCGACGATCCGCAGCTGACGCTGGTGCCGACGGGAGCCGGAACGGAGCGCCGCGTAGACATCCACGGCGTCGATCTCCTCGGCGCCAAGCTCCTGCCCGACGGCGCCCACATCCTGATCACGGGCCGGAGCACCCAGACCGATCTCCAAGGACAGTTCGTCGCCGGGCTCGACGGCAGCGGCATGCGCTCGATCACTCCGGCAGGGACCCACTACCGCTACGCACTCTCGAACGACGGACGCTGGTCGATCGGCCGCCGGCGCGACTCCGACTCCTTCTTCCTCTACCCCGTGGAGCCGAACGCGGGGCCACCGCGGCCTGCGCCCGGCGTCGGGCCGGACGACTTCGCCATCGCCTTCACCGCCGACGACCGCGGGCTCTACGTCACGAATTTCTGGACGCCGCCGCCGTGGAAGATCGAGATCGTCGATCTCGAGACCGGCGCCCGCAAGCTCTGGAAAGAGATCCGGCCGCCGGATCCGACCGGGCTCGTCGCGTTGGTCGCGCTCGACATCGCACCCGACGGCTCGGCCTACGCCTACAGCTACTCGCGCCGGTTCTCGACGCTCTATCTTGCCGAAGGACTGCGATGACCCTCGCCTCCGGCGCACGGCTGGGCCGTTACGTGGTCGTCGCGGGCCTCGACGGGTGACGGCACAATGCGCAATGCGCGCGGAGCCCCGACACCGGCCCGTCGGCGCAATGCTCGATACCTGCGCAGGAATCCGCTCGCCGGGAGGTTTCACTCCGTGCGAAAGGAGACACGAGATGACGACTCTCGAGAAGCGCCCGTCGCGGCTGAAGATCCTGACCTTGGCCTCGCTGCTCGCCAGCGCCACGCTCGTCGGCGGCTGCGTCGTCGCCGGCCCGCCCGGCCATGTCCGCGTGCGGCCGCCGGTAGCGATCGCCGTGCACCTGGTCCAGCCGGGCTGGGAGTATGTGCGGGTGCGAGGCGTCTGGTACTACGCGCCGCGCGGAGCCCGACACTTCCGCCACAACTTCTATGCCTACCGGGGCGGCGCCTGGGTGTTCATTCGCTGAGTGGCACCTCAGCCGCCGTGGTCGCTCGATGCTCGTTTCGGTAGAGCTCGACGAGCTCGGCCTCCACGAGAACGCGCTCTTGTCCGCGTGCCCGCAGCCGGCCCGGTGACGGTCGATCAGGGAACGTGGAAGCTCCAGGCGCCGGTTCCACCGCTCTCGAAACCGTCGCGGAAGAGCCCGTCGTAGCGTCGCACCTGGATGCTGTAGAAGCTCTGGTCCGAGCCCTGCGAGGTGGCGCTCGTCCACGCCACCTCGAAGCTGCCGCGGCCGTCGGCGGCGATCGCCGGATGTGCCTGTGAGCCGCTCGTGTCGGCGTCGACCTGCAGCTCTCCCTCGATCGGCGTGCCGTCGCTGGCGTAGCGTTGCATCTGGATGCTGTTGTCGCTGCTGTCGGTGCCGCTCGAGCCGAAGCTCTGCCAGGCGACGATGAAGTTACCGTCGGCATCGGACGTCACCCGCGGATTGTCCTGGAAACTGAAGGTGTAGGTGTTGACCTGGAAGTCCGCGCCCTGGGCGACACCGCTCGAGTCGAATCGCCGGGCCTGCACGCTGTAGCCGCTCGAGTCGCCGCCGGTCGAGCCGAAGCTCTGCCAGGCGACGACGAAGTTGCCCGCGCCGTCGGCGGCGACGGCCGGATAGTCCTGGGCTCCCGTGGTGGCGCTGTTGACCTGGAAGTTGCCGCCCACCGTCGCACCGGCGCCGTCGTAGCGCTGCGCCTGGATGCTGAAGCTGTCGCTGTCCCCACCGCTCGAGCCGAGGCTGTCCCAGGCGACGAGGAAGCCGCCCTGGCCATCCACGGCCACGGCGGCGGCCTGCTGCGCGTTCGCCGTGAACGTGTTGACCTGGACGTCGTCACCCTGCGGCGCGCCGGCGTCGTCGAAGAGCCGGACCTGGATGCTGTAGGAGCTGGCGTCGTTGCCCGCCGATCCGTTGCTCTCCCAGCCGACCAGGAACCCCCCGAGCGGATCCACGGCGACCGACGGTCTCCGCTGGGCTCCGGTCGTGTAGCTGTTGACCTGGAACTCGCTGCCAAGCTCGTTGCCATCCCCGTCGTAGCGCTGGCCGTGGATCGTACGGTCGGTGTCGGGGCCAGCCGAAGCGTAGCTCTCCCATACGACCACGAAGGCGCCTTGCGCGTCGGAAGCCACCTGCGGATGGACCTGGTTCGAGGTCGTGTAGGTGTTGACCTGGAACTCGCCTCCTGCGGGCCGGCCGGCCGCGTCGTAGCGCTGCCCCTGGACACTGTAGCCGCTCGTATCGGTGCCGCTCGACCCCTGGCTCGCCCAGACCACGACGAATCGTCCGTCGGGAGCCGAGGCCAGCGACGGCTGCTTCTGCTGGTTGGTGACGTAGCTGTTGACCTGCCGCTCCGCGGCGCTCGCGAACGGCTCGCCCGCGGCCACCCGAGCGCACACGAGAACGGCCACGATCCCAAGTATCGAAGCGACGACGGAACGGTGGGCGCGACGGGAACACGGCAGCATGTGCAAACCTCCGATCGAAGAGATCTCCTCGTAGGTACACGAGAATCTCCAGCCAGAGGGGACATTCGGTCCGTCGGAGGCGCTTCTACGCGCGAACCGTCCGACTCCCAGGTCGTGAGCGGCCTGCTCCGAGCCCGCCTGGGCGGGCGCGCTCGCGACTCCTCAGCCGCGCGCGGCGAGGAACGACCGCGCGGCCCTCGCGGCGTGCATCGCGCCAAGCTCCTGCGCCGTGGCCGCGCCGGGAACGGTGAGCCGCGACGGCAGACACCGCATCCAGGCGCCGTCGCGGAGCTGCTCGAGGGAGATGGCGTCGGACGGCAGGCGCTCGCGCACGAAGCGCTCGAGCACCGGCGACTCGCGGAAGCCCGGGCGGGGGACGTAGAGCATGCGGGTGCCCGCCGCCACCGCCTCGGCGACCGTCGAGTAGCCGAGCTTGCCGGCCACGACGTCCGCCGCCGCCACGAGGTCGGGGTGGTAGAGCGGCGTATGGTGAGGCAGCAGGACGAGACGGCCAACGCGCCGCTCCTCGGCCGCGCCGCCGGGCACGACGATCTCGACGTCCTCCGGAATCTCCCAGGCGGCGGGGTCGAAGAGCGACCCCTCGACGCCGCCGAACGACACCAGAACCATCGCCCGGCCGGGCGCGATGCCGAGACGGAGCCGCACCTCGTCGCGCGAGGCGCGCGGACGGCGTGCGATCGGGGGTACCCGCACGACTTCTCCCCCGCCCTCCCGGATCGCGGCCGGCGCGCAGACCGGCTCCGCCTGGATGCACAGATCGGCCGAGGCGAAGATCGGGCGCAGCTGGCGGACCCAAGGCCCGAACCGCGGCTCGGCTTCGACCAACGGCTCGTAGATCCAGTCCCAGGTGAAGTTCTCGACCAGGACGGACGGCAGGCCGGCGACGTTGGCCGCCAGGAGGCCGAGCGGAGAGATGTCGCAGAGCACCGCCGCGAAGTCCCCCGATCGGAGCTCGGTGACGAGGTCGATCAGGGTTCCGTCGCGCGTCTCGCGCCAGAAGCGCTCGAGACGCTCGACCGTCGCCGGCAGGTCCTCTTCCAGGGCGCTCTTCTGCACCAGCCCGACGTCGCAGACGAGCTCGCGATAGTCGAACGGAACGCCGAGCGACTCCTGGAAGAACCAGCGCGGGACCGAGGTGAAGAGCGTCACCTCGAGCGCGGGTTCGAGCTCACGCAGGGCGGCGAGGATCGCCGCGCTGCGCGCGGCGTGGCCGAAGCCGTGCGGGGAGACGAAAACGGCCAGTCGCATCGCGCCGCTTCGCCTCCCCTTCGGGTCGCTCAGTCGAGACCTTCCGCCGCCTCGTCTCCTTCGGCGTGGTCGCCCTTCTCCGGCGTCGGCGCCACGAACGGCAGCTTGGCGTCGCGGGCGAGGTCGTTGATCGCCGGCAGCTCCTCGTCCTCGAGCTTCTTCAGATCGGCCAGCTGAACGTCGATCTTGCCCTCCAGCTCGTCGCGCACCGTGAAGTCCTGATCGGTCGGCTTGTTGTCGCCGAACGACGCCACCTGGTAGACGCCGGCCAGCTTGTCGTTGAGCCGGATCGGGAAGTTGAGCGGATCCTCCTCGGCCTTGCTCTGCGTCTGGTAGAGCGCCTTCTCGATGGTCGTGAGCTTGTCGCGCAAGGCCTTGGAGCGCTCGACGAGCGGCTTCATCGAGTCGCCGTCGCCAGCCCGCTTCTCGAGGGTCTCGAGCTGCGAGCGGATGTCGCGCAGGCCCTTGATGGCGTGGTTCACCTCGGAGAGCTTGTCGCGCACGCCGAGCAGGAACTGATACTGCGCGTTGAGATCCGCCTGGCTCGCCTTCGAACGCGGGTCCTCGACGATGGTGAGCGGCGTCGTGGCCGACCAGTCGCCGGCTGTGAGCTTGGCGTGGTACGTCCCCGGCGGGACCATCGGCCCGCGCCGCACCCGGTTCCAGAGCACGAGGCCCTTGAAGGTCTCGGGCGGCGCGACCCGCATGTTCCAGACGAACCGGTTGGCGCCTTTCTCCGCCGGAAGCTGGCGCAGGTCCTCGCCCCGGTCGTCCCGCTTCGGCTTCGCCGAGTCGGGTCCCTCCTTCTTCGGCTTGCGCGTGAAGGTGCGCAGAACCTGGTCGTTCTCGCCCAGAATCTCGAGCTTGAAGGGAGCGTCCGCTTTGGGAACGTCCGCGAGGACATAATTGAAGACCGTGCCGCTGGGCGGGTTCTTGCCCGCAGTGCTCGGGCCGCCCCGTTCGTAGTCGCCCCCGCCGCCGATCCGGTAGGCCGAGCGCGGAGCGAAGAGGCGGTTCACGTCCGCCTTCTGGCCCGGAGCCAGCTGGCGCAGCACCTCGAGATCATCGAGCGCCCAGAAGCCGCGCCCCTCGGTCGCCACGACCAGGGTGCCCTTCTTGATCGTCAGATCGGTGACCGCCACCATGGGCAGCTTGCCCTGCAACGACTGCCAGTGCGCGCCGTCGTCGAAGGAAACGAAGATGCCGTGCTGGGTGCCAGCGTAGAGCAGGCCCTTCTTGCCGGGATCGACCCGCACCACGCGGGTGAAGGCGTCGCGTGGAATCCCCGCGTCGATCCGCGTCCAGGTCGCTCCGAAGTCGGAGGTCTTGAAGAGGTACGGGGTCTCGTCGTCCAGCTTGTAGCGGGTCGCGGCGAGGTACGCCCCGCCGGCCGAGAAGGGATCCGCATCGATCGCGTTGACCTGGCTCCACTCGGGCAGATCCTTCGGCGTGACGTCGGCCCAGTTGGCGCCGCCGTCCTTCGAAACATGGACCAGCCCGTCGTCCGAACCGGCCCACAGGACGCCCGCCTGCATCGGCGACTCCGCCGCGGCGAAGATCGTGCAGTAGTACTCGACGCCGGTGTTGTCCTTGGTGATCGGTCCGCCGGCGGGCCCGAGCTTGGTCGGATCGTTGCGGGTCAGGTCGGGCGAGACCTGGGTCCACGACTGACCGCCGTTGGTGGTCTTGAAGAGCACGTTCGCCGCCGCGTAGAGGGTGTTGGGGTCGTGCGGCGAGAAGAACATCGGGAAATTCCACTGGAAGCGGTACTTGAAGCCCTCGGCGCCGGAGCCCATCGGGTCGTCCGGCCAGACGTTGACCATCCGGATCTCGCCGGTCTTGTGGTCGACCCGCATCAGGAAGCCGCCGTAGGACCCGCCGTAGACGATGTCGGGATCGTCGGGCTTGGCGACGATGTAGCCGCTCTCGCCTCCCGCGGTCTCTTCCCAATCCTTGTCGCCGATCTCGCCGCCGAACGCCGAGCGTTCGCGGATGCGCAGCGCCGAGTTGTCCTGCTGGGCGCCGAGCGCCCGCCACGGGAAGTCATTGTCGGTCGACACGCGGTAGATCTGCGCGGTCGGCTGATTGTCCTCCGACGACCAGGTCGCGCCGCCGTCCGCGGAGACGTTGGCGCCGCCGTCGTTGGACTCGATCATGCGCTTCGGATCGTCAGGATCGATCCACAGATCGTGGTTGTCGCCGTGCGGCGTGCGGATGGACTCGAAGCTCTTGCCGCCGTCCTTCGAGCGTTCGAAGCGCACGTTGACGATGTAGACGGTCTCCTCGTCCACCGGATCGGCGTAGATGCGCGAGTAGTACCAGGCGCGCTGGCGGACCGCCTGCTCGTCGTTGGTCCGTGTCCAGGTCTTGCCGCCGTCCTTGGAACGGAAGACGCCGCCGTCCTTCGCTTCCACGATGGAGTAGACGTTCTGGGGGTTGGAGGCCGAGACGCTGACGCCGATGATGCCCAGGGTGCCGCGCGGCAGCCCTTCGCTCGCGGTGAGATCGGTCCAGGTATCGCCGCCGTCGGTCGACTTCCAGAGGCCCGAGCCCGCACCGCCCGACTCGAACGTCCAGGGTTGACGGCGGATGTTCCAGAAGGTGGCGTAGAGGATGCGCGCGTTGGTCGGATCCATCGCCAGATCGACGCAGCCGGCGTCGGCGCTCACGAACTTGACCTTCTGCCAGCTCTTGCCGCCATCCCGCGAGCGGAAGACGCCGCGCTCGTCGTTGGGTCCGAACAGATGCCCGAGCGCGCACGCGTAGACCTCGTCCGGATTCTGCGGATTCACCCGCACCCGGGAAATGTGCCGGCTGTCCTCGAGCCCGACGTGGGTCCAGGTCTTGCCGGCGTCGGTCGACTTCCACATCCCGTTTCCTTCGGAGACATTGCCGCGGATCGTCTCCTCGCCGGTTCCGACGTAGACCACGTTCGGATCGGACGGCGCCACCGCGACGGCCCCGATCGAGCCGCCGAAGAAGCCGTCGGAGACGCTCGCCCAGCGCTTGCCGCCGTCCTGGGTCTTCCAGACGCCGCCACCCGAGGAGCCGAAGTAGTAGGTCTCGCGGTCACCGCGCAGACCCTCCACGGCATCCGCACGACCGCCCCGATAGGGGCCGATCTCCCGCCACTCGATCGAGCCGAGGAGCGCCGGATCGACCGCCGGGGCCGCCATGTCGGTATGGCCGGCCTGGGCGGCGGGCTTGGCGTGGGACGGGGGCGCGGCGATGAATGCAAGCGCGAGTAGGCTGGCGGCGACGAGCGCGCCGCGATGGTCGGGCTGGGACATGCGACCTCCTTCTGATGTGACGCTCCACTCTTCTCGGGAGCTCGCCGCGATCCTACCCGAGCGACTTGTTGGGAAGGGCAGGCAGATGAGTTATCCTCGACCACCCGGCCGCTCCGCGCGGCCGCGTTGGTTCCCCCGCCAGTGACCCTGGAGCCGGCAATGAGCGAGTCCGAGATTTCTCCTATCCAAGATCCAGCCACCGCTGCGGAGGCCGAGGCCCCGCAGGCGAGCCTGGAGGCGTCCCCCGAGGAGGGTGCCGTCCCCGAGCCGGCTGCGGAAGCTGCCGCGCCGCTGCAAGCCCCCGAGCCGGCAGAAGCCCGTGTGACGACGGAAGCCCCCGTGACGGCGGAAATCCTCGAGCCGGCGGATGTCCCCGCACCCGAGCCGCAAGCCGTGACAGCGCAAGACGAGGCAACCACGCACGCCGCTCCGGAAGACGACGCGGCGGTTCCCGAAGCCGCGACGACGCCGGCGGAGACTGAAGCTTCCGCGGCCACGACCACGAGCGACGAATCCGCCGCGGGCGAGACCAAAGCCGCCACGCCGGCCAAGAAGCGCCGCCGCCGCACCCGTGCCCCGCGCGCCCCGCGCGCCGAGGAGTTCGTGGCGCCGACGCCCGAGGATCTCGAAGGCATCGTGAGCGAGAGCGTTCGCTCCGCGATCGAGCAGGAGCTGCCGGTCGGCGGCAAGGTGATCGGCTGGAACCAGGGCGGTTTCCACGTCGTCGTCGATGGCATCCCCGGTTTCTGTCCACGTTCCTCGATGGAGCTCGGCGCGCCGCGCGAGCCGGCCCAGTACCTCGACCAGGAGTACCTCTTCCGCGTGCTGCGCGTCGAAGAGAAGGGCAAGCGCCTGGTGCTGTCGCGCGCCGCGGTGCTGATCCAGGAGAAGCGCCACCAGGCCGAGGAGGCGCGCAAGAAGGTGCAGGTGGGCGTCGTGCTGACGGGCAAAGTGGTCTCGCTGGTCGACTTCGGTGCGTTCGTGGATCTGGGCGGCGTCGAGGGATTGATCCATGTCTCCGAGATGCGCCACAACCGGGTCGGACACCCGAGCGAGGTGCTGGCGGTCGGCGACGAGGTCGAGGCCAAGGTGATCAAGCTCCCCAAGAAGGGGGAGCGCGCCTCCCTGTCGATCCGGGCGCTGCAACCCTCGCCCTGGGATGGCGTGGAGGAGAAATGGCCCAACGGCGGCAAGTTCACCGGCAAGGTGATGCGCAAGAGCGAGTTCGGATGGTTCGTCGAGCTCGCGCCCGGCGTCGAAGGGCTGCTTCACGCTTCGCAGCTCCTGCCGGGCATGAAGGAAGACGACGCGCGGTTGGCCGAAGGCGCGACGCTCGAAGGCTGGGTCCGCGAGGTGGATCCGGGGCGGCACCGGATCTCGCTCTCGCTGCGCGAGGTTCCGGCCGGCAACCCATGGGCCAACGTCCAGTCGCGCTACCCCGAGGGAACGGTGATCAAGGGGCAGATCGAGCGCATCGCGCCGTTCGGCGCCTTCATCCTCATCGAGCCCGGTCTGACCGGACTGCTGCCCACCTCCGAGATGGGGCTGCCGCGTGGCGCCTCGGTGGGCAAGGCCTACCCGCTCGGCCGTGAAGTGGCGCTCAAGGTGGCCGAAGTCGATCCGCGGCGCAAGCGCATCTCGCTGACCCGCCAGGAGAAAACTCTGGAGGGGTCGAAGGCCGACTACCAGAACTACGTCAAGAAGACCCGCAAGTCCGAGGGCATGGGCGCTCTGGCGGCGGCGCTTTCGCGCCTCAACCTGAAGTCGCCCGGCAGCTGAGGACCCGGCTCTCTCACGCATGCCCCCCGAGACGCCGCTTCGACCGCCGGCAAGGGGCACACGGCTGAAGCGCCGCCTCCTTGCCGGTGCCGTCGACGACAACCTCCGCGCCATCCAGAACCGACCACCCGGGCGGCTTTATCGCAAGGCTCCGGTGTCGTGGACTCTGATCGGCGCCCTGGTCGCGCTGGCTTGCGCCGGCGCGGCGCTCTGGCTGAGCTTGGGGCGGGTCGAGCGCGCGGTGGCCGCGACCCCTCCGCCGGTGGCGCGCCTCTCCGTGGCCCGACCGACTGGCGACTCGACCGCCAACCCCGTCCTGGCGCGCATTCCGGCGAGCGTCTTTCCCGTGGCGGTTCACCGCATCATGCTCGATCCCGGCCATGGCGGCGGCGACGAAGGAACGCACACCTCGTCCGGACTGCTCGAGAAGGACCTCACGCTCGACATCGCCAAGCGCCTCCAGAAGCTGCTCACCAAACAAGGCTACGACGCGGAGCTGACCCGCTCCGACGATCGCCGCGTTTCGTTGCGCGAGCGTGCCCGCTTGGCCAACGAGCTGCGCGCCGACCTCTTCGTCTCCATCCACGTGAACTGGTTTCAGGACGGCCGCTCCAACCGCGGCATCGAGACCTACTACCTCGGGCCCTCCGACGATCCCTTCATCACCGAGCTGGCCAGCGCCGAGAACCAGGAGTCGGGCTATTCGGTGGCCGACGTGCGGCGTCTGCTCGATTCGATCTACGCCGACCTGCGCCAGGAGCAGTCGCGAGCTCTGGCCGCAGACGTCCAGCGGCAGCTCGTCCACTCCATCCGCGAGGTGTCCAAGGAGGTCCGCGATCGAGGCGTCAAGTCGGCCCCGTTCCTGGTCCTGGTGAGCGCGGAGATGCCCGCGATCCTGGCCGAAGTGGCCAGCCTCTCCAACGCCGACGAGGCGCATCTGTTGACCGAGGTCGAGTACCGGCAGCGCATCGCGGTCGCGCTGAGCGCGGGAATTCGGTCATACTCGGAGGTCGCCGCCCGGTCCGCAACACCCATGGAGGCCCGATGAGCCCGAAAGAAAAGCCCTTCTCCGTCGGAATCGATCTCGGCACCTCGCAGAGCGCCATCGCCACCTCGAGCGGCGCCAAGCACGTCGTGGAGAGCTACGTCGGCTGGCCCCTAGACATGGTGGCGCGCAAGGTGGTCAAGAAGAAGGTGCTGATCGGCACCGAGGCGCTCGAGAGCCGCACCCTTCTCGACCTCCACCGGCCGCTCGAACAGGGACTCATCAAGGAAGGCTCGGAGAAGGACATCGCCGCGGTCAAGGAGATCCTCGCGCACCTCATCGGTCTGGCCCGTGGCGACGACGCGGAGCAGAAGGTGCGTGCGGTGGTGGGCGTGCCTGCCGAGACGATGCGGGTCAACAAGCAGCAGCTTCGCCAGATCATGAAGGGCATGGTCGACAGCCTGATGATCGTCTCGGAGCCCTTCGCGGTGGCCTACGGAATCGACGCGCTGCTCCACACCATGATCATCGACGTCGGCGCCGGCACCACCGACTTCTGCGTGATGCGGGGCCGCTACCCCACCGAGGAGGACCAGCGCACCTTGACCAAGGCGGGCGATTCGATCGACGACCTGCTCGCCAAGCTGGTCGCCGAGCGCCATCCGGAAGTCCAGTTCTCGATCCACATGGTGCGCACCTGGAAGGAACAGCACGGCTTCATCGGTCAGCCCGAGGGCAAGATCGTCGCCAAGGCGCCGGTGCACGGCAAGACGCAGGAGGTCGACATCACCGAGGAGATGCGCCTGGCTTGCGAGAGCATCGTGGCGCCCTTCTCCGAGACGATGATCGACCTGCTCGCGGTGGTCGATCCCGAGTACCAGGAGACGGTGCGACAGAACGTGATCCTGTCGGGGCGCGGCTCGAAGATCCGCGGCCTCGAGGCGGCGCTCGAGAAGGCGCTCGTCGACCTGGGCGGAGGCAAGGTGCGGCGAGTGGACGATCCCGTTTTCGCCGGTGCGCTGGGCGGGCTCGCGATCGCGCTCGACGCCGACGAAGCCGATTGGGAGAAGGTCGCCGCATGACCATCGATTCCCCGCCGCCGGGAGCCGGACCGAACTTCGACCTGACGGAGTTTCACCGCACGACGCGCATGCCGCTCGACGCGGTGGTGCGTCTGCACTTCGAGGGAACGGTCGCCTACCAGAACGGCTTCGCGGCCAACGTGTCGGCAAAGGGAATGTTCGTGAAGCATCCGGACCCGTCGCCGGTCGGCACGCGGCTCGTCTTCGAGTTCGTGCTCGGCGAGATGCGCAAGCCGGTCCAGGGCGCCGGCGTGGTGTCCTGGGTACGCGAGAAATACGAGGGTCCCGGGCGCACCGCCGGAATCGGCATCCAGTTCACCGAGATGGACGCCCTGTCGCGACAGCACATCGCGGAGGGGTTGTTCGAGTATTTGGAATCGCAGCTCGGGGTCGAGCTGGCCGACCATCCCGAAGCGCAGAAGCTGGTCGACTCGGTACCGACCTCGACCCCGGTCGAGATTTCCATCGAGCCGCCGCCGCGATCGCCCGACGTCGTGATCCCGCCTCCGCCGGAGGAAGGTGCCGTCGAGACGGAGGTCGAGTCGAAGGTGGAGCCGACGAAGCCAACTCCGGGACTCCCCTTCCGGATCTTCGACGAGCACCCGGCGGCGAGCGGCGAGGGGATTCCACCGGGCGAGGATCTCTTCCATCCCGAGGTGCCGCCGGAGGAGAACCTCGCGGCGCCGGCCTACGGATCGGCAGGGAAACGGCAGCGGAAGCCGTGGCTCGCTTTAGGCATCGCCGCGATCTGTTTCATCGGTGCGCTCGCGGCCTGGTGGTTCCTGCTCGGACCCGGAGCTCACGGCGAATCCGCGAAGACATCGCCGGCGCCTGCCGCCGCGGCCGAGGCTTCGTCGCGCTCCAATCCCGCGCCCGCGCCTCTCTCCGCCCAACCGGCCGGCAACCAGACGCTGGTGCAGGCCGTGCGCGCCACGCCGGAGACTTCGCGCGCCACCGCCACGCCGCCGGAAGCGCAGGAGCCCGCCACGACGCCTTCGCCGGCCCCCGCGCCAGAGCCGGCTGCGGCGGCGGCCGGGGAGGCTTCCGCGCCCGCCGCAGCTCCCGGCGAGGCGGCCCCGACCCATCCCGCCACTCACTTGCAGCGCATCACTTGGGCGACGGAAGCCGGGGTCACGGTCGTCAGCCTGACCGGCGACGGCAGCTTCCCGGCCGGCTCCTACCACTGGTATGCGATGGGAGGCACGGCACCACGCGTCCTGGTGAAGCTCACTGGCATCGCCGAAGCCTTCCGTCCGAACTCGCTCGCGGCGAACACGCCCGAGCTCACCGACATCCGGGTCGGATTCCACCTCCAGAACACGGGCAGCGAGTTGCACGTCGTCCTCGACCTCGCCTCGAGCAAGGTCAAGGTCGCCAGCGTCGGATCCGATGGATCGGTGCTGCGGGTGCGGCTCGAGAGCCGCTGAGCCCCGCCAGATCGGGGCACCTCAACGCGAGAAGCGCCCTCCCACGACCGGCAGCTCGCCGCGCCGCAGCCAGAGCACCGCGAGGCTGCCCACGAACACCGCGCAGGCCATACCGAACAGCAGCCCGCCGTCGTCGAGCACCACGATGCCGAGCGGCCCCAGGTGCGCGGCAATGGCCCCCGAGATGACGCCCAGCGCGATCAACGCCCCCAGCGCCGCCGTGCGTGGAAAGAGCAGGAGGAGCGCCGCGACGAGCTCGACCACGCCCGATCCGATTCGCCCCCACGGCTCCATCCCGAGCTTCGTGAAGATGTAGACCGGTTCCGGCGCCGCCGTGAACTTGAAGAACAACGTCTGCGCGAGAATCGCCGCCACCACGAGCTGGGCGATCCAGCTCACCGTGCGCTGACCTTTCGAAAGCGTCCAGCTCATTCGTCCCCCTCCTCGATTCGAGTCGATGATTCGACGCCCTACTGAATCATCTTCGGCCAGTTGGCGTCGGCCTTGACGATGAAGTCGTCGACGTTGGCCAACCACTTGGCCTGGATTTTCTTGTCGTAATTGAGATAGAGCTTGCCGTCGCGGATCGTCCACGCGTCGGGGTCGATGTCCGCGGTCGAATTCTTCGCCACCGCGTAGGCGCAGTAGCCGCCATACTGGGGCGCGTACTTCTCGGGATCCTTGGCGAAGAGGTCACGGTGCCCGGCCGAGGCGAAACGCCAGGTGGCGCCCTTCCAATCGAACGAGAAATCCTTGCTGCCCTCCATCGGCTTGGCGTCGGTGAAATAGGCCACCGGGTCGTAGCCGTCGATGGCGACGCCACCGAACAGCGTCTTGTTGACCGGAGATACCGCGAACGACGGCGCGGCGAAGGCGGCCGCGACGAGGCCGACGATCAGCAGCGAACGATACGACATGGGAATCGGGCTCCTTTGCGAAAGTTCGGGTCGTGCCGGACGCTCTCGCAGAGCGCTCCGCTCGCCCCTCTTACGGAACTGCCCGGCATGCCGGATGTCCCCGCCTCACCCCAGCCCGAAGACCGGGACCGCCGCGCCGTGGACGGCGCGCGCCGCCGGCGAGGAGAGGAAGAGCATCACGTCGACGAGCGCTGCCGGCTCGACCCAGGTCGTGGCATCGGCGTCGGGCATCGCCGCCCGGTTGGCGGGCGTGTCGAGGGTGTGCGGCAGCACGCAGTTGACCCTCACGCCATGTCCCTTGCCCTCCGCCGCCAGGCTCTCGGTGAGACGTAGCACGGCGGTCTTGGCGACCGTGTAGGCGGAGACGTCGGCGCCACCGGCGAGCGACGCGCGCGACCCGACGTTGACGATCGTGCCGGCACCGGCGCGCTTCATGCCCGGGACCACCGCCCGGCAGACGTTCAGCGTCGAGCGGAAGTTCGCGTCCAGGAGCTTCCGCCAGGTGGCCTCCGAGGTCTCCTCCACCGGGCCGTCCATCGCGAAGGTGCCCGCGATGTTGAAAACGTGATCGATTCGACCGTGGCGAGCCAGCACCTCGCCCACTAGCCGTTCTACCGCTGGGGCGTCCGCGAGATCGGCCTCGTGGAAGCTCGGCCGCCGCTCCACGGGGAGGTCGGCGAAGACCTGCTCGATCCGCTCTCGACGCCGGTCGACCGCCGCCACCCGGCCGCCGGCGGCGACCAGGCGACGCACCAACTCGCTGCCAAGCGCTCCCGCGGCGCCGGTGACCAACGCGACCTCGTGGTCGAACTCGCTCATCCCGCCTCTCCTTCTTCTCGAGGTGGCCGGTGACTCCGGATTCTCTCCCGACTTCGCGCCGCCGGCTCCAATTCTTCCGCTCCCATCCTCCAGACCCGCAGGATCTCCGCCACCGTCCAGGCCTGCGCGACCGCGCCGCGTGGTGCGTGAGGTGGCTCGGCGTCGAAGATCTCCGAGAGGCTGCCCACCGCAGCTTCGCGCAGATTCCGCTTGACGAGTCCGGCCACCGCGCGAAGCGCCCGCCGGCGGTCGGCCGCGCCGCGATAGCGGTCGACCGCGTCGACCCAAGCGCCGAGCCACCAGGGCCAGACGGTTCCCTGGTGGTAGGCCGCGTCACGCACCTCGGCCGGACCTTCGTAACGCGGACGGTACCCAGGCTCGCCGGGCGCCAGGCTGCGCAGGCCGGCCGGCGTGAGCAGGGTCGCCTCGACGTCGCGCAGGACGGCGCGGCCGCGCATCTGATCGAGCAAGGAGAAGGGCAGCGACAGGGCCAGAAGCTGGTTCGGACGCCGGCTCAGGTCGCGCGCCTCGCCGTCCACGACGTCGGCCAGAGAAGGTCGGCCCGGCTCCACGAAGAGGTCGAGGAAGCGGCCGCGCACGCCGAGGGCCTGCCTTTCGAGCTCTCTCGCCCGGCCCTTCCCGCCGGCCCGTGCATGCAAGGCCGCCGCGATGCGCAAGGCGTTGTACCAGAGCGCTTCGATCTCGACCGCCTTGCCGCGACGCGGGGTGACCACCTGGTCGCCGACCCGGGCGTCCATCCAGGTGAGCTGGACGCCCGAAGCTCCTTGGACGAGCAATCCGTCGGCATCGACGTGGATTCCGAAACGGGTGCCGCGCTCGTGCCACGCGAGCACCTCATCGAGCTTCGGCAGGAGCTCCGAGAGCACGAGGCGAGCGTCTCCGCCCGCCTCCAAGTACCGCCACACGGCGACGAAGAGCCAGAGCGTCGCGTCCGCGGCGTTGTACTCGGGTGCTCCGCCGTCGCCGCGGAAACGGTTCGGCAGCAGGCCTTGATCGAGCGCCGCGACGAAGGTGCGCAGCACCGCGACGGCCTCCTCCAGCCGACCCGTCGCGAGGCAGAGGCCGGGCAGGGCGATCATCGCGTCGCGCCCCCAGTCGGCGAACCAGGGGTAGCCCGCGATCACGGTGCGCCCCTCGCCCCGACGAACCAGGAACTGATCGGCGGCCAGTCTCAATCGGCGCTCGATCGAGTCGGCGGCCGCCGGCGCGGCGAGCGTCTCGCGCCGTCGGCGTTCCTGTTCGACGAGCTCCAGCCCGTCGCGCGCGCCGTCGTGCGTGGTCACGACCACCGCGAGCGGCTGGCCCGGCTCGAGGGTCACCCGCAGGACTCCGGGCGTGAACAGATCCTCGCGGAAATCGTAGCCACGCGCCCGCTCCATCCGGTACTCGAAGCGCCGCCACCAGTCCGGCGCGGGCGCGAAGATGCCGCCGGGAACGCCGATCGCCACCGCCGGGTCGCCGGGCGCGGTGAAGAGCCAGCTCGACGGAGCCTCGCCGCCGGGCACCCAGACGCGATCCGATCCGCCGGCCATCAGCTCGTGGATCCCGCGCCCCGCGAAGAACGGCCGCAGCTCGAGGACGACCGGGTCCCGGGCGTCCCGGCCGAGCTCGTAAACGAGGATCCGGGTCGTCTCTCCGTTCAGCGCCACGACCGTCTTGGTGAGCGAGACTCCTCCCCAGCGGAACTCGAAGCGGGGAAAGAGATCGCGATCGAAGCGCTCGAGGAGAGAAAAGCCGCGTGGGTAGACGGCACCCGGGAACTGATTCGCGTCGAGCTCGGCGCGCGCTCCGTCCCGACCGATCAGCGTCTCCGCGAGCTTGGAGACCAGCAAGCGGCGCCCCACCGGAGGCTTCGTCGCGGCGACCAGGAGCCCATGGTACTTGCGCGTCTGCGCGCCCGAAACCGTGCCGCTCGCCCAGCCGCCCAGCCCGTCGGTCTCCCACCACTCGAGCGCCGAGGCGCGGTCGAAGTCACCCAGCGCGTCGCGGGTCCAGGTAAGGCCTGCCCCTCCCTGCGCGGCCTCCGTCGTCTCTCGCACGTCAGGCACCCTACCGCGCGAGGATCCCGCTCAGAACGGTTTCTCGAGCGACTCCGAACGGGGGGTGAAGAGCTTCGCGCCCTCGGGCGTGATCACCATGTCGTCCTCGATGCGGATGCCGAACGCGCCCCGGATGTAGATGCCCGGCTCGTCGCTGAAGGTCATGCCCGGCTGCGCCGCGAGGCGCCGCTTCCAGCCGAACATGTCGTTCTTCACCAGGTAGGGCCACTCGTGGCCGTCCATGCCGATGCCGTGGCCGAGCCGGTGGCTGAAGTATTTGAAGCCGGGGCCGTAGCCAGCGTCGACGATCACCTTCCGAGCCGCGGCGTCGATCGACTCGAGCGGCGCGCCGGGCTTCGCCGCCGCCAGCGCCGCGTCCTGCGCCTTGCGCACGATGCCGAAGACGCGGTTCATCTTCTCGGTCGCCTTGCCGAGGACGAAGGTGCGGGTGATGTCCGACTGGTAGCCCTCCACGTCGCAGCCGTCATCGACCATGACGATCGTCCCCTCCCGGATGACCTGCGGCGTGACCGAGCCGTGCGGCAGCGCCGTGTATTCGGCGGTCTGCACGGTCGCGTCGCCCGGGAAGCCCACCCGCTCGTAGGCCGAGCGAATGAGCTCCGCGAACTGGAGCTGGGTCATCCCGGGCACGAGCGCCTGGTAAACGGCTCGATAGACCTTCCAGGTCGCCTCGTTGGCGAGCTCCATGAGCTCGATCTCGTGGGCGTCCTTCACCATCCGGCAGCCCGCCGTCACCGGCGTGCCGCTGACCACGTGCGCGGCGACCGCCGCCTGCGCGATGCCGTCGCTGAACACGAACTTCGCGGTCTCGTCGATGCCGATCCGGCCGCTCGCGGCGCCCCGATCGCGCAAGCCGCTCGCCACCAGGGCGAACGGGCTCACGTCCTCCTTCCAGGTCCGCACATCGGCGCGACCGCCGCCGAACGGCCCGAGCGCGATCTGCTCGCGCGCCCGGTCCTCCTCGAAGAAGGGGCAGACGAAGAACGGCTCCCCTTGGCGCGGCACCACACAGGCGAACAGGCGCTCGCCGCCGTGCCACTCGATGGCCGTGAAATAGCGCAGCGACGTGCCGGGCGTCAGCACGAGCGCGTCCAGCTTCTCCTCCCCCATCAGCCGCCGGGCCTTCTCGATGCGGGCGCGGCGCTCGTCGGCGGTGATCGGCTTCGCCCGCTCGCGCATCGAGCCCAGGGCGGCGATCGAGCCGGGAACGGGTGGCTCGGCGGGCTCGCTCCCGGCGAAGGCCGGAACTCGCCGGACGGCGGCCAGGCTCGCCGAGGCGACGAGGAACTTGCGTCGATCCATGGGATTTCCCTCCGTGGGCGCGATTCTAGCTGCGGGCCGGAAAGCTTGCGGATCCGGGAGTCTTCGCCCTCCGCCAGGCCCGACGGTCCATCGGGACGTGAGGACCGTTCCCGGTCCGAGGCTCAGTCCGCGACGACGACCGGCACCTCCGCCTTGTGGCGGGGGCGCTTCATCAGCAGGACGAGCGGCAGGACGATGATCACCAGGATGCCGAGCAGGCGGAAGGCGTCGATGAAGGAGAGGATCGCGGCCTGGCGTTGCACCATCCCCCAGATCGCGGCGCTCGCCTGCCGGGATGCGGTCGAGGGCGTCGCTGCCGCGGGCGATCAGCGCGTGGCGAATGCCGTTGTACATGTGACGCGCCGCCGGGTTCCAGAGGTTGACGTGCTGCGCCGAGCACCGCGGTGTGGACCTGCCGCTGACGGGCCACCACCGTGGTGACCAATGCGATGCCAATGCTGCCGCCGACGTTGCGGTTGAGGTTGAAGAGGCTGGTGGCGTTTCCCATGCCGGCCTGCGAGATGTTGTCCATCGTGATCGTGGTCAGCGGCACGAAGAGGAGGCCGAGCGACGACGCCCTGGAAGAACTGCGGCCAGAAGAGATCCCAGTAGCCCGAGTTCAGGTTGATGAGGCCGAACCAGAACATGGTCACCGCCGTCAGGCCGAAGCCGAAGCCGAGCAGCTTGCGCGGGTCGATCTTCGGCGGTCAGGAGACCCGCCATGGGCATCGCGATGAACGACGCCGATGCCGCGCGGCGCCAGCGCGATGCCGGCCGCGAGCGGCGGGAAGCCGATCAGCGTCTGGAGCAGGATCGGCAGCAGCACCAGGCTGCCGTAGAGCACGAAGCCGAGCAACGTGATGAGCGTCAAACCGGTCGCGTACGTGCGGTCCTTCAGGACATGGAAATCGACGATCGGATGTCCGATCGAGAGCTCCCGGATCGATCAGGACGATCAGGCTCACCGCCGCGATGACGAACAGCCAGGTGATCCAGTGCGAGGAGAGCCAGTCCTCCTCCTGCCCCTTGTCGAGACTGATCTGGAGCGCGCCGACGCCCAGGGTGAGGAGCACGATGCCCCACCAGTCGATGCGCGCCACGGCGCGCTTGATGTAGGACGGATCGAAGATGTAGAGCTGCTGCATGACGAGCGCGGCGACACCCACCGGGATGTTGATGAAGAAGACCCAGCGCCAGGAGAAGTTGGCGGTCAGGTAGCCGCCCATGCACCGGACCCGAGAATTGGCGCCACGACGATGCCGAGCCCCCAGAAGCCCATCGCCTTGCCGCGCTCGTGGGGTGGGAACGCCTCCAGCATCACCGCCTGCGAGAGCGGTTGCATGACCCCGCCGGTCAGGCCCTGGATGATCCGGAAGACGACCAGCATCGGCAGCGACACGGAGAAGCCACAGATGATCGAAGCCGCGGTGAAACCGGTCACGGAGGCCATCAGCAGCCGCTTGCGCCCGAAGAAGTTGGCCAGCCAGCCGGTCATCGGCAGGATGACCGCGTTGGCGGCGAGATACGAGGTCAGCGCCCAGGTCGCCTCGTCGACGGTCGCCGAGAGGCTGCCCGCGATGTAGGGCAGCGACACGTTGACCACGGTGGTGT
Source organism: Thermoanaerobaculia bacterium (assembly GCA_963712855.1). GTDB lineage: Bacteria > Acidobacteriota > Thermoanaerobaculia > Multivoradales > JAGPDF01 > JACTMI01. The sequence goes on from CAVQJN010000001.1 coordinate 322,579, forward strand.
CCAGCACCACCATGAAGGTGCCGAACATCACCGCCGTGGCGATCAGCCAGGGATTGACGGCGGGCGCTTCGCCGCGTCGCTCACTCGGTGCTCACCGTCGGCACGACCGACATGCCGGGACGCAGGCGATGGTCGGGATCCTGGCCGGGATCGAGCGCGATCCGCACCGGCACGCGCTGCACCACCTTCACATAGTTGCCGGTCGCGTTCTCGGCGGGCAGCAGGCTGAACTTCGAGCCCGTCGCCGCGCCGATGCTCGTCCACGTGGCCATGGAAGGTCGTCGCGTACGCGTCGACCGAGATCTCGACCGGCTGGCCCGGCTGTCATGCTGGGCGATCTGGGTCTCCTTGAAGTTGGCGGTGATCCAGATCTGCGAGAGCGGCACCAGCGCCACCAGCGGCTGGCCCGGCTGCACGGTCTCGCCCACCTCGGCGTCCTTCTTACCGATCAGGCCGTCGCTCGGCGCCTTGACCACGGTGTCTTCGAGTTGCGAGCGGGCGAAGTCGAGCGCCGCCCGCGCCTGCGCCACCTTGGCCTCGGCGAGCCGCCGCTGGGCCCGGCTCGCTTCGACCTGGTGCGGACCGCTCTCGGCCTCGGCCAGCGCCGCATGGGCCTGTTCGACCGCGGCCTGCGCCTCCTGGCGCCGGCTCTCGGCGAGCGCCACGCCCTGCTCCGCCTCGGTGACCGCGGCGTGGGTCGTCCGCTCGGTGGTCACCGCGTGGTCGTAGATCTCGCGGGACACTTCGTCCTTGGCGACCAGCTGGCGGAAACGCCCGGCATCCTGTGCCGCCTTCTCCTCGTTGGCCTGCGCCAGCTCGAGCCGCGCCTGGGCCGCCAGCGCCGCCTGCCGGCTCGCCGCCAGGCCGGCCCCGGCCGACGCGACGCGGGCCCGCGCCGAGGACTGTCCGGCAGCTCGAGGCCGTGGTCGCCACCGGCACTTGGGCGGTCGCCGCGGCGGCCCCCGCCTCCGCGGCCTGAAGATCGGCCTGTGCCTTCTCCAGCGCGATCTTGTAGTCGCGCGGCAGGATCTCGACCAGCACGTCGCCCGCCTTGACGGCCTGGTTCTCGACCACGTGCACCGCCGAGATCGTGCCGCCCACCCGCGGCGCGACGGCCACGATCGGCCCGTCGACGAACGCGTCGTCGGTCGAGGCGTAGGTCGACATGTAGTAGCCGAGCAGCCCGCCTCCGACCACCAGCACGGCCACCGTCACGCCGAGCGCGCGACGCGCCCGCGGACGCGCCCGGAGCGCCGCCGCGGCACGGCGGTGCACGCCGTCGCGACGCGGCTTGGCGGGGGATTCCGGGACGTTCTCCGTCTCGGGATTGGGCGTCATCGGACGTCTCCTTTCAAGAACCGGGCGGCCGACGGCTCGGCCACGCCCAGTGCCTGCGCCAGGGCCACCTTGGCGCGGTTGTAAGCGAACAAACTGGTCACGTAGCGATCGCTCGCCGCTGCCACCGATTCCTGCGCCTGCACGACTTCGAGGTTGTCGGCTACGCCGGCTGCGAAGCGGTCTTGTGCCTGGACGAGCTGACGCGACGCCAGATCGCGCGCTTGATCGGCGACCCCGACCTGCCGCCCGGCCGCCGCGACGTCGAGATAGGCGGTGCGCACCTCGAGCTCGACCCGGCGGTCGAGATCGGCGAGGCGGGCCCGCGACTCGTCGAGCCGGCCGCGCGCGGCGCGCACGTCTCCCGCGATGCGGCCGCCTTCGAAGAGCGGCAACCGGAGTCCGCCCCCGACGCTGTAGGTGTCCTGGGCGGTGGCGGGAGTCGGGCCGATCGGGCCCCAGTCCGCCTGCACGCCGATCGTCGGCAAGCGCTCGCGGCGCGCCGCGGCCAGCCCGGACTCGGCGGCCGCCACGGCCAGGTGCGCGGCGGCCAGATCCGGGCGCCCGCTCTTCGCCTCGGCGAGGGCGGCGTCGAGGTCGGCGAGCTCGAGCGGAGCGAAGCCGATCCGGTCGGTCAGACGAAGCTTGCGCTCGAGCGGCAGCCCGATCGCCTGCGCGAGCTGGAGCTCGAGCTTGGCCGACTCGTTCACCGCCTCGATCTCGCGTTGCCGTTCCGTGGCGAGGGTCACCTGCGCCCGCAGCACGTCGATTCCAGCCGCCTTGCCGACCTCTTTCTGGTGCTTGGCGAGACGCTCGATCGTTTCTGCCGTCGCCACCTGGGCGCGTGCCGATTCGATCCGCGCTTCACTGGCCAGGGACGCCAGGTAGAGCTCCGCCACCGCCGACACCACGCGATCCCGTGCCTCGCGATAGGAGGCCCGGCTCGCCTCGACCAGACGGCGCGCCGCCGACGCCTCTGCCATCGCCGAGAGATCGAGCAGGATCTGCGCGAAATGGGCGCGCGCGTCGACGACGTTGAACGGACCGACCAACGGCGAGCCACCGTCCGGCGGCGGAAAACCGTAGGCCTCGAGGTTGATCTTCTGGCGGCTCTCGCCGAGCGTGCCGTAGACCTGGGGCAGCAGGCGGGCCAAGGCGCGTGCCCGGCCGCCTTCCGCCTCTTCGACCTTGCCCGCCGCGGTCAAGGCGGCGAGGTTCTCGCGCAATCCCCGATCGATCGCGTCGCCGAGCGAGAGATCGAGTGGCGTCGCGGTGGACGCCGACACCCCCGCCGATTCGGTCGATGCCGCCGGTGGCGATTCGGGGGCGGCCGCCAGTGCCGCGGTCGCGAGCAGAGAGACCAAGACGAAGGTGGAACGCGCGGGGATCATTGGGCGATTCCCTTCCAAAGCAGATGGAACAGATGGTCGATGTCTTCCTCGGGAGTGCTGTGCGACCAGCCGCGCAGACGCTGGACGACGCAGGCCCGGGTGAGGTCCAACACCGCAAAGGCGGTGGCGTCGGTGCGCTGCGGCCGGAGCTCGCCGCGCGCCACTCCGGCGTCGAGGATCTCGCGCAGCTTGCGCGCCTGGCCGATGTAGATCTCCTCGAGCTTGTCCTCGGGGCCGGGCGAGCGCACGAGGGAGTGGCCAAGCTCCGCGAAGTAGACGCGGAAGAAGTCGCGCTCGTTCTGGAAGTAGCGCACCCGGACCGCGATGAAGGCACGGATCTTCTCGGCCGTGGTCTCCGCCGCAGCGATCGCCTCGGCGCTCTGTCTCTGGACCTCGCCGAGTCCCTGGCGAACCGCCGCCCAGTAGAGCTCCTCTTTCGACCGGAAGTAGAGGTAGACCGTCCCCTTGGCGATTCCCGCGGCCCCCGCCACGGCCTGGATCGTCGCGCCCGCAAACCCTTCGCGCGCGAAGACTTGGCGCGCCGCGCAGAGAATCGCGGCGGCTCGCGACCCAGATGGGCTCTCGGGCTGAGGGTCCGTCTCCATCGCTGGAAATGCTACTGACTGACTGGTCAGTCGGTCAAGAATGGCGGCGGTCAGCGCACCAGTTCGGAGATCAGCCCCGTCCAGCCAGTCTGGTGGCTGGCACCGACGCCGCGGCCGGTGTCGCCGTGGAAGCACTCGTAGAAGAGGTGGTTGCGGTTGAACTCCGGGTTGCCGGCGAAGCGGCCGAGCGCCGCCAGGGCCGGACGCCTCCCGCCCGCGTCGGCGAGAAACAGGCCTCGCAAACGCCGCTCGAGCTCCGCCGCGATCTCGCGCAACGTGAGCATCGTCCCCGAGCCGGTCGGGCATTCGATCCGGAATTCGTCGCCGTAGTAGTCGTGGAAGCGCAGCAGCGCCTCGTGAATCAGAAAGTTGGCCGGGAACCAGACCGGGCCGCGCCAGTTGGAGTTGCCGCCGAACAGACCCGACTCGCTCTCGCCCGGTTCGTAGCCGACCGTGAGCTCGCTGCCGTCGGCGCGGAACCGGTAGGGGTGCTCGAGGTGGTATTTCGAGAGCGAGCGAATGCCGTATTCCGACAGGAACTCGCTCTCGTCGAGCATGCGCCGCAGCAGGCACTTCATGCGATGGCCGCGCAGGAGCGACAACAGCCGGCGGTCCTCCTTGCCCGGTTCGTGCCAGCGCGAGACCAGGCCCGCCAGATCGGGCCGGTAGGTGAGGAACCAGCGCAGGCGGGCCGCGAAGTCAGGCACCCTGGCGAGCAGCTCCGAGTCGAGGACCTCCACCGCGAAGAGCGGACTCAAACCGACCAGCGATCGCACCGCGAGCGGTTCGGTCGTGCCGTCGGGTTTGTGCAACACGTCGTGGAAAAACTCGTCGTCCTCGTCCCAGAGGTCGATCCCCTGGCCGCCCAGGTTGCGCATCGCCGCCGCGATGTAGAGGAAGTGCTCGAAGAACTTCGTCGCGATGTCCTCGTAGACGTGGTTCTCCTGCGCCAGCTCGAGGGCGATGCGCATCAGGTTGAGGCAGTACATCGCCATCCAACTCGTGGCGTCGGCCTGGTCGAGATGGCCGCCGGTCGGCAACTGCGACGAGCGGTCGAAGACCCCGATGTTGTCGAGGCCCAGGAATCCCCCCTGGAAGACGTTGCGATCTTCGAGGTCCTTGCGGTTCACCCACCAGGTGAAGTTCAGCATCAGCTTGTGGAAGACGCGCTCGAGGAACGCGCGGTCCGGCTTGCCGGTCGCCGCGCGATCGATCTCGTAGACCCGGAACGCGGCCCAGGCATGGACCGGCGGATTGGCGTCACCGAACGCCCACTCGTAGGCCGGAAGCTGACCGTTCGGATGCATGTACCACTCGCGGCAGAGCAGCACGAGCTGCGCCTTGGCGAATTCCGGATCGAGCCGCGCCAGCGGAATGCAGTGGAAGGCGAGATCCCACGAGGCGTACCAGGGGTACTCCCACTTGTCCGGCATCGAGAGGATGTCGTCGTTGTTGACGTGCAGCCACTCGTGGTTGCGGCCCGAACGGCGCGCCGCGGGTGGCGGCGGCTGCCCGGGATCCCCGGCGAGCCAACGCGGCACGTCGTACCCGAAACGCTGTTGGCACCAGATCATTCCCGCCCAGGCCTGGCGTTGCAGTCCGCGGCGCGCTTCGTCGTCGAGGCCTTCCTGCAGCTCGGCGTAGAACTCGTCGGCCTCAATCCGTCGCGTGTCCAGGATGTGATCGAAACCGTCGAACGGATCGGCGAAGCGCTTGCGCGACAGATGGACCCGCACCTGGCCGCTCGCGCCGGGCGCCAGCTCCAGCCGGCGATGCGCCGCCACTTTGGTCCCGAACTCGTCCCAGTTCACGGCCTCCCTCCGGCCATCCACCACCGCCTCGTGGATCCCGTCCTTGAAGTAACCGTGCGCCGCGGGCGCGTTCCAGAGCTTGGCGGCGTTGCTCTCGTTCTCGCAGAAGAGAAGCTCCGGCGCCCCGTCGACGTGCCAGTACATCGTGCCGAGCTCCTCGTGCTTCGCGATCACGACGCTGCCGTCGCCCGACAGGCTCGGCTTCGGTCCTTCCCCTCCCCAACTCCAGGCGTTGCGAAACCAGAGCTGCGGCAGGACGTGCAACGTGGCGGCCTCGGGACCCCGATTCGTCGCTTCGATGCGGATCAGGAGATCCTCCGGCGCCGCCTTGGCGACCGAGACCCGGACGTCGAAGTAGCGGCCGTCGTCGAAGGCCGCGGTGTCGGTGATCTCGAGTTCCGGCTCGTGCCTCGAGCGCTTCCGATTCCCGTCGACGAGCTCTGCATACGGAAACTCGCCCTGCGGGTACTTGTAGAGAAATTCGAGCCATGAATGGGTCGGCGTAGCGTCGAGGTACCAGTAGAGCTCCTTGACGTCCTCGCCGTGGTTGCCTTGCGGTCCGCTCAGGCCGAAGAGCCGTTCCTTGAGATGGGGGTCGCGACCATTCCAGAGCGCCAGCGAGAGGCAGAGGAGCTGGCGGTCGTCGGAGATCCCGGCCAGCCCGTCCTCCCCCCATCGGTAGGCGCGTGAGCGCGCCATCTCGTAGGGAAAGTAGTCCCACGCCGCGCCGTCGGGCGAGTAGTCCTCACGCACCGTGCCCCACTGACGCTCGGAGAGATAGGCGCCCCACTTCCGCCATAACTTCTCCCCCGCGTTCGCTTCCTTCAGTCGACGCCGTTCCGCGTTCAATCGAGTCCGCTCCTCTCGCTCCACGGCAACATTACCGCCCGAAGGCCCCGACCGGCTCGCTCGAGCCTGCTCGATAGGAATCGGCGCGCTAGGCTTGGGGCATGAACGAAGAGAGAGTCGCCCTCGTCACCGCCGCGAGCCGGGGCATGGGCGCGGCTTGCGCGCGCGAGCTCGCCGCACGCGGTTATCGGCTGGCGCTCCTCGCGCGTTCCGCCGATGTCCAAACGCTCGCCGAGGAGCTCGACGGCATCGCGGTGCGCGGCACCGTCGAAAACGCCGACGACCTGCGCCGCCTCCTCGACGCCGCGATGCGCCGCTGGGGTCGCGTCGACGTGGTCGTCAACAACACGGGCCATGTCGCCAAGGGAGAGCTCCTCGAGCTCACCGACGAGCAGTGGCACGCCGGCCTCGACTTGCTGCTCCTGAACGTGGTGCGCATGGCCCGGATCGCCACCCCGGCGATGCTCGAGCAAGGCTCGGGCGCCTTCGTCAACGTCTCCAGCTTCTCCGCCGCCGAGCCCGGCCTCCGCTTCCCCGTCTCCTCCACCCTGCGCGCCGGGCTAGGCAACTTCGCCAAGCTCTACGCCCAGCGCTACGCCGCGGCCGGCCTGCGCATGAACAACGTCCTCCCCGGCTGGATCGACACCACCACCCCGGTCGACCTCGAGATCAAACGCTCCCTACCGGCCGGCCGCGCCGGCACCCCGGAAGAAGTCGCTCGGGTCGTCGCCTTCCTCGCCTCCGACGACGCGAGCTACGTCAACGGGGAGAGCCTGCTGGTGGACGGGGGAATGGTCAGATAGGCGCGAGCGAGCTTCATTCTGACAATCCACCGGGCCCCGCGCCGGTCCAGCACAATTGTGATGGTGCTCCCGATTGCAAGACTTCCCGAGCCCCCAAGCGCGAATTCAAGAAGGCCTCCAAGCAATCTTCGACCACCTATGAGGAACTCCGCGGCGCCTCGGCGTCAGCCTACGTTCGCGCCGCCCGTTCTGGACAGACCGGAGAAACGCTTGGCAAGGAGAAGACGGCGGGTAGGACGCCGGAGCCGGCGGATGCCCCCTAGCGGGGCAGGCATCGTGATTCCGGGTCGACTCAGCGGAAAGCGAAGAGAGGCGGAAACAGCGCCACCACGAACCACCCCCACAGCGAGTAAACGGGCAGATAGGCCGTTTGCCAACGTTCGAGGGATGCGAAGGTCCCCCGCCCGTAGAGGAATCGGATGTAGAGCCACGCCGAACCGACCAGACTGACCAGCAGGACGACGTTCTCACCGAGGGCCGCGACCTTGTTCGGACTGAAGCCAAAAGTGGAGATGCGGGAAGCGATGGCAACGAGTGCCACGCCGTCGACGGCGAGCGCGCTCAGCACCAGCAGCAACTGGAGGACGTCGAAAGCCCCCGAGGGCCTCTCGGGATCTCGTGCCGAGATGGCGTAGAGGAGCAGGCCAACCACCACGGCCAGCAGCAGGTCGAAACCGATCAGCACGTTGCGCTCGACATGGATACCCTGGCGCATCCACGCCATGGTGATCAGAAACGAGAGGAGAACAGCCGTGAATAGCGGCGTGAAGATGCGAGTCAGCACCGGCGCCATGTTCTCGATGACGCTCTGCTTCGCTTCCACCAGCCAGGCGCAGATGACGACCGCGCCGAGCGCCCCGCACGGCAGGAGCCACCGTGAGATGAAGAGCGTCGGATCGAGCCCGATAGCCTTGAACATGACTTGGGTGAAGGCCGCCAGCACGCCGCCTCCCAAGGCGATCAGGGCGTAGTAGATGAACCCCTCGCCCGAAAAGCGCACGAAGTCCATGCGCCCCCCCGATCCCCGGAACCCGTCTCCACCGACGTAGGCAACGCCAACCGCCAGCCAGAGGGCGATCGGTAGGTGCAGGATCGTGAGCCCGAGCGTGTCACCGCGGACGCCCAGCGGATAGGCGTTGGCGAACACCAGGGCACCGCCGAACGAGAGCGCGATAGGGAGCAGACCGAGACGGCCCGGGCGACGCTTCCAGACCAGGTAGGCGACCAGGAAAGGCAACACGAAGAGGCTCAGATTGCGGGCGTAGAACGACTGCGCGGCCGCATCGTGAGAGAAGAGGTGGTAGCCAAATAGCTCGGGAAGCTTGAACGACAGCGCGGCCAGGACGGCCAGGGCCACGGCGACGACGATCTCACCGCGCCCCCGTCGAATCTCTCCCGGACGGCCATCTCCGCCGAGCACGAGTTGCTTCCACAAGCGCTCCGAATGCTCCCGCGCGAACTCACGCGACAAGGCATCCAGCCTTCCCATTCGCTTCACCGCCACCAGGAAGGCCTCGTCGGGAGCGAGACCGCTCTCCCCGAGGGCCCGGACCTCCGACCGCAGGTGGTCCTCCAACTCATCCATGTCGGAGGCGTGGATCGTCGGGTGGCGAGACAGGAAATCGCGCCAGAGCGAGATCTGAGTCTCGAGCGAGGGCTTATCGGTCATGTCGTCCCCCAGGAACCAGCGATAGAAGGCGTGAGCCCCGTCTGAACGATCCTCTCCAGGGTGTCCTTCCAGACTTCGTGCAGCGTGGCTTCCACGACCTCCCACTGTTGCCGTTGCGCCTCCATCTGCGCTCGACCATGCTTCGTCAGGCGGTAGTAGCGGCGGCGGCGCCCTGTCTCCAGCTCCCCCATCGTGCTTCGACGTAGCGCTGCCGCTCCAGCCGGTGGAGCACCGGGTAGAGCATGCCATCGGTCCATTTCAGCTCGCCGCCCGAGAGCTCGCTGACGCGCTTCAGGATGGCGTATCCGTAGCTGTCCCCCGCCGCCAGGATAGCGAGCACCAACGGAGTCGCCGATGCGGCTACCAGGTCCTTGCCGATTTCCATCTCAGCCCCCTGCCTTCATACATCGCAGCTTTATACATAATGCTTCTATGTATGTCAACCATCCTCGTGGACGAGCCGTCCCTCTGAGAGGCCTTGACAGGGAATAAATATGCACTATTATGCGCATCTTCTTGCAGGCCCATCGGTGGGCCTTGAAGCGTCGGGAGGCGCCACCTTCGTGCCGAGCGAGATCGAGATCAAGGAGCAGCGCCAGCGGGCCGTGCGGTCGCTCGTGCGGCGCCATGCCGTGCACCGGCAGGAAGCGTTGGTGACGCTCCTGGCGGAGCGCGGCATCGAGGCCACCCAGTCGTCGGTCTCGCGCGACCTGCGTGAGCTGGGGGTGGCCAAGCTCGGCGGCCGCTATGTCCTCCCGGCCGCCGCTCCCGGCTCGGCCGAGGCGCTCGACGAGATCGCTCCCTCCCTGCGCGCCGTCAAGCCGGCGGGACCGCATCTCACCGTCGTCCTCACCCGGACGGGCGCCGCCCAGACAGTGGGGGTGGCCCTCGACCGGGCCGGCTGGCCCGAGCTCGTCGGCACCCTAGCCGGCGACGACACCGTGTTCGTCGCCACCGCGACGGCGCGCGAGCAGACCCGCCTTCTCCACCGCCTGCAATCCCTGATCGCCTCGGCCGCGAACGAGACCCTCCAGCGATGACCGACTCTTCTCCGATCGCGCTCGCCTTCTCCGGCGGGCTGGACACCTCTTTCTGCGTTCCCTACCTGCGGGAACGCCACGCGCGCCCCATCGTCACGATCACCGTCGACACCGGCGGGCTCGACGAAGCCGGACGCCGGGCGCTGGCGGAGCGCGCCGCAACGCTCGGCGCCGAGCGGCACCTCTCGATCGACGCACGACGGGCGTTCTTCGACGACGTTCTCCGCTTCCTGCTCTTCGGCAACGTGCGCCGCGGCGGGCTCTACCCGCTCTCGGTCGGCGCCGAGCGTTCCATCCAGGCGCGCGAGGTCGCGCGGGCGGCGCGCGAGCTCGGCTGCACGGCGGTCGCCCACGGCTCGACCGGCGCCGGCAACGATCAGGTCCGCTTCGAGAGCGCCTTGCGGGCCGTGGCGCCGGAGCTCGAGATCCTCGCTCCGGTGCGCGACGATCCGCACTCGCGCGCCGAGGAGGTGGCTTTCCTCGCGGCGCGCGGGTTGCCCGTACCGGCCGGCGCCGCCGCCTACTCGATCAACCGCGGGCTCTGGGGCGCCACCATCGGCGGCCGCGAGACCCTCACCAGCGGCGCGCCGCTTCCGGAGTCGGCCTGGCTGCTCACCCGCGGGGCGTTCGACACACCGCGGCCGCCGGAGCGCCACCGGCTCGCCTTCGAGCAGGGCGTGCCGGTCGCCTGGGATGGAGAGTCGCTCGATCCGGTGGCGCTCCTCGAACGGGTCGAAACGGCCGCCGCCGGCTTTGGTATCGGCCGTGGGATCCACCTCGGCGACACGATCCTCGGACTCAAGGGGCGGGTCGCCTTCGAGGCGCCGGCCGCGGAGGTGCTGCTCACCGCGCACCGCGAGCTGGAGAAGCTCGTCTTGACCGGCCGTCAGCAGAAGCTCAAGGACCAGGTCGCCGCCGTCTATGGCGAGCTGGTTCACGAAGGGCACGCCCTGGAGCCGGCCGCCCGCGACGCCGAGGCGTTGCTCGCCGCGTCGCAGCGCCGGGTCACCGGCGAGGTCAAGGTCTTGTTGCGCACCGGCTCCCTCTTCGTCGAAGGCGTCGACTCGCCCCGTTCCCTGATGGCCGCCTCGCGCGGCCGCTACGGTGAGACGACCGGCGAATGGTCGGCCGCCGACGCGGCCGGGTTCTGTCGCATCACCGCGCTGCCGGGCTGGTTGCACGCCCGAGCCGGAGCTTCCCAAGGAGACGTCATGAAATCGGTCTTCGTCGACAAGATCGCCTCGGTGACCCGGGCCTGCGGGCTCAAGCGCGAAGTGCGCGTGGCGTCCGACATCCCGTGCGAAGAGGGCGTCGTCGTCGCGGTGCGGGTGCTCAACGAGAAATCGACCTACAACCTGGTCGAGCTCGCTTCCGGACGGATGGCGCAGGTCAAGCGCGGCGACGTGGTGGCGGGCGCGCTCGGTCATCGCAAGGCGCTGTTCGGCTACTCGGGGCACCTGCCCGAGCAGCTCGCGCCGGGCGATGTCGTGCAGCTGCTCAACATGGGCGGGGTCCTCGGCCTCTGCGATTCGATCAACCCGAGCTTCGGCCGGCCGTTCGACGGCGAGGTGCTGGGCACGGTGCTCACCTTTCCCTACCTGGCCGAGCGCATCGGGGTGCCGGCGCGGGCCGGCGACGAACGCCTCGACCTCGCGGCGCCGCTCGACGCTCGCGGCGTGCCGGTGGTGGCCCTGGTCGGCTCCTGCATGAATTCCGGCAAGACGGCCGCGGCCTGCGCGCTCGTCCAGGAGATGGCCCATCGGCGCCTGGTGACCGACGCCCTCAAGGCCACCGGCGTCTCGTTGCGCCGTGATGTCTTGGCGATGGAGGACGCCGGCGCGCGCCGCACCGCGCTGTTCAGCGACTTCGGCATCGTGACCACCACGGCCCTCAACGCGCCGGCGCTGGCGCGCACCCTGATCAGCCGCCTCGCCGACGGCGGGCAGACGCCGCCCGACGTCATCGTCGCGGAGCTCGGTGACGGGCTGCTCGGTACCTACGGCGTCGACGCGATTCTCGCGGCGCCCGACCTGCGCGCCGCGTTCACCGCCGTCGTGCTGGCGGCCAACGATCCGGTCGCGGCTTGGGGAGGCATCGAAATCCTGCAACGCGACTACGGCATCCGCCCCGTCGCGGTGACCGGCCCGGCGACCGACAACGCGGTCGGCACGACGTTGATCGAGGCCAAGACCGGCATCCCGGCGATCAACGCCCGCACCGACGCGCCGAAGCTCGCGCGGACGGTCCTCGCGGCGCTGGGGCTGGCGATCGGCGAGCCGCTCGACGCCGCTTCCGGAGACCCATCCGCGAAGCCAAGAGTTTCTGTCGAGTCGCCTGGTCCGGCGACCGCCGCCGCGGGAGGGCGGGGATGAACGACCAGACGGTGCCAGTCGTCGTGCTCGGCGCTTCCGGCTACGTCGGCGGGGAGCTGTTGCGGCTCCTCGCCGGACATCCCCGCTTCGCGCTGACGGCGATCGCCTCGGAGACGCGCACCGGGCAGCCGGTCGTCGAGGTGTTCCCCCATCTACGGGGAACCCACCTCGAGGAAGCCGCGTTCGCGAGCTCTTCCGAGACCGAGACGGCAGCTTCGTCCCTCCCTCTTCTGGGAGTCTTTTCGGCGTTGCCCCACGGCGACGCGGCGAAACGCATCGATCGCCTGCTGACGATTTGCGAAAAGTCCGGTTGCGCGGCACGGGTGGTCGATCTGTCGGCAGATTTCCGGCATCGGAAGGCGGAGCGCTACGAGGCGATCTACGGGCATCCCCACGGCGCGCCGCAGCGGCTGGCGAAGTTCGTCTGCGCGCTTCCGGAGCTCGCGGCGCTCACCCGCGGAAACCGCCACGCGGATCTCACCCGGATCGCCCATCCGGGCTGCTTCACCACCGCCGCGACGCTGGCGCTCGCGCCTCTGGTGGCCGGTGGGTGGCTCGACCTCGCGGCACCGATCACGGTGACCGCGGTGACCGGCTCGACCGGAGCCGGCCGGACCCCGACCGCGACGACCCACCACCCGGAACGCCGCAGCGACCTCTTCGCCTATTCGCCCACCGGCCATCGTCACGAGCCGGAGATGCGCGCTCTGCTCGCCGAGGTCGCCGGAGCCGCGACCGGGAGCGCTTCCGAGAACGAGCCGAATCTCACCTTCATCCCCCACTCCGGCCCGTTCGCGCGCGGCATTCACGCCACGATCAACGCGACTCTGGCCCGGCCAGCGAGCGGCGACGAGATCAAGCTGGCGCTCTCCTCCTTCTATGGAAGCCCTGCGTCTTTCGTGAAGGTGCTCGACGCTCCCCCCCGTCTACAGAGCGTCGTCGGCACCAATCGCTGCGACCTCGCCGTCACCGTGCGCGGCGACCAGGTGATCCTCTTCTCGGCGCTCGACAACCTCACGAAAGGCGCCGCGGGCGGCGGCGTGCAGTGGATGAACCGGCTCTTCGGCCTGCCCGAGGACCTCGGGCTGCGCCTGCCCGGTCTCGGCTGGCTGTGACGCCTCTCGCCTTGGGAACGGACCCCGCCATGAACCTCGCGATCGATCTCCCCGACGCGCCCGAATCGGCTCTCTTTCCGGTCTACTCCCTGCTCGACGTGGAGCCCGTCGCGGGCGACGGAGTCTGGCTCGAGACGGCGGACGGGCGGGCGTTGCTCGATCTCTACGGCGGTCACGCGGTGGCGCTGCTCGGCTACCGGCACCCGCGTCTCCTCGCCGCGTTGCGTGACCAGGCCGAGCAGCTCTTCTTCCAGTCGAACGCGGTGCCGCTCGCGGTGCGCGAGCGCGCCGCGCGGCGTCTGGCCGACTTCGCGCCACCGGGGCTCGACGCGGTCTTCTTCGTCAACAGCGGCGCGGAGGCGAACGAGAACGCGCTCCGTCTGGCGCTGCGCATGGTCGGCCGGCCGCGCGTGGTGGCGCTCGAGGGCGCCTTCCATGGCCGCACCGCGGCGGCCGCCGCGGTGACCTGGCGGTCCAAGTGGTACGGCTTTCCGAGGACTCCCTTCGACGTCCGCTTCGTGCCGCCCGAGGACGTCGACGCGCTCGCCGCGGCGTTGGCCCCCGGCGACGTGGCCACGCTCATCCTCGAACCGGTGCAGGGCGTGGCAGGCGCGGTGGCGCTTTCCGATGACTATCTGGCCGCGGCGCGCCGCCTGACCACCGAGTCGGGAGCGCTGCTCCTCTTCGACGAGGTGCAGTGCGGCATGGGCCGCAGCGGCGCTCCCTTCGTGGCGCAGGCATGCGGCGTGACGCCCGATCTGCTCACCACGGCCAAGGGACTGGCGGGCGGCTTTCCGGCCGGCGCCCTGCTCGCTCCGCGCGCGCTCGCGGAGAGGCTGCGACCCGGCGACCTCGGCACTACGTTCGGCGGTGGGCCGCTCGCCTGCGCTCTCGTCGAGGCCACGATCGACGCCCTCGAGGACGAAGCGGTGCTCGAGAACGTGCGGGCGCGCGCGGCGCAGATCCGTTCGACCTGCCAGGTCGGGCCGGTCGTCGAGATCACCGGTCGCGGCCTCCTCGTGGGCCTGCGAACCTCACGGCCCGCGAAAACGATCCAGGGCGAGCTCCTCGAGCGCGGCATCCTGGTCGGCACGAGCGCCGATCCCGACGTGGTCCGTCTGCTCCCGCCGCTGATCCTCGGCGGCGAGCACGTCGAGCTTCTGGCCGGGGCCCTCGCGGAGCTCGCCGGGTGAAGACGTTCCATGCGCTCGCCGACCTGGCGCCGGAGGAGGTATTCGACCTCCTGGCGCTCGCGTCGCGTCTCGAGCGCCACCCCGAGCCGCGGGCGCTCGCCGGCAAGCTGCTCGGCCTGCTCTTCTTCAACCCGTCGTTGCGCACCCTGGCCTCGATGCAGGCGGCGATGGCGCGACTCGGCGGAAGCTCCGTCGTGGTCACGCCTGGGCAGGGGAGCTGGAAGCTCGAGACGCGACCCGGCGTCGTGATGGATGGCGATGCCGCCGAGCACGCGCGAGAGGCGATCCCGGTGTTGTCGGGTTACTTCGACGCGCTGGGCATCCGCGCTTTCGCCGGCGGAACGGACCTCGGCTTCGATCTCGCCGACGCCGAGTTCCGTTCCCTCGCCGGGCTCGCCACGATTCCCACGATCAACCTCGAATCGGCGATCGATCACCCCTGTCAGGCCCTCGCCGACTGGAAGACGCTCGACGAGCTCGGCGTGCCGGCTGACGGCAAGCTGGTGCTCTCCTGGGCCAACCATCCGAAGCCGCTGCCCCTCGCCGTTCCGACGGCGGTCGTCCAGATGGCGGCGACGCGCGGCATGGAGGTCGTCGTCCTGCGACCCGACGAGTACGCGCTGCCGGCTTCGGTGATGGAACGCGCCCGGTTCGCCGCCGCGCGATCCGGCGGCCACGTCCACGAGACGAGCGATCGACGCGCGGCGCTCGAGGGCGTACAAGCCCTCTATGGAAAGTCTTGGGCCAGCCCCGCGCTCTATGGCCATGCGGCCGCCGAAGAGGAGCTTCGAGAGACCCTGACGGATTGGACCGTCGACCTCGACTGGTTCGCGCCGGCGGCGCCCGACTGCCGTTTCCTGCACTGCCTGCCGGTGCGGCGCAACGTGGTGGTGACCGATGCGGTGCTGGATTCGCCGCGCAGCGCCGTGGTGCGACAGGCCCACAACCGGATGTGGGCGCAGATGGCGGTGCTGCACCGCCTGCTTGGAGAGAGCGAATGAAAGAGCATGGATCGCGGAGCGTCGAAATCGCGGCGCTCCGCCACGCGGTACCCTACCTGGCGCTTTTTCGCGGCAAGACCTTCGTCGTGAAGGTCGGCGGCGGTCTGCTCGCGGATCGGCGCGCCCTCGCCGCCGTGGTCGAACAGCTCGCCGCGCTGCATCACCTCGGCGTGCGGGTGGTCGTCGTGCACGGCGGCGGACCGCAGGTGAACGAGCTCTCGCGCCAGCTCGGCCTCGACGTACGGCAAGTGGGCGGACGCCGGATCACCGACGACGCCACGCTCCCGATCGTCGCCATGGTGCTGAACGGCTCCGCGAACACCGCGCTCGTCGCCGCCTGCCGTGCCGCACAGCTTCCCGCGGCCGGGTTGTCGGGCGTCGACGGCAACCTGGTCGTCGCCCGCCGCCGCCCACCCGTGGCGATGGACGGCGAGGCGGAGCCGGTCGACTTCGGGCACGTCGGCGACCTCGCAGCGATTCATCCCGAGCTCGTCGAGCAGTTGCTGGACGGCGGCTGGGTGCCGGTCGTCTCGCCGCTCTCCGCCGACGCCAGCGGCAACCTGCTCAACCTCAACGCCGACGGAGTGGCCGGCGCCCTGGCCGCCGCTCTCCGCGCCGAGAAGCTTCTTCTCATGGTGGACACGCCGGGCCTGCTCGCCGATCCGGAAGATCCCGCTTCGTTGGTCTCGTACGTCGACCTGGCGGGACTCCAGCGGTTGCGCGCCCAGGGCGCGGTCGCGCGCGGCATGCTGCCGAAGATCGCGGCGATCCGGCAGGCGCTCGAGGGCGGGGTGCCGCGTGCCCACTTGGTGAGCTGGCGGCTGCCCGACGCGCTCTTGATCGAGATCTTCTCGAACGAGGGCTCGGGGACGCTCATCGTGCCCGAGCTGGCGGCGCTCTCGGCGGACGAACGCGAAGCCGAAGTGAGCGAGGCGCTCCCCGGATGAGACCGCTCGCGGGCGACGAGCTGCTGGCGTTCCACCGCCGCCTGGTGGCGACGCCATCGCTCTCCGGCCAGGAGGGCGCCGCGGCCGGCCTCGTCGCCGCGACGCTCGGCGAGCACGGCGCCGCGGTCACGCGGGTCGGCGATTCGGTGCTCGCGCTGCGCGGCTCGGGCCCCCTCGTCCTCCTCGACACCCATCTCGACACCGTGCCGCCGGCGCCCGGCTGGACTCGCGAGCCGTTCACCGCCACGCGCGAGGGCGGACGCGTCTACGGCCTCGGCGCCAACGATGCCAAAGCAGCGGTTGCCGCGATGCTCGCCGCCTTCCTAGCCGCCGAGGCTTCCGGTCTGACCGTGGGCTTGGCGCTGGTCGCGGAAGAGGAGACCAAGAGCCGGGGCACCCAGGACGTGCTCGCCGAGCTCGCCGCGCGCCACCTCGACGTCGCGGTGGCGCTGGTCGGCGAGCCGACCGGGCTGGATTTCGCGGTCGCCCAGAAGGGGCTCCTGGTGCTCGAGCTGGTCGCTCGCGGCACGGCGGCGCACGCCGCGCATGCCCGCGCGCTCGGCGCCGCCAACGCGGCCCGGACTCTGGCTCACGACCTGGTGGCGTTGGAAGGGATCGACCTCGGCCCCGACCACGCGCAGCTCGGCGCCACGACGTTGGAGCCGACGGTGGTGCGGGCCGGTACGGCACGCAACGTCGTCCCGGCGGAGGCGAGCGCCGTCCTCGATGTCCGCACGACGCCCGCGCTACCGCCCGCGACCGTCGTCGAGCGGGTGCGCGAACGCATCGCGGGCGAAGTCCGGGTGCTCTCCGACCGCTTCGCGCCGCGCCAGACGCCGACGGGCTCGCCGCTCCTCGCCGCCGCCGCCGCGGCGCGCCCCGAAGCACGGTGCTACGGCTCGGCCACGCTCTCGGACTGGGCGCTGCTCGACGCCGACGTACCGGCGCTCAAGGTCGGTCCCGGCCTCTCGGAGCGCTCGCACACCCCCGACGAGTTCGTGCTCGAGAGCGAGATCCTGGCCGGCGCGCGCTTCTACGGACGCTTCCTCGAAGAGCTGGCGGTCACCCTTCCCGCCGCGCTCCGGAAGGGCGCCGCGTGAGCCGGCTCTGGGACAAGGGCGGGCCGCTCGACGAGCGGGTGCTCGCCTACACGGCCGGCGAGGACCACCGGCTCGACGAGCGCCTGGTCGCCCACGACGCGCGCGCCTCGATCGCGCACGCCGAGATGCTGGCGGGCCAGGGTCTCCTCGCCACGGAGGACCTCGCTTCCATTCGCGACGGCCTGGCCGCGCTGGCGGACGAGCACGCGCGTGGCCTCTGGCGTATCGAGCTCGCCGACGAGGACGTCCACACCGCGCTCGAACGCCGGCTGACCGCGCGCATCGGAGAGGCCGGCGGCCGGGTGCACCTCGGCCGCTCGCGGAACGACCAGGTGCTCGCCGCGCTACGGCTCTATCTGAAAGATGCGATCGCCGACCTGGCGGCCGATGCCCGGCGGGTCGCCGCGGCGCTCGGCGAGATCGCGACGGCGCACGCCGACCTGAAGCTCCCCGGCTACACCCACCTCCAGCGCGCGATGCCCTCGTCGGTACCGCTCTGGGCGGGCGGATTCGCGGCCCAGCTCGAGGACGACGCGGCGGGCATCGAGGCCTGCCGGCGCCGGCTCGACCGCAATCCGCTCGGCTCCGCGGCCGGTTACGGCACGCCGGGCCTGCCGATCGACCGGGAGGCGACCCGTGCGGCGCTCGGCTTCGCCGCGACGGAGGAGCCCGTCACCGCGGTGCAACTGGCGCGCGGCAAGGGCGAGGCGCAGCTCCTCTTCGAGCTCGCGCTCACGATGAACGACCTCGGACGCCTGGCCTCCGACCTGGTGCTCTTCGCGAGCGCCGAATTCGGCTTCGTCGCGCTGCCCGAGGAGTTGACGACCGGTTCCTCGATCATGCCGCAGAAGCGCAACCCCGACCTCTTCGAGCTGGTGCGCGGCGGCGGCGCCACGGCGCTCGCGGCGTTGGTCGAGGCGTTGGCCATTCCGGCCAAGCTGCCGAGCGGCTATCACCGGGATCTGCAGCGTCTGAAGGCGCCGCTCTTCCGCTCGATCGACCTCGCCCACGCGACCTGCGAGCTGCTCGCCGCCACGCTGCCGCGCGTCCGCTTCGTGCCGGAGCGCTTGACCCTGGCGCCGGAGCTCTTCGCCGCGGAAGCGGCCCATCGCCTGGTGCTCGCCGAAGGCATTCCTTTCCGCGAGGCCTACCGGAGAGTGGCCGCCGCGCTCGACTCGCCCGAGCCGGATCCTGCCGACCGCTGAGCTGGAGTGGCGGGCGATGCGACGCTGGCGCAGACCGGTCGTCCTCGCTCTCGCCCACTCGACCCAGCGCCGGGAGCGCGGCCGGGATCGACGACGGCCGCCTACTCGTGGGCCGTCATCTCGCCGACGAACTTGGTGTCGTAGTTGGCGCCGCGCAACTTGGAGAGCAGGCCTTCCTTGTCCACCGACTTGAGGTAGGCCTCGCGCGGCTCGACCAGCTTCTTCTCGATGAGGGTGAAGAGGGCGTCGTTCATCAGCATCATGCCCTGGGCGCGGCCGGTCTGCATGGCAGATGGAATCTGGAAGGTCTTGCCCTCGCGGATCAGGTTCGAGACCGCGGGGGTGGCGATGAGGATCTCGTACGCCGCCACCCGTCCCCCTTCGATCCGCTTGAGCAGGGTCTGCGCGATGACCGCCTTCAAGCTCTCCGCGAGCATCGTGCGGATCTGTTCCTGGCGATCGCCGGGAAACTGGTCGACCAGCCGTTCGACCGTCGACGCGGCGGTGGTGGTGTGCAGGGTGCCGAAGACCAGGTGACCCGTCTCGGCCGTTTCGATCGCGATCGAGACCGTCTCGAGGTCGCGCATCTCGCCCACCAGCACGATGTCCGGATCCTCGCGCAGCGCCGCACGGAGCGCCTGCTTGAAGGAAGCGGTGTGCAGACCGACCTCGCGCTGGTTGACGAGGCAGCGCTTCGACGGGTGGACGAATTCGACCGGATCCTCGATCGTGATGATGTGATCGGCGCGCGAGCGGTTGACGAGATCGAGGATCGCGGCCAGCGTCGTCGACTTGCCCGAACCGGTCGGTCCGGTGACCAGGACCAATCCCTTCGAGAGAAAGGCGAGCCTACGCACCGAATCGGGGAGCCCCAGGTCCTCGAAGGTCGGGATGCGGGTCGGGATCGTGCGCATCACGGCGCCGATGCCGCGCTGGTCGCGAAAGAAGTTCACCCGGAAGCGTGCCTTGCCCGCATGGTCGTAGGCGAAATCGGTGTCGTTGGTCGCCGCGAACTGCTCCCGGTTGCGCGGCGGAACGATCTCGAGGAGTAGGCGCTCGAGCTCGGCCGGGGACACTGGCCGATAGTCGGCCAGCTCCTCGAGGTCGCCGTGCACGCGGAAGCGCGGCCGGTGGTCGCTCGCCAGGTGGACATCCGAGGCGTCGACCTCGAGCATGCGGTCGAAGACTCCAGCACGCCGCGCAACTCACGCTCCGGCCCGCGACGGATCGTCTCCGGCTCCGCGACGGGCGCCGGCTCCGCGGGCGCGGCCTCGTCCCGAGTCGAGGGACTCGCGGTCACTCTCCAGGCGCCGTCCTCGGTCGCGCCCGCCAGCAGGAGCCGCTCGCCGTCGAGCTCGTATTCGGAACTGGAACGGGGAGCCCGCCGCCACGCCCGTTCCCGCTGGCGCGAGCTCGCGGACCATGAGCTCGATGCGCGCCGCGTCGAGCGGCGTCTGGGTCACTCCGCGCTCCGTGCCGCCGGCGCGCAGCACGGGCAGCTGGCCGGGAACGAAGACGAGCGCCTCCATCTTGTGGCGCAAGCCGGCGCGCAGCAGGTTGTCGAGCGCCGCCACGATCGGCTCAACCGGTGCGCGCGCGCCGCACGGCGGCGCGGCGCACGAACAGGGTCTCCGTCTCGGTCACCAGAAGGAGGAAACGCTGGTTCGGCGCATTGAGCAGATCGGAGACGCGAGAGTGTCCGGGCGGGAGCTCGTAGAGCAACTCACCGCGCAGGGTCGCGCCACCCGCGAGGTCGAGCTCGGCGCGCTCGCAGTGAGCCCCCACTTCCTCGCGCTCGGCCACGTCGCGTGTTCGGCCGGGACAGGCCACATAGGCGATCCAATCGGTGTTGACGAGCTCGAAACGTTCACCGATCCGGATCGGCAGGAAGCGGGCGCTACGATCGTTCAGGCGCTCCGAGATGGTCTGCGGCCGGGCGCCATCCTCGCCCACCACGTGCAGGAAGAGCTTCTCCCTCGGTCGCGCCGCCGTCGACTGCGACGAAGCGCACCGGAACTCCGCGGGTCTCGACCGCCAAGGACATCGGCGTCGAATATAGCAGCGCCACCCTGGCCGGGCCGCCCGGTGGGCGGGCGCGCTGGCGCAACCAACCGGGGCGGAGCACGTACACTCCACCCAAGAGCAAGGGAGACCAGCGATGGCGCGAGTCGAGATCACGATCAACGGCCAGCCGCACGAGGTCGACGCGGACGCCGACACGCCGCTCCTCTGGGTGCTCCGCGATCACCTGAATCTCACCGGCACGAAGTACGGATGCGGAGAGGGGCTGTGCGGCGCCTGCACGGTGCTCGAAGGCGATCGCGCCGTGCGTACCTGCCAGACGCCGCTCGCCGCGGCGGCGGGCAAGAGCTACACCACCATCGAAGGGCTGTCGGGCGACGGCTCGCACCCCTGCCAGGTCGCCTGGCTCGCCGAGAACGTCGCGCAATGCGGCTACTGTCAACCGGGCATGATCCTCGCCGTGGCGGCGCTGCTCCGGCGCCGGTCTCACCCCAGCGATGACGAGATCGATGCTGCGCTCGCCGGCCACGTCTGCCGATGCGGCACCTATCCCCGTCTGCGCCGCGCCGCCGCGCGCGCCGCCGACGCGGGAGGAGGGTCATGAGGACGCGCCGCGAGTTCCTCGAGATCGTCGCGCTGGCCGGGGGTGGCCTGGCGATCGGAGTTCGTCTCGGCGCCGAGCCGGCTGCCGTCGAGGCGGCCTTCCGGCCCAACGCCTGGGTGCGCATCGAAGGCGACGGACGCATCGTCGTGGTGGTCGGCAAGTCGGAGATGGGCCAGGGGCCGCGTACCGCGTTGCCGATGATCCTCGCCGAGGAGCTCGGCGTCGACCTCGATCAGGTCGTCCTCGAGCAGGCGTCGCCGGGTCCGGACTACAGAGGTCTGGGAACCGGCGGTTCGGCCAGCGTCAGCGGATCCTGGTGGCCGCTGCGCAAGGCGGGCGCCGCGGCGCGGATGATGCTTGTCGCCGCGGCGGCCGAACGCTGGGGCGCTCCGATCGAGCGTTGCCACGCGCACGGCGGTCAGGTCTTCGACTCCGGATCGGATCGCAGCGCGACCTACGGCGAGCTCGCGGCGGCGGCGGCTCGACAGCCCGTTCCGGAGAAGCCTCGTCTCACGAGGCGCGAAGCGTTTCGCCTGATCGGCACCTCGCCGCGCCGGATCGACGGACCGGCCATCGTCACCGGCCGCGCCAACTATGGAATCGACGTGCGGCTACCCGGGCAGAAGTTCGCGGTCGTGGCGAGGCCTCCCGTGCTCGGCGGCGCCGTGAAGACATTCGACGCCGCTTCGGCGCTCGCACGGCCCGGCGTCGAAGCCTGCTTCGCCATCCCGAGCGGCATCGCCGTCGTGGCGCGGTCGAGTTGGGCCGCGCTGCGCGGCCGCGACGCGCTGCGGGTCGAGTGGGAACCCGGCGCGAACGTCGCGTTCTCGAGCTCCGACTACATCGCGCGGATGGTCGAGCAGTCGAAGGCACCCGGAGTGACGACTCGGCGAGACGGACGCAGCCGCGACGCGTTGGCGCAGGCGGCCTCCCGCCTCGAGGCGGCCTACGTCTACCCCTTCGAAGCCCATGCATCGGTCGAGCCCGTCAATTCCACCGCCCGGGTCGCCGCGGGTCACTGCGAGATCTGGTCTCCGACCCAGAATCCGGAGGCGGTGCGACGCCACGTCGGAGCCGCGCTCGGCCTCCCGGAGGCCGGCGTCACGGTGCACGTCACGCTGCTCGGTGGCGGATTCGGACGTCGTCTCGGTTGGGACTTCGACGTCGAAGCCGCGGAGGTCGCGCGGCGGGTCGGCGCACCGGTTCAGCTTCTCTGGTCGCGTGAAGACGACCTGCGCCACGGCTACTTCCAGTCGGCCGCCGTCGACCGTCTGCGGGCGGGACTGGACGCCAAGGGCAAGCTGATCGCCTGGCAACAGTGCAAGGTCTCGAAGCCGCATGACGCCCGGGGAAAACCGACTCCGGCCGAGTCGAGCGATCCCGCGTACCTGCGCGACTCGGAATGGGGCGTCTACGACAATCCCTACGTGATTCCTCACCTCGAGACCACCTACGCGGTGGCGGACTGTCCCGTTCCGATCGGTCCCTGGCGCGCCGTTTTCGCGCCGTCCTCGGTCTACGCGCGGGAGTGCTTCGTCGACGAGATCGCCGAGCATGCGCGTCGCGACCCGCTCGCGTTGCGCCTCGAGCTGTTGGGCGCGGACGACCCGGCGGTGCCGGTGCAGGTCGATCTCTTCGGCACGCGCCTCGACCGGAGCCGCCTCGCGGCGGTGCTCCGGCTGGCCACCGACAAGGCGGGCTGGAGCCGCGCACTCCCCGCCGGCCACTCGCGCGGCTTGGCATGCGACGTCTTTCACAACGGGACCTGCACCGCCTACGCGGTCGAGGTCTCGCGGCGCGCGGGCTCCCTCGCCGAGCTCCCCTTCCGGATCGAGCGGGTGGTCGGCGCGATCGATTGCGGCCTGATCGTGAACCCGGACGGTGTCGCGCAGCAAGTCGAGAGCGGCGTCATCTGGTCGCTCTCGAACCTGAAGACCGAGATCACCTTCGAGAAGGGCGCCGCGCGCGAGTCGAACTTCGACGGGTTTCGAGTCACCCGGATCGGCGACTGCCCGCCGATCGAGGTCCATCTGGTCGCCAGCGACGATGAGCTTCCCCATGGCGTCGGCGAGCCGACCGTGTCGGCGCTCGCGCCGGCAGTGGTCAACGCGCTCTCGCGCCTCGTGGGGAAAAGGATTCGCAGACTGCCCGTCACGGCGGCGGACCTCGCGTGAGCGGGGCCCGCCGGCGCGACCGGCCCGCTCACCAGATCTTGCAGACCTTGGCGTTTACCATCGGCTGGCCCTCCTTGCAGGAGAACGCCCGCGCGAACTCCGGCATGTTGGACACCACGCCGTCGATTCTCCACTTGGGTGGGGAATGCGGATCCGTGGCGGCGCGCAGCCGAAGGTCTTCCGGGCGCGCTTCCGAGCAGGCCCACTGCGCGAAGCCGACGAAGAAGCGCTGATCCGGGGTCAGCCCGTCGCGCGGCTCGAGCGTCTCCCCCGCGGTCGCCTTCTTCCACGCCTGCCAAGCCAGGATCGACCCGCCCAGGTCGGCGACGTCCTCTCCCTCGGTGAGCTTGCTGTTGATCTTGATGTCGTCGATCACCGGGTAGGCGCCGTACTGGTCGACCACGCACTGGGCGCGCTCCACGAACGCCTTGGCGTCCGCGGGCGTCCACCAGTCCTCGAGGTTGCCCTTGGCGTCGAACTGACGCCCCTCGTCGTCGAAGCCGTGGGTCAGCTCGTGGCCGATCGTCGAGCCGGTGTTGCCGTAGTTCGGCGCGTCGTCGAGCTTCGGATCGTAGAGCGGCGGCATCAGCACCCCGGCCGGGAAGTTGATGTCGTTCATCAACGGATTGTAGTAGGCGTTGACGGTGGGCGGCGTCATGCCCCATTCGCCCCGGTCGACCGGCTTGCCGATCTTGGCGAACTCGCGGTCGGACTCGAACTCCGCCGCTCGCACGACGTCACCGAAATAGTCGCCCCGCTTGACCTGGAGCTTCGAATAGTCGCGCCAGTGATCCGGGTAGCCGATCTTGTTGCCCATCGAGTGCAGCTTTTCGAGCGCCTTCTGCTTGGTCGCGTCGCTCATCCAGTCGAGCGCCCGAATGCGCTCCTCCATCGACGCATCGATCAGGCCGACCATCTTCTCGGTCGCCTGTTTGGTCTCGGGCGTGAAGGTGTCGGCGACGAAGACCTTGCCGAGATCTTCGCCGAGCGCCTGGTCGACCTGGCCGACGCACTGCTTCCAGCGGGGAGGTTGCTGCTTCATGCCGCGCAACGTCGTGCCGTAGAAGTCGAAGGCCGCATCGCGGAAGGGCTTCGATAGATAGTTGGACGCCGCCTGGCCGAGATGCCAACGCAGGTAGACCTTCCAGTCGGCGAGCGACGTCGTCGCGAGCAGATTCTGGAGCTCCTGGTAGAAGCCGGGCTCGGAAACGTTGACCGCGCCGGACGTCGGAGCGCCCGCCGCCTTCAGGTAATCGGGCCAGCGGAAGTCCGGGGTCAGTTTCGCGAGCTCGGAGAGATCCATGCGATGGTAGATCTTGTACGGATCGCGCTTCTCCACCCGGGTCAACGAGGCCTTGGCCAGCGCCGTCTCGATCCGCATCACGGTCGCCGCTTCCGTGGCCGTCTCGCCGGCCGAATCCCCCAGCAGCGAGAGGGTGCGCCCGACATATGCGACGTACTGCTTTCGCAGCTCGACCGACTTCGCGTCCTCCTTGAGGTAATAGTCGCGATCCGGCAGCCCGAGGCCGCCCGCGTAGGCGCCGGCGATCACCTGCGACGCGTCGCCCGGATCCTGTTCCGAGCTGTAGCCGAACATCATGCGCCGCCCCGCCTCGCCCCGGTGCAGGCGGCCGACCAGGGCCGCGATCTGCGTTTTCGAGCGGAGCGCGGCGATGGCGTCGAGATCGGACTGGATCGGCCCGCGTCCGGCGTGGTCGATCGCCGCGAGGTCCATGCACGAAGCGAAATAGTCGCCGATCTTCTGGTGGTCGGCGTCGCGCTTCGGGTCATCGACCGCCGCCTTCTGGAGGATCCCCCAGAGGAATTGCTGGTTGTCGTCGTAGGCCTTGCCGTAGACGCTCCAGCGCGACTGGTCGGGCGGGATCGGGTTGATCTTCGACCAGTTGCCGCAGGCATAGGCGTAGAAGTCGACGCAGGGATCTACCGTCCGATCCATGAAGGCCGGCTCGAGGCTCGGGGTGTAGGGCAACGCGGCGAGGGGATGCTTCTCGGGCGCCGGCGGCGCGTCGGCCGCGGACAGCGTCGCGCCCAGGCCAAGCGCCAGGGTCAACGCGACGATCGAAGACGAACGAATCCTCATGGGAGTCCTTTCCGTTCTAGTGGTGCCAGGTTATGTACGCAGCTCGGGGCGCGGAGTTCAACGACCACCGTCCCCTCCATCTCCGAACACGCGGCGCCAGTGCGCCAGGTCACGCGGATCGGGTTCGGGCTTGCCGGCCGCATCCACCGCTCGTCGCGAGCGGGGGTGTGGTCGCTCGACCCGCTCGACGAGCCGGCTCGCCGGCTCGGTCCGCGCGCCGAGGTCACGACAGCGCCGCGCCAGCTCGCGGTCGCTGGTGACCACGGTCCAGGCCTGCGGGTCGCGGCGCACCCGGGCTTCGATCGCCTGATCGGCCGAGCGCGCGCCGCTCCACGCGACCTCCAATCCTCCATAACGCTCCGCCACCCGGTCGCGCGGCGGCCCGTCGAAGACGGCGACGATGCGACCCCGGCCGCTCGCCCAGGGCAAGAGGAATTTCACGACGCTCTCGGCGTCGCGAGAGCCGCGGCGACCGCCGAGCACGCCGCCCAGGTTGGATGCATCGACGAGATAGGGCATCGAAATCACCGGCCAGCACCGGTTGGCCGGAGGTTAGCACCGGGCCGGGGCCGTTCCGGATTCGCGATCGGGGCTAGAGTTCCCGGTGAACGGAGGGATCGATGCAATACCGACTGGGCCTCGTCCTCTCCGGCGGTGGCAGCCGCGGTCTGGCGCACGTCGGCGTCCTGCGCGCGCTCGCCGAAGAGGGCCTCTTCCCCGACTGTGTGGCCGGAACCAGCTCCGGGGCCCTGATCGGGGCGCTCTACGCGGCGGGCTACCCGCCGCCACGCATCATCGAGTTCTTCGACGAGGTCAATCCTCTGCGCCTCTCCCGGGTGGCGCTGCGCAAGCCCGGCTGGATCGATTCGGAGAAGATCCGCGCCGATCTGCTGGGTTGGTTCCCCGACGATGCTTTCGAATCGCTCGAGAAGCGGCTCTTCGTCACCGCGACCGACCTGGTGAGCGGCCGGCTGGAGATCTTCACCACCGGAGGCCTGGTCGGGCCGCTGCTCGCCTCGTCGTCCATTCCCTTCGTCTTCACGCCGACCGCAGTCGACGGTCACGTTTACGCCGACGGAGGCATCCTCAACAACTTCCCCGTCGAGCCGCTGTCGGGGCTCTGCGATCTGATCCTCGGCGTCTACGCGAGCCCTCTCACCCGCGTCGCGCCGCGCGAGCCTCGAATCCACCCTGGCCGTGACCCAGCGGGCGCTCGAAGTGGGGATGTTCCACGCCTCGAAACGGAAGTTCCACCATGCCGACCTGGTGCTCTGTCCGGACGAACTGTCGCGTTACGCCACCTTCGACGTCAGGCGCCACGCGGAAATCGCCGAGGTGGGCTACCGCGGCGCGCGCCGTCGAATCGCGGAGATTCGTCAGTTGATCGAGGGTCAATCGTCGACGTAGCCGGCCCGGGTCGTGACCTGCATCGAGCCGTGCGCGCCGCGCACCGAGATCGGTTTCCAGCTGCCGTCGTGACGCCGCTTGCCCGGCTGAAAGCCGAGCACCACCTGGGAACGCAGCTCCTGGAAGATCGATTGCAAGGTCGTTTCGAGACCCTTCTCCGAGGCGACGTTCGCCTCTCCATTGCCGGCCTTCACGTCGAGCACCCGCCCTCCGCTCTCCTTGACAGCCTCTTCGAGCTCGGTGGTTTCACGGGCGTTGTCCGCCGAGTCCCGCCATGCCGAGATGTAGCCGATCGACTTGACCTTCGGATCTCGGAGCCGCGCCCAGTAGAGGGTCGCCTGGCTGCGTCGCAGGCGCCACCGGTCGGCTTCGGCGTCGAGCACGCTGCTCACGTCCTGGCCGTCGGAGAGCAGGATGACGACCGGCCTGCCGAGTCGGGTTCCCAGGCGATCGATCGCGTAATAGAGGTGATCGTAGACCGCGGTTCCTCCCGCCGCCTCCACGTCGCCGAGCGCGGCGCCCAGGGTGGCGGCGCTGCGCGTGAATTCCGTGGCGCGCAGCAGACGATCCGAAAAGAGCACCACCATGACCTCGTCCTCGGGCCTCAGGAGCTCGGTGACGCTCTTCGCGGCCTCGACCGCGCGGCGCAGGGGCTCGCCCGCCATGCTGTCGCTCGCGTCGACCAACAGCACCACCGAGAGCGGCGGTTCCTCGGTCGAGAACGTGATGACCGGCTCGTGGTTGCCCGAGGCGTCCGAAACCACGAAATCCTGTGGCCCGAGATCCGACACCTGTCGCCCGTCCCACAGGTGCACGTGCATGAACAGTTGCACCAGCTCCACGTCGAGCTCCGAACCCACTTCGATGGCGGAGGTGGTGAGCGACGACTCGAAGCGCTTGCCGAAGAGCGTGCTGGCGACCACCCGGACGTGATGCTCCAGGTTGGACTGACCGAAGTCGAAGTTGGCGCGATAGGGCGGCCGCGAGAAGCGCGCCACCAAGCTGCCGTCGACGTAGAAGGCGACCTCGGTCAGAGCCTCTCCACCGTGCACCTCGGCGGCGATGGTCGCGGGGCCGAAGAGCGGCTGGTGGGCGGCCGGACTCGTGATGACCACCCGGGGACCGGGCGCCGCCGGCGCGTTCGCGGGCGGGGTCTCCGCAGCCATGGCGAACCGAGCGCCCGCCAGCAGGAGCAACGCGGAGGCGAGCCGTCGCACCTTCATCCGGCCCCCTTCGGCAAGGCGATCGCCGCCGCCGCCCGTCCGAGCTCGGCGAGCCCCGCCTTCGCGAGGGCGTCCACCTGGTCTCTCACCGCGGTGATCTCGGCCTCCGGGTCCTGAGCGTAGATGTGACGCGCCGAAGCGCGCTCCTGCCCCTCCTCGACTCGCATGCGATTGAGCAGACTCACCGCTTCGTGAGAGCGATTCCATTGGTCGAGGTAGAAGGCGAGCTGAATATAGAGTTGTTGCCCACCGTTCTGCTCGATGGCGCGGCGGAGGATCTCCTCCGCTTCCTTGCGATGGCCCGCGTCGTGCGCCAAGGTGGCCTGCTCGCCGATCGCGAGCTCGTGCATCCAGGCCGGGGCGGTCGCCTTCTCGACCGACGAGAGCTCGCGTTGCGCGTCGTCGCGGTCGCCGAGCTGGCTCAGGTCCATGCCGAGGCGCAGGCGCGCCTGCACGTTGCCGGGATCGTGGGCGAGCAGCCGGCGCAGAAACTCGACGCTTCCCTTGAAGCGGAAGGCGCGCTCCTCCCCGATCGCGGTGCGGAGAAGGGCCAGGGAGTGATTCGGGTCGATGTCGAGCGCTTCGCGCGGTGAGGTCAGCGCGAGTACATCCGCCGCGAAAGCCTTGGACCGGGGATCGCGTCTGAAGCCTCCGAACCGCACCAGCTCCTGCATGAAGCGCCGGCCCTGGGCGGTCAGCCAAGCGTTGCGCCAGTGGACATAGATGTCGTCGGCGGCCAGGTGGATGCCCAGGATGGCACGCCAAGCCGCCTCATCGCGTCCGGCGACCTTGCGCGCCAGGCGCTTCTCCGCACCGCGCAGATCGCTCACCGACCCGGCGCCGCGCTGCGTCGCCGTTCGTTCGAACTCCGCAAGCTCTTGGCCCGCAGCTTTCAGATTCTCACCCGACGCCGCGCGGAGCACTTTCAGGTACCCGTCCGTGAGGGCCGCTTCGGTGGCCGGCAGGGGCGCGCTCGGGTTCTCCTCTTCCTCCTCGGCGGCCGCGCTCGCGGCGCCGGTGCTCGCCGGCGTTTCGAGCCGGACCGGAACGCCGTCGAGAAAAGGCGATTCCAACGTGCCCTCGGAGTCCGCGAAGCCGAGCCGGATCCGGTATTCGCCGGCGGCGCTCAGCGGCCCGATCCGCAGGTTGACGACGCTCACTCCGGCGATCGCGCCGGAGGTGACTCCGAGGACGCTGACCGGCAGCTCGATGCGCCGGTTCCCATCGACCGATCGAGCTTCGGCCACGAGCTCGGGAAAATCGCCGTGCGGCGACGCGACCAGGGCCAGCATGTCGAGCGGCTGGCCGGCGGCGAGGGTCGGTACGCCGCGGGGCAGGAAAACGCCGCCTTCGGGGGAGGTGAACGGAAAGACCACCCCGCTCGCCTGCAGATTGTTGGAACGGAAGGCGCGCCAATTCGGACGACGGTCGGCGAGCAGCGGGGGCGAGGCCACCCAGGTTTCACCGGCCGCGGCCGCGATGCGGAGTCGCGTCGTCGCGCTGCCGCGCGACTTGCCGTCGGTGCCGAGCAAGGTGGCTTCGATCTCGTAGTCGCCGGGTCCGAGATCCACCTCGGCGAAGAGCTTGATTCCGGCGAGGGGCTGGCCGTCGCTCTCCACGACGGGGACGAGGAAGGGGTCGGCGAGCGAGACGACCTCGCCGCCTTTCGCGTCGGTGACCCGCAGCCGGACCTGGCCGTCGAGGTCGCTCGAATCCCCCTTCTGGGGGAGCGCCGCAGCGGGGAATTCGACCACCGCGGCCACGGTTCGATGGCCTTCCGCCGCGGGCAGCAACGCCGTGAGCAGCGACACCGGCGCCGGCTCTTCGCCGACACCTGGCACGGAGAGCAGGCCGAACGCCGCGACGAGGGCGAACCCCACCGTCCAAACGCGTCCAGTCGACTCCCGAGCGCGCTTCGCGATCCTGCCTACCGCTTCGCTCATCGGAGGGTGACATTTTATGCGCCGATCGGCCCCGATCGAGCCGCGCGAAAGGATAGGCACGAACATTTTGTTGTTGATCTCTCGAAGGAGTGACAAGACGTTTCCCATGAGGGACAGTTCGTACCTGGCTTCAGAGGCTCCACGCCCCGGATCAGATGAAATGTCTGCCGCGCTTCCAGGCCTCGGCGAGCGGCAGCTTCGACCCCCGGCAGATCAGGATCGGTTGACGAGTCTCGTAGGGCATGGCGTCGGGGTCGCTCCAGCGTCCTGCTTCCTCGACCGAGTCGAAGCTCTCGCGCAGGTCGTCGGGAGAGATGCCGACCGACAGCACGATGGGATCACCCGCCGGAGCGCTCGGGCGCCAGAAGTAGTAGCTGTTGTGTTGGCTCCAGGCGTGCGGCAGACCGTGCGCCGGACCGAAATAGTCGATCGCTCCGGCCTCGCCATAGTTCGAGGTGACGATGATCGTGCGGCCACGTTCCTCCGGAGTCAGGGAGTCATAGACCTTGGCGACCGCTGCCGTCATCTCGCGCCACCCGAAGCGATCGGCGAAGAACTGCGGCAGGCGCCCCAGCGCGGCGTGCTCTTGCTGGTGCGGCCGGATGCCGAGAGCGTGCGAGTACGCCAGGTAGCCGTCCACCGAGAAGACGGGAATCGCCAGCGGGGCGGTCAGCAGGCCGCCGAGAAGAAGCAGCCCGGCGCTCCAAGGCCTCGCCCACCCCCACTGTCGCGCGGCGAAGAAACGCTCGGCTGCGACCGCTCCGGCGGCGAGCAGCATCTGATAGGCCGGGCTCAGATAGTAAGGCTTGCTCCGCGTGGAGAGCATCACGGCGAGGGCCGCGAGGTAGAGAAAGGCCAGAGCCCGGAAGCGCCGCCCCTCGCGTCCGCCGAGCAGCCAGACGAGTCCGCCGATCCAGAGCGGCGCATTGAACGGGTGGAGGTCGCGCAATTGGGCGCCCAGGAAAGCGAGCGGCGAGAGGCCGACATTCTTGTAGCGGGTCGCGTTGCGCATGAACTCGAGGGTCGCCCACTCGTGGGTCGTCTGCCAGAGCACATAGGGGAGAAAGAGCGCCAGCGCGATGCCGGCGCCCGCCCAGAGCTGCCAGGAGCGCAGATGGCGGCGCAGCGGCGTCGCGACGACCGCCACCGCCAGACCGAACGCGAACACCAGCACGCTGATCTTGTTCTCGAGCCCGAACCCGAGCACCAGGCCCATGGGAAGCCAGAGGCGCGGATCGTCGGTCTTCACGAGGAGGACCAGCAGGAGGGCGCCCGCCGACCAGAAGACGAGGTCGAACGCGTTCATCGAGTAGAAGCTCGCCAAGCCGAGATACTGCGGCGCCACCGCGACCGCCAGCGCTGCCAGTCCCTGCGCGAACCGCCCGCCACCGAGCTCGCGCGCCAGCCGCGCCGCCAAGAGCACGAGCACTCCGCCGAGCAGAGCCGGCACGAGCCGCACCGCGAGGAGTCCGTCGCCGAGCAGGGCGCGGACACCCGCCAGAATGCCGATCGAGAACGCCGGCTGATCGACATAGCCCCAGGCGAGATGGCTGGCGCACGCCAGGTAGTAGAGCTCGTCGCGAAAGATGCCGTAGCGCGGACCGGTGACGAGCTCGGCCAGCACGAAGAGCCCCGCGACGAGATAGACGGCTACAGGCGTGCGGAAATCCCCCGCCGCTCGGGGTACCGATCGATCCATGCTTTCCCTCCCCCCGGACAATCTTCTCTCACGTCTTCGAGCCGAACCAGCGCGAATCTCCGTGCTCCCTTGCCAGACTTCGGGCCGAGGGGTACGCTCGGGTTGTTGACGATCTCGTCGCGTCGCGTCGCTCGCGGCCCCGGCGGGCGCGCCGCGAATTCCGCCGACAGCCTGGGGAGGTTCCTGTGAAGCACGCTCAGAACGCCCTACTCGTCTACCCGGAGTTCCCGCCCTCGTATTGGGGATTCCGCTATGCAATCGAGCTGGCCGGCAAGCGTTCCGCAATGCCGCCGGTCGGCCTGCTGACCGTCGCTGGGATGTTTCCCGAGCACTGGAACCTCCGCCTGGTGGACATGAACGTGGAAGCGCTCACCGACCGGGATCTCGAGTGGGCCGATCTGGTGCTGACCTCGACCATGGTGGTGCAGCAGGAGTCGTTGGCCGAAGTCATCGCGCGCGCCAACGCGCTCGGCACCCCGATCGCGGTCGGCGGCCCCCATCCCACGACCTTCCACGATGACATCCCGGGCGCCGACTTCTACGTTCTCGACGAGGTCGAGGAGAGCTTTCCCCGCTTCCTCGACGACTGGGAGCGGGGCCGTGCCGAGCACATCTACCGGCCGGCGAGCAAGCCCGCCGTCACCCTCGCGCCGGTGCCGCGCTTCGATCTGCTGCGCATGGACAGCTATGCCTCGATGGCGCTCCAGTTCTCGCGCGGCTGTCCGTTCAACTGCGAATTCTGCGACATCACGAAGCTCTTCGGCCGCGTGCCGCGCACCAAATCGAACCCGCAAATGCTGGCCGAATTCGATCGTCTCTACGAGCTCGGCTGGCGCGGCTCGGTCTTCCTGGTCGACGACAACTTCATCGGCAACAAGAAGGAGGCCCTGCGGCTCCTGCCGGCGCTCGCCGAGTGGCAGCGCGAGCGCCGTTACCCGTTCGATCTCTACACCGAGGCGAGCGTCAACCTGGCGAAGCTCGAGCCTCTCCTCGACGCGATGGTGGCAGCCGGCTTCACGATGACCTTCCTCGGCATCGAGAGCCCCAACCCGGAAGCGCTCCTGCAGACCAAGAAGACGCAGAACACGGCGCGCGGCGAGGAGAACTTCCTGCTCCACGCCGTCACCGCGATCCAGAAGAAGGGCATCGAGGTGAGCGGTGGCTTCATCCTCGGCCTGGACGGCGACGGGGGGGAGGTCTTCGACGCCCAGGTGGACTTCATCCAGGAGGCCGGCATCCCGATGGCGATGGTCGGGCTGCTCACCGCGCTGCGCGGCACCGATCTCTACGACCGTCTCGACCGCGAGGGCCGGCTGCTCGCCGAATCGACAGGCAACAACGTCGAGATCGCCCTCAACTTCGTCCCCGAGCTCGATCGCGACACCCTCCTGAATGGCTACCGGCGGGTCCTCTCGCGGCTTTACGATCCGGGTCTGAAGAACTATTTCGCGCGCTGCTGGACGCTGCTTTCGCGGCTCGGCAAGCGCCCGCAGCCTCATCACCGGGTGGGGCGTTCCGAGCTGCTCGCGCTGGCGCGCTCGCTGCGCCTGCAGCTCTTCTCGCGCCAGGGTCCCGCTTACGCGAAATTCCTCGCCCGCACCCTGCTCTTCCGGCCGATGCTCTTCGCGCAGGCGATCCGGCTGGCGATCAAGGGCCTGCACTTCGAGCGCTTCACGGCGCAGACTCTCGCCGCCGACGAGTTCCGGCGCGCCGCGCTCGCCGACTACGAGGGCGTGGAGGAGATGGCGATGGCGGCGCCGACGGCGCTGCGCCGTGCCCTGGCGCGTCGCGCCAGACGCGCGCTGCGCCGGGTGCGGCGGCTTCATCTTCGCCTCCGTCCGGAGTTCCAACGCCGCATGGCGCCAGTGCGCGCCTGGGTCGAGGACGCCATCCAGGACTGCGTGCGCGAGGCCGCGCGTTCGGAGCTTGTGCAACGCTGGGCGCCGCGGCTCGGCCACTGGTTCGCGGGATCGGCTTGGAGCGAAGCGCTGGCCGCGGCCGGATACACGCCGGCGGCCGACGACTCCCCAACCATCGCGACGGTGACGCTCGCTCCGGTCGTCGGGCGAAACCAGACCCGGCGTTCGCTCGAGCGCTTCTTCCGTGAGCTCGGGGTCCGCGTGGTTTCGCTGCCCGAGCAGCTCTCGCAACTCGGACAGGAAGGGCTCGAGCGCCTGCAGCAGGCGGGCGACGAGTCCGAAGGCCTGCTCGCCTACCTCCGCCAGCTCGGCCATCGCTCCGACGCGGTCGTGGTCGCCGGCGGCGCCGATTCGGGCGACGGGGCGACGCGCAT
This sequence comes from Thermoanaerobaculia bacterium, assembly GCA_963712855.1. GTDB lineage: Bacteria > Acidobacteriota > Thermoanaerobaculia > Multivoradales > JAGPDF01 > JACTMI01. The sequence goes on from CAVQJN010000001.1 coordinate 356,481, forward strand.
CCAGCTGCTCGCCGCGCGCTCGGCGAGCGCTGCCGCCGCGCTGCCGCAACTCGTCTGCTTCCGTCTCGAGGAGAGTCGGCGCAAGCTGCGGGAGACCCTGATCGAGCTCGGCACCACCCTCGCCGGCGACCCCCGCCGCGCCGAAGCCGCCTTCGACAGCGCCTTCGCGCTCGGCTGAAGCGAGCTCCGCGACAGCTTCGCGAGCGGCGATACGAGCCGCTGGTCCAGGTAACGCCGTCATCGGGCGACAGCGTCGCCCGACTCCCCTAGTCCAGAGTGGCTGCCGCTCAGGCGGGCGCGGTGGCGGATTCCAGCATGCGCAGGCGGCGCCAGTTGCGCTCGATCGCGGCGGCGACGTGGTCGAGGTCGATCTCGACCTTGCCGAAGCGGCCCTGGCTCTCGAAATAGCTTCGCAACGCGTCGCGCGAGAAGTCGGGTTCGATATTCACCTCGAGCCGATCTCCCTCGAAGATCTCGCAGACCGGAAAGAGCCCCGAGCGCACCGCCAGGCGGACCAGCTCGATCCCCTCGGCCGGCTCCGACTTCCAGCCGGTCGGACAGGGGGAGAGGATATGCAGGAAGCGGAAGCCGCGCAGGTCGAGCGCCCCGCGCAACTTGCGCAGCGTGTCCTCGGGATGGGCGAGCGAGACGCTCGCCGCGTAGGGCACCCGGTGAGCGCCCATGATCGAGAGGATGTCCTTCTTCTCGACGTGCTTGCCGCCCGGCGTGGTCGTGGTCGCGGCGCCCCACGGCGTCGCCGACGATCGCTGGCCCCCGGTGTTGCCGTAGATCTCGTTGTCGTAGCAGATGTAGAGGATGTCCTCGTCGCGCTCCGCGGCCGCGGAGAGCGTGGCCATCCCGATGTCGTAGGTGCCGCCATCACCCGCCCAGCAGACGATCCGGGTGGGATCTCCGTTGAGGCGGGCCACGTGCGCGAGCCCGGTCGCCACCGCCGGCGCGGCGGCGAAGGTCGAGGCCACCACCGGCGCGCCGTAGGCGCCGAACGGGAACGGCCCCGCGGTCACGATGCCGCAGCAGGCCGGGATCACGATCTGCACCTTCCGCCGACCGATCGCCCGCGACAGCATGTTGAGGCCGATCGACATGCCGCAGCCCCCGCAGTTGGTATTGCCGGGACGCAGCACCGGCTCGGCGCGGTCCTCCCGCGTCTGCGCGATGCCGCCGAGCAATGGCTCATGAGGTTCGCACATCAGCCCACCTCCACGAAGAGCGGCTCGGCGGCGCGCTCGCGGGACGCCGCGTCGACGACGATGCGTTCGATCTGCTCCGGGCGGATATCGCCACCGCCCAGTCCGATGACGTAGTTCTGCACCACCGTCTCCGCACCCGCGCAGGAGCGGATCTCGCCCCACAGGATGCCGCCGAGCCCGGGGCTCAGGTCGCGGTCGAGCACCGCGACCCGTTGGCGGCCCGCCAGAAAGCCGCGCAGTTCGGCCTCGGGCAGCGGCCTGAAAAGGCGTACCCGCAGCGCACCCGCCTTGATGCCGCGCTCGCGCGCCGCGTCGACCGCGGCACGAGCGGTGCTGCCGGTCGTGCCCATCGACACCACGACGATTTCCGCGTCTTCCATCCGGTAGGGAACGACTGCGTTCGCCAGGCGCCGCTGGAAGGCTCTCTCGAAGGCATCCTGCACTTCGAGGTAGACCGCCGGTACGCGCGCCATCGCCTCCTGCTGTTGGCGACGATGCACCTCCGTCTGGTGCGGAAAATCGAGACCGCCGACCACCCGGGGCCGATCGGTCAGCCGGTGCGGCAGATCGAGCGGCGGCAGGAATCGATCCACCGTCTCCTGATCCGGAATGTCGGTCATCATCATGGTGTGCGAGAGCACGAACGCGTCTTGGCAGACCATCACCGGCATCAGGATGCGCGGATCCTCGGCCAGCCGGAAGGCGGCCAGGATCGAGTCGTGCACCTCCTGGTTGTCCTCGCAGTAGAACTGGATCCAGCCGGCATCGCGCAGGGCAAGGGTGTCGCCATGATCGACCCAGATGTTCCAGGGCGGACCGAGGGTCCGGTTGACGGCCATCATCACGATCGGCAGGCGGAAGAAGCCGGCCGCGAAGACGTTCTCGGCCATGTAGGCCAGGCCGTTCGACGACGAGGCGGTGAAGGTGCGGGCCCCGCCGAGCGAGGCGCCGATGCAGACCGCCATCGCGCTGTGCTCGCTCTCCACCCGGGTCATGTGCCCCTTCTCGATCTCCTCGCCGCACAAGCGCTCGATGCACTCGGTCTGCGGGGTGATCGGATAGACGCCGCCGCCGAAGCCGCGGCCCGAAACGGTTGGCACGGCCGGCCAGGGTGGCAGCCGCCGCGGCGGCGTGATTGGCGCTGATCAGTTGGCTTGCCATTCCTCGACCATCTCCATGGCGCTGCGCGGACACTCGACCACGCAGATGCCGCAGCCCTTGCAGTAGGTGTAGTCGACGTCGTAGTCGACGGTGTCGTCGGAACTGTGGCGGCGGATGATGCCTTCGGGGCAGTAGACGAGGCAGGTGTCGCAGCGCGTGCAGCTGCCGCACGAGAAGCACCTCGCCGCCTCGCGGTAGTCGGGTAATCCGAGGCTCACCTCGGTGAAGGCGTGGATCCGCTCTTCGGCCGGCCAGACGCGGTCCGTCGGCGGGCGGGCGGCGCTCGAAGTGATCGAAGCGGATGTCGGTCGCCGGAACGGCCGTTCGACGATCCGGGCGAGTGAACACCTCGACCTCCTCGCCCAGCTCCGCCAGAACGCGATCGGCGGCGCGCCGGCCGTCGCCGATCGCGTGGGTGACGGTCCCGTCGCCGGTCGACAGGTCGCCCGCGGCGAAAACGATCAGAGGACCGGTTGCGTCGTGCATGCGCCCGTCCTCGAGCCGCCAGCCGTTCGGCAGCAGACCGAGATCGGGCGACTGCCCGAGCGCCAGCAATACCCGGTCGCAGGCGAAGCGATGCAAGCGATCGCCGACCACCGGGCGCCGGCGACCGGTCTCGTCGGGCTCGCCGAGCTCGACCTCGGCGAAGCTCGACCGCGGCGACGCGATCGTCGCCGAGGAAGCCGACCGGTTGTCGCAGATGGATGAACTCGATGCCCTCGCGACGCGCCTCCTCGATCTCCTCGCGGATCGCGGGCATCTCGGCTTCGCCGCGCCGGTAGGCCACGGTGACCCAGGCGGCGCCGCCGCGCAGGGCGCTGCGCGCGCAGTCCATCGCGGTGTTGCCGCCGCCGAGCACCAGCACGTGGCCGTCGAGCCGAGCGTCACCGTCCAGGTTGACGCGACGCAGGTAGTGGATGCCCTGCTCCACGCCGGGGAGATCGTTCCCCGGGACGTCGAGGCCGCGCAACCTTTGCAGGCCGGTGGCGAGAACCACGCCGTCGAAGTCGCCACTCGAACGCGGCCAGCCCCGCGGAGTCGAGGCGCTCGCCGAGCCGCGTCTCCACGCCCAGGGCCACGATCGCGTCGACTTCGCGGTCGAGCACCTCGCGCGGCAGCCGGTAGGTGGGGATCCCGGTGCGCAGCACGCCTCCGAGCTCACGCTCGGCGTCGAAGATCGTCGGACGGTGCCCGGCCAGAGCCAGCGTATGGGCCGCGGCGAGTCCCGCCGGGCCGCCCCCTACGATGGCGATTCGGCGCGGATGTTTCAATTGCGGAATCGGCGGCCGCGCGAGCGGGGCGTGATCTCCGATCCACCGTTCGAGCCCCCGGATGTTGACCGCGCCGTCGTACTCGGCGCGATTGCACCCCTCCATGCAGGGCGCCGGGCAGACCCGCCCGCAGACCGAAGCGAGAGGCTGGGTGTGGCGCAACACCTTGGCGCCCGCGATCTCGCCGCCGTGCGCCAGCTCCTGGATGAAGCCGAGCACGTCGTTGCCGGCCGGACACCAGACGCTGCAGGGCGGCTTCGCCTCCCGGTAGCGGGGCCGCTGACTGCGCCACGAACCGGTCTCCAGCCCCGGGGCGGCGCTCTCGGTCACATCCGCCAACGCCGGGACTTCCGCCGCCGGCGCGGCCACGCTCGCCCCGTGAGCTTCCGGCGCGGCCGTCGCGTCGTGCACCGAGACCGCGTCCCAGGCCTCCCGCGCGGCGCCCAGGTTCGAGAGCAGGCCGAGCTCGCGGTAGCTCTCCTCCAGGGCTTCGAACGGCAGATCGAGCGCGCGCGCGAAGGAGCCCGCGATGGTGGTGTTGACGATCACCACGCTACGCGTGCCGATGCCGTGACGGCGCGCGATCGCAGTGGCGTCGACCGCCGCGACCCGAAAGCCCGGGAAACGCTGCGCCAGCGTCTCGACCGGGTCCGCACTGTTGACGAGCAGCGTGCCTCCGGGCACCAGGCCGGCCACGGTCTCGGCGCCGAGCAACGTCGGGTCGAGGACCAGCAGATGGTCGGGCCGATAGACCTTGTTACGGTTGGTGATCGGCTCGTCCGAGATCCGCGTGTAGGCGCGCACCGGCGCTCCGGAGCGCTCACCGGCGTAGTCGCCGAACGTCTGGACGCTCTTGCCCAGCCGCGAGTAGAGAGCGGCCAGGATCTTGGCGCAGGTGACGCCCCCCTGACCACCGCGACCGTGGAGTCGAATTTCGATCGTCATTTTTTCCCCCATCCGTCGCGGCGGGGGCCGGCGTCGGCCACGCCGCGCGGAAGTCTCCGGCCTGTCGAAGCTACTCCAACGCTCCGTGACGCACGCCCCCCGGCGGCGCGGGTTCGTCCCCTTCAAGCGCCGCGCCGTGGGGCGGGATCCGGCCGGGCCGCCGCCACCAGGTGCTACGCTTCACCCACCAATCGAGACGTCAACCGCGATCGGAGACGGCGCGTCGCGTCGCCTTTCCGATCGAGCCTTCCAAGGAGGTCGACATGATTTCGGTCCTCTCGCTCTGGCTGCCGATCCTGCTCTCCGCGGTGCTGGTCTTCGTCGTGAGCTCGATCCTCCACATGGTGCTCACTTACCACCGCGCCGACCACAAGGCGCTGCCCCGCGAGGCGGAACGCCTCGCCGCGCTGCGTGGCGACGACCTGAAGCCGGGCCTCTACCACTTTCCCCACTGCACGTCGCCGAAAGAGATGGGCACGCCGGAGATGCAGCAGAAGCTCGCCCAGGGACCGGTGGGTCTGCTCACCGTGATGCCCAACGGCCCCATGTCGATGGGCAAGTACCTGACGACTTGGTTCGTCTTCAACGTCCTGGTGAGCTTCTTCGTCGCCTATTTGACCGGTCGGACGGTGATTTCCGGAGCCGACTACCTGGCCGTCTTCCGGGTCGCCGGCGCCACCGCGTTCATGACCTACGGCCTCGGAGGCCTGGTGGGCTCCATCTGGATGGGCGTCCCGTGGAGCAACAGCATCCGCGGCATGATCGACGGCCTGATCTACGCCCTGGTCACCGCGGGCACCTTCGCCTGGCTCTGGCCGCGCTGAACCGGATCAGCCCGCCGCAACGCGGCGTGCCCTATACGTCAGTGTATTGACGCATACGTCAAGTCGAGCTAGGTTGCCCGCGATCGCTCATCGCGGGCACCATGGCCAAGCCACACGACACCGACCGCCTGATTACCATCACCGAGCTCTCCGAGGAGCTCGGCGTGACGCCGCGCGCGATCCGCTTCTACGAGAGCCGTGGGTTGCTCGAGCCCCAGCGGATCGGCGCCAACCGGGCCTACAACTACCGAGACCGGGCGCGCCTGCAGATCATCCTGCGCGGCAAGCGGCTCGGCTTCTCGCTGGCCCTCATCCAGGAGTACCTCGACCTCTACGACGCCGATCCCTCCCGTAAGGCGCAGCTGCCGCGCCTGCTGCGCAGCACCCGTCAGCGGATCGGCGAGCTCGAGACCCAGCGCCGGGACCTCGAGCTGACCCTCGAGGAGCTGCGCGAGATCGAGCAGCTGACCGTCGACGCGATGCGCCGGCTGGGTGTCGAATCGCCGGCCCCGGAGGAGAAACCGTGAACGCCCGGCGCGCCCTTTCCGCGACGCGAAGAATCCTTCTCTTCCTCCCTCACCCACCCGAAGAGCTCGTTGTCGAAGGAGATGGCGAAAGGCGATCCATGCCGTGCGTCCCGCGTCGTTCGGAGCGCGCGGCCTTTCCCTTCTCTGGAAGCCTCTGTCCCGCCTTGGCTCTTGGCTCCTCGAACGCCTCAGACGCTCGAAGTAGGAGAACCCACCCATGAAGAACGTCGTCATCGCCGGCTACGCCCGGTCCCCGTTCACCCTCGCCAAGAAGGGCGAGCTCGCCAAGGTTCGTCCCGACGATCTCGTCGCCCAGACGGTGCGCGGCCTGATCGACCGCACCGGCGTCGATCTCGCGGACGTCGAGGATCTGATCGTCGGTTGCGCCTTTCCGGAAGGCGAGCAGGGCTTCAACGTCGCCCGCATCGCGGGCTTCATCGCGGAGCTTCCGATCTCGATCGCGGGCGCCACGGTGAACCGTTTCTGCGGCTCCTCGATGCAGGCCATCCACATGGCGGCCGGAGCGATCCAGATGAACGCCGGCGAGGTCTTCCTGTGCGCCGGCGTCGAGTCGATGACCCGGGTGCCGATGGGCGGATTCAACCCGCTTCCCAACCCGGTTCTCTACGCCCGCTACCCGCAGGCGTTCGTCTCGATGGGCGAGACCGCCGAGAATCTGGCGCGGCAGTACAAGATCGATCGCAAGCGGCAAGAGGAGCTCGCCCTGTCGTCGCAACAGAAAACCGCCGCGGCCGTCAGGGAAGGCCGCTTCGACGACGAGATCGTGCCGATCACCTGGCAGGGCGGCACGGTCGCGAAGGACGGCACGCCGCGCCCCGACACCACGCTCGAGGGGCTGGCCGACCTCAAGCTCGCCTTCGACGAGAAGGGGTCCGTCACCGCGGGCACCTCGTCGCCGCTGACCGACGGAGCTTCCGCGACGCTCGTCTGCTCCGAGGAGTACGCCGCGAAACGGGGGCTGAAGCCGCTCGCCCGCATCAAGAGCATCGCCGTCTCGGGCTGCGCGCCCGAGGTGATGGGCCTCGGCCCGGTCCTCTCGACCCGCAAGGCGCTCGAGCGCGCCGGTCTCGAGATCGCGCAAATCGACATCATCGAGCTCAACGAAGCCTTCGCTTCGCAGACCCTCGCTTGCGTGGAGGAGCTGGGGCTCGACCTGGCGAAGGTCAACCTCGACGGCGGCGCCATCGCGCTCGGCCATCCGCTCGGCGCCACCGGCGCCCGGATCACCGGCAAGGCGGCGGCCCTTCTGGCGCGCGAGGGCAAACGCTACGCGCTCGCCACCCAGTGCATCGGCGGCGGCCAGGGCATCGCCACGATCCTCGAGGCGGTCTGACGATGGGCGCCGAGAAGACACCCGCGATCCGCAAGGTCGGCGTGCTCGGCGCCGGCGTCATGGGCGCGAGCATCGCCGCTCACGTCGCCAACGCCGGTCTGCCCGTCGTGCTGCTCGACATCGTCCCCAAGGACGCCACCGACCGCGACGCGCTCGCCAAGGGCGCCATCGCCAAGCTGCTCAAGGCCAAGCCGGCGGCCTTCATGTCGCCGCGGCGCGCCAAGCTGGTCACTCCGGGGAACCTCGAGGACGGCCTCGGCCTGCTCGCCGACTGCGACTGGATCATCGAGGCGGTGGTGGAGCGCGCCGACATCAAGCAGCGCGTCTACCGTTCGGTCGACGAGGTGCGCAAGGCCGGCTCGATCGTGTCGAGCAACACCTCGACCATCCCGCTCGCCCATCTCGTCGAGGGTCTGCCCGAGAGCTTCGCGCGCGACTTCCTGGTCACCCACTTCTTCAACCCGCCGCGCTACATGCGGCTGCTCGAGCTGGTCACCGGTCCGGCGACCCGCCCCGACGCCAGCGCTGCGATCCGCGCCTTCTGCGACGTCGCGCTCGGCAAGAGCGTCGTCGAGTGCAAGGACACCCCCGGCTTCATCGCCAACCGCATCGGCTCCTTCTGGATCGAAGCCGCGACCGGTGCCGCGATCGCCGGCGGGCTCACCGTCGAAGAAGCCGACGCCGTGGCCGGCAAGCCGTTCGGCTTTCCGAAAACCGGCGTCTTCGGCCTCATGGACCTGGTCGGTATCGACCTCGGTCCGCACATCGCGGCCTCCATGCTGGCGACCCTGCCCGCCGACGACCCCTATCGGGAAATCCACGAGGATCACGCGCTGATTCGCAAGATGATCGCCGAGGGCTACACCGGCCGGAAGGGCAAGGGTGGCTTCTACCGGCTCGACACTTCGACCGGCGAGCGAGTGAAGCAGGCGATCGATCTCACGACCGGCGAGTACCGCAAGAGCTTCAAGCCCACTCTCGGCAGCGTCGGCGCCGCCAAGCAGGGCGGGCCCCGGGCGCTCCTCGAGCATCCCGACAAGGGCGGCCGGTTCGCTTGGGCGATGCTGGCGCCGACCCTCTCCTACGCGGCGTCCCTCGTGCCGGCCATCTCCGACACGATCGCCGCGGTCGACGAGGCGATGCGCAACGGCTACAACTGGCAGCTCGGTCCCTTCGAGCTCCTCGACAAGATCGGCCCGGCCTGGTTCGCCGCGCGGCTCGAGAAGGAAGGCAAGGTCGTACCGGCGCTTCTGAAGACGGTGGGCGACGGCACTTTCTATCGGGTCGAGAGCGGCAAGCTGCAGCAGCTCGGCCTCGACGGCGGTTACACCGACGTGCCCCGCGCCGCAGGAGTGCTCCTGCTCGCCGACGTCCAGCGAGCCGGCGAGCCGGTGGCGAAGAACTCGTCGGCGAGTCTCTGGGATCTCGGTGACGGCGTCCTCTGCCTCGAGTTCCACACCAAGATGAACGCCCTCGACGAGGGCGTGCTGCGCATGATCGAGAAGGCGATCGCGATCGTCGACGGGGAGACGTTCAAGGCGATGGTCGTCTCCAACGACGGCGCCAACTTCTCGGTCGGCGCCAACATCGGGCTGGTGCTCTTCGCCGCCAACGTCGCGCTCTGGCCGGCCATCGAGATGCAGGTCGCGCAGGGTCAGGAGACTTACAAGCGGATGAAGTACGCGCCCTTCCCGGTGGTTGGCGCGCCCTCCGGCATGGCGCTCGGTGGCGGCTGCGAGATCCTCCTCCACTGCGACGCGGTGCAGGCCCACGCCGAAACCTATATGGGGTTGGTCGAGGCCGGCGTCGGGGTGATTCCCGGCTGGGGCGGCTCGAAGGAGCTCCTGACCCGCTGGGCGACCCTGCCGAAGCGTCCCGGCGGACCGATGCCGCCGGTCGCCAAGACGTTCGAGACGATCAGCATGGCCAAGGTTTCGACCTCGGCCGACGAGGCGCAGGAGCTCCTCTACCTGCGCGCGTCGGACGGGGTGACCATGAATCGCGACCGCCTGCTCGCGGATGCCAAGGCCAAGGCGTTGGAGCTCGTCGCGGCGGGCTACGCGGCGCCCGAACCGGTCGAGATCTCCCTCCCCGGGCCGAGCGGCAAGGCGGCCCTCGACATGGCGGTCCAGGGCTTCCGCGCGAGCGGCGCCGCGACGCCGCACGACGAAGTGGTCGCCGGCCACCTCGCCACCGTGCTCACCGGCGGCGCCACCGACCCGACCGAGACCGTCTCCGAGGACGAGCTCTCCCGCCTCGAGCGCGAGGCCTTTCTCGCCCTCGTCAAGACGCCCGCCACCCTGGCCCGCATCGAGCACATGCTCGAGACCGGCAAGCCGCTCCGCAACTGACCGCGGTATCGAAGAGGAATCGAACCATGCTCACCTACAAAGCGCCGCTGCGTGACCTCCGCTTCGCCTACTTCGAGCTCTTCGACGGCGCCGAGCTGGCGCGCTTGCCCGGTTTCGAAGAGGCCACTGCCGACCTGATGATGGATGTCGCCGAGGAGATGGGACGGTTCTCGAGCGAAGTGCTGCAGCCGATCAACGCGCTCGGCGACGAGCAGGGATGCACGCTCGAGAACGGCACCGTCAAGATGCCGCAGGAATTCCGCGACGCCTACAAGCTCTACCGGGAAGGGGGTTGGACCGCCCTGACGGCGCGGCCCGAGTATGGCGGTCAGGGCCTGCCCCACACCCTCGCCAACATGTTGACCGAGATGATGTGCGGCTCGAATCTCTCCTTCTCGATGATGGTGGCGCTCACCCACGGCGCCTACTCGGCGCTCGACCTCCACGCTGCCCAGGATCTCAAGGACCGCTTCCTGCCCAAGCTCGTCGATGGCACCTGGTCGGCCACGATGTGCCTGACCGAACCGCAGGCCGGGAGCGACCTCGGACTCGTGCGCATGCGCGCCCTGCCGCAGGACGACGGTTCCTACCGGCTGACCGGCAGCAAGATCTTCATCTCGGCCGGCGACCACGACCTGACCGAGAACATCGTCCACCTGGTGCTGGCCCGCCTCCCCGAGGCGCCGGCCGGCACCAAGGGAATCAGCCTCTTCGTCATTCCCAAGTTGCGCGAAGAAGGCGGCGAGCTGGTGCCCAACGGCGTCACCTGCAGCGCCATCGAGCACAAGATGGGGATCAAGGCCTCTTCGACCTGCGTGCTCGACTTCGAGGGCTCGACCGGTTGGCTGGTCGGCCCGCCGAACAAGGGCATGAAGGGGATGTTCACCTTCATGAACGGCGCCCGGCTACACGTCGGCGTGCAAGGGCTGGCGCTCGCCGAGGCCGCCTATCAGGGTGCCGTCGCGTTCGCCCGCGAGCGGTTGCAGGGCCGCGCGCTGACCGGCGCCAAGGCGCCGCAGCTCGAGGCCGATCCGATCATCGTCCACCCCGACGTGCGCCGCATGCTGCTCACCATGCGGGCCTTCGTCGAAGGGGCGCGGGCGTTGACCGCCTGGGCGTCGATCGAGATCGACCACGCCGAGCACGATCCCGACCCGGAACGCGCCCAGATCGGCGACGATCTGGCGACCCTCCTCACTCCGATCGTCAAGGCCTTCCAGACGGACCTCGGCTTCGAGATGACGAGCCAGGCCGTGCAAGTGTGCGGCGGCTACGGCTACGTCCGCGACTACGGGCTCGAGCAGCTGATGCGCGACGCCCGAATCGCGATGATCTACGAGGGCACCAACGGCATCCAGGCGCTCGATCTGGTGGGCCGCAAGCTCCCCGCCCACATGGGCCGCTTCCTGCGCCGCTTCTTCCATCCGGTGCAGCAGTTCCTGGAGAGCGAAGCGGCGGTCCCGGAGATGGGCGAGTTCGTGCAGCCGCTCGCCAAGGCGTTCGAGCGCCTGCAGCGCGCCACCGCCTGGCTGGCCCAGGTGTCGATGAAGAACCCCGACGAGGCCGGCGCCGCGGCGACCGACTACCTGCATCTGTTCGGATACGTGGCGCTCGCCTACCTCTGGGCCCGCATGGCGAAGGTCGCGCTCGCGAAGCGGGAAGGTTCGGAGAAGGCCTTCTACGACGCCAAGCTCGCCACCGCCCGCTTCTACATGGCCCGGCTGCTGCCCCGTCATTCCGCGCACTTCTCGAACCTGATGGCGGGCAGCGCGACCCTGATGGAGTTTCCCGAAGCGGCGTTCTGAGGGCGGTTCCGTCAGGCCGGGTGGTGGCGGCGCAGGTCGCCGAGGTCGTCGACCCGGAAGTGGGTGAGGCGAATCACCCGCGCCTTCGGCCGGTCCACCGGCGGCAGCAGCAGGCGCGCCTCGTCGTGGCTCGCCGCCTCGATGATGATCCAGCCGGTGTGGACGTCGTCGAGACAGCCCCATTCGGCGTGAGTGACGAAATGAGAGCCCATCTGGAGGATCTGCTTGATGGCCTCCGTGCAGGACTTCGTGTCGCCCGGATGATCGATCTCGATCAGGTAGCGCTCCATCGCGGCCTCCTTTGCTCGGGACATCGAGGTGGACGATCCGGCGCACCCTAACAGCTCCGGAATCGATCGCCGCGGAGTCGCTCAGTGATAGAGGTTGCGGCTCTCTCCAGCCCTCGTTCCGGGGGCGTCGAAGGTTCCGTGGAGCTCCGCCCAAGCCAGACGCGCAGCGAGATCGCCGACGTAGAACGTCGCGAGGCGCGTGCCGGTTGGACCGGCGGCGAGTTCGAGGATTTGCGGCCCCTTCGGATCGTGCTGCACCACCAGCCAATAGAGCTCGAAGCCCCCACTGCGGAAGTGAATACCGAGCTTGTCCGTCCGCGGCTGCCGCGCGAGCGCCGCGGCGAGACGTCGCGCCGCCTGTTGGCGGCCGAGCTCTCCGCCCTGCTCGATCTGGAAACCCGGCGGCGGGCCGAAGACGATGCCCTGGGCGCCCGGCCGGGCCTCTCCCTGACCGAGCTGGCCGACGAAGAAACGGCCGAAACCATAGAGCGCCGCGATCGCGATCAGTGTGCCGAGGACAGCCTTGGCGGCGCGCATGGGAAGCATCGTACCCCGCGCCGACCCCAAGGACCGGCGAGCTCGCTCACCCGCGGCTCAGGACGACGTGGACGACGCGGGCGGCGGCGGCTCGGAGGTCGCATCGGCGGCTTCCGCGTCGAGGCTCACCCGGTTCCGCCCCTCCTGCTTGCTTCGATAGAGCAACTCGTCGACCCGTAGCAGCAGACTCTCCACGTTGTCGTCGGGACGGGCCAGGGTGGCGCCGAGCGACGCCGTCACCTCCAACAGCACGCCGTTCAGGTCGATGCGCGAAGCCGCGATCATGCGCCTCATGCGTTCGGACAACGCGGCGAGCTCTGCGGGCCGAATCATCGGCGCCAGGATCATGAACTCCTCGCCGCCCCAACGCCCGACCACGTCGGCTTGCCGCACCCCGGCCACCAATGTGCGCGCGACCACTTCCAACGCCCGATCGCCAGTCGGGTGTCCGTGCACGTCGTTGACGGCCTTGAAGTGGTCGATGTCGATCAACACGACCCCGAACGGCCACCCGAACCGGCTCTGATCCTCGAGCTTCGCCTGCAGTTGGAGGCCGAGGGCGCGCCGATTGGCGATGTCCGTGAGCTCGTCGACCTGCGCCCACCGGCGGAGCTCCTCGAGCTCGCGCGGATCGCTCGCCTCGATGTCGCCTTCGCGGAACACCTCCACCGCCCCGACCACCGCGCCGCTCGCGTCGCAGATCGGCGCCGTGCGGACGGCGACCGGAAGGCGATGCCCCTGGCGGTGGTGGAGGAAGAGCTGCGTCTCGCGCGGCCGGCCGTCGAGCATGGTGCGCAGCAGGGGGCAGGCCCCCTGGCAGAGCGACGAACCGGCGCCGTCCACGTGCATCAGGACGTCGTCGAGGCAACGCCGGCCGATCACCTCGGCGCCGGTGAAGCCGGTGATGCGCTCCGCGGCCTGGTTCCAGTAGGTGATCCGCCGCTCGCGGTCGACGTAATAGACGCCCTCGAAGAGGTTCTCGAGCAACGTGCGTTCATTTTCGTCGGGCGTCGTCGACTTCACGCGAGTCCCCCGTTCCGGATGACCGGAGAGTACGCCCGGCCGCCTCCCGCCACCTCACGCCTGCGGACGAGGGAGAGCCCGCCCCGAGAGGCTGGCCGGGGCAGGGAGCCGCTCGACCTCGCTCAGCTTGCCGACGTCGATCGAGATCCCGCCGTCTTGGTCTGGTGGGTTGTAGAGGCTGACGAATCGGGCATTCCAGACGATCTCGGAAATCTCGTAGGAGCTCCGCGCGTGCACGACCTGGGCGAAGGTCTCGTCGGTGCCGGTGAGCAGGATCAGGAATTCGGCGCGGTGCGCGGCGAGCTCCGCCACGCTCTTGCCGCGCAGCGGGCTGCGGGCGTCGATCGGATGGACCACCGTCCAACTGAGCGGGAAGAAGAGCACGTTGTCGCGCTCGAGCTCGAGCGGCACGAAGGCGCGGCCGCCGTCCGGCTTTCGATAGGCGAGCAGCACCCGGGCGCGCAGGTCGGTGAGCTCGCTCTTGTGGGCGTTGGCGAGCCGGAACATGAACGCCTCGCCGTCTCCATACGGCGCCACGACCGCGCGCTCGCTGAACAGGATCCGGGCGCGCGGCCGCGCGAAGCGCGCGAACGAGATGCCGGTGCCGAGCGCCACCAGGAGAAGGCCGGTGACCGCTTCGAGCACCACCAGAACGTTGGCCGCCGTGCGCGCCGGAGCGATCCCCCCATAACCGATCGTGGCGAACGTCTGCACCGAGAAGAAGAAGTCGCCCAGGAAGCGGCCGAAACCGTCGCGCGCCGCGATGCCCGAGAGCGCCGCCGGTCCGCAGAGGTCGTAGGCGCCGGCGAAGAGGAGATTCACGCCCAGGAAGATTCCGCCCAATACCAAAAGGAAACGGGGCCAGGTGAGCTCGAGCAGCCAGTGATAGGCGGAGAGCGACTGAAAAAATCCGAGCCCCTCCCGGCGCACGTTGAAGCTGCCGTCCCGGTTGAGCAACCGCTCGCGGCTCTGCCGCGCCACGACCGAGCCGAAGCCCAGGTCGTTGCGGTCGACCGGCGGTGGAGCGCCGCGGGAAGGTTCGTCCGGACTCGACAAGACCGCAGTCTAGCTCCCGCGCCGCCTTGCCTCATCACCCGCCCTCCAGTAGGGTGACCGCGAGGATCGCGCACCATGAATGGAGATCGTTTCGGCGGCGGACGGACGGGAGGCCTGCACGGCATCCCGGGGCTCGACGAGTCCGTCGCCAAGCTGCGCGGCTTTCCCTGGCAGATCGTGATCCTCGCGCTCCTGGCACTCATCCTGGTCACCAGCTCCTTCTACACGATCGACCCGGAGGAGGTCGGCGTGGTGCTGCGCTTCGGCAAGTACACCCGCCAAGCCGAACCGGGGCTCAATTTCAAGCTGCCGCTCGGCATGGAGACGGTGACCAAGGTGCCGGTGCAGCGGCAGCTCAAGGAAGAGTTCGGCTTCCGGACGGTGCAGCCCGGCGTGCGCACCGAGTACTCGTCGAAGGCCTACGACGACGAGTCGCTGATGCTCACCGGCGACCTCAACATCGCCGACGTCGAGTGGGTCGTCCAGTACCGCATCGTCGACGCTTACGACTACCTGTTCAAGGTGCGCGGGGTGCGCGACACGTTCCGCGCCATGAGCGAAGCGGTGATGCGCGAGGTGGTGGGCGACCGGACCGTCAACGAGGTGTTGACGGTTGGCCGCCAGGAGGTCGCGACGTTGGTCGAGCAGAAGCTGCAGAAGCTCTGCGACCAGTACGAGACCGGTCTCAAGGTCGAGCAGGTGGTCTTGCAGAACGTCACCCCGCCCGGCAAGGTCAAGCCCTCGTTCAACTCGGTCAACGAAGCTCAGCAGGAGCGCGAGGAACGCATCAATACCGCCCAGCGCGACTACAACAAGGTGATCCCGCGCGCCCGCGGCGAAGCCCAGCAGATGATCGAGGAGGCGCACGGCTACGCGCTCGACCGCGTGAACCGCGCCGAAGGTGACGCCAACCGCTTCACCGCCCTCTACGAGCAGTACCGCAAGGCGCCCGAGGTGACCCGCAAACGGCTCTATCTCGAGACCCTCGCCAAGGTCCTGCCCAAGGCGGGCCGCAAGCTGATCGTCGACGAGCAGCTGCGGGGCATCGTGCCGCTGCTCAATCTCACCGCGCCGGTGGCGCCGGTCCAGCCCGCGACGTCTTCGGAGAAGCCGAGCGGAGACGGCCGATGAAGCGCGCCCTCCCGGTCGTCCTGGCGGTGGTGGCCCTGTTCGCCCTGGGCAGCGCGAGCTACGTGGTCAACGAGTCGGAGCAGGTCATCCTGACCCGCTTCGGCAAGCCGATCGGTCCGCCGGTCACCAGCCCCGGCCTGCATTTCAAGATGCCGTTCGTCACCGAGGTGCACACCTTCGACAAACGCTTCCTCGAGTGGGACGGGGAGGCCAACCAGCTGCCGACCCGCGACAAGCGCTTCATCTGGGTCGACACCTACGCGCGCTGGCGGATCAGCGACCCGCTCAAGTTCTTCCAGCGCCTGAAGGACGAGCGCGGCGCGCAGACGCGGCTCGACGACATCCTCGACGGCGAGACCCGCAACTCGATCGCCAACCACGACCTCGTGGAGGTGGTGCGGACCACCAATCGCACCCCCGAGGTCGACAACTCGGACTCCGACGAGGAGCAGGTCACCCTCGAACCGATCGAAGGCGGGCGCGAGAAGATCCGCCAGGAGATCCTCGCCAAGGCGCAGCAACGCACTTCGGATCTCGGCATCGAGATCCTCGACGTGCGCCTGAAGCGCATCAACTACGTCGCCGAGGTCCAGGACAAAGTCTTCGACCGCATGATCGCCGAGCGCCAGAGAATCGCCGCCCGCTACCGCTCGCAGGGCGAGGGCGAGGCGCTCAAGATCCAGGGCGAGAAAGAACGGGACCTCAAGCAGATCAGCTCGGAGTCGTACAAGAAGGCGGTCGAGATCCGCGGCCAGGCCGACGCCCAGGCGACCGAGATCTTCGCCGCGGCCTACAACCGCTCGGCCGACACCCGCGACTTCTATGCGTTCTTGAAATCCCTCGAGACGCTCGAGACGACGGTCGATCCGAGCACGACCCTCCTGCTCTCCTCCGACGGGGAGCTCTACCGCTACCTGAAGAAGGGCGACAAGCGCTGACGCGGCGCGGCCGCGCTCAGTCGCGGCCGGGTTCGCGCGACGGCATCTCGCGGATGTAGACGTCGCGCTTCGGATAGGGGATCTCGATCCCTTCCGTGTTGAAGC
This sequence comes from Thermoanaerobaculia bacterium, assembly GCA_963712855.1. Classification (GTDB taxonomy): domain Bacteria; phylum Acidobacteriota; class Thermoanaerobaculia; order Multivoradales; family JAGPDF01; genus JACTMI01. The sequence goes on from CAVQJN010000001.1 coordinate 373,010, forward strand.
GCTTGTAGATCGCGGTGTGCAGGGCGTCGGAGACCCGGCCGCGGTCCGCCGGATCGTCGATCCAGGCGAGCAGCTCGAGATCGAGCCCAGAGTCGCCGAAGGAGCGGAAACGGACCCGGGGGACCGGATCCGTGCACACGTCGGGGTCAGCGGCCGCGATCTCCTCGAGCACTCCGCGCACCTGGTCGATATCGCTCCCGTAAGCCACCCCGACCTGGACACGCAAGCGCTGCTTGAGCCACCGGCCGCTCGACTCGTTGACGATCTTGGCGTTGCCCATCACCGCGTTCGGAATCGTGATCTCGATGTCGTCGCGGGTGAGCAGCCGCGTGGAGCGGATGCCGAGGTGAGTCACCTGGCCACGCTCGCCCGAGTCGAGGACGATGAAGTCCCCTTCCTTGTACGGCGAGTCGGTGAGGATGAAGAAGCCCGCGAAGAAGTTGGCCAGGGTGTCCTTGGCGGCGAAGCCCACTGCGATGCCGACGATGCCGGCCGAGGCGAGCCAGGCGGTGAGGTTGATCCCCCAGGTGACGAAAACGAAGTAGATCGCCGCGGTGATGAGGACGATACTCGCCAGGTTGCGGAACAGCGGCACGGTGCGACCCTCGACGAGGCCCACCTTGCCGCTCGCCGCCTCGAGCACCAGTCCCGCGATGCGCACCCCGGCGACCATCCAGATCAGGATGGCCACCGTCGAGAGCAACCGCAGCGTCAGCTCCGTCGGATCGAGCTCGGAGTCGTGCAGCAGCGACGTTGGATTGAGGTGCTGGGTGACCAGCGCGAGCCCCGCGATCATCACGCTGGCGCGCAACGGACCGACCAGCATCGCGATCAGCCGATCGTCGAGATCCGTCTGGGTCCGCCGCGCCAGCCGGCCCACCCCGCGCGTCAGCACGACCTCCACCAGCCAGGCCGCGATCAACGCGACCAGCAGGATGACGCCACTGATCAAGAAACGATTTCCGTTCGCCGCGCCGAGCAACGATTCCAGGCCGACCATCGGCTGAAACCCTACCGCACGGCCTGCGGCGCGGCTCGCCCACCTGTTAGCCTTGCCCGGGGTTCGGAGTCGAGCGATGCGCACGAGGCAGGGGCTTCCGCGGCGCGTTCTACGGGGCGTGGCGTGGGCGATCGGATTCGGTCTGGTTGTGCCGGCGGCACACGCCGCGGGCACGCCTCCCCGTGCTGCGACGATCCGCGATTTCGAGGTCGCGGCGGAGGGCGCCGGGGCGCGCATCGACTTCTCCCTGAACGCTCCGGTGCCGGAGCCGCGGCTCGCGGAGCGAGCCGGCGAGCTGACGATCGACCTCCCCTATTGCCGGCCCGGCGACGGCGTCGCGACGCGCCTCTTTCCGGCCGGAGCGGTGGCCAGCATCACGGTGTCTAACGTCGGCCTGCCCAGCCGCCCGGTGACCCGCCTCGTCATCACGGCGCGCGTCCCGGGCAACTTCCGGGCCGTGATCCAGGGCGACGTTCTGCGGATCGATCTGCAGCCGCCGGGCGCGCCTCCAGCAGCGCGACCCGCCGTCCGGCCAGCGCCGCGGCCACGCCCCCCCGCCCCGCCGGTGAGGCCGACTCCGCGACCCGAGCCCATCGCGCCACTCGGCAAGCCGCCGGCGCACGGTGAGGCGACTGCGCAGGTCGCCCCGATCGCATCGCCGGGCGCCGCCCGGTCCCGTCTCGAGATCCTCGCCCCGCCGCCCCAGCCCGAAAGCGAGCCGATCGCGACGCTCCCGCCCGCGCGACCTGATCTCGGATCGATCGTCGAGCCCGTATCGCCGGTCGCCCGGACCCCCGGCGCGGCGCTACGGATCGTCGAGCCCCCGGTCGTGCTCGACCATCCGCCCATCGAATCCCTGCGGCCGCGCGGCGACGAAGCCTCCGACCTCGCCACGGTTCGACCTCTCGACGTCGACCACGGGCTGCACGAGCTTCACGTCGTCGAGCCTCCGGTCGAGCTCGAAACCCCACCCCTCTCGACCCTGCGCGCTCCGGACGCAACCGCCTCGGCCCTGGCCGAGGTCCGCCCCTATGCGCTCGAGAGGGGTGGCCCCGACCGGCTGCGCATCATCGAGCCACCGATCGAGCTCGACCACCCACCGATCGACACCTTGACCGCTCCGGACTCCAGCGCGTCCGACCTCGCCGAGGTCCACCCCTTCGCCCTGGAGCACGGCCCCACCCCGTTCCGCATCGTCGAGCCCCCGGTCGAGCTCGATCATCCACCGATCGAGACGCTGACCGCTCCGAACTCCAGCGCGTCCGGCCTCGCCGAGGTCCGCCCCTTCACCCTGGAGCACGGCCCCGCCCGGTTCCGCATCGTCGAGCCTCCGGTCGAGCTCGGTCATCCACCGATCGAGACGCTGCGCGCCGCCGCGATACCGGCGCGGGAGCTGGCTGCGCTTCGCCCGCTGGCCGAAGAGCGCCACTCCGGGAGCTTGACCGTCGTCGAGCCGCCGCCGGAACCCGCCGCGACGCCCGTGCCACCGTCCGTCCCGACTTCTGCCCCGGCCGCCGCAACGCCCCGGCCGACCTCTCCGCCGGCGCCTCGCGAGGGAACCTCCGCCAGAATCGAGGAATCCGACCTCCCGGCTCTCACCACCGATGGGGAGCGAGTTGCAACGGCTCCCTCGGCTCGTCCACCGGGGAGCCCCGCGACGTCCGTCGCGGCCCCATCCACCACGCTGGCGGCTCCCGCTCCGCCCGGACGCGACATCGCCTCCTGGGCGATGCTGCCCCCGCACGGTCCGCCCGCCACCCGCCTGCTCGCCCTCGAGCCGCAGGGCGACGACGCGGTGCGCCTGGTCGGCGACGGTCAGTTCGCCTATACGACGACCCGCCTCGACGACCCGCCGCGCGTGATCGTCGACCTCGAAGACGTCCTGGCCGAACGCGAGAAGCCTCACCTCGAATTCGACCGCGGACCGCTCGTCCGCGTGAGCGTCTCGCAATACCGGATCCGCCCGCGCGCCGTCACCCGGGTGACCTTCGACCTGCGGCGTCCGGCGACGGCCTCGGTCGAGAGCTCGGCGGACGGGCTACGCATCCGATTCCTGGCACCGGCCCGCGCGCCGGTTCCGCGCCCCTGAGCCGGTCGTGCCCTTCGTCTACCTGCTGCGCTGCCGCGACGGTTCGCTCTACGCCGGTGCCGCGGTCGACCTCGAGCGCCGGCTCGCCGAGCACCGGGCCGGCCGCGCCTCGCGCTACACCCGTTCGCGCCTGCCGGTCGAGCTCGCATGGAGCGCCGAGGTCGAGAGCTGGAGCGCGGCGCTGCGCGAGGAGCATCGCGTGAAGTCGCTCCGCCGCGCCGCCAAGGAAGCGCTGATCGCCGGCGGCTAGGAACGGAGGTGCGTCTCCGCGAGCCGGTGCGAATCGGCGGAGGTCAGGTCGAGTCCGTAGATCTGCTTCAATGCGGCGATTTTCTTGCGGCTCTCCGGTCCGAACGGCGCCTTGCCTTCGAAGGCGTGGAGGACGATCCCTTCGAGGAGATCTCCCAGCGAGAGGTCGTGGAACTCCGCGATCCCCTTGAGGACCTTGACGATCCGTTTCTCCATCCGCGCCCCGACCTGCACCCGCTCGACGGTGCGCTTCGCCCCGTCGGGGCGGCCTTTCGCCGCAGTCTGCCTGTTTGTTGTCTTGGTCATTTGGTAACTATATAACAATCACCGAATATCCCGCCGACCGACGGGCTCGGGGGTGAAGATCTCTTCGAGCGGCCGGTCGAAGAGACGGGCGATGGCGAAGGCGAGCGGCAGGCTGGGATCGTAACGGCCGGTCTCGATCGCGTTGACGGTCTGGCGCGAAACGGCGAGGCGCGCCGCGAGCTCGGCCTGCGACCAGCCCTGCTCGGCGCGCAAGACGCGGATCCGGTTGGTCAAGCCGAGGCGTCCCCGCCGTAGCGCCGGCGGCCGAGCCCGACGCCGGCGGCCCAGGCGAGAACCATGAGGAGCACGGTGAGGTTGCCGTAGAGGCGCGGCGCGCCGAGCCGTTCGGCCAGCGGGCTGAGCAGCGAGACGAGGACGCCGACCCCGAATCCCATCGCCAGGGCCTCGGTCTCGATCTTCCGCAGCAGTTCGTCGGCGTGCCGGAGGAAGACCACGTAGCTTCGCGTGGCTTGGAGCAGCAGGAGCGCCGTCGCACCCACCAGCAGCCAAGGAAGAGCCGCCGGGAGCGCGGCCCGCCAGCGCAACGCCGCCGCCGCGCCCAGATAGACGAGGGTCGCGGCCAGCGTCCAGTTCCGGTAGCGGAGGCGATACCTCGCGTCGCGGGCGGACGAAAAGCCGTCGCAGCCCGGATCGGCCATGGAGCTCACGATCCCTCCCCCGATTCCGTCGGATTGCCCGCGGCGCGCCAGCCGGTGATGCCCGCCGAGAGCACGGCGACCTCGAGGTATCCCATCTTGCGCGCCCGCCGCGCCGCTCGAGGCGCCTTGCGGCAGAACGGGTTCGAGCAATAGAAGACGAGGGCGCGATCCCGATCGGCCGGCAGGTCGCTTTCGGAGAACGCGTCCGGATCGAGATGGCGCGCGCCGGGGATCCGGGCGGCGCGCCAACTGAGGCGCGAATTGACGTCGAAGATCGAGAGGTCGCCGGACTCGAGCCGGCGGCGCACGCTCGCGGGATCGATCGTCTTGAGGCCCATGAGGCGCGCCATCATCGCGGCGGCTCCGGGGAGACGGGTGAACGGACGGGCTTCCAGCAGGATGCCTTCATAAGGTGAAATGTAAAGTGTCTTTTACATTTTGTCAAGCCTGTTTGACTATCCGTCTCGACGAAGCCGCGCCACTGCCGCAATCGGTATCATCGCGAGAGGCCGTCCGCGCCCGCAACGAGGTCCCGCTCCCCGAGAGGTGCGGTGAACGATGACGAAGAGGGCTCCAGCTCAGCCGCCCACAGCGCCCGACACCCGGACGGCGGCACGCCGGGCCCTGTCCGCCGTCGCGCCGTTCGGAGAGATCGGCGAAGCGGCTCTCGAGGAGTTGATCGGCCTCTTCGTGCCCCGCACGCTCGAACCCGGCGAGCTCGTCTTTCTGGAAGGTTCCCCGGGGGACCGCTTCTTCGTGGTCGTCGCCGGGCGACTCCGGGCCTTCCGGCACATCCCGCCGGCGGCGGAGCTGCCGGTCTTCACGCTCGGACCGGATGATTTCTTCGGTCTCTTGCCGCTGCTCGATGGCGAGGGCTACCCGGTCTCGGTGGAGGCCCTGGTCCGCTCGGAGATCCTCGTCCTCCGGCGCGCGGATTTCATCCGCTTCACGCGCCAGCATCCTCCATTCTGCCTGGCGCTCCTCGCCTATCTGGCGCGACGGCTGCGCGGCAGCCTCGAGCGGATCGGCACGCTCGGCCGCCAGGGCGCCCTGGCGCGGACGGCTCACGCGCTGCTCGGTCTGGCACCCCGCGACACACCCCTGGCCGACGGCACGGTGATCACGCTGCCCTTCTCCCAGGCCGAGCTCGCCGGCCTCCTGCACGTCACAGAGGCGAATCTCTCGCGCGCCCTGAAGCGCCTGCGCGCCGCGGGAACGCTGCGCGCCGCCGGGCGGCGCCGCTTTCGCATCGCGGACGTCGAGGCGCTTCGCCGAGCCGCCGACGGCGCATAGCTCCGCTGTTCTTGTCGCTCGACAAGGCCGGTCACACGGTCCTCTGTCACGGTCGCGAGCGGGAGGAATCGTGGAGCCATGAGACTCATCGTCATCCGCTTCGTCGGCCTCTTGGCCGTGACCCTCGCGCCGGCCGCCTCGGGCCTTTCGCTGGCCGAGGCGGAGGCGAAGGCGATGACGGCCAATCCGCGCCTTTCGGCGGCCCGCCAGGACGCGCTCGCCGCGGCTCACTCGGCCGCGGCGACGGCGGCGCGGCGCGCCGGCTCGCTCGATCTCGTCAGCGCCTACAACCGCTTCGAATCGCCGCGGCTCGTCCGGCCCATGTCCATCGAGCTCTTCAAGAATCCGTCCGGGGGCTTCGCGCAGCTCCCCTGGGACGACGAACAGATTCACTACGGCGCCACCTGGCAGCTGCCGCTGCTCACCGGGGGGAGCCTGCGGGAAGGCATTCGGGCTTCGCGCCTGGCGCGGACCGCGGCCGAGCACCAGGCAACCTACACCCGGGACGAGGTGCGAGCCGCCGTGCGCATCGCCTACCGCGACGCGCTCTTCGCGCGCCACGCGCTCACCGCCGCGGAAGCCTTGCGAGACGCGCTCGCCAAGGACGACGCGGACGCTCGCCTGGCGGTCGAGGTCGGCTCCCGCGCGCGCGTCGACGCGGCCAAGGTGACGTTCGCGCTGCGCGGCGCCGAGGCCCAGGTGGCCGCTCGCGAGGCCCAGATTCGGTCCACCCAGGCCATGCTCGCCGGGTTGCTCGGCGAGGACCCGCCCGAGCACGGGTATGTCCTCGAGGAGATCGGAGCGCCGCCGGCGAAGCTCGACCCCGTCGCGCTCGAATCCGCGCTCGCCTCCCGCGCCGATCTCGCGGCGGTGCGCGCCTTGGCCGCAATCGCCGAGAGCAGGAAACGGCTGGCGCGCGACGCCTTCGGGCCCCGCCTCGCGCTCGAGGCGAGCTACCTGCGCAACGACGCTCCGTCCGTGAGCGGATCTCTCGACACCCACGAGGTCTCGCTGCTCCTCAGGCTGCCGTTGTTCGACGGCGGCGCACGCCTCGAAGCGGTTCGCGCCGCCGACGCCCAGCTCGCCGCGGCTCGCGCGCGAGCCCGCGGCAAGGAGCTCGAGATCGCCGGTCAGCTCGCCGACGCGCGCGGCCGGCTCGATGCGGCCCGAGCGCAACTCGTGGCGGCGAAAGCTCAACGTGCGCTCGGCCACGAAGTGGCCAGCGTCGAAGAGGTCCGACTGGAGCAGGGAGCCGGCAAGGTCGAGGACTACCTCGTCGCGCGCGGCCAAGAGCTGGCCGGCGAGACCGCCTACTGGAGCGCGCTCTATGGCGTGCATGACGCGGTGGATCGCCTCGAGCTCGTGACGGGACAGGGAGGAACACCATGAACAGAAAGATTCTCGGCATCGTCGCGGCGATCATCCTCGTTCTCGCCGGCGTGATGGTGATCCGCCATCGCCGACAGACGCTGGCGAACATGGCACCGCCGGCGAACGTCCCGATTCCCGTGGCGGTCGCGCAGGTCGCGCGCGGCGCGGTCAGCGAGTCGATCGCCACGGTGGCGCTCGTCGAGTCCGGCCAGGCGGCGACCATCACGGCTCAGGCCGCGGGCGCCCTGGTCGAGGTTCGCCACCGCGAAGGCGAATCGGTGGCGCGCGGAGCGCTCCTCGCCCGCATCGATCCACGCGTCCTCGACGACGCGCTCGCGACCGCGCAGGGGCATCTCGCGGCGGCGCGGGTCGAGCGCACGACTCAGGAGGCGATCGGCGCCCGCGACCAGGTGCTCTTCGACCACGAAGCCATCTCCAAACAGGCTCTCGACGCTTCGCAGGCCCGCGTCGAGGGCGCGCGAGCCGCCGCGGTCGCCGCCGAACGCGCCCTCGAGACGGCGCGCACCAGGCGCTCCTACGCCAACGTGACGGCACCCTTCTCGGGCGTCGTGACCGCCCGCCTGGTCGAGCCCGGCGACCTCGCGGCTCCCGGCAAGGCGCTCTTCACGCTCCAGGTCCCGGGTCCCGTGCGCATCACCGCCAAGCTGGCCCAGGAGCAGCTCGCCCGCCTGCGCACCGGCGACCGCGTTTCGTTCTCACTCGCCGAAGCGACGATCGACGCCGTGGTGAGCCGCATCTACCCGGCGCTCGACACCGCCCATTTGGGCACGGTGGAGATGGACCTCGACCGGGCGCCCTTCGGTCTCGCCCCGGGCTCGACCGTGGCGGCCCGTTTCGAGACGGCCGCGCGCCAGGGTCTCGTCGTGCCAACCGCGGCCCTCTTGGCCGGTCGCGAAAAGACCCTGGTCGTCCGCGCACAGGACGGCGTCGCGACACCGGTTCCGGTTTCGGTACGGGCGAACGACGGCACCCGCGCGGTGGTCGAAGGCGCGCTCTCGGAGGGAGACCTCCTGGTCGTCGGACTGCCCAGCGAGCTGCTCGCGCTCACCGCCGGAACGCCGATCTCGCCCGCGGCCGGAGGCGGGTCGTGAGTCTCGTCGCCCGCTACGTCCAACGTCCGCACCTGCTGCTCTCCATCGTCCTGCTGCTCGCGGTGGTCGGCGGAGTCGGCTTCTTCGAGATGCCGGTGAACCTCTTTCCGGACAGTGAGCGACCGCAGATCGCGGTGGTCACCGTCTGGCCGGGCGCCGCCGCCGGCGACGTGGCGAACGACGTCAGCCGGGTGCTCGAGAAGGAGCTGGCGAGTCTCGAACGGGTGCGCCGGGTGACCTCCACGGCCAACGACGAGGTCTCCGTGGTCACGGCCGAGTTCGAGTACGGCAAGGGCCTCGACGCGGCGGCAACCGACGTGTCGAACGCCCTCGACCGGGTCCGCCCGCAGGTGCCCGCCGAGATCCGCCCCTTCCAGGTCTTCAAGGTCTCGTCGGCGACCCCCGCGGTCCTGACCCTGGCGGTCACGCCGCAGGAGGGCTCCGAGCTCGACCTCGCGCAGACTCGCCGTCTGGCCGAGAATCCGATCAAGGACGCCCTGCTGCGCCTTCCGGAGGTCGAGAACGTGGAGGTCTTCGGTGGCTACCAGAGCGTCGTCCAGGTCGAGCTCGACCCGGACCGCCTGCAAGCGCACGGACTGAGCCCGGGGCAGGTGATCGCGGCGCTCAACGGCTGGAATCGCAACACCCCGCTCGGACTCGTGCTCACGGAAGGGAGCCAGATCCTCCTCAAGAGTCAGGGGGAGCTGCAGCGGCCCGACGAGGTGGGCGCGGTCGTGGTCGTCGCCGCGCCCGGCCCACCGGTCTATCTGCGCGACGTCGCGCGGGTGAGCATGGGGATCCGGGAGCGGCTCTCGGCCTTTCACGGCAACGGCCGGCCGGCGATCGGGATCAACATCCAACGCGCCCGCTCGGGCCATGCCCTGCCCACGGTGCGCGCCGTGCTGGCGGAGCTGCCGCGGCTCCAGCGCGACTTCCCGGGGCTCCAGCTCTCGGTCGCCGACACCCAGGGCGAGCTGATCGAGACCAGCGTCTCCAACATGGTCGACGCCCTGCGCGACGCGATCCTGCTCACCATTCTCGTCATCTTCCTCTTCCTTGCCGACAGCCGCGGCATGTTGCTCGCCGGGATCTCGATCCCCTTCACCTACCTGGTCACCTTCGCCTTCATGTGGCTGGGTGGATTCGAGTTCGACATGGTGACGCTGACCGGGGTCATCCTCGGCGTCGGCATGTTGCTCGACGATGCCATCGTGGTGCTCGAGAACATCGAGCGTCACTACCACCAGCTCGGCGAACCGATCGAAAAAGCGACCATCGGCGGCACCCAGGAGGTGATGCTGGCGATCCTGTCGGGCACCTACGCCACGGTGGTCGTGCTCGTGCCCATCATCTGGATCGGCGGCTTCGTGCAGACGGTCCTGCGGCCGCTCAGCCTGACCCTGTCGATCGCGCTCGTCGCCTCGTATCTGGTTTCCGTCACCGTGCTGCCGATCCTGGCGCCCTTCATCCTGCGCCTCGGCGGTCGGCTCGAGCGTTTCCGCTGGGAGACCGGGCTCGACCGCGTCGTCCGCGGGCGGCTGCTCGAGCCGATCCAGGAGCTCTTCGTCCGCATGGTGCGCGTGGCGCTGCGCCACAAGCTGGCGTTCGTCGTACCCGCCCTGCTGCTGCTCGCCATCTCGGGGCGCGTCGTCGTTCCGCTCATCGGTCGTGACCTGATGCCGCCGATGGACACCGGAATCTTCCGCGTCACCTTCGAGAGCTATCCCAACACCCCGCTCGCCCGCACCGAGCAACTGCTCGACGAAGTCGAGAAGGTCATCCGGAAGCAGCCCGGAGTGACTCTGACCTCGGCCACGCTGGGCTCCGAACCCGGCGTGCTCTCGTTCGGCTCCGGTCGCAATCCGCAGCAGGGTTTCGTCACCGTGCACCTGGTCAATCGCTTCGAGCGCGAGCGGACCATGTGGTCGATCGAGGGCGACGTGCTCGCCGGCTTACGCAAGATTCCGGGGCTCCGCTATCCGGCCGTCTTCGATTACGGCGCGACCCCCCTGTCGAGCATCCGGTCGACGGTCGACCTCATGATTTCGGGCCCCGACCCCGTCGTGCTGGACCGCCTGCGCCGTGACGCCGAGCGCCGCCTGTTGACCGCCGGCGGACTGACGGCGGTCGTGCCCAGCTGGACTCTGGATCGTGCGGAATACCGCTTGCTGCCCGACCCCGACCGGCTGGCGATCCACGGCATCGGCGCGGCCGCCGTCGCGGCGCAGATCGGGGCCCAGGTCCGCGGCGCGCCGGCGACGGAGATCCGCGTTCCCAACCAGGATGCGGTTCCGGTCTGGCTCCAGGCGGCGGCCGAGCGACGCGACGATCCGGCCCGCCTGGCGACCCTCCCCGTGGTCACGCCGGGCGGCGCGGTGCCGCTCTCGGCGCTCGGGACGATCCAGACGGTCGCGGTGCCCACCCTCTACACCCGCCAGAACCTGATGCCGACCGTCGACCTGCTGGGCTACCGGAGCGTGCAAGCGGTGACCCACATCAACGACAACGTCGACCGGGCGCTCGCCGGGATCGCGATCCCACCGGGCTACACCCTGTCGGACGAGGGCGAGCGCAAGAGCATGGACGAAGCGTTCTCCGCTCTGATGGTGGCGCTCCTGCTCGGGCTCGTCCTCCTCTACTTCTCGCTCGTCCCCGCCTTCCGGTCGTTCCTCCACCCACTCACCATCATGGTCGCGATCCCGCTCGGCATGATCGGCGCAACCTGGGCGATGCTCTTGACCGGCAAGCACCAGTGCATGCCCGCCTTCATGGGGATGATCTTGCTGGCCGGCATCGTGGTGAAGAACTCGATTCTCCTGATCGATTTCATCGAGGAGGCGAGACGCCGCGGGGAGAGCCTCGAGGACGCTCTGGTCGGCTCGGTTCGCGTGCGGACCCGGCCGATCCTGATGACCGCCGCGGGCACCGCGGTCGGCATGCTTCCGATCGCCCTGCAATGGGCCGTCGGCCTGGAACGTCTGTCGCCGCTCGCGGTCGTCGCGATCGGCGGCCTCGTCGTGTCGACCCTGCTCACCCTGGTCTACGTGCCGCTCTTCTACGACCTGTTCGAGAAGGCGAAGACCTGGCTCTCACCCGCTCGGGGCTGAGCTCGGCCGAGTCGCGCGCACGCAATGGAACCGTCCGACGTGAGCGCGTCTCCGGTCCTCCCCGAGCTTCGGCGCCGCCGCCCGCTGTCCGCGGGCCGTCCTCACTCGATCTCGTAGGTAATCTCGACGTTCACGTCGACGGTGGACTCGCCGGGCTCGATCGGCGCCGGGGCGGCCTGGCTCGCCGCGTAGGCGACCCGGAGACCTCCCGGGGAGCGGGGGATGGGGGCGCCGCCGCTCTCGTCGATCGTCAGGACCCGCCCGAGCTTCGCGCCCGCCTCGGCGACGAGCTGCTCCGCCTTGTCGCGCGCGTCGGCGACGGCGCGCTTGCGCGCCTCCGCGAGCAACGTCTTCGGATCGCTGATCTCGAAGCCGATGCCGGAGACCTGATTGGCCCCGGCCGCCACGACTTTGTCGAGCAGCGGTCCCGCCTTGGCGATGTCCCGGATGGTGACGGTCAGCCGGTTGGTCACCTGGTAGCCGACCACCGTCTGCCCATCGCGGGTGTAGCGCGGGCCGATCGAGAAGCCGCTGGTCGCCAGGTCCTTGGGAACGATGCCGAGCTCCTTGACGCGCGCCACCAGCTCGTTCATCTGGCGCGAGTTCTGGGCGAGCGCCTCCTGGGCCGAGGCGGCCTGCGTGGTGACGCCGACCGAGACCCGCGCGAGGTCCGGCACCGCGCGCGCCTCGCCGTGGCCGCTCACCCGCACAGTGCGATGGAAGGGCGGCTCGTCCGCACGCGCGGCGAGCGGGATCGACACGGCGAGGAGACTCAGGGCGAGAACGACGGTGGGGGCGGTCGAGTGGGTCATCGGATCCTCCGGTCTGCGGCCACCGGGCACCGGCCTCTCCGTCCCCGCGCCCGGCAGGGCCGTCGTCCGATTATGCACCCCTGATCCTCGATTCCCCACCGCGGGCGCTACGGGAGGATCCAGATGTCCTCGAGCACGAGCGCCTCGAGGGCGAAGCGGCAGCGTTGTACTTCGGCAGGTGACCCATGAACTCGTCGACATGAAACCGCGTCCGCAGGATGACCCCGCGGGTGCTGCGGCACTTCTTCTCGGCCGCCTTCCAGCCCTGCCGCTGGAGGTCCTTGGTGATCTTGTCGAGCGAGCTCTGAAAGAGCATCTCACGCGCCCCAACCTCCCGGCTCGGGACTAGGGCAGCGCGGTCAGGATCACGACCAACGCGCGGGAGGGCCCGTCCAGCTTGGCGGTGCCGACCACGACCGTCTCCCCAGCCTTCATGCCGAAGCTCGATTCCAGCACCGGGCGAATCGGGGGTGCGGGCGCTATGGCGGTGGCGGCGCCCCCCGCCGGTGGGGTCCCGAGAAGCTTCGGAAGCGGCTGAGGCGAGACCAGCACGAAACGCTGGATGTCGATGCGGCCGGGCTCGTCGGACGAGGCGCGAAACCGTATCTGGGTGGAGAAAGAAACGCCGTCCGGGCCGGAGAGTTGCGCCTCCGCGTATCCGGAGCTGCGCATCCAGGCCATGTCGAGCAGGTGATAGCTCTTGTAAGGGAGGAAAGTCCGCACGTCTTCGAGAGCCTTGCGCGCGTTCGCCGGCACGTGTTCGAAGCCGGCCGGGCCGTCGAGCTCGGCGGTGAGCAGTACGAGCTGGAAGGTGTACGTCCGGCGCGCATCGGAACGTGGAGCCGGCGTGACCTCCGGGCGCGGCGCGGCTTCCGGGCGGGGCGCACCCTCGGGGCGCGGCGCGGGCGAGGGCTGGGCGAGCGCGGTGGCGGAAAGCACGACGGCGGCAAGTGCACAAGCGAACGTCGGTGTCTTCATGGTGTTCTCCTGGATTGGGGGCTTAGAGGTCGAGCTCGCGGTCGAAAGTCCAGATGATGCGCGTCCCGCCCGGCGTCTGGAACTGGAGCTGCAGGCGCTCCGGCACGGAGCGCGCCGAGGCTCTCGGCCGCCGTCGCGGCGGTCGCCGCCCGGTTCGGCCCCGATTCGGACGCGCCCTCCCGCGGACGCCAATAGAGCCACGACAGCGCCAGCGCGAAGACGACGAGAGCGGCGGCAGCCAGTGGTGGCGCGACCCGGAGACGCCGCCGGCGCTCGCGCGGCGAGCCGAGCCTCGCCGCGAGGCGCCGCAGTGCCTCCGCTTCCTTGGCCGGCTCGAGCGCGGGGTCGCCGGCACGGAGCCGCTCCCGCAACGCCTGCAGGGATTCGGGATCGAGATCGCGGAACTTCATCGGTGCCTCCGGTTCGACTCGTCGAGCCCGAGAAGACGGGCGAGCTCGGACCGTCCCGCCGCCAAGTGCCAGCGCACCGTCACGGCGCGGATGCCGAGCAAGCGGGCGATCTCGCCGCTGTCGAGCTCTTGAAGTTCGTGCAGCACCACCACGGCGCGGCGCCGCGGTGGCAGGCACGCCAGGGCCGCTGTGACGTCACGTCGCGCCAGCGCTTCGGCGGCCGGATCGTCGGGCGCCCGGTCGGGGCGCGCCAAGAGAACCTTTGCCTGGCGCCGCACGCGCGCCCGGCGGTAGCGATCCCGCGCCAAGTTCACCAAGACCCGCACCAGCCAGGCCTCGCATCGCTCGGGGTCCGCGGGCATTCCGCTGCGCTCGGCGGCGCGGAGGAACGCTTCCTGGACGAGGTCTTCGGCATCCTCCCCGACCAGGCGGCGCGCGAGTCGCAGCAAGGCGCGGCCGTGCCGCTCGAAGAGTTCGCCTAGATCTAGGGTGCGGGAGGGGGGCGCCATCGGCAGCGAGGTGGCCAAAGCATGCGGGCTCACAACCTGGTAGACGCGCCGGCCTGCCCGAGCGTTGGCCCGCCGCTCAGCCGAGCTCGAAGGTGGTGACGCCGAAGATCTCCCCGACCGGCAGCTCCGGCGGCGGTCCGAGGTACATCTTGGCGCAGCCGAAGACCTCCTTCATGCCGTGGCGGCGGACGAGCGCCATCGCGGCCGGGTTCGCTTCCGGCACGTCGAGGAAGAGCGGCTCACCGGCGACGCGGCGCGAGAGCTCGGTGTAGAGCCGCTCCGCGAGCTCGCCGTCGGCGGCGAAGAGCGGGCCGATCTTGTAGCCGCTTCGGCAGGGGCGGAGCACCGCGTAGCCGGCCAACGCGCCGTCTTTCCGCACCCCGACCGCGTGCCCGGCCGGCCGGGCGATCCAACGCTCGAGGAAGCGGGCGCGCGGCGCCGGGAAGTGCCCGCGGTCGTACGCGTCGAGCTCGGAGAACGGCACCGCGGCGAGCTCGACGATGCCTTCCGCGGCGGGGGTCTCCGTTCCCCGAGCCGCGAAGCGCAGGTCGCGGCCGGCGAAACGGAAGCCGCCTTCGGCATAGTAGCCCTGCATGTCGAAGACGCCGTCCAGGCCGATCGTCCGCGGCTCGTCGAGGCGTTCCAGGAGGCGCCGCTTGCGCTCGTGCCAGAGCTGGTCGCCGAGGCCCCGCCCGCGCAGGTCTTTCCGCACGATGAAGAAGCCCATGAAGCCGTAGCGCCGCTCGTAGGAGACGATCGAGCCGCCTCCGACGAGCTCGCCGTCGAGCTCCGCGGCGACGAAGCCTTCGGGATCGGCGGCCCAGAAGACGTCGGCGTCGTCGCGCCCCGGGTTCCACCCCTCCTCCGCCGCCCAGTCGACCAGAACGTCGAGCTCATCGCGGGTCATCGCCCGGATGCGCAGCTCGTCGCCGATCGATCCGTCGTACGTCGCGCTCATCGCATCTTCCTAGGATCGCGCATCTTGACGTCGCGACTCCCCGGCCGGTGAACGCCGGTGGAGGTACTTCCCCTGATCGGCGCTTCCACCGGGACCCCGGTCGCGGGAGGAGGCGCCGTCTACTCGAGGTGGAAGATCTCGCGCTTGCCTTCGAGCACGAGGTCCATGTAACCCGCCATCGCTTCGCGCACGGCGGGAATGTTGCCGCGCGACTCCACGGCCTTCCAGTATTCGTCGAGGCTCTCGACCTCGATCTCCAGGGCCACCGTCCAGAAGTCGGTCACCCGGTCGGTCATGATGCGGACCTCGCTGGTGCTGATCCCCTGGAGGTGAGGCGCCGCGGCCTTGAACTTGGCGACCAGATCCTTGGCGTGGCCCGGCTTGCAACGAAACGTGTCGCGAACGATGAACATGGTGTTCCCCCTTTTGGACTGGCCTTCGCGGAGCGACGTGGCCGTTCGGTTTCGACGAAGTGTACCCGACGGTCGCCGCCGCGCCGGCGACGGGAAGCAAGGTCGAGGGGTGGGCTCTCGGAGAAACGAAAGGACCCCTTGCGGGGCCCTCGATACGGCGCGGGAAAGCGAGAAGCTCAGATGGCGAGATGGGCGGTGGTCACGTCGTAGGTGTCGACGTGCGGCGCCCTGGTCAGCATCGGGTTGAGCTTCTCGAGGATCTCGGGATACGTCGCCGAGACGTAGGCGTCGGCGCTGGCCTGATCCTTCCAGACGCTGATGGAGACGCCCTTGTCATGGTTGAGCATGGTGAGCTCTTCGCTGAAGCCCTTCTGCCTCTTGAGCATCGGAAGCACTTCGGCGTTCATGACGCGGTTGAACTCCTTGTCCATGCCCGGCTTGATCTCGAACTGTACGTTTCTGGCAAATTTCATGGTTTGAATCCCTTCCAGCCTTGCGAGTGACACCTATCCCAGGGAGGCCTATGACACTGCCTGCAAGAACGACTTTGTCGATTGTCTTGGCTTGGCCGGGAACTGCTCAATCAAGGTACCACACATCCGCTCGCGCTCCCGTCGATGCGAAAGAAATCCCGATGTTTCTTGCCACCCCTTCGCGCCTACTCCCGCGCGGCGCGCAAGTTGCGGTCGAGGCGGCACGTTCCGCTCGGGAGCGAACGTTCTGCCGTTAGCGCGCAGCTGCTGTCAGAAGCTGACAGTCGAGTCGGTGTAGCCACCGCTCCGCAGTACCATTGGAGCACTAGGTGCTCGCTTGAACCAGCTCGCTCGCCGGCTCGCCTGGGCTCTCATTGGCTTCCTTCTCGCGGAAGGAACACTGGCAGCGTCTCGCCATATCGGTCCCGCGGTCCCCGTGACCGATCTCGACACGGGCGCGAGTGGCTTGCCGGGCGGTCTCGTCACGATCGGCGACGCGATCTTCTTCCGGGGCCCGGCGCCCTCCCCCTCTTGGGCGGGCATCTGGAGACTGCGGGAGCGCCACGCGGAGTTCGTCGCCTACGCTTGCGACCCCGGCTCCGGCTACATGACTCCGCTCGTGAAGCTCCCCGGGCAGATCGTCGTCTATAGCGCGGACGAGTGTTCCTGGGGCGTGGCACAGCTCTGGCGGCTCGATCTCAAGACCGGCGAGACGGCGCACGTCGAGAGCCCGGATGCCCCCGTCTTCGCACCCACGGGTCAGGTCGTTCGTGTGGGCAGTCGGGCCTTCGTTGCGCGCTATCCGGCCTCCCTCTGGAAGACGGACGGGACCGACAAGGGAACGGTCCCGGTGTTCGAATTCGACCCACTGCACGGGTCGATCGCCAGCGAGATCCAGCCGCTCGGCTCACGCGGCGTCTTCACGGCCTCCAACGGTGACCCGCAGCAACCTTGGGTCAGCGACGGGACGGCGGATGGCACGAAGAAGCTGGGCGAGGTCTATCCGCAGTCGATCCCCTTCGTCGATCGAACCTATTTCAGCGTCGGCGACCGGCTCGTCTTCGCGGGATTCACGTTCGAGGATGGGAACGAGATCTGGGCGACCGACGGCACGCAGCGTGGCACGAAGCGCCTCAGCGATCTTCGCCCGGGCACGCAGGACCCGGAGATCCGGAATGTCTTCGCCTGTGACGGAATGACCTTCTTCACGAGCCGTGGTCTCGGCCCGGGCGGCGAAGAGATCGGCTACGAGCTCTGGCGCACCGACGGCACGCGCGCCGGCACCCGCCTCGTCGTCGACCTCGCGCCCGGCGAGGCGAGTCTAGACCTGACTCCCTTCGGCTGTATCGGGCCGCGGGTCCTGTTCTGGGCGGGCAATGAGCCGTTCGTCCAGGAGCTGTGGATCTCGGACGGCACTAAGAGGGGAACGCACTACATCACCAGCCTCGCAGGCAGAATGTCTTACCCGGCGCGCGCCTTCGAGTACCACGACTGGCTCTTCTTCCCGTTCGAGACCACAGACGAAGGCCTCGAGTTGTGGGCCACCGACGGCACCGCCGAGGGCACCTTCCTCACGGGCGACCTTCGGCCCGGCCCCTCGGGCTCGAACATCGACTCCTTCGCCGGTCTCGGCGATTCCCTCTATTTCACCTACGACGACGGCTTCCACGGCCGCCAAATCTGGCGACTCGTCATCGACCCCTCCTACATATTCAGCGATGGCTTCGAAACCGGCACGACGATCGCGTGGAGAGAGCCGTGATCACTGCCGCAAGCTAGGCATCCCGATGCGCTACTGGTGGGTGAACCAGAACCAGACTTACCGGCAGGAGGTGACCGGCGGCTACCTCTGGTCTCCCAAGGTGCGCTCGAACGGCACCCGCAACCCGTTCTACGAGTTCATGCGCGAGGTCGCACCCGGCGATCTGGTGTTTTCGTTCGCGGACACGCGCATCCGCGCCTTTGGCATCGCCCGCTCGTACGCCTACGAGGCACCGAAGCCAGCCGAGTTCGGGCCGGCGGGCCGCTCCTGGGACGACATCGGCTGGCGGGTGGACGTCCACTTCCACGAGGTTCCGACGGTGGTCCGCCCGGTCGAGTGGATGGAGCTGTTACGCCCTTTGCTGCCGCCGAAGTACTCGCCGCTGCTCACCGACGGGCGAGGCAGCCAGAGCATCTACCTGACCGAGCTCTCGCCGCTCTTGGCCCTGACGCTCGCGGACCTGGTGGGCAGCGAGGTCGCGGCGCTCGCCCGCTCGGAAACGATCGCCGAGCCGGACACGGATTCCGCGACGCCGAATCCCGAGCAGTCGCTCTGGGAGGAGCACCTGCGCCAGCGCATCGAGTCGGATCCGGCGCTGACCACGACCGAGAAGGAGTCGATCGTCCTCGCCCGCCGGGGCCAGGGCCTCTTCCGTCAGCGCGTGCAACAGATCGAGTCCCGCTGCCGGATCACCGGCGTCGACCGCCCGGAGCACCTCCGCGCCAGTCACTGCAAGCCCTGGCGCGACGCCAGCAACGAGGAGCGCCTCGACGGCGAGAACGGCCTCCTCCTGACCCCATCGATCAACCACCTCTTCGACCGCGGCTTCATTTCCTTCAAAGGTAACGGCGACCTCCTCGTCTCCCCCGTCGCCCACCGCCCCTCCCTCGAACGCATGGGCGTAGCCACCTCCCACGCCACCAACGTCGGCACCTTCACCCACAACCAACTCGCCTTCCTCGAATTCCACCGAGACAAAGTCTTCCTGCAGTCGAAGGTTGCGAGATAGGCCCCACCACCCGCAAGACGCCCAGCTTCAGATGTGACGACTTGCGACTCGGCTGGCACCTTCTCAGCTCAGATCCACGGCCGCTTGTGCGGGGCCGTGATTCCCAGGGGGCTACGGGCCTGTTTCCAAGTTCCAATGCCCATCGCCCTCGCTTGACGACTGCTTTCCGTTGCACCATTATTCAATGAAGCTTCCACGGGCGTCCTACTCGTTACCTCTGCGAGTCGATGGACAATTGAGTGGTCCACGCGACTCTCTACAAGGTTGACTAATAGAAGGGGGGGGCTAGGTGATGCAGCTGCCGCTCCTGGGCAGGATTCAGCAACGCATCGAACTCGATCGCGAAGACGGTGATACAGCCTTCTATTGGGCTCTTTCTCTCTACAGCGAGTATGTAACAAAGCTAGTTGTCTCCGCGTTGGTCGCCTGCCTCGGTGAAGATGTCGATAGACACCGATATAGCGCCGAACACAGACTGGTACGAGCAGATGCGATCGGAGAGTGGGTGGAGACCCTCAATGATCTCCTGATGGGCAGACCCGCACAATTCCTTAGAAGTTCCGCTCAGCCTCTCGCCCGAGAGCTCACCCGAACGCGTTGGAAGCGGGGACTGGCGCTACGAGGCGACGTCCGCAGCCTACGAGATTGCGCGACGCCTTCGCATCGAAATAGATAGGCCGGGGAGAAAAGTTCCCCTTCGTCACTTCTTCTCAATAGCCGCAACGCTCAGAAACAAGACAAGGGGACACGGCGCTCCGACTCCTAGCCAGTGCCAAAGCGTCTGCCTCGATCTTCATGACGCGATCTCAAACGTGGTCTCCAACCTGCAGGTCTTCCAAGTCCCGTGGGCGCACCTCTATCGAAACCTCTCCGGCAAGTACAGAGTTTCGCCGCTACACGGGAGTACGGAGAGTTTCGACTACCTCAAGAAGTCGCGGGACATCAGACTTTCCGACGGTGTTCACCTATTCCTTAACGAGCCTCTGCATGTCCCACTCGTGGTGTCCGATCCAGATCTTCTAGATGTCTTCGTTCCGAACGGACAATTCAAGAGCGCGACTTTTGAGCTGCTTTCGTATGTAACAAACGACACGAGACGCACAGAGGGTACAAGGTGGCTGGCGCCTCCTTCACGACTTCCTCTCAGCGAAACCGACGGTGGCACGCGACTGGAACCGGCAGGCAACCTTTTCGCCAATCTCCCACCACTTCCGCGGGGGTATATCGATCGACCCGGGTTGGAAGATCAACTCGCCCGGCAACTTCTGGAGACAGATAGGCATCCGATTCTCTCTTTGACAGGCCCTGGCGGAATCGGCAAGACCTCGCTTGCGCTTGCCGTGTTGCACGAGATAAGCCATAGCCTGACCCCTCCATACGAAACAGTTATCTGGCTAAGTGCAAGAGACACTGACCTGCTTGACTCGGGCCCAAAGCCGGTAAGCGCGAGGGTCGTGACGAAGAGAGACATCGCACAGGCGGCTGTCACGTTGTTGGAGCCAACTGAAGCGCAAGAGAAGGCATTCGATCCCGTACGGTTCTTTGAGCGCTGCCTTGAACTCGGTGCCGCCGGCTCAACGCTCTTCGTCTTGGACAACTTTGAGACCGTGGAAAGCACGGCCGATGTATTCCAGTGGATTGACGCGCACGTCCGGCCGCCGAACAAGATTCTCATTACGACTCGCTTTCGCGACTTCGTCGGTGACTATCACATTGATGTTCATGGAATGACCGAAGAGGAAGCTGAACGACTTATCGACAAGGAAGCCGCTCGGCTTGGTGTAGAGGCGCTGATGTCTATTCAGTACCGAGAACAGCTCATTGCAGAGTCATATGGGCACCCCTATGTAATCAAGATCCTGCTCGGAGAGGCGGCACGGACTCGAACGGCCCACAAACCCGAGCGCATTGTCGCCGGACAAGAGAACGTTCTACGTGCCCTATTCGAGCGGACGTTCGCAAACCTCTCGCCCGGAGCCCAGCGCCAGTTCCTCTTGTTGTCGAGTTGGCGTGTCCTCGTGCCCGAGGTGGCACTCGAGGCTGTCGCCCTTCGCCCTGAGAACGAGAAGATGGATGTCCAAGGAGCGCTTAATGAACTCAAGCGCTTCTCTCTTGTGGAAGAGGTTGTTTCCGACTCTGATGGATCGCTTTTCGTAGGCCTGCCGCTCGCTGCAGCTCTTTACGGCCGACGAAAGCTGGAGGTCAGCCCCTACAAGGTCGCCATCGAGTCCGACAGGAAATTGCTCATGGAATTTGGCGCCGGGAGGCGAGAAGACGCTCACCGAGGGGTGTTCCCAAGAATCGAGCGCCTCGTCTCCGCGATCGCAGACCGCGCCAGCGCTGGTAACGAGAGAGTCGCGGACACCCTTCCGATTTTGGAGTACCTAGCTTCAAGAGTACCTCAGACCTACCTGCGACTGGTTGACCTCGTTCTCAGAGATGACTCTGTTGATGGGCGTGAAGAGAAGGCGAAAACCTATCTCCTCAGCCTTCTCGAAGCCGACCAGCCGGCGCTACGAAAGACCGCATGGTCGCAACTCGCTGATCTCTCGCGCGCAACAGGCGATGTTGTTGGCGAGGTACACGCCCTCGTGGAGCAGACGCAGCTACCAACTGCCACGATCGACGAACTCTCCAACGCAGCCAATCGGGTCAATACGCGGCTCTATGACCTCA
This sequence comes from Thermoanaerobaculia bacterium, assembly GCA_963712855.1. Lineage (GTDB taxonomy): Bacteria > Acidobacteriota > Thermoanaerobaculia > Multivoradales > JAGPDF01 > JACTMI01. The sequence continues at coordinate 394,196 of CAVQJN010000001.1, forward strand.
AGAAAGACCGAACTGACAGCGCGTGGTCGCGAGAGGTGATGCTACTCGTTGAAAAGCTCGTCGAGTCGTTGGAGCGGCGGCGAAGAGAACTCTCAGCTACTGACTGTTCTCGATTGGCCTGGCTTCAGGCAAACGTGGGCAATCAAGAGCGTGCAATTGCCACTGCGCGCTTCGGCCTTAGCCTGGAACCAGACAATCCCTATTGCCAGCGGTTGCTGCAAAAGCTCGAACCCTAGAACCGGCCCTGGAACTCGCGCTCTTTCACCACCCCACGGGATGCCACGTCGTCTTGATTTCGAGGGTCGGCTTGAGGAATTCGAGGCCTTGGGCTGCGTCGGTGTAGTAGTCGTCGAGGGCGTAGGTGGTGGTGCGTTTGACGTTGACGGAGGCGTCGCGGAGGGCTTCGGTGGACAGCGGTTCTTCGACGGCGCAGAGGGTGAGTGCGTTGATGTCCATGTGGCGGGCGAGATGCGGGAGGAGTTCGTCGCGGCGGCCGGAGAGGAGGTTGAGGACTCCGGCCGGGAGGTCGCTGGTGGCGAGGACTTCGGACCATTCGAGGCCCACCAGGGGGTTCTGCTCGCTGAGCAGGGCCACCACGGTGTTGCCGGTGACGATCGCCGGGAGGGAGTGGCTGACGAGGCCGAGCAGGGCCTGCGTGTCCGGGGCGACGAGGGCGACCACGCCGGTCGGCTCGGGGAGTGAGAAGTCGAAGTAGTTCGAGGCGACCGGGTTCACGCTCGAGAGGAGCGCCTGGTACTTGTCGCTCCAGCCCGCGTAGTGGACGATGCGGTCGATCGAGGCGCGGACTTCGCGCTTCGCCTGGCTCGCGCTCGCGCCCGTCTGCTCGAGGAGCGCGACGAACGCGCCGGCGCGCCCCTCCAGCATCTCCGCCATCCGGTAGAGGATCTGGCCGCGCAGATAGCCCGTCGTCGACGCCCACTTCTCCTGCGCCGCGCGGGCCTTCACGACCGCGTCGCGCACGTCCTTGCGCGAGGCGCGGCAGACGTTCGCCAGATGGACCCCCTTCGGATCGAGCGCCGGGTCGTAGCGGCCCGACTCCGAGCGCACGAAGGCGCCGCCGATGAAGAGCTTGTACGTCTTGCGGACTTCGAGGGTCATCGCGCCGCTCCCGGAGGTGTCCGGGAATCCTACCGCGCGACGCCGCGCGAGCTCAGGCGGTCGCCGCGACCGCTTCCTGCGGCATCGCAGGCGTCGCCGGCGCGGGCGCCACCTCGCCGAGCAGCCACTCCGCGAGGCGCGCCCAGATCCAACCCAACGCGCGGTGGGCGTGCAGGCTCACGATCAGGCCGAGCAGGCCGACGATCGAGAGCAACCAGAGCCCCTCGCCGGGACCGATCCAGAACCAGCCGAAGTCGAGGTTCACGTGGCCGCCGAACAGCCGGATCCAAGGCGCCGCGAGAAACGCCAGTGATATCGAGAGCGAGACGACCGAGAAGATCCAGCCCACCAGCCCGAGCGGAAAGCGCAGCGCGAGAAAGACGATGCCCTTCCAGAGCGCCGGGCCCGAAACCACCGAGCGGATCCACGCGCCCGTCGTCTCCGGTCCCTCGGCCTGCTTGCGCCGCTCCGGCACGCGCGCGCCGAGCAGCAGGATCGCGAGCTGACGCTCCAGCCCTTCGGCGCCCCAGACCCCCAACAGCGTGACCGCGAGGACGACGAGGCCGATCCAGATGAGAGTGAGAACGGTACCGGTCAGAAAGCCGATCGTCATGCCGACGAACCAGAGCAGGCCGAGCGGGAAGCCGAGCCAGAGATAAGCGACCGCGCCCCAGGTGCGTGGATCGAGAAACGGCGCCACCGCGAGCAGGGCGGGCGGCAAGCGGAAGGGCGCGGGTTGAATGGTGTCGGGCATCAGAGTCTCCTCGGCCGTATCCGGCCTCGTGTCTTCCTACGCACGCCGCCGGGCCGGGTTTCGCTCCCACCGCCAACGGACCACGTCGTCCCAACTCCTCCCGAATGGCACACCCGATGCAATTCCGAACCGCGGAGCGCCAATAACGACGCCCCGCGACCCGACGAGAGGAGAAACGATGTTCAAGAGCTGGAAAGTCTGGAGCTTCGTGGCGGTCCTGGGGCTCGCGCTGACCGCGAGCGCGTACGCCATGCCGATGTACCACGGATCGAGCTCGCAGCCGATGCGCGCGACGATGATGTCCAACAGCTCGCTGTCGCATTCCCTGGGAACGATCACCAAGGTCGACAGCCGTTCGATGCGGCTCAAGATCCGCACCGGCAACGTCGACGAAGAGTTCGCCTACGCCCCCTCGACCACCTGCAAGGTCGACGGCCAGAGCGCCAAGGTCTCCGACCTGAAGGCCGGCCAGGAAGTGCTCATCGACTGGAGCGTCCGGAACGGCGAGAACCTCGCCGCCAACGTCCGCGTGCTCCACGACCACGCGATGGGCGCCGCGAGCAGCGGACGCTGAGCCGTCCCCGCTCCTCCTTCAGGAGCCCTCCAAAGTCTGCGCCGCGCCGGCGGCCGGCACGCCTCGCCTAGCTGCGGGACGAGACGTCCGGGCGCCGCGCGGCGCGACACTCTTCACCGCGTCCACAGAGAAAGCGGCGCAAATTCACTCCCAGCGGCGTATGCACCTGAGCCTCTCTGACCGAGGGGTTGGGAAGCGGCTACATCTTCTGCTCGAATGGTTCTCCGAAGCCCCGACGAAGAAGATGTAGAGGCTTACCGGACCCACGGAATGCCCAGCACGACCGACGCCACCCCCACCAATACGTGAGGCGAAGACCGGGTAAGGAGCGTGCGCCGGTGCCTCTCTGCCCGACGGGCTGGGAAGCGGCTACATCTTCTGCTCGAATGGTTCTCCGAAGCCCCAACGAAGAAGATGTAGAGGCTTACCGGACCCACGGAATGCCCAGTACGACCGACGCCACCCCCACCAATACGTGAGGCGAAGACCGGGTAAGGAGCGTGCGCCGGTGCCTCTCTGCCCGAGGGGCTGGGAAGCGGCTACATCATCTGCTCGAATGGATCTCCGAAGCCCCGACGAAGAAGATGTAGAGGCTTACCGGACCCATGGACCGCCCAGCACGACCGACGCCACCCCCACCAATACGTGAGGCGAAGACCGGGTAAGGAGCGTGCGCCGGTGCCTCTCTGCCCGAGGGGCCGGGAAGCGGCTACATCTTCTGCTCGAATGGATCTCCAAAGCCCCGACGAAGAAGATGTAGAGGCTTACCGGACCCACGGAATGCCCAGCACGCCGCCAAGACCGGGGACAGCTACCAATTTTCGGCTACGCCGGGGTCGCTCGGGCGCCGAGTGAAAATTGGAAGCTGTCCCCATCCTGCGCCGATAGACTCTTCGCCCGGGCGCTCCCTAGGCAGCGCTCTCCCGATCACCTGACGAGAGGCCCAGCATGTCCGTCGCCGCACCCCAGACAACGCCGACCCGCGACCGCGCCCAGATCCCCGAGCGCTACAAGTGGAACCTGGCCGACCTCTTCGCCTCCGAAGACGCCTGGCGCCAAGCCAAGGACGAGCTCGTCGCCGAAATCCCGTCGGTCGACGCCTTCCAGGGCCAGCTGGCCACCTCGGCGCGAACCCTGCGCGACGCCCTCGACCTCGTCTTCGACCTCCAGCGCCGCCTCGCCAAGATCTATGTCTATGCGTCCATGCGCTCCGACGAAGACACCCGCGAGTCCAAGCCACTCGGCATGCGTCAGGAGATCGAACAGGTCGCCACCGAGCTCGGCGGCCGCGCCGCCTGGCTCGAACCCGAGATCCTGGCCATGGACCCGGCGACCGTCGAGAAATTTCTCGCGGAAGAGAGCGGCCTGGCCATCTACCGCCACTACCTCGACGACATCCTGCGCCGCCAGGCCCACACCGGCACCGCCGGCGAAGAGCGCCTGCTCGCCGAGGCGAGCCGCATCGCCGCTGTGCCCGAGAACCTGCACGGCCTGCTGGTCGACGCCGACCTGCCACGCCCCGAAGTAACCCTCTCCGACGGCCGGACCGTGACGCTCGACGGCGCCACCTTCGCCCTCTATCGCGCCGTCGAGAACCGCGCCGACCGCCGCGCCGTCTTCGCCGCCTACTTCGGCGTCCTGCACGACTACCGCCGGACCCTCGGCGCGGCGCTCTACGGCGCCGTGCAGCGCGACCTCTTCTACGCGCGCGCCCGCAAGTACGGCTCCGCGCTCGAGAGCGCCCTCGACACCGACCAGATCCCGGTCGCCGTCTACCACGGCCTGGTCGACAACGTCGGCGCCAACCTCGCGACCTTCCACCGTTACCTCGACCTGCGCAGCCGGATCCTGGGCGTGGAGCAGCTCCACTACTACGACCTCTACGCGCCGCTCCTGCTCGGTGACGAGGCCTGAATACACCGTCGAGGAGGCCAACGCCCTGGTGCTGGACTCGCTCCACCCGCTCGGCGAGGAGTACCGCGGCATCGTGGCGCGCGGCCTTCGCCGAGCGCTGGATCGACTTCATTCCCGACCGAAGGCAAGCGCTCCGGCGCCTACTCCAACGGCGCCGCCTACGACGTCCACCCGTACATGCTGATCAACTACAACGGCAAGTACAACGACGTCAGCACCCTGGCGCACGAGCTGGGCCACACGATGCAGAGCTACTACTCGAACAACGCGACCAGCCCTATCCCCACCTGGCCGACTACCCGATCTTCGTCGCCGAAGTCGCCTCGACCTTCAACGAGAGCGCTGCTCGTCGAGCACATGCTGAAGGACCTGACGGACGACGGACACGCCTGGCCCTGCTCGGCAAGCTACCTCGAGAGCGTCAAGGGCACCGTCTTCCGCCAGACGCAGTTCGCCGAGTTCGAGCTGCGCGATCCACGAGAGGGCCGAAGCCGGCGAAGCCGCTGACCGGCGAGGCGCTCGACGCGCTCTACAGGGACATCATGCGCCGCTACTACGGCCACGACGAGGGGATATGCGTGGTCGACGACTGACGTCGCCCGAAGTGGGCCTACATTCCGCACTTCTATCTGCAACTTCTACGTCTACCAGTACGCCACCGCGTTCACGGCCTCGACAGCGCTCTCCGAGCGCGTCCTCGCGGGCGACGACGAGGCACGACGCCGCTACCTCGAATTCCTCTCCGCCGGCTGCTCCGACTACCCGATCGCGCTCCTCGACCGGGCCGGCGTCGACATGACCGGGCCCGAGCCCTTCGCACTGACCATCGCCAAGGCCAACCGGGTGATGGACGAGGTCGAGACGCTGCTCGAGCGGATCGGATAGATGGAGAACAGTTACCCGCCCTGCTACCATCGGGCCGCTCAGAAATGACGTCTCGTAAACGAAACCCGACGCTCCGCGCCGTCCCGCCAGCGGCGTTGGCCGCCGTGCTTCTCCTGGCCGGTGTCGCGGGAGCCGCGACCGCCGGCCCGACGATCCCGGCGCCGCCCAACGTGTTGATCGTGACGATCGACGCGCTGCGCGCCGACCACCTGGGCTGTTACGGCTACGCCAAACCGACCTCTCCCGAGATCGACCGCCTGCTCGCGCGCGGCGTCCGCTTCACCGACGCCCGCACCGTCGAGCCGCTCACCGCGCCGGCCCTGATCTCGATGATCACCTCGCTTCCCCCCGACGTCCACGGCGCCTCCCGCAACGCCGTCAAGATGCGCAAGGGCCTCGACTCGCTGACCAAGATCCTCGCGAGCCACGGCTACCGCACCGCCGCGTTCGTCTCCAACTGGACCCTGCGCCACCAGCTCACCGGCCTCGACGAGCACTTCGACGTCTACCGCGAGATCCTGACCCGCCACCGCTGGTACGGCATGATCGGCGAAGAGGCCGGCGCCGCCGACGTCGACCGGGCGGTGCTCCAGTGGACCGGTCGCTTCGACCGCGCGCCCGACCGCCGCCCGCTGCTCCTCTGGGTGCACTACGTCGATCCCCACGCGCCCTACCTGCTGCGCGACGCCTACGCGAGCCGCCTCGGCGTCTCGCGCTGGTGGCCCGGCAAAGCCGAGCGCTACGACACCGAGATCGCCAACGCCGACCACTACCTCGGCCGCCTGGTCGACCAGCTCACGGCGCCCGGCGCCCTCGGCCCCGACACCCTCGTCGTCTTCGCCGCCGACCACGGCGAGAGCCTGGGCGAGCATCGCTACTGGGGGCACGGCCGCAACCTCTTCGAGCAGACCGTGCGCATCCCGCTCGGTGTCGTCTGGCCCGGCCATCTCACGCCGCAAGTCCTGAACGCCCCGGCCTCGATCCTGGACGTCGCCCCCACCGTGCTCGGCCTGCTCGGCATCGAACCCCCGGAACACGACCGTATGGCGGGCTTCGACTGGGCGCCCGTCTTCGCCGGCGGCGCCGCGCCGAGCCAGCGCGCCATCTGGCTGCAGGCGCACGAAGGCGCCGCGCTCGCCAAGCGCTCCGACCAAGCGGCGCGACGGAAAGGGCTGCTCGAAGTCGGCGTGGTCGAGAACGGAAGCAAACAGGTCTGGCGCCTCTCCGACCACCGCCTCTTCACCTACGACCTCGAGACCGATCCCGGCGAGAAGCGCGACCTCACCCCCGGCCGGGTCGCGACCCTGCCGCCCCTGCTGCGCGGCTATCTGGATGAAGTCGTAGCGCGCCTCACCGCCCTGGGCGCGCCCACCAACAAGCTCGACCCCGAATCGATCGCCCAGCTGAAGGCGCTCGGCTACCTGCCCTGAAGCCGGCAACCCGTTCCCCGAAAGAGGGAGTCGGCACCGGAGCCTCTTCGCCCGAGGGCGTCCGAAACCCCTCCCCTTCCCGAGAAAACGCCGCCATAATCCGCCCCAGGACGCGGCAGATTTTCAGCATCGCCAGCGGGAGCCAGCGTCGATCATGGAGACGACTCCGCGCTCCTAGTCCGAGGAGGCGAGCATGACTCGCACGTTCCGTAGGACCCTCGTCACCACCGTGACGCTCACCCTCTGCGCCAGTTGGATGAACGCCCAGACCATGCAAGCGACCGGCAGCGTCGAGCTCGACGATCCGGCGGGCGACATGGAAGGCATCCAGACCACGGGCGGCGTTGAACCGGCGCTCGACGTCACCCACGTGAACGTCGTGAGCGACGGCAAGACCTTGCGCTTCGACGTGACCCTCGCCGATGCACCCGGCGCCTTCGCCAGCTCCATCATCGACGCCTACATCGACGCCGACAACGACGCGAAGACCGGACCCGAAGTCCGTGACCACGGCTCCGGCTTCGACTACAAGCTCAAGCTCGAGGCCTGCGCCGACTACACCAACGGCATGAGCGCCTGCGAAGGCGGATCCTCCAAGGCCAAGCCCAAGACCCACTGGGGCGCGGTCAACCTCGACAAGCTGACTACCAACTCCTTCTCCGGCGACACCGTCGTCGACTCGATGGGCTTCCCCGGCAGCAAGGCGTCAGCGAAGGTGCCGGTCACCGGGAAGGTGGTCAGCGGCAGCGTCGAATACGCCGATCTCGGCGTGAAGCCCGGCCAGACCATCCGCCTGCTCATGCGCGAGAGCGGCGGCTCGCCGAAGGACGACGGTTACTTTCCGCTGGTGACACTGACCCTGAAGTAGACGCGCGCAACTTCTCGACTCCCGAGCCGGCGCACGAGCCTCTCTGGTCGAGAGGCTGGGATGCGGCCACATCTTCCGCTCAGATGGGACCCCAGAGATCCACCGAGGAAGCTGTGGACGCATACCGGACCCACGGAATGCCAATCACGATCTGGCGCCGGAGCCTCTCTGCCCGAGGGGCCGGGATGCGGCTACATCTTCCGCTCAGATGGATCCCCGAAGATCCACCGAGGAAGACGTGGACGCATACCGGACCCACGGAATGCCAATCACGACCTGGCGCCGGAGCCTCTCTGCCCGAGGGGCCGGGATGCGGCTACATCTTCCGCTCAGATGGATCCCCGAAGATCCACCGAGGAAGACGTGGACGCATACCGGACCCACGGAATGCCAATCACGACCTGGCGCCGGAGCCTCTCTGCCCGAGGGGCCGGGATGCGGCTACATCTTCCGCTCAGATGGATCCCCGAAGATCCAACGAGGAAGACGTGGACGCATACCGGACCCACGGAATGCAAAACACGCCTCGGCGCCCCCGAGCAGACCCCCGGCGCAGAGTCGATCGCCAGGCTCGAAGCGCTCGCCTACCTGCCGTGGGACGGTCGCAGCCGCCCGCGCTCAGCTGTCGGGCTCGGCGGCCAGCACGATCTGGCCGCGCCGCTCCCGCTTGGCGCGGTAGAGCGCCTCGTCGGCGCGCCCTTCGAGCGACTCGGCGGATTCCTCCGGCCCCAGCTCGGCGATGCCGATCGAGGCGCGCAACACGCGCGTGGAGCCGACCGCGAGAAGCACCGGCTCGGCGTCGAACGCCGCGAGCACACGGCGCATGGCGACGCGCGCCTGGCGCGCGTTCGAATAGGGCAGAAGCGCCGCGAACTCGTCACCGCCGAGCCTCCCCGCGATCCGTTCGAGCCGGCCGAGGACGTCGCCGCGACGCAACTCGCGGCGCAGAATCTCGGCGGCGGCGCAGATCATCTTGTCGCCGGCGGCGTGCCCGAAGGAGTCGTTGACCGACTTCAACCCGTCGAGATCGACCATCGCCATAGACATCGGAAATTCGTGCCTTCGGGCGAGGGCGATCGCCTCGTCGAGCCGCACCCGCAGATGGCGGCGATTGTAGAGACCCGTCAGCTCGTCGAGCGTCGCCTGCTCCTCGAGCCGTCTCTCGCGCCGCTTGCGCTCCGTGACGTCGTGGACGATCCCCTCGATCAGCGCCACGCCGCCATCGACCCCGAAGACCGGCACCTCGCTGACCTCGACCTGGCGGACCGAGCCATCCTTGACGCGCAGCTCCGCCTCGAAGCTGTACTGCGCCTCGCCGGCGATCGCCCGCTCCGTGCAGAGGCGCGCTTCCTGGTTGACCGGAGAATCGGTGAACAGTGTCGCGTAGAGCTCGATGTACTCCTCCGGCGTGTAGCCGAGGACCTGCTCGACCGACGGGCTCAGATAGGAGTAGCGCCGCTCGGAGTCATGGCGGTAGAAGAAATAGCCGCCCGTGAGGTTCTCGATCAAGCGCCGATCGTCGAGCTCGCGCTGGGCGAGCGCCGAGCGCTCCTCGAGGCACTGCTCGAGCTCGCGGCGCAGCCGGTCGAGCCCGGTGTTCCCCTGGAGGCCGCGCGGCTCGTTGTCGCTCATCTTCGCAGGTAGGCCGCGAGCCCGTGCACGCCGCCCTCGCGGCCGAAGCCGGACTCCCTGTAGCCGCCGAACGGCGAGGTCGGGTCGAATTTGTTGAAGGTGTTCGCCCACACGACCCCGGCGCGCAGCCGCTTCGTCATCGCGAAGATCTTGGCGCCCTTGTCCGTCCACACCCCGGCCGACAATCCGTAGGCGATGTTGTTCGCCTTCTCGATCGCCTCGTCGGCGGTGCGGAACGTCATCACCGCGAGCACCGGACCGAAGATCTCCTCGCGCGCGATGCGGTGCGACTGCGCCACGTTCGAGAACCAGGTCGGCGGGAAGAAATAGCCGCGCGCCGGCAGATCGCAGGGCGGCTGGTGGATCTCCGCGCCCTCCTCGATTCCGCAGAGCGTCAGCTCGCGGATCTTCTCGAGCTGGGCGAGCGAGTTGATCGCGCCGACGTCGGTGTTCTTGTCCAACGGATCGCCCACCCGGAGCTGCCGGATCCGCCAGTCGAGCTTCGCCAACAGCTCGTCGGCGACCGACTCCTCGACCAGCAGCCGCGAGCCCGCGCAACAGACGTGCCCCTGGTTGAAGTAGATCCCGTTGACGATCCCCTCGACCGCCTGATCGATCGCCGCGTCCGCGAAGACGATGTTCGCCGCCTTACCGCCGAGCTCGAGGGTGAGCCGCTTGCCCGTTCCCGCCACGGCGCGCTGGATCCGCTTGCCGACCTCGGTCGAGCCCGTGAAGGCGATCTTGGCGACCCGCGGATGGTTCACCAGATGGGCGCCCGTCTCTCCGGCGCCCGTCACGATGTTGACGACACCCGGCGGCAGATCCGCTTCACGCACGATCTCGGCCAGCTTCAACGCGGTCAGCGGCGTCGTCTCGGCCGGCTTCAGCACCACCGTGTTGCCACAGGCCAACGCCGGCGCGATCTTCCACGCCGCCATCAGCAGCGGGAAGTTCCAGGGAATGATCTGCCCGCAGACCCCGAGGGACTCCACCTTGCGCCCGGGGAATGCTTCGCCGAGCTTGTCCGCCCAACCCGCGTGGTAGAAGAAATGCGCCGCGGCCAGCGGCACGTCCACGTCGCGCGACTCCTTGATCGGCTTGCCGCCGTCCAGCGTCTCGACGACCGCGAGCTCGCGCGCCTTCTCCTGGATGAGCCGCGCGATCCGGTAGACGTACTTCCCACGCTCGGCCGGCTTCATCTTCGACCAGCTCTTCCGGTACGCCGTCTCCGCCGCCTCGACCGCCGCGTCGACATCGGCCGAGTTGGCCTCCGCGACCTCGGCCAGCGGCTCCTCGGTCGCCGGATTCACCGTCTCGAACCAGCGCTGCGACTTCGGCGCCACGAACTTGCCGCCGATGTAGAGGCCATAGCGCCTCTCGAGCCGCACGTGATCGGTCGACTCCGGCGCCGGCGCGTACTCGAAGACGCCCGTCCCGAACTCGAGCGCCGGCCGCTCGGCCCGCACCCTCTCGACGCCCTCGAGCACCTTCGCGGAATGCCTCGCCATGCGGGCGATCTTACTCCGCCGCGTCGTCGGCCTCGCGTCAGGTCCCGACCAGCAGGGCTCGAGCCTCAACGAGCGACGGCGCTCCCGCCGGCAGACTCGCGGCCAGGATCGGCACCGCCTCGGCGAGCTCGCGACGGGCGCGGGCGCGGTCTCCCGCGGCGAGCGCGACGCGGGCCGAGGTGACTAGCACGCGGGCGAGGCGCGAGGGGCTCTTCGGATGGGCGCGGAAGTAGGCGAGGCTGGCATCCGCATACGTTCGTGCCTGGAGGAGGTCGGCGCGCGAGCCGGCGCGCAGGTGATCCTCGGCGAGCTGCTGACGGGAGGCGGCGCTCGCCAGCGTTTCGCCCTCGCCGAAAAGCCGGATCGCCATCGCGAGCGTCTTCTCGTGGGTCGCGATCGCCTCCGCCGTTCGTCCCTCCCGGCGCAGGGCTTCGCCGAGCGCCACGAGCGGTGTCCGGACGCTGTCGCTCTCCGGCCCGAGCAGCCGAACGGTCGCGGCGATCGCCTCCCGCAGATGACGCTCCGCGGCCGCCACCCGATCGGTGCGCATCTCCGCGACCGCCTTACTCACCACCGCCGACCAGGTCAGCGGACTGTCGTCGCCGAGGGTGGCTCGGAAAAAGCTCTCCGCCTCGTCGAAGTGCGTGACCGCCTCGGCGAACCGCTCCCGCGCCAGCTCGTTGTAGCCGAGGTAGCGGATCGCGGCGCCGTAGTCGTAGTGGCCGATCGGCTTGAGGATGGACGCGGCCTCGCGCAGCGGCGCGTCGGCCTCGTCGTACCGTCCGGTGTTCGAGAGCAGGAAGCCGAGCTTGATGAGGATCTCCGCCGTGTAGACGTGGCGCGGTCCGAGCACCGCGCGCGACTTGGCGAGCGCTTCCCGATAGAGCGTCTCGGCCTCGTCGTGACGCGACACCGAGCTCAGGACGTCGGCCAAATCGGTCTCGACGCGCACCGCCTGTGGGCTGCGCGCGGCGCCGCTCCGCTCGAGCCTGGCTCGCGCGTCGCGCAGGAGGCGCTCGGCGCGATCGAACTGCGAGGCGTCGCCGAGTGCATCGGCGAGCGCCGCCATCGCGTCGATCGTCTCGATCGCGTCCTCGCCGCGGATTCGCCGGTCGGCGTCGACGACCTCGTTCAGCAGGCCGCGCGCCCGCGCGCCCTCCCCCACCGCTTCGTAGTCCTGCGCCAGCGCGCTACGGGCGCGCAGCGCCTGCGGGCTGTCCGCGCCGAGCTCCTGGTCGAAGCGCGCCAGCAGCACCGTGAGCTCTGGACGGGTCGAAGCGACGACGCCCCGGTCGACCGCGACCTCGGCCGCCGTCAGCTCGGCCTCGGCGGTCGCGATGCTGGCGGCGCCCTCGAGCCGGCGGTGGAGGCTGACCGCCTGGGCCGCGAAGCGCCGCGCGTCATCGAGCAGGCCGAGCGAGCGGTAGGTGCGCGCGAACACCTCGTACATCTCGGCACGGGTGACGGGATCGACGTCGTGCGTGCGCGGCAGCCGGCGGACGCCCTCGTCGAGGACCTGGCGCGCGGTCAGGGAGGAACCCAGGGTGCGCGATGGATCGGCGCCCTCGAACAGGCCCACCAGGAGCTCCTGCACGCGCCGCGCGTGCGCTGCCTCCGCCTCCGCGCGCCGCGCGGCGGCGCGCGCCACCGCCCCCTGCCAGAGCACCGCGCCGAGGCCGGCGACGAGCGCGGCCGACGTGAGGAGCGCCGCCGCCGAGGCGGCCCGGTTGCGCCGCACCCGCTTGCCCAAGCGGTAACGCAGGGAGTCGGGCCGCGCCAGAACCGGCCGCCCGTCGAGATAACGACGCAGGTCCTCGGCGAAAGCGTCGATCGAGGGATAACGCCGTCCGGGCTCGGCGTGCAAGGCCTTCGCCACGATGGTGTCGAGGTCGCCGGCCAGACGACGCGCGAGGCGCGCTCCGCCCGGGCGATCCGCCACCACCCGGCTCGGGCGCTCGAGCGTCTCGCGCGCCACCGCCTCGGCGAGCGCCGATGGGCTGGCGCCGCGGCGCGGGAAGGGCGGTCGGCCGGCGAGCAACTCGTAGAGCACCGCGCCGAGGCCGAAGACGTCGGTGGCGGTTGTCGCCGGCTCGCCGCGCAGCAGCTCCGGTGCCGCGTAGGCCGGCGTCATCGGCGCCGCGGCGGTGCGCGTCATCGCGGGCTCGTCCGGCCCGGGGTCGAGCAGCTTGGCGATCCCGAAGTCGAGCAGCTTCACCCGGCCGCCGGCGCCGACCAGGATGTTCGACGGTTTGAGGTCGCGGTGTACGACCAGGGCGGCGTGCGCGGCGGCGACCGCGTCCGCGGCTTGGAGGACGAGCCGCAGCCGCGCGTCGATGTCGAGCTCCCGCGCCGCCACGAACCGGGTGATCGGCTCGCCTTCGACCAGCTCCAGCGCGAAGTAGGGGCGTCCCTGCTCGGAGACCCCGCCGTCGATCAGGCGCGCGATGCCGGGGTGCTCGAGGCGCGCCAGGATCTGGCGTTCGAGCAGGAAACGGCGCACCAGCTCGCGCGATTCGAGACCGCTGCGAACCAGCTTGAGCGCCACCTGCTGCTCGAACTCCCCGTCGGCGCGCTCGGCGCGCCAGACCTCGCCCATCCCCCCTTGGCCGAGCGGCGAGATCAGCCGGTAGGGACCGATGCGCGATCCCGCGGCGGCTTCCAGCGGGGCCGCCGGAGCGAGCACCTCGACGAGGTCGGTCGAGCCGACGCCGACCGCGAACGAGCGCGGCGCGGCGGCGTCGGCGACGAGCAGCTCGCGCACCAGGTCTGCCAGCCGCGGGTCTTCGCCGGCGATCTGCTCCAGTCGCGCGGCGCGCGCCTCGACCGCGAGCTCGACGAGCTCGTCGAAGAGAAGGCGCGCCCGCGACGAACCGGAGCGCCCGCCCCGGTCGTCATCTCTCCCTGTCGGAGTCACGGGCCGAGTCTATGCGCAGGCTCTCGTTCGTGAGGCAGGCCGAACGCCGCCCTTCTCTGACGCGGGAAGCGGTACCCGGGGGACCGGCGGGCGCCGTGTTACCGTTCGCCGAGATGCCCGAAAAGTCGCGTCCGCCGGGCCCGGCGCCGAAGCTCGAGCCGGGCGAGGTCACCGCTCTGCTGGTCCAGGTGCGGGCCGGCGACGAGTCGGCCAAGGAACGCCTCTTCGAGCTCGTCTACTCGGAGCTGCGCAAGGTCGCTCACCGTGAGCTGGCGCGGCGCCGGCGCGGCGCCCTCTCGACCACCGGCCTGGTGCACGAGGCGTTCCTCAAGCTCGACCGCCTCGACGCCTGGTCGCCGCGCGACCGGGCCCATCTGCTCGCCCTGGCCTCGCGCGCCATGCGCCAGATCCTGGTCGACGCGGCGCGGCTTCGCCTCGCCCAGAAACGCGGCGGCGCCGCCGCTCACCTCTCGCTCGACGATCTCGAGATCGGCGCCCCCGACCGCAGGATCGAGGTGCTGGCGGTGCACGAAGCGCTCGACCGCCTCGCCGCGGTCGAGCCCGACCTCGCACGAATGGTCGAGTGGCGGTTCTTCGGCGGCTTCTCGGTCGAGGAAATCGCCGCGGCGACCGGGGTCTCCGAGCGCACCGTGAAGCGCGACTGGCGGGCCGCCCGCGCGTTTCTCTACCGCGAGCTCGGCGGCGTCGCACCGATTACCTGAGGAGAGATCCAAGGGCCTGTCCCGGGGTGTGATCCCGCGCGGGCACCGAGGAGGACGGTTGCCGCAGTGCGGCTTGTCAAACCGAACAGGCGTTCGGATAATCCCAACCAAGCGTTCGGTTTTTAGTTGCAAACGAGGAGGTTCCATGGCCGCACGAGAACGGCAGGAAGCCAGGTCGGAAGCGTCCATCGAAGCGGTGCTCGACGCCGGCCTGGAGCTCTTCTCCACCCAGGGTTACCGCGCCACCACCCTGCGTCAGATCGCCGACCACGCGGGCCTTTCGGTCGGCAACATCTACCACCACTTTCCCAACAAGCACGCCATTTACCAGAAGCTCATCGAGCGCTACTGGGAGCGGTTGATGGACCCCGAGCTGCCGCTCAACAAGCTGTTCGCCGCCGTCGACTTCCCCGAGGACCTCGAGCGGATGGCGGTCGCGATCGAGCAGGTGGTCGAGGCCAACTCGGCTCAGATCCTGCTCGTCTACGTCGACGTCATCGAGTTCCAGGGCGAGCACATCCGCGCCTTCTACGACGGCATGGCCGAGCGGTTCAAGGCGAACTATGGCCCGCGTTTCGCGGCCCGTGCCAAAACGGGCGACTTCGTCGCCGGCGCCGACCCGATGGTGGCGGTCATGGTCGCCACACGCTGGCTCTTCTACTTCTTCACGGTCGAAAAGTGCTTCGGCGTGCCGTTCCATTTCGGGATGACCCCGAAAGAGGCGGTCGCCGAGTTCATTCGCTTGCTTCGCTTCGGGCTCCTCCCTCGTTCCGGGGGCGCCGAGCCCATGAAGGCATCCACGAAACGCCCGGGGGAGCTCCGGCGACGACCCAGGACGCGCGCCGCGCGCGGCCGCAAAGGAGAAGAAAGTGATGACACGACGCACCGACCCACGCACCATGGCGGGGAGCTCGCTTCCAGGTCGAGCCCTTCTCGTCGCCCTCGCCGCCAGCCTGACCTTCCTCGCGCTGCCCGCCCGCGCCCAGAGCGCCAGCGACGACACGCCGAGCCAGGACCAGGCGAAGGAGAAGGAGAAGGAGGTCGCCGCAGCCAAGAAGCTCCCGGTGGCCGGCGCCGAGATCACCGTCACGGCGCGCAAGCGCGAAGAGAACGTGGAGAAGGTCCCGGTCGCGGTCACCGTGGCGACCGGCGATCAGCTCACCGACCAGGGCGCGCCCGACATCTCCGCCCTGC
Source organism: Thermoanaerobaculia bacterium (assembly GCA_963712855.1). Taxonomy (GTDB): domain Bacteria; phylum Acidobacteriota; class Thermoanaerobaculia; order Multivoradales; family JAGPDF01; genus JACTMI01. The sequence continues at coordinate 409,710 of CAVQJN010000001.1, forward strand.
AGAACGACGTCCCCAACCTCTCCATCTACGCCGGCCGCAACCAGTCGACCACCCTCACCGTCTTCCTGCGCGGCATCGGTCAGGCCGATCCGCTGTGGGGCGTCGACCCCGGCGTCGGCCTCTATTTCGACGACGTCTACATCGCGCGTCCGCAAGGCGCGCTGCTCGACGTCTTCGACCTGCAGCGCATCGAAGTGCTGCGCGGACCGCAGGGCACCCTATACGGCAAGAACACAATCGGCGGCGCCATCAAGTACGTGAGCAAGCCGCTGACCGACCGCCGCGATGGCAAGATCGCGGTCTCTCCCGGCACCTACAACAACCAGGACATCAAGGCCAGTCTCGGCGGAGCCCTGATTCCCGGCAAGCTGCGCGCCCGGTTCGCCATCGCCTCGCTCAAGCACGACGGCTTCGGGCACAACCTCTACACCAACCAGGACGTCTCCGACAAAGACACCCAGGCGGCCCGGCTCGCCTTCGACTGGCTGCCCTCCGACGACGTGACGGTCCATTTCTCGTTCGACAAGACCCGTGACCGCGCCCACCCCAAGGGCATCACCCGCCTCGCCGCCAACCCGTTCTGCCCGCTCTACCTGGGCACCACCTGCCCGCCCAACAACCACATCTTCGACACCCAGAGCGGTCTGGCGCCCAAGAACAGCACCGACTCCGACGGCTCGGCGATGACCGTCGACTGGGACATCAGCAAGGCCTGGCGCTTCAAGTCGATCACCGCCTACCGCGAGTCAAACAGCGAGAACAACATCGACTTCGACACCACGCCGGCGCCCATCGCCGACGTCGCCGCCACCTACTACGATCACCAGACCTCGCAGGAGTTCCAGTTCCTCTATGACGACGGCGGCGCCTTCAACGGCGTGTTCGGCGCCTACTACTTCGACGGCAAGGCGGGCGGCCTGGTCAAGAACAACTTCCTGAACCTCCTCTTCGGCACCACCGACGGCTACGTGAAGACCAAGTCCTACGCGCTGTTCGGCGAAGGCAACTACCACATCAACCCGAAGCTGACCTTCACCCTCGGGGTGCGCGGCACCAAGGAGAAGAAGAACGGCGTGGCGTACAACGCCGGCTACACCGACGCGACCTTCTCGACCGTCAACGCGGTGACCTCGGACTTCAACAAGAACAAGACCTTCGACTCCCTGGCTCCGCGGATCGGCTTCGACTACCAGTTCACGCCCGACGTGATGGGATACATCACCGCCAGCCGCGGCTTCAAGAGCGGCGGCTACAACGTGCGCGCCCAGGCGACCGCCTTCCCGCAGTCGGCCGAGCCGTTCAAGGACGAGATCCTCGATGTCGCCGAGGTCGGCGTGAAGTCGGTGCTCGACGACCGCCACCTGGTCGTCAATGCAGACGTCTTCTACGGCAAGTACAAGGACATCCAGGTTTCGACCTTCACGGCCTACGACTCGAACGGCGACGGCAAGGACGACGCCTTCTTCGGCAACTTCCTGAACGCCGGCAACGCCACCATCCAGGGTGTGGAGCTGGAGTACGACTGGACCTCGCGCGCCGCCGAGTGGTTCGGCGCCTCGGGCTTCCTGAGCTACCTCGACGCCAAGCCGGATTCCTTCCTCGATCTGAACCACGACGGCTTCGTCGACACCCAGGTGATCACCAACGCACCCAAGTTCACCGGCTCGCTGAACCTCAACTTCAACGTTCCCGCCTGGGGCGGCCTGTTCAGCGCCAGCGTCGGGATGAGCCACCGCGACAAGTCGGTGCTCACCAACGAGGGCGGCCCGGACCCGAGAAATCCGACCATCCAGCTGCAGCCGATCGTCCAGCCTTCCTACGAGACCTACGACGCCTGGATCGCCTGGCTGTCGCCCAACGCCAAGTGGCGCTATGCGATCAACGGCCGCAACCTCTCCAACGAGAAGTACCTCACCAACGGCTACAACATCCCGGTGCTGGGCCTCCTGCAGGGCTCCTACGGTGACCCCCGCACGGTGACCGCCACCGTCGAGTACCGGTTCTTCTGAGGTGACGGTGAAGAACGGACTTCGCGAACGGGTCGTCGTGGTGACGGGCGCGGCCGCCGGCATCGGCCGCGCCGTCGCCCGGCGCTTCGCCCGCGAGGGCGCCCGCGTCGCCGCCTGGGACGTCGCCGAAGCCCCCGGCCTCGTCGCCGAGCTCGCCGAGCTCGGCGGCGTGGCCGCCTTCACCCGGGTCGACGTCACCGACCGCGCCGCCGTCGAGGCGGCCACGGCCGAAGTCGTCGAGCGCTGGGGACGCTACGACGTGCTGATCAACAACGCCGGCATCGTACGCGACGCCCAGCTCGTCAAGTGGAAGGAGGGCCAGGTTGCCTCGATCATGGAGGACGCCGCCTTCGACGCCGTCGTGGCGGTCAACTTCAAGGGCGTCTTCCTGTGCGCCCGCGCCGCGGTGCCGCACATGATCCGGGGCGGCGGCGGCGCGATCGTCAACGCGTCGTCGGTGGTCGGCCTATACGGCAACTTCGGGCAGACCAACTACGCGGCCACCAAGAGCGCCGTCATCACCATGACCAGGACCTGGGCGCGGGAGCTCGGCAAGTTCGGGATCCGCGTCAACGCAGTGGCGCCCGGCTTCATCGCCACCGAGATCCTGGCCGCGATGCCGCAGAAGGTGCTCGACGGCATGGTCGGGCACACCCCGCTCGGCCGCATGGGCAAGCCCGAGGAGGTCGCCGAGGTCTACCTCTGGCTGGCCTCCGACGCCGCCTCCTACGTCCACGGCGCGGTGATCTCGGTCGACGGCGGTCTCGTCAACGGGACCTGAGGCCATAGCATGTCCCCCCTATGATGCGTTACGGCCAGATCGTCGCGACGGGGCGCTACCTGCCCGAGATCGAGATTTCGAACGACATGCTGCGCGAGCGGTTCGCGCACCTCGACGACTTCGTCGACAAGATGGAGGCGTCGACCGGTATCCGCAGGCGCTGGTACGCGCCCGAGGACTGGGCGGCGTCCGACCTCGCGGTGCGCGCCGCCCGCCAGGCGCTCGAGCGCGCCGGACGGCAGCCGGAGGAGGTCGATCTGGTTCTGGTCGGCACCGACTCGCCCGATTTCCTGACGCCGGCCACCTCGGTCGTCGTGCAGCACAAGCTCGGAGCGAAGCATGCCGGCACCTTCGACATCGGCTGCGCGTGCGCCTCGTTTCCGACCGGGCTCGCCACCGCCGCGGGTTGGATCGCCGCCAACGCCTCGATCCGCTCGGTGCTGGTGGTCGGCGTCTACATGATGCACAAGCTCGCCGATCCGGACGACCCGATGATCTTCTTCTACGGCGACGGCGCCGGCGCGGCGCTCGTCGAGCCCGCGGCCGAGCCCGGCTTCGTCGCCGCCGCCGCGCAAGCGGACGGCTCCTACGCCCACCACTGGGGGATCTTCGCCGGCGCCACCGCCGAGCCCGCGACCGAGGACGCGGTACGCGCCGGCCGCACCCGGGTCCAGCTCCTGGAGCGCTACCCACCCGAGGTCAATCACGAAGGGTGGCCACGCCTGGTGCGCAAGCTGGCCGCCGACGGCGGCTTCGCGCTCGCCGACATCGACCAGATCGTCTTCACGCAGGTCCGCAAGCCTTCGATCGATCTCGTGATGGCAGAGCTCGGCCTGCCGCGCGAGCGCGCCCACACGATCATGGAGGAATGGGGCTATACCGGCTCCGCCTGCCTCGGCATGGCGTTCGACGACGCGGTGCAGAAGGGCAAGGTGCAGCCCGGCGACCTGGTGGTCTTCATCGGCTCCGGGGTCGGCTACAACCAGGCGGGCGCCGCGTTTCGGGTCGGAGAGCTGCCCCGGTGAGGAGCCGGTACCGCTCTCGGATCGCCGTCGCGTTGGCCGGCCTCGCCGGCCTGGCGAGCGCCCTGGCGGCCGCCGAGGAGCCTCGCACCCTCGACGAGCTCGCCGGCCGCTGGCGCGCCGAGCTGGTCGCGAACGGGTTCGCCGAGCGGACGCTGGGCGGGGCGGAAGATCGTGTCGTCTGGCTGGAGGCCGGTCGCGGACGCCCCCTCGTCTTCCTGCACGGGATCGGCGATCAGGGCGCGACATGGCACGCGGTCGCACCCGCATTCATCTCCTCCTACCGCGTGATCCTGATCGATCTGCCCGGCCATGGCCGCAGCGAGCCGCTCACCACCGAGGTGCTGCCGATGCAGGTGGTCGTCGGCGGCGCCGAGAGAGTGCTCGCCGAGGTGACCCGGGAGCAGCCCGCTGTCGTGGTCGGCAACTCGATGGGCGCCTGGATCGCGACCCTGCTGGCGCTCGACCACCCGCAGTCGGTGGCGCGCCTCGTGCTGGTCGACGGCGGCGCCCTGCCGGGGGATCCCGGCGGACCGTCGCTGATGCCGACCAACCGCGAGCAAGCCGCCTATCTGATGTCGAAGCTGCGCGACCCGGCGTCGCCACCGGTGCCCGACTGGATGCTCGACGACCTCGTGCGGCGGGCGCCGGAGGGCGCGACCGCCCGGATGATGCGCGACCTGCCGGGGCTGGTCGCCCACCTGCTCGTCGGCCGGCTGGGCGAGGTCGGGACGCCGGTCGATCTGCTCTGGGGAGCGTCGGACCAGCTGATGCCGATCGGCTATGCGGAGCGGATGGCGAAGCAGCTTCCCGCCGCCCGGCTGACCCGGATCGAGCATTGCGGCCACGTGCCGCAGGCGGAGTGTCCCGACCGCTTCCGCGAGGCGCTGCAGGGGATCCTCGCCACCGCGCCGCCGCAACCTCCCGTTCCGGCCGGCCACGAGATCTCGCCATGATCGCCGGCGACGTGCTCGGCGAACGCGCCCGGCTGACCCCCGACGCCCCGGCGCTGGTGGTCGTCGACCCACCGTCGCGGCTCACCTACCGAGAGCTCGACGAGCGTGCCGCCCGCTGCGCGCTCGCCTGGCGTGCGCTCGGCCTCGCGCAAGGCGACCGCGTCGCGATCCTCGCCCACAACCGGGTCGAGTACCTCGACGCCTTCTTCGCCGCCGGCAAGTGCGGCGTGATCCTGGTGACGCTCGGCACCCGGCTGACCGCCGCCGAGCTGGCGCCGATCCTCGCCGATTCGGGCGCCCGCGTCGTGCTCTACGACGGCGAGCTCGCCGACCGGGTCGAGGCGCTGCGCGCGATGGCGACGGCCGTCGAGCGCTGGGTCGCGTTCGACGAACCGCATGAACCCGGCGACGCGGTCTACGCGGATCTCGTTGCCGCGACCGATCCCACGACCTACGAGCGCACCCGCTGCGCTCCCGAAGACGTCTACTGCCTGCTCTACACCTCGGGCACCACCGGCACGCCGAAGGGCGTGATGGTCCCGCACCGCCAGATCGCCTGGAACGGCTACAACACCGTCTGCGGCTGGCAGCTCCGCGCCGACGACGTCTCGCCGATCTTCACGCCGCTCTATCACGCCGGCGGGCTGATGGCCTTCCTGGTGCCGATCTTCACGATTGGCGGCACGATCGTGCTGCACCGGAGCTTCGACGCCGGCGAGATCTGGCGCACCATCGAGCGCGAGCACGCCACCGTGGTTCTCGGCGTGCCGACCATCTGGAAGCTCCTCGCCGAGACGCCGGAGTTCGAGTCGTGCGATCTCTCCTCGCTGCGCTGCCTCTACTCGGGCGGCGCCCCGCTGCCCACCTGGATCGCCGAGATCTACCAGCGCCGCGGCCTGGTCTTCAAGCAGGGCTTCGGCATGACGGAGGTGGGCGTCAACTGCTTCGCGATGACGGTCGAGGAGTCGATCCGGAAGCTCGGCTCGATCGGCAAGCCGATGATGCACACCGAAGTCCGGTTGGTCGACGCCGCGGGGAACGACGTGCCGGTGGGCGAGGTCGGCGAGATGTGGTTCCGCGGCCCGCACGTCTCGCTCGGCTACTGGAATCGTCCTGATGCCACCGCCGGGAGCTACCTCCCCGACGGCTGGTTCCGCTCCGGCGACCTGGCGCGCCGTGACGCCGACGGCTTCTTCTTCATCGCCGGCCGCGCCAAGGACATGATCATCAGCGGCGGGGTCAACATCTACCCGGCCGAGATCGAAGCGGTGCTCCTGCAGCATCCGGGGGTGCGCGACGCGGCGCTGGTCGGCATCGAGCATCCGACCTGGGGAGAGGTGGGCATCGCTTTCGTCGTGCCGATCGAGGAAGGCGGCGTCCCGGCTGACGCGCTCACCGCCTTCCTCGCCGAGCGGCTGGCGCGTTTCAAGCTGCCCAAGGAGTTCGTCGTCCGCGACGAGCTGCCGCGCACCGCCTACGGCAAGGTGATCAAGGGAGAGCTGCGGCGCGCCTACCTCGAGGAGCGCTCCACGTGACCGCGCCCCCGCCGCCGCTCACCCACCAGATCGCCGGTGAGGGCCCGCCGGTCGTACTCCTCAACGGCGGCATGATGACCTTCGCCTCCTGGGAGCCGATGGCAACCCGCTTGCGCGAGCGCTACCGGGTGCTGGCCTTCGACTTCCGCGGCCAGCTCCTCTCGCCCGGCGTACCGCCCGCCCGTCTCGCCGGCCACATCGCCGACCTGGTGACGCTCCTCGATGCGGTGGGCTGGGAGTCGGCCCATCTCGTCGGCACCTCGTTCGGCGGCGAGGTGGCGCTCGAGCTCGCCGCCACCCACCCGGAGCGCGTCCGCTCCCTCGTCGCCGTCACCGCGATGGACCGCGCGACGCCGGAGTTCCGCCGCGACAGCGACGAGATGCGCGAGCGCCTCGCCGAGATCGAGCATCCCGGAGCGCGGGAGCGCTTCTGGGACCGCATGATCGAGGGTGTCTACTCGGCCGGCTACCGCGAGCGCGAGGCGGCGATGCTGGCCACGCGACGCGCCCAGCTCGCCCTACTGCCGCCGGCTTGGTTCGCGAGCGTCGACCGCCTGCTGGACGCCCTCGAAGATTTCGATCTGACCCCGTGCCTGGCGGCGATCCACTGCCCCGCCCTCGTGGTCTCGGCGGCCGACGACCGGATCATGAGCGCCGAACGCTCGCACGCCCTGGCGGAAGCGCTCGGCGCCGACGAAGCCGTCCACCCGACCTCCGGCCACGGCCTGATCGCCGAAGACCCCGAGTGGCTGGCCAGAACCTGCCTCGCCTTCCTCGACCGCTGCGCTGCGCAGGCGGGCGGGGGACCTGTCGTGTCTTGAAGTCAACGCGTGCCCGCACGCCGTGCACCGGGAGGGATCGACGTGAAGACCATTTATCTGGCCGCTTATCACCAGTCGCGTTTCGGCAAGCTGGGCGCGGTATCGGTTCCCGCGCTGATCGAGTCGGCGGTGCTCGGCGTCTGCGGCGAGGTCGGCGTCGAGCCGGCGGCGATCGACGTCGCTTCCATCGGCGCCGCGTGCGGCTTCACGCTCAACCGACAGGGCCTGCTCGCCGGTCTCGTCGCGTCGCTGCCCGGTCTCGAGTCCAAGCCGATCGAGGCGGTCGAGAACGCCTGCGCCTCGGGTGGCCAGGCGGTCCTCTCGGTCACCCAGAAGCTGTTGCTCGGAATGGGCGAGGTCGGCCTCGCGGTGGGCTACGAGAAGATGCGCGGCGACGACGGCAAGGTCGACGGCAAGCGGGTCGCCGAGGCGCTCGGCTACTTCTCGCACCCCGACGAGCGGGAGGGCAAGACGTACGTCTTCCCGCATCTCTTCGCTGAGGTGATGGCCGATTACATGACGGCCTGGAACGTTTCGGAGGAGGACCTGGCGCGCATCGCGGTCGCCGAGTACGCCAACGCTCGCCACAACCCCGACGCCCAGATGCGCGACGTCGAGCTGACCCTCGAGCAGGCGATGACGATTGCCGGTCCCAATCGCTACATCGTCGAGGGCCTGCCGCTCAAGACCTACGACTCCTCGCAGATCACCGACGGCTACGCGGCGTTGCTCCTCGCCACCGAGGAGGGGCTGAAGCGTCTCGGCGTCGCCCGTACCGACGCCGTCCGCCTGGCCGGCTGGGCGCAGGCGACCGATCCGCTGAAGAAGTCGAGGCGCGACGTGCTCCGTCCCGCCGGCGCCTACGCCGCGATGAGCAAGGCCTACGCCATGGCGGGCGTCGCACCCACCGACATCGACGTCGCCGAGGTCCACGATTGCTTCTCGGTGATGGGCGCGATCGGCGTCGAGGTGCTCGGCCTCGCCGAGCCCGGGCAGGGGGCGCGCTACTGGGGCGAAGGCCGCGCGGCGGTCGACGGCAAGTGCGCCGTCAACACGTCCGGCGGACTGATCGCCAAAGGGCATCCGATCGGCGCCACCGGCGTGGCGATGCTCGGCTGGAGCTTCCGCCAGCTCACCGGCCGGGCGCCTGCTCCGCTGCAGCGCCGCGACGCGCGCCGCGCCGCAACCTTCAACATCGGTGGACCGATCTGCGCCACGGTCGCCACCGTGCTGGCGCGCGACTGAACCGGCGATGGCGGAACGGGAGCCGTTGCGCAGCGGGTATGTGCCCCATCCCGGGCGGCCCGAGCACCGCATCTGGTGGGAGCTCCACGGCACCGGCGGGCGCGAGGTGGTCTGTCTACTCAACGGCCTCGCCATGCACACCAAGGCCTGGTATCCGTTCCTCGACGACCTCGACGGCTACGACGTGCTGCTCTACGACTACCTCGGCCAAGGCGTCTCGGCGAGCCCCGACGAAGCGGTCACGATCCCCGAGCTGGCCGGCGAGCTCGCCGCCATCCTCGACGAGATCGGCGTGGCGCGGGTGCATGTCCTGGGGATCTCCTACGGCGGCTTCGTGGCGCTCGACTTCGCGCGCCGCTTCCCGGAGCGGCTGCACACCCTCGCGCTCTCCGGCATCCTGCTGTCGCGCGAGCGCGTCTTCGAGCTCTACCAGGCGATGTCGCTGCGTTTCTACGCGGGCGGCCGGGCACTCTTCCCGCTCTACACCCACTACCTCTACGAGAAGATCTTCGGCGAGCGCTTCCTGCGCACGGTGGAGCCGGCAACTCTCGAGTCGATGCGGCAGCGGTTCGAGGAGCGCTACGTCGACCGGATCCACAGCCTGGTGCGGCTGACCGAGGCGCAGATTCCCTTCTTCGCCGGCCTGGACGAGCGCCTCGACGAGTATCGCGCGGTCACCGCGCCGACCCTCGTGCTGGCCGGCGAGCAGGACCGCTGCATCCCGCTCTGGGCGCAGCGCCACCTGGTCGAGATCTTTCCCGACAGCCGCTACGAGGAGGTGCCCGAGGCGGGCCACGTGGTCTACCTCGAGCGCCGCGACCTCTTCTTTCCCCGTCTGAAACGTTTCTTCGCCGCCCGCGACCCCGCCGCCTGAAGTCCGAGGAGCCCCTGGATGCCGAATCAGATCCCGAACGCGACCGCGCACGCCGCGCCCGAGACCGTCTCCCGGTACGCCTGGAGGCTGCTCACCTTCTTCACCCTGCTGAACGTCCTGAACTTCATCGACCGGATCCTGATCGCGGCCCTGGCGCCGCTGCTGATCGCCGACCTCGGACTGTCGCGCGCCGAGATCGGGCTGCTGGCCGGTTACGGGTTCGTCCTCTTCTACACCTTCGTCGGGCTCTTCCTCGGCCTCGCCGCCGACCGCTGGCGGCGCATTCCGCTGGTCGCCGCGGGACTGACCCTGTGGAGCGGGATGACGGCGCTCTCCGGCGTCGCCAGGAGCTTCGTGCAGCTCGCGTTGCCCCGCATCTTCGTCGGGGTGGGCGAAGCGACGCTCACCCCGGCCGCGCTCTCGATGCTGGGCGACGTCTTCCCCGCCGGACGCCTCGCCATGGCGAGCGGCATCTACTACGCGGGCATCCCGCTCGGCACCGCGGTGGGCCTGATCGCCTCGAGCTGGATCGCGCCGCACTATGGCTGGCGGGCCTGCTTCTACGTTCTCGGCGGGTTCGGCCTGGTCGCGGCGGGGGTGCTGCTCCTCTTCCGCGAGCCGGCGCGCCGCGGCGCGCTCGCGAACGCCGAGCGGCCGCCGCTCGGCCGGCTCGCCATCGACGTCTTCCGCGCCCTCGCGGTGCGCAAGGACCTGGCGCTCACCCTGATCGGCGGATCGCTGCTCTGTTACGGCGCCGGGGCGGCGCTCCACGCCGTGACCTGGCTCGTCCAGGAGCGTGGCTTCACCTACGCGCACGCCGCCTTCACGGCCGGGGTCATCGCGATCTTCGCGGGCTTCCTCGGCAATCTCGCGGGCGGCGCCTTCGGCGACTGGTGCGCGCGACGGCGCAAGAACGGTCACCTCTTCAGCCTCATCCCGATGACCCTCTTCTTCACGCCGATCGGCCTGGTCTTCTACTCGCTGGCGCCCGGCACGCCGCTCTTCTATGCCTGCTGGTTCGTGACCGCGGCGGGCACCTCGGCCTGGTTCGGGCCGCTCTTCGCGGCGATCCAGGAGCTCTCGCCCAACCACACCCGCGCCTCGACGGTGGCCTTCGCGCTCCTGGTGCTGAACCTGCTCGGGGTGGGACCGGGGCCGCTCATCACCGGCATGATCGGCGACGCGCACAGCCTGACCGCCGGCCTGCTGTCGAGTCTCGGCGTGGTGGCGCTCGCGGTCGTGCCCTTCTGGCTGGCGCTGCGCCTCGAGAAGGCGGGCACCCTCGCCCCGGAAGCCGGCGCCTAGCGCGAGCGGCGGCGCAACCACCGCCGTCGCCGGCCACCGGAACGCGGGGGCTCGATGCGCGTCTCCCAGTCGAGGTGGTGGTCGTACATCCAGCCAAGCGACCGGCCGGTGACGAAGATCCGGAAGGCGAGGGCCAGCAGGTTGTCGCGCAGCAGCCGGCCGGGCGCGCCGGGGAGACGCTTCACGGTGCCGCGCCGCCCCTCGGCCGCCACCCGCTCGACGCGCGGGCGGCGCAGGCGCTCGAACGTGCTCAGGGCCTGCTCCGGATCCTGGAGATCGCGGCCACACTGGGCCAACACCACCGCGTCCTCCATGGCGAGCGCGGCGCCCTGGCCCGACGATGGCGCACACGCGTGGGCGGCGTCGCCCACCAGGACCACCGCGCCGCGATGCCAGCTCGCCAAGGGCGGCAGCTCGAGGAGCTCTCGCCGATCATCTCCACCTCTCCCGCGGCGATCAGCGAGCGGGCCGGCTCCTCGCTCTCGTCGAAGAGCTCGAACAGACGCGCCCGCCACGCTTCGCGGCTCGCCGCCGCGCGCTCCTCCTCGCCGATCGGCGGACGCGGCTGGGCGACCCACCAGACCGTGCCGCCCGTCTCGTCGGTCACGAAGGCGAACAGGGCTTCGCGGGCGAGCTGCACCGTCCAGGTGTTGGGTTCCACCGCCGCCGAGACGCCCGCGCTGTAGCCGCCGAAGCGGACCATGCCGAGATCGCGCGGCGCTGCGGCGTGCGGCTCGATCAGTCGCCGGGTCGCCGAGTGCACGCCATCGGCCCCGACCAGCAGATCGCCGGTCCACTCCGTCTCGTCGTCGAAGCGCGCCGCGACCTCCGGTCCGCCGCCGGAGGTGATCCCGACCAGACGGCGGCCGAGCTCGACCCGGATGCCGCGTCGCCGCGCTTCGTCGAGCAGCACGTGCTCGAGCCGACCGCGCGAGATCACCTGACTGACCGTGCCGTCCTCGAGGCGGCGGCCGATCGGAATGCTGCCGAGCCGCCGGCCCGTGGCGCTGAAGAAGACCGTGCGCTCCACCGGAAAGCCGCTCTCCACCACCAAACGGTGCACACCCAGCGCCGCGAGCGCGTCGAGACCGTTGGTGGGCACGGTCAGGTAGTCGTGCGTGGCATCGGCGATCTCGGAGCGGGCCTCGAAGATCACCGGCTCCAGGCCGACGCGCTGGAGCGCCAGCGCGGTGGTCGCGCCGGCGACGCCGCCGCCGATGATCAGGGCTCTCGCCATGCCGGTCCTGCTCTCCTTCTCGTGGGCGGCCAGCGGCCGGACTCGACGTTCCCACGCGGGCGGCGCCGGAATGGACGCCGCGCCGCGGACTCGCCGGGAGCGCTGCAGGCAGTGTGCCACGACGGACCGGCTCTTGGGGAGAGAGCCATCACACCCGCGCTGCTACGCTGCGCGGCCGTGGATCCGCTGATCGACATCACGCGGCGCCTGGCGCGCCAGGTGGAGCGCCTGCGCTTCGCCTCGCCGGTCGCCTACGTCTACGACCCCCTGATCTACGCCCGCGATCCGTGTGAGCAGTACCTCGAGCGTTGGGGAAAAGGACGCAAGGAAGCCGTGCTCGTGGGCATGAATCCGGGGCCGTTCGGCATGATGCAAACGGGCGTCCCGTTCGGCGAGGTCGAGCTGGTGCGCGACTGGCTCGGCATCGCGGGGCAGGTCGGCAAGCCACCGCACGAACATCCGAAGCGGCCGGTGCTCGGCTTCGCCTGTCCGCGCCGCGAGGTTTCGGGGCGGCGTCTGTGGGGCTGGGCGCGCGATCGCTTCGGCGATCCGGATCGCTTCTTCGCCCGCTTCTTCGTCTGGAACTGGTGTCCGCTCGGCTTCCTTGCCGAATCGGGCCGCAATCTCACCCCGGACAAGCTCCCGGCGGCCGAGCGGCGCGATCTCGTGGCGATCTGCGACGGCGCGCTGGCGGAGGTGATCGCTGTGCTCGACCCCCGGCTCGCCCTCGGGATCGGCCAGGTCGCCGAGCAGGCGTTGCACCGGGCGCTCGGCGACACGCGGCCGATCGCGCGCCTCCCCCATCCGAGCCCCGCCTCCCCCGCCGCCAACCGGGGTTGGGCACCGCAGGCGGAGGCCGCGCTCCGAGCGGCCGGGGTAAGGCTTGAGCCGGGCGCAGGTCCGGAACTCAGTCGGACGTCGAGGGCATCTGGGCGAGGCCCTCTTCCACCAGGCGCGAGAGGTAGCGGACGTCCTTGAGCGAGAGCCCCTCGAAACGCACCCCGCAACCGGGAGGGAGCGGATGCTCCCAGGTCGGTTCCCCGAGGTTGCGCCAGGTCACGGTTCCCCGCCGGGCGAAGGGCTCCGGCTTGCCGGCCAGCCAGAGCTCCACCCGCACCTCGATGCCGGCCTCGGGAATCGGATCGACCGCCGCGTAGATGCCGAAGATGCTCAGGTCGCAGGTCCGGCCGTCGGCGTAGCCGAACTCGCCGGTCAGCCGGCAGGGGGCGATCATCGGCACGCGGACGGATCGCGACGCCGGCTGTTCTTCGCCCAGCAGCGGCTGGCAGCCCCGTTGGTAGGTCTGGACCAGGATCTCGACCCGGCGTCGGTCCGTCTGGGACATCATCACGAAACGGACGCCGCAGCCGGCCGGCAGCTCGACCGGGCTCGCCGAGGGCTGGTCGCGCACCCAGCTCACCCCCGCCGTCGTGACCACCAGCGGGCCCCCGTCGGGGAGCGGAAAGCGGAGCTGCGAACTCTTCGCCGGGAATCGGGTCGACGTGCACGAAGCAGCCATACGGAGAGACGTCGTAGATCATCGCGGGGAAGGCGGCACCACCCACGCGAATCTCGCAGCGCGCGATGTACGGCACTCGGGCCGGGCGACTCTCCGTGCCGGCGCTCAGCGCTCCCTCCCCCTGCCGCGCCGGCCGGTCTTCCCAGGGCGCATGCCCCGAGTTTACTCGCCTGGTGCCCAATTTTGTGGACAGTTTCCCGTCTTTGCGTAGGATCCGGCCATGCGGCATTCCGTCTGGCTGCCCTCGCTCCTCCTCGCGGCGACCGCCTTCGCGGCCCATCCCACCGTCTCGCGCGACGAGTATGCCTGGCGCCTGCTGGCCGGGATCGATCAGACCCGCCAGGAACAGGGGCTCGCGCCGCTCGCCGCCGATCCGACGTTGGCTACGGCCGCGCAGGCACGTGCCGACGCAATGGCGCGCGAGGGCTGGTTCGCGCTCGCCTCGCCGGCGGGCCGCCGGGTCGAGGACGATCTCGACGCGGCGCGCTACGCCTTCCGTCTGGTCGCCGAGAAACTGGTCCGTTCGACCGACGATGCCGAGACCCTCGTCGCCGCCTGGCGAAAAGATCCCGCCCAGGAGGCGAACAGTCTCTTCCATCCCGAGGTCCGCCGGGTCGGCATCGGCGTCGCCGAGACGAAAGGAGTCCGCATCATCGACATCGTGCTCGCCGATCCCGCCGCGGCCGGCGACGCGCCGGGCACGGCGGGCGTCACGGTGGACGATCCGAGAGCGGCCGTCGCGGCGCTGGACGGGCTGGTCGCCCAGCGCCGCAAGGCGGCGGGGCTGGCCGACTTGCGGGCCGATCCGTTGCTCGCCGAGGCGGCGCAACAGCATGCCGAGGCCTTGCTGGCCGCGCTCGAGCGGGGCAAGGGCCCGGAGTCGGTGGAAACGATCTCAAACCGGTTGACCGACCTCGAGCAATCGCGCAAACCTGGAAGCGCCGCCCTCGCCCGCTCCTACGACGCCTTCGGACGGCGCGAGATCCAGGCCGCTCCGGGCTCGCGGCGCGGCAACGTCGCCGATCTCGTCTCGACCCTGGTCGTCGACGCACCGACCGCCGGCGTCGCACTGACGACGCTCGAACACTCGGAGGAGCATCCCGGCTTCATGGGTCCGATGTTCCGCAAGATCGGCATCGGCCTGGCGGCGGGAGCGCCGGGCCCGCGCCGCCGCATCGTCTGGGTGTTGGCGCTGCGCGAGCGCTGAGGCTCAGCCGTGGCCGCGCGGGATCCGCGCGAGGTAGGCGTCGACCAATCTCACCAGCTGGCGGATCTCGGCGCGGGTCAGATCGTCGAAGCGGAATCCGTGGCCGGGGGGCAGGATGTGCGGGCGCTCTTCCGCGCAGGCGTTGCTCCAGGTCACGGTGACCCGCTTCTCGATCCGGCCGATGGGATCGGGGAGCTGCACCCGCAAGCGGGCGGTCGTTCCCAGCTCGAGCTCATCCCGCATGGCGACGTAGACGCCGGACACGTTCAGGTTGCAGATCGTGCCGCGCAGGCTGCCGAACTCGCCCTCGAGCGAGCAGGCGAGCACGATCGGGATGCGCGCCAAGCCGGAACGCGGCTGCTTGAGGCCGTGGATCGGGGTCGGCTGCTCGAGGTACTCGTCGATCTGACGGTCGATCCGCGCGCGGTCCTCGGGCGTCATGTCGACGAATCGCACGCCGCACACGGCCGGTGACATCTCGCCGTCCGCTTCGATGCGCGGCCGGCTCCAGCGCGGCACGGCGCGCACCCGAATGGGCGGACCGTCGTCAGGGAGCGGGAATTTCAGCTCGAGGTCGCCGTTCGGCACCTGGCCCGCGTAGAAGAGCAGGCCGCCGCTCGACAGGTTGCCGACCACCGCGCAGTCCTTGCGCTCCGCCTGGCGCAGAACGGCGCCGGCGAGGAACGGCACGCGGTAGGTCTCGCGCGTAGCTCCGTCCTTCAGCATGGGACACGGCCAGTCGAGGACATCGGACGAATTTTAGACCAATTGCACAGTTCTTTGTGCGCTTGGCGGAGGTTGTAGTGCCGCAGAGGCCGGGATGGACGGGCTCCAACGCCGTTCGACTTCGCCGGTCCGCGAGTCCGGTACGGGCGCGCGCTCAGTCGGGAATAGTGAGCTGTTGGCCCGGGAAGATGGTGCTCGCGGCGCTCAACCGGTTGGCCCGCAGCAGCCGCGCGAGCGAGACGCCCTGGCGGTGCGCGATTCCCGCCAAGGTGTCCCCCGAGCGCACGACGTAAACGCCGTCGCTCACCCGTCCGCCGGCGATGCGCGGTCCGCGCACCGGCACCCGCAGCCGTTCGCCGAGCGACAGGCGGTTGGCGTTGCGCAGGTGGTTGAGCGCCACCAGTTCGTGGATGCTGGTGCCGTAGCGGGAGGCGATCTGGGAGAGGGTCTCGCCGCCGCGCACGCGGTGGATGCCGTAGCTTAGCCGCGGCGGGTTCCACCGTGGAATCTTGTCGAGGTCGGCGAGCAGGGTCTGGTCCTTGCCGGGCGGCACCTTGAGCGCGTAAGCCGCGCTCGGGGTGGCGTTGCGGCGCAGCTCCGGGTTGAGCGCGGTCAGGGTTCCGGAGGGCAGCGACAGCACCGCGTCGATCGCTTCGAGCTTGGCCGGCTGCTGGATCTCGACCGTGGCGTATTGCTCGGGCGGCAGCGGATCGGGCAGGTCGAAACCGTACTGCTTCGGGTTCTCGAGGATCGCCAGGGTGGCGAGAAAGCGCGGCACGTAACGGCGGGTCTCGCGCGGCAGGCGCTGGTAGAGATCCCAGAACTGGTCGAAGTAGCTCACCGTCTGATGGTGGATCTGGCCGAGCACGTTGCCTTCGCCGCAGTTGTACGCCGCCAGCGCGGTGAGCCAGTCGCCGAACAGATCGTGCAGGGCGGTCAGGTAGGCGAGCGCCGCCTTGGTGGACTTCTCGGGATCCATCCGCTCGTCGAGCCAGTCGTTGCGGTTGAGGCCGTAGCGGTAGCCGGTCGAGGCGATGAATTGCCAGAGGCCGAGCGCGCGGGCGCGCGAGAGGGCGCGGTCCTTGAAGCCGCTCTCGACGAGCGGCAGCCAGGAGAGCTGCTCGGGCAGGCCGAGGTCCTTCAACTGGGCCAGGATCATCGGGCGGTAGGTGCCGGAGCGCCGGTAGGACTGGAGGAAGAAGTCGCGCTCGGGGCCCTGGAAGCTGGCGATCTCGCGCTTGACGTCGTCGTTGATGACCAGCGGGATGGCGCCGTCGGGGTTGCCGACCGCGCTCTGGCGCGAGGCGTAGATCTCGACGATGCGGTGGGAGATCAGCTTGCGCAGGTTCTGCTTTTCCTGCGCGAGCACGGGATCGTCCTCGACAGTGACTTGCGCCATGGCTTCGTAGGCGCGGTCGAGGGCGGCGAAAGCGCCCGGGAAGTCGCCTTTCTTCCACAGGTCTTCGGAGGATTCGTAGGCCTCCATGGAATCGTGGAGGAGGGCCTCGGGCTCGGGCGGCGTCGACTCGAGGTCGAGGTCGCCGGAATCGCTCGCCTCGGCCGGTTCGAGCAGCGTCGAGCCGGCGTCGTCGGCCGGCGGCGGCAGCGGCTCGGCGGCTACGGCGGGACCGCTCGACGGGGCCGCCTGGGCGGGCGCCGCGGGCGCCTTCGGTGCCTTCGGCGCCTTGTTGCCGCTGCACGCGATCGTCAACAGGACCACCCCGCCCAGCATCGCAAACCGCCTGCTCGTCGATCCAGCCATCTTCACCTCGTCTCCCCGCTCTTGGCTCGTCGTTGCCGGACTCGCCCCTCCCGGGGGCAGCGATCCTCGTGCTTTCTCGGGCCATTGTAAACACGGGACGCGAGAATCGCCTGCGGAATCGCGGTCTCCGGCGCCTGTCGGGATCGGCATTCCGGGGTCCGGGGCCAGAGAGGCACCGACGCCAGCTCCGAGACAAAAATACTGCGCGCCTTGCAGAACGGTCGCCCGTAGGCCGATCCGGTCCAGGGAAAGGACCGAGCACGGAAGCGCCCTCCCGCGCGCAGGTCCTTTCCCGCCGGGCGGGGGGTCGCCGTGCGAAACGAGGAGGCGGCGCGCCACGATTAGAATCCCCTGCGTATGCCCCTCTCTCCGGTCCTGGGCCTCGCCCGGCGCTTGCGCTGGGCGAGGCCCCAGCTCGAGGCCTACCAGCTCGCGCAGGTGCGGAAGGTCGTCGCCTTCGCGCGATGTCACGTCGCCTATTACCGGCGCTCCCTCGCCGGGGTGGATCCCGACGCGCTGCGCTCCCCCGCCGACCTGCTCGCCCTGCCGACGGTCTCGAAGCGGCAGCTCCGCGCCGTACCGCTCGCCGATCGGCTGGCGGACGGACGTCGACCGGGCCGCCTGATCCACATGCGGTCGAGCGGCAGCACGGGCGAGCCCTTCGACGTCTACCGGAGCGTCACCGAGGAGCTCGTCGCGGTTCTCTTCGCGCGCCGCATCTGGCGAGCGCTCGGCTTCCGGCGCGGCGATCGCTGGGCGCGGCTGGTCGGCGACGCCGCGCAGGTGTCGAGCCCCCGGGGACGGTGGCTGGCTCGCCTGCGCCAGCGGGTGCTGCGCAAGGTGTCGTGCCTGCAAGCCCCCGAGCAGATCCTGGCCGAGTTGCGCGAGCAGGCGCCGACGGTCATGAACGGCTACGCGGGCGCCCTGACGATGCTGGCCCCGCTGGCGGGAGCGGACACGAGCGGACGCCTGCGGCCCCGCCTGGTCGTGCCGACCGGCGAGGTGGTGACGCCCGAGATGCGGCACGCCATCGCCGCGGGCTTCCACGCCGAGGTGCGCGAGGCCTATGGCTCCTACGAGCTCGGACTGATCGGCTGGGAGTGCGCCGCGACCGGCCTGCTCCACCTCGCCGACGACGCGGCATTCGTCGAGGTGGTCGAGGACGGGCGCGCGGTGGATCCGGGCGAGGAGGGCGAGGTGGTCGCGACGGTGCTGCATACGCGCGCCATGCCGTTCGTGCGCTACCGGTTGGGCGATCGCGCGGTGCGCGGGCCGAGCCCCTGTCCGTGCGGGCTGCCGGTCTCAACGCTCGAGCGGGTGCGCGGGCGGATCATCGACTACTACCGGATGGCGGACGGACGGCTGCTCCACCATTACGACGTCGTGATGCCGGCGGTGATCGAGAGCGGCGCGCGCGAGCTGGTGTCGCGCTATCAGATGATCCAGGAAAGCCTCGATCGCTTCGTGCTGCGAATCGCGCCGACCGATCCGGCGCGCGCCGGCGAGCTCGCGCCGTTGCACGCCGCCCTGCTGCGCCGGCTGGGCGACGGTATCGAGCTCGAGATCCGTCTCGTCGACGAGACTCGACTTCGAGCCGAGCGGCAAGTTCCGTCTCGCCTGTTCGAGAGTGCAGTCCGACCCGTGAGCGGGCCGGACGGCGCCGTGCCGCGGGAGCTGCCTCGCACTGTCGGAACCCTCGACGCGGGCGTGATGCTGCTCGCCATCACCATCGGGGTCGGGATCTACTCGACGCCGCAGCTGATCGCGGGCCATCTCAGCGACCTGCGTTCCATCCTCCTCTGCTGGCTGGCCGGCGGCCTCCTGGCGGGCCTCGGAGCGCTGGTCTACGCCGAGCTCGGGACACGGCTTCCGGAAACGGGCGGCGAGCTCGTCTACCTGCGCCGCGCCTACGGCCCCTGGGCGGCCCGTCTGTTCGGCTGGGTGACCTTCTTCCTGGTTTCGCCGAGCTCCCGGGTGGGGCTGGCGATGGTGGCGTCGAACTATCTCACCGCGGGGCATGGCGGCCGAGCCGCGCGGGTCGGCGTGACGACGGCGATCCTGGTCTGGGTCACGGTGATTCACCTGTTCGGCGCCCGCCTTTCGTTGTGGACCCAGCACGCGCTCGTCGCGATCAAGCTGGGCGGCCTGGCGACTCTGGTCGGCGCGGCGCTCTTCCTGGTGCCCGGCGCCCCCTCCGCGCGCGCTCCGGTGCACCCGGCCGCTCCCGGACTCGGGGGTCTCTCGACGGCGTTGCTGCTCGTCTTCTTCTCCTACCTCGGCTGGGCGAAGGTCGGCAGCGTGGGGGGCGAAATGCGCACCCCGCGACGCAGCTTCCCGACGGCGCTTCTCGGCGGCGCCGCCCTCGTGGTGGCGATCTACCTGGCGCTCGTCTGGAGCTTCCACCACGCGCTCGGCCTGAGCGGCGTGCGATCGAGCTCCGCGGTGGCCGCCGCGTTCGGAGCGCTCGCCTTCGGGCGCTGGGGCGCGGCGCTGGTCAGCGCCCTGGTGATCCTCTCCGCGCTCGGCAGCCTGGCGGGATCGTTCCTCGCCGATTCGCGGCTCTTCCTCGCCATGGCGCGGGGCGGAGACCTCGTGCGTTGGTTCGATCATGTCGATCCGCGTTTCGCGAGCCCTTCGCGGGTCGTGCTGGCGCACGGCGCGGTCTGCCTGGTCCTGCTCGCGGTGCGGCAGAGCCTCGAGCTGCACCCTGAGCGCCATGGTCGCGGGACGGATCCTCTTCCTCGGCCTGGTCGGGTTCGGGCTCTTTCGCCTCCGGCGCGCCGGAGTGGGCGGCGCCGGGGTCTACCGGGTGCCGCTCTATCCGCTCCTGCCGGCGCTGTTCGTGGCCGGCATGGCGCTCTTGTTGCTCGGCCGCGTGGTCTTTCAGTGGCGCCAGACCCTGGTCGACCTCGCGCTGCTCGCCTGCACGTTGCCGCTGCTTCTCTTCGAGCGGCGCCGCGAACGCCTCCGTCGCGCCACTTGACGTGCGGCTCGCGCGCCGCATTGAACGTAGGATGTCCCGATGCTCCCAACGCGCACCCGCCGCTCCCTCGCCGCCTCCGTTCTCGCTCTCCTGCTCGCCCCGCTTGCCGCCATGGCCGCGCCGGCGCCGGTCCGCCGCGTGGTCCTGGTCTCGATCGACGGCATGCGGCCGAGCTCGTACCTCGATCCCGACGCGCACGGCTTGAAGGTCCCGGTCCTGCGCGCGCTCGCCGCCGGCGGCGCCTGGGCGCGCGCGGTCGTCGGCGTGCTGCCGACCAACACCTATCCCTCGCACACCACGCTCTCCACCGGCGTGCCGCCGCGCCTCCACGGCATCCTGTCGAATCGCATCTTCGATCCGAGCCAGAGCTCGAACGACGCCTGGTACTGGTATGCCGATCAGGTGAAGGTGCCGACTCTCGCCACGGCGATGCACGCCGCCGGGCTCTCGGTCGCTTCGATCTCGTGGCCGGTGACGATCGGGCTGCGGGTCGACGACCTCTTCCCGGAGTTCTGGCGCACCGGATCGTCGAACCCGGCCGACCTGGAGCTGCTGCGCGCTCTCTCCACGCCGGGCCTGATCTCGGGCACGGAGGCGGACCTCGGCCGGCCGCTCGACTACCCGATCACCGACGCGGACCGCACGAGCCTGGCGATCCACGCGTTGCGCACCCTTCGCCCGCGGCTGCTGCTCCTCCACATCCAGGAGGTGGACCACTTCGAGCACATCGACGGCATCGATTCGCCGCCGGCGAAGGCCGCGATGGAGCGCGACGACGCGGACCTCGGACGTCTGCGCGCCGCGCTCGCCGAGCTCGGGCTCGCCCGGGAGACGCTCTTCGTGGTGGTCTCGGACCATGGCTTCCTGCCGACCAGGACGTACCTCCATCCGAACGCGCGGCTGCGCGACGCGGGGTTGCTGACCCTCGACGAGAAGGGCAAGGTGAAGAGCTGGCGCGCGATCTTCTGGACACAAGGGGGAAGCGCGTTGCTGCGGCTCGCCGATCCGCGCGACGCGGCGACGCTCGAGAGGGTGCGCGCGATCTTCGCGGCGGAGGCCGCGCGGCCGGACTCGGGGATCGACGCGCTGCTCGACGCGAAGCAGGTGGAGGCGCTGGGCGGCGATCCGGAGCGGACGCCGTTCGCGCTCGACGCGAAGCCGGAGTTCAGCTTCGCCTTCTCTCCATCCGGCGATTGGGCGACGCCGGCCATCGACGTGGCCGGGCACGGCTTCGCACCCACCCATCCCGAGCTGGCCGCCTCGCTCGTCCTCGCCGGTCCCGGCCTGGCGCGGCACGGCGACCTCGGCAGCGTGCCAATGACCGCGATCGCGCCGACCCTGGCGCGCTACCTCGGCGTGAAGCTCGATCCGCGCGCCGGCGCGGCACGGGATTGGCTCGCGACGCCGGCGCGGTCGAGGGGGAGCATCGAGCACGACAGCGGCCGCGCGAGGGGCATGAGAAGCTCGGCCTCCGCGGCGGAGACCGGTCTCCCCGTCGGAACCCGCAGAGGAGGCGCGCCATGATCCGATTCCCGAAACCCACCGTCCTGGCCGGTGGCCTCGCCCTCGCCGCGCTGGCCGCGCTCGCTCTGGCGCCGCGCGCCGGCGCCGCTTCCGACGAGGCCGCCCCCGCGGTTGCGAAGCTGATCGCCGCCGATCCCGCGAGCCCGCTCGCCGGCACGATCACGTTCCGCGAGAGCAACGGCGGAGTCCACCTCACGGCGGACGTGACCGGAGCCCCTCCGGGCCCGCATGGCTTGCATCTGCACGAGCTGGGGGTCTGCGAGCGCGACCCCGCGGGCGGCAAGAACTTCGCGTCGGCCGGCGGCCACTACAACCCGGCGGACGCGCCGCACGCCTGCCCGCCCGCCGACCCGCGCCACGCCGGCGATTTCGGCAACATCCTGGTCGACGCCGACGGCCACGGCCATCTCGAGCTGGTCACCCACGCCCTCTCGATGACCGGACCGACCTCGGTGGTCGGCCACGCGATCATCCTCCACGTCGGCGAAGACGACTGCACGACCCAACCCACCGGCGACGCCGGCGCCCGGCTCGCCTGCGGCGTGGTCGAAGCGCCCTGACTCCCATTTTCCAGCCGCACCGCGCTTCGGGTTTCGGCCGCTGCACGCGGCTTCCCGCGAGAGGGTCCGCTTGGATTCCGTCTTCCGAGAGTAGGATGGCGTGCGCATGAAGAACGACCTGCTCGACGAGGCCCGGCGACTCCCGCCCGAGAAGCGGATCGAGCTCGCGGAGGCGATCTGGGACACGATCCCGGAGACCGCGGACCGCGACGAGCTCGAGGTCCCCCAGGCTCATCGAGAGGAGCTCGACCGCCGGCTCGCGGCTCTGCGCGAGCGGCCGGACGCCTCGAGTCCCTGGGTCGATGTCCGCGCCCGCCTCGGGCGCGGGCGGTGACGACCCACCTCCGCCTACTCCCCGCAGCCGAAGAGGACCTCGCCCGGGCCCGGGCTTGGTACGAAGAGCGCCGACGGGGTCTCGGAGACGAGCTCTTGGTCGCGGTCGAGGAGCAGCTCCGGCGAATCGAGGCGCATCCGCTCGGCTATCCCGGGGTCTACCGCCGGGTGCGACGGGCCGTGATGCGCCGCTTTCCCTACCTCGTCTATTTCGTGGTCCGAGCCGGACGGATCACGATCCTCGCATTCCTCCACGCCGGCCGGGATCCCTCTCGCTCGCGCGCTACTCGCCGCGCAGCACGGCGCTCGGGTCGACCGCGACGGCGCGCCTCGTCGGCAGTGCCGCGCCGAGGGCTGCGATGACCAGCATCACGGCGCCCGCGGCGGCGTAGGTTCCCGGATCGAAGGCCCCGACCCCGTAGAGCAGCGAGCCGAGCGCCCTTCCGGCCGCGGCGGCGAGCAGCAAGCCCACCGCGATCCCGCCCGCCGCCGGCACCAGCGCGTAGCGGACGACGAGCGCGGCCACCCGGAGCCGCGTCGCGCCCAGGGCGACGTGTACCCCGATCTCGCGCTGGCGGCTCGATACCGTGTAGGCGAGCAGTCCGTGCAATCCCAGCCCGGCGAGCAGCAGCGCCAGCGCCGCGAAGGCGCCCAGCACCGCCACCTGGGTGGCGCGTGGCGCGGTGTCCGCGGCGACCACCGCGTCGAGGCTCTGGACATCGGTGATCGGCAGGTTCGGGTCGGCATGGGAGATGATCCGGCGCAGCGCCGCGACGAGCGGCCCGGTCGGTCCGGTGGCGCGCACCACCAGGTCCTTCGGATCGTAGAGGACCATCCAACCGTCGGGGATCTGGCGGTTCGGCAGGTAGACCTGCGGCTCGCTCTGCTTGCCGAGACCGCGCACCGCCACGTTGCCCACCACGCCGACGATCGTGCGATCGAAGAAGGCCGCCTTGAAATGCTGGCCGAGCGGATCGCGGCCGGGAAAGAACTGCTTCACGAACGACTCGCTGACCACCGCGACCTTCGCCGAGTCGATCGTGTCGCTCTCGCGCGTCTCCCTCCCCTTGCGCAGCGGCACGCCGAGCGCTTCGAAGAAGTGCGGCGTGACGAAGCGCAGGCTGGCCGAGCTGGTCGTCCCTTTTTCATGCGACCGTCCGGCGACGTCGACCTCCCAGATGCCGCCCCGCATCGTCATCGGCAGGAAGCTCGTGTAGCCGGCAGCGCTGACGCCGGGCAGGGCCTCGGCCCGATCGAGCACTTCGGAGTAGAAGCGCTGCCGCTTCTCGGTCGAGTCGTACTCGGGCCGCGGCAACCAGGTGCGCAGGGTGAGGACGCCGGAGCTCTCGAAGCCGGGGTCGACGTGCTCGAGATTGGTGAGGGCGCGCAGCAGCAGGCCGCAGCCGACCACCAGGGTGACCGACAGCGCCACCTCGACGCCGACCAGCACGCGGCGGCCGCGCTGCTTGCGTCCCGCGGTGCCGGCGCGGGCGCCCTCCCGCAGCTCGGCCGCGGAAGCGTCGAGCGGCGCACGCAGCGCCGGCGCAAGCCCGAAGCCGAGTCCGGTCAGCAGCGTCACCAGCGCCGCCGCGGCGAGCACCCGCAGGTCGACCGGCGGCGTCGCGGCGATCGGCAGCGAGTTCGGAACCAATCGCGCCAGGGTCGGCGTGGCCGCGAAGGCGAGCGCCACCCCGAGGACGCCGCCCGCTCCGGCGAGCAACAGGCTCTCGGTCAGCATCTGGCGGACCAGCCGCGCGCGTCCGCCGCCGAGCGCCGCCCGCACCGCGAGCTCTCGCGAGCGCGACAGCGAGCGGACGAGCAGCAGGCTCGCGAGATTCGTGCAGGCGAGCAGCAGCAGGCAGACGGCCGCGCCGAGCAGCACGGTCAGCATGCGCCGCGATTCGCGCGACAGCTCGTCGCGCAGGTGGATGGCCCGGATCCCGGTCGGTCCGTCGGGGCGCGGATATTCCTTGCCGAGCTGCGCCGCGATGCCCGCCAGCTCGGCGCGCGCCGCCCCGACCGTCACGCCGTCGCGCAGCCGGCCGAGGACGCGCAGGAAGTTGTTGTCGCGGTCCTCGTACCAGTTGGCGGCGAACCGGTGCGGTTTCCAGAGCTTGACGTCGCGGTCGGGGAATTCGAGCCCGGCCGGCAGCACGCCGATGATGGTCGTGGCTTCGCCGTCGAGCGAGATCGTGCGCCCGAGGACGCTCCGTTCCCCCGCGAAGCGGCTGTGCCACCAGGAGTTGGAGAGCACCGCGGTGGCCGGCGCACCCGGCTGGTCGTCCTCTTTCGTGAAGAGGCGGCCGAGCGCCGGCCGGATCTCGAGCACGTCGCCGAGCCCCGCCGAGACCTGCGCCACGTGCAGCCGCTCGGGCTCGCCGACCCCGACCAGGGTGGCCGAGGTCGTCCAGTAGGAGGCCATCGACTGGAACGAGCGGCTTCTCTCGCGCCAGTCGCGGAACTCGGCGGGCGACGGCTCCATCCTCGGATAGCCATGCCGCGCGTCGTCTTTCCAGAGCTTTAGTAGACGGTCGGAGCGCGGGAAGGGCAGGGGCCGCACCAGCACGTGATCGGTGACCGAGAAGCTGGCGGTGGTGGCGCCGATGCCGAGCGCGGCGACCGCGACCATGGTGACGGTGAAGCCCGGCGAGCGGCGACAGGCACGCAGCGCCCAGCGTAGATCCTGGCGGAAGAGCTCGGCGTGGACCCGCACCGCGGTAGAGAGCACGCCGCCGACCTCGACCGTCCAGAGCCGCGCCCGCTCCCCCGCGCTCCCGGCCCGCTCCAGCCGGTGGGCGAAGGTGGTCTCGAGCTCGCGCCCCATCTCGTCGCGGAAGGAGCGCGGCAGGAGGCGCAACAGCAACCGATAGCCGCGATGGCCGCGTGCGCGCGCCATCCTCAGGCCCGCCCCGGCGCGAAGCCGGCCGAGCGCGCCAGGCGCACCAGTTTGGTCAAGCGTCCGGTCTCGGCACGCGCCGCAGCGGCGCCGCGCGGGGTGAGCCGGTAGTAGCGCCGCCGCTCGTCGTCGAGCTCGGGCGCCGGCCGCTCGGCGAGCTCGACGATCAGCCCCTGCTCGAGCAGCCGCTGCAGCGACCGGTAGAGGGTCGCCGCCGAGAGCCGCACCTCGCCGCCAGTCGCCCGCTCGACCTCGAGCAGGACGGAGTAGCCGTGCCGATCTTCGTCGGCCAGCGCCAGCAGGATGTGGAAACTGGCCGCCGGCAGCGGCAGGAGGGCTTCGATGGGTTCAGCACGCGGTGTCTTCATCTCCTTCAGGGCCTCCCTTTCGATCCGGCGAGACTATAGCCGCATCGGGTATACCTACGGAGAGATGAACCTAAGGTTTCGTGCTCGGCGCCTCCGACACGCCGCGAGACGAAAGCGCCGCATTACGTCTCTTGGATCAGACGCCGAGAGGGCTGGATACCCGAGGGAGGAGCGCGAAGCATGCCGACGTTCAGCCGATTCTTCGGAATCCGGATACGCATGTTCCTCGACGAACATCCTCCGCCTCACTTCCATGCGATCTACGCCGCGCACGAGGCGAGCTTCGCGATCGAGTCGTTGGAGATCCTCGCGGGACATCTGCCTCGCCGCGCCACTGCGCTCGTCCTCGAGTGGGCACCGATGCACCGACTGGAACTGCGAGGGAATTGGCGCCGAGTCGAGCGCGGAGCGCGGCTACGGTCGATCGCTCCGCTCGATGGAGAGGGATGGAGAGGAGTGAACGTGGAAAAGGTCGTCAAGGTCCGGGCGCTCCCGGGACTTCGTCTCGAGGTGGAGTTCTCGGACGGCCTGCGCGGCGTTCTCGACTACTCCGAGCGACTGCGCGGCCCGATGCTCGAGCCCCTCCGCGATCCCGAGCGCTTCGCCGAGGTGACTCTCGACGAGGACGGCGCGGTCTGCTGGCCGAATGGGGCGGACCTCGCCCCCGACGCGATGTACGAGCGCCTCAAGGCCGCGGGCTCGGCGGCGCGCTAGCTCACCGGCCGGGACGCGGCTCCGGCGTTCCGGCCAGGGCGTGGTGGTCGAAGCTGATCACCCGCGCGAGCTCCCACCGGCCGTCGACGAAGTGCCAGACATGGACGAACCTGGCCTCCCCCACCGGCTGGGTGTCGTCGTGGCCGGGATGGTGGAAGCGGTGCACGCCGATCTCGACGGCGCCGTAGTGGCCGAGCGGATAGACCTCCATCGTCCCCGGCACGAGCTCTCGGGAAACCTTGCCGCAGATGTTGTTCTTCACCGCCTCGACGATGGCCGCCCTCCCGGTGCTGAGCCCGTCGACGTCGTGGTAGAACTCGATGTCCTCCGCCAGCAGGCTCCCGAACTTCTCGAGGTCGCAGTGGTTGTAAGCGTCGAAGAGCTCGGTGTCCAACCGCTCCACCGCCTGCCGCATCGGATCGACGGCCTCGGCGCCGCGCGCCGGCAACGAGACGAGTGCGACGAGCGCGAGCAGAGCGAGCGGCAGAGCCCGGCGGAGCGAAGTCACGAGCATGGCGATCTCCTCGAAGTCGTGGGCTTCCGCCCTGCTCTACGAGCCCGGGATCCCCGTTGTTTCGGAAGCTGAACGCTGGAAAATGGGGACAGTTTCCAATTTTCACTGGACCTATGCGCAGCCTCACCGTCGCAGAAAATTGGTAACTGTCCCCATTTTCCGAGGCGGCGCGGCTTGCACTGATCCCGAGGAGACCCGGTTCCCTCTCGACACTCTCGGGATCCGGCTGAGGATCCTCAGCGGACGAGGCGGTCGTAGTCCGCGTGGCTCCCGATCCAGATCCAGAGGATTCCGCCCGGCACGTCGATGCCGAGCGCCCGATGGTGCATGCCGACCCGAGCCGACCAGAGGTTTCGGATCTTCTTGAAGTGCAACGAGGGGTGCCGAGGATCCCGCCGCAGCTGTTCGAAGCTGGTGTCAGCGACCCTGCGGACGGCCTCGGGGAGCGCGTCGTAGCACTCCCGGAAGCGCCTCGACGCGTGGTGCTTCAAAGCTTGCGAACCTTGCCCGTGCGGTAGTCCTCGAGCCCTTCGGCGACGATCTCGTCGAGCTTTCCCGCCGCGCCGTCGCGCTCGATCTCGGCATCCCAGAGCCGCGCGTCGAACTCGGCGAACCACTCCCGGAACCGCGCCAGCTCCCCCTGCGAGAGCTTCGCGATCCGTTCCTCCAGCTGTTCGAGCTCGCTCATCGGGAATCTCCGTCGAGGATCCTACCCCGCCATCGCGCCGCTCGCTGCTAGTCTCCGACCTGCGGTTCCGAGCCATGCGCTACTGGTGGGTCAACCAGAATCAGACGTACCGGCAGGAGGTCGGCGGCGGCTACCTCTGGTCTCCGAAGCTGCGCGCAAACGGCACCCGCAACCCCTTCTACGAGTTCATGCGCGAGGTGTCGCCGGGCGACTTGGTCTTCTCGTTCGCCGACACGCGCATCCGCGCGTTCGGCATCGCCGCCTCCTGCGCCTATGAAGCGCCGAAGCCGCCGGAGTTCGGCGGCGTCGGCCGCAACTGGGAGGCGGTCGGCTGGCGGGTCGACGTGCGGTTCCACGAGATCCCGACGCTCGTGCGCCCGGTCGAGTGGATGGCGCTCCTTCGCCCGTTCCTGCCGCCGAGGTATTCGCCGCTCCTCTCCGACGGCCGCGGCAGCCAGAGCATCTACCTGACGGAGCTGCCGCGCCCGCTGGCGTTCGCCCTCGCCGACCTCGTCGGCTCGGAGGTCGCCGCGCTGGCCCGCTCGGAGTCGATCGCCGAGCCGCCCGCGGAGCCGGGGGCGCCCAACCCGGAGCTCGTGCTCTGGGAGGAGCACTTGCGGCAGCGGATCGAGTCGGACGCGACGTTGCCGGCGACCGAGAAGGAAGCGCTCGTCATCGCCCGCCGCGGCCAGGGCCTCTTCCGCCAGCGCGTCCAGCAGATCGAGACCCGCTGCCGGGTCACCGGCGTCGATCGCCCCGAGCACTTGCGCGCCAGCCACTGCAAGCCGTGGCGCGACGCGACGAACGAGGAGCGGCTGAGCGGCGAGAACGGCCTCCTCCTCACCCCCTCGATCGACCACCTCTTCGACCGCGGCTTCATCTCCTTCCGCGCCGACGGCCGCCTGCTCGTCTCCCCGATCGCCCACGCGCCGTCGCTCTCCCGGATGGGCGTCCCCGTGGATCGCGACGCCGACGTGGGGACCTTCACCTCCGGCCAGTCCCATTTCCTCGAATTCCACCGCGACGCTGTCTTCCTGAAGTCCCGACTCCGCGCCTCGTGACCCGAAAGGCCCGCGAGTAGGCGCGGGGCCCGGAGCCATACAGCCTCCTGCCCTCATCGAACGCCCTGCTTCTTTCGCCGCACGCGATCGACACCCGGGTCAGCGTGGGTCCGATCCACTGGTTCCTGGGCGACCGCCACGACACCCGCTCTTGCTATTACCTCGAGGACGCCGCCACGGAGTTCCAGATCCAGGGCCTCGAGGTCGACTGGGCCTACGTCACCTGGGACGCCGACCTCCGCCGCCACGATGCCGGCGCCACCCGCTCAACGCCTACCGAGTCCTTTTGACCCGAACGCGCGAGACCGCAGCGCTTTACAAAACCCTCACGCGACTCCTCGAACAAGCTCCCCCTTGGCGCCCCCTTCACGGCACGGAAGCCGACGCCGGAGGGCGGCAGCGTCGAGCTAGACCCAGCGCACCGATTTTTGGGGGATTGAGAGACCTACAAAGAATTCTGCAGTCGATCCTCCTCCTAGGCTCAGTCCCCACCCGAATAGGAACGGGGTCCCGTCTCCCACTACGCACGAGTCATCAACCCGGCCGCGCGACCGTGCGGCGGTTGGGCCTACCTTGCATAGCTGCTGGGCTGCCACGGCGTAGAATTTGGTAAGTTCCCCACGGCTCACGACCTCTACCCATATGAGCACAAAAGCCCAAGACGCGGAGTTTCAGAAGAGGCTCCACGAGCGCCGTTTTGATTTCGAAGTCTCGCGCCGAAAGAAACGCCGATCCATCCGGACTCAGGCGCCAGGGCAAGGGGAAGTTTCACGATTTCAGAACTACATAGAGGATGCTTTCGAAAGTGGCTTGGTCGCCAAGGGCGAGTGTACAAGTGCTGGAAGGCTGGCCACTCTGCTAGTACCAGAAACGTTTTCGTTCCTCGACGCGCCCGAAGGCGCTCTTTCCACTCTTCGGGCCATTCACGACCTCAGGAAGTTCCATGGAATTGATGAACTAAGAATCGACCATTCAAACTGCCGCCACCTCGACCTCGGCGCAAGCATGGTGATGGACCTCCTACTTCTTAGTCTCCAGTTTCACTATTCCAAGAAACTGAGTCGCCGCCTGCAACTCTCTGGTGTGCATTCGCCAAACGAGCCTGTCGAAATGATGCTGCGTGCAGCAGGCCTATTTAAGAATTTAGGGATTGAGCATGAAACTCGTAGCTACGCCGATGTCGAGATATTCGACCTTTTCACTGGCCGCGCGCGAACGCCCCGCCTCCGCGAATCCGCCGATTCTGAAGTCGGTGCGCAGATGTTGCAGCGCTACTTTCGCCGCTGCCTCAACCGCAATGCCCTTGACCTGACAATGGACGGACGCCGGGCCATGCTCGGACTTCTGGGGGAGGTCCTTGACAACGCCTCTTTGCACTCCGGCGCTCCAGTCTGGTTTGTAATCGGCTACATGCATCAGGTCGACGATGTAAGCAAGCCCCGCGGCGATTGCTCGATCGCAATCGTAAGTCCCGGTCGGACTTTCTATGACACCCTCAACTCCCCGGGAGTATCCGGCGACCTAACGCAGAAGCTCCGGCTCTTGTCGGAACAACACGAAAGAAAGGGCTTCTTCTCCAGCGGCTGGGACCGCGAGGTTCTTTGGACGCTCTATGCTCTGCAGGAAGGCGTCACGCGGTTCCGTGGCCAGGGACCAAGCGGTGCATCCGGCCGTCGCGGAATTGGGACGATCGAAATGCTGGAATTCTTCGAGGACCTCGTCCCAGAGATCTACCAGACTGACACCAAAATGTGCCTGCTTTCGGGACATACCCACATCACATTTAACGGAAAATACCGGCTCCGCTCGGTCACAGTCGAAGGGGAGGATCGCCGCGTTATTGCCTTCAATGAGGCCAATGATCTCAACCTGCCACCTGATCCAGCTTGCGTGACCAAGCTGGACGCAAGATTTCCAGGGACTTTACTTTCAATGCGATTCCCTATCGACAGGGATCTGATCCAGGCTGCGGGGGGGCATTGATGAGGACATTTGATCTGGGTCGGTTCCGCTCAAGTGATTCCATAATACTTTCGAATTCCGCGCGCGGTGAGCTGGTCCGGGAAGAGCTCCAGCTCTCCAGCCTTGACGTAACGAACGAAGAGGTCGTGATTATTGCTCCACACCAAATCGAAAAGATGACCTCGTCCTTCGTGCAGGGGCTATTCAAGGAAAGCATAGTTCGGCTCGGATCCAAAGATGCCGTGCTTGCCCGCTATCGATTCGAGCTCCCACACCACCTAATGGACGACCTCAACAGAGGCCTTGCATTTGCGGAAAAAAAGGCTCTGCCATTCAAGAAGCCCGGGCCGTAAGGCCGCCTAGGGGCCTACCTCACGTGGCTGTCCTACAACTCATTGTAAATGTTGTCAGCTTGGGCGCAGTGATTTGGGCGCTCTTCAAGACACGTGAGGATCGATTGGAGGATCGCAAACTCGCCGCTCATGCATATTGGTTACAGGAACTCGTGCTCTCTCCGAACCGAGAGAAGCTAAACTCCGCGTTCGACGAGCTAGAGACTGCCATCCGGGACGCCACAGAGCTAGCAACTGGAGACCCGCGGGCGCTCGCCAAATCCGCAACCATCTACGCAGTCAGCCGGCCGATTGAACTACTTCAGGATTTCGTCCTTAAGTACGCGTTCCTTATAAGCCCCACCCTCGGTTCACTGCTCACATTTACACTAGAGGCTCTTCAGGACGAGCTCCTCGAATCTTGTGAACGCGCTGTCTTTGATGCGTCGGAAGACGAGAAATTGCGATCCATACTGGCCGCTCGGCGAGAGGAGTTCTTTCGAACTCTCTTCGAGCATCATCAAAATCCACCGATTTCCTAGGCGGCTCTTTTGCGCCCTTCCCCTATGTCGGTCCACTGACAGCGTTAGTCCGGGTTGAATGATCTCACTGGACCTGGCTTCTCGGAGTTTGCAGTTCGGAGGGAGCCGTAGGCGACCGGAGAGCTGCAAACTCCGCCGGCGCGAACCCTCCCAGGCTCGTGTGCGGCCGATCGTAGTTGTACTCGCGCCGCCAGGCTTCGATGCGCAGCCGGGCCTCAGCCAGCGAATCGAACCAGTTGGCGTTGAGGCAATCCCGCCGCAGCGTGCCGTTGAAGCTCTCGATGAAGCAGTTCTCGACTGGCTTGCCGGGGCGAATGAAGCGAAGCTCGATGCCGAGATCGGCAGCCCATCGGTCGAGGGTCTTGCTGGTGAACTTCGGGCCGTTGTCTACCCAGAAGCTCCTGGGGCTTGCCGCGCTCCGCGATCAGGCGGTCGAGCACACGGACGACTCGCTCGGCCGGCAGAGAAAGATCGACCTCAATGGCCAGGCTCTCGCGATGAAACTCATCGAGCACGTTGAACAGACGAATCGACCTTCCGGTACTCAGCATGTCGTGCATGAAGTCCATCGACCAACGTTGCGTGGGCGCCGTCGCCGCGACTTCTCGACTGCGCCGCGCGGCCGCAACTAGCTTCTTGCGGGGCTTCTGGCGCAGCGCGAGGCGCTCCAGCCGGTACAGACGCAAGATGCGCTTCCGATTGACCAGAAAGCCCTCGCGCCGCAGCTGCAGCCAGAGCAGATCGCATCCATGCCGCGGTCGAAGCGCCGCGAGCTCGAGTAGCCGACGGCGAATTCTTGGGTCTTCGCGTCGTCGCGATCGATAGCGCGCCGTCGACCGGTGAGCCAGGGCCAGCCCCGTCGCTCGCCTCTCGCTCAGCTCGAACTGCTCCCGGAACGCAACGGCGACCTCGCACCGGGCCTGCGAGGTCACCACTTTTTTCCCAAGGCCCACTGCAGGGCCTGCTTGTCGAGCGTCAGGTCCGCCACGATCTGTTTCAGGCGGCGGTTTTCTTCCTCGAGCTGGCGAAGCCGCTTGGCCTCGCTTACCTCCATGCCCCCGAACTTCTTCTTCCACCGGTAGTAAGTCGTCTCGGTGATGCCGTGCTGACGACAGACCTCTTTCACCGCCATACCGGCCTCGGCCGACTTCAGCACGCCGATGATCTGCTCTTCGCTGAAACGCTTCTTTCGCATCGCGTCCTCCGGGCTTCTGCCCGGCTCTTCTCCCCGAATCTTGGTCCAGTAGGACTCTCACAATCGAGGTAGATTTCGGCTCGTTCACTGGGCTCCGGAGCGAGCCAGGAGGACGGGCAGATGAGGAAGAGCCGATTCACGGAGGAGCAGATCGCGATGGCGCTTCGGCAGGCCGAAGCGGGGACGACGGTCGAGGAGATCTGCCGCAAGCTGGGAGTCAGCAGTGCGACGTTCTTCCGCTGGAAGAAGCTGTACGGAGGACTAGGCGTTCCGGAGCTGCGCGAGCTGCGGCAGCTGCGCGACGAGAATCGGCGACTGAAGGGGCTGGTCGCTGACCTGACGCTGGACAAGACGATGCTGCAGGAAGCCCTGCGAAAAAAATGGTGACCCCTGCGCAGCGCCGGGAACTGGCTGCGTGGGGCATTTCGGCGTACCAGGTTCCCGAGCGGAGGTCTTGTTCCGTGTTCGGAGTCTGCCGTAGCACCCTGCGCTACAAGAGCCGCAAGCCCAGCCAGGAGCCACTGCGACAGCGCCTGCGCGAACTCGCTGCAGCGCGGGTGCACGCCGGCTACCAGCAGCTGCACGTGTACCTTCGGCGGGAAGGCTGGGCAGTGAATCACAAACGAGTCCTGCGCCTCTACAGAGAAGAGGGGCTGTCGCTGCGTCGGAAGAAGCCGCGTCGACGGCGTAGCGCCGCTCGCAGAGAGGGACGACCTAGGCCTGTAGCGCCGAACGAGCTCTGGGCGATGGACTTCATGCACGACACGCTGGCTGGCGGCCGCGCGCTGCGGGTGCTCACAGCAATCGATGTCTTCACATGGGAGTGCCTGGCGTTGGTGCCCGCGCCAGCCTTCTCGGGAGCAGATGTCGCCGAGATCATGCACGCAGCCAGCGTCGAGCGCGGCAAGCTGCCAGCAAGGATCAAAGTCGACAACGGAACGGAATTCACTTCGAAGTCCCTTGACGCCTGGGCCTACTGGAATCGGCTCGAGCTGGACTTCTCCCGCCCGGGCAAGCCGGGAGACAATGCCCACATCGAGGCCTTCAACAGCATCGTCCGGCGAGAGTGTCTCTCACAGCATTGGTTTTCAAGCATCGAGGACGCGCGCAGGATCCTCGACGCGTGGCGGAAGGAGTACAACGAGGTCCGACCCCACGGGGGTTTGGGCCGCGAGGTTCCAGCCCGATATCGGGCTGGAACCTCGACGAACCCGAGCCGAGTCGAAGCTCGAAAGTCGCAGAGCTAGTGGATCAGATTCGGGGAGAAGAGCCCCCCTGGCGAGGACTAACACTCTAGCTGGACCGATTTTCGGGGAAGGGCGCAATGAGCTGTTTGTCGATACAGCCCCGCTCATCTTGTCGGGGGCTTTGAGCCCCTTCTACACCTTAGGAGCAAGAGAGGCCTCGACTCGATATGAAGAGTCGTGGACAATAGGGGCATTCAGTTGGTTATCGCGCCCGCGCTGGGTAGCGGGCAGCTTCGCGTCATGTAGCAGTGGAGAACCTGCCGATGAGTCACGAGATCGATCACGAGATCTACAGGGGCCACATCACCCATCTGATGCACACTAGCGACATCCTGAACCGATATCGTCTTTCTGTCTTGGGAGGCAATCTCCTGCTTTACCCAACCTGCGCCTATATCTACTCCGCAACTGTTCCCGCAAGTGAGCGTAGGTCCGGCCAATTCGCCTTGCTCTTGATGGGAGGCCTTTGCATCGTTCTGTTCTTGCTATCCGCACTGCTCCATTCGCTCAGCCGCGTGCACCTTCGCATCGTCGAGTCGATCGAGGGGGACCTAGCACAAATGACCACGCAAGTCCCTGCACTAAGGCTATGGAATGAGAGACTTGCCTCTCGACAGGTCCTTCGGAGTGAGAAGCCAGTCGCGTATCAATCAGCCTACTTCGGGGTCTTTTGGCTCACCTACCTCAATTGCGTACTCTTTCTCGGCGCGACAGTGGCTGTTCTCCGCTAACAGCAGCGGGCTTGCGCAGCTTGCTATCGCTGGATCGCGAGATTGCACCGGTCGCGACTGTTGAGCCGCGGCCCTAGGAACTGGTCGCCCCCGCTTCTGCAGTAAACATGGAGCGCAAGTCACTGCCGCTATTGAATAATCTCTCAGCGGACGATGCAAGCTTGTCCGTTGCTGACTCGCCCATGACTAGGCCGATGACGCAAGATGGCGTCATCAGATCAATATCAGACGCTGCGGCTGCATACCACGACGTCTTCGCGTGCCCTTCATCGCCAGCATTCGCTTCACTGACACCTATTAAGATCAGATCCCAAGTCGAATAGGCAGAGCTATCCCACTCGATAGAGAAGGAGCCCTTCTCTGTTTCCAGCAACTCGCCATTAGTAATGATCCTTGCTGGCTCTTGCTCACCGGTCCCTTTGTGCAAGTCCTCAATGAAGTAGTCAGACAATCGTCTCCACTTGCGATCATCAAGCAGCGCTTCAATCTCACTATCTACGCCATCTCCATATCCAAGAACCGCCAGAAGTTTCTCGCTTCCAGGTACCTGGATGCTTCGCGGAATAACGTCAACGATGACGCCATCACTCTTCACCTCTTCCACCAAGGTCGACCTCGCACGGCCAACCCCCCCTCCTTTTCTTGGCCCAAAGTATGCGTAGAGGTCAGTGTTACGCACAACTTTTTCGGAGAACTTCTTGAGAAAGAAGTCCTTCTCCGCGTGCACCGAGGTACTCACTGACTCATTCTGCAATTTGGGATCCCAAACCCACCAGTTGTGCATAGCACGCCAGTCCCTGGAACCGAAGTGCCCGATTCCCTGCAACCCCTTCTGATTCGGATCGGAAACGATGATCCGTCTATAGCGAAGCCTCTCTCCAAGATCCTTGCGAATCTCAAGTATCGAATCCGTAAAGAGCCTGAGCTGAGATGCCCTCGTCGGCGAACTCCTGCCAGGTGGTCCATCGTCGAAGTAGAGCTCAGGAATTGCAAATGCTGCTGGATTCAGCGCGGATACCGCCAGCACCTCGATTCGGGGTAATCTACCGTCAGACACTCCAGCGCCATTCCTGTCTAGCGCCTTTAGCCACTCCTTCGACAGCACGCAATAAACGGTGTCCGTGCTCACGAATGAGAAGCCACCTTCGCGTTCCCGCACCGGTCTCGCATCCGGGCCTCCTCCGGCTTCGGCCGATCCCACGTCAACCGCAAGAGTGTCGAGCAGCGTCTTCGCAAGCCGTCTACGATCTCCGTTCTCGCTGACCTTCTCATCAAACTTCCACCACGAAAGAAATGCTTTCGCATAGCTAACAACATCAGACTCGGCGGCGTCGCAACACCTCGTTATAGGCCCTGCGGTCTCGGTCAGTTCCTCGAGATAGTTCGCGGCATTATTCAACCTGCCCAAACGACGGAGAAGCCCGTCAAGGTTCGTAGACTCGGCGGTGAGCTTCTTCTCCAAACCAAGAAGAGTCTTGGTCGCCTTCTCATGCGTATCCTTCACTCCAGCGTGCGCTGCAGCGGCCTCCTCTGCAGCTTCTTTCGCATCGGTTCCAAGGTGAAGGCCGATCTCGACAAGCAGAAACACGAGCAGGATCGCAGGAATTTCCTTCCAATTCGGAACTAGCCGTGTGACATTCGCATCCTTCGTCGCGTCCTGATGACCGCCACTCGCAGTCTCCGTCGGCTCTTGATGGAGCCCAAACGCCCACAGAGCAAGAATCATCACGCCAAACGATATGAGATGCAGGATTGCCTCACGGCTGCGCTTGTTTTCGTCAGACCTTCTCGCCCCTCCGCGACCTTCTTCCTGACTTGTCGGTGAGCTTTGGTCTTCGTCTATTGGAACCGACCCTTCCACGGGAGACCCCTCTTCAGTCCTTTGCTCACTCGCGTTCTGTCCCTGCTTCCACTCGCGAGGGCGTTCAATGTCTTCAGTGTCCTCAGACTCGTTCCTGCCGTGGACCGCATCTGCGCCGCTCATGAGTCGCCCCCTCCCATTTGCTCGCTCGGCGAGCGAAGCATGCTCGGCACCAGAGTGGCGAGGGCCGCCACAAGACCCTCGAAGAGAAGAAAGACCGCAAGGGACCAATTTGCGAAGGAGTGTTCAACAGCAGGCAAGTGCAAGAGCGTCGAGACATGGTTGTCGATCAGAGTGACGATGCGGGCTCCAAGAAGGACCAGGAGCAGTACCGCCATCAAGCGGAGCGACCAGCGAATAAGCCGGCCCACCCAGCAATCGGCAGGATGTCTCGATATGGCGCCACGGGCGGCTACGACTATTCCAACCGAGACTAGCGGGCCCAACCTGCCACCGTCTACGGTCTGGGTAACCGCGACTGCGCCGCCCGGGAATATGCCAAGCAAGCAAGCCAAGCAAAGTACATCGACCTTGCACCAATCTGAACTCCAAGACATGGCTCCTCCTCTGGCACTCCCAAGATACACAGCGCCGCTGGGGGCGCTATCTCTCACGCCGGGATAGACCTCAGCTTTCCCTCCCGAAGCTCGAACAAGATCGCTCCAATGGCGTGCAAGAAAGCCGTATTGTGCTCGACGACTACGACCCCGAGCCCTGCAGACGACCATGTATCTATGCGATCAAAGATTTCATCTTGACCGGCGCTATCGATGCCAGCCATTGGCTCATCCAGAAGAATCAGTCTTGGGTCTCCAATATCAAGCATCCCCAGCGCGGCTCGCCCTGCTTCGCCCCCACTCAAGCTGCTCGCCTTTGCAGTCATCTTGAAGTGAAGCGGCTCGCTGTCACTACGACTCGCCCCGGCTGGTATGTCACTCTCACTGAATGCGAGCGGAGCCCGCATGCCCGAGATCCAAAGGTGCCGATTCTCCGAAACCGTAAGGCTACTAACTAGTCTAAAGTCTTGGGGCAAGTAGCGGAGGCCCATGCGGGCGCGCTGAAAGGTCCTCATGCCGCCAATCTCCACATCATCGAGCGTGATCGATCCACTCTGCCTCGGCAACAGAGCCATGAGGAGTCTGAGAAGAGTCGACTTTCCCGATCCGTTGTCCCCAATGATACCAATCACATCACCAGGAAGGACCTCAAGATCTGCGCCTCGAATAACTGCCTCCGTTCCATATCCCCCCGTGACAGCTCTCACGTGCAGCAGAGCACTACTGCCTTCCACGGTCCGTCCTCGCGCTCTCGGGCCGCGTTGGGGCTGATGCCGGCTCACAGCTGGAGGGCTCTCCCGGCCCATCGTGCTGGAGGAGCGTACTCGTCGTCTACTCAAATCTCCGTCCGTGACCAGGCCCCCAGACGAGAGAGTCCAGATCTCACAACCTAGTGCCCGCAGCCTTTCGACTTCATGTTCAATAATCAAGAGCGACCTACCGCTCGTACTCTCCCTAAGAAGTGCCTCTTCCACTCGAGCCGCCGCCTGGTCCTTTAAGCCGTGGAAGGGCTCGTCCAGAACGAGCAGATTGCCCCAGTGAAGAAGGGCTCTTCCGAGTTGAACGAGTCTTCTCTGCCCATACGAAAGCCGAGCAGCCCTCGAAGCGACAAGCTCCGTGAGGCCGAGCCGACCCAACAGTTCGGCCAATTCATCGGATGGCCAGTTGAATCGTTCAGTACCGAAGAAGTCGATCCACGAGAAATTCCGCCACGGCGCCGCAGCAATCCGTAGATTCCCGAGAACATCCGAATTCCAGGCTAGGTGGAGCCGTTGCGGAAGGTAGGAGATCCCCAATCTGGAAACCGCATCGGCGCTCATACCAGTCACTAGGTTGTCGCCCCATCGGACGTAACCACTAGTCGGTTCGAGAAAACCCGTGATGACGCGGGCCAGCGTAGACTTCCCGCTCCCGTTCGCGCCCACGATTCCGATGGCGCGCCCAGGCTCGATCCGGAATGTAAGGGAATCGAGCAACAGTCGGGAATCGAACCGAACTGAAACCCGGTTCAGCTCAAGGGCGAGACGCTGCCGGGCATCAGGGGTGTTCGATCCTCGGACCAAGAACACCTCTCGGACGGAACACAATCACCGTCAGCAGAACACCATTAAGCAAGAGATTCTGGAATGGTCCGACCAGCCGCGGCTCGCGGACGGCGAGTGCGAGCCATTCCTCGAGGCCGAGGAGCACGGCGCTGCCAGCCATCAGCGCGACGCTGCTGCCGGCTGTGCCCCCGACGAGGACCGCCGCAAGCACGACGATCGCGAGATGAAGGTCGAATGTCGCTGGGCCAGCGTAGCCGTCCAAAGTCACCCTAGCGATTCCAGCCATGGCTCCCAGCGTTGCTTCGACTACGAGGGCGCCGAGAAACAAGCCCTGGACGGGAACACCGGAAATACGGGCGCTCACGACATCGTCCCGAATATTCCACAGGGCTCTTCCAACCGCCCTTCTTGGTCCAAGAGCACGCCACGCGAACAAGGCTCCGCAGCTCACGGCCAACGCGAGAAGAGCGTAGGCTGAGGCTCCAGAGGGACTGGTTCCGAGGCTCAGCTGCGGGACGTTCCTTATCCCTACAGCTCCCCCAAGAGTCTTGATGTTCTTCACCAGATCAGAGGAAGCAAGGAGCAACGCGAACGTCACCAATAGAAACGTCTCCGCACTAACCTGGGAAAGAACCGGCAGGAGCAACACGGCGACTAGGTTTGCGAAGACCATAGCCACGGCAAAGGCGGCCCAGGGCGGAAGTACTCCTCCCGCCGCGAGGGCTGAATAGCCAAAGGCGCCGACAGCCGAGAAGAAGACTGCGCCGACACCGATTCTCCCCAGATGTCCCGCCAACACATCGGTCGCGAGGGCTAATGCGTACAACTCGCAGACAGAAAAAAGCAGATAGAGCAGATAGAGCCCGCTCATCCTCTCTGCGCTCCGAATTCAGTCATTAGCTTGCGCACGAGGAACGCCCCAACCAGTACGACAAACATCGACGACAGCGTCCAATCGCCGGAGAGATACCAGCTAAAGGCGAATCTGGTACCCGCACAAGCAAGCGATGCCAAGAGAATTCCGAACAGCCCGTCGGCGATCAAGCCGCCGACAAGAACAACCACGACTCCGATGACTCCAGCGTCCATCGCGGATGCTGCACGAACTTGAAGGACGACGCACCAAAGAACGCCGCCGAGACCAGCTACCCCGAATCCAAGTGTAGTGGCAGTGAGCGATACGATCCTAGATGACACGCCGCGGATCTCGAGCACTTCCCTCGAATCGGAGAGCGCACGCAGGAATAGGCCGAAGCGCGAATTGTGCCACTGCCAGATCAGGGCGCCGCTCACCAGCGCGGCAGTGAGGCCTACGGCCAGCCACTGCGCCCGAGATCCAGACCCTCCCAGCCAGGCAGCCATCGCGGGAGACAGTGGCAGGTCCCGGAGTTGGCTTCCGAAGCCCAGACTGAGAAGACTTTCGAGAATCCCCATAGACGCCAACGCGACTACGAGGAGGTGCGAGTCCGAAGCCGAGCGATCATGGAG
Organism: Thermoanaerobaculia bacterium; assembly: GCA_963712855.1. Classification (GTDB taxonomy): domain Bacteria; phylum Acidobacteriota; class Thermoanaerobaculia; order Multivoradales; family JAGPDF01; genus JACTMI01. The sequence goes on from CAVQJN010000001.1 coordinate 449,809, forward strand.
CATCCACGCTAGTGCCCAGTACCCGCCACCGACCACGCAGCAACACAGGAGCGCCAAGACAACGGCTACGACCCACCACCAGCCTGCATCTATCAAGCTTCTGGCTATGAGCGGCGCAGCAGGAAATGCCGCGCCAACGGCAAAGGCGAAATGCGCTGACCCGAGAGAGCCCAAGTGGAAGCCAGCACCAATGATAAAGAACAGAAAACCAAGCACAATGGCCACGCCCACGGCACTCATTTGCGTCTTCCCGGGCTCAGCCCTTCACTCTCTCAAACCTTCCTCCGCTCACCTGAAATAGTGTCCCGCGGCCCACCACATCACCCTTTGCCGTGAAGTCAAGAATCCCGGAGGCCCCCTTCCAGCCATGCTGCTTCAGAAGCCAGCCACTTACGCTTGCCGGGCTTCCATCAGTTGCTCGAATACCTGCTACAAGTAGCTCAAGAGCGTCGTATGCTGTATCCGAGACGAGACCAGGCTCGATCGGGGTTCCGTTCTGCTTCTTGAAACGTTCCCGATAGGCACGCACGAACTCCACGCGAGGCCGATAGTCTGCAGCTGGCTTCGCACCTACGGCGCAATAGACGCCCTCAGCGAGTGAGCCCAGCTTCTCCAAGAGCCCTTCGGAATAGAAAGTGTCAGAGGCCAAGAGCTTCGGAAAGCTCGCGGGTCTAGGCCCCAGGGCGCGAAGCAGAACCTCATACTCGTCTGGATAGAGCGCCATGTAGATCGTGTCGACATCGCGGGCACTGCGAAGGTACGAGGCCAGCGCTTCCAGCTCCGTAGACCCTTTCTTTACTGTCCTCGTCTCCACGACAACACCACCACTCGCGCGGAGAGACTTGGCGAACTCCGTCGTATTCGTCTTCCCGTAGTCATCATCGAGGCCAACAACAATTACACGCCGGGCGCCGATCGATTCGAACGCCTCGCGACCATAGAAACTAGCCAGGGACGTGTCGGACGGCCAGTCGCGAAATACAAGGTTCCCGATTTCGGGTATTCCGGGCGCCGAGGCAGCAGGAGAGAAATAGAGAACACCCCTCCGCTGGGCGTAAGGGGCTGACGCCAAGACACCGGAAGCTCGTCAAACCACCAATGACATATCGAACACCAACCTGGTCGACCAGTCTGCGAACCGCATTTACGTTTCCCTGATCCGTAGTCTTGGTGTCCTCGTACACTAGGTCGAGAGAAAGCGGAGCGTGCTTTGCTTCGAGCTGCTCCTTGGCGAGCGTCAAGCCTCTTTTCGCGTTCTCGCCGTACGCCTGCATGCTCCCAGAGAGTTCGAGCACAACACCAATTCGGATGGTATTTGTCTGCCCCTCTCTCCCGCCGCCCCGATTGCAGGAAGCAACTAGGAGTGCCACCGCCGCCAATTGGGCCAGAGTATGCAGTCGCCTCGTCCATATCGCGCTCTTGCTCATTTGAAGACCTCTCTCTCCTCTGAACCGCTATCTAGTGAGCCGAGGAACCTCCGACACAGGAGACATACCCGCCCTGGGCGCCCGAAATGGCGGATCGCTTTGTGTTCTAAGCCGTATGAGGCGCTGAAGGTGCCGCCCCGGTCGGACACACCGAACTCGCTCACCCTCGAGCCGATACTCCGAACCGGGATCCGAGATCCTCAGGGCTCCATCCCGCCATAGCGACATGGCCCTTCGAGAGTAGAAGTTCCTAGGGATATTGCGCTCAACCATCAGACGAGCGAGGAATCCTTCCAAGGCGGAATTTGAAAGGAACACGATCTCCGACGCTGCCGCGTCGAGTCCGGGGGGCGTCATAGTCAAGAGGTTGAGAAGGTTGCCCTCATACTTCCCTGATAGGTAGGCCGCTACCGCCCTGTCGATCCACCAGCCGGGCATCTCTCGGCCTGCAATCTTGAACCGGCGCACGCCGAGCTCATGGTAGACGCCCAGGTCTTCCGGTCGGATCCAGTTGGCCGAGAGAATGTAGGAGGGATCGAGAAATCTCGGAATATTGCAATTCTGCTGGAAGCCTTCTGCGTAATCCAAGTTGGCTCGAGCCAGCCGGCGATAATGCGCCTGGCGCGCGACACAGGCCGGCACACAGGCTTCGTTGAGCAGCAGCTCGACCCGGACGTTTGGAGCGCGCCGCTCCAGCCAAACTCGAATTTGTCTCAGCGCGTCCCAATCACGGTTTGCGTCGTGGTGCAAGACCACTCCGTCAATATCGTAGGCGAGCCACGGCTCAAGCTCTTCAGCTCGGCGGATCCCGGCAATGGTCGAAACCCTGATCGCCACTCTGTCTGCTCCGAATCGATCTCGGATGCAATGCGCCAATCTCGGATCTGCGACTACGATTCCGGCGGGTTGCACTTCACCGATGATCCAATCGAGGTCTTCATCGACGCGCCTGCGAACCGCGGGTTCCGCCAGGTCGAGGTCCGTGCAAAGCCCGTTGAGGAGATACAGGAACTGGATGCCGAGACGTTTCGCACTCTCCGAGTACCGGACGATTGTGGCATCGGAGACAAATGGAACATCACCTGGCGCTCTCCCGTGCCCGGTGACCTGACTTTGGCGACAACCAAATACGGCACCCACGAAACGACCTCTGGCGGGCAAGGCAGGCCAGCTCGAGAGAGAAGCTTCGTCCCAGCTTGCAGCGACGTTGAGGCTCGAGCTCGCCGCGGCTCATCGACGCACAGGAGGCACGGATACTTCCTCTCCGTTCTTGGTTCGCAATCTATACATTCCAGCCACGACTGGAATCGACTCGTGGGGGCCCACGATGCACTTACCGGTGGGTGTTGGTACGACGAGCTTCGGAAGAAGGACGCCCGGCCGCTTTGCCAACTCCCGGTAGACGCTTTGCGCCTCGAGCAAGTCCAGCCGGTGTTTTGGAAGCGTTCCGTTGTAGAAGGGATAGACCAGGTAGTAGGGGAGGATGGGTGGAGAGAAGGCTAGCAGGCGACGATACAGCTCCTCGAGAACCTCAACTGAGTCGTTGACGCCGCGAAAGATCGCGTGCTGCACGAGCAGCGCCGGCCTGTCCCCGATGCTGTTCGCGTCGGCGAGTGCCGAGCAGGCCTGAGCCAGCTCGCTCGTGACTTCCCGTGGGTGCGTGATGTGGAACATGTAGACCGACGGCGCGATCTCCCCAATCACGCGGAGAAGCATCGTGTTCCGCGCCACGCGCGGTGGATCCCAGACCGGCTCGCGAGTGTGGATCGAAATGTGGGGTGCTTCCTCTCCAAATCGGCTGCGAAGCCCCGCCATACGCTTGGCGATCGCTCTCAATGACGAGAGCGGCGCGGCGAGTGGGTCCCCTCCGCTAAGGATGATCTCCCTCAGCCCACGCCCACGCACTTCTAGATCGTCGAAGAGCCGATCAACGTCGCGCTCGCGCATCACTGCCGCGTGCACGTTCTTATTCTTCACATAGCAGAATCTGCAAAGACCACTGCAATACGAGGTCACCCGAATCAGGCCCTGATAAGGGTACTTCTGGATCCAAAAAGGGCTGTGACTAGCTCTAAACTCAGACGGAGTTCCATCCCACAGCTCGTCACCGTCATCCAGTTCGACCTTCGTCGGAAAGACAAGATCGAGAAGTGGATCCTCGTCGCTACCGTCGAGCACCTTGCTGGCGTAGAACTCCGGGAGCCGAAATCGGTACGTTGATGCAACCTGCTCTGCTTCAACCAGTCGCTCCTCCGTGAGCCCTTTCACGTACCGGCGCATTTCTGACGGCTGACTCATGATCCCGCGCGTCTCCTGGGCTGCGAGCACGCGTGTTTGCGAAGAGACTCTCTCAAGCTCTCGTGTATCCAGGATGACCTCCATTACGCTGCCGTCGGCCGGTCAGAGCGGTCCGTTGGCACTCGAGATGCCACCTTCATTTGTGCTCGTCGTTCGCCCGTTCCGATCGTGTCATCATTCTAGTACGGATCCGACTCCGCTTCAGGACTGTGCTCCCGGGCGAAGCTGCTCTTGCCCCTATATGCAAGCGCTCGACCAAGCCGTTCGCTAGGTTGAAGTCGCCCACGCGGAGCGAGAAGCAGGCTTCCTGGAGAAGGATCTATCGTTCGAGCCAGCATCCTGTCCCCAGGGCTCCTCGACGCCCGCCCCATCTCTTGTGGGAAACACTTGGTTCCAGCCGGAAGCTGGGCCACACGCAGGGCGCTAGCCAGCGCAGCAGCAACGCCACTTCTGTTGCCCTCGGTTCAAGTCAAGTCCCGCGCCGCCAGCGTCCCGGCCCCAGCGGCGCGGGAATGCCGCAGACCCCGGTGTCAGGGGCACCCCGCTCCGGTGAGAAGAGGGTGAGCTCGAGGGCGCTGCGCAAGACCTGAGAGGTAGCGCACCGGAAGGCGCGGCTAGATCAAAAAGGGGCTCGTGCTCGGCCAGACCTTGCCGCAAGCGCCCCTGGATGCGCAGATTCGCGCGGCGACACTGACGAATGGGAAGGTGGTTGTGCGTGAAGCGACGGAGAGGGTGAGCCCCGACCACAGTAGGTCGGGAACAAATCGACAATTCCGACCAGGGGCGGCGGCGCAAGGATCGAAAATCTGAACGATGGCACCAAGCGATTCGCAGACACCGGCGGGCTCGACGCGCGAGCAAGAGAGGGAAAGAGAAGGAGGAGAAGTGCCTCCAGGGGATGGAAACGGTGGAACGGCACCCAGCCTGGTGCGGCACGGTGTCGCACACGGGGCCTGCGAGGGTGGCGAGGGAGAACAGCGCCACCCAGAGCATGGGGTGCTTCCGGCATTTCTCCTCCTTCTGATGAATACGTTGCCTGAGGAGGGTGAAACGTGACAGGTCGGGGGGAAAAAGTTTGGTTTTGGGGGATTTTGGGTGGATGTGGCCAGTTAGGGGGCGTGGTGCGCAGTTGGTGAGCACGGGGGGAAATAGGGGACAGTTACCGCTTCGGCGCCAGCGGCGGCGACTCACGTGCACAATCGCAGGGCGGAAACTGTCCCCCATTTCCCGCGTTGGGAGCTGTTCCCGATTTCCTAGGTGCTGAGGAGGTGGCGTTCGGCGGTGGGGTCGGCGGAGGCGACGCCGGGGAGGGCTCGCATCGAGTCGAGCGCGGCTGCGAGCTCTGTGTCGGGGGCGAGGTGGGCGTAGAGGAGGCGGCGCAGGCGGGGGTGGGGGGAGTCGGGCTTGAGGAAGTGGGCCGCCGCGATGCCGGGGAGAGAGGCGATCGCTTGGCGGACCGCTTCGGGCTCCTCGGGGGAGTCCTCGGCGAGGAGGATCGAGACCACGCGCCCGCGAGCCGGCTCGTTCATGCTCGATTGTTAGCACGATCCATGGGGCGCCGCTAGAGCAGGCGCTCGAGGTTCAGGCGGCCGGCGCCGAAGTCGGGATGGAAATCGGCGCCGCCCATGCCCGGGACCTTGTCCGCCGACGACATCAAGGCAGCCTTTACCTCCGCGGCGGACATTGGGCCGTGCGCGGCGTGCAGGAGCGCCGCCGCCGCGGTCACGTGCGGGGTCGCCATCGAGGTGCCGGCCCAGGCGTCGTAGTCGGTGTCGCGGGCCTCCGGCTTGCCCTCCTTCCAGCCGCCGGCGCCGTCCGGCACCGCGTCGTAGCCGCTGCGGCCCGGATAGGTCGGCAGAGTCGACCAGATCGCCACGCCGGGCGCCGCGAGCGCGATGTGCGGGCCGCGATTCGAAAAGGGCGCCACCCCGTCGTCGATCTTCGTCGCCCCCACCGCGACCACGCCCGGAATCGCCGCCGGGTACGAGATCGGGCTCCCCGCCTTGCGCTCGTTGCCCATCGCCGCCACCACCGTCGTGCCGCCGTCGACCGGGGTCGAGAAGAGCTCGCTCTCCACCGGATCGGGCGCCGCTCCCCCGCCGATGCTCAGGTTCATGACCGCGACCTGCTGGTCCGCGCAATCGGCCAGCGCGTGCAGATAGAGGACGGGGTCGACCACGTAGAGGTAGGCCCGGTAGGAGGGAATGAGGAGCGGCTGATCGGTGAAGATCTTCCAGACCTCCAGCTGGGGGCGGCAGATCCCCTCCACCCCGAAGCCGTTCGTCGAATCCGCCGCGACGATCCCCGAGACGTGCGTGCCGTGACCCACGATGTCCTCCGGCCCGATCACCCGGCCTCCGTCCGGATCCTGATGGTGGTACGCCGCGACGCGGCCGGCGAGGTCGGGATGCGCGGCGTCGACCCCGGTGTCGAGCACCGCGACCGTGACCTGGTCGGCCTCGCGGAAGCCGGGCTTGGCGCGCGCCTCCGCCCAGCGGATGGCGCGCAGATTCCAGAGCGGCCCGGCGGGCGGCACGGCCGCGGGACGCGCCGCCGGAGCCTTCTTCACCGCCGCCCGGCGGCGCGACCCGGGAACGAGGAGATAGCGCGCCGGCACCGGCGACGCCGATTCGATGCTGGCGTCGGCGCGCAGCTGCTCGCCCGCCTCCTGCGCCGCGGCCGGCGACTCGAACTCCACGAGCACGCTCCCGGCCAGGGCGCGCCGCGCCCGGCTCCGCACCCCGCCCAGGCGGCTCGATCGAGCCCAGCTCGCCAGCGGCGCCGCGAACGGTCCGCCGAGCGCAGCGATCGAGCCAAGCGGAAACGGCGCCTCGCCGTCCTGGGCGAGCCGCGGGGGCGACTCGAGCGGAGTGACGCGACGCACCGCGCCGAACCGCGCCATGCGCACCAGGAGGTCGATGCCCGGATTGAGCGTGCTGTCGAACATCGCCCGCGCGCCCCCCGTCGCCAGCGTCGCCGCCAGCTCGGGATGGGAGCGCACGAGCAGCAGGTTGGCGTGGTGCGATGGCAGGCCGAAGCGGTTGAACTGGACGTGGGACATCTCGCTCCTCCTCTCTCGTTGTCGGGATCAGGGTTGCTTGGACGCGGCGGCCAGCTTGGCCTGGAGCTCGAGCAGGTCGAGCCGCTGCTGGGTCTCGAGCACCCGCTTCTCGAGCTCGGCGATGGCGACCTGCTGCTCGGCGGTCTTCTCGGCCACCTGGAGACCGAGCTGCGACTGGAGGAGCGCCAGCTGGGCGTCGAGCTGCTGCTTCTCCACCGTGGCGCCGAGGGTGGCGTCGGCGCCGAGCACCGCAGCGCGCGCGGCGAGCTCCTCCTTCTGGGCCTTCAGCGCGGCGATGCGGGTCTCGATCGGCTCGAGCGCCAGGGCGCGCCGGGCGTCCTCGATCTCGACCCGTTTCTTCAACGTCGCGGCCAGCTCGTCGCGGAGCGTCTCGACACCCGAGCCGAGGGCGCTCGCCAGCCCCGCCGCGGCGCTCGTTCCCGAAGTGTCGATCCTCGCGGGTTGACCCCGCGGATCGAAGACGATCGCCAGCGAGCGGTCGCCGAACGCCTTCGCCTCGATCGGCAGGAATCCGAGCGGCGCTTGCGGGTGGAGGACGTCCACGATGGCGTCGAACTGGAGGCCGATCTCCACCGGCCCGGCCGCCGGAGCGGGCGCCGCGGCTCCACCCTCGACCGCGACACAGGCGCTCTTCTCCGCCAACGGGGCACTCGCTTCCTTCTGGTCCGCGAGCACCCAGAGCTGCACCCGCAGCGGCACGCTGCGCCGCCAGAGAACGCCCGAGAACTTCGTCCCGAGGAGCTTCCCGCTCCCGTCGGAGGTCAGGGTGGCCGCCGGCGCCGCGACGACGGGGAGCACCCCGGTGCGCCCGAAGACGCGCCGCGCCGTCTCCAGCTGGGAAGCGGCGAGCTGCTTGTCCACCTCGACGGGTCCGTTCGCCGCTCCGCCGGCCAGGACCTGAATCCAATCGGGAGAGGGGAGATCGCCGAGGTCGAGCAGCTCGTGGTCGGTCGTCTCCTCGGTCGACTCGCCGAGACACTTCGCCGCGCGGAAGCGGTTCAGAGCCTGGGTGAAGCGATCGCTCTCCACTTGCGCCTGCGCCGTCCACTCGGCGACGACGCCGCGATCCTCGGCGAGCTTCGACTTGAGCTTGGTGACGTCCTTGAGCTCCACTCCGGCCAGGCCCGCCTCGTCGCTCCCCAGCTGGGCGCGTCTCTCGTCGAGCATCCGCCGGGCATCGAGCAGACGCTTGAGCGAGACGCAGCCCGGAACGTCGAGGTCGGCGAAGGCCAGGGCCTCGTCGGCGAAGCCTTCGCGGGCGATCCGGTCCCTCCACTCGAGGGCGTGCGGGTCCGCCACGTCGGGATCGCCGGAGACCGGTCGCGATGCGCACGCGTCTCCCGGTGCGCTCGGCAGCGCCACCGACGCGGGGGCGCGCCCCCCCACCGCCACGGCGGGGGACACCATGAGCGGTATGGCGGGGATACCGGCCGCGAATCCGCCGACCCGGCCCAGGAACTTGGCGAGCCCGCTGACCAGGTCGGCGCCCCGGCCCTGCGCCGCGGAATTGATCGCGGCGAGCGTGCCGCCGGTCGTCAGCGCGACGCTCGCCTTGAAGTCGGAGAGACTCGGACGCTGCACCGAGAGGACTCCCTCGGCTCGTGCATCGGCCACCGTGCGGAGAGCGAGATTCCCCGATCGGCTCACCGTCACCTGGCGCTCGAACCGCCACCCCGGCCCGTCCTCGCCGCTGACCCAACTCACCGAGCCGGTCGTCTTCCGCTCGACCGTCACGTCGAGCTGCGCCATGTCGACCGGCAGGTAGTAGCGGATCTCGAACGGGGTCCTGTTCTTCATCCCGAGCGCGGGACTCGACGAGCCCGCCAGGCAGAGAGCCAACAGCGCCAGGTTCAGCCACTTCATCGGATCCTCCTTCCGAGGGTCCCCCACCCGGCGACGCTCACCATCGAATCGTCGCCGCCTCCTGCCGTCCTTCTCGGGGACTCCTGTTTAATACGTTGCACGGGAGCGTCGAAACGTGACATCCGAGCGCCGACGATTTCCGCCGGCGGCGCCCTCGAGCGGTCCGATCCGGATCGAGTTCACGGCAGGCTCACCACGGCCTCGCGCCCGCCGGGCTACAATGCCGGCTTGCGGACCAACTACGACCAAAGGGAGCGGGTGCGATGAAGAAGGTGCTGCGGTGGGCGATGGTGATGGGGATCCTGATGGTGCCGTCGATGGTGAAGGCCGAGGGGATGGCGCTCGGGATCCAGGGCGGCATCGGCGAGTTCGGCAACGACAACCAGCCCTACTACGCGATCGGGCTGCGGGTGCCGTTCAGCAACGACGAGCAGGGCAACGGCCTGCGCGGCATGTGGGAACCCGAAGTCACCTACACCACCGGCGACAGCGGCGACGACACCTCCTACGGCATCAACCTGATCGGCGCCGTGTCACAGGGCTCGATCACCACCTACCTGGGCGGCGGGCTCGCCGTGCACGACATCAAATACAAGACCACCTCGATCGGCGACGACGGCACCAAGGTGGGCGCCAACTTCCAGGCCGGCGTCGACCTCTCGGTGACCGACTCCGTGTCGCTCTTCGGCCAGGGCCGCATCGACTTCGTCGAAGGCCAGCGGGCGCGCAACGTGCTCGGCCGCGCGACGATCGGGATCCGGTTCCACTTCTGAGGGTCGGCGAAATCGGGGACAGTTACCAATTTTCTGCGACGCTGCGCTCCTGCGAAGGTCGAGCGAAAATTGGAAGCTGTCCCCAATCTTGCGCTAGCGCCTCTCTGGCCGAGGGGCTGGGAAGCGGCTACAGCTTCCGCTCAGATGGAACTCCGAAGATCCACCGAGGAAGCTGTAGACGCTTACCGGACCCACGGAATGCCCAATAAGTGAGGCGGCGCACCGCCTCGGCGTCAGAAATCGGGGACAGTTACCAATTTCCGGCGACGCTGAGGCCGTGCGGAGGTCGAGTGGAAATTGGAAACTGTCCCCAATTTCCCGTTCAGACGACGGCGGCCTGATCGAAGCTCAGCGTGCCCGCGTCGGCGTCGAGGGTGCCCGGCAGTCCGATCGGTAGGGTGAGCTTCTTCTTCAGGTGCCCGAACGCCAGCCCCGCGAGCACCGGGATCCCGAGCGGTTCGAAGTGGTTGTGCAGGAGCTCCTCGAGGCTGAACGACGGCGCCTGCATGTCCTTCGTGCAACTCGTGCAATAGCCGAAGACGACGCCGGCCAGGTTCGCCATCTTGCCGCCCATCTCGAGCTGACTGAGCATCCGGTCGATCCGGTAGTAGGCCTCGTGGATGTCCTCGATCATCAGGATCGCGCCGTCGGTATCGAGCTCCCAGGGCGTGCCCATGAGCGACGCGATCATCGTCAGGTTGCCGCCCACGACCGGCCCGCGCGCCACGCCGCCGCGGATCGTCAACAGGCGGTAGTCGTGATCGACCAGCTCGTCGTCCCGCTTCGGCGGGTTGGTGAGGGCGCCGATCGGCTCGGTCGAGAAGATCACCCGCTCCATCTGGGCGAGCGTCCAGGGGTCGATGTTGGAGGCGGCGACCGGACCGTGAAAGGTGATGAGGCCGGTCTTCCCGTGGATGCCGTTGATGAGCGCCGTGATGTCGCTGTATCCGATCAGGACCTTCGGGTGGGCGCGGATCGCGTCGTAGTCGAGGAGCGGCAGGACTCTGGGCGTGCCCCAGCCGCCCGTGTAGCAGAAGATGCCCCGCACTTCGGGGTCGGCGAACATGGCGTTGAGGTCGCCGGCGCGTTCCTCGTCCGTCCCGGCATAGGTCCCGTAGCGGGACTTCACGTGGGGACCGAGCTTGACCTTGAAGCCGATCGCTTCGAGCTGACGCTGGGCCACGTCGACGTCGCTCGCCTCGAAGGCCATCGAAGCGGGGCTCACCATGCCGACAGTGTCGCCGGGGGCGAGATGCGGAGGCTTCACGATCTGGCTCGATGCGGCGGGGCCGGTGGGCTTCGCAGTGGGCTGCTTCTCCGCCGCGCCCAGGGCGGCGGCGGCTCCGGTCAGCGCCAGGCTCGTGGCCAGGTCTCTTCGGGTCATCATGCGTCTACTCCTTGTTGTGCTTCCACGGCGTCTGGGGATTCGAATTTCATTTCTCGCTCTCGGGGAACCCCATGGTCGATCCGATACGGGTTGGATGGGGACCCCCCGCCGTTTCGCTGCGAAATGAAATTCGAATCCCCAGCCACCGTGGACCTCAGCGGGGAGGGTTCGAGTAATTGCTCTCGTTGGGTGAGGGCTGCGGGGCTTCTCTTTGAAACAGGAGAATGGCGTCACCGTTCTCGCGTTCGCCTTTCTCGTCGCTCGGGGCGCTGACGGCCTGGCCCTGAACGACCATCGTCGTCGAGCCGCCGCCGTCCAGGTTGACGGCGGAGACGGCGCCGAGGGTCTTCATCAGATCGACCAGCTCGGGAATCGACATGCCGACGCTGGTCTCGGGATTGCGGCCGTCGACGGTGACGAAGAGCAGCGTGCCGTCGGCGCGGACACCGGCGGCGGTTCGCGGGTGGCGGGCGGCGGCGAAGACCCGGGAGATCGACTCGGTGGCGGGGTCGAGGACCTGCTCGCCGTCGACCTCGAGGAGCGGGCCGGCGCTGGCCGCGTAGCGGACGTGGCTCCAGAGATTCTGCGGATCCCGGAGCTGGGAATGGAGCTGGGTCTCGATGCGCACGGGGTCGCCGGTCCGCAGACTGGCGAGACGGCGCGCTACCAGCTTGCCGGCCGAGAGGACGAACCCGTCCGGCGGGATCGCGGAGCTGCCGGCACCTTCGTGGATCGCGCGCACCAGGCCGTTGGCGACCACGACTTCGAGGCCCCCGGGGAGGGTCAGGGTGGTGCGGTGGAACTCGGGAGTGTAGAGCACGATCTGGTCGTCGGCGCGCTCGCGGTCGATGCCGTCGATGCCGATCCTCGTCGGCTCGGCGGCGTTGGCCGGGCTGGGCGGACCGACGACCGCATGCGCTTCGAGGGTCAGGCGGCCGAACAGCGCCCGGGTCGTGCCGGAGTCGTCGTAGAAGCCGACCGCGCCGCGTCCCCGGTCGGGCTCGGACCAGATCTTTCCGTTCACGACGAGGAGCCCTGCCGAGTCGCCGCGCAGCGGGCCGTCGACCACGTAGAAGCCGCCGTTGGTGGCGGCCACGGCGCCGCGCCGCAGCGCCAGACGGCGGGTCGTCTCGACGCCGAAGGCGGCGTCGTCGGAGTGCGCGACCTCGACCCGGATCTTGGCCGGATCGGCCACCAGCACGTTGACGATCCAGGGACCGTCGGGGTTGGTGATGTCCTGACCGTAGCTCTCCACGGTGAGCGTCCCGCGCAGGCCCGCATGCTCGAGCTTGCGCCGCCCGGCCTCGGCGGCCTGCTCGCTCTCATAGCCCGACACGCTGATCGTGTAGGCGCCGTTCGCGTAGGCGACGGTGGGCTTGGCGCCGGTGCGTCGGAAGCTCGAGCAGCCGCCCGTCCGCTTCGCGTTGCTTGTCGTAGGTGCCCACGGTGACCCGGAAACGGGTCACTCCGGTGACGCCACCGCCGCGCAGTTCGATGTGCTCGAGGCCGGGCACCACGAGCTCGTGGCGGGCCGCGCCCTGGAAGACCGTGACCGCGCCGCCCACCGGGGCGGCAGTCGCCGGAGCGGCCGCCGGCGGCGCCGGAACGACCTGCTGCGCCGCCGCCGGCCCGAGCGTGGCGCCGGCGAGCAGCAGCGCGGCGAGCACCGCGCCCGGCGCGAGAAATCGCCGCTCAGCGCTTCGGCGTGAGGTACTCATAGCGCCTCCGGATGCGGATCACGTTGCCCTGCGCGTCGGTCTCGAAGACCAGCGGCTCGCCGTCGGAAAGGAGGAAGCTCGCCGGACCGGTCGGCTTCAATCTCGACAAGGCCGCCTCGGGATCTTCTTCCGGCGGGTAGTTGTGGTCGTACATCACCAGCTGGCCGCCGAGGATCATCACCTCGTAGTCCCAACCCCACGGGTCGGTGTACATGCCCACGTAGCGCTGCCACGCCGGGTCGGGCACCGGAGTCGGCTGGACGACCGCGGTCGCCTCGGCGATCGCCGGCGCCACGAGATCGTAGGCGCGGCGGGCGAAGAAGTAGGGGTCGCCGTCGTCGGCGTTGATCTCGACGACGACCGCGAGCTTGGGACCGAGGTCGAGCAGGAACTCCGTCCGGTTGCCGCCCACCCAGCCGCCGTGGCCGACGAAGCTGTCGTCGCCGTCCTTCCAGACCGCGAAGCCGAGACCCCGCCCGCCGCTGAAGCTGGGATAGAGGAACTGGGCGCGGTGCATCTCGGCGAGGGTGTAGCCGGAGAGGATCTGGTCTCCCTGCGCGGGATATCCGGCGCCGGCCCGGAACTGGAGCTCCGCGAAGCGCGCCAGGTCGTCGACGCTCGAGATCACGTTGCCGGCCCCGGCCAGGGCGTTCAGGTCGTAGTAGGGAAAGATCGGCCGGCTGCCGTCGGGCATCCGCCGGAAGTAGGAGACCGCGCGATCGCGCAGCACCTCGGCGTCGGGCGCGGCGGTCGAATGGGTCATGCCGAGCGGCGTGAAGATGTGCTCACGCAGGTAGTCCCCATAGGGCTGCCCGGAGACCGCCGCGACCACCTGGCCGAGCAGCCCCATGCCGAGGTTGCTGTAGTGGTAGACGGCGCCCGGCGGGTGGAGCAGCGTGAGATCGGCGAGCGACGCCATGAGGGCCGGCCGCTGCGGGAAGTCGTGGGTCGTCCAGTACGGGATGTCGGTATCGCGCGGCAGGCCCGAGGTGTGGGTCAGCAGGTCGCGGATGGTGACCGGGGGCGACCCGGCGAAGGGGTTCTTCACCTTCGCGAACTCGGGCAGGTATTTGGCGACCGGATCGTCGAGGCCGAGCTTGCCGGCGTCGCGCAGCTCGAGGATCGCGGTCGACGTGAAGAGCTTGCTCACGCTGCCGAGCCGGTAGAGCGTCTCCGGCGTCGCGGGGATCTTCTGCTCCACGTTCCGGAACCCGTAGCCCTTCGACCAGACGAGGTCCTGGTCGCGCACGATGCCGATCGAGAGGCCCGGCAGGTGCCAGTAGCCGACCTCCTCGGTGATCCAGTGGTCGAGCAGCTGCAACGCGTCGGCGACCTTGGGGTTCGAGGCCAGATCGTTCGCGGCGAAAGCCGGGGCTCCGGCCGCAACGAGGAGAGCAGAGAGCATCCCGGCGAACATCTTCGATTTCAAAGCTCGGCTCCTTTCGGGTCCTCACTCTATTAGCTGGGGGCGCCGCTGGCGAAGCGATGGGTATCTCCCCGCGCGCCGGGGCGCCGCTGGCGAAGGCGTGGCATCTCTTCGCGTGCCGGGGGCGCCGCTGGCGAAGCCATTGGTATCTCTCCGCTCCCGGGGAACCCCATGGTGATTGGAGATTGGTTTGTATGGGGACCCCCCGCCGCTGAGCTCCGAGATACCAATGGCTTCGCCAGCGTCGCATGTCGAGGCGCATGCGTGTCATCTCATGAGGGGACCGGCTCGGCCCCTTCGCAGAACGAGGGCCGTCCGGGAGGTGCGTGGTATTCCGGAGCTGAGCGGCGGGGGGTCCCCGTCCAAGAAAACTCCGATCACCACGGGGTTCCCCGGGAGCGGAGGAATACCGCGCGCCTGCCGGACGGCGCCCCCGCCAGAAGCGTCTCAACCCGGCATGTAAACTCGCTCGCCGACAAGAGGAGACGACGTGCGACTCGCGGGCATCGACTGGGGAATCATCGCGCTCTATTTCGCCTTTTCCCTGGCCCTCGGCATCGCGGTCACCCGCCGCGCCGGCTCGAGCGCCAACGAGTTCTTCCTCTCCGGCCGCACGATGCCCTGGTGGCTGCTCGGCGTCTCGATGGTCGCGACGACTTTCTCGACCGACACGCCGAACCTGGTCACCGACATCGTCCGCACCCACGGCGTGGCGGGCAACTGGATCTGGTGGGCGTTCCTGCTCACCGGCATGCTGACCACTTTCGTCTACGCGCGCCTCTGGCGGCGCTCCGGCGTCACCACCGACGTCGAGTTCTACGAGCTCCGCTACTCCGGCAAGGCGGCCCGCTTCCTGCGCGGCTTCCGGGCGATCTACCTGGGCGCCTTCTTCAACATCATGATCATGGCCTCGGTCACCCTCGCCACGATCAAGATCGGCGGCGTCCTGCTCGGCCTCTCGCCGGTCGCCATCGTCACCGTGGCCGGCAGCGTCACCGTCGTCTACTCCATGCTCGGCGGTCTGACCGGCGTCCTGGTCACCGACTTCGCCCAGTTCCTGCTCGCCATGAGCGGCTCCGTCTGCGCGGCCTGGTACGCGCTCGACCGCCCCGAGGTCGGCGGCCTGGTGGGCCTCTTCTCGCACCCCGAGATCCAGAGCCGCCTCTCCTTCCTGCCCGACTTCACCGATCTCTCCACCGCGGCGGCGGTCTTCATCGTGCCGATCGCCGTCCAATGGTGGAGCGTCTGGTACCCGGGCGCCGAGCCGGGCGGCGGCGGCTACATCGCCCAACGCATGCTGGCGGCGAAAAGCGAAGGTCACGCCCAGGGCGCGACGCTGTTCTTCAACGTGGCGCACTATGCCCTCCGCCCCTGGCCCTGGATCCTGGTGGCGCTCTCGTCGCTGCTCGTCTTCCCGAACCTGCAATCGCTCCACGCCGCCTTTCCCGGCGTCGCCGAGCGGGTGGTGCAGAACGACCTCGCGTATCCCGCCATGTTGACCTTCCTGCCGGCCGGTCTGCTCGGCATGGTGATCGCGTCGCTCCTCGCCGCCTACATGTCGACCATCTCGACGCACCTCAACTGGGGATCGTCCTACCTGGTCTTCGACCTCTACCAGCGATTCCTGCGCCCCGACGCGAGCCAGAAGCATCTCGTCTGGGTGGGCCGCACCTGCACGCTGGCGCTCATGGCGTGCGCCTGCCTGCTCTCGCTCGCCCTCTCGCACGCCCTGCAGGCCTTCCAGATCCTGCTCCAGATCGGAGCGGGGACGGGGCTCATCTTCCTCTTGCGCTGGTTCTGGTGGCGGGTCAACGCGGCGAGCGAAATCGTGGCCATGTCGGTGTCGTTCGCGATGGCGCTCTATTTCCAGCTCCTGCACGACCGGCTCTTCCACTTCCCGCTCACCGACTGGCAGAAGCTGACCGCCAGCGTGGCCGTGACCACGGTGGCCTGGCTCCTCACGGCTCTGCTCACCAAGCCGACCGAAGAGGCGACCTTGCGTCATTTCTATCGGGCGACGCGACCGGGGGGACGTGGCTGGGAGACCGTGCGGCGACGCGCCGCGGCGGATGGCGATCCGCTCCCCGCCGGGCTGGCCCGGCTGCCCGCGGGAATCGCCGCCATGGCGCTCGGCTGCATGGCCGTCTACGCGGCTCTCTTCTCGACCGGCCTCTACATCTATGGACGAACCGCTCCGGCGCTGGGGCTCGCGGCCGTCGCCATCGCGGCGGCGCTCGGCATTCGCGCCCTCTGGCCCCACCTCAGCGAAGCAGCGGATTGATCGACGGCACGAAAGGAATCGATATGCGGAATCGACGGCGCAGGACGGGACTCGCTCCGCTGGCCTGGGCGCTGACGCTCGCACTGGCGGCGCCGGCCCTGACCTTCGCGTTCACCTCCCAAGAGCTCTGGAACGCCTGGCCGCAAGAGCGCTTCGTCTCGACGCCGGCGGCCTGCCTGCAACACGACGAGCTCGTGAAGGACCTCCGGGCCCTGGCCGACCAGCACCCCGACACCCTGCGGCTCGACCCCGTCGGCACCTCCGAGCAGGGACGCTCGATCGAGATGCTCACCCTGGGGCACGGCCCGCGCGGCGTGCTGGCCTGGTCGCAGATGCACGGCGACGAGCCCTCGGCCACCCCGGCGCTGCTCGACCTGGCGAGCTACCTCCTCGCGCACGGCGACGACCCCGACGTGGCCATGATCCTCGACCGGCTGACTCTGCAGCTCGTGCCGATGCTCAACCCGGACGGCGCCCAGGTCTACCAGCGCCAGAACGCGCAGGCGATCGACATCAACCGCGACGCGCTCAACCTCTCGACCCGCGAAGGACAGCTCCTGAAGAAGCTGCGCGACACCTACCATCCGGTGTTCGGCTTCAACCTGCACGACGAGATGCGGCGCCGCACCGCCGGCGACACCGGCGTGCTGGTCACCAATTCGGTGCTGGCGGTCTCGGGCGATCCGGAGAACACCCTGACGCCGGAGCGCGAGCGCGCCGAGCGGGCCTGCGTGGCGATCGCCGAGGCGTTGGCGCCCCACTTCCCGGGCGGCCTGGCACGCTACGACGACTCCTTCAATCCGCGGGCCTTCGGCGACAACCTGACCAAGTGGGGGACGCCGGTGGTGTTGATCGAGAGCGGCGGCGTGCCGGCACCGCATCCGTTCAGCGACCTGACGCGGACCAACTTCGTGTCGATTCTCACCGTGCTGCGCGACCTCGCCAAGGACGACCTCCAGGGCTACGACGCGACCCGATACACCGCCATCCCCGAGAACAACAACGACGACTGGGTCGACATGCTGGTCGAGGGCGGCGAGATCCGACAGCCCGGCTCGGCGGCGAGCTACCGCGCCGACCTACCCTTCGACCTGCTGCGCAGCGACCAGGAGCGCGCCCAGTGCGGCAACCCGCGCGCCGCCCACTCGCGGATCGGCGAGATCGGCGACGGGCGCCTGCTCACCGCGGGAACCCGGGTCGACGCGACGGACGAGATCGTCGTGGCGCCTTTCGTGGTCGGCGTCCAAGGCTGGCGGGCACGCAAATGGCTCGACGCGGCCACCCTCTCCCGACTCGCTTCGCTCGGCGTCGTCGAGGTGTCGTGGAACGTTCCCGAACGACATTTCATCGAGGGGGAAAAGCTCGCGACCCGGCTCGCCGGACCCGCTCGCGCTCGCCTCTCCGTCACCGTGGACGCATTGCCGCGAACGATGTTGCGTCTCGTGCGGCGACCCTCGCAGGGCTCCGCTCATTCCCTCTCTGGAATCTTTTCGTCTCTGGCCAGCGCGAGCGCGAAGAAGACCGCTGCACCCTCCCAGGTGGAAGCGGCACTCGAAAGCCTCTGGAGCAGCGGGCCGACTCTGCAGGCGCGCGCCGTCTTGGCGCCGCGGCATCCGGCTTCGTTCCTGGTCTTCACACGGGCTGCGTCGAGTGGCGACCTCGCGCTCGACAGCGTGCTGAAGTCGGTCTGGATCGATGGGCGTGAGGTGGGAGCGGCGCAGCCATGAAAGTCAGCCGAACGATTCGCTTCGTTCTCGGCGCCGCGGCGGTCGTCGCGCTCTCCGCCGTCGCGGGTTGCAAGTCGGCGCCGGGCGAGCCACCGGCCGCGGTCGCTCCCGGCGGCGCGCCGCTGGCGGCGCTCTCCTCCGCCGACCGGCATTGGGTCGACTCGACGCTCGCGGCGATGACCCTTCCCCAGAAGGTCGCGCAGATGATCTTCGTCCGCCTCGACGACGGGGTCGACAACCCGGACGCCAAGCACCTGGTGGAGCTGCGCGAGCAGATCCGCGACCTCGAGATCGGCGGTCTGGTGATCTTCCGCACCCCCCGCGACACCATCCCGGTCGTCCTGAACGAGCTGCAGCGCACGTCGCGGCTGCCCCTCCTGGTGGCCGCCGACGTCGAGCGCAGCGTGTCGATGCGGGTGCCGGAGGGCTCGGTCGACGTCCCGTACCAGATGGCGATCGGGGCGACGCGCTCGACGGCCGCGGCGCGCTTCGTGGGCGAGCTGACGGCGCGCGAGTGCCGGGCGCTCGGCATCCACTGGGCGCTCGCACCGGTGGCCGACGTCAACGACAATCCGGCCAACCCGGTGATCAACATCCGTTCGTTCGGCGAGGACTCGCAGATGGTCGCCGGCATGGTGCGCGCCTGGGTCGAGGGCGCGCGCAGCGGTGGCGTGCTCTCGACCGCCAAGCATTTTCCCGGCCACGGCGACACGGCGGTCAACTCTCACCTGGCGCTACCGGTGATCGGCGACGATCGACAGCAGCTCGAGACGGTCGAGCTGCCTCCCTTCCGCGCCGCCATCGAGGCCGGGGTCGACACGGTGATGGTCGGCCATCTCGACGTGCCGGCGCTCGATCCGTCGGGCGCGCCGGCGACGCTGTCGAAGCCGATCGAGACCGGCGTGTTGCGCGGCGAGCTCGGCTTCCACGGCCTCATCGTGACCGATGCGATGGACATGAAGGGGGTGGGCGGCCTCTGGATGGGTGGCGCGGCGATCCGCGCGGTGCAAGCCGGCGCCGACGTTGTCATGCTGCCGCCCGACCCGAGGGTGGCGATCCAGTCGCTCGAAGACGCCGTCGCCGAGGGGCAGCTCGACGAAGCGCGCATCGACGCCTCGGTGAGGAAGATCCTCGAGGCCAAGGCGCGGCTCGGTCTCCAGCGGAACCGCTTCGTCGATCCGCTTGCCGCCCGCCGCGCAGTCGGCCGCCCGGCCGATCAGGCCCATGCCGACGAGATCACCGCCCAGTCGGTCACCCTGGTCCGCAACGAGCGCGGCATCCTCCCTCTCCATGCCGAGGACGCCCTGCGGGTGCTCCACCTGGTGCTGGCGAGCGACTGGGCCGACACCGGCCAGGGCGGCATCCCGGCGGGCGCTCTGGCGGCGCGCGGCGTGGCGGTGACCACCCGGCGGCTCGGCCCGCGGATCTCCGACGCGGTGGCCGACGAACTCGTCGCCGCCGCGCCGCGCTACACCCAGGTCGTGGTCTCCGCCTACGTGCGGGCAGCCTGGAACAAGGCGAGTGTCGCCATGGACCCGAGTCACGCCCGCCTGGTGGAGCGGCTGGCGACGAGCGGCGTGCCGCTCGTCGTCGTCTCCTACGACGATCCCTACATCCTCGACCAGTTCCCCGACGCGCCGGTCTACGTCTGCACCTACGGCGCGACGGCGGCGAGCCAGCGCGCCGCGATCGCGGCGCTCTTCGCCGAGCACGCGGTGGGTGGCAAGTTGCCGGTCTCGATCCCGGGACTGGCGAGCTACGGCGACGGCGTCGCGTTGCCGCGCCGCGACCCGGTGCTCGAGGACGCGACGGCCGATCCCGCCGCGGCCGGCTTCCGCCCGGGCGGGCTCGCCCAGGTCGGCAAGGTGCTCGACGAGTTCGTGGCCAAACACGCCTTCCCGGGCGGCGTCGCCGCGGTCGGCTACCGCGGCAAACTCGTCTATCTGCATCCGTTCGGCCACCAGACCTACGACCCCGCCTCCCCCGCCGTCACCGCCGACACGCTCTACGATCTGGCGAGCCTGACCAAGGTCATCGCGACGACCACGATGGCGATGATGATGGTCGACGAGGGGCGGTTGAACCTCGACGAGAAGGTCCACGACTTCCTGCCCCGCTTCACGGGGCCCGAGAAAGACCAGGTGACGGTGCGCGAGCTCCTCACCCACTCGGCGGGGATCCTCTGGTGGGCGCCGCTCTACGAGAGTCTGCACGGCAAGGAGGAGTACCTCCACGCGATCGAGAAGCTCGACCTGGTGACCCCGCCGGGTACCGCCGAGAAGTACAGCGACCTCGGCATCATCCTGCTCGGCGCGATCCTCGAGCGGGTCGCCGGCGAGCCCGAGGACCGGTTCGTGCGCGAGCACGTCTTCAGCCCGCTCGGCATGAAGGACACGATGTGGAAGCCGCCCGCGGCGCTCCTGCCGCGCATCGCGCCGACCGAGAACGACACGACCTGGCGCCACCGGGTGATGCACGGCGAGGTACATGACGAGAACGCCTACGCGCTGGGCGGCGTGGCGCCGCACGCGGGGCTCTTCTCCACCGCCCCCGACCTGGCGCGGTTCGCGCAGATGATGTTGTGGAAGGGCGACTACGACGGGCAACGAATCGTGGCGCGCTCGACCGTCGAGACGTTCACCAGGAAGGCCGGCATCGTGCCGGGGTCGGACCGCGCGATCGGGTGGGACACCAAGTCGGCGACCGGCTCCTCGGCCGGGACGCTCTTCTCGCCCGACTCGTTCGGCCACACCGGCTTCACCGGGACCTCGATCTGGTTCGATCCCGACCGCCAGCTCTTCCTGGTCCTGCTCACCAATCGCGTCTATCCGACCCGCGAGAACCAGTTGATCCGCGAGGCCCGGCCGGCGGTGGCCGACGCGGTGATCCGCGCTCTGGCGGATCCGGACGCGACGCCCGGCCGACCCGCGGCGGTCGTTCAGGTCGGACTGGATCGGGTCGCCGCGGGCGAAGTGCCGGAGCTCGCCGGCAAGAAACTCGGGCTGGTCGTCAACGCCGCTTCGGTGGCGGCCGACGGACGCGACGCGGTCGAGGTCTTCCACGACGCCCAGCTCGACGTCGTGCGCCTCTTCTCGCCCGAGCACGGGCTCTACGGCGCGGCGGGGGCGGGAGAGGTGGTGGCGAGCGGCGTCGATCCGGCGAGCGGGCTACCGATCGTCAGCCTCTATGGCGAACACGAGAAGCCGACCCCGCAGGACCTCTCCGGTCTCGACGCATTGGTCTTCGACCTGCAGGGCGCCGGGGTGCGCTTCTATACCTACTCGAGCACGATGCTCGACTGTCTGCAGGCGGCGGCCGAGGCCGGGATTCCGTTCGTCGTCCTCGACCGTCCCGATCCGCTCGGCGGCGACCGCGTCGAGGGTCCGGTGAGCGCGCCGCCCGACGTCGTTCGGAAGAGCTTCGTCAACCGCGCCCCGGGCACCCTCGTGCACGGGATGACGCTCGGCGAGATGGCGCGCTATGCCAACGCGAAGCTGGCCAAGCCGGCCGCGCTGACCGTCGTTCCGATGACCGGCTGGACGCGGGGGATGCTCTGGCAGGACACCGGCCGGTGCTGGGTCTCGGCGTCGCCCAATCTGCGCAGCGCGGATGCGGCGCTGGTCTATCCGGGCATGGCGCTCCTCGAGGCGACCAATCTTTCGGAGGGACGGGGCACCGTGACCCCTTTTCTCCGCTTCGGCGCGCCCTGGCTCGACCCCGCGGGAATCCATCTGGATCTGCCGGGAATCCGTCTCGTGCCGACGACCTTCACCCCCCATGCGTCGCTCGCCGAGCCACACCCCAAGTACGACGGCGAAACGTGCCGTGGCTTTCGACTCGAAATCACCGATCCGCACGCGGTCGACCCCTACCGGCTCGGCGTCACACTGCTCGCCGAACTGGCGCGACAGCCGGGGTTCGCGTGGCGGCGGAACGGCGAGGCGTTGAGCTGGCTCACCGGCTCGCCGCAGCTGCTCCTCCAGATCCAGGCGGGCACGAGCCGCGAGGCCCTGCTCGCCGCGGACCGGGCGACCGAGGAACGCTGGAGGCGGGAGCGCCAAGACGTTCTCCTCTACCGCTCCGCGGAGCCCGATAGGAATCCATAGGTCTCCTTCCCGCAACGATGCGAAATCCAGTTCGTCTTCTCGCGCGATATCGGGCAGGCCGCTTCTGGAACGAGGAACGGGGTCGCCGGAGCCCCGAGACCTTCTGGATGGCCGATCCGCGGGTGCGCCGCGAGATCAACCGCCGCGTCACCGGTGACCCCGACACCTGGCCCATCGAATGGTTGGCGCAAGCGCATCTCCGACAGCCTCTTGCCACGGCCGTCATTCCCGGATGCGGCACGGGTTCGCTCGAGCGGGATCTGCTCGGCAAGCGGCTCGTCGAGCGCGTGCTCGCGTTCGACATCTCGCCGGCCCAGATCGACACCGCGAAGAAGCTCGCCCAGCCGCTGGGATGGACCTCCCGCATCGAGTACGAGATCGCCTCGATCGACGAGTTCGATTTCACGCGAGTGGCCGTCACCGCCTGCTTCTTTCACCATGCGATCCATCACACGCGCGACCCGGGAAGGGTCCTGGCCAGGATCGCCGCCGCGCTTCCGTCCGGCTCGCTCGTCTATTTCGACGAGTATGTCGGCCCGACGCGCTATCAGTGGAACTCGAAGACCTTCGACGTGGCGATCCGCGCCTACCGGGACCTTCCCGAGTCGGTCCGCCGGCACTCGTCGCTTCGCATACCCGGCTGGCTTGCGAGGCTCGCCGACCCCTCCGAGTCGCCGGCCTCCGATCGCATTCTCGACGCCGCATATCGAGAGCTCTCCGTCGTCGACCGACGGGACTATGGCGGCTTCGTCTTGCAGCCGCTCTGGGGACAGTTCCACCCCGACGACGACACGGTCGAGCGACTCATCCAGATCGAGAACGAGCTCGCGAGCAAGCATCCCACCTGGTTCACCGTCCTGGTCGCTCGAGTTCCCTGACCGGGCTTCGGAGGCCTCCCTGGACCGGGCCGCAACGGGCGGCCCGCGACGCTGCGGCGCGCTGCTATGCTGATTTTTTCTGCCGGATCGCCATGAGAATTCGCTGAGCGGATGGCATTCATTCTCTACTGCAGCTGCGCGATCGCCCTGCTCTGGCTGGCTTCGCGAACCGTGCTCCGCATCCCGTGGCGGGACGCGCTGGTGCTCGGGCTCATTCCCCTCGTGGAGACTGGCCCGGCGCTGGTGCTCGGACGAGTCCTGGCGCCCATCGATCTGCCCTGGTTCGATCCCCCTCTGGCGGCCTTTCGGTCGGTGCAGGGAATCACCCGATTCTCTCCGTCCATCTTCCACGACCAGTGGTCGCAGCAGATCCCGTGGCAACAGGCCGTGCGTTGGGCGTGGGCAGCGCACGAGTGGCCGTTGTGGAATCCGTTCGCCTCAGGAGGCGAGCCCCTGCTGGGCTCTTACCAGCCCGGCATCTTTCACCCGCTGCACCTGCTGGCGTTGCTGCTCCCGCTGCCCCAGGCGCTCTCGTTCTGCGCCGCCGCGATTCTGTTCTGCGCCGCCCTCTCGATGTACCTGTTCTTGCGTGACCTCTCCATCTCCTGGCCCTCGGCGCTGGCCGGCGCCGCCATCTGGTCCTACGGTCGCTTCATCTACTTCTGGCTCGGTTGGCCGGTTGCGCTCGCGGCCTGCTCCTTGCCCCTGGTCCTGCTCGGCGCTCGGCGCACCGCCCGGAGCCCCGGCCGATCCTCGTTCGGGCTGCTCACCCTGGCGCTCTCCTTGCTCCTGCTCGCCGGAAATCCGGAGGTTGCGGCGGTCTCCGCGGTGCTGGGGCTCACCTTCTTCGTCGTCGAGCTATGGCACGCGGAGCGCTCCCGGCGATGGCGGGCTCTGGCGACGGGCCTGGCCGCCGCGACGGTCGCGCTGGCCCTCGCCGCAGTGCAGCTCTTGCCGTTCCTCGACGCCATGACCCAGACCGAGGACTTGCGGACGAGAATGGCATGGCGCCCCCCCACGCCGGACTTCGCCGGCGTCGAGCGTTCGACCCGCCTGCTTGCCGAGCATCTGGTCCCGTTCGTCCATGGCGTGCTGCGTCCCGGCGGCGCGCCTTCCCCACGAGACGCCACGGGTCCCGCCCACGATTCGAGTTGGAGCGGCTCGGTGGCCCTGCTCGCCGCGCTCGCCGCCCTCGCGTCCCGCCGTACGCCCCGGCGGCTCTTCTATCTCACGATCGCCGGGATCGGTATCGCCTTCGCGATTCACTTCGCACCCGCCGAGTGGCTCGTCCGCTCGGTGCCCGTGCTGGCGCTCGTCGAAAACCACTATGGGAACCTCTGCGGAGGTCTCGCGGTCGCGGTCCTCGCGGCTTACGGGCTCGATGGCGTCATCTCGGGGAGGCTTCGTCGTTCCTGGTACCTGATCGGAGCCGTTCTGGCGGCCGGGATGACCTCGGTCTTCTTCGCGGCTCGATCCCACTTCCCCGACGTCGGTCTCGCTCCGAATGCGGCTTGGACACGTTTCGCGATCCTGATCGTCCCCCTGCTCGTCGCCTGGGTCGCGTTGCCCCGGCTGCACAGTCGCACCATCGTGGCGGCACTCCTTCTACTCCTGGTCGTCGGCGAGCGTCAGCTCGAGATGGGCGATGCCTATTCCTCCTATCCGATCCGCGATTTCTATCCCAAGGTCGCGCCGATCCACCGCTTGTCGCCCTCCTCCACGCGGCCCTTCCGGGTCTTCGGCACGGGGTCCTATCTCTATCCCGATCTAGCCACCATGTGGCGTTTCGAGGATCCTCGTGGCTACAACCCGATGACCCTCACGCGCTGGGCGGATCTCTTCCCGCTCTGGGGCGCTCGCAGGATGACCTACCTCGTGGTCGCCGATCAGCTCGATCCGTTTCTCTCGCTGCTGAACGTGCGCTTCGCTCTGATACCCCAGAGCGCCGACCGGCCCCCGGGCTGGCGAACCCGCAAGGTGGCGGCCGGGACCCGCCTGGTCGAGAACCGCGACGTCGTGCCGCGGGCGTTCGTGCCCGGCCAGCTGCGTTGGACCACCGAACCCCGAGAGAGCTTGGGCGGGCTGGCCCGGCTCGCCGACTTCACCCGGCTGGCTTGGCTGGAGCCGATCCGCGACGAGAAAGCGACGCCCCTACCCGCCCGGAAGGTCGCGAACGGCGTCGGCGAGGTCGAGATTCTCGAGTCCGGGTTCCGCTACCGATTTCGTACTCGCTTCGAGTCCCCCGGATGGGTCGTGGTCTCGAGCGCAGCCTGGCGAGGGTGGTGCGCCCGGAGCGGACAAGCCCGGCTTCCCGTCGCCATCGCCGACCACGCGCTGGTGGCCTTTCGCGCTCCCGCAGGCGAGCATGTGGTGGATCTCTTCTACCGTCCGCGCTCGTTCGAGATCGGCTTCTGGATCTCGTGCGCCGCTCTCGTCGCTCTCCTCTTGGTCGCGACGGTCCGCCCGCGCACCGGACCCTAGTTCGGCGCCACTGCCAGCGACCGGCGCGGCCAGATCCAGCTCGCGGCCCAGCCGACCGCGAAGGTCACCGCCGAGCCGACCAGGGCATACCAGGGCCAGGCGAGCGAGGTGGCGAAGAAGATCCAGGTCATGCCGGCGAGGCCGACCGTCAACCCGGCGAGCGCCGCGCGCTGGCCGACCCGCTCGGTGAGCATGCCGAGGAAGAAGACGCCGAGCACGATGCCGGTCGTGAAGGCCGCGATGCCGAGCACCGCCGCGACGACCGAGGCGGCCAGCCACTTGCCGCCAATCCCGACCGCGATCTGCACGATGCCGAAGAACGCGGTGAGCACGCGGATCGAACGAAGACGCCTCTTCGGCGTCGCGGCGAACCAGGAGCCTGCCGAGGCGAAATCGTTCGTCGCCGCCGTGGCGCAGGAGTTGAGCGAGCTCGAGAGCGTCGACATCGCCGCCGCGAAGATGGCGCCCAGCAACAGCCCGACCACGCCGTGCGGCATCTCGGTCAGGATGAAGTGCGCGAAGACGCGATCGGCGCGATCGAAGGCGGTGACCGGCGGGAAGTGCCGGTAGAAATCCCACAGCCCGAGCCCGATCACCAGGAAGAGCGCGAACTGCGCCACGATCACGAAGCCGCTCGTCACCAGGGCGCGCCGCGCCCGTCGCAGATCCTGCGCCGCCAGGTAGCGCTGCACCATCATCTGGTCGACGCCGTGGGAGCCGAAGGTGATGAAGACGCCGCCGAAGATGCCCGCCCAGAGCCCGTACGGCTGGCTCCAGTCGAGATGGAGATCGAACATGTGCAGCTTGCCGGCCGCGGCGCTCGCCGTCACGAGCTCCGCCCCAGCCGCCGGGCAGGCGGTGCAGGATCAACCCGAGCGCGACCACCGCGCCGGTCATGTAGACGGCGAACTGCACCAGGTCGGTCCACAGCACCGAGCGAATGCCGCCGAAGTAGGTGTAGACGATGGTCGCCAGGCCGAGCACCACGACCGAGGCCGCAAGCGAGATGCCGGTCATCTCCTGGAGCACGATCGCGGTGAGGAAGAGGCGCAACCCGTCCGCCAAGCTCCGGGTGACGATGAAGAGCGCCGAGGCCGTGCGCTGCGCCGCGCCGCCGAACCGGTCGCGCAGCACCTCGTATGCGGTGAAGAGCTTGCCGCGGAAATATTGAGGCAGGAAGAGCGCCGCCACCGCCACCCGGCCGATCAGGAAGCCGAACGCGATCTGCAGCCAGGTGAGGTCGTGGCTGTAGGCGAAGCCGGGGATCGAGAGGAACGTCACCGTCGAGGTCTCGGTGGCGACGATCGAAAAGAGGATCACCCACCAGGGGAGATCGTGCCGTCCGACCATGAACTCGGCGGCGTCGCGCGTGCCGCGCCCGATCCAGAGACCGAGCAGCACCACCCCGGCCAGATAGAGCGCCAGGATCGAGAGGTCGACCGGCCCGACGTTCACGCGCTCTCCCCCGCCGCGTCCCGGGTCAGCAGGACGTCGAACTCCGGATGGTCGCGCAACAGGCTGCAGGGCCAGCGTGGATCGGCCGGCCCGTCGACGAGGGCGCGCACGGCGCGCCGTTTGTCCGCGGTGGTGGCGAGAAGAAGAAGACGTCGCGCCCCGCGCATCGGGCCGAGGCCCATCGTCAGGGCGCGCAGCGGCCGCTCCGCCTCGGGAATCCCCAACTCCTCGGCCACCGCCGCCGGCACCTCGACGACGTGGGTCGCCTCTCGAGGCTCGCCGGGCAGGTTGTAGGCCACGTGTCCGTCGGCGCCGACCCCCAGGATCGCGAGGTCGAGCGGCGCGTGGCCGGCGAGCGCCGCGTCGTAGCGGCGGCACTCGGCGGCCGGCTCCACGGCCGGGTCGGGGATGTCGCCGCGCCTGGGGTCGAGCCCGGTGCGCTCCCAGGCGTGAGTCTCCATGAAGCGGTGGAAGCTCGCCGGATGGCCCGCCGGCAGGAGGAGCTCGTCGAGGTTGAAGCCGCGCGCGCGGGTCAGATCGATCTCGCCGCGCGCGTGGCGGCGCGCCAGCTCGTCGTAGAGCGGCACGACGGTGCGTCCGGTCGGCAGGGCGAGAACGAGATCCGGTCGCTCGCGTGCCGCCGCGGCGACGAGGTCGGCCGCCGCGACCGCCACCTCGCCGGCGTCGTCGAAGGTCAGGACGCGCATGCCGTCCGGAAGTCGGCCAAGCGGATGCCCGCTTCGTCGAGCGCCGCGCGCACCGCGGGATCGGTCAGCACCGCGAGCTCGCACTCCCGCGCGTCGACGTAGCTGCTCGTCGCGCGCAGCTCGTCGTCGAGCCGCGCCGGGTGACACATCAGCTCGGTCGACCCGGGCTGGAGGCCCCGCAAGATCTCGAGCAGCACGTCGAGCCGTGCCTCGTCGCCGAAGAAGCGCTCCACGAAATGGTCCGTGGTGGCGACCCCCGCCGCGCGCAGCCGCTCTCCCACCTCGGGCGACGCGGCGCGCACCGGCAGCCGGTGCTCGAGCGCGATCTCGATCAGGACGGCGAGCACCTCGGGCCGGCGGTGCGAGTGGTGATGGCTGTCGAGATGGGTGGGCATCCGGCCGGTCAGCTCGCGGAAACGGGCGAGCTGGTTACGCGCCTCGGCGAGCACCTCGGCCTCGACCGGAGCAGCCATGCCCTCGGGCTTGGCCACGAACCGTCCGTCGGCGCCGATCAGGCTCGGCACTTCCTCCGGCGGCAGGGTCGGCCGGGCGCCGGTCAGGGTCACGTGCAGGCCGACCCCCAGATCCGGATAGCTGCCCAGCATCGCGGCGGCTTCGACGGCAGCCGGGAAGCCGACCATCAGCGTCGCGCTGGTGACGATGCCGCGGCGGTGCGCCTCGAAGATCCCGGCGTTGATGCCCGCGGTGCGTCCGAGGTCGTCGGCGTTGACCACGAGGAGCTTCCCGGCCGGGCTCATGCCTCGAGCAGCTTCAGGGCCAGGGTGACCGCGCCCATCGCCGGCTCCACTTCCAGCCGCACGACGCGTCCCAGCGGCAGGTCGAGGCTCGCCTCGACGCGCGGATAGAGACTCGGGCAGGCCTTGAAGACACCGCCCGAGAGCACCAGAGCGAAGGGCTCGGTGAAGTCGAGTTGCTTGGCGACGGCGCGCGCCGCGCGGGCCAGATGCTGAGCCGCCTGGTCGAGCAGACTGCGCGCCGCTTCGTCTCCTTCGTCGGCCGCCTCCTGAACCAAGCTGGCGAGCTGGGCGACGCGGTAGCGCGACAGCTCCTGATCGTAGAACCACTTGACGAGACCCGAGGGGTCCTCGACGCCGACCTCCTCGCAGATGCGGCTGAAGAGGGCCGTCGAAGGACCTCGCCCGTCGGCGGCGCGGATGCCCTGGCGCACCGCCGCGTGGCCGAGCCAGAACGCCGAGCCCTCGTCGCTCAGCAGGTAGCCCCAGCCGCCCGACCGCGCCGTCGCGCCGCTCGCGTCCACTCCATACGCGATCGACCCCGTGCCGGCGACCACCACGATGCCGACCCCTTCCGGCGCCCCGGCCACCAGCGCCACGTAGGCGTCGTTGACGACCCGCACCGACTGACGGATGCCGAGCCGGCGCAGCAGGCCGAGGATGATCTCCTTCTGGTCCGGCCGGTCGACTCCCGCCATGCCGACACAGACCGCCGAAACCGGCTCGGGCGAGTCGAGCGCATCGAGCACTTGATAGAGCGCCTTCTCCACCCCGAGCTCGCCATGCGCCACCAGATTGGCGCCGCCGCCGCGCGATTCCCGCACCACATGGCCCGTCTCGTCGGCCAGCAGGCCGACCGTCTTCGTTCCTCCCGCGTCGATTCCCAGGACGTACCGCATCTCAACCGCCTTCCTCGGCTGCCGGCGTGGCATGACCGCCGCGCAGCACCGCCGCAACGATACCCGAGAGCCCGAGCACGCCGACCAGGTTGGGGAAGATCTGGAGGCCGTTCATCAGGTCACCCCATGCCCACACGAGATCGACGCTGGTCGTCGCTCCGAGCACGATCAGCGCACAGAAGATCCAGCGGTAGGGCTTCACGACGCGCGGCCCGAGCAGGTACTTGAGGAACTGCTCGCCGTAGTAGCCCCAGCCGATCAAGGTCGTGTAGCCAAACAGCAGCGCGCAGACGACCACCAGGATGCCGCCGAGCGGCATCGCGCGGTCGAACGCCTCGGCGACCAGCGCGGTGCTGTTGTGGCCGTCCTTCCAGACGCCGCTCACCAGGATGGACAGCGCCGAGATCGACGAGGTCACGAAGGAGACGATGACCACCTCCATCATCGCGTTCAGCCCCTGCTGGAGAGGATGATCCGACTTCGCCGACCCGTAGGCCACCGCCGCGGTGCCATAGCCCGCCTCGTTGGCGTAGATGCCGCGCGCCAGGCCGAAACGCACCGCCACCATCATGCCGACGCCGGCCGCGCCGCCGCCCGCCGCGTGGGCCGAGAAGGCGTCGCGGAAGATCATCGCCAGGACGCCCGGCACCTGGTGGATGAACACCAGGATGACGATCGTGCCGCCGACCAGGTAGAGCGCGACCATGGTGGGAGCGAGCCGCTCGGCGGCGCGCCCGATCGAGTGGATGCCGCCGATCATCACCACCCAGGTGAGCACCGCGAGCACCACCCCGCTCACCCAGGTGGCGACGCCGAGCTGACTCTTGAACACCACCGCGATCGAGTTCGGCTGCGTGAACGGCGTGGTGGTCAACGCCGCCACGCCGGCGATGAGCGCGTAGAGCATCCCCAGCTTGCGCGAGCCGATACCGCGCTCGAGGTAGAACATCGGGCCGGTCGACAGGCCGCTGTCGCCAGGCCGGCGGAACTTCAGCGCGAGCACCGCCTCGGTCAGCTTGATCACGGTGGCGAAGAAGCCGTAGCACCAGATCCAGAAGACGGCACCCGGGCCGCCGGCGACGATCGCGGTGGCGACGCCCGCGATGTTGCCCGTGCCGACCGAGCCCGAGAGCCCGGTCATGAACGCCTGGAACGGGCTGATCGCGCCCTCGGCCCCGGCGTCCGGTCGCGCCACCAGAGTGCGCAGCGCCTCGCCGAAGCGGGTGATCTGCACGAAGCGGTAACGCAGCGTCAGAAAGATGCCCGTGCCGAGCAGCAGCACGATCGTCCACGGCCCCCAGACCAAGTTGCTCGCCCAATGAATCGCCCGGCTGACCGTCTCCATGCTCGCCGCTCCCCTCTCCAAGATCGCGGCATCCTAACGAAGCTGGCGCGCAGCCATTTGGGAAAGGTTGTGCATCGGCGCCTCTCTGGCCGAGGGGCCGGGGCGGCGGGGAAAGGGTCGACGGCGAGATGGGGGCCCCGCGCTCGATGAAGGGCGGGCGGGTGGGGAGCCCCCCGAGCTCGGGGCGAGCCAAGACCCTTTCCCCGACGCCCCGGTCCCACGGAATGCCAGACACGCAAGGCGGCCGCGAACGACGCGACATAATCGCGCCGAGACGACGACCGAGAGGAACCCACCGTGACCCACACCCCCGACGATTCCGATCCGGCCTCCCACTGGGCCGGCCTGAGCACCGAGGCCCGTCATCCCGAGAGCACCATGCTCGACCGCATGTCGAGCGCCGAGGTCGTGGAGCTGCTGCTCCAGGAAGACCGCCGTGGGATCGAAGCGGCCGCCGGCCACGCGCCGATGATCGCCTGCGCCGCCGACTGGGTCGCCGAAACGATCGCCTGCGGCCGCACCCTGCTCTTCGTGGGCGCCGGCACGAGCGGCCGGCTGGGCATCCTCGAAGCGGCCGAGTGCCCGCCGACCTTCGGCACCGACCCGAGCCGCATCCGCGCCGTCATCGCGGGCGGCGAGGACGCCGTGTTCCGCGCCCGCGAGGGCGCCGAGGATCGGGCCGACGACGGCCGCGACGCCGTAGATGGACTGGGCGAGGGCGACCTCGTCTTCGCCATCTCCGCGAGCTCGGTCACTCCGTTCGCCCGCGGCGCACTGGCCGCCGCCCGCGAGGCGGGAACCCGGACCGTTCTCCTCTCCTGCGCCGACGGCGACGGCCTCGAAGGCATCGCCGACCTGGTCCTGGCTCTCGCGACCGGACCCGAGATCCTGACCGGTTCGACCCGCCTCAAGGCCGGTTCGTCAACCAAGGCGGTGCTCAACGCGATCACCACGGCCGCGATGGTCAAGCTCGGCAAAGTCTTCGAGAACCTGATGGTCGACCTGCGCCCCGGCTCGGCCAAGCTGCACGACCGCTCTCGCCGCATCCTCCAGAGCGCCGCGGGAGCGAGCCGCGAGGAGGCCGAGCGCCTCTACGAGGCGGCGGGCGGCGAGCTGAAGACCGCCGTCGTGATGGCGCGCTGCGGGATCCCGGCGGAGGCCGCCCGGCAACGCCTCGCCGCGGCGGGCGGCTACGTCTGGCGGGCCCTCGAGGCGGGCTCCTGAGCCCCGGGGGCGGCCGCGAAACCTCGCCGCCGGAAGGCTCGTATCCATACTGAGTCCGAAAGAGGCGTCACCGGATTGTGACCGGGAGACCCTTGTGCTAGTTTGAGCTTTCAAATCGGAGTTCGCGCGATGCGAGGCAGCAGATAGTGCGTCGCGGAGACGAGTTGAAGGAAGAAAGATTGCTCAGACCTACGCTTTCGTCTCTGTCACCCGATTGCCCACTTCTCTCAAATCTTCCGTTTCGTCTCACCCATACCGCCTGTCGAACGACGGCTTTCGACCGGCGGACAACCTGAAGGGAGAACGCAGAATGAAAAGGTTGCTGAGCCTGCTCGCTCTGGGCTGCCTTTGCGCGCTGCCCGTCCTCGGGCAACAGCAGAGCGGCTCGATCTCGGGCAAAGTCACCTCGCCTGACGGCGATCCGATCCCCGGAGTCACCGTGCAGGCCAGTGGCGACGTCCTGCCCCAACCCCTGACCGCGGTCACGACCCAGAACGGCAGCTACCGGTTCCCCAACCTGCCGCCGGGCAACTACTCCCTGTCCTACAAGCTCGAGGGCATGGCCACGGAGACCCGGACGCTGATCGTCAAGCTGGGCCTCAACTCCGACGTGAACGTGAAGATGGCTCCGGAGGCGGTCGAGGCCTCGATCGAGGTCACCGGCCAGGCCGGGCTCATCGACCCCACGTCGGCCCAGCTCAAGTCGGCGGTGGACAACAAGGTCATCCAGAGTCTGCCGGTCGGCCAGGACTACCGGGACCTCCAGAAGCTGATTTCGGGCGTCCAGATCACCAACGACTCGACCCGCGGACCGAGCGCGGGCGGCAGCGGCCAGGACAACGTCTACCTCTATGACGGCGTCAACGTCGGCATGCCGCTGTTCGGCGTGCTCTCGGCCGAGCCTTCGGCCCACGACATCGACCAGGTCTCGACGGTCAAGGGCGGCGCCAACGCGGTCGACTTCAACCGCTCGGGCGGTTTCCTGATCAACTCGATCTCCAAGTCGGGCACCAACAAATACCACGGTGAAGCGAGCTACCAGCTCCAGAACTCCGGCATGACCGACAGCCAGAAGCACACGACCACCTCCATCTACGACGAGAACAAGGACTGGACGGTGGCGAACATCGGCGGACCGGTCGTGCAGGATCGGCTCTTCTTCTACGGCTCCTACTATCGGCCGACCGTCGACCGCAACAACCGGGCCAACGCCTACGGCTCCGTGCCCAAGTACAACAACACCCGCGACGAGTACTTCGGACGGCTCTCCTTCCAGCCGACCGACAACATCCTGATCCACGGCAGCTACCGGGATTCCAAGACCACCGATGCGAACGCCAGTGTCGGTTCGTTCGAAACGGCGTCCGCGTCGACTGGCGACGAGAGCAAGCTCAAGATCGGTATTCTCGAGGGTTCCTGGTCGACCACGGCGGATCAGTACCTGACCTTCAAGTGGACCGACTACAAGAACGACAATGCCGGACTGCCGGACAACAGGTTCAACATCCCGATCGCGCTCGATGGCAGCGTCCCGCTCAACGTCAATGATCTGGCGCACCAGGGCTACTTCGAGGTGCCCACACCGCTGGCCGGGATGGACGCCTACAACATGTTCATCGACCCGTTGATCCAGCAGTATGGCTTCCTCGACAACGGAGTGCCCACCGGAGGCGGCGCGGTTGGCGGCGCCGACCTGCTGAACTACCAGAACTTCTTCCGTAAGGACTACCAGGGCGGCTACAACTGGTTCTTCGGCCAGGACTTCTCCCAAGACATCCACGTCGGCTACCAGCAGTACAAGGAATCCGAGGATCTGGCCCGGATCTCCAACGGCTGGGGCATCATCACGGCACCAGGGGGCACCGACTCGGAGGCCAACTCGATCGCCGGAGCGCCGGTCTACTACCAGGCCGAGCTCTACGCACAGGGCGTGCAGAGCTCCGCTGGCCAAGGCATCCCGACCATCCACTCCGAGTTCAAGAGCCAGAACATCGAGCTCAACGACACCATGCGCTGGAACAACTTCACGTTCAACGTGGGCGCACTGGTGAGCAACGACAAGCTCTATGGACAGGGGCTCAGAAAGAGCAGCGCGACCGCTTCCGGTTACGAGATCTGCATCAGCTGCCAGTACCTGATGCACGAGGTCAAGTGGAGCGATCAGATCCAACCCCGCCTCGGCGTGGTCTGGGCCTACAACGGGCACGACACGGTGTTCGCCAACTACGCGAAGTACAACCCAGCGGCGAGCTCCCTGCCCCGCGCGGCCTCCTGGGCACGTAATCTGACCGGCGCCGTCGACCGTGCCTACTTCGACGCCAACGGCAACCTGCTCGCTACCAAGCAGTTCGCCTCGTCGTCGGGCAAGTTTTTCGAGGCTGGCATCATGCCCCGCACCACCGACGAGATCGTGCTCGGCACCGCCAGGCAGATC
Organism: Thermoanaerobaculia bacterium; assembly: GCA_963712855.1. Classification (GTDB taxonomy): domain Bacteria; phylum Acidobacteriota; class Thermoanaerobaculia; order Multivoradales; family JAGPDF01; genus JACTMI01. The sequence goes on from CAVQJN010000001.1 coordinate 484,075, forward strand.
AACTCACGCTGGACGGCGCGCTTCAGCACCCGCTACCGCCACTCCTACCGCTTCTGGGAGGACACGCCCAACACCGCGCGTCAGGCCCCGGACGCGCCGTCGGACATTCCGCATACGCTCTACATCCCAGATCTGAACGCGTGGCGGGCCGAGGTCGGGGGTTCGTCCTACGTGATCGCGCGGTTGAACAACGCGTTCACCAAGTACTACGACGCCACGTTCGAGGCCGAGTACCACGGCGACAAGATGTTCGTCCGCGGTTCCTACGTCTGGAGCCACTACTACGGCAACTTCGACCAGGACGCCACGACGACCAACAACGACCAGGCCATCTTCATCGGCTCGTCGAACCTGGCCGACGGCGTGGGCCGCCAGGTCTGGAACAGCAGATACGGCAACCTGGCCGGCGACCGCCGGCACCAGATCAAGGTTTACGGCTACTACACCCTGCCCTGGAACGCCAACGTGGGGGCGCTCGCCTTTTACCAGTCGGGAGCGCCCTGGCAGAGCTGGAATCGCCTGGTGTACGCGTATGAATACGGTGGCTCCAGCGACACCAGCCGCTACTCGGAAGCCGCGGGAACACACACCACCGACCCGCACTACCAGCTCGACCTCAACTACACGCAGAACTTCCAGCTGCCGAGGGGTCTCAACCTCCAGCTGCGGGCGGATCTGTACAACGTCTTCAACCGTCAGACCGGTTACGACATCCAGCCCAACGTGCACAGCGCCGGTTACGGCCAGCCGTTGGCATACTGGTCGCCGCGCCGGTTGCAGTTGCAGGCGCGCATCAGCTTCTGAGGTCTTGAACCGGGGGGCGACCCCCGAGGCAAGTCGAGCGGCCGGCGGCAACGCCGGCCGCTTTTCTTTTCAGCCCATCTTCAGGGTAGCGGAATGCCCTGGAAGAGCTTCTCGTGCTCGATCAGCGGGCGGGTCCGGTCGTCGGCGTGCCGGTACGCCTCGGCGACCCGCTCGGCGCGGTCGGGCTCGCCGAGCAGAACGCTCACCTGGGCGCGCTTGAAGAGGGCGAGCGGGTAATCGGGGTCATCCGGGCGGACTTGGTCGAGGGCGTCCCGCGCCGCTTCGAGCTGGCCGTCCGCCAGGTAGAGCACTCCAAGCTCGAGCGCGTGGGCGAAGCCACCCTTCTGGATCGTCCGAGCGCGCTCGAAGGCGTGGATCGCGCCGGCGGTGTCGCCACGCGCCATGTCGATGCCGCCGAGCTCGACGAGCGTTTCGGCGGGCGCACTCTCGAGCGCCGCCGCGCGCTCGAGCAGACCCGCCGCCTCGTCGAGCCGGTTCTCGCGTTCCCGGATCTTGGCCAGGCACTGGATCGCCGGTAGCCGATCGGGCATCGCGGCGAGGACGCTCTCGAAGAGTGGCTCCGCTTCCTTCCACTTGCCGGTCTGGAACTCGTGCATCGCCAGGTAGTGCTTGACGTCGACCGAATCGGGGTCGATCCGGCGGGCGCGCGCGAAGAGACGCGAGGCCTCTTGCTCGTGACCGAGCATGGACTGGGCCACCGCGAGCTGCACCGTCACCATCAGGTTCTCGGGATCCTTCGCCAGCGCCTGGGTGAACAACGGCACGGCTTCCGCGTAGCGCTGGCGAACGAAGAGGGCGCCCGCCTCGTCCAGGATCGGGAGCAAGGCCGTCATGTCCTTGGGATCGGGAGCGTCGGGGCGCAGCTTCGGCGGCGTCCCCGAAGCCAGGTAGCCGAGGCTGGCGAGGCGCCGCAACGCCTCCTGGCTGAGCTGCGTCGGCGCGGCGTCCGCGGCCGGATTCGGGGACGGGATCGGATAGTCGCGCAGCGCCTCGCGGACCGCGCGGTCGAGATCCACCTGGCCGGCGAGGTCGTGCTGCTCGTGCGGGTCGGTCGCCAGATCGTAGACCTCCGTGTGGCCCGACCGGATGACCTTCGTGTCGCCTTCGATCACCATGACCTGCGGTTGCCAGCCGTATTGCAGGAAAGGCTTCATGGCCTCGCCGAGCACCAGCTCGTGGCTCGGCGCCAGGAGGCCCTTCGCCCCGCTCAGCCCCGCCCAGGCGAGCACCGTGTCGAAGACGTGGCGGGTGCTCACCGGATCGCTCCGAACCGCGATGGGGACGTCCCGTCCCACGAGAACGAGCGGCACGCGAACCGTTCCCTGGTAGAGAAGATCGCCGTGCAGCCTCTCGCCGTGCTCGCCCAGCCCCTCGCCGTGATCGCCGACCACCAGGATCCGGAAGTCGCCGCCGCTCGAGCGCTGCTCGAAGGCGGGCACCAGCCGGCCGAGCTCGTGATCCATGTAGGCGATCTCCCCGAGATAGGGATGCTCCACGTAGCGCGTGCGGTAGGGCTCCGGAGGCGCGTAGGGCTCGTGCGGATCGTAGTAATGCACCCAGAGAAACAGCGGCGCCGACCCCGACTTCGCGAGATAGGCGAGCGCGCGATCCGTCGTGTCGCCGGCCTTGCGCTCCGCCAGGCCGGCGCCCAGTCGATCGTCGTAGAGATCGAACCCGCGCGCCAGCCCGAACTGGCGGTCGAGCGGATAGCCGGAGATGAACGCCGCGGTCGCGTAGCCCGCCGCCTTCAGTCGCTCGGCGAGCAGAGGCCGCCCGGGATCGAGGCGCCGCGCGTTGTCGTGCAGGCCGTGGCCCGCCGGGTAGAGGCCGGTCATCATCGAAGTGTGCGCCGGCAGCGTCTCGGGAACCGGCGTGTAGGCCGCGGCGAAGCGGGTGCCGCGCGCCGCGAGTCCCGCCAGAGTCGGCGTCTCGACCGCGGTCGATTCGGGCTGCACCGAGTCCGCCCGCGTGGTGTCGAGCGTCACCAGCAGGATGGAGGGTCGCGAGGCCGGTGCAGCGGCCTGCAACGCCGCCTCCTTGGATCGCGAGCAGCCCGCGATCGCCACCGCTCCGAGTAGCGCGAGGGCCGCAGTCGCGACCCGGGTTCGCTTCACCACGTCGCGTCTCATCCCTCGCACGGCGGAGAACTCTAACGCGGGCGAGCGCGCGTCCGCAGGCTGAAATCGCTGTGCTACGCTGCGCGCCGTGCCCGACAATCCGGACTCTTCGGTGCGACCGCAGCTCGACCGCGATCCGGCGGAGCTGTTGGCCGCGGCGCGCGAGCTGCTGCCCTGGCTCGTCGAAATCCGCCGCGATCTGCATCGTCATCCCGAGCTCGGGCTCGAGGAGCATCGCACCAGCGGTCGCATCCGCGCGTTGCTCGACGAGCTTCGAATCGAGCACCTCGACGGCGTCGCCCAGACCGGCGTCGTCGGCCTGATCCGCGGCGCCTCGCCGGGACCGACCGTGGCGCTGCGCGCCGACATGGACGCGCTCCCCCTCCAGGACGCCAAGGACGTCCCCTACCGATCCGAGGTGCCGGGCAAGATGCACGCCTGCGGCCACGACGTCCACACCACGATCCTGCTCGGCGCGGCGCGCCTGCTCGCCGAACATCGCCGCGAGCTGCGCGGCACGGTGAAGCTCTTCTTCCAGCCCGCCGAGGAGACGGTCGGCGGCGCCCGGATGATGATCGAGGAGGGGGCGCTCGACGATCCGCGCGTCGAGGCGATCTTCGGCCTCCACGTCGATCCCTCGCTCGAGGTGGGAGAGGTCGGCATCCGCTACGGACAGCGCAACGCGTCCTCGGACGATCTCCTGATCACCATCCACGGCCGCTCGGCGCACGGCGCCTATCCGGCGACCGGCGTCGACGCCATCGTGGTCGCGGCGCAGGTCGTGACCGCTCTGCAGACCATCGTCAGCCGCAACGTCGACGCGCGCAACAGCGCCGTGGTCACGATCGGCACCATCCACGGCGGCACCCAGGGCAACATCGTGGCCAGCAAGGTCGATCTGGTCGGCACGGTACGCACGCTCGATCCGCAGATGAGGAAGCTGGTGCTCGGGCGCGCCCGCCAGGTCGCCGAGGGCGTGGCCTCGGGCTTCGGAGCGCAAGCCGAGGTGACCATCCGGCCGAGCTACGACCCGCTGATCAATCACGACCCGATGGTGGAGGTGGTGCGCGCCAACGCCGCGCGGCTGCTCGGCGAGTCGAGCATCCACTTGATCGAGCGGCCGAGCCTCGGCGTCGAGGACTTCGCTTTCTACGTCACCCAGGTGCCCGGAGCCTTCTACTCGCTCGGCGTCCGCAACGAGGCCGAGGGGAAGACGAGCCCGGTGCACCACGAGCTCTTCGACGTCGACGAGCGGTGCCTCGCGGTGGGCGCCGCCCTGCAAGTGATGAACGCGCTCTCGATCCTGAACGGCGACGCCGCTTCCGCGAACCACTCCACTCCCGCGCCCTGAGCGCGCCGCCGCCGCTCGAAACCCGGGAGAGGGAGGCGCGAAGAGATGCTCAACAAGATCTGGGGCGGCTTCTTCTTCGTTGCCTTCGCCGTCGCCGGGGCGCGCTGGCTCTGGCTCGGTCAGCCGGGGGTGTGGGCCGACATGGTGGGCGCCACCTTCGACATGGCGAAGACCGGCTTCGAGATCGCCCTCGGACTGACCGGCGTGATGTGCCTCTGGCTCGGCATCATGAAGCTCGGCGAGCAGGGAGGCGCGGTCGACCTGATGGCGCGCGCCTTCGCGCCGCTGCTGCGGCGGCTCTTTCCCGGCATTCCGGAGGGTCATCCGGCGATGGGGTCGATCGTCATGAACATGGCGGCCAACATGCTGGGGCTCGACAACGCCGCGACGCCGCTCGGGCTGAAAGCGATGAAGGAGCTGCAGTCGCTCAATCCTCATCCCGACGAAGCGACCGACGACCAGATCCTCTTCCTGGTGATCAACACCTCGGCGGTGACGCTGATCCCGATCACCATCTTCGTCTACCGCGCCCAGATGGGCGCCAAGGACCCGACCGACGTCTTCATCCCGTTGCTCATCGCCACCTTCTGTTCGACGCTGGTCGGCCTGCTGGTCACCGCGGCGGTGCAGAAGCTGCGCATCTGGGATCGCGTGGTGATGGCCTACCTCGGCGGCATGACGGCCCTGATCGCCGGCATCGTGGTCTATTTCGGCAGCCTCGACCGCGCGACCATGCAGGCGCGGTCGTCGTTGATCTCGAACTTCGTCATCTTCTCGGTGATCGTCGGATTCCTCTTCCTCGCGGCGCGCAAGAAGGTGCCGCTCTACGAAACCTTCGTCGAGGGAGCCAAGGAAGGTTTCCAGGTCGCGATCACGATCATCCCCTACCTCGTCGCCATGCTGGTCGCGATCGGGGTGCTGCGCTCGAGCGGCGCCCTCGACCTGGTGCTCGACGGCACCAAGTGGGCGGTCGCACACCTCGGTCTCGACACGCGCTGGGTCGACGGGCTGCCCACCGCGCTCATGCGCCCGCTTTCCGGCAGCGGAGCACGCGGCATGATGCTCGAGACCATGAAGACGATGGGACCCGACTCGTTCGCCGGGCGTCTGGTTTCGGTCGTCCAGGGAAGCACCGAGACGACGTTCTACGTCCTGGCGGTCTACTTCGGCTCGGTCGGCATCAAGAAGACGCGTCACGCGCTCCCTTGCGGCCTCGCCGCCGACGCGGCGGGATTCGTCGCCGCCGTGCTGATCTGCTATCTCTACTTCGGCTGAACGCCTCTTTCGGAGGAACCATGAGACTGCTTACCGTTCGTACTCGCACGACCGCCGTGGCAACGCTCTCCCTCGCCGCCGCGCTCGCGCTCGCCGGCTGCGCGGAGCACGCTCCCTACTCCGCCTCGGTCTTGCCGTCCGGCATCAAGGGACCGGCTCCGGTCATCCACACCGAGCACGCGACGAAGATCGACGGCGAGCGCGTCCAGCTCACCAAGGACTACCTGAAGATCCACAATCCGCCCCTCTACGCCAAGCTGCCGGCCGCGGACACGGCGGCTGCGATCACATTCGTTCCGCGCATGATCGTCGTCCACTGGACGGCCATCCCGACGCTGCAGGGGACTCTCGACGCCTTCGCATCGCGCGAGATCGGATCGGACCGCCCCCAGATCCTGGCCAACGGCAAGCTCAACGTCGGCATCCAGTTCGTGGTCGACCGCGACGGGAGCATCTACTCGCTCTATCCGGAGACGGTGATCGCGCGTCACTGCATCGGCCTCAATCAGGTCGCGATCGGAATCGAGAACGTCGCCGACGGCGGGCTGGACGATGCGAAGGTCTCGGCGCCGCTCACCCACGCTCAGTTGCAGGCGAATATCGCCCTGGTGCGCTACCTGCTCGGCAAGTATCCGACCATCGGCTATCTGATCGGCCACATGGAGTACACCGAGGTCGAGAAGCCGAGCCACCCCGCCCACTCCCTCTTCTACGAAGCGATCCCGACCTACCGCACCGCGAAGATCGATCCGGGATGGCGTTTCCTCGGGGAGCTCCGCGCGGCGCTGCGTGAAAGCGTGCGCTGACCGGGCACCTCAGGCGGATGTCCGGCGCTCGGTTCGGCGCAGGGTGATGCCGATCGCCAGCAGAATGGTCGCGACCTGGAGCGCGAACGGGAACCAGCCTCCGAGCCCCGAATCGGCAATGCTGAAGACCTCCCACGAGAGATTCATGACGGCATGGAGCGCCACGGGGAACCAGAGACTCCGCCAACGGTGCAGCAGCCATGCGAAGAGCAGTCCGCCCGTGCCCGTCAACAGGAACAGCCCGGCGATCTCCGCGAATGTCTGCCCGCGCTCGACGTGACCCAGGCCGAAGAGCACGACCTGCGGCCAGACCGCGACCCAGAACGGCCATCCGGTGCCACGTTGCAGAAAGCGCACGCCGAAGCCCCGGAACTCGATTTCCTCGACGCACGGCGACAGGAGGCCGAGAAAGAGCACCGCGAAGAGATCGAGACCGGGCGCCGGCTTGCGCGTCGCCGCGAAGCCGATCCAGAGAGGTGCCGAGGCCATCAGCGCGAAACCGATCGCCGGCAGCGGCGAACCGGTCAGACCGATCTCCTCCAAGAGACCGTGCAGACCCTTCCTGCGCAATATCCAAACGACCAGCAGGCAGAGAAGCGTCCCGCCGATCTTGTCGATGCTCTCGGCGACGTAGAACGGATGCTGCCGATGAAGCACCCCGTACGCCGGGATACGGGACAGGATCGAATGGATGAAGCCGACCACGAACAGGGTGCCGAGCGTGACGGCAGCATGGCTCCACGCGCGGAGCGGCCTTTCGGCGGCAGTCCTACTATGCATCGCCTCTCTCCCCTCTTTCGAGAGGTAGTACGCCGTGAGAGCTCGACTGTTTCGCCGGCGAGAAGGCGAAGTGCGACCCTGCGCTATTTCCAGATCTGCCGCGCGGCGGCTTCTCCGAGGTCGGCGAGAAAGGGCTGCGAGACGGTGGCATAGTCGTAGTGGTCGTCGTTGAGGACGCCGTTCGAGTTGGCGTAGAGCGTCGCGGCGAGGAAGAAGGAGGGACCGGCCTTCTCGTCGACCACGTAGGCGTTCTCGGTCATGAAGCCGTAGGCATCGCCGACCTTGTCGTAGACCTTCAGGTCGCTCTTCGGCACGACGCGCAGGAGGCCGGGGAGGATGAACTTCGCGTAGTCGTCCGGGTAGTCCGCGGCGTCGTAGACCGGATTGGTCGACTGGCGCGGGTACTGGCCCATCGCCTCACGCAGCAGGGCGCGGTCCGCGTCGTCGAGCCGGAAGCCGGGGCCGCCGCAGGCGACGTCGGGCCTCAGGGCCATGCAGAGGGCGCGCTGCAGCTCGACGAGCGGCACGTAGTTCTTGCCCGCGAAGTCCATCGGGTGACCGACCTCGCCGTCGTCGCTCAAGTAGGCCTTGCCGACCAGGAGGCCGGACATCGCGGGCAGCGCTGGCTGCGGCGTCGCGGTGCGCTCCGGAAGCGTGTAGCGGACGCCGTCGCCGGCGAAGTCGATCCGCGGCGCCCGCAGATTCTCCGCCGCGGTGTGGAACTCCGAGAGCCGGTGGACGATATGGACGTTCCGCAACCCGGCCCGGTGCGCCGTCTCGTTGAGTCGATCCTGCCCGACCAGCGCGTAGAGCAGGTTGAAGGCGTGGTTGTCGGAGACCAGGAAGATCTTGCGGATCTCCTGACGGACCGTGATCTTGCCGGTCTCGACATTGGTGGGATCGGCGTCCTCGAGCTTCTCCCCGGAAAAGAGCGGGTGGACGACGAACGGCGTGTCGACGGTGAACGGCTGGCCGGTCTCCTCGCGCAGCTCGTGCAGACGCTCGAGCGCCGCGACCGCGGCGAAGAGCTTCACCGAGCTCGCCGGATAGAAGTACTCGGCGCCGGTCCGGAAGCCGTGTTGAACGAGGGTGGGCTTGCCGTCGGCGCCGGGCTCGATCTGGCCGAGTACGGCTTCCATCCGGTAGTGCTCGGCGTGACGGGAGATGCGGCGTAGCGCAGGCTTCGCGTCGAGGATCGTCTGCATCGCGTCCGCCTTCCTCCCCCCGCCCGCGCCGATCGACGAGCAGGCCGCCACGACGCCCACGGCGAGCACCGCCAGCGCCGCGCCAGTCCGCGCGCCGCCCCTCATTCCGCGACGACCTCCCGGGCGAGCGGGAGCTGGCGCGGAACGCGTTCGGTTTCCATCAGGGCGGCGAGCGATTGGCGCTCGTTGATCAGGGTGACCCGCTCTCCGTCGACGAGCACTTCCGCCGGACGTCCGTGGTCGTTGTAGTTCGACGCCATCGACATGCCGTAGGCGCCGGCCGAGAAGACCGCCATCAGGTCACCCTGCTCGACCTCCGGGAGCGGCCGCGAGCGGCCGAGGAAGTCGCCGGTCTCGCAGATCGGTCCGACGACGTCGCAGATCTCGAGCCCGTCGATCTCCGGCTTGTCGCCCCATACCGGCTCGGGACCCGTCCAGGCGACCGGCCAGATGAAGTGAAAGGCGCGGTAGAGCGCCGGGCGGATCAGCACGTGCATGCCGGCGTCGCAGATGACGAACTTCTTGGCGCGGCCGCGCTTGATGTGCTCGACCCGGGTCAGCAAAATGCCCGAGTTGGCCAGGATCGAGCGGCCTGGCTCGAGGCAGACCTGCAACCCGTTCTTGGCGCGCTCTTCGAGCAACGGCACGATGCGCTCGCCGTAGGCTTCGATCGGTGGAACCTCGCCTTCGCGGTAGGGCACCGGCCAGCCGCCCCCGAGGTCGAGCACCCGGATCGCGTGGCCGTGACTTTCGAGCTCGTCGATGAGCGCCAGGAGGACCGCGATGGACTCGGCGTAGGGCTCGACGATCGGCACGGGCGAGCCGATGTGGACGTGCAGGCCGCGCAGCTCGACCGCGCTCTCGTTCCGCCAGCGGTCGAAGAGCGCCACGATCTGGTCGGCGTCGATGCCGAACTTGTTCTCTTCCTTGCCGGTGGTCGTGTACTCGTGGGTGTGGGGGTCGACGTTGGGGTTGACGCGCACCGCGACGCGCGCCTTCTGACCGAGCTCGCCGGCGATTCTCGCGATCGAGGCGAGCTCGCTTTCCGATTCGCAGTTGAAGAGACCGACCGGGCCGCGCTCCGCCGGATCGGGGGCGCCGAAACGGGCCGCGTCGGCGCGCACCGGGCTCGCGCGGCCGTCGAGGGCGGCGCGGATCTCGGCGTCGCTCTTGCCGACCCCGGCGAAGACGATCTCGGACATCGGCGTGCCGGCCAGCCAGGCGCGCTCCATCTCGCCCCCCGAGACGACGTCCATGCCGGCGCCGAGCGAGTGGAGCAGGCGACAGATATGGAGGTTGGGGCTCGCCTTGACGGCGTAGTGGAAGTGGGCGCCGAGTGGCGCGAAAGCCTGGGTCAGACGAGCGTAGGCGTCGCGGATGGCGCCTGCGGAGTAGACGTAGGTGGGAGTTCCGGCGGCATCCGCAATGGCCGGGAGGGGGACGCTCTCGGCGTGCAGAATGCCGTCGATCCAGCGAAAGGCTTGCATGATCGCAGTATAGCGGCGGGCTGGGTGCGTTTGGGGGCTTCGGTGCCTATCGCGTTGGGCACTCCGTGGGTCCGGTAAGCGTGTCTACAGATTCCTCGGAGGAACTTCGAAGCTCCATCTGAGCGGAAGCTGTAGCCGCTTCCCCGCCCCTCGGCCAGAGAGGCACCTGCGCACAGGCTTATCTGAAGGAACCGCGCGAACTGCGGACCGATCGCTCACCCGAATTTCGGGGGGCGCTTTGCCTTGAATGCCTCGTAGGCCTCGCGGAAGTTGGGATCGAGCATGCAGATCGCCTGGATCTCGACCTCGGCCTGGAGCGCCGCGTCGAGGTCCATGGCGGCTTCGCGGTAGAGCATCCGCTTGGTGACCTCGAGCGCGAACGACGGGCCGCGCGCCAGCCGCTCGGCCCACTCTCGCGCGGTCTCGAGGCACGTCTCGACCGGCACGACGCGGTGGTAGAGCCCGATGCGTTGCGCCTCGGCCGCGTCGATGAAGTCGCCGCTCATCAGAAGCTCGGCCGCCCGCCCGAGTCCGACGATCCTCGGCAGCAACCAGCTCGCCCCCATGTCGGCCCCGGAGAGCCCGACTCTGGTGAACAGGTAGGCGATCTTGGCGGTCTCGGCGGCGATCCGGATGTCGCACGCCGCGGCGATGACCGCGCCGGCGCCGGCCACGGTGCCGTTGAGCGCGCCGACGATCGGACGACGGCAGGCGATCATCGAGCGGATGAGCGCCCCGGTCGCGCGCGTGAACTCGAGAAGTCCCTGGGCGTCGCGGGCGAAGAGCTCACCGATGATGTCCTGGACGTCGCCGCCCGAGCAGAAAGCGCGCCCCGATCCGGTCAACACGATCGAGCGCACGCCCGCTTCGTCGTCGAGCGCCACGAACACCTCGCGCAGCTCGCGGTAGACCTCGAAGGTGAGCGCGTTCAGGCGATCCGGGCGATCGAGCGTGACGGTGGCCACGCCGGTGGCCGCGTCGTGCTCGTAGCGAAAGCTCCGTGGGGCGATCGTCATCTCGGTGTCATTCTGGCGGCAGCGCCGCGGTCGCTTCGATCTCGACCAGCGCACCCTCCTCGAGCAACGCGGCCACTTCGACGAGCGTCATGGCGGGGAAGTGCTTGCCCATCTGGCGGCGATAGGCCTCCCCCACCTCCTTCAACGACTCCTGATACGGCACCCGGTCGACCACGTAGATGGTGAGCCGGCCGAGATGCTCGGGCCCGCCCCCCGCCTCCCGCACCACCGTCAACAGGTTGGCGAGCGCCTGCTCGAACTGTTCGCCGAAGCTGTCGGAGACGATCTCGTGGGCGGCGTTCCAGGCCACTTGTCCGGCCACGAAGAGGATTCGCCACCCCGCCGGCACCAGAATGCCGTTCGAGTAGCCCCGCGGCAGACCGAGCGCTTCGGGATCGATGCTGCGCAGGCCGTCGCTCATGCCAGGAGCGCTCCACCGTCGACCCCGATCGCCTCGCCGTTGATGCCGCGCGCGCGGGCGTCGCAGAGCGCCACGGCGAGGAAGGCGACTTCCTCCGGCTCGATCAGGCGTCCCTGCGGGTTCATGGCCAGGATGCGCTGCCGCGCCGCGCTCTCGGAGAGGCCGGTTTTCGCGACGATGCGTCCCACCGACTCGTCGGTCATAGGCGTTTCGACGAAGCCGGGACAGATGGCGTTCACCGTTACGCCGCGTGCCGCCACTTCGCCCGCCACCGAGCGGGTGAATCCGATGACGGCGTGCTTCGATGCGGCGTAGGCGGCGATGTAGGGCGCCCCCGCGCGCCCCGCCACCGAGGCCACGTTGATCACCCGCCCCCAGCCGTTCGAGACCATCGGCGGAAGCAACGCGCGCGTGCAGAGGTAGGTGCCCGTGGCGTTGACGGCCAGCAGGCGGTTCCACTCCTCGAGCTCCAGGCTCTTGAGGGGCGCCGAGGAGGCGATCCCGGCGTTGTTGACCAGGATGTCGACGATGCCCACCGCCGCTTCGGATTCACGCGCCAGCCGCGCCACCGAGGAGGCGTCGGTGACGTCGCAGGTGATCGCGCGCGCCGCGTGCCCTGCCGCCAGCAGGTCGCGCGCCACGCCCTCGATCTGTTCCTCGCTGCGCGCCGCGACGACGACTCGGGCGCCGGCCTCGGCGAGGGCCCACGCGACCGCGGCCCCGATGCCGCGCCCGCCGCCGGTGACGACCGCGGCGCGGCCCGAGAGATCGATCCGGGTTCCGGTCACCGTGCGGCCTCAGCTCCGCTGTCGCAGCAGGTCGCGGATCTCGGTCAGGAGCTGGACGTCCGCTGGCGGCGCGGCCGGCGCGACCGGGGCGGGCGCGGGCTTCTTGAGCGAGTTGATGCCCTTGACCAGCAGGAAGACGCAGAAACCGATGATCACGAAATCGGCCGCCGCCTGCAGGAAGCTGCCGTAGTTGAGGGTTACCGGCGCGTCGGCCGTTCCACCCAGGCGCAGCTTGAGCTCGGTGAACTTGAGCCCTCCGATGGCAAGTCCGATCGGGGGCATCAGGATATCGCCGACCAACGACGAGACGATCTTGCCGAAGGCGCCACCGATGATCACGCCGACCGCGAGGTCGATGGCGTTGCCGCGCTGCAGGAACGACTTGAACTCCGAAACCAGACTCATCCGCGCCTCCTATCGAGGAAAGGGAGGTCACACTACCGGGAGCGCACCGCCTCGGCAAGAATCCGCCCCAGCCGAACGACGATGTCGCGCCCTTCCTCCGGGCTCGCCGCGGCCGGGTCGCCGCAGTAGGCCTTCTCGAGCCCGGCCGCTCCGAAGCTCTCTTGCCGTTTCCCGATCGTCTCGCTCAGCGAGATCTCGACCGGCGCCAGGTTCGCGCGACGCCGCTCGTCCACCAGCTCGGGCCGCTCGGCGAGCAGGATCGAGGTCTCGTAGCGGCCTGCATGGCAGGCCCCGGAGCGGAACTCGTCGGTCAACTGCGTGGCCAAGGCACGCCGCGTCAGGTCGGGAAAGACCACCCGCAAGTCGCCGCGTGATTCCATCTCCGCGACCGCGGCGCGCAGCGCGGCAACCTGAGCCGGATCGAAATGAGAGTTGGCGAGCACGAACGTCGTGATCCCGCGCCGTCTCACCGCCGCTCCGACATCGACCACGAGCGCGGTCAGCGTCGCCGGCCGGATCGAGAGCGTCCCCGCGAAATCCTCGGCGAAGGGAGCCGGCGCATAGCCCACGGTGGGCAAGACGACGGCCTCGACGCCCCCGGCCTGCAACTGCCGGGCTCCTTCCCGGGCCATGGCCTCCGCGATCCAGCCGTCGCTACCCACCGGCAGATGCGGACCGTGCGCCTCGATCGCGCCGAGCGGCAGGATCGCGACCACCGGACGCCCCGCGAGCGCTTCGAGCTCCGGATAGCGCCTCTCCTCCCAACGCGTCGTCATGGCGAGCCAGATGCTAGCAATCCGGGACGCCAAGCCTTCTTCCCAGGTCCGGAGTCGCGTCCCGCGGTCCAGGTGCCGCCCGCTCTCGGACGGTCCGCGGGTGTGGAAGACTCGTCGCATGACGAATCCGGTCGCAGGTGGGTGGAATCCGGCCGAGCTTCGACGCTGGCGCGCGGAGCTGCCGATCGTCGAGCGGACGACCCACTTGGTGAACCATTCGCTCGGCCCGATGCCGCGCGGCGTCGAGGCGGAGCTCGCCGAGTACGCGCGGCAGTGGCGCGAACGGGGCGTGCGGGCCTGGTTCGAGGGGTGGTGGGAGACACCGGTCACGACCGGCGACCTGCTGGCCCCGATCCTCGGCGTCGCTCCCGGAACGGTCGCCATGCATCCCAACGTCTCGGTCGCGCTGACCGTGCTGCTCTCGGCGCTCGACTATCCGGCAAGCCGAAATCGAATCGTCGGTGTCGAGGGGGATTTCCACACCGATCACTACATCCTGCATGGCGAAGCCCGGAAGGGCGCGGAGCTGGTTCTGGTTCCGCTCGCCGAGGACGGTCTGTCCATCGATCTCGGCCGGCTCCTCGCGGCGATCGACGAGCGCACCCGGCTGGTGCTCGTCTCGCACGTCCAGTTCAAGTCGAGCTACCTGCTCGATGCGGCGGCGGTGGCGGTGCGCTGCCGGGAGGTCGGGGCGCTCTTCGTCCTCGACGTCTACCAAGCGGCCGGCATCGTGCCGCTCGAGCTCGAGCGTTGGGGAATCGACGCGGCGGTCGGAGGGTCGGTCAAGTTTCTGTGCGGCGGGCCGGGCGCTGGCTACCTCTACGTGCGGCCCGAGCTCGCCGCGACGCTCGAGCCCACCGCGATCGGCTGGCAGGCCGACGCCGAGCCCTTCTCCTTCCATCCGGGTCCGGTGCGGCTCGCCTCCGGCGCGTGGCGATTCTTGACCGGAACGCCGGCGGTCCCGGCGCTGCTCGCCTGCCGGCCAGGCTACCGGATGATCGCCGAGGTGGGCGTCGACCGCATCCGCGCGCGCTCCCTCGAGCTCACCGAGCGGTTGATACGCCACGCCGACGAGCGCGGCCTCGAGGTACGCACACCGCGCGAGGCCGCGCGACGGGGCGGCGTCGTCACCCTCTTCCATCCCGACGGGGAGCGCATCTGCCGCGAGCTGGTGTCGCGCGACATCCTGTGTGATTTCCGCCCCGGCTCCGGGATCCGCTTCGGGCCCCACTTCTTCAACACCGAGGACGAATGCTCCGGCGCCGTCACCCGGATGGCCGACCTCGCCGGCCACGGGAGCTGACTATGCCGACCGCCGAGATCCGCCTGTTGCTCGTCAACATCGATCAAGCTTTCGAGGCCCGCTCGTGGCACGGCACCAACTTGCGGGGATCGATCCGAGGCCTGAAGCTCGAGGATGCCGTCTACCGGCCGGGGCGCGAGCGGCACAACATCTGGGAGCTGGTCCTGCACTGTGCGTATTGGAAACACCGTGTCCGCGGACGACTGAGCAGCGCCAGCAATCCATCGTTCCCTCGGCGCGGCACCAACTTCTTTCCGCGGCCGGAAGACGAGCCCCGGCTCGCGGATTGGCGCCGCGATGTCGCCCTCCTCGTCGAGATGCATGCCGCGCTGCGGAGCGAGATCGAGCGGTTGCCCACTCGCCGCTTGAATGAGCGACTCGGCGCCAGCCGCTGGACCGTGCGCGATACCGTGCTCGGCATCGCCGCGCACGATCTCTATCACGCGGGTCAGATACAGCTGCTCAAGCGGTTGGCCCGGCAGCGGCGCTAGCCGGCCCAGCGCCTCGGCGGCCGGTTCAGTCCTTCGAGAAGTAGTCGGCGCTCTGGTAGCGCCCGGTGGTCTCCTTGACGAGCTGCATCAGGAGGTCGTTGGTCAGGCTCGAGGCGCCGATGCGGAAGAGCTCGGGGGTGAGCCACGCGTCGCCCAGCGTCTCCTTGACCATCACCAGGAGATGGAGCGCCTGCTTGGAAGTGCGAATCCCACCGGCCGGCTTCATGCCGACCTTGCGGCCGGTCGCGAGGTAGAAGTCGCGGATCGCCTCGAGCATCACGAGCACGACCGGCGGCGTCGCGGCGGGCTGGATCTTGCCGGTGGAGGTCTTGATGAAGTCGGCGCCCGCCTGCATCGCGAGCTGCGACGCCCGGCGGACGTTGTCGTAGGTGAGGAGCTCGCCGGTCTCGAGGATCACCTTGAGGTGCGCTTCGCCACAGGCCTTCTTCACGCGCACGATCTCGTCGAACACGCCTGCGAAGTCTCCCGAAAGAAAGGCGCCGCGGTCGATCACCATGTCGATCTCGTCGGCACCCGCCTCGACGGCTCGCCGGGCCTCGGCGAGCTTGCCCTCGAGCGGCACGGCGCCGGCCGGAAAGCCGGTCGCCACGGAGGCGACGCGGACCGCCGAGCCGGCGAGCTCCTGCCGCGCGGTCGCCACCCAGTTCGGGTAGACGCAGACGGCGGCGCAAGGACCCACCGTGGGATCTTCCGGCAGCGGATGGCGCGCCTTGGCGCAGAGCTGTCGCACCTTCCCGGCCGAGTCCTTTCCCTCCAGCGTCGTCAGATCGATCATGCGCACCGCGAGACGGATGCCGGCCAGCTTGGCGGCTTTCTTGATCGAACGCTTGGCGAGCCCGGCAGCACGCTCTTCGACGCCGACCGCGTCGACGCGCGGCACCCGCGAGAGGTCGAGCGGAATCGAGGTCACGGCCACGATCGAACTCTAGCGCAGGGCCCCGAGCTCAGATCTCGATCTGCGCGCCGAGCTCGACCACGCGGTTGGGCGGCAGGCCGAAGTAGGCGGTGGCGCCGAGCGCGTTGCGCGCCATGAGCGCGAACACCTTCTCGCGCCAGATCGCCATGCCGGGAAGCTTGCTGGCCAGCAGCCTCTCGCGCCCCAGAAAGTAGCTCGCCTTCATGTAGTCGATGTCCAATCCCTCGGGTCTCGCCAGCTCCAGGATCTGGCGGATGTTCGGCGTCTCGAGGAAGCCGTAGCGCGCCACGATGCGGAAGAACTCTCCACCCAGCTTCTCCACGCTGACCTTCTCGAGGCTCGGTACCCGCGGGACCTCCTCGTTGAGCACGGTCAGGAAGACCACCCGCTCGTGCAGCACCCGGTTGTGCTTGATGTTGTGCAGCAGGGCGACCGGCACCGCGTGAGGATCGCTGTTGAGGAAGACCGCCGTCCCCGCGACCCGCGGCAACTTGGGCAGCCCGCCGTCGGCCAGGAACTTGGCCGGGCTCACGACGCTCTGGCCGAGCCGCGCCGCGAGCAGCCTGCGGCCGCGCCGCCAAGTCGTCAGCAGCGCGAAGACCGCCGCCGCGATGACCAGTGGGAACCAGCCGCCGTACTCGATCTTGACCACGCTGGCGCTGAAGAAGCTCAGGTCGACCATCAGGAAGAGCAACGAGAGCGACCCGATCGCCCAGCGCTTCCAGCCCCAGAGCTCGCTCGCCACGACGTAGAAGAGGATGGTCGTGATCACCATCGTCGTCGTGACGGCGATGCCATAAGCCGCCGCCAGGCGGCTCGACGAGCCGAAGCCGAGCACCAGGCCGATCGTGGCGACGGCGAGCACTCCGTTGACGAGCGGCAGGTAGATCTGACCGATCTCCTGCGCCGAGGTGTGACGAATGGTCAGACGCGGCAGGTAGCCGAGCTGGATCGCCTGGCGGGTCAGCGAGAAGGCGCCCGAGATCACCGCTTGCGACGCGATGACGGTCGCGGCGGTGGCGAGCCCGACCAGCGGAAAGAGCGCCCAGCCCGGCGCCAGCCGGTAGAAGGGATTGTGCGCCGCTTCCGGCCGCACGAGCAGCAAAGCTCCCTGTCCGAAGTAGTTGAGCAACAGGGCCGGCAGCACGATCGCGAACCAGGTCACGCGGATCGGCCGCCGCCCGAAGTGCCCCATGTCGGCGTAGAGCGTCTCGCCCCCGGTCACGACCAGGAAGACGGCGCCCAGCACCAGGAAGCCGATTCGCCCGTTGTTCGCGAAGAACCGCACCGCGTTCAGTGGATCGGCGGCCAGGAGCACCCGTGGCGCGATGGCGATCCAGCGCAAGCCGAGCATCCCGATGATCGCGAACCAGACCATCGTGACGGGTCCGAAAACGGCGCCCACCTTGGCGGTGCCGTGGCGTTGGAAGAAAAAGAGACCGACCAGGATCACGATCGTCAGCGGAACCACGAAATCCCCGAACAGCGGGGTCGCGACCTTCAGACCCTCGACCGCCGAGAGAACCGAGATGGCCGGCGTGATCATGCCGTCGCCATAGAGAAGCGCCGCCCCGAACAACCCCAGCGCGATCCAGATCGGGGTGCCGCGAGGCCGGTCTTCGGCGCTCTCGCGGCCCGGGTGCACGAGCGCCATCAGCGCCAGGATGCCGCCCTCCCCCCGGTTGTCCGCGCGCAGGATGAAGCCGAGGTACTTGACCGAAACGACCAGGATGAGCGCCCAGAAGATCAACGACAGGATTCCGAGGACGTTCGCCGGGGTCACTGCAATCGCGTGATCGCCGAAGAAGCACTCGCGCAGGGCGTAGAGCGGGCTCGTGCCGATGTCGCCGTAGACCACGCCGAGCGTGGCCACCGACAGCGTGATCAGCCGGCGTCCGGACGGTGGGGCGTCGGGTTGGGAAGGCGTCTCGGAAGTCACACGGTTTCGGTTCGAATCGACATGGGCCGCGCGCCTCGGCTCGGGTGGAGGCAGCCGCCGCGGTCGGGACAGCATACCGAGTTCGGCCTCGGCCACCGCCCGCTGCGCGTCTCCGGCGAGTCCCGAAGCGACTCGATCGCCGTGCGGAGGGGTCGAAGGACCGCCCCGTGGCGGAGGTCATGGAGAGCGGATTTACGACCGTGCCTCGAGCGCAGCGAGAGGGTTGCGCCGCTCCTCTAGAAGCGGCCACTCAAGGCGAGGGAGAGAGAGCGACCCGGCGCCCGGTCGGCGGATTCGTCGGGCGACGCGGTGAAGCGCCGGTCGAGCACGTTCTGGACCAGCAGGCGGAGCTCGAACGCGCTCGAGAGCTGCCGGCCGACGCCGAGGTCCACTAACAGGAAAGCGGGACGTCTCACCTCGGTCGGGCCCGGATTGCGTTTGCGGTCGTGGATCGCGAGTCGGGCGAGCAGATAGCCCCGGCGCTCGGCGTATCTCCCGCCGACGAAGAGATTCGCCGCCGGCTGATCGTCCAGAAAATCTCCCCCACCCGTGGTGCCGCGGCCCCAGGCCGCGCCACCGTCGAGCGACCAGCGCTCGTCGAGCCGCGCCTGGGCCTCGAGCTCGATCCCCTCGACGGTCGCGCTGCCGCGGTTGCGAAAGAAGAAATCGTCGCCCGTGCGATAACGCTCGACCAGATCCTCGATCCGATACCGGTAGGCATAAAGCGCCACCGACGCACGCCCGCGCGTGCGCCGAATCGCCAGGTCGACCTGCAGGCTGGTTTCCGGATCGAGGTCCGGATTGCCGATCACGAAACCGCGGCCGGAAGGTCCGCGATAATAACGATCCGAGAGGGTCGGAACGCGAAAGCCACGGGCGACCTGAGCGGTCGCGCTCCAGCCGGGAGCCGGAGCCATCGTCACCGACAGGTTGCCCGACAGCGACGCCGACGCCTCGGAACGGTCGCCAAAGAATCCGCCCCGGTTGCGCGTCGTCACCCGGTCACCGCGGATGCCCGCGCCGGCGCTCCAGCGCTCGCCGAACGGCACCGTCCAGGTCGCGAAGAGGCCGGTCGAGATCCGGCGGGCATCTCCGATGGCGGTCGACGTCGCATGGGCGACCTCCGTCGTCGAGTCGACGGCGAAGTCGATCCGCCCGACCTCGGCCGTCAATCCGAAGCGGGAATGGGCGTCCAGGCCGATCTGCAGCCGGCCGCCGCCGAGTTCACGCCCCGCCACGACCCGCAGCTGGCCGTCCCGCGCCGCGGTGTCGGAGCGGTCGATCCGCCGTGTCGAGGTCGCGGTCGACACCCGGTCGCGATCGAGCACGATGCGGTAGTCGCCCACGAACAGTGTCGACTCGAGAGCGTCCCAGGTCCGCGAAGGAACACCGAGCCAAGCGAGGGTCAGCCGATCCGAATCCTCACGCGGATAGTAGGAACGCACGCTGCGCGAGTCGATCGCCGCCTTGCCGAGGTCGTCGACGCGGTCGGTCTGCAACGAGGCGCGAAATTGACCGCGACCGGCGGGGACGAGCCAGCGGAGCGATCCACCGGCGCTCGCGAAGCCGGAGTTGTAGATCCTCCCGCCTCCGCCGGCCGCGGCGTCGGCGGCGTCGCTCCGCCGGACCTCGACCAGGATCGCGCCTCGCGCCACCGGCGTCGACAGCGAGGCGCTCCCCGCGACCTGCTCACGACCACCGGTCGCGCCCTCCAGCGCGATCCGGCCGCCCCGCTCGCCCGCATCCGGATCGCGGGTCACCGCGTTGAGCACGCCCCCGAACGCGTCGGAGCCGTAAACCACCGAACCGGGGCCGCGCAACACCTCGAGGGCCGCCAAATCCGCCGGGTCGACGAAGGTGGCCGAGGGGCCTGCCCGGCGCTCCGAGGTCACCCGTGCGCCGTCGACCAGGATCAGCGTCCGGCCACGCGCCAGGCCGCGCAGCACCGGCACCGAGTCCGCTCCGTCGCCGAGCTTGGAGGCACCGGCGACCGACTCGAGCGCGTCCACGATGCGCTGCGGCGGCCGTTGCTCGAGCGCTTCCGCGGTGACCGAGGTCGCGGCGCTCGCCGCAAGCAGATCGAGCCCCGGCGCCACGCCGGAGACCACCGTGACGTTGTCGCGGGCCACGTAGGGAAGTTGGATATCGACCCGCGCGCTCTCCAACCATCGGATCTCGATCGGCGGCAAGAGCTCTCCGTCGGGGCCCGCCGCGACGATCCAGAACGGCAATGGCGGCGCGGGATCGAGCTGGAACGAACCGTCCGGCGCGCACCGCACGGTCAGGGCTCCACCGGCGACCGAGATCGTGAAACCGGACGCGGGAGCGCCGTCGGCGAGCAGCAGGCGCGCCACCAGCGCCCGCCGCACGCGAGGGCCACTCGATCTCGAATCCTCGGATGCCGGAACCTCGATCGCCACGGCCACCGCCGCGCAGCAGAGAAAGAGGCTCCCGAGAAGGAAAGTGCCGAGCGACCGCATCGCCGTAGCTCCTCGCGGCATCCTACGTCGCCGAGATTCCCGGGTCTTCATCCGGCACGTTCCGAAGAACCCGGTCGGGATCGATACGCTACTTCCGGGGCGCGAGCACGGCGGAGAGGTAGTCCGGCGTTCCCGGGATCCGCTCGAGGTGCGGGTAGCGCGGCCCGCCGTGGTAGTCGACCCGGAGCGTTTCGAGCTCGTCGAAATTCTTCACCGTGAGCTCGATGGGCTCCGTCCGGTCCTTGGCCGCTACGATCGCGTCCGCGAGCGTCTCCGGGGTGAACGCCTTGTGGTCGACGGCGATCAGGGTCATTCCCGGTGCCAGGCCCGCCGCGAAGGCCGGGCCGTCCCAGAGCACGTCGTAGAGCTCCCCCTTGTCGTTGACCTCGAGACCGATCGACTCCACGAAGCTGGAGCGGTGGTAATGCGCTTCGTACGCCTTCTCGGCGATCGAGGGTTGATCCGTGTAGACGACGCTCCAACCTTCGTCCTCGAGGCCTTGCGCGAGGTTGCCGTGCCCATCGAGTCGTGACGCGAGAAAATTCTTCCAGTCGTAGCTCGCGAGGCCGTTCAAGGTGTCCACGACGTCCTGGAAGGAGTAAGTGCTGATGTCCCAGGCGCCGTCGTGCATGCCGAAGAAAGCGCGCGCGAAATCGTCGAGCGAACGCCGCCCTTCGGTCAGGCGGCGCAGCCGGGCATCGACTGCGAACCAGATCAGCTGGCCACCCGAGTAGTAGTCCTCGCTCAACTGATAGCTGCGGTAGGGCAGCGGCGCGCGCTGCGCGATGGTCGGATCGTTGGTGGTGTCCTGGATGCTCCGCCAGCTCAGACCCGGCCGGCCGCGGTCGTATCTAGCGCCGAGCTGGGCGAGCGCCGCCAGAGCCTGCTCGCGGCTCCACAGCCCGGAGCGCGCCGCCATGACGTCCCCCCAGAACTGAGTCTG
Source organism: Thermoanaerobaculia bacterium (assembly GCA_963712855.1). Lineage (GTDB taxonomy): Bacteria > Acidobacteriota > Thermoanaerobaculia > Multivoradales > JAGPDF01 > JACTMI01. Next base: position 505,420 of record CAVQJN010000001.1, read on the forward strand.
CCCCTCGTAGACCCAGAGCCCGTCGTCGCGCTTGGTGACATTGAAGTTGGGCGTCCAGAGCCCTTCGGGCCGCCGGTACTTGCCGTCCCAAGAGTGATTGAACTCGTGGGCGAAGAGATCCCGATGCAGCCACTGCTCGTCCCACTTCGTGAAGTACTTCGCCGTCGTCGCGTCCTCGCTCGACCGGTGATGTTCGAGCCCGGTGCCGCCCAGTTTGTCGGAGAGGGCCACCAGGAAGTCGTAGTGGTCGTAGTGGCGGGCGCCGTAGACGCGGTACATCTGTCGCACCAGCTCGCGGTGCGCCTCGATCTGCTCCGGCTTCGCCGCGAGCTCGCTCGCCTCGTCGGCGAAGACGTCGAGGTAGACCGGCGTCTTCGCGCCCGGATCGAGGTCGAAGCGACGGAAGTACTTGCCGGCGAGGACCGGCGAATCGACGAGGTTCTCGAAGTCGATCGGCTCGAAGCGCACCCGGTCGCCGTCCCGGCCCGCGACGGTGAGCGCGGTGGCCAGCTGCCAGCCCTCCGGCAATCGCGCGCTCGCCTGGACGCGGATGTCGCGGCCGAACCAGCCCGCCGGATAGAGAGCCACCGGGTTCCACTCCAGGTCCACCATCTCGGGCGACATCACCACCCGACCCTGGCGCTTGTCCTGGGGCGAGAGGTATCGAAAGCGGAGATCGAGCTCGGAGACGCCCTCGGGCACCTCGACGTGAAAGGCGTAGACATCGGTCGGATCGCGCCTCCACTCGAGCGGCTTCCCGTGCGCGGTGATGGTCAGGCCGGCGAGCTTGTCGATCGGCCCGGTCGGCGAATGGTGACCCGGGATCCACTGCGGGTAGAGCAACGTGAACGGTCCGGCGACGACCGGCACGGTCTCGTGCACGTCGAAGATGCGGTGTCCGACGTCCGTGGCGTCGACGTCGAGCCGGATCAGTCCGGGATAGGCGACGTCCCGCGGCGCCGGCACGCTCGCGGCGGCTTGCGCCGGTTGGGGTCCCGGGCTCGCCCCGGCCGGGGTCACCACGAGGAGCGGCACGAGCGCCGCGAGGAGTCCGAGCGAAGTCTTCTTCACGTGGAGCCCTTCCTTTCCTTCGCGAATCCGCGACCCGCACCATGCCGCGCGATCGGTCCCGGATGTCGCAGGGAGACGGTTGCCGAAAGGAAGTCGACGAACCGGCGGCAGTCTAGCAACGGCCCGGATCCGCGCCTCGCCGGCGCGATTAGGTCGGCGCCCCCTCGTGCCGATCATCGAGGTGGGACCAGAGCAGGCGGTGCTTCTTACCCGGACCCGACGGAATCTCGCAAACCAGCTCCACGCTCGCCCCGACCCCGGCGCCCAGGAAGGACTCGACGCCGCGGCGCAGCGCGTCGATGGCCTCGGGCGACGGTGATCCCCGGGGAACGATGCGCACCGTCACGCGCTCGCGCGTCCACTGTTCGACCTGGTAGCGCTCGATCCACGATTCGTGTCTCTGGATGGTGTGGGCCAGGCCCGCGGAGTAGACGCGTCGGCCGTCCGGCAGCTCGAAGGCATCGGCACGACGCCCCTCGATGGCCGTCAAGGTCGCGAAGGGCGCACCGCAGCGGCAGGGCGCTTCGGCGCGTCGCACGAGATCGCCGGTGCGCCAACGCAACACCGGCATCGCATAGGCGTGTAGCGCCGTCACCACGGCTTCGCCGGAAATCTCGGCCTCGGCAGGCGGTCTCCCGGCGGCGTCGCCCTCCAACACCTCGATCACGACCCCATCGTCGTTGATGTGCTGTTGGCCACCGAGCGGACACTCCCAGGCACCGATCCCCCCGATCTCCTCGCTCGCGTATTGATTGCGCGTGACGCAGGCGAAAGCTTCCCGGAGCTGGCGCTTCATGACTGAAGTCTCGAGCCGCCGCTGGTGAGAACCAGTCGCGGTCGCAGCGCGGGTCCACCGTCCCGCCGGATCACGCGGGCGACCTCGAGAAGCACCGTCGCGTTTCCCACGATGATGTCGGGCCGCAAGTCGCGGAGCGCGGCGGCGATCTTCGCGGGCGGCTGCAGCATGCCGATGCCGTGACGTTCGAAGAGGCCGAAGCCTCGTAGCAACGCGAGCAGCGCCGGCGGCCTCCCTCCCCCGCCTCGGGATACCAGAGCGACGCGATCCCTGCCCCCGGCGCCGTAAGAGCGCAACATACGCAGGTTGAACGCTCGCGTCGCGAGCTGCTCCGAACGAGTCCGATAGATCGTGAACGGCACTCCCGTCGAGCCTGTCGTGGACGAGGCGCGGAGCTCGTCGCGCGACACCCCACTCGCCAGCAGCTCCTCGACCGGTCCCCGTCGCAGGTCCTCCTTGGAGGAAGGAGGGAGGAAGCGGAGATCGCTCGCCGTTCGAATATCCCGCGGCGCCAGGCCCGTCCGATCGAAGAGCTCGCGATAGTAGGGAACCCTGGCGTAGGCGTGGGTCACCAGCCGTCGCAGCGCCCGGTCCCGGAAGTCCTCGAGCCGTTTCCGATCCCCGGCGTTGCGCAGCACGTGCCAGACGAGCCCGAGCGGCGAACGCGACCTCATCCGTCGCGCCCCTCTCCCGGACCCGGGTCGGGCGTGTCGAAACCCCGGCAAGCGAGCACCGGTAACAACGGATAGCGGGTGAAGCTGGGGTCGATATCGGCTCTCCCGCAGCGCAGGTACTGGCTGCGCCGCGAGGCGAGTCGCTCGCCGTGCCGGCAGCGCTCGCAGAGCCCAGCCGGCGGAAGCGGCGCGATGCCGGTCATCGGCTCGGCTCGAGTTTGCGCATCGTCACGGCGCCCAGGGAGGTCCGGCCGGGAATGTATCAATTCCCCCATACGTTGGAACCAATGCCGGTTTGGAACGTACATACCGGTGTCGAACCCGCCGGGAGCCCCCCGGACGCGTCCGCATCCGGAGCCGGGTTCCCACCCGACGGAACTGGAAGTTCCGCCCTTCTTCAGCCCACCTCCGCTCGCCGGCCCCGATTCGGGGCCGCGCGAGCTCTTGCTCTATTCGAATCGCAGCGCCTCGGCCGGATCGACCTTGGCGGCGCGCCGCGCCGGCAGCCAACTCGCCAGCAGGGTCACGCCGAGGGAGAGGGCCGCGATCGCACCCGCGTCGGCCCAGGAGAGGCGCAGCGGAACGGAGCGCAGAAAGTAGACTTCCGCCATCTCGGCGGGAAAGCGCAGGAGATCGAACCGCGTCGCGACCGCCGCGACCAGCCCGGCCAGAACGAGCCCGAGGAGCGTGCCGACGCCTCCCAGAAGCCCACCCACCAGAACGAAGACCGTTCGCAGGCCGGCGGGCGGCAGACCCACCGCCGCGAGAACGCCGAAGTCGCGGCGCCGTTCGCGCACCAGGACCACGAGGGTCGACGCCACGTTGAACGTCGCCACCAGGACGATCAGGCCGAGCAACAGGAAAAGGGTCCGTTGCTGCAACTCGAGGGCCGCGAAGAGCTCGCGGTTGAGCTGCCGCCAGTCCAGCACCATGTACTCGCTGCCCAGCCGGTCGCGCAGCCGGGCCGCGATCTCCGGAGCACGGGCCGCGTCGTCGAGCCGTACCTCCCAGATGGCCGCCGCGCTCCCCGGCGCCCCGACCAGCGCCTCGCGGGCAATCACCACCCACCCGCTATCGAACTCCGAGAAGCCGCTGTCGAAAGTCCCGGCGACACGCAACGTCTTGAAGGCGAAACGTGGGCCCTGATCCCCGAACGAGAGCAGGGTGAGGCGCAGCGGATCGCCCGCCTTGACGCCCAGGGTGCGCGCCAGCTTGACGCCGAGCACCGCGCCCCACGCGCCGTCGGCATGGTGAGCGATCCGCGCCGGTGCCACCGCGAAGGGGCCGTCACCCGAAGCCGCCGCGCGCAGCGTCACTTCCGCGTCGCGTTCGCCGTCCGAGACGACGCCCTCGAGGAAAGCGACCGGATCGGCCGAGCGGACTCCCGGTTCGCGCTCGATCCGTCGCGGCACGCCGACGGTCGGGCTATGCGGTCCGGCCGCGTAGACCAGGATCGCGGCGCTGCCGCCCACCAGCTTGCGAACCAGATCCTCACGGTAGCCGGTCATCAGCGCCATGGCGATCCCCAGCGCGGTGACCCCGAGGACGGTCGCGAGCAGAGCCGCCCGGGCGGTCGAGGAGAGCAGACGGCTCTTCGGGCCGGCGAGCAGGCGCAGCGCCAGAGTGAGGCGCAGCGGCCCGGCCAGCGCGGGCCGGCTCATCGCGCCGGAACGGGCGAGTCCGCGAAGCCGGGCAGAGTGGCCAGGAAGCGGCGGAAGAGCGGGCTGGCGTCGTGCGGTCCGGGCGCCGCCTCGGGGTGGTATTGCACGGAGAGCACCGGGCTGCCGGCCACCTCGAAACCCTCGAGCGTTCCGTCGTTCAAGTTGACCTCGCTGGCGCGGCAGTTCGCGGGCAGCGAATCCGCATCGACCGCGAACCCGTGGTTCTGGCTGGTGATCGCGACCCGGCGGGTAACCAGGTCGATCACCGGTTGATTGCCGCCGTGGTGGCCGAACTTGAGCTTGAAGGTCCGGCCGCCGAGCGCCAGCCCCAACAGCTGATGGCCGAGACAGATGCCGAAAGTGGGCAGCCCCGAGTCGACCAGGGTGCGCACCGCCGCGATGATGCCGGTCAGCGGCTCCGGATCGCCGGGGCCGTTCGAGAGCACGACACCCTCGACCCCGAGCCCGAGCACTTCCTCGGCAGGCGTCGCGGCCGGCACCACCTCGAGCTCGACGCCGAGCTGACGCAGCGAGCGCAGGATGTTGGCCTTGCAGCCGAAATCGTAGACAGCCAGCCGGGCGCACGGCTGCTCGACGCCGATCGCCGGCAGGGTCACGCGCTCGGCCCGGGTGACCTCCGAGACCAGGGCGCGCCCCGCCATGCTCGGGAAGTCGCGGACCTCGGCGAGCAGGGCCTCCACGTCGCTACGCTCGGTGGTGACGACGCCCTTGAGCGAGCCCCTTTCGCGCAGCCGGCGCACCACCGCGCGGGTGTCGATGCGGTCGATGGCCGGAATCGAGCTGGCGCACAGGTGGGCCGGCAGATCCCCTTCGCTCAGATGGCTCGACGGTTCGGCGGTGAAGCGGCGGGCCACGAAACCCTCCACCCAGGGACGGCTCGATTCGGCGGCGAGCTCGGCCACTCCATAGTTGCCGATGTGGGGCTGGGTCATGACCACGATCTGGCCGCGGTAGGAGGGATCCGAGAGGATCTCCTGGTATCCGGTCATCGCGGTGTTGAAGACGACTTCTCCGAAACGGGTGCCCGGCGAAACGGCGCGGCCGCGGAAAACAGCGCCGTCCTCGAGCAGCAGGAGAGCTTCTTCGGGACGGCTGGCCATCGCGGACCGCTATACTAGCAGTGCCCCGAGGACGAAAAGGAGCCCCATCCGATGCGTCTTCTCAGAATGATCTCCATGTTCGCTCTGGCGCTCGCCGCGGCAGCGCCCGCCCTCGCCTACACGATCGTCCTCAAGGACGGCTCCCGCGTCCAAGCGAAAGAGAAGTACGTCATTCGGGGCAAACTGGCGATCATCACGCTGCCCTCCGGCACCGAGAGCTCGCTTGCCGCCTCCCAGATCGACGTGGCCCGCACCGAGGACGCCAACCGGAACAAGATGGGCGGCACCGCGATGGAGATCGCGGGTGGCCGGACGAAGGATTTCAAGCCGGCGGCGCCACCCCCCCAAAAGCAGCCGCGCCTCGAAGACCTCATCCGGTCGAAGGAAGCCGCGATCCAGATTCCGGTCGCGCGCCCCGCCGGCTCACCGGTGACGCGAGCCATGGATGGAGGGAAGAAGAGCTCCAGCAGCACGCACGTGATGCTTCCCGACTCCGCGCTCGCGGGCACCATCCGGGGGCTGGTCACCTCGCGCGGCATGACCGCCGTCGAGGTCTACCGCGGCGATTCGCCGACCCGGCCGCTGCTCGTCTATCAGACCCTCTCGGAGGGCGCCGTCTTCAAGGCCCTGGTCACTGCCGCGAACGCTCTCGTCCAGATCCAGAAGCAGGAGCCCGGCAAGGTGGACGGCTTCCGGATCCTCTGCGAGACCGACAACGGGTCGCTCGGCGCCAAGTTCAGACTGACTCCCGAGCAGGCCGCCGGCATCCTCTCCGGGCGCTACGAGATTACCCGCTTCTTCGTAGACAACGTGGAATTCTGAGTCGGCCGAGCGGGCCGTTTCAGCTCGGCTCGCTCTCTTCGTCGGACCGGGCGAGCCCCAGCACGGCAGCGGCCGAGAACCCGGTCCGTCGTTCGAAACGCTGCTGAAAGCTCTCGACCTCACCCACCGGCTCGTCGAGGAATATCCGCTCGACACGAAACAGCGGCGCGAAGAACGTGGTCAGCCCGAGCGTCACCTCATCGCCACGCGCCATCTCGTCGACCCACTCCTCGAAGATGTCGAGGCTGATCCCGCGGCAGACGACGCCGACCGGCTCCAGCCGTTCGAGCACACCCCAGAACTTCTCCGTCGGGTTGACGAAATGCACCGTGACGATCGAGCCGGCTCCGAGGCTCACCGCGTCTCCTTCGACGGCTCGCCTGGCTGTGCAAGCTCGACCAGCACGCCGCCGGCGCCGCGCGGATGGACGAACTGCACGCGCGAGCCGCCCACCCCCTGAGTGGGCTCGGGACGAAGCAACTCGATGCCCGATTCGCGCAACCGCCCGTCGTCGGCCGTCAGATCGTCGCTCGCGAAGCAGAGATGGTGCAGGCCGGGGCCGCGCTTGGCCAGGAACTTCGCGATCGGAGAGTCGTCCCGGGTCGCCTCGAGCAGCTCGACCCGCGCCCCACCGACCGCAATCATCGCCACGCGCACCCCCTCCTGCGGCACCTCTTCGATCGTCTCGACGACCAGTCCCAGCGCCTCCCAGAAGGCGCGCGCCTCTTCGATCGAGGCGACCGCGATACCGATGTGATCGAGCTTGCGGATCAACCGTTCCTCCCGGCGCGCCTCAGGCGCGCTCCATCTCCGCGCGCACCACGTCGCGAAACAACGCATCCGCGATTCGATAGGGATCGACGCGCTCGGCGAAGGCGCGCTCGACCTCGCGCTCCAGCCCCGCCTCGTCCCGCGCCGCCGCCAGGACCCGATCCTTGAGGATGGCCTCGACGCGCAGACGAAGTTGCTCGCGCCGGCGCCGCGCAAGCCGCTCCCCCTCCTTCATCCAACTCAGGTGCTTCTCGATCGCACCGAGCAGCTCTTCGATGCCCTCGCTCTGCGCCGCGATGGTGCGCTGGATCGGCGGCTTCCAGTCGAGCTCTCCGGCCAAGGAGAGCAACGTCGCGAGATCTCGGTAGGTGCGGTCCGCGCCCTCGCGGTCGCACTTGTTGAGCACGAACACGTCGGCGATCTCCATGATCCCCGCCTTGATTGCCTGGATGTCGTCGCCGAGGCCCGGCACCGCCACCACCAAGACCGTGTCGACGCTCGAAACCACGTCCACCTCGTCCTGGCCGACTCCGACCGTCTCGACCAGAATCCAGTCATAGCCCGCGGCGTCGAGCAGATCGACCGCGTCGCGGGTGGCGCGCGCCAGGCCGCCCATGGCGCCGCGCGTCGCCATCGATCGGATGAAGACCCCCGGGTCGGTGGCCAACCCTTGCATGCGAATGCGATCGCCGAGCAGCGCGCCGCCCGAGAAAGGCGAGGTCGGATCGACGCACAGGATACCGACCGTCTCGCCGCGCGACCGGACGAGCGCCGCCAGCCGGTCGACCAGCGTCGACTTGCCGGCGCCCGGTGGACCGGTCACTCCGACCACGCGTGCCCGTCCGGTGTCGCCGTAGACGCGACGCACGAGCTCGGCTTGCGGCCCCCCGCCGTCTTCGACGAGCGAGATGGCTCGCGCCACGGCACGCGGCTGGCGCCGCCGGAGGCGCTCGACCAGCTCGTCGAGATCGGCGGCCGCTCGCCCGCCGGGCCCTGGGATCATGCCGAGAGCAGCTCGCGGGCGATGACCAATCGTTGGATCTCGCTCGTTCCTTCGCCGATCGTGCAGATCTTGGAGTCGCGGTAGTACTTCTCGGCCCGGTAGTCCTTGACGAAGCCGTAGCCGCCGTGCACCTGCACGCCTCGTTCGGCGCACCAGACCGCCGCCTCGCCGGTCATCAGCTTCGCCTCCGAAGCCTTGAGCGACGCCTTGCCGGTGCGATCCATCTCGAGCGCCGCGGCGAAAGTCAGCGCCTCGGCGGCCGCGATTCGGGTCGCCATCTCGGCGAGGGTGAATGCGATCGCCTGAAAGCGCCCGATGGGACGGCCGAACTGCTGTCGCTCGAGCGAGTAGGCGCGCGCCGTCTCGTAAGCGCCGATGGCGGTGCCCAGCCCGAGCGCGGCGATCGAGATCCGCCCGCCGTCGAGTACCTGCATCGCCTGCCGGAAACCTTCTCCCGGCTTGCCGAGCAGATTCGCATCGGGAACGAAGCACTCCTCGAAGACGACCTCCGCGGTATCGGAAGCCCGGATACCGAGCTTGTTTTCCTTCTTGCCGGTTCGAAAGCCCTTCGTTCCACGCTCGACGACGAAGGCCGATAGGTTGCGCCCGCGTTCGCCCGCCGGGTCGGTGACCGCCATGGCCACGCACACCTCTCCGACCGAGCCGTGGGTGCAGAAGACCTTCGCGCCGTCGAGCACCCACCCGCCATCCACGCGGCGGGCCTGGGTGCGCGCGGCCGCGGCGTCCGAGCCGGATCCGGCCTCGGTGAGCGCCCAGGCGCCGATCCACTCCCCCGAAGCCAACTTGGGAATCCAGCGGCGCCGCTGCTCGTCGTCGCCGAACTTGTAGATGTGATTGGTACACAGCGAGTTGTGGGCCGCCACCGAGATCCCCACCGAGGGGTCGACTCGCGACAGCTCGGTCACCACCAGCACGTACTCCACGTAGCCGAGCCCGACACCGCCCAGCTCCTCGGGAACCAGGATGCCCAGGAAGCCGAGCTCGGCCGCCTTGCGCATGATTTCGCGCGGAAACTTCTGGGCCTCGTCGAGCTCCTCGACATGAGGCGAGACTTCCTGGTCGGCGAATTCCCGCGCCGTTTCGCGGATGGCTCTCTGTTCGTCCGTCAGTGCGAAATCCAAGCGTGACCTCCGGGCGGCGATGCTATCGCGGCCGCACCTCTCCAACCAGCGGGCGCGGCCTCACCGTTGACCGTCGCCGCCCAGATATCCCAAAGCCTCGAGCTGCTTGCGGAGCTCGGGATCGGCGTCGGCGGGAAGCTCGTCGTCGATCTTGCCACTGCCGCCGGTGATGAGCTCGCTCAGCCGGCGCGCGAGAAACGCCACGTCGTCCGGCTCACGGTGCGCCAGGTTCGTCGTCTCGCCGGGGTCCTGCCGCAGATCGAAGAGCTGATCGGCCGCCGGATCCGCTCGCGGACCGCGCCGCGGAAATTGGCGGATCAGCTTGGCCGCTTGGGTGCGCAGGGACTTGAGCTCCCAGTGGCGGTGGGTGATCGACTCCGAAAGCGCCTCGACGGCCGGAAGCGAGCGGCCGGCCATCAGGGGCACCAGAGAACGTCCCTGGACCGGCGCGATCAGCGGGACGTCGACCAAGTCGAGGATGGTCGGATAGATGTCGATCGAGCGCACCTGCGACGCGATCACTCGCGGCGTCGAGAGATCGGCTCCCGTGCGTCGCGCCACCGCCGCACGGATCAGCTCGGGCACCCGGAAGATCAACGGCACATGGATGTCGTGATCGTAGAGCGTCGTGCCATGACGCCAGTCGCCGTGCTCCCAGAACTGCTCGCCGTGATCGCTGGTGACCACGATCAACGTGTCGTCGCTGCGGCCTCCGCTGGTGAGCGCCGCGAGGAGCTTGCCCACCTGACCGTCCGTGAACGCGATGTCACCGTCGTAGAGCGCCTCCACGTAGCGCTTCTCGGCCGCGGTGACGTGTTGATGGTCGAGCGCGTTGTAGCGGTGGAGCGAAAAGCCGGGCGATGCGAACTTCGAGAGGGCGGGTCCCGCGAAGCGGTCGTCGGTGTAAGGGTCGTGCGGTTCGTAGGTATGCAGGAAGGCGAAGAACGGCCGCGCGCGGGCGCCCGAGAGCCGAGCCGCCAGCGCTTCGGGATCGCGGATCCAGTCGTCGACGTCATAGCGCTCGAAGCCGTAGCCGAAACCGAAACTGGGATCGACCTGCCCGCCGCCGGTGAAGGCCAGGGTCTGATAGCCGGCCCGCCAGAGCACTTCGGCCAGCGGATGCGGCACGTGGTGGGCGCGCGACACCGGCTGCAGCCCCCAGAGGATGGCCCGGTGCGAAGGCCTTGTCCAGCAGGACTGGGCGATGGTCTGCGCGAAACGGAAACCCTCCGCGGCGAGCCGATCGAGATGGGGAGATGTGGGGCGCGAATAACCCCAGGCTCCCAGATGGTCGGCCCGGACGGTGTCGAGGCTGATCAGGATGACGTTGGGACGGTCGGCGCGCGCCACCGCGGGCACGATCACGGGGGTCGCCCACCCGCCGTGCAAGTCTTCCGCGCCATCGGCGGCGAGCTCGATCTCCGCCCCGCCACCCGCGAGCGAGGAGAGGTCCACCGCCGCGTCACGCCACCGCTCCGCCTCCGAGCGCTCGATGGTGGTCTCCCAATGGACGTCGGCGCCGGCGCCGGCGAGCGAGTGGACGTTCACCGCGAAGCGGAGCTTTCCCGGCTGCGGACCGGGAGGCGCCAGTACGCCCACCGCGAACTCGAGGCGCGAACCGGGCGCCAGCTCGACACGCATCCGATAGCGCGAGCCGGCCGGGGCCGGCAGCGCCTCGCGCTGGGAGCTGTCCCGGCGATCGGGCCCGAGCCGCATGGCGATCACGTGTCGATCCTTTCGGGCCTTCTCGCCCCCGAGACTGCCATCGAGCCGCTTCGCCCACTTCAGCGTCGCGGGCGAGAGCCCTTCGACCTGCGCGGTTCCCACCCGATCGATCAGTCGAATGACGCGAGGCCGCTCCGGCGCTCGGCAACCCGGCCCGAGCAGGAGGCCGAGGAGGAGGACAACGAGAAGATGCGGAAGCCGTCTGGGACACATACCGGTAGGCGCCAATCTACCCCACACCGCTACCGAGCCCGGACGAGTACACTCATTGTCGTGAGCGAACCGGAGCGACGTGGCCGCAACCTCGATCAGGAAGCCGATCTCGCCGCGGTCGTGCGCGGCATGCGGTCGATCGCCGTCCTCGGCATGAAAGGCGACGAGCGGGCCGATGAGTCCGCCTACTCGATCCCGGCCATGTTGCAGGCGCGCGGTTACCGCGTCATCCCGGTCAACCCGACGATCGCGCACTCGCTCGGCGAACCCGCCTATCCGGATCTCGCTAGCGTCCCCGATCGCTTCGACATCGTCGACGTCTTCCGTCACGCCGACCATGTGCCGGGCCACGTCGAGCAGATTCTGGCGCTTCCGGCCGAACGGCGCCCACGCGTCGTCTGGTTGCAGAGCGGCATCCGCAACGACGCCGCGATGGAGCCGCTCCTCGCCGCCGGCATCGACGTCGTCCAGGACCGCTGTCTCGGCGTGTACACCAGCCGCTACGCTGACCTCCGCCGCCGCTAATCGAAATCCGCCGAGAGTCGGCTCGTCGGCCCCACGCGGGTCACCATTCGAACTGATCGCCGCTCTCGAAGCCGCGATAGGCGATCGACTGCGACCAGACGAACCAACCTCGGCTCGAATCGTCGATATAGACGATGGCCCATCCATGGTCCAGATAGTGGAAAGCGAATCCGAAATGGGCCGGTGTGATGCCGTATGCGTTCAGGTAGAGCGAGGGCGTCCAGGAACCGGAATTGTAGTTGTGGCGCTCCGAGAATCGAACGTCGTCGATAGCGGCTGGCGTGTAGTGTCGCTGGTAGATGATCGCCGTGCCGGTTCCGCTCCAGGCGTCCACCAGCGGCTGGTAGTCCTGATAGCCGGGGCCGGCCACCTCGGAGCCCGCTCCACAAGTCCATATCGAGCCCGCGTCGTACGAGATGCAGTAGGAGATTCCCGATCCATAGAAGCCGTCGTCTTCGTAGGCAACGATGATTGTCCCTCGATACCAGGAGACGCTGGTCTCTTCGGCTGCCGTGCCCTGGGCGATCTTCTGTCCAGCGTCCCATGATGCAGAAACACGGTAGACCCAGACATCGTCGTTCGTGTCGACGAACGAGAGTGCCAAGTAGGGCCCGCTGGTATATCCCTTCCTCCAGCTCATGGAGAGATTGTCGGTGGAGTTCAGCGGCGTCGTGGCGAGCGACGGGTGGTTCGGGATGAATGTGTCGGCTCCGGCGGCGGTGTCCGTGAGGTAGTAGTAGATCGTACCGTCCGTGCACAGGATCGCGTAGTAGAGCCGATTGTCGTAGGCGGTCGCGTTCGTGGCCAGAACGACCTTCTCGATCGTCTTCGGGCTGACGTTCACCACTTCCTTGTAGAAATAGGCGTCGTCGATCGAGCCATCGGACACATCGATGCGGCGGAGTCGCGCCGACGAACCATCAACCCCGTAAGCGACGTAGAAGTAGCCCCCCACGGCCGCGCCGTCGACCGAGATCGGGGTGGAATCGGACCAAGAGTACTTGCTGGTCCAACTGACTCCGGAATTGGTCGATATAAAAGCCTCCCAGCTGGTGCTGTGCCGCTGGACGACGAAGAGATGATCCGTCGCGGCGTCGCGATCGATCGCCTGCTCCTGGATGTCCGTCCCAGTGCCGATCTGAACGTCATGGAAGACGGTGGGTGCGCTCGGCACGTCGCGACTCGCGGCTGGCCCGGCGAGCTGCGTGGCCGGAGCCAGCGTCGCTTCGCCACGGACCGCCAACGGCTCGCGGGAGCGATCGGTACCCATCTCCCAACCGACCGTCGGCTGCGCGGAGGACTGCTCGACCGCGATCGCCAGCGCGCCTCTGGGCGAGAAGGCGCCACTGTCATCGAGTTGCGCTGTCGCGGGGAATGCCACTCCGACTGCCACGACGATCAGGAACGTTGTCTGCCTGAACATTCGCATCTCCTTCCTTTCTCTCCGCCCCATGGCAGCACTCGAAGGGGCCGGGCAGGCGCGATGACGAAAGCGCGCTCGGCCGAGATCGAGGCCACCTCAGCAAACGATGGTGCGAAGGTTAGGTGCTCCCAGTCGCGATACCCGCGCCGAGAGGCGACGGCGATTTCGGAAGCCGTGGGGCGAGCGGCTCTCTGGCCAGCCCACTGCAAGTCGAGTCTGTCGGCCAAGGTGCGCCTCCCCGACGGCACATCTCCTCCTCCCTGGGCGAACTTGTCCGCAAGCTAGAGCAGACCCAATCCTCGGGTCGCCACCCATCTGGGTGGCTCCAGCGCTCGAGATCGGGCGATCTCGGTCTCGCTCGTCCCTACAACTCGGCGTTGGATAGTAGAGAAAGCCTACTCTCGTGGGTGGGATCGGCGCAACGTCCGATCTCATCGGCAGGAAAGAGGATGCGCGGCCCGAACCGGGCCCGGATAGCGCCGGTCAGCGGAGTTGGACGTAGTCGATGCGCTCGATGCGCACGCCCGTGTAGTAGTGGTGCAGGATGGCGCGGTAGTCACTGCCGCGCCGCGCCATGCCGTAGGCCCCGGTCTGGCACATGCCCACCCCGTGGCCCCAGCCGCGGCCGGTGAACTGCCAGCCGCTCGGCCCCTGCTTCGGAGTCAGCCGGCGCGCCGTGAAGAGGGTGTCCGGTAGATCCAGCGTCCAGCGCACGGCCAGACCTTCGACGTCGATGGAGCGACCATCGCTACCGATCAAGCGAAGCTTGCCGACCCGTCCGGAGACGCCGCGCGACAGGATCCGGAAATCCGCGAACGGAAAGCCTGGAAAGCGAGCGCGCACCGCCGCCGCCACCTCGTCGTCGGTGCGAAAGCGCGTCCAGCCGCTCCGCAAGTGGGATCGGTCGAAGCCCATGCCCCGCGGATCGACCTTCTGCACGATGCCGGCCAGCCGACCCTCCTCGAAGTAGAGCGTCAGATCGTCGCCCGGCGCCAGATCGAGGTCGCCGGCCCGCCGATAGCTGCCCTCGTCACGCCAGGCCGGAATCCCCGGAGCGAGCGTCACACTCTCGTCGTCGCTCCCATCGCGCACCACGATCTGGTCGGGCGTCAATGCCGAGAAGGTCACGTGGCGCTCGGTCAGCGCGCGCAAGAAGAGCGCGACGCGCAACACCAGCTCGCGCGCCTCGTGCGCCGACAACGGGGATCTCGGGTCGGGACCGAAGAGCAGCCCGCTCTTGGCCAACCAAGCCGCGAAACGTCGGTCCTCCTGGCTCCAATCCGCCGGCGGGTCGTTCACCAGGTAGTCGAGCTCCTCGGGGCGGACGAAAAGGCGCGCGTCGGCACGCAGGTCGAGCATCGAAGCGAGGAAGCGCTGCACCTCGCGTCGTGAGAGCGAGGCCAGCCGATCGGCGGGCGCCGCCAACCCCGCGGCGCGGACCACTCGCTGGATGGCCTCGCCGAGCTCCGGTGCCGTCACCGGCTCGCGGCCGGCTGCCAGGAAAGCGTCGACCAACGCGCCCGGCCACTCGCGCCCGGGCGCGTCCGTCCGCAGATGCGAGCTGCCGGCCTCGATACAGGGAACGCCGCGCAGGTAGGGCGCGTGCTTGAGCGGAAACACCACCTCGACGTTCTCGGTGTGCCCCCCGCAGGTCGCGCTGTAGAGCGCCTCGGCGATCTCGCCGTCATAGGTGATCGCCTCGCCGCGCGTCTCTGCGATGGCCCGGTCCGAGAGCGGGTGCTCCACATCCATGCCGCCGTAGACCTGGCACTGGGGCGTCCCGCAGAGATCGTAGCCTTCGTCCTCGAATCCGTGCAGATTGCGAAGCGTGTAGCTGCGTGCCGCCACCGCCTGCGCCTTGAGCGCTTCGAGCTCCGGGTAGCTGCTCGGCCCGAGCTCGCTCGGCACCACGCCGCGCAGGTATTGCTCGATCGGGAGCTCGTCGATCACGTTCAACCGCCCGCGGTCGTTGAGGAAGACCTCGATCGCTCCGCGATAGCGATGTCCCTGGACCCGGAGACCGCCTCCGTCCGCGGCGTGGATCACGAATCGTCGACCCTCGACGCGCACCGTTCGGCCTCGCTGGGTGATCTCGAGAGCCGGGTGGACGATGCCGCCCCCCTCCGAGACCACCCAAGCCGAATCGACGCCCAGCATCTTGTATCGCCGCGCCGCGGCCACCGCCTCCTCGCGAGCCGGCCAGCGCCCCAACCGCACCCGGTACAGACCGCTCCCGGCGTCGAAGCGGGCGTCGGCCGGCTGGCGGGTCAGCGCCGCCAGGCGGCGCGCCAGGTCGGTCGCCGGCGCCGCGTCGCGAAGCGCCGCCGCTTGAAGCCGCCAGACGGGAGGCGTCTCGGCGCGAGCGCCGGGGCGGACGGTGACCGGTGACTCGACCTCCAGCGTCTGTCCCGCCGCTTCGGCCGTGACGTCGCCATCACAGCAAGGCAGCGTCACCGTTTCGAGGTCGGACAAGAGCCCGACCCGCACCGTCTCCGGGAAACGGAGCGGCGGTGCGACGGGAGTCGGAGCGATCCTTTCGACGGCGGCGGGCGGGGGCTCCGGACGCGGCGCGACCGCCGGCGCGGGCGCGGCCACCGGCTCCATCGCGGTCGCTTCCGGTGGCGCCGGACTCGGCGTGGGGGTTGCGGGGGGTTCCGGCTTCCTGGCGAAACGAGAACAGCTGCTCACCGACAGGACGAGCGCCGCCAGGGCGACTCCGCGACGAACGCGCGACCGCCGCGTCACGCCGGCCGGACCTGGCTCGGGTTCGGGGTCTCGCTGCGCGCCAGCGCCACCACGGTCGCCAGCGCGATCACGTTCAAGATCGAGTTCGCCAGCATCTCGAAGACCAGGATGGCTCCCTCCCCCAGGTCGGGCAGAGCCATCGTCTTCGCCGCGGCAGCACCGCCCAGAACGAGGTTCAGTCCTCCGGCGACCAAGCCCACCGCGAAGGCGGCCACGAAGAGCAGCACCAGGAGCACCACGATTCCACCCAGCCGACGACCCAGGACGTGGAACGCGAGCCGGACCGCCGAACCGACCCGAACGCCCGGACGGGCCAGCTCGGCCTGCCCGGTCAACGTCGCGGCGTAGACCACGAACAGGGCAAAAAGCAACGGCAGCGCGCCTCCGCAGCCGACGGCGAGCGCGACGCCGCCGCCGCGCGCGTCGAGCGACAAGCCGATCAGCGCGACCAGCCCGAAGATCAAGATCATCACCCCGAGCAGCAGGGCCATGAAGACCGAGTAGTAAAGCATCAGCTTCCAAGCCAACCGGTTGGACTCGGCCACGAACAGGCGCCAGCTCCAGGTGCGGAAGACCACCGGCGCCCGGCCCGGACCGGCCGGTGCCTGGGCGTCACCCGCCACCAGAACGCCCAGAATGCCTCCCATGTACCAGCAGAAGACCAGGGAGCCGACCGTGAGGCCGAGCGTGAACGCCAGAAAAGCCGCCCCGAAGCGGGCCAGGAGCTCGCTCGGATCGATCGAGCTCGGCGCGATTCCGAGAAGACCGGTTCCCGCGCTCCCCTGCATCCATTTCGAGAGACCGGGGCCGAATGCGGCCACCCACGGAAACACCGATGCGATCACGATCAAGACGACGACCAGCGTTCCCGCGAGATAGGCGACGAGCACCGGCCAGTTCGCGCGCACGTTCGCGATGCCTCGACCCAGCGCCTCGAGCGCCTGGAGCCGCTTCACGCGCCCCTCCGCACCAGATTGGGGAGGCGCACGACCTCGCGGTAGTCCTCGGCCTCGATCGCGATCGGTCGCGCCATCTCGGCGAGGCGCGAGATGAGCATCGGCGGCAGCCGGGAAACCAGCAGGTCGAGATCGCTCAATCCGTGCGCCGGTGCCTTGCCGAGCCGGAAATTCGTCGTGAAGAGGGTCGGCCGGCGTTGGCTATAACGCGCGTTCAAGATCAGATAGAGCGTGTCGTTGACGAAAGGCGTGGGCTTGAGCGCTCCGAGCTCGTCCAGCACCAGGACCTGCGCCTCGATCACGGGATCGAGCACGTCGTGCTTCGACTCGGCGCTCGACGGATCGAAGGTGGATTGGATGCGATGAACGAGGGACGTGAAATCGACGAACCGCCCATGCACCCGGTAGCGGCGGATCAGCTCGGCGAGAACCGCGGCCGCGAGGTGGGTCTTACCGACCCCGGGCGGACCGACCAGGAGCAGTCCGGTCTCCACGAATCCGCCGCTCTCCACCGAGAGGAACTCGTCGACGTAGCGCAGACAGCCGCGCTTCGCTTCGAGAAGCTGCGGGCTGGTGCGCTCGGTGGTCGAAGACGTGTTGAATGACTCGATCGAGCAGTCGCGGTAGCGGGGGGAATCCCGGACGCCTCGAGCAGGGCCGGACCGAGCCGCGCGGCACGACATTCGCACGGCGCCGCGGATCCCGCGCCGCCGTCATCGACGCGGATCCAGCCCCTGCCTTCGCAGCGCGGGCATCGAGGGTCGGCGATGGGCTCCGGCACGGCGCGATCGTAGCATCGCCCGCCGGTCCGCCGGCTGCCGGGACAACCGTCGCGAGACCGCGCTCAGCGGCCGCCGCGACGCACCAGCGCGCGACTTCCGGTGGGCACCAGCGCCTTATCCCGCTCGATGCCGAAGCGCCGATCTCGCGCGTCGCGTCGCATCGCCTCGGCCAATCGCTCCATCTCGCCTTCGAGCTCCGAGAGACGGTCGCGCAGCTGCAGGATCACCTCGACCCCGGCGAGGTTCACGCCGAGGTCACGGGTGAGGGTCAGAATCTGCTCGAGACGGGAAATCGTCCCTTCGTCGTAGAGCCGCGTGTTGCCGGCGCTGCGCGCCGGCTCGAGCAGACCCTGACGCTCGTAGAGGCGCAGCGTCTGCGGATGGATCCCGTAGGTCTCCGCCACGACGCTGATCAGGACGTGGCGCGGCTCGCGAGCGCGCTTGCGTCCCATTTCAGCTCGAACGCGTATCCGAGTCGACCACTTCGGCGTCGATCACTTCCTCCTGCGACCCGGCCGACGCCGCGTCCGCTCCCGGGGAAGCCGCCTCGGCCGCGCCCGACGCGCCGCGATACATCGTCTCGGCAAGTTTGTGGGTCGCCTTCTCGAGCTTCTCGACGGCACCTTCCAGGGTCGAGACATCCTCGCTCTCGAGCGCCTTCTTGGCCTCTTCGAGCGCCGAGTTGACGTCGCCCAACTCCTCGGCCGAGAGCTTCTCCTTCTGCTCGCCGAGCGTCTTCTCGACGCTGTAGATCAAGTTGTCGAGACGGTTGCGAGTCTCCACGACCTGGCGCCGACCCTTGTCCTCCTCGGCGTGCGAGGCGGCGTCGTTGACCATCCGCTTGATTTCGTCGTCGCCGAGGCCTGACGAGGAGGTAATGGTGATCTTCTGCTCTTTGCCGGTGCCGAGATCCTTGGCCGAGACGTTGACGATGCCGTTGGCGTCGATGTCGAAGGCGACCTCGATCTGCGGCACGCCACGCGGCGCCGGTGGGAGGCCGATCAGGTGGAAGCGGCCCAGGGTGCGATTGTCACGCGCCATCTCGCGCTCGCCCTGCAACACGTGCACCTCGACCTGGGTCTGGTTGTCCGATGCGGTCGAGAAGGTTTCGCTCTTGCGCGTCGGGATCGTGGTGTTGCGCTCGATCAGCTTGGTGAATACGCCGCCATAAGTCTCGATGCCGAGCGAAAGCGGGGTGACGTCGAGCAGCAGCATGTCCTTGACGTCGCCCTGCAGCACCCCACCCTGCACCGCGGCGCCCACCGCGACGACTTCGTCCGGATTCACGCCCTTGCTGGGCTCCTTGCCGAAGACCTCCTTGACCAGCGCCTGGATGGCCGGCATGCGCGTCTGGCCACCGACCAGCACGACCTCGTGGATGTCCTTGGCCTCGATTCCCGCGTCGGCGATCGCCTGGCGGCACGGCCCGGCCGAACGCTTGATGATCTCGTCGACGAGTTGCTCGAGCTTCGAGCGGGTCAGCTTCAGGTTCATGTGCTTGGGACCCGAGGCGTCGGCGGTGATGAAGGGCAGGTTGATCTCGGTCTCCTGGGCGGTCGAGAGCTCGATCTTCGCCTTCTCGGCGCCTTCCTTGAGCCGCTGCACGGCCATCGGATCCTTCGAGAGGTCGATCCCCTGGTCCTTCTTGAACTCGGCGAGCAGCCAATCCATGACTTTCTGGTCGATGTTGTCGCCACCGAGGTGGGTGTCGCCGTTGGTCGACTTCACCTCGACGACCCCCTCGCCCACCTCGAGGATCGAGATGTCGAAGGTGCCGCCGCCGAAGTCGTAGACGGCGATGGTCTGGTCCTTCTTCTTGTCGAGACCGTAAGCCAGTGCGGCCGCGGTCGGCTCGTTGACCAGCCGCTTGACGTCGAGGCCGGCGATCTTGCCCGCATCCTTGGTGGCCTGGCGCTGCGAGTCGTTGAAGTAAGCGGGGACGGTGATCACCGCTTCGGTGACCTTCTCGCCGAGGTAGTCCTCGGCGGCCTGCTTGAGCTTCTGCAGGATCATCGCCGAGATCTCCGGCGGCGAGAATTGCTTGCCTTCGACGTTGATCCGGCAACCGCCGTTCTCGGCCCGCTCGACCTGGTAGGGCACCATCTTCATCTCGTCGGTCACCTCTTCGAAGCGACGCCCCATGAAGCGCTTGATCGAGTAGACGGTGTTCTGCGGATTGGTGACCGACTGGCGCTTGGCGACCTGACCGACCAGACGCTCACCCGCCTTGGTGAAGGCCACGACCGAAGGCGTCGTGCGGCTCCCCTCGGCGTTGGCAACCACTTTGGCCTCTCCGCCTTCCAGCACGGCGACCACACTGTTGGTGGTGCCGAGATCGATTCCGATGACTTTGCTCACGTTGGTTTCCCCCTTGTTCGTTCTCGCGTAGAGTAGGATCTGAGTAGACCTTTGTCAAGGTCGACCCACACCAATCCTAACAACATCAGACTTAGATTTCTTCCAAAAACATCCGGCGCGACCCGGATTCGGGCCGGGACGCCCGCCAACCGGGTCCAGCCTCCCGGAGGGGCCTCTATCGCAGGGGGGAAGCCGAGCCTTCGAGGCCAGCGGAGGCGGAGACGGCCTCGGCCGACAGGTTCGCGTTCAGTCGATGAGGACGATCGGAGCGCCGGTGTTCTTGTTCAGGCCGGCGAACATGCTGCGGTCGAGCAGGAAATCGCCGAACACGCCCTCTTTGAGTCCTCGCTCCGGCTCGTTCCGTCCAGCCTCGATCGGCTGGATTTCGTACTCCTCCTCGGTCGCCCGGTAGGCGAGCGGAGCGCCTCTCGGATCGTACGTGTCGCGCTCGGGGAGCAGGCCGCGCGTGACCAGCTCCTCCAGAACCGACGGATAGGTCCCCTCGAGCAGGTGAAACGTGCGGGCTGCGCGATCGACGTGGGCGAACCGCGAGAGACGGCGCAGCCTTTCCAGCGATTCGCGTTGGTGACCGAGACCCGGCGCGGCCAGCAGGAGCGAGCCCGGAGAGAGCATGGTTCCGGCGACGATCGCGAGCGCGAGGAGCGCACACGCCCCCGGAATCCACCGCGTCCAGCGCCCCGCTCCGGTCCGCGGCAGGGCCGCGTCGGCCGCCTCCACTGCGTCCCGATCCATCCGCAGAGCCTCCGGACGAACCCGTCTCCCCGAATCGGTCGGGCTCGAGACCGCCGCACGGGGACCCTCCGCCCACTCCTCCTCCTCCCCGATCGGGCGCACCAGACCCGCCTGGAGAAGGCGGAAGAGGGCGTAGTACGTCCTCGTCTCGCCGAGACCGAGCGAACGCGCCAGAGTCTCCGCGTGGGTGCGTCCGTCCAGGTGCTCGAGCAGTTCCGCCTCGTCCGCCGTGATCCAGGCCACCGACGGATCGAGTGGTGTCGTTTCGTCGAATCCTTCGGGAATCAGCCGGGACGGCCGCGCGTCGCCGATCTTGGCGTAGGCGAGAAAACCGTGCGGCATCCAGCCCTCCCGTCCCGGCTCTCCGGCGAGGTCTCGCAGCGCCTTCATGAGCACGTCGGCCACGCGCAGGGGCCGGATGCCCTCTTCGTAAGCGACCTCCTCGCCGCCATAGAACTTGAACTGACCCTCTCGCCAGCGCAGCACGTCGAGGAGAAGACGGTAGGTGAGGTCGCGCAACGACTCGAGGAGTTGCTCCCGCGAGAGCGCACCGCGATTCACGAGGAAATCGACGAAGCGCTCGCCCGACGTCCGTTGCTCCTCGGCGAGCTTCGAGAAGTCGGCCGGTCGGACCACCCCGCGGCCCGAGAGGACTTCCCCGAGGAGCTCTTCGAAGCTCTGATTCAGCGCGTCGGCGGCGACGATCTCCCCGTCGAGGAAGGAGACCGCGAGAATGTCGCTCTTACCCTGAATGGTGAGGATGCCGGTCTTGCGCTGCTGCGCGATGACCTGCAGGATGTCCGGCAGCCGGAAGACGGAGAGATCACCCTCGAGCGCCATCGCGTCAGTCCCTGTCCGCGAAACCGAGCGCCGATCGAGCGGCGAAGCCGAGGTAGACCAGGCCACCGATGGCGGCCAGCGAAGCCAGGAGCGTCGGCCCCGGCCAGCCCATGACCGCCAGGTCTCCCGCCAGCTCGAAGAGGCGTGGCAGGAAGAGCAGAGAAACGAGCAGCAGGAGGTTCCCCCAGGCCGCCCATCCGGCGCCGCGGCCGGCCGCGTTCACCGCCGGCAGCAATGCGTGAGCCCAACGTCCAGCGGGGCGCTCCTCGGTGTGCGACCGGCCGGCGGGCCGAATCGACGGCAGACTTCGACGCCAGACATCGAAGCCCAGCGCGACCAAGCCGACGATCGCCGACAACGCGACCGGAGTCCAACGGGCCGAGGGAGTGGGCAAGGTGCCGTCTCCATGACGCACCCAGGCGGCCCGTAGAGCATCCCGAATCTCGCCGGTTCGAGCCAGCGAGCCGTTGAACGTCAGGACCCGGTCGGGGTTCGATGTCGCCATCCAGCCGTCCACCGCGCTGCCGTCGATCGCCCGAGCTCGCGCCAGAGCGTCGCGGGAGTCGTCGAAGGTGTACGCCTCCGAGAATCCCAGGCTCAAGTTGTACCAGGCCGCGGCGGAAGGCTTGTTGCCCCGGGTGGCGCGCTGAAAGTACCCGTTGGCGAGCGCGAACTCCCCCTTGCGAAAGTGGTAAGCGCCGAGATTGATCAGTACCGCCACGTTGTCCGGCTCGTCGATCAGAATCCGCCGGTAGAGCCCGCGGGCGAGGTCCCATTGGCCGAGCGTCCGGTGGACGTCGGCCGTGAGCTCGGTGATGACCGGTTTGTCGGGCACCGCGGTCCGCAAGACCTGGAGATCAGAAAAGATCGTTCCGTAGAGACGGCCGTCGGCGAACGCGCGGACCGCGCGCATCGGAGGTGACTCTTCGAGGGCGAGGCGGCGTTGCGCCCGATCGACCACCATCGGACCGACCGCGATCAACAGCCAGCCGAGCACGAGCAGTACGCGCTCGCTGCGACTCGCGTAGCTCCACAGCAGAGCCGACCAGATCAAGAGGGCCAGATAGATCCCAGAAGGAAGCGCCAGGGGAGCGACCAGAAACAGAGCGCAGAGAACCCAGACCACCCACGACCAGCCGTGACCGGAGAACGCGGCATGCAACGAATCGAACAACTCCCGCCCGTGCGTCGCCGCGAGGAGAACGACGAAGAGCGCCGAGGCGAGCGTCAGCACGAGGAGCAGCCAGAGCAAAACGCTGGTCATCACGTGCAGACGCTCGGGACCGTCCCAGACGCGCCCGAATCCACTCCCGAGCGCGAGGATCCAACGCGACCAGTCCCCTTCCCGACGCGCCACCGCCGCCTCCGCGAATGCGGCCTCGGGCCGGCCGGGGTCGAGCTGTTCGGCCGCCTCGAGCTGGCGGTGGGCGCGCTCGAAGTCTCCGTTCTTCGCCGATTGCCGGGCCTGCGCGATGGCGCCCAAGGCGAGGTCAGGCAGGTGGCGGAAGCCCACCTCGTGGGCTGCGCCCTGCAGGCCGCGAAGCGCTTCGTCCGCCTTCCCGAGGTTGTCCTGGAGCGTCGCGGAAACCCATTGCAACCAGAGCTCCTGGACATGGACGAGCGTCTGCTCGACGCTGTGGGTGAGCTCGAAGCCGGACGGCGCGGCGGCAACCGCAGCGTACCCCGGAGCGGCCGCGAGCAGGAGCGCGACCGCCAGCGCCGCGACCGGCGAGCGCCGGTCAGCCGCGCCGCGAGACGTAGCGCAAGCGAAGTTGGTCAAGGGCACTCTCGATGAGGCGCTGCTCTTGCGCTCCGAGCCGCGATGCATAGCGTTGATGAAGCGCTCCGATCAGATCGATGTAGAAGCGCGCGGCGTCGAGGTCGCGCGCCAGCCGGCCGTCGGGCAGGGGAACTTCTCCCATCGTCGCCAGAGCGTAACCCGCCAGGAACTCCACGAGCTCGAGAAGCCCGGGAGGCGGCTCCTCGGGCGCCGAGGCCGGCAGGCCGGTTGCAGCCGCGGCCGCCGCGCTCGGGGCGGGATCCGGTTCCGGTTCGGGATCCGGTTCCGGAGGCGCTTCGATTTCTTGTACGGCGGCATGATCGTCGCGCGGCGCCTCTTCGGGGGTCGCCGTGACCTCGGCGAGCTCGCGCTCGTACTCCTCGCGAAGCTGGCCGTCCGGCGTGAACATCCGCCTGTCGGTGACCTTGATGTCGGGCACGAGAATCAGAATCCGTCCGCTATGCTAGCAAGCACGCTTTTGCCCCCTCAAGGCGAAGTATCCCCGATGCGAGACGTTTCCTCCCTCTCTCCCTCCGACCTGGCTCGTTTGACGGCCCTCGTCGAACGCCTGCGCGCTCCCGACGGCTGTCCGTGGGACCGCGAGCAGCGCCTGGAGGACTTGCGCGCCTACCTGCTCGAAGAGGCCCACGAAGCGGCCGACGCGATCGACCGCCGCGACCCCGAGGCGCTCTGCGGCGAGCTGGGGGACTTGCTCTTCCAGGTCGCCTTCATCTCGCGGCTCGCCGAAGA
This sequence comes from Thermoanaerobaculia bacterium, assembly GCA_963712855.1. Classification (GTDB taxonomy): domain Bacteria; phylum Acidobacteriota; class Thermoanaerobaculia; order Multivoradales; family JAGPDF01; genus JACTMI01. Next base: position 529,331 of record CAVQJN010000001.1, read on the forward strand.
GGCGGATCAATTCTCGGTCGGCGAGCCGATCGCGCGCGTCGCGGCCAAGATGGTCGATCGCCATCCCCATGTGTTCGGCGACGAGAAGCTCGCCGACGCGCGCGCGGTCCGCGAATCCTGGGAGCGCCGCAAGCTGCGCCAGGAGACGAACGGACGCGGCTCGCTGCTCGACGGTGCGGCGGCGGCCTCCCTCCCCGCCCTGGTGGCCGCCTATCGGCTCACCCAGAAGGCCTCCGGAGTGGGCTTCGACTGGCCCGACGCGGCCGCCGTTCTGGCCAAGCTCGACGAGGAGCTGGCCGAGGTGCGGAGCGAGCTCACGCCATGCGACGGCGTCTCCGCCGAGCAGGCCAAGCGGCGCCTGCGCGACGAGGTCGGGGATCTGCTCTTCGCGGTCGCCAACCTCGCCCGCCACCTCGACATCGACCCCGAAGGCGCCCTCGCCGGGGCCAATCTCAAATTCCGGCGCCGCTTCGCTCACATCGAGCAGCGCCTGGCCGAGCGCGGCAAGCGGCTCGACGAGGCGAACCTGGCCGAGATGGACGAGCTCTGGAACGAAGCCAAGCGCGACGAGGATCCGGACGCCGGCGCGCGTCGCGGCTGACCAGGTTCGGAGCGACCCGACTCGTCAACGCGCGGCGCGCGACTTGGCGCCGCGCTCCAGCTTGGCCACCACGGGCGCGAGCACGTCGGCGACCGTGCGGGCCACGATCTTCTGCCCCTCCGCCGTGGGATGGATCCCGTCGGCCTGGTTGAGCTCAGGCCGTCCCCCCACGCCGGCGAGCAGGAACGGAATGAACGTCGCGCCTCCGTCGTGGGCGACGCGCGGAAAGATCGCCGCGAAGCCGCGCGTGTAGTCGGGTCCATAGTTGGTGGGGATCTGCATGCCGGCGACAACCACCTTCGCCCCGGCCTTCCGGCAACGCTCTACGATGTCCCGCAGATTCGCCTCGATGCCGTCGAGCGGCTGGCCGCGCAGCGCGTCATTGGCCCCCAACTCGACCACCATCAAGTCGGGTTTCTGGCGCAAGAACCAATCCAGGCGCTCCCTGCCGCCCGCGCTGGTGTCGCCCGAGAGACCCGCGTTGCGAACCCGCACCGGCAGGCCGCGCGCGGCGAGCAACTTCTCGACCAGCGCCGGGTAGGCCTGATCGACATTCAAGCCGAGGCCGGCGGTCAGGCTGTCGCCGAGGAAGATCACGAGCGGTTCCGAGCTCTCCGCCGCGGGAGCCGCGGGCGGCGCCGTCACGGCTGGCGCCTCGCCCCTCGCGCCGCCAACCGCCGCACCCGTGCCCGGGTCGCGCACCGCCCCGATGCGGCCCGCTTCCCGCTTCGCCTCCGGCGTGCCGCGCGGACCGCACGCCGTGCCGATCATCAAGATCGTGCTCAACGACGCGATGCCGATCGCTCTCCGGTTCACCTCTCGATCCTACGGGAAACGGACCGCCGCGCCCCGTCCTCCGTGCTACGCTGCGCGGCTCCGAGCGGGCGCCGAGCTCAACCGCGCGCCGCGCCTCGCGTAGGGCCCTCCATGACCACGCCGCGTCTCGAGCTCCGCCAGGTCACCAAGCGGTTACGCTCTGGCGAGCGCGACCTGACGATCCTCGATCAGGTGGATCTGGCGGTCGCGGCCGGCGAATACCTCGCCATCCTCGGACCGTCGGGCAGCGGCAAGTCGACCCTGCTCGGTCTCGCCGCCGGACTTGATCGCCCGACCTCGGGCGAGGTGCTACTCGACGGCGAGCCGATCCAAGACCTCTCCGAGGACCGCTTGGCACGGCTGCGCCGGGGTCGCATCGGCTTCGTCTTCCAGTCCTTTCAGCTGCTCGGCAACCTCACCGCGCTCGAAAATGTGCTCCTGCCGCTCGAGCTCGCCGCGCATCCGCAGGCGCGGCGGCGGGCGCGCGAGGTGCTCGCCGCGGTCGAGCTCGACGCGCGCGGACATCACTACCCGTCGCAGCTCTCGGGCGGCGAGCAGCAGCGGGTCGCCCTGGCCCGCGCCTTCGCGGTCCAGCCCTCGCTCCTGCTGGCCGACGAGCCCACCGGCAACCTCGACGGCGCCACCGGCGCGCGGGTGCTCGATCTGGTCACCGAGCTGCGCGCCGCGCACGGCACCACCCTGGTCCTGGTGACCCACGACGCCGAGGTGGCCGCGCGCGCCGACCGGAGGATCCACCTCCGTGACGGCCGCATCGAGCGCAGCGAGTGAGTCGAGGCCGCCGGGTGAGGGCCAGCGCATGACCCCGCGAGCCTTCCTGCATCAACTCGGACGCGAGATTCGCGGGGCGCGCGGACGGATGGCTTTCTTCGCCCTCTGCCTCGCCGTCGGCGTCGCCGGCGTGACCGGCGTGGCGGGCTTCTCGGCTTCGCTTCGCCAGGGGCTGCGCAGCGAGGCGCGACAGCTCCTCGCCGCCGATCTCCGCGTCCACGGTCTGCGCCCCCTTCCCGGCGCGGCGCGCCGGGTGCTCGACCGCGTTTCGGGGATTCGCACCACCGAGCTCCGCGAGATGCCCACCGTGGTCGCGGCGCCGCTCGGCACCGCGGGCGCCGGACGCAGCCAGCTGGTCGAGCTGCGCGCGGTGGACGGCGACTATCCCTTCTACGGCAAGCTGGTGCTCGACCCGGCCCGACCCCTCGCCGAGCTCTTGCACGACGACGGCGCGGTCGCCGCTCCGGAGCTCTTCGACAAGCTGCGGCTCAAGATCGGGGACCACCTGGCGGTCGGGGGCAAGCTCTTCACCCTGCGCGGCATCGTGCGGGCCGAGCCCGACCGGATCGGCGGCGGTTTCACGATCGGGCCGCGGCTGTTCGTGGAGGGGAAAGCCCTGGAGTCGACCGGCCTGCTCGCCTTCGGCAGTCGCGTCGAGCACACGACGTTGGTCGCCCTGCCGCCCGGTACCCTGCCGGCCGCGGTCACCCGGCTCGCCGAGCAGGTGCGCGCCGCCCTGCCCGACCCCACCTTCTATCGCATCGAGACCTTTGTTCAGGGGCAGCCGCAGCTGCGGCGTGGCGTCGACCGGGCCGAACGCTTCCTCGGCCTCGCGGCGCTGCTCTCGCTGCTGGTCGGCGGAGTCGGCGTCGCGCAAGCGGTGCGCGCCTGGCTGTCGTCGCGGCTCGAGGACATCGCCGTGCTCAAGACGCTCGGCGCCCGACCCCGGGAGATCGCCCTGCTGTTCGCCACCCAGATCGTGCTGCTCGCCCTGGTGGGCAGCGCGGTGGGCGTGCTGTTCGGCGTCGCGCTCGAGTTCCTCCTCCCCCGGCTCGCCGCGGGCTTCCTGCCGAACCTGCCACCGCCGACCTTCCAGGCGGCGGCGGTCGGCCGCGGCCTGGCGCTCGGCGCCGGCGTGGCGTTGCTCTTCGCCCTCGGACCTCTGCTCGCGGCGCTCCGGGTGCCCGCGTTGCGGGTGCTGCGGCGCGACGCCGAACCGATTCCGCTCGGGCGTCTCCTCTTCGTCCTGCTCGGTGTGACGGTGCTCGCCGGAACCTTCGCCGTCGCCGCGCTGCAAGCCGCCTCGTGGGTCGCCGGCGCCGCGTTCGCCGGCGGGTTGGCGCTGACCGCGGGCCTGCTGTTCGCCGCCGCGCGCGGCTTGGCGCGCGGCGCCGCCCGGGTGCCGCGCCTCGCGCTTCCGACCGCGTTGCGCTGGAGTCTCGCCGCCTTCTCGCGTCGCGGTGGCGGCACCACGGCGAATGTCGTGGCGCTCGGCCTCGGCGCTCTCGTGCTGGTCGGCATGGCGAGCGTCGAGCGCAATCTCCAGCGCCGCCTGCAGGCCGATCTGCCCAAGGACGCGCCGACCGCCTTCCTGATCGACATCCAACCCTCGGAGTGGGGTGGCGTCCAGAAGCAGATCGCCGCCGCCGGCGCTCTGAAGACCGACTCGGTGCCGCTCGTCATGGCCCGTCTCTCGTCGATCGACGGACGCTCGGTCGAGGAGCTGGCGAAGGACCGCAAGCGCGAAGGGCGCGCCCACTGGGCGCTGGGACGCGAGCAGCGGTTGACCTGGCTGCGGGAGCTGCCTCCGGACAACCAGATCGTCGCGGGCAAGCTGTGGAGCGACCCGAAGGTCGCCGAGCTCTCGGTCGAAGAGGAGTTCGCGCGCGATCTCGGGCTCCATCTCGGCTCGCACGTGACCTTCGACGTGCAGGGCGTGCCGGTGAAGCTGGTGGTGACCAGCTTGCGCAAGGTGCGCTGGGAGAGCTTCGGCATCAACTTCTTCTGGGTCGTGGAGCCCGGGGTGCTCGACGACGCGCCCCAGATGCGGATCGCGTCGGTTCGCCTGCCGCCCGGCGGCGAGGATCGACTCCGCGACGCCCTCGCCGCGACCTTTCCGAACGTCACCCTCTTCGCGGTGCGCGACATCCTGAACAAGGTGGTCGCCGTGCTCGACAAGATCGGCGTCGGGGTGCGCTTCCTCGGCCTGTTCACGATCGTGGCGGGCGCCGCGATCCTCGCCGGGGCGGTGGCCGCCACGGCGGCACGACGGGGGCGCGAGGTGGCGATCGCCAAGGCGCTCGGCATGACCCGCGGTCAGGTGGTGACGCTCTTCGCCGGCGAGTACGGCGTCTCCGGATTCGCCGGCGGACTGATCGGCGCGCTGGCCGGGAGCCTCCTGGCCTGGATCGTCTCCCGCCGCGTGCTCGACATCCCCTGGCACTTCGAGCTTCGCCTGGTCCTCGCCGCGGCGCTCGGTACCGGGCTGCTCGCCGTCGCGGCGGGATTGGCGGCCAGCCTGCGCCCCCTCGCCGAACGGCCGATCGAGGCCCTGCGCAGCGAGAGCTAGCCGGCGCCCCCCACGAGCCGCATCGCCAGCCATCGAATCTCCACCGGCCGGTAGCTCCCCGCGTCGACGGAACGCACTCGGATGCGCTGGACCTCGGGACCGGCCCGGCCACCCAACCAGGCCTCCAGATCGTCGAGTCCGCGCGGTGGATCGCCGAGCTCGAGGCCATATCTCGCGAGGTCGGGCACCAAGCGCCAACGCTTGTGGCGCCGGCCATGCTCGACATCGATCCAGACCGGCTCCGCGCGCTCCGCCCAGCGTTGCAGGCGGCCCAGGAGGGTGGGAACGAGCGCGATCTCGCCGACCAGCGACTCGCCCTGCCGCAGGGTGGGCGGTTCCGTCCAGCGCCCCCACTCCAACCGCTCCCGCTTCACCTCGCGGTAGACCCAGCGTTCGGGAGATGCGCGACGCTCGAGGACCAGGAACTGGCCGAACCGTTCGTGCACGCGGTAACGCGCGGCGACCTCCCGCCAGACGCGCGGCGCCTCCCAGAGCAGATTGCGACCGTCGAGCGCGCCCGCGTGGACGATCAGCCAGCGCGGCGCCGCTCCGCTCGCGAAGTGGCGCGCCGCGAGCTCCTCGAGAGCGGGCGTGCTGGCCTGGTAGAGCTGCAGGCTGGGAGAGGGAATCCACGATTCCTCGAGCCGGTTGGCGACCAGGATGGTCAGTCGCCAGGGCAGGACGTCGACGCCGCCCGCGGCCGACCGGAGATCGTCGAGCCCCGGTTCGCGATCCGCGCGGGTGCCACCCCACGTGGAACGATCGAGCCGCGCCGCCCGAGCGGACGGACGGAACGATTGCGCCGCGTTCTCGGCACCTTCGAGGCCCGAAGCGAGGGCCCATGGCGAGGTGGAGACGACGCCCGGCAGCCGGGTCGCGTGCGGCCACACCAAGGCGAGCCCGAGAAGCCCGAGCGCCATCGCCGTCCAGGCTTCGCGGCGCTCGCGGCTCGCCAGGGCGACCAGGACGAGGACTCCGCTGGCGAGGTAGCCCAGGCTCAGGGCATGGACGTCGGGACGCACCAGCGCGTGCTTGAATGCCGCGACGATGGGCAACGCGAGCGCCGTCGGCAGTATCACGGAGGCGGCGCCGCGGCGACGCGAGAGCAGAACGACCGCCCATACGGCGAGCAGGGGTGCCACGATCGCCCGCTCAGCCAGGACGTTCGCCGGCAGGCCCATGGCGTCGCCATAGCCGTGCAGGACCGAGGGCGCGGCGAGCAACCAGCGGTGGGCATCCGGCCAGCTCGGGAAAACGAGCCATGCGGCGGTCGAGACCACCGCCATCGCGGCGGCGGCCAGGCGCAGAAGCATCGCCCCGACGTCCCGCCACGCCACGACTCCGGCGAGCGGCGCCGCGAGGGCCGCCCCCACCACCAAGCCTGCACCCTCGAGTCCCGCGCTCAGCTTGAGCAAAGGGGCCAGCCCGAGCAGCGCGCCGGCGGCGAGCTCACGCCACCTGGAGCTCACTCCGAGCAGGCTTGGCGTGAGCAACGCCAGCACCAGCAGGATGACGTCGTAGTCGGGCCAACGGCCACAGATCGCGGTCGCCGCGATCCAGAGCGCCACGCCGGCGGCCCATCGCCAGGCGCTTCCGCCACGCCGCGCGAGACCGATCAGAGCCCATGCCCAGAGGCAACGCGTGAGGATCTGGTACGCCGCCGCGCCGGCCAGGCCGCCGCCGGCGACCCGACGCGGCATCAGCCAGCCTCCGAGCGGGCCCGCGGGAAGCAGCGCCGGCGCCAAATGGCGGGCCGCGATCTCGTTGACGCCCCACATCCACGAGGAGTCGAAGGAGCGGTCGAGCGGCGCGCCGAGTGGCGGCCAGAGAGCCACGACCACGAAGAGGGCGCACAACACGGCGCCCCGACAGCGCCCGGAGCCGGGCGCGGTCTCACCAGGCTCCGGGCTACCCGGATTCAACGGGGATTACTCCGGCAGGCCTTCGTTGCGCTCGAGAAGGAAAGAGACGGGCACGAATTCGTAGCCCGCCGCGAGGGCACGCGGCACCACCTTGGCCAGCGTCGTGAGCGTCACGTCGTGCGGATGGCCGATGCCGATCGCCGCGCCGTTCTTGTGCGCCAGGTCGAGGAGGCGATAGAACGCCGCGGTCACCGCCGGCTCGTTGCGTTCGTCGTCGAGGAAGACGTTGCGCTTGGCGGCCGGAATGCCGAGATCGCGCGCGATATCGAAAGCGCGACTCTGTGGAGAGGTGCGCGAATCGACGAAGAAGAGACCCCGCCGCCGCACGACGCCGAGAATCGCCCGCATGGCGTGCTCGTCGGCGGTCACCAGCGAGCCCATGTGGTTGTTGAGCCCGACCGCTCCGGGCACAGCTTCGATCGCCCGGCGAGTGAGCTCCTCGATCCGCGTCGCGCCAACTCCCTCCCAGATGGCGTGCGGTCCGGGATTCTGCGATCCGGTCGGCTCCATCGGCAGGTGACACATGACCTCGGCCCCATCGTGCCGCAAGCGCTCGGCGATCTCGCGGGTGTGCTTCGCGTACGGGAGCAGCGAATAGGTCAGCGGCACGTGCAGCGCCTCGAGGCGATCGATCTCGCGCTCGGAGCGTCCGAGGTCGTCGATGACGATCGCCACTCGCGCGCCCACTCCCACCGCGTGCATCTTTTCGGGTGCGGGCTTGGGTTGCGGCGTCTCGGGGCGCGGCCGCGTTCGCGCAACGGGTCGTTCACTGCGCGCCGCGGCTCTCTCGTGTCGCGCCACGATCCGGCCAGCCAGCAGCAGCCCGAGCGCGATCAGCATCAGGCCGCCGAGCACCATCGACAGGAGCCGGAGCGACGGGTCGCGTCGCCTGCGTCGACGCTTCATCGTTCTGCGTCGGGTCGCGCTCAGGCGGCGCGGCGGCTGGCGAACGGCGCGCCGCGCAGCAGCTCGACCCCGCGGTCGAGGATGAGCTCGTCGAGCGGCCGGTCCGCCTCGCCGTATGTGCGAGAGAGATCGTCGACCAACTCGTCGGGAGCCAGGCCGTCCGAGATCGGTTTGTCATTCGGCCCGGTGTAGAACGCGGTCGTCAGGTGAACGCGCGCTCCTGCGGAAAGGTCGATGTAGGAGCGCCGACCCGCCCAGCCGAAGGTCTGCACGCCGACCAGCTTCGCTCCCGCGCCCTGCTGGAGGATCGACGCCAGAACCTCGGCGGCGCCGAGCGTGCCCCCGTTGACGAGCACCGCGAGCTGACCCTTCCAGACCGGCGCCGCGTCCGAGCGGAAATCCTGCAGGGACTTGCCGCGCTGATCGAGCCGGCCGAGATCTCCTTGCGCGAACAACGCGCCGATCTTGTACGCCTCGTCCATGTCGCCGTCCGCGATGCCACGCAGGTCGACCAGCAGTTTGCCGTCGTGCGCCTTCGTCAAACCTTCCAGGAGCGGCTTGATCTGTTCGTCGGCACCCTTCGCGATGCGCGTCAGGGTGAGCATGGGAAAGCCCTGGGTGGGCGTGATGCGTGGCGGCGGCGGCGTGAAATCGGCCAGGACGAGCTTCTTCTCGTGGGTCTCGCCTTCCCGCACCAGCCGAAGATGGACCGCGCTGCCGGGATCTCCCGCCAGGCGCCGCTCGATCTTCCAGAGCGGCATCTCGCGAGTCTCCTGGCCGTCGACTTCGGCGACGATGTCTCCCGGCACGATGTTGGTCTTCGCCCCCGGGCTCTCGGGCTCGACCGCCGCCACGAAAGTGACGCCGTGATCCTGCACCAGGACGAGACCGCTACGCGGCGTCGCGAGCTTTTCCGCGCGCTCATAGTCCGCCATTTCTCCGGCCGGGATGACCGCCGAGAAAGGATCCAGCGCGTCGCCCACCCCGTCGATGGCTCCGGCGAGCAACTTCTCCGGCTGGGTGGGATCGACGTAGTTCGAATGCACCAGGTTGAACACTTCGGAGAAGATCGACAGATACTTGTAGAGCGAGTCGCCACTGGCGCCGCTGCCGGTGACGGTGCTCCAGAGAACGCCGGAAGCGAGCGGCAGGAGCACCAGCAGCGACACGACAAGAAACCTGGAGCGGCTGCGGTTCATTTCGGCCCTCTCGTCAGCGGATCCAGCGGCGTGGGTCTTCGGGATGATTTTCCACTCGGATCTCGAAATAGAGCGTGCTCGCGGCACGCCCCAACGGCTGCCGCAACGATACCAGCTGGCCGCGTTGGACCGCGATCGAGATCATCCCGGCGTAGAGCGAGAAGACCTTGCCCGCGTGTTGGACGACCACCGTCGGCCCATAGCCCTCGAAGCTGGCCGCGAAAACGACCCGGCCGGGATAGACCGCCGCCACCTCGTCGCCAGGGCGGGTCTTCAGATCGACTCCGTTGTGCGGCACTTGGGTGCCGTAGCGAGGGTCGAGCCGGGGGCCGAAGGGGGTGGAGACCAGGGCGTGGACGGGCCAGTCGAGCAAGCCTCGAAACTCCTGCATGGGGCGCCCGGAGAGGGGCGTGCCGCCACGGCCGTAGAGGGTGTCGAGCAGCGCCGCCAGGTGGGTCTCGCGGTCGGCCAGGACCAGGGCCCGCTCAGCCAGCTGTTTCTCCCGCTTGCGGACCCCCGCCAGGAGAGCCGTCTGGCGTTGCTCCAGCCGGACCAGGTCGTCGCGCCGCGTCGCCTGCTGCGCGTACCATGCGGCCGCCTCGGCGCGCCGCTTGTCGAGCTCCCGGTGTTCGTCCGCCGCCTTCGCGCGCAGCTCGGCGAATCGCTGGACGGACCGTGCGTCACGGCGCGCCAGATAGCGCAACAGTCGAATCGCCGGCAGCGGGTCGGCCACCGGATCCATCGCGAAGACGAGTCGGGCATGGCCGTGCCGGGCGATCCGGTAGAGACCGGTCATCCGCAGGGTGAGCTGGGCCCGCTCGTCGGCGAGCTGCTGCTCCGATTCGTCCAGGCGCCGTCGGGCATCGTCGGCCTTGGCCTCGGCGAGATGCTGCTCGGTGGCCGCCTCCGTCACGCGACGTTCCTGGATGCGCCTCTCGAGGGCGACTTTCTCCAGCGCCCCCTGAAGGCCGCTTGCCCTCACTTCGACGTCCTCGAGCTGCGCCGAGAGCTGCGAGATCTCCTCGCGTAGCCCCTTGAGCTCGGCCTCCCGCTTGGCGATCTCCTCGCTCGGCGGCGGCGCTCCTCTTGTTGCCGTTGCAAGAGCCGCGAGAAGGACGAACGCGATGCAGGCGGGGATGGAACCGGGGCGGCACACCGCTCCCATCCTAGCCCGCTGATCACCCTCTGCCGTGCGCGCCTACGGGGTTACCGAGGACCAGCAGTCCGGGAAGCCGGATTCGAACCCGTCCGTGAAGATCGTCGGCCCGGCATCGGTACTGATCGAGAAGATGCCGGTTTTCCAGGTATTGCTGGTCCCCGCATACTCCCCAGCGCCCCAGAGCCGTCTACAGAAAGAGTCCGTCGCGGCCCCACTGTAGTCGCCCCAGCGGTTCGTGCCTCCCTGGTCGTAGGAGTCCGCGCCGAAGAACAGGCCGCCAAACGGTCCCGTCGTGTCGGTCGGGTAGTTCGTAAAGGACCAATAAGCGACGGAGCCGTATGTGGTGCTTGATGGCCACGTATAACTGAAGGCGAAGAGCAGGCTCATCGGCGGGACTTGGGGATCGCCGAATGCCGCGACGGCCGGATAGATGAAGTAGACGCCGGCGCCGTACCAGATGACCCCTGACTGGGCCACCGTGTTGGTATTGACATCGAGATCGGCCCACCCGATGCCGGATTGATTGGCGTCTCCCACGGGATCGGTGGTGAAGGTGGCGAAGAGATGGCGGTCGTCGTAGACCACGTTGAGGACTCGACAGTCACCACCACCAATCTTCGTCGACGAGCCCGGCTGGGTGACGTTCTGGCCGATCGGCGTATAGGTGAAGCTCAGGGTGAGCTCCACCTTGCTCAACGCGGGCGGCGTCGTCGGATCGCCGCGATCTCCCGCCCCGATCTTCCAGACGAGGATCGTGTTTCCGGACGAGTTGCGGTCGTTGACGAGGAAGGTCTCTCCGTTGCCGTTGACAGTGAGCGGCGTCGCCACTTGCAGCTCGTATGCCTTGCTCGCGTCGGGCCACGCCAGGTTCTGGTAGTACCAGCCCACGGGGCTACAACCGTAGAAGACGCAAGGACTGAACATGAGCACGATGGCGTCCTTCTGTGAATAGGTCCAGGTGAAGCGGTTGGCAGCCATGTACACGCCAGAGCTGTCGGTCCCCCAGGAAGCGAAATCGAGGAAGGAGTTCAGGTCATCGGGGTTCACCCAGGAGTAGAGCCACCAGTCCCCGGTCGGATCGCTGGTTTTGCTGATGGCGTAGAAGAGATAGCTGTGATGGTTCGTGAAGTCCGTCGCGTTGACCAGCATCGTGAACCGCCCTTGCCCCCGGCTCCAGAGCAGCTTCGGATCGCTGATGGAGCCCGCCCAGCCCCCCGGCAGCAGAGAAGCGAAGAACGTATCGAAAGTCGCGTAGCCCTGGATCTGCACCCCACGCTTGTCGTAGATCGCGAAGCCCTCGTTCACCGCCTCCATCACGTAGCCGGGGCCGACCGCGATCTGCGTATCCGGAGGCGAATACGCAGTTTGGGAAATCCCGTCGAAGCCGCCGCGTAGCTCACCCGGCGCATACGGACCGCTCCCCATCGAAGCCGCGGGCATCGGCGGTGGCGGCGTCAGCAGTTGCCGCGTGCTCCTCGCGGTCCCCTCTCCCTGGTGCGGCACCAGGGTGCCCAGGAACTCTTCACGTTGCGGTCCCGACAGAGCTGGAAGCCTCGGCTGGGCCACGTCTCGGAAGCTCACGGAGGATGCCGCCGAACCCAGGACCGGCACTGCCTGGGCGCGGGCGGGAATCCACGCTCTCGCCGGTGGTTCGCTCCCACCCGGCCGCGCCAGTTCCATCTGTGACTGCGCGCGGGCTGCGTTCGGGACACCGGCGGCGAGGGCGACCAGGGCCAGAGCGAATGCGTGGATCGCGAGCGCTCGACCAAGACGCGGCTTCTTCATGGCGATTTCTCCTCTCGGTGAGCTGCTCCGGAGCCCCGCGGTGATTCGCAGCCGGTCGTGCGGGCCGTACGGATCCGCACAGGCTTCGCCGGCTGGAAATTTCCACAGGCAGGACAGAGTAGGGGGTTCGTGGATATTCGATCGGCGGCCGCGAGGCTCAGGCCGTCGAGCTGCCCGATCACCTCGACGCGTCCGTCGCGTGCCGGGTTGTCGGCGAGCAGGACGCCGAGGCGGGCCGAGACCTGATCGGGGCTCGCCGGCTCGAGAACCAGCGCGCCGCGCCGGGCGGGGCGGGGCGGGAAGCGTAGCCCTTTCTGTAGGCCCACCCCAACGCCTCGTTGACCTGCATTCGGGAGACGCCGATCAGGAAATCCGGATCGAGCTTGCGGAACCAGAGCTCGATCCACTTCTGGAGCTTCGGATTGACGCCGCCGGACGTCTTGGCGTCGGTCCAGGCGGGGATCAGCTCCTGCTGGACGACCTCCATCGCTGCCGGGTGGTCGACGATCTTCGCGCGGTCGAGCCCGAGCGCCGCGGCGTCGATCTCGAGGGGCAGGCGGAAAGGCCCGGCCGGTTGCCTCTCCGCCGTCATCAGCTTGACGTGCGGGCGCGCGTCGTCGAACGTCAGGCCGTCGTAGTAGCCAACGCTTGCCACGGTCGACGTTTCCGCGGCCATTGCCGGGTCGAACGCCGGACCGGCGACGCGGCGAACCAGCATCGCGACGGCCTGCGGCGCGGCCGCCGGGAAGAGCTCCGCCCGAATCGTTCCCGCGGTCGTGTCGAGCAGAAGGCTGCATTCGCCCCTCTGCGGGGTCGTTCCGGCGCCCAGTGCTGCTGACGTGACGCTCGAGGCGCAGACGGCGACGAGCACGACGAGAACTCGCCGCACGGTTGCCCTGAATCCAGCCAACTCGCACCCGTCCATGGAATTGGCATCCTTGATACCACAGCGTCCCGCAGTCGAATATGCAGTGCGAACGGCGCTGCGGCATCCGCTCCCGGTTCAGTGGGCGGGCAACAGGTCGCGGCCGTCGAGGTGGGTCGAGGGTTGGACGCCGTACATGGCGAGCAGGGTCGGCATGACGTCGGCCATGTAGGGCTTGGGATCGGTCGACAGCTTCATGTTCGAGAACAGGATGCCGTCGACGAGCGGCGGGTAGACCGAACAGTGGTCGCCGCTCCAGACGTCGAGGTTGTCTTCGTTGATGTTCTTGGCGACGATGCCGAGCGCGTCCTGCCAGCCGACGCGATAGCCCCAGCTGTTCGAAGGGAACAGATCCGGGATGAGCTGCGGATCGTAGGTTCCGTAGGCCTCGTCACGGGTCCAGACGTAGGCGACCGGATGCTCTCCGGTGTCCGCATCGACGTAGGCCGGCAACTTGCGCCGGATCTCGGCGATCAGGTCGTCGTACGGCTTGCCCGGTTCGACGATGCCATGCGCCTCGCGTCCCTTGAGGTTGATGTAGATGTCACCCAGGCCCATCGCGTAGGCCCGCGTCTTGGACCAGTCGACGTTCTGGAAGAACGTGCCCTGACCAAAGAGCTCCTCGAGGTTGGCGCGCCCCTCGGACTCGCCCTTGAGGACCAGGTAGCCCTCCTTGGCCAGCCAGGTGTTGTAGTTCATCACCCGGCGCCAGGGTGAGAAGCCGTGATCGGAAACCACGAAGAGCTTGGCACCCTGCGGCATCTTCTGCATCGCCTGGCCGACGATCTGATCCATGCGCTCGTAGGCGTGAAGGATCGAGTCCCCGTACTTGGCGTGCCCTTCCTCCGTGTAGAGCGGGCTCTTCGGGTCGGTGAACCGCCACATGATGTGTTGCACCCGGTCGGTGAACTCGAAGTAATGCATGTAGACGTCCCAGTCGTCGTCGGCGAGCATCTTGACGAGCATGTCGTCGTCCTGGTCCACCGTGTGCGCGACGTCCTCGAGGAACGTGGGCTCGGCGATCGAGCCCGACTTGATCGACCAGGTGTCGACCATCCAACCGATCGTCTTGAAGAGTCCGAACCGATCGACCAGCTGCCCCGCCCAGCTGCGCGGCGTCGTGACGTTCAGGATCGGTGGCAGGGACGAGGGGTCGAATTGGATCGGCGACAGGTAGACCCGCACCTCGGGCTCGAGCGAGAGCAACTTGAAACGCCCGATGCCGTGCATCTTGACGAGCGGATTGAACGGAAAGACGAAGCGCACCCAGTCGCTCCAATCCCCCGGCTTCATCGTCAGGTGGGCGCCGGAGACGTCGATGCCGAGCGACTTACGGTCGGGAGCCACCGTGAAGGTGATCGGAATCTTGATGTAGTCGGGAGCGTTCGGGAAGAGCTTCGGGCTCCCCGGAAAGGCCCGGTTGGGAGGCCCGGTGATCTCGGCCGGAATGACGCCCTTGTTGTCGATCAGCTCCACGATGTCGATCGAGACCTCGTTGCCCCCCTTCGGCTGCCAGAAAAGCTCCGAGGTGAAATAGAACGGCTTTCCGATCCGGAACGAGAGGTCGGGCGTCCCGAGACCGGAGAGCATTTCGCCGTGCGGATAAGGCTCGGGAGGAAAAGTCACCGGAACCCGCATGACCTTGACCCGCTTGCCCGCTTCGCCGAGCAGCTTCCAGAAGGTGTCGCCCTGGCGCCGGTTGATCGCCACCGGACGCTGGGTAGGGAGCCAGATCTTCGCCACCCAGCCGAAGCCGCCAGCGGCCAGAACGCCGAGCGCCAATGCGGTGACGAGCGCCGGGCGAGTGCGCATCCGGAAGATCTTGAGCACCAGAAGCCCGACCAGGAAGAGCACCACGAAGCCGAGCGCGCCGAAGACGAGCGGATTTCGCTGGCCGTAGAGGAAAGGCTCCGTACCCTGATCGAACGCAGCGAAGGTCGGCCGGTAGGTCGCCGGGTCGCGCTTCAGGAAGTCGAAAATCGAAGTTCGTCCCGGGTTGAGGCCGGTCGAGAAGGTCGACCAGGAGACCGGCGTCTGGGACGGGATCGTCGAGCGCAGGGGCGAAAAGGTCCCCTCGTCGCGCAGTTTCGCCAGGTTGGGCAGCTTGCCCTCGTCCATCCATCGCGCGGTCAGCTGCGCGTCGGCGCCGTCGAATCCCAGGATGACCACCTTGGGATCGGCGGCCCGGGCGGACGAGGTGACGAGAAGGAGGGTGAATACCGCCAAGCCCAGCGTGGATGCGAGACGACGTGAAGTTTCCAACTGTTGACTCCTCTGGACTCGGGTGTCGGGAGAGCGTGGTCGCCCGCCCGCGGCCGCGTGGGGCGGAGGGCGGACCAAAAAACGCGCGACATCGTAGCACCCGCGGCAAACGAGAAAGGCGCCCGACGGCAACCGCCGCCGAGCGCCTCCCTTCCGGCCGTCGCTCACGGAGCTTCCGGCCGGCCCGCGTTCAGCGTCGCCTCAGTGCGCCAGTTCGAGCGACGAAACCTTGATCATGTCGCCGTCGATCTCGCCGGTCACGTTCACCCGGATATGGTCCTTGGCGTCCGACGCCTTGAGCGCCGCCAGGGCCTTGGCCGAGCCCTCGGCGTCGAACTTCAGGTACTTGCCGTCGGCGAAGATGCCGTAGCCGTGCTTCTCGCACATCAGATCGCAATCCCGGGTGTGGGAGTCGGGATTCGCCTTGACCGTGTCCTTGGTCGCGCAGTGCGTGTCGACCAGAGGAGCGTCGCTCCAGGTCGCCGCCAGGGCGAGAGTGGGCAGGGCCGCGAAAGCCAGCGCGGCGAGCGAGACGACGATACGGGACTTCCTCATCGATGCTCTCCTTTCACCATCATGGGTTGGGATGCTACATCTGGGTTCTGGTTACGGACGCCGGGGTTCGGGAGGATGTTTCGGAGCTCGCGTCGTGCCACGCCGCCAGTTGACCGAGCGCGAAGGCCCCGAGCGCCACCTCCACGTCGCGCATCGCCAGATCGAAGAACATGCCGCTCGATACCAGCTGGATCGCGATCGCGAGCAGCCAGAGCGCCACGATGCGTGCGCCGATTCGGGTCCACCTGGAGAGGATGAGCAAACCCGCTGCCATCTCGAAAACGCCGACGAGGTGGAAGAAAGTTCCGCTCGAAAAGGGCAGGAGGCGCTCCACCCAGGACGCCAGGTACATGTCCCAGGTCGTCAGGAAATCGAAGAACTTGTCCAGGCCGGCCAGAAAGGCACCCAGACCGAGGCCGAAGCGCAACAGCCAATAGGCGGTTTCCAGCCCGCGTTCCGTTCGCTGCACGATTCCCCCTTTCGTGCGGCATCGAGCCGTCAGAAGGCTCCACATTACACCCGAGCCGGGGTCGATCCGGTGAGGCGAGAGCTTCCGGATGGTTTCGCGACAGAATCGGGCCATGGAGCCACTTCCCGGAGGCAGGCTGCGGCGCGTCTATGGCGGCGCCGAGCTGCCACCCCTGGTGCGCCGGCTGGGCGCCGTCTCGTTCTTCCAGGACGTGGCCAGCGAGATGGTCTACCCGCTCCTGCCCGGCTTCCTGGTGGCGCTTGGCGGTGGTCCCGCGCTACTCGGCCTGATGGAATCCGCCGCTGACGGAGTGGTCTCCTTCGTCAAGGCCTGGGCCGGACGCGCCAGCGACCGCTCGGGGAAGCGCAAGTCCTTCGTCGCCGTCGGATACGGCGGCTCGGCCCTGGCGCGACCGCTGCTCGCCGCCGTCGTGGCCCCCTGGCAGATCGTCGCGCTGCGCGTCTGGGACCGGTTCGCCAAGGGCGTCCGCTCGGCCCCTCGCGATGCGCTGATCGCGGGCGCGGTGGAACCGTCGCGACGCTCCTACGCCTTCGCCTTCCACCGCGGACTCGATCATCTCGGCGCCGCGACGGGGCCGCTCGCCGCGGCGGCATTGCTGGCGTTCGGCGCACCCGCGCGATTCGTCTTCCTCGCCGCCACGCTCCCCGCTCTGGCCGGTTTCGCCACCGTGCTCTGGACCGTTCCGCGCGACCCCGTGACAGAAGACGGATCGGGCACCAAGGCCCGGCTCGGGCGATCCGCCGTCTCTCCGACCTGGCGTCGCGCGATGCTGGCGGCGGGGCTCTTCGGTCTGGCCAACGCGTCCGACGCCTTCCTGCTCCTGAGAGCCGGCGAGCTCGGTCTCCCAGCCGCGTCGCTCGCCCTCGTCTGGTCGGCCTTCCACGTCGTCCGCTGGCTCGCTTCGGCGCCGGGCGGCAAGGTGGCCGACCGCTTCGGTGCCCGGACCTCCCTGGTCGCCGGCTGGATCGCCTACGGACTGCTCTACCTGGGCTTCGGAAGCTCCGGACAGATTGGCTGGTTCCTCTTGCTGATGGTTCCCTATGCGGCCCATGCCGGACTGGTCGAGGGCGCCGAGCGCGCGCTCGCCATCGAGCTCGGCGGAGCGAGCGGCGCCGGTACGAGCCTCGGCGCCTGGCAGCGGGCCAACGGCTTGGGCGCGCTCGGAGCGAGCCTGCTGTTCGGCGGGCTCGCCGAAGTCGTCTCGATGCGCTCCGCCTTCCTGGTCGGCGGCTCCGTTGCGATCGTGGCCGCTCTACTGATCGCCACTTGCCGGCCGCCGGCCGCCGGCTCTCCGATGCCCCTACCGCATCGCGCCTGATCTCGCGCCGCGCCGCCCGGTTGCGCGAAGAGCTGCGGGGCCGCGAGCGCCGCCGCAGCGCCGGCGAAGAGATCGCGTCGACTCGGATTTCCCATCCTGTCGGGCCCTCTCTCTCGTCGCGCGCCCGGGCTCAGAGATAGCCGAGCGCGCGCAGGGTCTCGAGATAATCGCGGCCGCTCTCGCCGGGGGCGGTCGACTCGCTCCGCTGACCGTAAGTCGGCACGTCGGCCGGTGCCACTGCCCAGCGACAGAACGCCGGCGGAGCGGGCAGCTCGCGGCTCTGCGCGAGCCCCGCGCCGCGCAACAGACCCGCGGCGATCGCCCGAGGATCGAGATGCGGACGCGCCTCGGCGGCACACGTGCCGTTCCAGACCAGCGCCCGCCCCGCGTCGCCGCCGCGCCGGCCCGGATCGACCACCACCATGATCGTACCCATGCCCGGCGCCAGCTCGGCGAGCAGGCGATCGGCGGCCCGGAGCTCCCCACCGACCAGCTCGGAAAGCGCCTCCGGCGGACCGGGCCAACCGGCGGCCGCCAGGTCGGCCGCCGGCAGGTAGAGGGCAAGCGCCCGGGCCTCTGTCGCCGCCTGGGCGGCGATCCGCCGATAGAACGCATCGGGAGCCAGCGCCCGGCGCCAGATGCGGGTCCGGCTGGCGGCAGCCAGACTCTCCATCCGATCGGCCGGCGTGCCCGTCGCGTCGATCGTCTCCCGGAGCGCCAGCAGGGCGCCGCGCCGGCCCGGCGGCGCGACCACGTCGGGCGCTCCCGATGCCAGCAGGTCGTAGGCGCCGTGCGCCACGACGAGACCCGGCACGGCATCGGCGGGATAGGTCCCCCACCAGTCGACGGCGGCCACCGGTCGGCCACCGCGCGCGACGAGCTCCCAGAAGGTCGGAGCCAGACGACGGTTGGAGAGCAGCGGACGCTGCTCCGCCAGGCCGAGCGGAGCGGCCACCGTCGAGAAGTAGAAGCGCCAGGGTCCGGTTCGGGTCAAGGTCGCGCTCATGCCGGGCAATCGGTAGCCGTCGAGCGCCACCACGCCATGGTCGGCGGGAGCTCGCCCGGTCGCGACAGTGGTCCAGAATTCGGCGGGAGACGCACCGGCAGGACGCCGATAGGACGCGACGACCCCGCCTTGGCGGGCCAAGCGGGAGAAGCTCGGGCAGGTCGCCTCGCGCCATCAGAAAATCGAGCTCGTCCGGTTCCACACCGTCGAGGCCGACCAGGAGCACCGGATGTCCCGCCGTCACCGGCAAGGAGGATGGCGCCGGCTCCGGGCGAGGCGGCCGCAGGGCGAGCGCCGCCGCGGCGACCACGACCGTGCTCGCCACCAGCGCGATGACGACCGTCCGGCGTCCCACCAGACGTTCGCCCGGCGCACGCCTTGTCCAGCGCACGCCGACCACGAGCAGTCCGTCGGCCACCAGCTTCGCCATCGCCGCGGCGAGCAGCGGCAGCAACGCCGCGGCGGCGATGCGTGGCGCGGCGGGCAGCGCCGCCAGATAGTCCCAACCCCACCAGACGCCGACGCCGAGCAGTGCGGCGCTCCCGCCGAGCGCCAGGGCGACGCGCACCAGTCCCAGACCGCGTCGCGGAAAGGCCATGAGCACTGCCCGGAAGAGCGCCACCGCGGCCAGGAATCCGACCGCCGCGCCCAGCACCACCGGCACGAGGAGCTCCAGGAAGAGGACGATCGCGTCGCGCGGCGCCGAGCCGAGGATGCGATTCGCGCCCGCCAGGACCAGCGCGTTCGCGGCGGCGAGCAGCGCGCCGACCGTGAGACCGACCTTGCCCGCCAGCACGGCGAGACCACGCCAACCGGGCCGCGGCACCAGGGCGTCCTGAAGCAGGAAGCGCTCGAGCCGGTGCGACAGGTAGCCGAGCCGCTGGAGCTCGCGGCGAACCTCGTCGAGCGGTTGCTGGGGTTCGCTCATCGCCGGCCCGGTCGGCCGACGAACTCCGCGAGCACGCGCAGCGGATCGGCGCGCCGTCCCAGCGGGTCGAGCGACGTGACCGCGAATTCGAGCAGCTCGTCGGCCAACGTGCGCGCCCCGTCGACCCCGAGCAACTTGACGAACGTCACCCTGTCGACATCTTGCTCCGCGTCCTTGCCGGTCTCTTCCGAGGTCGCCAGCGCGTCCAACAGGTCGTCCTCGATCTGAAACGCGAGTCCGAGATTCTTGGCGTAGCGCCCCACCTTTTCGAGGTCGCGGCGCCGCGCATCGGCCACCATCGCGCCGAGCTCGGCGGCGGCCAGGAAGAGGGCGCCGGTCTTGTGGCTGTGAATGTACTCGAGCCGCTCCAGGTCGAGCTCGTCCGGCCGCGAGGCGAGGTCGAGCGCCTGGCCGCCCACCAGTCCCCGCGTCCCGATCGCTTCAGCCAGGTGGTGGACCAGGTCCTCGGGAGCGTAGCGCTTGAGGCCGAGTCGTTGCGCGCCGTCGGCGACCACCTGGAACGCCCGGGTGAGGAGCGCGAATGCGGCCAGGATCGCCACGTCCTCGCCGAAGGCCCGATGGACGGTCGGACGGCCGCGCCGCAGCGCCGCGTCGTCCATCGCCGGCAGATCGTCGAGCACCAGCGAGCAGGCGTGAACCAGCTCCACCGCGCAGGCGACGTCGACCACGGCGTCGTTCGCCGCCGCACCGAACATCTCGGCCACGATCAGGGTGAGGATGGGGCGGACGCGCTTGCCCGAACCGAGCGCCGCGTAGCGCAGCGCCCGGTGGACCGCTTCCGGGCGCTCGTCCTCGCGCGGCAGCAGATCGGGCAGGCGTCGCTCGACGCGCGCGGCGTGAGCGACGAGCCGGGAATCGAGGGAACTCGACGAGCCGACGATGGCCGCGGCCGCGGAATCAGAAGGAGGCGAGCGCCTCGTCCTCGCTGTCGTAGACCTCGAAGACCGTGATGAGCTGAGTGATCTGGAGAATGTCGTTGACCTTGGGCGGCAGGTTCACCAGCTTCAGCTTGCCGCCCCGGTTGGTCACCGTCGTGAAGGCCGACACGAGCTCGCCGACTCCCGACGAGTCGATCGTCGTCACCTTTTCCAGATGGATCAGGATCTTGGTCACGCCGTCGGCGAGCAACTGTTGGACCGCCTCACGCAGCGCGACGTCGCCCTTGCCGATCGTGATCTTGCCATCGAGCTCCAGAATGGTGACCCCATTGCGCTCGCGTTTCTCGATCTTCATGAAAACTCCTCCTGTCGTTGCTGGCTCCCGCCAGTCTCAGCCACCAAGCGCTTGCGCAGAGTGACCACGGTACCGCCGCCGGGGGCGAACTCGTAATTGATGTCGTCCATGAACCGGCGCATGTAGAAGATGCCACGGCCGTTCGTTCGAAACCGGTTTTCCGGCGCCAGCGGATCGCGAACCTCCTCCGGATCGAAACCCGCTCCCTCGTCGGAGACCCGGATCTCGAGCACCCCCCCGTCGATCTGCACCGCGATATCCACCCGCTTGCCGGGGTCCTGCCGATTGCCATGCTTGATCGCGTTGGCGAGGGCTTCGCGCACCGCGAGGCCCACCCAGTGACGAGCGTCCTCTTCGGCGCCATGCTCCGCGAGCGCCTCGTCGATCGCCGCTTGGACGAGCTCGATGTTCTCGAAGCGGCTGCCGACCGTCAGATGAAGCTGCCGTTCCATGGAGTTCCGGGTCGTGTCCGAAAGCGGGCGGAGTGTAGCAGATCGTGGCCGGCCGATCGGAGGACTCAGCTGCCCCAGAAGCCGCCGAAGGAATTGAGCAGTGAGGGCACCACGATGAGCAGCTGGACGAGATCGAACACCGCGTGGGCGGCGATCGCCGCCCATACGCTCTGGCGCCACCGCACCAAAAGGCCGTAGAGCAGCGACAACAACGTGATGCCGACCAGCAAGAACGGCTGTCCGTAGGAGAGGTGGGCGAGGGCGAAGAGGAGGGTCGCGAAAACCAGACCGATGCGCGGCTGCAGCAGGCCGCGAAAGAACGTTTCCTCGACCAGGCCGGCCGAGAGCGCCAACCCCGCCCGCAGACCCACGCTCCGGCCCGCCAGCCAGACCACCGTGCCGGACGGCGACTTGGGAAGCAGGTCGGCCCCGCCCAGCGCCGTCACCAGGATCGCGACCGCCCAGGCGCCCACGATCACGACGACCCAGGCGCCAATACCGAACAGCACGCCGAATCCGATCTCGCGCCAGGGCGCGCGAGCCTGCAGGCCGAGTTGGGGGGCGATCGGCTCGCCACGGCCACCGAAGCCGGCTCCGTACCAGGTCAGCATCGCGACCACCAGCAGGATGTGGAGCGCGAAGAGCTGCCAGTCCGGCACGGCCGCCAGATCCTGCGCGGTCGGACCGCTCCCCGACGAGGCGAGCGGCGCGAAGCAGGCCAGGGCGAGCGCGATGCCCACCGCCCCGAGCCCGATCGCGCGGCGCACCGGATGAGCGAAACCCGGCGGCTCCAGGCCGGCGCGCCGGCTCTGGAAATCGAGGTAGGCGACCGTGGCCACGGCGAGCACGGCCGGCGCCGCGAGACGCAAATAGGACATCACGCCGGGCTCAGGTGTTGCCGTCGAACTGGGGACGCACGCCGCGGCGGAATCGCCGCTGCTTGAAGCCTTTGAGCATCGTCAGGGCGCTCATCAAGCGCTGGATCTTGCGGTTTCTCGTCTGGATCGCCGCGAGGTCGTCGAGCGGCGCCTGCTCGCCGCGCACGGTGCGCAACGCGCGCTCGAGCTCGAAAGCCAACTGATCGACCTGCCCGAGCTCGAAGCGGCCGAAGGTGCGCTCGGTCACCAGGAGCACGCCCTCACCGATGTCCCGCGCCATCGCCCACGCGCTCCCCCCCGAGAAGCTCCCCATGGGTCCCATCTTACGGGACCTCGCCGTGCGAATCGAAGCCGCCGGGCGCGCTCTCACGCGCGCTTCCTTCCGGCCGGCCCGCCAGCGCTGTGCTAGCATTCGCCGAGCTTCCTGCCGGGTCGGTACGACCGTTCCGCCCCGCCCCGATCTTCTGAGGAGGGCCTCCCCGTGAACCGCTTTTCCGGCGTCGATTTCATCGACTTCGATTCGCTTCTGACCGAAGAACAGCGCCTGGTCCGCGACACCGTGCGCGCCTGGGTGGACGACAAGTTCATGCCGCTCATCGAGGAGTGCCACCGCGAGGCGACCTTCCCGATGCAGCTCGTCCCCGAGATGGGCGAGCTCAACCTGTTCGGCCCCTCGCTGACCGGCTACGGGCTTCCCGGCCTCGACAACGTCTCCTACGGCCTCATCATGCAGGAGCTCGAGCGCGGCGACTCGGGGCTGCGCAGCTTCGCTTCGGTGCAGAGCGGTCTCGTCATGTACCCGATCTGGGCTTTCGGCTCCGAGGAGCAGAAGGAACGCTGGCTGCCCAAACTGGCGAGCGGCGAGGCGATCGGCTGCTTCGGTCTGACCGAGCCCGACTTCGGCTCCAATCCGGGAGGCATGCTCACCACCGCCAAGAAGACCTCCGACGGGTGGGTCCTCAACGGCGCCAAGCAGTGGATCACCAATGGCACGCTGTCCGAGATCGCGGTGGTCTGGGCAAGGACCGAGGAGGGTATCCGGGGCTTCCTGGTCGAGCGGGGCACGCCCGGATTCACCTCGACCGATCAACATGGCAAGTTCTCCCTCCGCGCCTCCGTGACCTCCGAGCTCGGCTTTCACGATTGCCGGATTCCGGCGGACGCCATCCTGCCCGGAACGACCGGTCTGAAAAATGCCCTGATGTGTCTGACCCAGGCGCGTTACGGCATCGCCTGGGGAGCGGTCGGCTCGGCCATGGAGACCTACCGCACCGCGCTGGAGTACGCCAAGCAGCGCGTTCAGTTCGGCGGCCGCCCGATCGCCGCCCACCAACTCGTGCAGGAGAAGCTCGCCTGGATGATCACCGAGATCACGAAAGCGCAGCTCCTCGTCCTGCAGATCGCCCACCTCAAGGACCGCAAGAAGCTGCGCCCGCAGCAGGTCTCGATGGGCAAGCGCAATAACGTCTGGGTCGCGCGCGAGTGCGCCAAGCTGGCGCGCGAGATCCTGGGCGCCAACGGCATCGTCGACGATTACCCGGTGATCCGCCACATGATGAACATCGAGTCCGTGTACACCTACGAGGGCACGCACGACATCCATGGCCTGATCATCGGCGAGGCCGTGACCGGCATCGCGGCCTACGAGCCGCCGCCGCTCGTCGAGAAGGCGCCCAAGCCCGCCCAACCCGCAGCGGCCGAGGCGGTGAGCTGATGGCGACGGTCGACCAACTCCTCGAGCAGGACTTCGTCCACGTGACCGAAGCCGCCGCGGTCGCCGCCGCCCACACCATGGGGCTCGGCAATCGCAAGGAATCCGATCGCGTCGCCGTCGAGGCGATGCGGCGCGAGATGGACGCCCTGGAGATCGACGGCCGCATCGTGATCGGCGAAGGCGAGCGTGACGAAGCTCCGATGCTCTTCGTGGGCGAGGAGGTGGGGGCGCTCAAGGGCGAGGCCGACGGCCTCGGAGTCGACATCGCGGTCGATCCGCTCGAGGGCACCAACCTGTGCGCGACCGGCGCTCCCGGCGCCACCGCGGTGCTGGCGGCGGCCGAACGCGGCGGTCTTCTCCACGCGCCCGACACCTACATGGAAAAGCTGATCGTCGGTCCGACCGCCCAGGGCAAGTTGCACATCGACGCCCCGGTGGCCGAGAACCTCCGCGCCCTGGCGCGCGCGTTCGAGCGCGATGTCGAAGACCTCACCATCGTGGTGCTCGACCGGGAACGCCACGAGCAACTGATCGCCGACATCCGGCGAGCGGGCGCCCGCATCCACCTGATCGGCGATGGTGACCTGTCGGCCGGCATCGCCTGCGCGGTGCGCGGCACCGGCGTGCATGCGGTGATGGGCACCGGCGGCGCCCCGGAAGGCGTGATCACCGCCGCCGCCATGCGCTGCCTGGGCGGCGAGATCCAAGCGCGCCTGGTGGCCACCAACGACCACCAGAGAGAGCGCCTGCGCTCGCTCGGCTACACCGACCTCGAGCAGATCTACCGCACCGAGGACCTGGCGCCGGGCGAGCAGATCCTGGTCTCCTGCACCGGGGTCACCGACGGCGAGTTGCTGCGCGGGGTGCGGTTCTTCGGCAGCGGCCACCGCACCCACACCCTCTTCATGTCGCTGACCCGCAAGACGATCCGCTTCGTGGATACGATTCATCGCGAAGACCTGACCCGGCCCGCGTTCTTCGCCACGTGATCAAGCCCGATCGCTGGATTCGCGAGTGGGCCGAGCGCGGCGGCGTCGAGCCCTACGAGCCCGGGCAGGTCAACGCCGCGAGCTACGACGTCCGCGTGTCGGACCACTGGATCTGCCCCACCCGCGAGCCCGAAGAGTCCCGCGCGCCGCACATCAAGCTCTTCCCGGGCGAGGTCGTCCTCGCCTCGACCCTCGAGCACGTGAAGATTCCTCGTACCGTCGCCTGTGACCTCAAGCTGAAGTCCACCCTCGGGCGCCTCTGGATCAACCACTCGCTGGCCGGCTGGTGCGATCCCGGCTTCGAAGGCAACATCACGCTCGAGCTGCAGAACCTCGGCCCGGTGCCTTTCGTCCTGGACGCCGGTCGCCGTATCGCCCAGCTCATCTTCATCGCCATGGAGAGCGAGCCCGAGATCGCCTACGGCGAGCCGGGATCGGAGTCGCACTACCAGGGTCAACGCGGGACCACGGTCGCTCGCGACTGAGCGGCGTGGCCCCCGAGCCCGCCGTTGTCTTGCTCAACAGCCGAGCCGTCGACGGTCGGCTATGATCGCTCGCCGCCGCGCGCACCCATGGGAATTTCGGGAAATCTCAGAACGATGGAGCTCGCCGAGCTCCTCCAGTGGCTCTCCGGCGCCCTCAAGACCGGCACCCTGGCCGTCGACAACGGGAAGGTGAAGAAGGAGATCGTCTTCCGCGATGGCAAGGTGATCTCTTCCGCCTCGACCGATCCACGCGACCATCTCGGCGCTTTCCTGATGAGCCATGGGTTCATCTCCGAGACCGAGCTCACCCAGGCCGTCGAGATGCAGAGGTCGAACAAGATGCTGCTCGGCAAGATCCTGCTGACCATCGGCGCGATCGGCGAGAGCGATCTGCAGCGCATGCTCCGCCTCAAGGCCGAGGAGAGCATCTACGATGTCTTCACGTGGAACGAGGGGGACTTCCGCTTCCTCGACGGTCAGCTGCCTCCGTCCGAAACGATGGTCGCGATGTCTCTCGACGTCGCCGCCGTGGTTCTCGAAGGCATGCAGCGGCTCGACGAGTGGAGGCGCATCGAGAAGATCCTCCCCAGCCTGGACGCCGTACCGGTCCGACTGGGGGCCTTCGACGAGTCCGGCGCCAGCGAGCTCGACTCCAAGGTGCTTTCCTTGGTCGACGACGACCGCAGCGTCCATGAGATCTGCGGCTTGGCGCACGCGCCGGAGTTCCGAGTCTGCCGCGTCCTGACGCGGCAATACCTCGCGGGGCGACTCAAGCTGATCCGACCGCGCGACGCCCCAGCGGCACGAGACGCCGCCGGCGCCCCATCCTCGTTCTCTTCGCAGGCGTTGATCGAGCGCTCCCGCGAGCTCCTGGCGAAGGACGAGCTCGAGGGGGCGCTGCGTCACGCCCGCGCCGCGCACGCCCTCGATCCGGAGAATCGCCAGCTGACGACCGAATGCGCGAAAACCGAGGAGGCAATCCGGATCTCCTTGGAACGGGCCGGCCTGCGTTCCACCGACGTACCCGAGCTCGCCCGCCCCCTCGAAGAGCTCGCCCAACAGCGCCTTTCGCCCCAGGAGGGATTCCTGCTCTCGCGGCTCGACGGGCGTCAGCCGCTCGGCTCGCTGCTCAAGATGGGTCCCCTGCCGCCGCTCGACATGCAACTGGTCTTGTGGCGCCTGCTGCGCCAGGGCCACATCCGGATGCGCGGCAAGGCCTGAGTGGCTCAGCGGAGCGGCTTCGAAAGCGCCGGATGGCCGCGCAACCCGAAGCGCAAGGGCCAGCGCGCGGCCTCTCCCGAGTAATCGACGCCCACTCGCTCCCCCACCGCCACGTCGCCGGCCTCGACCGGCTCTCCCGCCGCGAGGCGAAGCTCGCCGGCGAGCAACGATCGGCCGTCGAACGAACGATCGATGGCCAGAGCCTGGCAGAGACGGGCCGGGCCACCGGCCAGCTCGCGGGCGCCCCGCGGACGCCCCGCTCCGCGTTCGCGCCACATGCGCGCCTCGCCCGCCACCGCTTCGCCGGCCCGCAGCAGCACCGCGTGCGCGACCCCCGCCCGTTCGCAGACCACGTTCAGGCAATGGTGCATGCCATAGACGAAATAGACGTAGGCGCGACCACCGTCGAGAAACATGGCGGCGTTGCGCGGCGTCCGGCCGCGGTAGGCGTGGCTCGCCGGATCGTCGCCGCCAAGGTAGGCCTCGACCTCGACCAGCCGGAGCACCAGACGCTCGCCGTCGAGCTCGCGCACCAGATAGCGGCCGAGCAGATCGCGCGCCACGCACGGCGCGGAACGTCGGTAGAACGCGCGCGGCAAGGCGCGGAATCGACCCATCGTCGCGCATTCTAGGGTGAAGCCTCCGCACCGCCAGGATAAGCTTCGTGGCCGTGCGAACGATACTCATCACCGGCGGGGCGGGCTTTATCGGCAGCCACCTCGCGGACGACTGCCTGGCCCGCGGCGAACGCGTCGTGGTCCTCGACGACCTTTCCACCGGCAAGCGCGAAAACGTGCCCAGTGGCGCCGTCTTCTACCAGCGGAACCTGCTCGATCCCGGCCTCGAGGAGATCCTGGCCGACGAGAAGGTCGACACCATCAGCCACCATGCCGCGCAGGTCAACGTTCGGGTCTCGCTCGAGGATCCGGCGGCCGACGCGCGGGTGAATGTTCTCGGGTCCCTGGAAGTGATCGCCGCCGCGAAGCGCGCCGGTGTGCGCCGGATCCTCTTCGCCTCGAGCGGCGGCACGGTCTACGGCGAGCAGCAGGTCTATCCGTGCGACGAGACGCATCCCAAGCATCCCCTGAGCCCTTACGGCTGCGCGAAGTATTCCGTCGAGCTCTACCTCGAGGCATTTCGTGTGACCGGCGATCTCGATCCGGTGGTGCTGCGCTACTCCAACGTCTATGGACCGCGCCAGGAGCCGAAAGGGGAGGCGGGCATCGTCGCCATCCTGGCCGAGAAGCTGCTCGCCGGCGAGACGCCGCGCATCTACGACGACGGCGAGCAGACACGCGACTACCTCTACGTCGGTGACCTCGTGGCCGCCAACCGCGCCGTTCTCGACCGTTGGACACCAGGCGCCTATAACGTCGGAACCGCCAGCGAGACGACGGTCAACGCGCTCTATGAGAGGGTCGTCGCGGCGCTCGGCAGCAACATCCGGCCGCGCCATGTCAACGCGGTCAACGCCGAGCTGCGCCGCAACTCGCTCGACGCCGCTCTGCTCGAGCGCACCTTCGGCACCCGACCCCGCACCACGATCGAGCAAGGCCTGGCGCTCACCCTGCCCTGGTACCGCGCCCGCGCCGCCTCGGCATGACCCTTCCGGAGCTGTGGGCCGAGCTGCCGGCGCCGTTCGCCGCGGCGCTCGACCCGGCGCGGCCCTGGGATCTGCTGGGTGAGCCCCTGGACCGCGCCTTGGCGGAGCTTCCGTCGCAGCGGATCGAGATCGCGCTCGATCCCCGCGTCTTCCTCTCCGGCGACCGGATCGTGATCGGCGCGGGCACCCGCATCGCGCCCGGGGTCACGATCGTCGGTCCGGTACGCATCGGGTGCGATTGCGAGATACGGCCCGGCGCCTACCTGCGCGGTGGCGTCTGGCTGGGTGACGGGTGCGTGGTGGGAGCCAACGTCGAGCTCAAGCGGGCCATCCTCGGCGACCGGGCCAAGGCGCCCCACCTCTCCTACGTCGGGGATTCGATCCTGGGTCGCGGCGTCAATCTGGGCGCCGGCACGATCCTCTCGAACTTCCGCCACGACGGCGGCGAGATCCGTATCGCGACGCCCGAGGGCCCGCTGGCGACGGGACGGCGCAAGCTCGGCGCGTTGCTCGGCGACGGCGTGGCCACGGGTTGTAACTCCGTGCTCCATCCCGGGTGCGTGGTCGGCGCCCGCACCCGGCTCTACACCGGAGTTCAGCTGCGCAGCGGGCTCTGGCCCGCGGATTCGATGATTAAGCTGCGGCAAGAGCTCGAGGTGACGACGCTCGAGCCGCGCGGCGTTCAGGGCGGCGGCGGGTAGGCGTCGTTCGAGCTCCCGGCGGTCGAGCCGTCGGGGTTCTCGCCGTTGCCGACCGCGTCGAGATGGGCGCGCTTGCGCTCGAACTCCTGATAGGCGCGCTCTGCCTCTGCCGGTGTCTTGGCGTTGGCCCGCGCCTCGTCGTACTGACGACGCAGATCTCGCGCCTCGTTGTCCATCTCCTGGGTCCGGGCGCCCTCCGGCTGAGGGGAGTCGTCGCCAGAGTCCGCGTCGTAGCTCCCCTCATCGGCGTCCGACGACACGTCGGCGCCGTCGTCCGCGGGGTTCGCCGATCGCGCGGTCTGCTCGGGCGGGGGTGGCTGATCGGCGCGCTCGAGATGTCCGTTGCATCCCAGGAGCAGCAGAATCGGCAGCGCCGTGGCTCCAAGAAACGCTCCCTGTCGCATGCGCCGGATGGTAGCAGGAAGGCGGCCCGGAAGCTGCGGCGCATCACGCCGCCGGCGCTCCGGGCGGGCGCTCACTCCGGGTAGCGGACCACCAGGACCGTGCGGTCGTCTTGGGCCGGCAGGCCACCCGTGAAGGCGTCGACGTCGGCGAACAGCGCCTCGGCGATCTCCCGGGCCGGCTGGGTTCGGTGGGCACGAGCCACTTCGATCAAGCGCTCGACGCCGTACTCGTGCGCCGCGTCATGGTCCATCGGCAGGGGAGACGCCTCGATCATCCCATCCGTGTACAGCACCACCAGGTCCCCCGGCCGCAGTCGCACGAAGCCTCGCTCGTAGGTGGAGTCGGCGATCGGGCCGAGCACCGCGCCCCCCTCATCGAGGAACCGCACCTCGCCGGAAGCCGAAAGGTGGAACGGCGCCGGATGCCCGGCGTTGACGTAGATGAAGACGCCGTTGAGCTCCAGCTCGCCGTAGAACATCGAGACGAAGCGGCTGGTCAGGGTCGACTTGTGAATGATCTGGTTCATCCGCTCGACGGTGCGCACGATCTTGAAATCGCGCGCCAGCCCCATGCGCAGGCCCATGTAGATGTCGCGCACCTGCAGCGCCGCCGGCAGCCCGTGGCCGGAGACGTCGGCGATGGCGAGCCCCAGGATCTTGTCGGTGACCGGAATGTAGTCGAAAAAATCTCCGCCGACCTTCTCCATCGGCTGGGTATGACCCCACAGATCGAATTCGCCGTAGTCGGGCACCCGGCGCGGCAGAATCGAGGCCTGGATGCGACGGGCCTCGTCGAACACGGCTTCGAGCCGCTCCTGGCGCAGGCGCTGGTTGATGGCGTGACGGAGCACGCCGAGCGAATAGAGGACGTCCTCGCGGTCGGCCCCCGGCGCGACGTCGAAGGAGAGCACGAAGTCCTCCTCCCCGACCTCGATGGCGGCGAACGCCTTGACCCCCAGCCGGCGCTCGAGCTCGGGATCGATCCGGGGATCGTCCGGCTCGATGTAGACGACTCCGGCTTCTAGCACCCCCTCGATCACCGCGTAGCTGGCCGGAATCCGGGTGCCCAACAGGTGACCGACCGCCTCCGGGAAGGTGGCCTCGATCTCGTAATCGTCGCCGCTGCGCCGGTAGAGACGGCCGCCCGAGATGCGAAGCACATCCCCGAGCCGCCGCAACACCGCGTCGGCCAGGCGGTGCACCATGGTCCCGCGCTCGCCGGCACCTTGGATCTCGGCCATCACCTGCTCGACCTGTCGCATCAGGACGCGGTAGTCCACGTGCCGGGTCTCGCCCGTCTCGACCGTCGTTGACTCCATGAGACTCCTCTAGCCGCGGTCGATCAGGGCGCGGACGATACGGTCCTGGGCCGCGTGGGCGGAGCCGTTGCCCCGCACCTGGTTGAGCAGGATCGAAAAGGCATACACGCGCCCCGACACCGCCTTGGCGTAGCCGGAAAGCGCCGAGACGCCGTCGAGCGTGCCGGTCTTCGCGAAGACGTTGCCCCGGTAAGGGGGCGCCGCCAGACGCCGCCGCCAACTCAGACCTTCCTCGCCGCTGTAAGGCAGCGATTGAACGAATTCACGGCCGTAGGGATGAAAGTACATCTTCTCGAGCAAGTCGGTGACCGCGCGCGGAGTGGCGCGGTCGGCGCGCGAGAGCCCCGAGCCGTCGGCCAGTTGAAACTGGTCCGGGGCCAATCCCAGGCGAACCAGCGCGCGGCCGATCGCATGCACCGCGTTCTCCCAGCTTCCGTGGCCGAAACTCTTCCAGCCCAGGAACTTGGCGAGGCTCTCGGCGTAGAAGTTCTGGCTCCGCTTGTTGGTCACCGTGATCGTGGACACGAGGTCGCTCGCGTGAGCCGCCACGCGCTCCCACGAGCCTTGCGGCCCGCCGTGCACGAAGTGGTCGCGGCCTCCGACCGCGACGCCCTCTTCGGCGAAGGCGGCACGCAGCGCCGCCGCGAAGTAGGCCTCCGGATCGTGCACCGCCACCCAGGTGTCGAGTCCGCCGGACAACGCGCCCACGGTGCCGGAAACCACCAGCGTGTCGGAGTCCGCGAGCCGGCTGACGATCAGGTGTCCCCAGCGCCCGGAGACGGTCCGGGCACTGTTGCGAATCTCGAAGTAGTGGATCGGCGGATCGGTCGTCACGCGCGCGGCGACACCGCCCTTCGCACCCGGCTGGATACGGACCAATACGCAGTTGTCGCTGAACGAGAGCGCGTCGATCGGCGCCTCGTACCAGGCGGTGAGCTGATTGCGCGGCCAGTCTGGGTGGATCCTGGGCTGGTCGAACATACCGTTCACCAGATACAGATCGCCGTCGATCCTCCGGATCCCACGCTCCGCGAGCACCCGCGCCCAGGGTCGGAAGGGGGCCAGCGCGTCGCCGTCATGGGAGCGCCCCGAGAGGTTGGGGTCTCCCCCGGCCACCACGGCGAGATCTCCCCGCAGCACCCCTCCCTCCACCGTCCCGCGCATCAGCAGCCGGGTCTCGAACTGGAAGTCCGGCCCCAGCTCGGTGAGCGCCGCC
Source organism: Thermoanaerobaculia bacterium (assembly GCA_963712855.1). Taxonomy (GTDB): domain Bacteria; phylum Acidobacteriota; class Thermoanaerobaculia; order Multivoradales; family JAGPDF01; genus JACTMI01. The sequence goes on from CAVQJN010000001.1 coordinate 560,797, forward strand.
GCCGTGGTGAACAACTTCGTGTTGGAGGCGAGGATGCGCTCGTGGTCCGCCTGGTAGCCGTAGACCTCGCGGCGATCCGCCAGATCGACCACGTGCACACCGACCCCCCGGGCGACCCGGCGGGCCGCCACCACCTCCTGCTCCAAGCTCGCTCCGAGCGCGCTGTCGCGTGGCGGAATCGCGCCGGCGCGGACGGCACCGCCAGCGGTCGCGAGAATCGAGATCAGGACGAGTAGTGCGCGCGGAGTGGACGAGCGGCGTTGGATCAGGGCGACTTTCCTCGAGAGCGCGGAGCGCGCGGTCCTAAGGTGAGGCCCAATGATAGCCGTAGTCGCCGGCATCCGGCAGTGGACCCCTGCATCGGGAGTCCCGGGGCGTGGCCCTCAGGGACGACGGAAAGGCAGCAGATCGCCGCCCGCCGGATCCTGCGAGGGCTCGCCCACGGCGTCCTCGCCGCCGCCAGGCGGGTCCTCGCTCGAGTCCCGGCGTTCGCCCCCCCGATCGGCCGGCGTCTCTTCGGTGCTCGCGTCCGCGACCGGGACACGGAACTGCACGAAGTCGAGCCCGAATGGAATGGAGGGATCGAGAAACGCCGTCAGCGCGTCGAAGGGCACCCGGAGACGCTCCCAGTTCCCTCCGAAGCGCAACGAGACCTCGAAGGCATCCTCGTCCACCAGCAGATCCTCGTACTGGCTTTGAATCACCACCGTCATGGTTTCGGGATAGCGCAGCACCAGGCGGGAGGGCAGCCGCACGCCCGGATCGCGGGTGCGGAAGGTGAGGAAGAAATGGTGCTCGCCGGGCAGGCCCTCCTCGGCGGCGCGGTCCAGCACTTCGCGCACCACCGAGAGCGTGGCGGCGCGCAGCAGCTCGGGGTAGTCGAATCCCTCGTTCACAGCAGCAGGCCAGCGATGGTCGCCGTCTGGAAGCAGGCCAGCGAGCCGGCCACCATGGCACGCAGGCCGATCCTCGCCAGATCACTCTTGCGCTCCGGCGCCATGCCGCCGATGCCGCCGATCTGGATGGCGATCGAAGAGAAGTTCGAGAATCCACACAACGCATAGGTCGCGATGACCTGGGCGCGATGGGAGAGTTGGCCCGCCTTCACCATCTCCTCCAGCTTGACATAGCCCACGAACTCGTTGACCGCGGTCTTGATGCCGATCAACGTGCCCACCTTCCCCGCGTCGGCCCACGGCACGCCCATCAGCCAGGCGAGCGGCCGGCAGACGACCCCCAGGATGACGTTGAGCGACAGCTGCGGGTAGCCCATCATCTGGCCCAGGCGGCCGAGCGGCCAGTCGATGAGCGCGATCAACGCCACGAACGCGATCAGCATCGCGCCCACGTTCAGGGCCAGCTTGAGTCCGTCGGCCGCGCCCGACGCGGCGGCATCGATGACGTTCGCCCACGGGCGCTCGATCGAGATGTCCACCTTTCCCGCCGTGCGGCTCTCCTCCGTCTCGGGAAACATCAGTTTCGCCATCACGAGCGCCGCCGGCGCCGACATCACGGAAGCCGAGAGCAGGTGTTTGGCCGACACTCCCATCCCCACGTAGGCCGCCATGACGCCACCGGCGATCGTCGCGAAGCCCCCGGTCATCACCGCCATGAGCTCCGACATCGTCATCGTCGAGACGAACGGCCGAATGAGCAGGGGGGCCTCGGTCTGGCCAACGAAGATGTTGGCCGAGGCCGAGAGCGATTCCGCGCCGGACGTGCCCATGAACCGCATCATCATCCGGGCGAAGATCCCGACGATCCACTGCAGGATCCCGAAGTAGTAGAGGATCGTGATGAAGCTCGAGAAGAAGATGATGGTCGGCAGGACCTTGAAGGCGAAATAGAAATTCTTGAACTGGTCGCCGAAGACGAACGAGGCGCCGGCGTCGGTGAAGTCGAGGAAATGGTTGATCCAGCGTCCCAGCGTGTCGAACACGACGTGCCCGACCTCGGTCCGCAGGATGATCACCGCGAAGACGAGCTGCAGAAGGGTGCCGACCACGACGGGGCGCCAACGGATCGCCTTGCGATTGTTCGACAGCGCCCAGGCGATGCCGAGCATCGCGAACAGGCCGAGAACCGACACCCAACGATCCATCCTTGCTCTCCTCGAGGTGACTATCGAAAACCCGCGCGAGAGTATCCGACGCTCCGCACCCCCGCAACCGCGCTCGCCGCACCGATAGACTGGCGCGGCGATGGCGCCGCGATTCGATTCCGAAGGGCTCACCGTCGAGCTCGCGGTCGCCGACCTGCTCGATCCCCGGCTCGCGCGTTCGATCGGTTTCGCTCACCGGGGCGGCTACGAACGGCTCTGGCTCGGCCAGGCGATTCACGGCCGCTACCAGGAGGAAGCGCTGGCGGCCGACCTCACCTATCGCCGCGAGGTCGTGGTACGCGCCGAGCTCGCTCACCGGGGATGGACCGTGGTCGTCTCCGGACGGATCGACGGCTTGCGCAAGGACGACGATGGCACCCGCGTTGTCGAAGAGATCAAGTCGGTGCGCCGCGAGGGACAGCTCGCGCCGGCGCTGCGCGAGCTCTACGAGCGCCAGGCGGCGATCTACGCCTGGATGCTGGGCCGGGACGACCCCGGGCCGGTGCGAGCCGAGCTGGTGCTGATCGCGATCGGTTCCGACGCGGTCGAGCGAATCGAGCTCGAGCTCGACTCCGAGGCGCTCGAGCTCGAGCTCCGTCAGCGGGTCAATCGCCTGCTGCGCGAGCACGAGGCGGAGGGCCGCGAGCTCGCCGACCGGCAACGGGTGGCCGAGACGCTCGCCTTCCCGCACGGCGAGATACGGCCCGGACAGGGCGAGATCGTCGAGGCGGTCGGCCAGGCGTTGGCCGAACGCTCTCACCTCCTGGTCGCGGCACCGACCGGCATCGGCAAAACGGTCGCGGCGCTCTGGCCGGCGCTGCGCTATGCGCTCGCCGAGAACAAGCGCGTCTTCGTGTTGACCGCCAAGAATCTGCAACAGGAGATGGCGACCCGGGTCCTGCGCCTGCTCTCGACCGGCGGCGGCTTCCACGCGCTTCGCCTGCGCGCCAAGGCTCGCATGTGCGCCAACGGCGAGGTGATCTGTCACGAAGACTACTGCCCCTTCGCGCGCGACTACTACGCCAAGCTGGCGACCGGCGGCGTCGTGCCACGCCTGCTCGGCGAGGAGGCGGTGCTCGAGCCCGACCTCGTCTTCTCCGCCGCCGCGCAGGCCGAGGTCTGTCCGTTCGAGGTCTCGCTCGATCTCGCCGGGCGCGCCCAGGTCGTGGTGGGTGACTACAACTATGCCTTCGATCCCTGGGTGGCGCTCGCGGATTTCGGTCCGGACGGCAATCTCTCCGACGCCATCCTGGTCCTCGACGAGGTGCACAACCTGGTCGAGCGCGGACGCGGCTACCTGTCGCCCGAGCTCTCGGCCGAGGCAGCGCGCCGCGCCGCGGAATCGGCTCTGCGCGGCGGCGCGCCGGTGCACGACCGCCTGGCCGCGGTCTCACAGACCCTCGCCGAGCTCGTCGAAGGCGAGGTGGAGGCGGCGCTCCTCGAGCTGCCGCCGGGCGACGGCGCCCTCGAGACGTTGCTGCCCGAGGACCGTCTCTGGAGGCTCCGCGCCGAGCTCGACGCCGCTTTCGTCGACTACCTCGAGCACCAACGCGAGACCAAGAGCTTCCGCGCCGACGACCCCTTCGTCGGCCTCTACTTCGACTTCCTTCGTTTCCTGAACGGGTTGATGCTCGAGGGCGAGGCGTTCAGCCGTCTCGCCGAGCGCCGCGGCTCGGACCGTCTCCTGCGCATTCTGTGCAAGGACCCGAGCTCGCACTTGGGCCGGATCCTCGACCGCTGTCACTCGGCGATCGGCCTCTCGGCCACCCTCTCGCCGCCCGAGTTCTATCGCGACCTGCTCGGCTTCGACCGCGCCCGCACGGCAACTCTCCAGGTGGCGAACCCGTTCCCGGCCGAACGGCGCTGCCTGGTCATCGACTCCACGGTCGCGACCACGTGGCGCGAGCGCGCCGCCCACCTGCCCCGCCTCGCCGAGCGCATCTCGGCGTTCGCCGACGCCGTGCCGGGCAACACGCTGGTGCTCTTCCCTAGCTTCCAGTACCTGACCGACGTCTCGGCGCGCGTCGCTCCGGAGAAGAAGCGGGTGCTCGTCCAGCAGCGCACCGACAGCGAGCGCGACCGCGAGGCCCTGCTCGAGGCGCTGCGCGGCGCGATACTCGGCGACGTGCTGATGCTGGCCGTCGCGGGCGGCGTCTTCGCCGAGGGCGTCGACTACCCGGGCGACATCCTGCGCGCGGTCGCGGTGGTCGGCCCCTGCCTGCCCGTCCCCACCCTCGACACCCGGCTTCTCCAGGCCTACTACCAGGAGCGCTTCGAGCGCGGTTTCGAGTACGCCTTCATCGTCCCCGGCATGACCCGCGTCGTCCAGGCCGCCGGCCGCCTCATCCGTTCCGCCGAGGACTCCGGCGTCATCGCGCTCTTCGACCGCCGATTCCTCGAGCACCCGTACCGCGACCATCTGCCCGACGAGTGGCTCCCCGACGAGGGCGATGTCGCGACGTTGGCCGCTGATCCGGCCGAGGTGGCTCGAGATTTCTTCCGGACGCTCTTTCCCTGAGCGTGCCGCCGCTTCCTAGATCCAGTTCTTCCTGCGGAACCAGGCGAGCATGCCGGCGGCGACCGTGACCATCACGCCGAGGACCACGAAGTAGCCGATCTTGGTGTGGAGCTCGGGCATGTTCTCGAAGTTCATGCCGTAGACGCCGGCGATGAAGGTGAGGGGCAGGATGACCGCCGAGAAGACGGTCAGCACCCGCATGATGTCGTTGGTCTTCTGCGAGACGACCGACAGGTAGGTGTCCTTCAGATTGGTCAGCATGTCGCGCTGCTGCTCGATGGCATCGGCTAGGCGCAGCACGTTGTCCTGGGTGTCGCGGAAGTTCAGCGCCGCCGTCTCGTCGATCGCCTCGAAGCGAGCTCCCGCGAGATGGCTGAAGACCTGACGGTGAGGCAGCATGGTGCGGCGCAGGATCGACAGCTTGCGGCGCAGCGCCAGGACCTCTTCGAGCTGGTCCTTGCTCGCGTCTTCGATGATCTCCTCCTCGAGCACCTCGATCTTCTCGCTGATCGCGTCGACCACCGGGAAATAGAGATCCATCATCTCGTCGAAGATCGTCCACAGGACCTGCGCCACGCCGCCGGGCAGCGAACGGTTCGTCTCCTCGATCCGGCGGTAGACCTCGCGCAGACTGCGCATCGGCGCGCGGTGCAGAGTGATCAACCGGTTCTTGGAGAGGAAGGAGGCCAGCTTGAGCGTTCGGAGCTCGCCGTCGACCGGCTCCTCGCTGACATTGAAGTCGATGCCCCGCACGATCGTGAAGAGCGTGTCGCCGTACTCCTCGACTTTCGGATGGTGCTCCTGGGTGAAGGTGTCCTCGATGGCGAGTGGGTGGTAGCCCCAATCGCGGAGCCACTTCTCGAAGCGGGGATCCGGGCCCTCGAGGTCGATCCAGACGGCCGCCGCGTCGGCCGGTTGGTGCCCGATGAGCTCCTCGCCTCCGCAACGCACCGAGCCGTCCGCTTCGAAGACGGTAACGCGAATCACCCGGTCAAATTATCACGTGGCTCAGCGCCGCCCCGGCGGACCGCGCCGGCCACCGGACGGACCGCCGAGCGGACCGCCGGGTGGGCCGCCGCGTCCGGGAGCGAAGCGTTCGAGAAAACGCAAGTAGTCGTCGAGCTCCCGCCCGTGCAACAGCTGGCGCGACTCCAGAAGGGTGTCGACCAGGGCCTGGTTGAGCTCGCGCTCGCGCCGGTCGACCTCGCCGAGCAGACGGTCGATCTCCGCCCGGTCCGGCTGTGGTGCCAACAGCTCGCTCCGCAACTCGTGACGAAGCCGGAAGATCTCCTGCCGGCCCTCGATCGTCGCTCGCGCCAGCTTGCGCTGCAGGGCCAGGAAACGCGGCCGGCTCTCGGGCGAGAGGCGGAGCCGGTCGGCCAGCCGCGCCCCGAAATCGGCGGGCGGCATCTCCCCTCCGGCGCGCGCTCCGCGCCAACCGTCAAATCCCCGGTGGCGCGCCACCGCGATACCGAGAAATCCGATGTTGAGACCCACCGAGACGAGCAGGACGAGCCCCATCCAGGCGCGCTTCACGGCTGCTCTCCCGCTTCGTCCGTGGTCGTCGTCGAGCCCGCCTTGGCATCCGAGCCCGCGACAGCGCTGTCGGCGTTGCTGACGAAATCCTCGGCCAGCGACGCGCCACTCCATCCGGGCAGGACATCCTGAGCGCCCGAAGTCGAAGTCGAGCTCGCGACCAGGCCGAGACCGGCGCCGCCGGCGACGCCGACCACGAGCGCCGCCGCGATCGCCGCCCGCGCCCAGACGGGCGAGAGCGGCAACCCCAGCGGGGCGCGCCGCTCGGCGCGAACCCGGGCCTGCACGCGGGCCGCGAAGCCGGGCGGAGGAGGAGCCACCGGGGGCAGGTCGAGATCGGCCCAGAGCGCCATCCAGCGCTCGCCGGAAAGGCCAGGCGCTCCGACCGCGGGCCGGTCGGCCTCGTTGCGCGAATCCAGATCGAGTCGGCTCATGCTTTTACTCTCCCATGATGAACCCCCGGCGAGGGGGTTTCCTGCGCCACCGCCAGACGCCGCATGGCGCGCACCAGGCGGCTCTCCACGGCGCCCTCGGTGATCCCGAGGCTGGTCGCGATCTCTTTGTAGGGCAGTCCCTCGAACTTGGCCAGAAGAAGCACCGTTCGCTGGTTCTCAGGCAGCCGGTCAATGGCCTTTCGGGTGCGCTGCCAACGCTCGCGGATTTCCATCTCGGCCTCGGCGTCGGGGGCCGCGCTCGGCGGATCGATGGACGGGTTCTCTTCGGTCGCGCCACCGCTCAGCGAGAAGAAGCGCACGATCTTGCGCCGGCGCAGGCGATTGAGACAGTGGTTCACGCCGATGCGGTAGAGCCAGGTGAAGAGCTGACCGCGCGGCGTGGCGTCGGCGGCGTGGCGGAACGCCTTGATGAAGATCTCCTGGGTCGCGTCCAGGGCCTCCTCGCGCTCGCCGAGCATCCGCTGACAGAGCCGCAGGAGCCGCTCCTGGTGACGCTCCACGATGATCTGAAAAGCCTCCACGTCGCCCGCCGCGACCCGTGCCAGGGCCTGCCAGTCGTCCGCGGCGGGCCGCTCGGGATCCACCTCGCTCACTTCGCGTGAAACCCTCGACGATCGGGCTTCCTGCGCGGCGCGCTCATCGTCCCAGGCGTTCGAGTTCCGCCAACATGGCGCCCGCGTCCGGCGGTCGCGCCGCGGGGTCCTTCTCCAGGCAGCGCTGGATCAGGTTCTCCAGCTCCGGCGGCCGGTCCATGAAGAGCTCGTCGAGTAGCAACCCACCCGCGTAGACGTCGGAGCGCGGGCTCGCCGCCGCTCCTTCCAACGGCTCCGGCGCCGCGCGGGTGAGCCCGAAGTCCGTTAGCTTGAGGTTCCCCGTCAGGTCGAGCAACACGTTCTCGGGCTTGATGTCGCCATGCAGGACGTCCATCGCGTGCGCGGCCGCGAGGCCGGCCAGGAGCTGTCGCGCCACCCGCAGCGCCGCCGCGTAGGGAAGCCGATCCGACAGCTGCTCCAGCATGCGGCTTAACGTGATGCCGCGGACGTACTCCATCGAGATGAACGGCACCCCGTCGATCTCGCCGAAGTCGAAGATGCGCAGCACGTTCGGATGGACGATGCGACGGACCCGCGCGAGCTCGGCCTGGAGGCCGTCGACCAAGGCCCGGTCTCTCGCCACGTCAGGTCTCAACAGCTTGAGGGCCACCAGGTCGCCGAGGTCGCGGTCGCGTGCTTTGTAGTCCCTCCCCATGCCGCCCGCTCCGAGCACCGAAAGGATCTCGAAGCGCGCGCCGAGCAGGGCGCCCGGTTCGATCGCGGCGAGGCTGAAGCTCGGCTCCGGATCCTCGCCGTCGACGCCGCTCGGGTGGGTAACCCGCCGACCCGTGACGGCTGCGACTCGGGCGGCCGCGGTGACGTCGAGCAGGTAGATCGACTGGGTGGAGAGCAGGCCGCGCTGCGGTGGCACTTCGACCTGGGCGCGTCCGAGCGCTGGCTCGAGCTCGCGGTGTGCCGACGACGCCAGCAGGATGTCGCCGGCTCCAGCCTCGCGCAGCAGATTCTCCGTGAGCTGCAGAGGGAGTCCGATCAGGGTGCGCGATCCCCCCTCGCCCCACCGCACCATGCCCTCGATCGTCTCGCCGGCCGCGATGGCGATGGCCGGCGGCTCCGCGGAATCGAAGGAGGCTCTCGGCGCGCGCCAGCGCGCTCATCAGATCCGCGGCTGCGGCCAGCGCCCGTTCGGTGCGCTCCGGAGCTCCACCACTGAAGACGGCCAAGCCGCGCGCACCGGCCACCGACTCGAGGTGACCACCGTGCGCACCGACGATCGCCGCGCTCTGCCGGAGATCGCGCGACAAGCGTTCGATCGCCGCGCGCGGATCCTGCCCGCGTGTTCTCAGGTAGCGGCGCAGCTCGAACGCCACGAATGCGCCCGCCCGGCTCGCCGGCGGCGCCTCCGCCCGCATCCCGCTCGCCGACCCGGCCGGCTCACCCAGGATGCGCCACACCTTCTCGACCTGCTCCGCCAGGTCGCGGCGCTCGCGCAGCTCGGTCTGCAACGCGTCGAAGCTGCGCACCAGCTCGGCCACCTCACCCGAGCCGCCGCGCGGCATTTCCACGTCGTATCTTCCTTCGCGGGCCGCGGCGGTCGCCCGCACCAGCTCATCGAGCGGTCGCGACACCCGGCGCGCCAATCCGTAGGAGATCGCCAGGGCCGCTAGCAGGGCGGCCGCGCCCACCCCCAGCAGCGCGTTGCGCACCCGCGCGTAACCGGCCAGCTCGTCGTCGAGCGAAGCCAGCGTGACCACCGCGCCGACCCCGCCGTGCGCGGCATCGCGCAGCGGGGCCACGTGGGCGAGCCAACGCTGCCCGTCGTGGCGTACCTCGACCTGCGCCGGCCCCTGTTGCTTGCCGACGACACCGGCGACCGGATCCCCTTGGGTCCGCAGCGCCGCGAGCACCGCCGCGGTGCCCTGCGGAGCGAGCGAGCTGGCCACCGGCGCGCCCTGCCCGCCCGCCACGAAGATCGTCTCCGAGCCGGTGGCCCGCTTCATCTCGAGCGCGCGCACATCGCCGATCGAATAGCCGAGCACCAGGAACCCGAACACCCCTTGATCGAGCGCCATCGGCACCGCCACGGCCTCGTAGAGCTCGCGCTTCTCGGGCCAGACGCCGGACGCCGCGAACTGGCTGCGCACCTGGCGGATCATCGGGCGCGCGGAAAGATCGACTCCGGACACGTCCGGTTGATCGGTGCGCGCCGCGAGCACTCCGTTGGCGTCGATGACGAGCGCGAGGTCGTAGGCGAGCTCCGTCCTGCGTTCGTCGAGCTGCTCGAGGATCGACAAGCGGTCATGGTTCGTCACCGCTTCGGCCAGGTTCGACTTGAAGGTGGGATCGCCGACCAGAATCTCCGCCAGCAGGCCGAGGCGCTGCAAACGTTCGCGCTCGGTCGAGGCCTGGACGGCGCTCGAGGCCGCGATACGGTCGCGCGCCGCGCGCGCCGCGAGGCGCTCGCCGAGCACCGAGGTCACCGCCACCGCGCTGCCCAGCGCCGCGAGCAGGAGCAGAGCCATGCCCGCGAACAACCGGCCGCCCAGCGAGAGACCGCTCCGCTTCTCACCCATCGCCGCAGGCGCCCTCGAAACACGACCCGTCGAGCTTGTCGAAATGCGGCGGCAGGCGCGCCGCGGGCCCACCGCCGGCGGCGTCCGGCGCGAGTGTGGCGGCGGCGAACGGGAACCCTCTCATGGCGGCCTGGAAGGACGGCGGCGAGGCTAGCACAGGGCTATGCGGCGCGATCCCATGAGAGGATTCCGCGCATGAGCGCGGTCGACGACGTGCGCGGCTACATCTCGGCCTCCGAGCCGTCCGACGAGGACTTCGAAGGTCTAGCGCGTGCGGCTTTCGCCTATCAGTACGAACGCATCGAGCCGTACCGGGCGCTCTGCGACCGGTCCGGGCGGACACCCGGCCTGGTCGAGCTCTTGGCGCGAGGTGCCGCCGGTGCCCACCGCCGCGTTCGCGACCACCCGTCTGGCCACCGATCCGCCGCGCGAGACCTTTCGTTCGAGCGGCACGCTCGGGCCCGAGCGCAGCGTGCACTACCATCCCTTTCCCGATCTCTACCGGGCGGTGGTCGACGCCACTTTCCCGCGCTTCTGCCTGCCGCCGGGCGAACCCCCGCCGATGCTCTCCCTGGTGCCGACCCGGGCGGTGGCGCCGGACTCGTCGCTCGCCTTCATGGTCGCGCACCTGCTCGAGCGATTCGGAGGACCCGGCAGCACCTATGGCTTCGGCGCGCGTGGCATCGAGGTCGGGCCCTGCCGCTCGTGGCTGGGCGGCCGTCAGCGCGCCGGCAAGCCGGCCCTGATCCTGGCCACCGCGTTCGCGCTGGCCGACCTGGTGGAGCGGATCGAGCGCATGAACCTGCACTTCCGACTCGCTCCCGGGAGCGTGGTGTTCGAAACCGGAGGGTTCAAGGGCCGGCGACGCGAGGTCGATCGCCCCACCCTGCTCGCCAAGGTCGAGCGCTGGCTCGGTGTTCCCGCGTCGTCGGTGGTCTCCGAGTACGGGATGACCGAGCTCACCAGCCAGGCCTACGCGCCGAGCCTTCCGAGCGGCGAGCCCGCCGTCTTCGCGCTGCCGGCGTGGATGCGGGTGCGGGCGCTCGATCCGGTTTCGCTCACCGAGGTGCCGGCGGGCGAGACCGGCCTGCTGGCCATCTTCGATCTCGCCAACGTCGGCTCGGCGCTCCACGTTCTGACCGAGGACCTTGGCCGGGTCGAGAGCGGCGGCTTCCGGCTGGCCGGACGAGCGCCCGACGCCGACCTGCGCGGCTGCTCTCTGCTCGCCGAGGAGCTCGCGCAGACGTGAACTCCTGCATCGCACTTTCCCGTCGCCGACCTCAGACTCTCCCCCAACCGGAGAACCGCACATGCACCGACCCGATACGCCGCAAGACCGCACGCGCCTCGCACCGGGCCGCTTTCTCGCCCTGTTCCTGCTCGCCGTCGCCTTCCCGGCGCTCGTCCGCGCTCAGGGCTTCGATCCGCAAGTCGAGCTGACGCTCGGCTACTACGAGCCGAGCTTCGATACCCAGGTGCGCCTCGACTCCAAGACGCTCGGCACCGGGACCGATCTCCAGCTCGAGCACGATCTGGGCATCGACCACACCGCCCGCGAGGTCTTCGGCGCGATCGACCTGCGGATCAGCCGGCGCAACCATCTGGTGATCGACCACGTCGCCTTCGATCGCCACGGATCGAGCACCCTCGGTCGCCAGGTGCAATTCGGTGACGTCGTCTACGCCGCCAACGCCGATCTCACCTCACGCGCCAAGAGCGAACACACCAGCGCCGCCTGGCGTTTCTCCGTGATGAAGACCCCGCTCTCAGAAGCTCGGCGTCTCGGTGGGGGCGAGCTGGTTGCAGGTCGAGGCCGAGGTCACGGGCACCGCCGTGGCGACGGCCAACGGCATCCCGGTGGGCAGCACGGCGATCTCGGAGCAGGGCAAGGCGAGCGGGCCGGTGCCCCTGGTCGGTGTGCACGGCGGCTGGTGGATCGGCCGCGCGCTTCGGCTCACCGCCGACGCGCGCTATTTCGACGTCAAGGATTTCCAAGGCTGGAACGGCTCGTTGACCGACTACGGGGCGCGCCTCGAATGGTTCCTGAGCCAGAATCTCGCGCTCGGCGTCGGCTATGCGTCGACCGAGATCAAAGCCGACTTCGACCACAACGACTCCAGCGGCCACCTCGACTACAAGTTCGACGGCCTGCGGGCGACCGTCACGCTCGCGTTCTGATCCGGCGATTCAGCCGCCTCCGGCTTCGCTCCACAGGGCGAAGCTGTTGCCCTCGGGGTCGAGGAAGCGGGCGTAGCTGCCGAGTTCCCCGATGGGGGTCGGGGACAGCAGCCTCTCGCCGCCCGCCGCTTCCACCCGGCGCAGGGTCTCCTCCAGCGGCTCCCCCTCGATTCGGATCGTCACCGTCAAACGATCCACCAGGGTGGCGCCGCCGGATCCACGATCCAGGATGCCACCCCCTGCCGGCCGCTCCGGCGTGGGCAGTCCCAGGCGCAGGTAGCACGGCCCCTGCCACGAGACCTCCTCCGCGTCCCAGTCGAAAACCCGGCGGAAGAAGTCGGCGAGCCGCCGAGGATCCTCGGCCGGAATCTCGAACATCGAAAGCGTGGCGCGACGCATGAAAGGAGCAGCGAGCGTAACATCGGGTCGTGATCGACAACTGGACCGTTCCGTCCGCCTACGCTCCGACCGAAGTCAACGAACGCAATTCCCTCGTGCGCCGCGCGCAGTGGACGCCCGACGAGATCGGGCGGCTCGCCGAGCACCTCGCGGCGGGTGGCGCGACGGCCTTGGCGAGCATCCCGCTCGAGCGCCGCCTCGCGGCTTGGCACGACGCGCTGCAGGCGCTGCTCGATCCGGCGAGCGACGAGCGCGCGGCCCTCTTCCCCGCCCTGGTGGGCACCAGCCGGCTTTCGCCCGAGGGTCTTTCCGAAGCGCTCGATGTCGTCCTCGGCGGCGCCGGCGAGGCGGCCGCCGAGAGCCTGCTCGCGCGGCTTCCCGAAGAGCTCGAGCCCGGCCTCGCGGGCGTGGTCCTGGCCGCCAACGTGCCCGGCCTCGCCGTGCAGATGATGCTGCCCGCGCTGCTCGCCGGCCGGCCTCTGCTCGTCAAGTCCTCCTCGCGTGAGCCGCTCTTCGCGGCCGCCCTGGTGCGCGCCCTGACGCGGCGCGAGCCGGCGCTCGGCGAGGCCTTCGCGGCGGTCGCCTGGCCGCGCGCCGCGCGCCCCCTCGCCGCGGCGGCCTTCTCGTCCGCCACGCGGGTGGTGGCTTACGGCGGCGCCGCAGCGCTCGGCGAGCTCGCCGTCCAGCTCGGCGAGCGGCTGGTGGCGCTCGGCCCGCGCGCCAGCGTCGGGCTGGTCGCCGGTCCGCCCGATGACTTCGCGGCCGCCCGCTCCCTGGCGCGCGACGTGGCGCTGCTCGATCAGCGGGGTTGCCTCTCGGTGCATGCGGTCTACGCGACCGGCGACGCCAACGACTTCGCCGAGGCGCTGGCTTTCGCGCTCGCCGCTGAGCGGGAGCGCCTGCCGCCCGGCCCATTCGACCGCGCGCTCGCCGCCCGGGTGCAACAACGGCGCGGTGAAGCCGACCTGCGCGGCGCGCTGATCGGCCAGCTGACCGTGGATCAGGGAAGCGTGGTGCTGGAGAACGACCCGGCCTTCCGACCCTCGCCCGGCATGCGCTTCGTACGCGTCCATCCGATCGTCGCGCTGGAGCAAGCCCTGGTTGCGCTCACCCCGATAACCGAGAGTCTGCAGGGCGCCGCGCTGGCCGGCAAGGAGGCGTTGGCGCGGCGCGACGAGATCGCGGCGCGGCTCGGCCTGGCGCGGGTCGCGCCGGCGGGTCGCTTGCAGCACGCCGAGGCCGGCTGGGCCTCGGGCGGCATCGATCCGCTGGCGATCCTGGCCGGCGCCGGCCCTCAGAGCTCGGCGTAGAGCTCTCGATCGCCTGCGCGTATTTCTGGTAGACCATGCGCCGCTTGAGCTTCAGGGTCGGGGTCAGCTCGCCGCCGCCGATCGTGAACTCGGCATCGAGCAGCCGGAAGCGGCGCACGCTCTCGAAGCGCGCCAGCGCCCGGTTGACGCGTCCGATCTCGCGCTCGTAGAAGGCCCGCAGACGCGGACAATCGGAGGCCTCGGCGAGCGTGCGGGCAGCCGAACCGAGCCGGTTGGCGAGCTCGGGCAGGAGGGCGGGATCGAGGGTCAGCAGGGCCGCGATGTAGTTGCGCCGCTCGCCCACCAGCACCGCCTGCGCGATGCCCGGGATCTCGCGCAGCAGGTTCTCGATCGGCGCCGGCGCCACCTTCTTGCCGCCCGAGGTGACCAGGAGCTCCTTCTTGCGGCCGGTGATGTACAGAAAACCCTCGTCGTCGAAAGCGCCCAGGTCCCCGCTGTGGAACCAGCCGTCCGGCTCGAGCACCGCGGCGGTCCCCTCGGGATCGGCGCGGTAGCCGCGGAAGATGTTGGGGCCGCGCATCAGCACCTCACCCTCGTCGTCGACCCGCACCTCGACGCCGGTCATCGGCGTACCCACGCGCCCCGTCCGGTAGTTCCAGCTCCGCGACACGGTGCCCGGGCCGGAGGTCTCGGAGAGGCCGTAAATCTCCTGGATCGGGATGCCGAGCGCGAGAAAGAACTCGAGCGTGGCGCGCGAGATCGGCGCCGCCGCCGAGGCGCAGTAGGCCGCCGCGTCGAGTCCGAGGCGAGCCCGCATCTTGGCGAGCACCAGGCGGTCCGCGAACCGCCCGCCGAGCGAGGGCGCGCCGCCTCGTTGGATCGCGTAGCCGGCCTCGCGTCCGTGCCGCATCGCCCAGCGCGCCATACGGCGACGGAACGTCGAGGTCCCCTCCAGCGCCCCTTCGACCGCCGTCTGCAGCTTCTCCCAGACCCGCGGCACGCCGAAGAAGAGGGTCGGCCTCACCTCGCGCAAGGCGTCGCCGAGCTGCTCGAGGGCGCCGACGTAGTGCACGCACCCGCCGTGCTGCAGCGGCAGGTGGAGGGCGATCATCTGCTCGGCGATGTGGGAGAGCGGCAGGTAGCAGAGCTGGCGTTCCGCGGCGCCGAGCCGGAGGTCGTGCCGCACCGCCGTGCGCGCGGTCCAGACGAGGTTCCGGTGGGTGAGCTCGACCCCTTTCGGCATGCCGGTCGTTCCCGAGGTGTAGATCAGCGTCGCCACGTCCTCGGGGCGCTGGGCTCTCTCGCGCTCGCGCACCGCCGCTTCGCCGATCTCGCCGCCGCGCTCGAGCAGCTGCCGCCAACCGACCACTCCGGGCGCGTCGCTCTCACCCTCGATCAAGATCAGCGCGCGCAGCTCCGGCAGCTCGTCGCGCACCGCGAGCAACCTCGCGAGGGTCTCCGGCGTGTCCACGACGGCGACTCGCGCCGCGCAATGCCCGATCTGGTAGCGGCACTGCTCGTTGGTACTGGTGGCGTAGAGGCCGGTCGGAATCGCCCCCGCGGCGATGGCCGCGAAGTTCGCGATCGCCCACTCCGGACGGTTGGCCGACAGCACCGCGACTCCGGCCGCCGGCGCAGCGCCGAGCGCAATCATCCCCGCCGCGGCGCGCGTCACCAGCGCGCCGTAATGCGACCAGCTGGTCGCAGTCCAGCCGGCGTCTGTTCGTTCGGCGAAGGCGGGACGCTCGCCGAACCGGCGGGCTGCCTCGTCGAAGGCCGCCGAGACCGTTTCGGTCACCGGCGAGCCTACTGGCGATCGACTTTCGTCGGGTGGAGAATCAGGTCGAGCGCGATCTCGGGATTCGACCAGCCTTCGCCGGGGATCCGGCCGATCTCCTTGCCGGCGAGAAAGACGATCGAGGTGGGCACGCCTTGGACGTTCCACTTCCTCGCCTCCGGATCGTTGCCGAACCCGCTCGGCAGGCCGTAGTAATCGAACTTGATGTGCGAGCCGGTCACCCGCTGCTCGACCTTGAGCAGCAAGGGAAGATGCTCTTTGCAATGCGGGCACCAGGAGCCGAAGAAGGTCAGGATCCGCACGTCGCGCTTCTCCTTGCGCAGATGCGCGATCGCCTGGGCGTCGGGCTCGTAGTGCTTGGCCCGCCACTGATAGCCGACACTCGAGTCCAGGACCTCCTTGCCGTTGTGCAGACCGAGCAGGTAGGGGTGCGGCTTGAGCACCAGGTCGTGTCCGCCCAGCTTGAAGTGAGCGCTCGTGCCGTCGAGCACGTCGAACGCCCCAGCCGGCGCCAGCACCGCGTCGGCGAGGAGGTGGATGCGTCCGTCCGGCTGCTCCGCCACCTTCAGCATGTTGAGCGTCGCCACGGTGTGACCCGCGATGTCGAGCAGCACCGGCGACTCGAGATCGCTCGACATGATCAGGAGCGACTGCGACCGGGTGGAGTCGTAGATCTTGGCGGCGGGCTTGTCCACCCCGTCCATCGACAGGATCCAGTCCCCCGATGGCACGAAGTCGGAGAAGTAGGAGTCGGCGGGCTGGGCGTGAAGCGCGCCGAGCGATCCGACAGCGACGACGGCGGCGATGGCCAGGCGGAACTTCGTTCTTGTCATGACTTCTCCGGTATCTGAGGCGGCAGGCCAGGCCAGGTGGCGATCACCTTGCCGTCCTCCACCAGGAATCCGCGCGGCAGCCGCCGATAGAGAGGGCGGAGCAGCGCCTGCGGGGTCGGTTGCAAATCGAAGGCCGGGGCGACCTGCCAGTAGAGCGCCTGCTGCCGCTCGGGGCTCAGGTCGGCGAGCACCGCGAGGGACGGCTCGGCACCGCTCTTGACGTAGGCGTTGAGACGCTTGGCGAGCCCCGGGAAATCGGCCGCCGAGGCGTCCGCGATCACCACCAGATGGCGGCCGCGCGCCAGCGCCGGCGCGGCGGTCGGCAGACAGACCCGGTTCGCCCCGCTGCCCGCGCAGATCTCGGCCAGCTCCACGCCGGGCCGCAGCCGGGTCGCCCAGTCGTCGATCGGCAAACGGGGCGCGGCCAGCGCGAACCCACCCACCAGGAGCGCCCATCCGGCCGCCGTCGCGATGCGAATCCGTGGCGCCCGGCGGCCGCCGGGCATGCCGAACCAGGCCAGCGCCAAGGCGGGCACCAGCAGGAGCGCGTCCTCAGCGAACGCCTCACCGGGCGTCCGTTCCACCAGATTGCCGAAGCAGCCGCAGGAGGCGCTGGCCTCGCTCGCGCCATGGGCGGCCCGCCAGGCACCACGGGCGGTGAGCAAGAGGAAGAAGGCCACCAGAAGCGTCGCCGCCACCATCACCGGGCGGCGCCGCAGGTTGACGATCAAGGCCACGCCGAGCCCCGCTTCCAAGATCAGCGCGAGGATCGCCACGAGATGCGGCGGCAGACCGAAGGCCGCTCCCTGGCGTGCGATGTCGGCGGCGAAGCTCATCGGATCCAGCGCCTTGAGCACCGCCGCGACCACCAGCACCAAGCCCAGCGCGACGCCTCCGAGCCAACCCACAATCTGGAGTCGGCGGGACGAGGTCGCTGCGCCCGGTGAGCTCGTGGAGTGGACGTCGATCGCCACGGGCGGCGAGTCTAGCAACGGAAAGCGCGCGCTCAGCGCACCCGCAGGACGCGGGTACCGGCGATCAGGTCGTGCAGCCCCTGTTTCTGCGACGTGAAGAGGACCAGCAGAAAACCGACGCCGAGAATCAGCGCGCTGGCGACGTAACCGAGCAAGCGGACGAACGCGGTTCCCCAGCCGATGCCCTTGCCGAGCTTCTCCCTTCGCCCCGACGATCGTCAAACCCAACATGATCTTGCCCGGCGTCGCTCCGCGCACCGCCCAGAAGACCCAGTCGTAGAGCAGGCAGACCGCCATCACCGCGCCGTAGGCGACCGAGAAGCGCGCCGCGGTCGACAGGGGCGCCAAGAGAAAGACCGCCGCGTAGATGCCGATCGAAGCCAGGCTGAGAATCGCCGCATCGACCAGCGCCGCCACCAGCCGCACGCCGAATCCGGCGAGGGTCGGATTGGGGCGAGTGATCGCCGGCGACTCCGGAGTCTTCACCGGTTCGCCGGGGCGAGGCGGCAGTCGACGCTCGATCTCCTCCAAGCTCGGCAACACCTCGCCGCGCGGCGGCGGAGCGGACGGTCGCGCAGGGACCACAGGTCTGGGCGGCGCGGACGCCGCATTCGCCCCGGCCGAGCTCCAGGTCGGCCGCGGCGGCGGCACCCAGGCCGGCGGGGTGCCGGCAGGTGGCGCGGCGGGCCGGGCATCGGGTTTCGGCGCCGGCGCGGGCAACGACGGTGGCGCGGACGCCGGCGCGGCCGCGGGCGAAGGCGTCGCCTGCGGGATCGCGGGCGGTGCGGCGGCCGGCCTCGCGGGCGCTCCGCCCGGCGGGGTGGCCGGCGGCATGGCCGGGGTGGTTCCCGCCTGCGGCGCCCCGAGCGGCGGCAGCGCCAGGCGAACCGTCGCCTCGGAGGCCGCCACCGGCGCCGCGATGCGCACCCGCAGTTCAGCGTCACCGATCAGCAGGCGATCGCCGTCGGCCAGCTTGCGCCGCTCCGCCAGCTTCTCTCCGTTGACGTAGGTGCCGTTCGCCGAGCCCAGGTCCTCGACTTCGACCTCGCCCGGCCCGGTAACCACCAGCCGCGCGTGCTGGCGGCTCACCGTCGAGTCGGGCACCTGAACCTGAGCGGTCCGGCTCCGACCGATGATCGATTCCCCCGGTCGCACCTCGACGGGAGGGCGGCCGGGCACTTCGACGTAGATCTGCCCACCATTCATGAGGTTGGACGCATCCTCTCGGTCAGTTCTCGGGTTTGCGGCGCGATTCCATCGATTGTACCCGAACCCTCGGCCGACCGGCGCCAGTGCATCTGGTGGCGCAGTCCCTCGGCGGTCGGGCTCTCGACTTCGTCGAGGAAGGTGGCGAAAGGTCCGCAGAAGAGCAGCCGACCGCCATGCTCGCCACCCCCCGGGCCGAGGTCGACCACCCAGTCCGCGTGGCAGAGAAAATCCAGGTTGTGCTCGACGACGACCACTCCGTCGCCGCGCTGCACGAGGCGCCGCAACGTGCGGTAGAGCTGGTCGATGTCCGCCAGGTGGAGGCCCGTGGTCGGCTCGTCGAAGAGGAAGAGCCGCCGGCCGTCGCGCTTCGAGCGCCCGAGGAAGCTCGCCAGCTTGAGCCGTTGCGCTTCACCACCCGACAGCGTCGAGGTCGGCTGGCCGAGCCTCAGATAGCCGAGTCCGACCTCGGCCAGCGGCCGCAGCTTGCGGCAGAACGGCCGCTCGCGCTCGAACCGCGCCAGCGCTTCCTCCACGGTCAGCTCGAGCGTCTCCGCGATATCGCGCCCCTGGTGGCGAACCGCCAGGACCTCGGGCCGGAAGCGGCGCCCCTGGCATCGATCGCAGGTCACCACCACCGGCGCCATGAACTGCATGTCGACCTCGATGACGCCGGTGCCTTCACAATCCGGGCAGCGCCCCTTCTCGAGGTTGAACGAGAAGTGGGCCGGCGTGATGCCGCGCCGCCGCGCCTCCTCGGTCCCGGCAAAGATCTTCCGCAGATCGTCGTAGGCCTTCACGTAGGTGACCGGGTTGGAGCGCGACGAGCGTCCGATCGGGCTCTGGTCGACCAGCGTCACGTCGCTCACCCGTTCGAGTCCGACCAGGGCGTCGCAGGCTCCCGGCTCGACATCCACCACGCCCTTGCCGCGCTGATAGGAGCCGTAGAGGACATTCTCGACCAGGGTCGACTTGCCGGATCCCGAGACCCCGGTCACCGCCACCAGCGCGTCGAGCGGAAAGGAGACGTCGATGCCACGCAGATTGTGTTCGCGCGCGCCGAGAATCGTCACCTGCGGACGATCGGCGAGCTCTTCCTCGAGGGTGCGCCGGCCGTGCTCGCGCCGGAAGCGGGCCACGTGGGCGCGTGCCGAGGTGGCGCCGCGCTCGCGCAGGTAGCGGCCGGTCAGCGACTCCGGATCGGCCAGCACCTCCTCCACCGTGCCTTCGACCATCAGCTCTCCGCCGTGCTCGCCCGCCGCCGGACCCAGGTCGAGGATGTGGTCGGCGCCCAGGATGATCGTCCGGTCGTGCTCCACCACCAGCACGGTGTTGCCGCGCGCCGCCAGATCGCGCAGCAACGCCAGCAGCTTCTCGCCGTCCTGCGGGTGGAGCCCGATGGTTGGCTCGTCGAGCACGTAGAGGGTGTCGGTCAGCCCCGAGCCGAGCGCCGCGGCGAGATGAATGCGCTGCGCCTCGCCGCCCGACAGGGTGCGTGCCTGGCGGTCGAGGGTCAGGTAGTCGAGCCCCACCCGGTGCAGGACATCGAGCCGTTCGGTGAGCGCGGCGAGCAGATGCGCGGTGGCCGGCGAGACCTCGCCTGCGGATCCACCGTGGCGCTCGGCGGCCAGCCAGCCGCGCAGATCCTCGACGCTCAGCGCCGCGAGCTCGGGCAGGGTGTGGCCGGCGAAGCGCACCGTCAGCGCTTCGCGGTCGAGCCTTCCGCCGCCGCAGTCGAGGCAGCGATCGTAGGCGCGGTAGCGCGCCAGCAGCACGCGAACGTGCACCTTGTAGGTGCGCCCTTCGAGCCACCGGAAGAAGGCGTCGAGGTTGACGAAGTCCCCCTCGCCGCTCCACATCCACTGCTTCTGCTCGTCGGAGAGCTCGCGCCAGGGCCGGTCGAGCGGCAGCTTGCGGCGCTTCGCCGCGGCGAGCAGGCCCTCGTAGAGCTCCTCGTAGGCCGGCGTGTTCCAGGGCGCGATCGGATGCTCGGCGAGCGAGCGGTCGGGGTCGGGAATCACCCGTCCGTGATCGATGCCGATCACCCGTCCGAAGCCTTCGCAGGTCGGGCAGGCGCCGAGCGGCGAGTTGAAGGAGAAGAGGGCCGGCGTCGGCGGACGGAAGGTCTCACCGCAGACCGCGCAGGAGAGCTCGGGGCCGTAATGACGGATCGTGCCGTCGCCCAGGGCCTCGACCGCGGCGGCACCGAGCTTCCAGCCGTCCTCGATCGTGGAGGCGAGGCGCGAGGCCGCTTCCGGATCGGCCCGGAAACGTCCCAGCGCGAGCGGCAGCGGATCGAGCTCGGCGGGCCATTTCGCGCCCGACTCCATGCGCACGACTTCGCCCTCCGCCCAGCGACGCGCGAAGCCTTGCCGGATCAGCTCCGCCAGCTTGCGCGTCGCACCGCGCAGGGGGCGCGCCAATCGCGCCACCAGCGTGAAGCGCTCGCCCGCCGCGCCCGCGGCGAGGTCGCGCGCCGCCTCCGCCGCCGCCCAGCGCTTCGCCGGCCCGTGCCCGCGTGGACAGTGAACTTCGCCGAGATGGGCGAAGACGAGCCGCAACACGTCGTGGATCTCGGTGATCGTGCCGACCGTCGAGCGCGCGTTGCGCACCGAGTTGCGCGCCTCGAGCGCCACCGCCGGCAAGATGTTGCGGATCTCCTCGACCGGCGGCCGCTCCATCTGTTCGAGAAACTGGCGTGCGTAGGTCGACATCGACTCGACGAAGCGGCGTTGGGCCTCGGCGAAGATGGTGTCGAAAGCGAGCGAGCTCTTGCCGGCACCCGACGGTCCGGTGACGACGGTCACCTTGCCGTGCGGGACCCGGCAGCTCAATCCCTTGAGGTTGTGGGTGCGCGCACCGACGACCTCGATCGCCCGCCCGGGGGCCGGCTTCACGGGCTCGTACGGTTCCGAAACGCGGTTCGGCTCGCTCACGTGGACCCACCATCTTAACGCGGGGCGGAGTCGGCGTCACGGCAGTGCGGCCCGGCCGCGAGCGCGCCGCCGCCGGGAAGGCCACCGCCCCAGGCTAGGATCCGCTGGATGTCCTCCCGCACGCTCCCCCGCTTCGCCTGGGGCGTTCTCCTCTGGAATCTCGCCGTCGTCGTCTGGGGGGCCTACGTGCGCGCCTCGGGCTCGGGCGCCGGCTGCGGCGCGCACTGGCCGCTCTGCAACGGCGAAGTCATCCCGCGCGCGCCCACCGTCGAGCGCCTGATCGAGTTCACCCACCGCGCCACGAGCGGCCTCGCGCTGCTCGCCGTCGTGGCGCTCGCGGCGGCCGTATTCCGGTCGCGGCCGGCGGGGCATCCGGCGCGGCCGCCGGCCCTCTGGGCGCTCGGGTTCATGTTCCTCGAGGCCGCGTTGGGCGCCGCGCTGGTGCTCTTCCGCCTCGTCGCCGAGAACGCGTCGATGGCCCGCGCCCTGTTCATGGGAGCGCATCTGATCGTCACCTTCCTCCTGCTGGCGTCGCTGGCCCGCGCCGCCCACTTCGCGGGCGCGCCCCCGACCGCACGGCGGCGGCCGCGCGGCGAGGATCGACTCGGCCTGGCGGTGCTGGGGCTGCTCCTCCTGGCGGGCGCCAGCGGCGCGGTGGCGGCGCTCGGCGACACGCTCTATCCGGCCGGCTCACTGCGGCAGGCGCTGGCGCAAGACCTCTCGCCGGCCACCCATCTGCTCGTCCGGCTCCGGGTCTGGCATCCGGCGCTCGCCGCGTTGGCCGCCAGCGCGGTGGTCCTCTTCTCCTGGCGTCTCGTGGCGCGAAACGAGGGCGAGCTCGGTTGGGCGCGCTTCGCCGGCTCGGCGGCGCTCGTACAGATCGCGCTCGGCGTCGCCAACGTCGCGTTGCTGGCGCCAATCCCTCTCCAGCTCGCCCATCTGCTCACCGCGGACCTGGTCTGGATCTCCGTGGTGCTGGCGCGCGCCGCGGCCGCGGCGCCGGCCCGCGCGGCCTGACGACTCAACCCGCTTCGGAATCGCTCTTCGCTGCTCCCGAGCTGCGCCGCGCGAACGCGAGCACCACCATGGCGATCGTCGCGAGGAGCGCGGCGGCGAGAAAGGGCGCTCCGGGAAAGTGCAGCGGCGTGGACTTCGCGGTGAAGACGTTGAACAGCTGCGTCATCAGCACCGGAGCGAAGATCGCGGTCAGTCCCTGCAGGCTGCTGATCGCGCCCTGGAGCTCGCCCTGCGCGTCCGCCGGCACCTGGCGCGAGAGGATGCCGCGCAGCGCCGGCATGGCGAAGCCCGAGAGCGCCGAAGGCACGAAGATCACGTAGATCATCCAGCCTTTCGTCGCGAAGGCCATGGCGACGAAGCCGAGCGCCATGGTGCCGAGGCCGAGCATCGCCGAACGCGCCTCACCGAGGCGCGGCAGCGCGGCGCGGATGACGCCCCCCTGCGCGATCGCCACCATCAGGCCGATGAAGCCCATCGCGAAGCCCACCTGGCGCTCCGTCCAGTGGAATTTGAGCATCGTGAAATAGGTGAACACGGCCGGGTTCGCGTCGTGCGCGATCTGGTAGAAGAGGACCACCGCGAACAGTCCGAGAACCCCCGCGTAGCGGCGCATCTGCAGAAGCGCGCCGATCGGGTTCGAACGCCTGAACGAGAAGGCGCGCCGCGACTCGGCGGGCAGGGATTCGGGGAGGGTGAAGAATCCGAAGATCAGGTTGGCGCCCGCCAGGGCCGCCGCGGCGAAGAACGGAACCCGCGTCCCGTAGCCGCCCAGCAACCCGCCGATCACCGGTCCGAGAATGAATCCGAGCCCCCACGCCGCCCCCATCGTGCCGAAGCTCTGGGCGCGCTTCTCGAGCGGCGTCACGTCGGCGACATAGGCGTTGGCGGTGGTCGCGGTGGCGCCGGCGGCGCCGGCGAGCGCGCGCCCGACGAAGAGCCAGGCGAGACTCGGCGCGAAGCCCTGGATCAGATAGTCGACGCCGAACGCGGCGAGCGACAGGAAGAGCACCGGCCGCCGTCCCACCTTGTCGCTCCAGTTGCCGAGCAGCGGCGCGAAGATGAGCTGCATCACCGCGTAGACGAAGAGCAGCCATCCACCGTAGAGCGCCGCCCGGCTCAAGCCCTGACCGCTCAGCTCGACGAGCAGCTTCGGCAGCACCGGCAGGATGATGCCGAAACCGACTGTGTCGAGCAGAACGGTGATGAAGATGAAAACCAGCGCCATCGGCGGTCGCCTCTATCGCGGAGTCTTTGCCGGCGCGGCCGGGGTCGTCTGGTCGAGGCGCCGCACCACCTCGGCGGTGAGGTCGACCCGCGAATCGGCGAAAACCAGCCCCGAGTCGAACTTGCGGAAAATCAGCGTGTAGCCCTGCTCCTGCCCGAGCTGGTCGATGATCGGCATGATCGCCTTGTCGACCCGCGCGAGCACCTCGTCGCGCTTCTGGGTGAGCTGCTTCTGCGCGTCCTCTTGCAGCCGTTGCAGCTCCACGCCCGCCGTCTGGATCTTGCTCTGGAGCTCCTGGATCTTGGCGTCGGCGAGCGAGAGTCGTTGCTTGTCGAGCTGCGCCTCGAGGTTCGTCAGGTCGCTCTGCTTGGCCTGGATCTCGGCTTCCTTCTGATCCTTGAATCGGGAGAGGTCGGCCAGCGCCGTCTTGCCGAGCTTGGAATCGGTCAGGATCTGCTGCGGATCGATGACGCCCACCTTGACCGATCCGCCGGGCGCCGCCGGGGCGGCCGCGCTCTCGGCGGTGAGCGGCGCGGCGGCCAGGGCGACCCCCAGGAGAATCGACAGGAGGCGGACGGAGCGGAGCGAAAGCGTGGACATGGTCGGGATCTCCGGCGAATGAGTCGGACATTCTCCCATTTCGCGTCGCTCCGCCAAGGGCGAGAACCTCACCGGCGAGTCGCGCTTGCTGCCCCGCCGCGCGGTCACTCCTGCAGCGCCGGGCCGGCGAGCGCCGTCACCACGTGACCCAAGGCGCCCACCTTCAGCCGGTCGCGGCGGCCCGCGAAATAGCGGCGATTGAGCGCGTCCTGTCCGAGGTCCTCGATCTCCGCGAAGCCCAGGTCGCCCAGCCGTTGGGCCATCTCGCCCGGCGAGAAGAAGGTTTCGAAGGGCTCTCCGGCGGCCTTCACCTTGCGCGCGAAGCGGGCGAAGCGGAGACGATGGATCCACGGGCGTTCGGCCGGCGAGGTCACGTAGTCGAAGGTGACCCCGCCGCTTCCGCGCGCCGCCGTCGCGATCCAGCCGAGGGTCGCCCAGACGACTTCCTCGGGCAGGTAGGGCGTCACGCCGAGCCAGGAGAAGAACGCCGGACTCCCGGGCTCGAACCCGGCCGCGACCAGCTCGTCCGCGATGCTCTGGCGCCGGAAGTCGACCGGCACCCAGATCGCGCGCGACGGCTCGGCGAGGCCGCTCTCGGCGAGCCGGCGACGCTTCCAGGCCTGGGTCGCCGGATGATCGACCTCGAAGACGCACAGCGCGGGCCAGGGATTGCGCAATGCGAAAGTGTCGAGGCCCGCGCCGAGCACCACGTACTGGCCGGCGCCCCGCGCCACCGCCTCGGCCAGCCGCTCTTCGGCGATCCGGCTGCGCACCGCCATGAAGGCGCGCAGGCGGGAAGCGACGGGATGACGATCGAAGCGCTTCGGATCGCGTTCGAGCGCCCTCCGGGTCTCGGCGTCGAGGATGCGCACGGCGAACGGATCGCTGAAGACGAGCGGATGATCGACGAGCTGGTGGGCCGCGCGCCGCCGCGCGGTGCCGGCTGCGGTGCGGCTGGGTCGGTCCTCTCGCAAGGCGAGGTGGGTTCCTACTCCGCGTCCTTCGTCTCGGCGAGGCGGCGCTTGATCTCTTCGAGGTCCGCCTTCAACGCCTCGGCCAGCACGGACTGCTTGTAGCCGAACAGAATCAGCTTCACCGAGACCAGGAAGACGCCTGCTTCGAGCAGCAGGTCGTGGCTCAGTCCCTTGGAAAAGAGCGCCGCGACGAAGAGCACCAGCGTGATCAGGAGAACGGCCATCGTGCTCGTGTCGAAGTGCTTCATCGGGGATCGGCCTCCGGTCCGCGCGTCGGGAACGGTCGCGATCCTAGCGCACGGCTGGCGCGCGTCTCGGGCCAGGCGGTGCGGGACACGAAGTCGGCGACCACGTGCGCCAGCTCCTCGCCCCGGTCCTCCTGGATGAAGTGGCCGGCGCCCGGGATGCGCACGTGCGGCTGCCCCGCGGCGCCCGGGATCCGCTTCCGGAGCACCCGGTCCGCACCCGCGAAAATCGGATCGCCGGTCGCGAAGGCGGTGAGAAAAGGGCGGTCGAAACGCCGCAGGGTTTCCCACGCGCTCCGGTTGGCCACCGCTTCCGGATCGTCGGCGCGCACCGGCACGAGTCGTGGAAACGCCCGCGCGCCGGCCTTTGACGCGCGGCTCGGAAAGGGCGCGTCGTAGGCCGCGCAGACCTCGCGCGCCACCTTCTGCCGGCAGCCGAAACGAACCACCATCGAGATCGGGAAGACCGGCGTCCAGCGCGCGAACAGGCGCCAGAGCCGGAAGGCCGGCGGCAGACGATTCTCGCCGGTGGGCAGGAATCCGTTCGCGACGACGACGCGGCGAAAGAGCTCCGGCCGTTCCCCCAGCAGACGCAAGCCGAGCAACGAACCCCAGTCCTGCCCCACCAGCGTGATCTCGGCGAGCTCCCGTAGCTCGATCCACTCGCGCAGCCACGCCAGATGACCGGAGTATGTGTAGGCGGTCGGCTCCGTCGGCTTGTCGGAGCGTCCGAAGCCCGGGAGGTCGGGAGCCACGGCGCGCAAGCCCGCCTCAGCCAGGATCGGGATCATCTTCCGGTAGAGGTAGCTCCAGGTCGGCTCGCCGTGCAGCAGCAGCACGACCTCGCCGTCCGGCGGGCCCGCCTCCACGTGGTGGACCCGCAGACCGTCGACCTCCGTGTAGCGGGGCGCGAAGGGATAGCCCGGCAGCTCCGCGAAGCGTTCGTCGGGGGTGCGGTAGATCTCCATCGGGCCCTCGGCCTTCGCGCTCCGCGCCCGGCGCGGGCCTACCAGCCGCGCCGTTCCCGCAGGCTCGTGAGGTGCGCCACGTGGTGGCGCGAGTGCCAACCGTAGAGGGCGGTGAGCTGGGCGAGGGTGAGCGGGCCGAGGTCGGGATGGATGAGCGGGCGCTCGAACTGATCCGGCCCGAGAGTCGCCAGGAGATCGGACCAGCGGCAGTGCATGCCGCGCAGCATCTCGAGCGACGGCTCGATCGCCAGCTGGCGCGCGTCGGGCAGCTCGGCCCAGCGCGCCTCGTCGTAGGCGCGCACCCGCGGGGAGTCTTCGGTCAGGGCGAGGCGCAGGCGGATGTAGGCGTTGACGTGGCTGTCGACGAGATGGTGGACGACTTGGCGCACCGTCCATCCGCCCTCCCGATAGGGCGTCGAGAGCTGCGCTTCGTCGAGGCCGGCCACCGCCGCGCCGAGGCGCTCCGGCAGGCGCGCGATGTCATCGACCGCCGCCGCGAGCTGGGCGGCGTCGACCGGGGCCAGCACGTCATGACGCCCGATCGGATAGCGAGGATCGTTCATGGCCGGAGCCTACCCTGGGAGCTCCGTCGGACGGCGCGGCCGGAGCCCGCCGTCAGGATCCGCCGGCCGCGGCCCCCTTCTCCGGTCCGCTTGGCACCGTCCAGACGCCGGTCTTGGCGTCGAGCTTGTGGCAGTGGGTGCACTGACCCTGGAAGCGGGTCAGGAAGCGGTTCTCGTCACCTCCCGTCAGATGGATGACGTGCATCATCGCCGGGAACGGCGGCGCCTTCGGGTTGATCTTGTGGCAACGGATGCAGGCCGCGGGCACGTCGCTGAGCGCGCGGGTGACGGAGGGGTGCTTCCCTCTCAGGGTCGTGCCCTCCGGCAGCGTCCCCTGGACTTTCGCGACCAGGTCGGGATCCACCTTCTCCGCCCAGCCCTTCATCGCGGTGCTCAAGCGGGAGTCCACGCCGAGCATCGACCGTTCGACGTGGCAGCCGACGCAGGCCTCGGGGAACTCGTCCGGCGCATTGAGGCCGGGAACGGGCCGCACGGCGTGCGCCGGCGGAGGGGTGGGTTCGGAAAGCGCTCGCGCGGCGCGGTCGGCGGGACCGGCGAGCAGGAGACAGAGGGCGAGCAGCAGGGTCCGACGCATGGCGGCCTCCCTTCTTGAAGAACGGCGAGTTCGAGGTCTCTCCTTCTAGGTGAACCCGTGGACGGTGGGCACGGTTGCGGGCGCCGAGAGGGACAGGGCGAGGGGTGGCCAGGCGGTCAGCCGCTGGGTCGGCGAGACGTGCATCGCTGGGGCCCTCCTCTCGATCCGGGGCCGATTGTACGCCCCGCCGCGCCCGGCCGGGCTCAGCGGTCGAGCACGGAGAGGTAGGCGCGCCAGGGGCCGACTTCGTCGAGGTGGCGCTTGGCCAGGACGCGCGAGATCTGCGCGAGGTGGTTGAGGTCGTGCGCGGCCCAGGTGGCGAGCAGTTGCCGCAAATCGACCCGCCCGAAGTCCGGATGGCTGCCGGTCTGTGCGAGCTGGGCGTCGGTGAGGTACCAGCCGCGCACGATCTCGAGGTTGTCCCGGCGCAGCTCGGCGAAGCGGTCGAGGAGCCGCTCGAGCGGCCAGCCGGCGAAGCGATCGCGCTGCGCGAAGCGATCGAACGGCTCGAACGGCCGGCTCTCGCCCGGACCGAGAACGATCCGGGCGCGCGGCACCCAGTCGGTCTCTTCGCCGTGGATGAGGTGTCCGACCACGGCGATCGCGCTCCACGTCTCGGGCCCCTCGTCGCGGGCGTGCCAAGCGGCGCTCGTGCCGCGCAGCAGCGCGTCGAGCACGCGAGGCGTGCGCTCCAGCAGATCGAGGGTCTCCGCGAGATCGAAGCTCATGGCGATGGGTTCGGCCGCTGGTGACTAGGCCCGCCCCTTCTCACTTCGGAAGCCTCTCCCCGAAAACCGCGACTTCTTCATCCCCAGGGCCTCCTGTCCCTAGCCTAACGTTGGAGGCCGAACCTGGCTCAGCTCTCGGGGAGCACGTCATTCTTGCCTGACGATATCGACCGAGATCTCCACCGCCGGAATCGTTCCTCTGTTCTCGAGCCAGTGCGTGGTGTTCCTATCCTCGGGCCAGCCCACTCCCGGGCCATAGTCCGCAACGACTCCATCTCGATGGTCGGTGATCGTTCCTTGCAGTATGTAGACGGTGCCTGGTCTGCCTTTATGGTCGTGAATCGGG
Source organism: Thermoanaerobaculia bacterium (assembly GCA_963712855.1). GTDB lineage: Bacteria > Acidobacteriota > Thermoanaerobaculia > Multivoradales > JAGPDF01 > JACTMI01. Next base: position 589,387 of record CAVQJN010000001.1, read on the forward strand.
CCGAAGACGCCTCCAGGCTCGATGGTCACCATACGCATTCGAGTTTGGCGCCCTGCCATGCCCTCGATCTCGGGGCCAAGGTCAACCGTCGCAAGTAACTTCACCGCGACGCCTTTCGTCTCAGGTGCCGCCTGTTCGTTGCTCATCGTGCTGTCCTCTCCTCACTTCCAGAGTCTGACGGACCCTGAGTTGAGCCGCGGGCCCCACAGCGGCTACCGAACGACTCGAGCCGAGGCGCAATTGGCGCGCCGGCCGTGCTGAATAGTTGGGCGTCGCCGCCAGACGCGGCGCCGGCTCATTGTCCCTCGGGCGGCTGCCAGAGCTCGACTTTGTTTCCCTCTGGATCGACGACCCAGCCGAACTTCCCGAACTCCGAGTCGTCGCTCTTCGCGAGGACGTTGCAGCCCTCCGCGCGGAGCGCTTCCAGGAGTCCAGCCAGGTTCTCGACCCGATAATTGACCATGAACGGCGCAGAGCCCGGCGCGAAGTCGTCGCTGCCCGTCGCGCCGATGGACCAGACGGTCGTGCCCCTTGCCGGGTTTCCCGCGCGATCGATCCATCGGAACGCGGTGCCTCCCCACTCCTGCACGTCGATGCCGAGATGCTCCTTGTACCAAGCCCGCAACGCCACGGGATCCTTGGCATGAAAGAAGATTCCACCGATGCCTGTGACGCGTTTCATGCAAGCCTCCCGATTGGACACGATCTTGGGCTGCGACGCCCGATTTGGGGTGATGCGTCGGCGCGCTGCAAAGGGCGTGAGGTTCTCACCGTCACGCGAAAGGGGTCAAGAGCCCGAGCTCGGCGACTGCCGGGTTCGCCGGCCTTCAGCTACCATTCGACTCCGAACGGGAGGCGTTGCATGCGGATCGTCGAATGTGTACCGAACATCTCCGAGGGCCGCCGGCCCGAGGTCTACCAGGCCATCGTCGCGGCCGCCGGGAGCGTGGCCGGCGTCCGCGTCCTCGACGTCGACCCCGGCGTCGAGACCCACCGCACCGTCATCACCTTCGTCGGCGAGCCCGAAGCGGTCCTCGAGGGCGCCTTCCAGCTGATGCGCGCCGCGCTCGAACGCATCGACATGACGGGCCACCGGGGCGCGCATCCGCGCATGGGCGCGGTCGACGTCGTCCCCTTCGTGCCGGTCTCCGGCGTCACGATGGACGACTGCGTCGAGCTCGCGCGCCGCCTCGGCGAGCGCGCCGGACGCGAGCTTGGCCTCCCGATCTACCTCTACGAGTCCGCGGCGAGCCGCCCCGGGCGGCGCAACCTCGCCGAGGTGCGCGCCGGCGAGTACGAGGGGTTGGCGAAGAAGCTCGCCGACCCCGCCTGGGAGCCCGACTTCGGTCCCGCGCGTTTCGTCCCGCGGAGCGGCGCGACGGCGATCGGCGCGCGCAAGTTCCTGGTCGCCTACAACGTCAACGTCAACTCGACCGACAAGCGGATCGCGGCGCGCATCGCCGGCGACATCCGCGAGAAGGGGCGCAAGCGCCTCGACGCCAGGGCGCGGCCGGTGCTCGACGAGAACGGTCAGGAGATCTGGGATCCGGGCCTGCTCAAGGGGATCAAGGCGGTCGGCTGGACCATTCCCGAGTACGGCACCGCGCAGGTGTCGATCAACGTGACCGATCTCGACTCGACGCCGCTGCACGTCGTCTTCGACACCTGCGACGAGCGGGCGCGGGCGCGCGGCATCCGCGTCACGGGCTCGGAGATCGTCGGCCTGGTACCGCGCGACGTGCTGCTCGACGCGGGCCGGCACTACCTCGGGCGCATGGGGCGCTCGACGGGGATCCCGGAGGCCGCGATCGTCCACGTCGCGATGCGCTCGCTGGGGCTCTCGGAGGTCAAGGCGTTCGACCCGCGGCAGTCGGTGATCGAGTACCGGCTCGAGGAGCCGGCGCCGCTCGTCGCCATGACGCTGGCCGGGTTCGCCGACGAGCTCTCGGCCGACTCCCCCGCTCCCGGCGGCGGCTCGGTCGCCGCCTACGCCGGCGCGATGGCCGCCGGGCTGGCGTCGATGGTCGCCAACCTCACCCACTCGAAGCTCGGCTGGGAGGACCGCAAGGAGGCGACGGAGCCGATCGCCATCCGCGCGCAGGCGCTCAAGGACCGCCTGCTCGAAGCGGTCGACGCCGACACCGCGGCGTTCGACGCCTTCCTGGCGGCGCTGCGGATGCCGAAGGAGACCGGCGAGGAGAAGGCCACCCGCAAGGCGAAGATGCTCGAAACGACGATCGGCACGATCGAGGTGCCGATGACCACCCTCGAAGCCTGCCCCGAGATCGTCGAGCTCTGCCTAGAGGTCGCGAAGGTCGGCATGCCGCAGTCGCTCTCCGACGCCGGCACCGGCGCCGAGATGGCGAGAGCCGCCGCCGCCGGCGCCTACCAGAACGTCTGCATCAACATGCCCGGTCTCGATGACCCCGCCACCAAAGCCGCACTCCTCGCCCGCGCCGACGCCGCCTGGACGAGAACCCGCGAGCTCCACGCCCGCGCCGACCAGGAGATCCTCGCCAAGCTCCGCGCCGCCGCCGGCTGAACGCCTTCCCCTCGCGCCGGCGACAGGGTCGCCTCCAGGGACCGGTCCATCGGCCAGCTTTTCATTCTCCACTGGGCAGAGTTTCGAGGAGCAGGTCACTCGAGCCACGGGTCAGGCACCGGCCTCGCCCCAGACGGCGAGTTCGTTGCCGCTCGGCTCGATGAAGTGAAACCGCCGCCCGCCAGGAAACGAAAAGATGGGCTTGACGATTCGACCCCCAGCCCTCTCGACCTTGGCTAGCGTCTCTTCCAAGGACTGACTGAAGAGAACGATGAGCGCACTCCCATGATCGGTTGTCGCCTTCAGCTCGGACTTGTAGAAGCCTCCGTCGAGCCCCTGGTCCGAGAACGCCGTGTACTCGGGCCCGTAGTCGACGAATGACCATCCGAACGCCGCCTCGAAGAATGCTTTCGATCGCTCCAGATCATTGGCGGGAAACTCAACGTAGTTGATCTTCTCGTGTGCCGGCATAGCGATAACCTCTCTTCCGGTGCCTATCGGATTCTGAGCTCAGCCGCGCGCCCCACCGGGTTCACCGAGCGAAGCGAGCCGCACGACGTTGCCCCTCGGACGAGCCCGCCCCCCCCATACGACTGGGGGCACAGCCAAGAGATCTTTCGAGATCCACGAATCGACAAGGGCACGCCGAGGGCACGAAAGATCCTATCGAACGTCGCGAGACTCGCTCGCGACCGCGCGCTTCTATGCGCACGTCGAGCCCCCATGGGTGATGGGTGCAGCGTCGCACGAGCTGCACCAGAAAATGAGGCCGAAGTCAGTGGCGAGCGAAAAGTGGCAATCAAGGGGAGCCGGCGAGCGAATCACCTCGCCCTAGAAAAGATCTATCCCTCGACACACGAGGGGCTCATAGGGGTTAGGCAGTCCCGTTAAAGCACTACTCCTCGTGCGACTCCGGGTCGCTAAATTCCAGTAGCTCGACTGGGGCCCCGTCGTCCACGATGAACGCTACCCGAATACCCGGTGACGGCGTACGAGGCTGGATCAGAATCTCTCTGCCTTCGAGCGCCTTGTCCAGATCGTCGACCGCGAACGCGACATGGGGAACCGTCTTCACAAGTTCCGGAGCATCGCTGTGGGGCTCAAAGCGCATCCATTCGATCCCATAGGGGCTGGCTTCGAAACCGCAGACGTACAAGCCAATGTGCTCGAGGCGTCTCTCCTGCGCTCGAGGCTCTGAGTGCGGTATCCCCATATGGTGGTACGTCCACCCTAGCTTGGCGATCACCGCTGGCGGTTCGTGGTTTCTCCGTGTTTGACTCATTTCCTTCTTCCCTGCCGCTGCATACCAGCGGCTTCTCAGTGGGCAGATCTGGAGCTGCCGAACGGCGTATGACTTCAGCGGCAGCAACCGCACGAACGCCCGGGTGTCGTCCGCTGCAAAGAAGGGTCAGGCGGCCGGTCTGAGCTCTTCGCTTGCCCATTTCAGGCTTCGCCACGCTTGAACGGTCGCAGCCAAGTACCAGAGCCCGACAAACGGACCGACATCGACCGAGCCGGCCTCAGCCGGCGGAACCGGGAACGGAACGAGATTGAGCACGATCACCAGCAGACCGAGCACGAAACCAGAAATGGCGAAAGGCCACCGGAAGCGGGGGTGACCGAGCATCGCGTAAGCAAAGAAGATCGTGCCCAGGCCGACGTACATGTCCCACGCCACGTCGAGACCCAGCCAAACGCCAGTAAGTCCGTTCGCGCCGGTGGGCGCGCGGTGCCGAACCGCCAATTGCACCAGCGCCATCGCAGTGAACAGCACACCAGCGACGACGTTGTGGATCGCGCCGAGTGCTGCTGAGACGGACCGTCCGTGGATACGTAAGAGTCGGTACAGGCCAAGGCTGCCGATACCAATGGCTGGTCCTAGGAATGAGGCAACCGCAGCCGTAAGCCCCAAGGGAAGGGGTGCGAAAAGGAGCACCGGATACAGGACACTCGTACAAAGCCCAGCGACCACACCGGCTTGAACCCACCGGATCTCGACAGGATCGACCATGGCTGTTCTCCCCGACGCCTCATGGCGTCCTAGGTGCAGGAAACGGGCGGATTCGGCTCCGGTGTCGGTTTTCTTCCCTATGACAATAGCGCTGAATCACGGTCGGTGGACGGCCGGCCAGACAGTATGGCTTCTCATGAAGTGGACAAGGGTCTGCCCCTTCAAGATTCGTGGATTACGCTGGAGGCGTTTCATCAACCGGCGCAGAGCCATGCTGAAGGAGGCAGACCGTGGAAAAGGCTAGCACTTACGTGGGTCTCGATGTCCACAAGGAATCCATCGACGTCACCCTCGCCGAAGCGGGCGCTGCAGGCGAGGTTCGGCATTTCGGGACGATCGGCGGCGATCTCGAATCGGTGGCGAAGCTGGTGCGTCGTTTGCGGCGCAAGAACCGCGAGCTGAAGTTCGTCTACGAGGCCGGCCCGTGCGGCTTCGAGATCTACCGGTTCCTGCGCGAGCAGACCTTCTCGTGCGTCGTCGTCAGCCCGTCGCAGATCCCCCGTCGGGCCGGAGATCGGGTCAAGACCGACCGGCGCGACTCCGAGTCGCTCGCCCGGCTCTACCGCGCCGGCGAGCTCGCCGCCGTCTACGTCCCCGAGCCCGAGGACGAATCGATCCGTGATCTTGCCCGCGCTCGCGAGGACATCCGGCGCGCCCGTCATAAGGCCCGCCAACAGGTGCAGGCGCTGCTGCTGCGACATGGCAAACGCTACGCTGGCAAGTGCGCTTGGACTCTCGCCCACCGCCGCTGGTTGAGTGATCTCACGCTCGACCACCCGGCGCAGCGCATCGCGCTCGAGGAGTACCTCGCCGTCGTCGACGAGGCGACCACACGGCTCGAGCGCATTCAAGGCGCGCTCGTCGAGCAGGTTGTGAGCTGGCGCTTCGCACCCGCCGTCGGCGCCCTCCAGGCGATGCGCGGCCTCGACACGATGGCCGCGATCACCTTGATCACCGAGCTCGGCGACCTCACCCGTTTCGACTCGCCACGCCAACTGATGGCCTTTCTCGGCCTCGTCCCCTCCGAGCACTCGACCGGCAGCCGGCGCCGGCTGGGCGCCATCACCAAGTGCGGCAACGCGCACGCGCGCAAAACCCTCATCGAAGCCGCCTGGGCCTATCGACATCCGGCCCGGATCGGCCGACGTCTGTTGAACCGCAGCCAGCATCTGCCCGAGCCGATCCGCGCCATCGCGTGGAAAGCGCAGCTGCGACTTGCGGCGCGCTATCGCCGTCTTGCCGCGCGCGGCAAACCGCACCAGGTCGTCGTCACCGCCATCGCTCGCGAGCTCACCGGTTTCCTCTGAGGGTGCCGCCACGGTCCGGAGAACCCTCGCGAATCCGTTTCCGGGCAGCGCATCGTCACCACGCCCGCTCCTAGAAAGAGGCAGCTCCGAGACGATCCACGGTCTGGCGGTATCCAACCCGCGAATATCAGCAGGATCCACCGTCGTCTCAGCTGGCGCCACCTTCGGCGATCCCCTCCAAGAGCTCGGTCAGAAACGAAAATCTTCCACCCAAGGGGCAACCCCCGCCCGCTTGACAAATGGAAGCCATATCAACGGACCATGAGCTCAGCGGCGTCGCCCGCTTGAGGTGCCGAGCGAAGCCGCGGCTGGTGAGCAGCGGAACGCGACCGTGCTGAACGAAGTCGCCCGGGTGGGGCGTCCGCCGCAACGAGGGGCTAGACGACCAGCCGCTGCTGGTGGAGGGTACGGGCTGCGGCAGGCGCGAATGGGTCCGACGGCAGGCCGGACTCTCACTCGTGCGCTGGCGCTGTCCGGTGAGAACGAAGAGTGGCCAACACTGCCAGGCCAGCCAGACTAGTGACAGTACCTAGCGGGAGGTAGACGAGCGCGATCGCGCTGCAGGAGACGATGAAGAGCCATGAGCCCTTGCGACGCAGTAGAAAAGCGACAAGTGCGCCGAGATAGATGAGGCCAAAGACCAGGAAGGAGATCTTGACTCCGAGGCTTCGGGGATTGAGACCAACGGACCGGATCATCGTGGACCAAGGCCCGAGTTGGCCCGCGTACTCCCCGGAGCTGGGCGTCACAAAGTCACCCGTGACGAGCGCGTGCGCACCGTCGAAGGCCATCCAGCCGCCGGCAATCACCACAAGCGCGGCAAGCAGCCAGAGCCTTTTCACTGGAATTGCGGAGGGCACTGCACGTGACCTGGTCGTCTAACGGGCCTCGAGTTGAGCGGTGGGCGCGCGTAGCGTGACCGTCTGCTCGAGCGAAGGGTTGGGTGTCGTCGCCAAGAGCGGCGCTGGCTCATTGCCCCTCGGGCGGCTGCCAGAGCTCGACCTTGTTTCCCTCTGGATCGACGACCCAGCCGAACTTCCCGTACTCCGAGTCGTCGGTCTTCTCCAGGAAGATCCCGCCGATGCCTGTGACGCGCTTCATATGAGCCTCCTTGGTGGGCACGATCTTAGCCTTGCCCTTCGGGGTGGCGGAAGCCGTCGTCTCGCCGGGAGTCGACTGGGCGGCGAGACCCGTGGCGGTCACGAATACCAGCGCGAGTACGACTGCGGTGCGGTTGGCCATGTTGTTCCTCCCTGGTCCAGGCGGTGGTTGCAACGCCTGACGTCTTGACATGAGGGGCGGCTGGAGGCGGACGAAGCCCGCTGGAAGCGGTCCCCTCGATGGAAGGGTTCGGGAGCGCATTCTCAACGAAGCTCCTTACGCAGCACGAGCTTGAGCCCGGACCACACTTCGCTGACCGCGCAGACCTTGATGTCCACGAAACCGAGCGGCAGCGCCAGCTCACGAATGGTGTCTTCCGTCACGGTCGTCGGAACCTTGGCCGCCTTCTTTGGCCAGGAGACCCACAGCGCCGCGTCGGGCTTGAGCTTCCTTCGCATTGCGCTCAGGTGTTTGGCCAGCTCTTCCTTCCGAGTGACGAAGATGTGGGCGACGTCGATGTGCGGCCCCGCCTCGCTTTCGAACACCACGCGTGCTGGAAGCGGTTCGAGGAGGCTCGGGAGGCCTTCCGGCGCGCCCACCAACAGGACGTGGCTGCCTTCAATGATGCCGAGTTTCTTGGCGAGCGGAGTGCCCGAGTAACCAGCGACGCGTGGAGTTTGCATGCGCTCTAACGGCGTATGAGCTCAGCGGCAGCGAGTGGTTGGGCGTCTGACGACCGGCATTCCGTGAATCCCTTGTTCAGTTCGCATGGCGCGACTTGGCAGCGAGAGCTGCGATCGCGAGGCCGACCACGAACGAGGGAATGCCGGTGACCAGGGGAAAGACGATGAGTGCGAGCGGTGCACGTGGGCTCGGAGGCTCAGCGCCATGTAGATGGCCATGAACGAGGACCCAGACCGCGAGAAGGAAGGCGCCGAGCGCCACTGCGGTTGCGGAATGCGTTGCGACTCGGAAGAGAGTTGCGAGGCTCCTTCGTTGCTCGAAGAAGAGATGCGCACCAAAGACGAGCCCACTCACGAGCCAAGCCGCGAGGCGCCAAACGCGAATCTGCGCGGGCCCGGACGCGCTATCGAGAAGCGCGAATCCGATGCCGACAGTCGGATAGGCAACGCCAGCGAGCAGCGCCGCTGGCAACCATCGTTGGGCGGAGCCTTCCATGGCTGCTCCGGGGGAGTGACACGAGCGTTCGCTCAGAAGCCTAATGGCGCATCAGTCCAGCGGCAATACCCGGGTGAATGCCCGGGTATTGTCCGCCGCAACGAGGGGTCAGGCGTCACCGCGTCTTTTCTTGCCGATAGGGTCCTACGGCCTCCGCGAGGGCGGACGCCGCCATGTAGCCCCTGGGTTCGACGAGAGGCTGACACGGGAGCCGTCGACTTCCGTATCCGCGTATCCGAGCCAATAGCAGCGGGAATGAGCTCAATCATGCGGACGGGATGGACAGCGGGCCAACGGCGCCGACTGGAAGAATTGCCAAATCTCGTTCGCGGCGTGGATGTCCCGGTCGGAGTTGCCCAGCAGGCGCCAGCCGTGCATGGCGGGATGCGGGACGCTGTGGCCGCCGCCTCGAATGGCGTAGAGCGCGACGCTGCGCTTGCCGGGTGCGGACCATAACGAACGCTCTACGGTGCACCCGTCGCCCGAATCGCGGTCCGGGAACCTCGTCACCCGGGGCGCCCCTTCGAGGCCTGCGAGCTTGCGGAAATAGTCGATGCTCGCTTGCGCGGACAGCACCGGCCCGCGGTTTCCCAGCACCGGCCAGAGAACCACGTCGCCGCCCTGCCACGGATTGATGGGGTCGTCCGTACCGTTCATGATCAGCATGGAGACGGGCTGGTTCTTCGGCGTCCCGGCCATATTCGACGGCGCGGGCACGCTGGCGACGACGGCGGCGTATGCGCGCGCGAAGTCCGGCGCCTGGAAGGCGAGGCACAACGTCATGGACCCGCCATTGGAAATGCCGGTGACGTAGACGCGGGAGCGGTCAACGTCGTGATCCTCTGCGAAGCGGTCCGCCAGGGCCTGCAGGAATCCCACGTCGTCGATGTTCTCGCGCTTGGCCGAATAGGGGGCCATCACCCGGCAAGCGTTCCAGTGGCCTTCATAACCCTGCGGATAGACGGCAATGAATCCGTGTTGCTCCGCAAGGAGATCGAAGTCATACCCATATGCCTCGCGCGCCTGCTCTCCGGTGCCCATCGACGAGTGCAGCGCGATGACCAGCGCAGGGTGTCTTGCCGGCTTCGTGGGCAGGTACGCGATCCAGGTCCGCTCTCGCCCATCGTGCTGCAATGCGCCGTGCTCGATCTTCCCGGCCAGCTCCGGCATGGGCGGAAAGGAGTGCCGCGATGCCCAGAACGCGAAGCCAACGAATACGGCCGCGGCAAGCAGAATCGATGAGCACGCAAATCTCAGGCGTCTGGCCATCTGCGCCTACTCTGCTATCTGATCCCAATTGACTTTGACGAGCACGAGGCCGTCCGTCTTGTGCGCACTCGCGAACGATTCGAGGAGCTTCATCTGGGGCTTGCACGCCGAGCACCACATGGCCCAGTGATCGATGACGACGAGTTTGGCCGGAGGCAGGCTTGCGCTTTCGACGAGCTTTCCGTCGAAGGTTCGCAACTCCTCGAGCTCCTCCGCCAGTGAAACTCCACCCGCTACGGGCTTCCGGTCTCGGAGAGCTGCCTCCAGCCGTCTGCGCATTCCCAGCGTGTAGCCATCTTCCGCGAAGATGAGGATTCCGTCTTCCGTGAACACCTGAACCAGAGGGAATGGTCGCCCAGTTCCGACCGTCGCCTTCAGCACTTCAGGCGCAATCTGGTAGGAGTGCGTCGCATCCAGGCTCCGTTCGACCAGAAACTGCCGGACCGAGTCTGCAGTCTGGGTCGTCGGAGCCTTCCCGAAATGCAGCGAGAGACCTGCGACGAGCGCGAGTGCCGTGAGCATTGTCCGTAATCTCCGGATGCAACGATGGCTCGTCAGCAGCCTAACGATTCTGGAGCTCAGCGGCGGCAGGGATGGTCGCAGGCCAGCTCTGACGTCCGCTGAAGCGACGTGTTGGGCGGTCCAGCGCGTGCGTCGAGGGTCGTCCGGTCATCCGGCTCGGGTACGGTACTGACGCTCTGCGTAGGGGACATCGGGAAGCTCCGAATCCCGCTCTCCGGCGACGAAATAGGCGCGAACCTCGGCAATCAGTCCGTCTCGCATTTCGTACCACTCCGTGCCCCGGCTCATGACCCGTCGCGACGACGCCGGGTCGGTCCAAAGGCAGCTCCATTCACTGACGACCTGGTCGTCTTGACCGATGATGAGATCGATCTTCCAGACCGGGTCGAGGGTCAGTTTGTACTCTTCCCAGTAGCTCGCCAAGTGCTCGGCGCCCTTGATGGTGGAGAAGCTCGCGGGCAAGAAGTAGTGAACGACTTCAGGATGGAGTGTCGCCTTCAGCTCGTCTGGATCGCCGGTGTTGCACGGGTCGAAGTCGCGCAACACCACCGCAACATTCTGCCTGACGGCATCGGTCATGGCTGGTCCTGTTCTGGATGAACGCTAGAGGAAGAAGTACAGCTGCTCGCGCCGCCTGACGGACTTGGAGTTTAGCGGCCCGACCTGGCCGATCAAGTACCCGAGGCCACCACGCTGGACCGACCGACCGCACCGACGCTCACCGGAATCGCCCGGGTCGGGTTCGCCGCGACGAGGGGCTGGGCGGCAGGCCTTCATGGGTTGAGCTGCGTCTTCGACTTCCGAAGCCGTTCCCGAAGGCTGAGCACAGCTATCTTCTGCCTTTGGACCACACTGCCCGCCAGATACCCGAGACAAGGGATGACGAGTAGACATGCCAGAAACCGCCACCAGGCGCTCGAGCTGAACGCTGCCCAGATCAACTGGAAACAGAACAGAGCGGTCAGGTAGATGTGCCAGTTCAGGTTCCGAATCGCGACCTCACGGCTCAACACATCGCGCTCAGGACGCCGCCGCTGGTTGCGCGCCATGATCCAGTGCCGCAACGCATCCACTCTCAGCGACCGCCACAGTGCCAGCTCATCTCTACCCACGGGGATGTGTCTCAGCAGAATATCCGCAATGAGCGCGACTGAAGCAACAGCCGAACAGGCCACCAATACGCCATCGACGATGCGCATGGATCAGCAACCGCACCACGGCCTCTGATGCACACCGTTCGAGCTCGGCGAGCGGTCAGGCGTCATCGTCACCGTCGTCATCCTGGGATCGCCGACTCATCGCCGCGCCGAGAGGTCAGGCGCAGCCCGCGCAAAGGTTCAGGGCTCGGTCTTTGGCGGTTGCACGGAGAAGCTCTCGATCGCCGCAAATTGCCCTTGTATTCGAGAGTTGCCGCTGGGCGGCCTGAAACTCGGATCTCGTGTTCTGCAACTGCAGTCAGCTTGGCTGCCGAGAATTGACGATTGCTGAGGTCGAGGTCGTCGTCAAGGGTCATCTTGACGAACTGTATCTGGACGCCACAATTGGGTGCGAAACCATCGTGCGCCGGGCCAGTCGCGGCTATTCGCCGGACATTTACAGCCCCTGCTGGGGAGCCTGAGGATGGAATATCAAAGCTGAATCCATAGGCTGGGTCGCTGTCGTGCGGTGGGTCTCCCGAAGCGGCCAGAAGACAAGCGGGCGCCAGGAGCGCGACAAAGAAAAGAAGTCCAGTGCGTCTCATGGTCTTCGTCCTTTCCAGGAGACCACGATGGTACTAGCTGCGCCTCACGTTCTAGCCAACCGGGCCGCCGCGGTATGCCGTGGAGCGCCCGGTCGAGCGAAGGGCTAGGCGTCACGTCGGCCCTGCACGAGGTGATGGCTCAGAAGTGGGCTTCGAGGAAGCGAGCAACCTCTTCCGAGATGCCGACGATCTTGTTCGTTGCCTGGCGATAGAACTTGAAGTTCAGCTCCGTCTCGGGCCGACCGTCGTTCCACTGCGCGTAGGGCTTGAGCTCCGGGCGGCCCAATCTGCGCTTGGCGAGGCCGGTTCGTCGAACGGTGATGCTGACTCGGGGCGTCTGTCGCTCGACCTCGCGCCGCCTCGGCGTGGCAGCCGCGGCCAGGACGAGTCCTCTCGCCACCAGGCCAGTTCCGCCTTCGTTCTCGCTCGCAAACAAGTAGATCGTCTCGCCGGCGGCGATCTTCTTTCCGCCGTACATCGTCTTCTGATGCTCGAACTCGAAGACGCTCGCCTTGGGATCGGTGATCTCAGCCTTGATCGCGTACATCCGCTGCTCTCCGGGACCGCGGCAGGCCTCGCCTGCCATTGCGTGCCGCCTGACGGCTCTGAGTCGAGCGGCCGGGAATCGACGATCTCATGTCACGGCCCGTTGGGAGAGCCCGTTCCGGTGCGCCTCAGTCTCGCGTCTGAACCGCGGGAACGATCCGCTCGATCAACAGCCGTTCCGGCGTCCAGAAGAAACGCGGATCGTTGTAGGCACCCCCGAGCATGGTCACTCCCATCTTCAACTCCGGGACCAGGAAGACTCGTTGGCCTCCATTCCCCACCGCCGAGACGACGTCCAGCGGGCCCAGTGGGGTCTCGAACGTGTTGACCCACCACTGATACCCGTATCCCGACCGCAGAACGAACCCGGGCGATTCCGGATCCCGGTTGTCGATGTGCGGCCGGAGCGCCGTCTCCACCCAGGACGAAGGCACCACCTGTCTCCCGTTCCAACGTCCTTCGTGCAGGAACAGGCTCCCGATCTTCGCCAGGTCGCGCGGGCGCATGCGGAGCCCCGAGGCGGCGGCTGGCATCCCGGCAAGGTCACCGAGCCACTCGGTATCGGCGATTCCCAGAGGTTCGAAGAGGGCCTGGTTGGCGAATTCCGCCAGAGGGCTGCCGGTCTGGCTCTCCAGAATCGCGGCGAGCAGCTGTGTCGACCCTCCGCTGTAGTTCCAGGTCGATCCAGGCTCGCGAACGAGAGGGCGACCGAGCACGAACCCGACTGGATCCTCGCTCTCGGCCAACCGGCGCTCGTCGTTCATCGGATCGGAATACGGTCTCGACTCGTCCCACTGGAGGCCGGAGGACATCGTGAGGAGGTGCTCGAGGCGAATCGCCTCCTTTCTGCCCGAGAGAGCCGTCTCTCGTTCGGGGAGCAGGGCGCCGATCCGCGTTTGCACGGAGTCGATCTCGCCGTGGCCCAGCGCGATGCCGACGAGGGTCGACGTGACCGTCTTCGAGACGGAGCGCAGATCATGTAGACGTCCGGCGTCCGCATCGAGGGTCCCGAGGTCCCTACCCCATCTCTGGTCGGGTCCGGCGAAATACTCCTCGTAGGCGAGCCTCCCGTCGCGCTCGATGAGAACCGCGTGGACGTTCCCCCAATCGCCGCTCCGAATGGACTCCGTCAAGCGGAGGAGAGCGTGTCCATCGAGCCCCACGTCGGATGGCGCAGCGGATTTCCACCCGTCGCCATGCTCCGCTGGGCCGGGTGCCGGAGTCGGCGGGTACAGGCACGCAGCGGCTGGCAGCAGGAGTCCGGCCAGGATCCAGCAGGCTCCGCCCGGTCTCGCGCGTCGGACTGAGAAGGTATCCATGGAACGCCCCTGCAGCCTAACGGACTTTGGGACCAGCGGCGCCTGCCGGGCAGGCTCGCGACGGCGATGCTGGTTTGAAGCGAAGACACCGTAGAGATGCGCGAGGTGGCCGTAGGCGCCCGCTGCATCGAGGGATTGGGCGGCACTGCGTTGATTTCCGAAGTTCGAAGGCCTGTAGATATGTCGGACTACCTGATCTGAAAGACGACTTCTTCATCCATCTGGCCATTGGCGAGGCCGAGCTCCGCGCGGATGCGAGAAAAGCCACACTTCTCGAGAACTCGAATCGAGCCAATGTTTCCCTGCGCGACATGGGCCAAGAGCGGCCGATGGGTCTCGTGGTCGAGAAAGAGCTTCAGTGCTCGCGTCGCGATGCCCTTGCCCCAGAATTCGCGACCGATCCAATACCCGACCAGACGATCACCATCGGCATCGAACGCCCCTATGTGGCCGGCCACCGCACTGTTGAAGAGGATGGTCTTCTTGGTTAGAGAGTCGTTGGCAAGTATGCGTGCCCAGTGGGCGTCGAAGGACTTGCGATCGCGGGAAGGGAAAGCCGCCATTTCGGTTGCTTCGGGATCAAGTTGGTGAAGATAGAGAGTGTGAAGATCTGTCTCGCGCACAGGGCGAAGCTCGACATGGTCGTTCATGGCTGTCGTGGGGTGGTCGACGTTCGTGATGGGAGAAAGGTCCGGGTGCGGCCTAACGGTGTCTGAGTTCAGCGGCACTGCCCGGGCGAACGTCCGGGTGGTGTCCGCTGCAACAAGGGGTTTGGCGGCACGGCGCGAAGCGGCAGGAGGCCTAGTTCCCTTCCGCCGACCTGGGCTCTTGGTAGAGCCCGAGGACATTGCCGTCGGGATCCGAGAAGAGCGCGATCAGCTCGTGGGGATGTACGCCCAGCGGCTGAACGATGCGACCACCGTGAGCGACGACGGCATCACTTGTTGCCGCCACGCTGTCAACCATGATGTAGAGCAGAAGGCCGGGAGTAGAGGAGGCTGGCCGATTGCCGACCCAGGCGCCGCTAACCTCCCCGACACCGTCATCGAATGCTGTTGCGCCGTCACCGCGTTGGCGAGTTTGCCATCCAAACACTGCCCGGTAGAAGGCAACAGATCGGCGGATATCGGAAGCAGGAATCTCAAGGTAGCAGATCTTTCCGTTCGCGCGCGTAGGAGCCATCGCGGTCCTCCTCGGGCCGATTATCCCCGAACTCGACTGCCAGAAGCCCTTTCCGCATCGATGCCGAGTAACCACCCTTTGGTCCGAGCGCCGCATAACGGACCTTGAGCTGAGCGGCGCGCCACAAGAGCGGGCGAGCGAAGCGAGTCACAGGCTTGACCCGCGCCCGCTGGAGCGAGTGGTTAAGCGGAAAACCCATCACTGTCTCTCTAGGAAATTGTAGGCCTCATCCCATGCAAGTCTTACAGCGACGTGGCAAGGCGATCCAGGCGGAACGCTAATTGTTTCTTTGTAGGTCTGAAAGCCTTCAAGCGACACCTTCACGCGGGTTCTCCCGGGTTGAACTCCTAGAGAGCAATGACCATGCACGTCCGCTTGGCACCACGCCCGCCTGTACGAACCTCTTGCCTTCACGGCGCAAGTCGTACCCGGTATCTCTCTGTTTCAAGCGTCTACGACGCTGAATTCAATGACGCTACTACCATCAATGGTCGAACCCGCACCGCACTCGCTAGCTGCCGAACTGATCTTGCCCTCCGACCGCAGTCGCTCCGTCGACGAACAGGCTGAAGCGGCAATGCCAAGGATCAAGAAGAGACACGCGTTCAGTCGGCTCAAGTTGCCGCCTAACGGTCTGGCGATCACCTGCGGGCACCGAAGGGGACCGTCAGGTGCATCGCCTTGTTGGGCGGGCCTGCCGACGTGGAGGCAGTGTGGCGTTCGGATGGATCCTCACTTGCCACCCGCGCCCGGCGGAGGGAAGAGTCCCAACTGTACTAGCGCTGCGAGATTGTCCCATCCGATCCATGTTTCAGCGATCTTCCCGTTCTCGATTCGCTGAATGGTGAAGTTGGTGACTGCTACCTTCTTTCCCGTAGGCGGGATATCGCCCATCGGACCTGTATGGGTGGCGGTACCCGTGGTCATGTACGCCACCTTGTCCCCCTCGGCAATCATGAACTCGATCTTCTCGTGCCAATCCGGAAAGGTCGTGAAGCTGGCCTTCAAGAACTCCTGCATGGCCTCAACACCGCGGATCTCAGGCATCTCGGTAGTAGCCTGGCTGTGCCGCGCGTAGTTCGAGGCGAGCATCTCCCGGAAGACTTCGAGGTTGTGAGCGTTGACGCCCTCCGTCATCACACGGCGAACGATTGCCTTATTCTCTTCGGGCGTTGTCGTTGGCCGTTTGTCCTGCCAAGAAGGATTCTCCATTTCCAACACCTCCCTTGTCTCTCGTCCGCCCAACGGATCCTGAGTTGAGCGGCGTGCCCCACCAACCCAAACGAGCGAAGCGAGCCGAGGCGCAAGGGGCACGTCCGCTCGAACGAATGGTTGGGCGGCGGGCCGCAGGTCATGTTGGATTCGCAATGTGCACATGCGCCCAGCCATCGGCGGCGTGAAATTCAGCGACCCACAGCTGTGGAAGACCCGAGAGGCGAAAGTAGTGAAACTGAAGCAGCCGCTCGAAGCGCTCAATCCAATAGAGCGGAGTCTTCGAGAATTTCGCAGGAGCGCGACTCGCGAAAGGATTGCGGGTGTGCAAGAAACCGCTGCACTCGTCATAGAGAGAGACAAACTCGCGCCGCGTCAGAAAGCCAGATTTACGCAGTTTGAAGTGGAGGTGTCGGGGTGTGCCGGCGGTGATGCTTGGCGGAAAAAGCGGCTCTGGATAGAACTGCGGGTGAATCTTCTCGAGATCGTCTAGCAGCCACTTGGCGTTCCAATGCTTCTCGTAATTCTTGTAGACCGCCGAATATGCGGACTTGTTGGCACTGAGAGCACCGAAGGCTACGAGCTCAAGGCACTTGCGAAGGTTCAGAGCGGCCGTCTCCTGAGTGGATTCTGCGTTGGAGCTCGGGCGCTTTAGATTCTGAAGCTCACGAGCCACTCCCAACCTGCGCCAGATCTCATCAAGAGATCGTGCATATTCCTTGGCCCGCCCGAATTCGTCAGACATCCAGATCGCCTTTTCCACTTCGTCTAACGGAAACTGAGTTGAGCGGCGGGCCGCGCAGCGCCCGCCCGCGAAGCGGCCGCCGACTTGTCGGCCCGGCCGCTCGAACGAGTTGTTAGGCGACGCGGCACTTCTCTCACCCTAGTGCCGGCAACTGGGCATCTCCCGCCAGTCAACCGGACGCGAGCCAAGGCCACAACCGGCAACACTGCCGCCTCTTCGCGTTGACACGCCGATGAGCTTGCCATCGCTGATCCAAATGGTTGTGTACTTGCACTGGCCGAAGCCAGCAATCTCCTGGTATTGCCACGCTTCGTCCTTGCCTTGGAAGGACCGATCGGCGGGCTGGCCCATTATGGAGAGAACCTGCTGCGACGACATTCCAGGTTCTAGTTGTGCGACATGGCGCCCAGTCGACGCACAGGCTGCACCGAACGAGAGAACCGCCAAGAATGCAATCAAGTACTTGTTCATCTGACGCTCCTCTCGTACTTGGTGTCGCCTAACTAGCGTTATGCGTCAAAGTTTCGTGGGAATACCGTGTGACAACGACGGATAACGTGGTCGGTGATGAGGTGTCGATGGGGTTGGATTCCCTTGCGGCTGCAGAGCTTGGGGGCAGATCACGGCGTTTGAGCGCGGAAGGAAAGACGGCAGAAGGTGACACATAAGCCGAATCGTGGAATCTGACAAGCGAGTTGGCAGTCGGGCGCTGGGGCTCGGGTCGGTGCATGGTGGTCTGGCTTCCTATATATACGTTGCCCGAGCGGACCGAAACGTGACAGAGCCGCTCGAGATTTTCCTCCGAACCGTGAAACCTCTTTCCAACCGTCTGCCCCTGAGCTGGCGAGCAGGCTAGCGCCCGCGGGACGAAAGGGTCAACGACTGTCAGGAACTGACATCGAGGCCGATCTGGTCGAGCGGACTTCGCACGCCCAAGCCGCCACGATTCAGAACGTGCGTGTAGATCATCGTGGTCGTCACCTGGCGGTGGCCGAGCAGCTCCTGCACCGTGCGGATGTCGTCGCCCGACTCCAGCAAGTGAGTCGCGAAGCTGGGACGCAGCGGGTGGCAAGTCACTCGCTTGGACAGGCCTGCTGCGCGGGCGGCCGTGGAAACGGCGCGCCGGACTCGTTGCGGGTAAAGGTGGTGGCGCTGCAGCTCGCCGGGCGAGCGGTGAGCTCGTCTCGCTCGCCCGGAAGCCGCTCAGCCGCGGCCGCGGAAGGCCCAGACCGCCAGGCCGCCGGCCACCACGACCGCCACCCAGGAGATCCAGACCGGGGCCGCCGTCGCGCCGATCGTCACCGGCATCTGGCGCACCGCGCGCACCAGGTGCGCCAGGGCCACGATCGTGAAGACCACTCCGGACACTTTGCGATAGCTGTCGCTCGCCATGCTTCCTCTCCTTCCGTCGTCGTCGTGGAAAGCTCCGCCGAGCCTACGCCCACCCCGTTCCTTTCGCCCAGCCGCCGCTGCCGCTACACTTCGGGGTTCACCCCGGACCCGACCCACGCAAGGAGGGCGACGCCATGGGACTGATGGACAACATCAAGAAACAGATCGGATCGCAGTTCCTCGAGATCCTCGAGTGGCTCGACGACACCCAGGACACCCTGGTCTGGCGCTTCCCCGTCTACAACCAGGAAATCAAGATGGGCGCCAAGCTGGTGGTGCGCGAGAACCAGCAGGCGCTGTTCATCAACGAAGGTCGCGCCGCCGACCTGTTTCAGCCCGGTACCTACACCCTCTCGACCCAGAACATCCCCATCCTCACCACCCTGCGCGGCTGGAAGTACGGCTTCCAGTCCCCCTTCAAGGCCGAGGTCTATTTCTTCAACACCCGGCTCTTCACCGATCTCAAGTGGGGCACCTCGAACCCGGTGATGATGCGCGACAGCGAGTTCGGGATGATCCGCCTGCGCGCCTACGGCACCTACGCGATGAAGGTCGCCGACGCCAAGACCTTCTTCGAGACGATCGTCGGTACCCAGGGCCTGACCGGAACCGACGAGATCACCGGCCAGCTCCGCTCGACCATCCTCTCCAAGCTCTCCGACGCGCTCGCCGAATCGAAGATCGCGGCCCTCGACCTGGCCTCCCACTACGACGAGCTCTCGGCGACCGGCAAACAAGTGCTGGCACCCGAGTTCGCGAGCTACGGCCTCGAGCTGGCGAGATTCTTCATCGAGAACGTCTCGCTGCCCGAAGAGGTCGAGAAGGCGATCGACAAGCGCTCCGAGCTCGGCGTGCTCGGCGACCGGATGGGCCAGTACACCCAGCTCGAAGCCGCCCAGGCGATCGGCAAGGCGGCCGAGAACCCTGGCGGGCTGGCCGGCGCCGGCGTCGGCCTGGGCGCCGGCGTGGCGATGGGCCAGATGATGGGCGGCGCGATGGCCGCCGCGGGCGCCACGGGCGCCGCCGGAGCGGCGGCGCCACCGCCGGCCCCCGGCGCCGCCCCGCCGCCTCCGCCGCCCGCCCACACGAGCGCCCGTTGGTCGCTCGCCGTGGCCGGCCAGACCTACGGCCCCTACACCGACGCCCAGATGCGCGCCATGCTCGCCGCCGGCCAGATCAGCGGCGACAGCCTGGCCTGGCATCCGGGAGCGAGCGGCTGGGCCGCCGTCTCGACCTACTCCGAGCTCGGCGCCCCCGCCTCCGCTCCACCCCCGCCGCCCCCGGCGTCGAGCTGAGCGGCGGGCCGGCTCCGGGCCGGACGGCGATGGGCCCGCGGCAGATCGGGCGGCGGCGCGATCAGCCATCCGCCGTCCTCCTGCCGCACCGGAGGTCCGAAGACGTATCCGGCGTCGAGCCGTAGCGCAGGCGCGAGCAGCCCGCTCGGGCTCGCCTCGGCCGGCCGTTCGAACGGTCGCGCCCGGAACCGCCACGCGGCGTCCCCCCAGCGCGCCACCGCCACCACCGCCACCGCCGCGAGCACCCACCAGGCCACGCGGCGCGCGCCCGCTTCACCGATCAGGGCCAGGAGCGCCGCCGCGAGCAACGGCAGCACGGGCCAGAGAAAGCGCCCTTCGAGCCGGTCCGCCACCGGAGTGAGCGCGGCGAGCGGGGCCAGGAGCAGCGACGAGCCGAGCGCGATCGCGAGCAGCGCCAGCGCGCGCTGCCCGGCCGTCTCGCGACGCCGCGCCCAGGCCAGGACGAAGGCCGCTCCGAGCGCCAGCGGCAAGAGAGCGCCCCAACCCGCCAGGGCGTCCCCCGAGCGGCCGGCGAGGCCGCGCAGGATTTCGCCCAGCCGGGTCTCCAGCTGACCGCCGAAGCCTCGCGTCGCGAGGGGGTGCGAGCCGAGCTGGTCGAGCGCCGCCTGCGCCGCGATCCAGATTCCGGTCGCGGCCCCCGCAGCGGCGGACGAGCCGGCATACAGGCGGCGCCTCCCTCCCCCCGGCGCCAGCCATGGCGCCCCCGCGACCATCGGCGGCAGGAACGCGAACGAGGCATGGCGGGTCAACAGGAGGGCGGTCATCCAACAGCCCGCGGCGACGAACGGCGCCTTGCCGCGGCGCGTTCCGGCGCGAGCCAGCGCCAGCAGCGCTCCCCCCAGCAGGGGGAGCGTCAGGCTCTCGGAGAGCAGCCAGGAATTCTCGCGCGCCGCGAACGCGGCGAAGAGCGCGACCGCCGGCGCGAGCGTCCACGCGCCGCGGGCGCCGAGCGCGCGGCCGAGCCGCGTCCAGACCACGACGTGGGCGGCGGCCGCGCCCGCCAGAGCCCAGCGCAGCGTCTCGATTGAGGTTCCGAAGGCGAGCTGCCAAAGGGCGAGGTAGAGCGAGGTGAGAGGCGGCCAGGCTCCGATCGCCCGGCCGCCGAGGAAGCGATAGCCGCGCCCGGCGAGCAGCGACACCGAGCCCTCCCAGTAGGCCCAGCTGTCCGGCGTGAAGAAGAGCCCGCGCCGCGACACCACGAGGGCGGCGGCGGCGGCGACGAGGGCCCATCCGGCGAGCGCCGCATCCTCGAAGCGGCGCTTCGCTCTCGGGCCGGCCGGGAGGTGGGTCATGGCTGGGTCGCCACTCTATGCGACCGGACGACGACACCCGCTAGACTTCGTCTCCTCGATGGCAGAGCCCGCCCCGTCTTCCCCGGTCGCCAAGGTCCGCAAGTTCCCCTGCCCGCAATGCGGCGCCGACATCGTCTGGAATCCGGGGACGAAGAAGCTGCGCTGCCAGTACTGCGGCTACGAGCGCGCCATCGAGCTCACCGACGACCCCAAGGTCCGCGAGCGCCCCCTCGAAGAGGAGCTGGCGCGCAAGCGCGACCTCGGCTGGGGCATGGAGCGCAAGACCTATCGCTGCGCCAAGTGCGGCGCCTCCACCACCTTCGCACCCGGCGTCGCGGCCGGCCACTGCGCCTTCTGCGGCTCCCCCGCCGTCGTCGAGGCGCCGGCCAACGCCGAGCTCGTCCGCCCCGACGGCGTCGTCCCCTTCGCGGTGCCCCGGGACAAGGCGTTGAACCGCTTCCGCGCCTGGCTCGGCTCCCTCTGGTTCCGCCCCAACGACCTCGGGAAGCGCGCCGAGATGGACTCCATCCGCGGCATCTACGTGCCGTTCTGGTTCTTCGACGCCGCGACGCTCTCCGACTGGACCGCCGAGGCCGGCACCCGCCGCACCGTGGGGCGCAACAGCGAGGTCGACTGGCGTCCGGTCTCGGGCAGCCTCGACCACTTCTTCGACGACCTGCCCGTGCCCGGCTCCACCGGCCTCGATCTCGGCACCTCCGAGCACCTCGAGCCCTTCCCCACCGCCGGGATGGCGCCCTACGACCCGTCCTACCTCTCCGGCTTCGCCGCCGAGGAGTACGGGCGCTCGCTCCAGGTCAGCTGGCAGCTCGCGCGCAGCCGCATGGAAGCGACGCTCGAGGCCGCCTGCCGCGCCGAAGTGCCCGGCGACCTCTGCCGCAACCTGCGGGTCGAGACCACCTGGTCGGCGCTCGCCACCAAGAGCGGCCTGCTGCCGGTCTGGATCTCCGCCTACCACTACCGCGGCAAGAGCTTCCGCTACGTCGTCAACGGCGCCACCGGCCGCGCCACCGGCACGGCGCCCTGGTCGTGGTGGAAGATCGGCAGCGCAATCGCGCTCGCGCTGGTTGTGCTCTGGTTCATCTCACAGCACTGAGGAAAACGCCGACTCAGGGGAAAGCGCGAGCGCCTTTCTGGCCGAGGGATCGGGAAGCGGCTACGGATTCCGCTCAGATGGATCCTCGAAGATCGACGAGGAATCCGTAGACGCTTACCGAGCCCACGGAATGCGAGCAGGAGCAGCCCGGCCGACGCTCAGTGCCGAAAAGCGTAGGAAATCTTGAAGAACGCCTGCCGGTCCGCGGGCTGCAGCACGTCCGCGTCGTCGAGCGCCCGCGTGTCCGCGTAGCCGAGGTAGAGCACCGTCTGCCAGTTGAGCTTGTAGGCGAAGACCGCCGACCCCGCGAAGTCGCGCGACCGCGCCGCGACCGGGAACGTCCAGAGCTCCCGGCCGCCGCTTGCTCGACGTCTCCTGTCCGATCAGCCGGATCCACGAGCGCGCGTCGAAGTTCCAGGTCAGCTTCACCCGCGCCACGTCGGCGGTGACCAGGCGGCCGGAGAGCCCCGGCGCCGCCGTCACGTCGAGGGCTCGCCGGGTATAGAGCGGCGAGACCTGGAGGTGCTTGCCCGAGTTGAACGTCGCGGCGAAGGTCAACGTCGTGCCGGTGCCCAGCCGGTCGTTGGCGAAGTCGATCTCGTCGCCGAACACCCCGTCGAACTCGAAGTAGGCGAAATAGCGGCCCGGATAGAAGTCGATCGTCGGGCGGATCTGGCGGCGCCGGAAGACGTGGGTGATCGCCCGCATGTCCTCCTGCGCGAGCTCGACGCGTATGCGGGAGTTCCAGAGCGCGTCCATGGTGAATCCGGGAACCACCTGGCGGAGCAGGAGATTGCGGTCGCTGTCCTCGGAGTAGGAGCCGTAGGTGAACAGACGTAGCCGCCGCACCGCGCCCGAGGTCGGGTGCCAGCTCCTACCCAGCTCCTCATAACCCGTGCGATAACCGACCTGGGGCACGAAGCCGTTGTCGGCCCGGAATCCGTCCGACAGATCCTTGAGCTGCAGATAGTTGTCCCACTTCGTGTCCTGGTGACTCCACGACAGGTATGAGGCGTGGCCCTGCAGCTTGCCGCCGTTCCACTGCGCGGCCAGGTCGGGGCGGTTCGGGGTCGCCGTGTCGCTCCACAGGAACTGGCCGGTGATCGTGTCGCTCCCGCCGGGACGCCACTCGAAGTCCGGCCCGACGACCCGGTTGTGACCGCCCCCGTCGATCTCGCGGCCGGTGTAGAGAAAGCTCACGAACGAGTGGCCATACTCCTGGCGCAGCCGCCCGATCGCGACCGTCGACGAGTAGTCCTGCCGCGCCAGGTCGGAGGAGTTCGAACCGGGCAGGACGACCGAGCCGCCGCCCTGATCCTGACCCACCAGAAACGTGTACTTGGTGCGCTCCGTGCCGCCGGTCGCCCGCAGTCCCCACTTCGGGTCGGTGAAGGTCCGCGTGTAGACGGCCTGGATCGGCGTCGAGAAGAGGTCCACGCTCTCGAGAAAGAAGGGCCGCCGCTCCGGCTGGAAGAGCGCGAACCGCTCGTTGGCGGTGATCTTCGCCGTGTCGGACTCGATCTGCGAGAAGTCGGGATTGATCGTCGCGTCGATCACCGTGTCCGGCGTCGGGAGGTACTTGAAGTCGAGGCCCCCGGTGAAGTCGCTGCCGCCGTTGACCAGGCGCGAGCCGAGGCCGCTCTCGGGAAGCTGCGTCCGGCTGCCGCTCAGGTAGGGCGCCGCCACCCAGTGGGCACCCTTCGGAAGTCCGGCGAGGCCGGTGAGCTCGCGCGAAGAGCAGATGAAGCAGTTGCGGTCACGCGGCAGCTTCGAGGTGAAGTACTGGTAGCGGAAATCGCGCGGCCGGTTGCGGTAGAGCATCACTCCCCAGTGGTCCGGGTTCGGATCGACGTAGCGGATCGACGAGAAGGGGATCCGCATCTCCAGCTGCCACCCCTTGTCGGTGATCTTGGCGGCGGCCTCCCAGAAGAAATCGGGCGAGTTGTCCTCGCCGCTGGCGTCGCTCGAGATGGCGTCGTACTCGATCGAGCTCGCGTTGACCAGGAACATCTGCGCCACCTTGCCGTCGCCCCGCGGGTCGAGGATCAGGCCGCCGTAGTCGGAGAGCCCGTTGCCGCCGATCTGGTCGTGGTCGCCGAGCTGCGACAGGATCTTCTTCGGCTGCGGGTCGTCGAACTCGAAGGCGGCGTAGAGGTACTCGTCGTCGTAGGTCAGCCAGGCGACATCCCGGAGCTCGGGCTTGACCGGAATCGAGTCTCCCGGATTGGTCTCGTACCAACCATCGATCGGCTGGGCCCCCTTCCAGCCCGCATCCGAGAGATCGCCGTCGATCTTGATCGCTCCGGTTGCCCGCGCGATATGGATCGCCGGACCGGTGTCGAGCAGGGTCAAGGCGTGCCCGGCGGCCGCGCCCATTGCGAGCGTCAAGATCGTCGCCAGCTGTCGAATCCTTCTCGGCGCCATGAAATCCCCCCATATCGGCACGGAAGCCGTCGCCGAGTGGTACGTACGAACGCTTCAGGAGGTTACGCGAGTTCAGGCCCGGGAACGAACCCCGGGGCCCCGCGAGCCTCTCAGCCCGTGGGGCGGGCGAGGAAGAGGGTCTGGGTCGGGAAGGCGAACTCGATCCCTTCCTCTTCGAAGCGCTGGTGGATCTTCAGATAAATCGCCTGGTTACGGTCCATGTAGACGTTGTAGTCGGGCGACAGCACGTAGTAGACCGATTCGAACTGCAGCGCGAAATCCCCATAGGACGAGAAGTGCGAACGGTCGAAGCGGGTGTCGGGCTGCGATTCGATCGCCTCCTGGATGATCCCGGGGATCTTCCCGAGCTTCTCGCGCGGTGTCTGGTAGGTCACCCCGATCGTGAAGACCACCCGGCGCTGCTGCATGCGGCCGAAATTGCGCAACCGGCTCTTCAGCAGGTCGCTGTTCGAGAAGATCACCTGCTCGCCCCACAGGCTGCGCACCCGGGTCGTCTTGAGTCCCACGTGCTCCACCGAGCCGAGCAGATCGTCGACCACGATGAAATCGCCCAGCACGAACGGCTTGTCCAGCACGATCGAGAGCGAGGCGAAAAGATCGCCCAGGATGCTCTGCACCGCCAGCGCCACCGCCACGCCGCCGACCCCGAGGCCGGCCACCAGCGTCGTGATGTTCACCCCGACGTTGTCGAGGGCGACCAGCAGCAGCACCGACCAGAGCACGAGCTTCACCACGAAGCCCATCGCGCTGACCGTCGTCGCCGCGCCGCGGTCGGTCTCCAACTCGCGCGCCGTGCACCGCTCCAGCCAACCGGAGATCGCCGTCGTGAGCCAGAAGCCCACCTGGAGCAGGATCGCGACGACCGCGACCCGCGCGACGAGCTTCGTCAACGTCGCTGGCAACTCGAGGGTCGAAGCGCCGGCCCACAACACCACGAGCGCCACGAACCAGGCCTTCGTACGCCCCAGAGCGTCCACCGCCAGGTCGTCCCACTCCGTCTTCGTATGCGCGGCGAACGCGCGGATCCGCCCCCGCACCACGCGCAAGACGAGGCGCAACGCGAGCCAGGCGCCGAGCGTCACGGCAACGGCGAGGAGCCAACGATCGAGGGGATTGTGAAAGTAGACGGTGGTGAAAATCTGCGGCAAAACGGGGGCGGTTCCTTTCGAGGCGAGTCAGTGTAACAGGCGCATTCCGCACTTCCGCGGCTTCGTCGTGGAATTGGGGACAGTTACCGATTCGGCGCGTAGGCAGGCGACACCGGCGCCTACCGAGAGGACGGAAACTGTCCCCAATCCTCCTGTCAGCGGCCGAGCCACTCCATCCGCAACAACGGCTGATCGACGCCCGCCGCCTGGCGCAGGTCGACGACGGCGCGCAGGCCCCAGTCGTGGTCGCCCTCGCCGTCGAGGAGCGTCTGGGTGACCGTCCAGCGGCGGTCGCCATCCGGCTCGATGCGCGTCCACTGGTGACGGCGCGCCTCCGGCGTGTCGAGCAGGCGCTCGTGCTCGGCGTAGAAAGGCGCCAGCTCGCGCTCGAAGCGCTCGGCGTCCCAGAGCGCGTCCGGATCGGTGACCACGTGCTCCGCGGCCTCCTCCCAATCGCGCTGCGCCAACGAGTGGATCAACAGATGGACCTCGGCGCGCACCCGCTCGCCGAGCAGCCGCGGGCTGTCCACCAGCTGCCGGATCCAGAGCGCCTCGACCACCTGCGCCCGCTCCTCCCGCTTCTTCGTCAGCAGGTCCGGATGGAGCTGGCTCTCCCATTCCTCCAGCAGGCTCGTGTCGGTCAGCTCGATCGTCGTGCGGAAGAACGACATCGCGTCGCGCACCGCCTCGCTCTTCGCCCCGTCCGGCACGTTCTGCACCAGGGTCCGGTAGAGCTGCGAGAGATAACGCAGCAGCACGCCCTCGCTGCGCTGCAACTGATAGAGGCGCACGTAATCGTCGAACGACGTGAAGCTCTCCACCATTTCGCGTCCGATCGACTTCGGCGAGACCTCGTTGCGCCCCACCCAGGGGTGCAAGCGGGCGAAGGCGTCGAAGTGGCCGGCCAGCCAGTCGGCGAGCGGCTTCGGGTGGGTGACCTCTTCCAGCCGCTCCAGGCGCTCTTCGTAGGGGACGTGCGCCGCCTTGAGCTCGGCGACCAGCCGCCCCTTCTCGCGGTCGGTCTGCTTGCGCAGGATGACGAAGGGATCTTCCAGCACCGACTCGACCAGGGTCAGCAGATCCTCGACGTAGGTCTCCGAGTCCGGATCGAGCAACGGGATCATCTCGACCAGGAAGAGCGACAGCACGTGGTAGAGCGAAAAGTCGAACTGCAGATCCTGCGAGATGCTGACCCAGAGGTAGTCGCGCCGGGTGTCGCGCTCCATCACCAGGATGCCGGCCCGCTAGAGCGAGCGCACCAGGATCGCAGCGAAGCGGAGGTGGCGCTCCTGCTTGCCCTCCTCGTCGTGACAGCCCCGGATGAGCGCGCGCAGCGAGTCGAAGTTGCGCCTCGCCGGATCGTCGTGCTCGGCGTCGCGCTGCAGGAGTTGCAGCACCATGCCGTGGGTGATCCGGAAGCGCGACTTGAGGGTCTCGGGCGGGCGTTCGATCAGGCGCCGGAAGGTCTCCTCGTTCCAGCTCACCTCCCCCGGCCGCGGCCCGCCGCGGCTCCGGCGGCCTCCCCCTTGCCCTTCTTCGCCGAGCGCCGCGCTTCGATCACGTGCTCGGGCGCCTGCGCCACCACCCAGCCGCGGTCGTCGAACCCCTTGCGCCCGGCCCGCCCGGCGATCTGCTTGAAGTCGCGCACCTTGAGGATCTGGACCTTCTCCCCGTCGTACTTGGCGAGCTTGGAGAAGAGCACCGTGCGGATCGGGATGTTCACCCCGACCCCCAGGGTGTCGGTGCCGCAGATCACCTTGAGCAGCCCCTGCTGGGCGAGCTGCTCGACCAGCAGCCGGTACTTGGGAAGCAGCCCCGCGTGGTGGATGCCGACGCCGAAGCTCAGGTAGCGGCGGATCTCCTTGCCGTAGGGGGTGTCGAAGCGGAAGTCGCCGATCGCCGCGCGGACCTCCTCGCGCTCTTCTCGCGACGAGATGCCGCTCGAGGTCAGCGCCTGCGCCAGCTCGGCGCACTCGCGCTGGGTGAAGTTGACGACGTAGACCGGCGCGCGGTCGGTCTCGAGCAGATCGTCGATCGTCTGGTGGAGCGGCGTGTCGCGGTACTCGAAGTCGAGCGGCACCGGACGGTGTGCCGGACGTGATGCGGGTGACCGGGCGGCCGCTGCGCTCCTCGAGCTTGCCGGCGATCGACGTCATGTCGCCCAGCGTCGCCGACATGAGCAGGAAACGGGTGCGCGGCAGCTCGATGAGCGGCACCTGCCAGGCCCAGCCGCGCTCGGGGTCGGAGTAGTAGTGGAACTCGTCCATCACCACGTCCGCTGCATCGAGGCCGGGGCCCGTGCGCAGCGCCATGTTGGCCAGCACCTCGGCCGTGCAGCAGAGCACTTTCGCCTCGGGATTGATCGACGCGTCGCCGGTCAGCATGCCGACCCGCTCCGCGCCGAGCTCGTCGCAGAGCGAGAAGAACTTCTCCGAGGCCAGGGCCTTGATCGGGCTCGTGTAGAAGGTGACCCTTCCTTCGGCGAGCCCCTTGAAGTGGAGGCCGAGCGCCACCAGCGACTTACCCGAGCCGGTCGGCGTCGAGATCACGACGTGCTTGCCCGCCCAGAGCTCGAGCAGCGCCTCCTCCTGGTGCGGGTAGAGCTCGAACCCCGCCTGAGCGCACCAGTCGAGGAAGCGGGTCAGCAGCTCGTCGGCGGGGACCGGACCGTCGGGGAGGTACGAGGAGAGCGTTCGGCGATCGGCCATTCGGGCGATTGTGGCACGGTGGACCACGAGCCGTCGTCGCGATGTGGGAGGATCGCGGCTCTTCCCACGACGGACCTGAAGGAGAAGGGGATGATCATCCGCTCTGTCCGCCTCGCCCTGTTCACCGCGCTCGGGCTCGCCGCCGTCGCCGCCCCCGCGGCCGCGGCGACGATCACCGCCGACGGCACCACCTGCACGCTCGCCAACGCGATCCTCGCAGCGAACACGAACAGCGACACTGGCGGATGCACGGGCGCGGGCGGCTGGGGCGCGGACATCATCATCCTCGACGCGGACGTCACGCTGGCGGCCTACACGACAGCCTCGGCCGAGTTCGACGACACCTGGGCGGGGCTTCCCGAGATCTCGACCGACATGACGATCGAGGCGGGCAAGGGGAGCGTGATCCAGCGCGATCCGAGCTATGGCTGCGTGGCGAACGACCCCCACTCCTTCCGTCTCCTCCACGTGACCGGCGAAGGGGGCTCGAACCTGACACTCATCGGGATCGAGCTCCGCCACGGCTGTGCCGCGCCGGGAGACGCCAGCTCCGCCGACGCCACCGGAGGCGCGATCTGGGCCATCGACGGCTCGACCTTGACCCTCACGGACTGCACGCTCGAGGACAACCAGGTCTGGGGGAGCGGTCTCGGCGCCTTCGCACGAGGCGGCGCGATCTTCCTCCAGGACGCGCCAACGTTCGGTTCGACGGCGTCGTTCACCCGCACCCGCTTTCTCGACAACCGCGCCAACGGTCTGGCGGCGAACAACAAAAACGGCACCGCGCAGGGCGGTGCCCTCTACGTCGGCGCCCACGACGCCGCCACGCTCGCCGACTGCGAGCTGACCGGCAACGCAGCGGTGGGCGGCGACGGCATCGGCAACAACGACGCCACCGGCGGAGCGATCGCCTTCGGCGCCGGCAGCTCCGACCTGACGAGCATCACCGGATGCACCTTCCGCGACAACCGCGCGATCGGCGGTACTGGCGTCGGCACCAGCGGAGGGAACGCTTTCGGCGGTGCCATCGGCCACCTCTTAGTCGACGGGGAGATCACGACCCTGTCGAGCTCGATCTTCGAGGGCAACGTCGCCCAGGGGGGTGATGGCGATACCCATGGCGGCTCTGGAGTCGGCGGCGCCATCCTCTGCTTCGTCTCCTGCTCCATGCCGAGCGTCTCCGAGGTCTTGCTGCGCGGCAACCAGGCGCTGGGAGGCACCGGCGGCTCGACCAGCGGGGGTGACGCAGAGGGTGGAGCCGTACTTCTGACCGAGGGTCTCGCCTGGGATTCGGTGAGCTTCGACTCGAACGTCGCCCGCGGCGGCGGGGGTTCGACGGGCGGCCCCGCCTCCGGCGGAGCCATGGCCGTTGCTTTTGGCTCATCCGGTGCCGTGTTCGCCAACCTGACCGCGACGGGCAACGTCGCCCGCGGCGGTGACGCCGCGACCCCCGACACGGGCGGCGACGCAGAGGGCGGCGCGTTCTTCATCAGTGAGGACTTGGTGCTGCGCTCGGCGACCGTTGCCGACAACCAGGCGGTCGGTGGCGCGGACCCCGGCGCCGGAGGATTCGCTTATGGCGGCGGCCTCTACGCCGACACCGGCTTCACCGCCGAATACCTCCTCGCCGCGGGCGGAACCGTCGTCAACGGCGGCGGCGGCACGAGCGCCAACGATTGCCACGTCACGTCGAGTCTGACGTCGGGAGGGGCCAACGTCGTGGAGACGGCGGGCACCTGCGCCGCGAGCCTCACCGACTCCACCGACCGGCTCGGCGTCGATCCGCTGGTTGCGCCGCTCGGCGACTACGGCTGCATCGCGCCGCTCCCCGACGGCTCCTGCCTGCCGACCATGGCGCTCGACC
The DNA here is from genome assembly GCA_963712855.1 of Thermoanaerobaculia bacterium. Lineage (GTDB taxonomy): Bacteria > Acidobacteriota > Thermoanaerobaculia > Multivoradales > JAGPDF01 > JACTMI01. The sequence goes on from CAVQJN010000001.1 coordinate 619,342, forward strand.
TCGACTCGACCGCCATCGACCGCGGCGACTGCTCGACGCTCGACGTGCGTGAGGCGCGCGGCTTCGCGCGCGCCGTCGACCTGCACGGCACCGCCCACGATTGCGATTCGGGAGCGGTCGAGATGCAGCCGATCGTCTACGTCGACGCCAACGCGACCGGCGGCGGGAACGACGGCAGCTCGTGGGCCGACGCCCACACCTCGCTGCTCGACGCGCTCGAAGGCGTCACGCCCACCGCGCCGCGAACCACCGCCGCGATCGGCGATCCGCACCCCGAGTACTGGATCGCGCAGGGCGTCTACCGGCCCGACGTCGGCGTGAATGCGACCGCCGACGACCCGGCGACGACCTTCCCGCTGTCGAACGGGACCAGCCTCTACGGCGGCTTCGTGGCCGGCGAAACGTCGCTCTCCGAGCGCGATCCCGCGGCGCATCCGACGGTGCTCTCGGGCGACATCGACGAGAATGACACCGTCGACGCCCACGGCGTCACAGCCGACTGGAACGACATCGTCGGCACCAATGCCTACCACCTGCTGACCGCGTCTTCGACTCCGGACGCCTCGCTGATCCTCGACGGGCTCGTCCTCACGGGGGGCGCAGCAACGGGTGGCACCTCGAACGACCAGCATGGCGCGGACCTGCTCTGCACGAGCGGCGGCGCGGTGACGCTGCGCAACATCCGCGTCATCGGCAATCAGGCGGCGGATCGCGGCGCGATCTTCGGCTGCGCGGTCGAGGCCTCGGACTCGAGCTTCGAGAACAATCACGCGGACAACGTCGGCACCCTGATCGCGGACGCCGACTTCCGCGCCGTGCGGTCGCGGTTCACCGGCAACGTGGCTGGAGGGCAGGGCTCCCTCTTCTACCTCGGCCTCAGGCACCTGACGCTCTCGAACTCCGTGGTCGCCGACAACCAGTCGGGCGCCTACGCGGGAGCGATCCGCACCCAGGGGCCGACGGAGCTGACCAACGTCGTCTTCTCGGGAAACAGCGCGGGCGACGTCGGTTCCGTTCTGCAGGCCTTGAGCCCATCCGACGTGACGATGACCAACGTCACGGTCAGCGGCAACGGGTCCGACTCGGCCGGCGCCATCGCTTTCCAATCGACAGGCCATCTCGCGATCCGCAACTCGATCCTCTGGAACAACCGGACCGGCTCGACCAGCGGCTCGCTCGACGCCTCGCTCACGCAGAGCGGCGGCGGCTCGGTCGAGATCCGCAACTCGATCCTCCAGGGCTCGGGCGGCAGCGGCGGCTGGATCCCCTCCTGGACCGACGGCGGCGGCAACCTCGACGTCGATCCGCTCTTCGACGAAGCGGTCGATCCGGCGACCGCGCCGACCCCCGCCGGCGACCTCCGCCTACGCCTCGCCTCGCCAGCCATCGACGCCGGCGACGACTCGGCGGTGACGACCTCGACCGACCTCGACGGCGACACCCGAATCACCGGCTCGGCCGTCGACATGGGTCCCTGGGAGCGCCCCGGCGAGCTCTTCTCCGACGACTTCGAGACGGGCAACGTCTGCCGGTGGTCGACGAACGTGGGCGGCGTTTGCGTCTGAGCGGCGCCCGCCGTTACTTGACCAGCAGCACCGGGCACTGGGCGAGGATGCTCACCCGGTAGCTGATCGTCAGCCAGTCGGCGACCGGGCGCTCGGGGTCGATGCGGTGCGAGGAGAGGACGATCACGTCGATCATCTCGCGCCTCGAGAAGTCGACCAGGGTGTGCACCCGGTGGCCGAGCAGCACCGCGCTGCGCACCTCGAAGTGACCCTCGCCGAGCGCCTCGAGCATCGCGCCCATGCGCTCCTCGGCGCGCCGCTCGAGGAGGCGGTAGAAGCCTTCGAGCTCGGGATCGTTCTCCGCTCCCAGGGTCTCGACCACGTGCACCAGGGTAATCTCGCCGCCCGAGAGCTCGGCCAGCTCGCGCGCCGCGTCGAGCGCCCGCTCGTTCTTGGGCGTGAAATCGACCGGGACCAGGACGCGCTGATACATGCCGCGAGGGTACTGCCGCCCGACGACGACGGCAACCGCCCCGCGAGGCGGGGTCCCGGCGACGTTAAGATGGCGACCGCCTGGATAGGAGAGTGCCGTTGCTGAGCGATCGCGTCCGCCGTCCCAGATCCGCCCCCTGGTTGGTGGCGCTGGAGATCGCTTTCGCCTACCTGGTGGCCGGCGTGGCCTACATCCTGATCTCGACGCCGCGCGCCGCCGCTCACGCCGCGAACGTGGAGGAGCTCGAAGGCGCCGAGCTCCTCAAGGGCGTCGCCTTCATGGGAGTCAGCGGGCTCTTCCTCTTCGTCCTGACCTTCGTCCTGTTGCGCCACGTCGAGCGCGAGCGCCGCCGGCTGGCCGATCTCGAGCTGGCGCTGGCCGACTTCGAGGCCCAGCGCCTGCCCGCGCTCTTCGCGGCGTCGGTCGCCCACGACCTCAACAACGTGCTCAACGTGGCGACCCTGCAGACCGAGCTGCTGCGCGACGACGACGACGCGCCCGGCGCGGTCGAGCTCCGCGACGACGCTCGAGCCCTCGCTGCGCGCCATCTCGGCTCTGACCCGCCGCCTGGCGGAGTTCGGCCGGCACGGCCGGCTCGGCGAGCGGGAGCGCTTTCCGACCGACCGTCTGCTCGCCGACGTCGCCGAGCTGGCGAGCGCCCACTCCTCGCTACGCGGCTGCCGGGTGACGACCTCGATCGACGGGGGCGGCGAGCTCGAGGGCGACCGCACGCTGCTCGGCCGCGCGGTCCTCAACTTGCTCCTCAACGCCGGCCAGGCCGCTTCGGGCGGTACGGTCCAGTTGCGTTGCACGAGTGGGGACGGCCGGGTACGCATCGAGGTCCACGACGACGGGCCCGGCGTGCCCGAGGAGATGCGGTCGCGCATCTTCCAGCCCTTCTTCACCACCAAGGGCAAGGGCAGCGGCCTCGGCCTCCTCCCGGTGCGCACCGCTGCGGAGAGCTTCCATGGCACCCTCGAGCTCGAGCGCTCCGATCTCGGCGGCGCCTGCTTCCGCCTCGATCTGCCGCGCGCCACTCGTCCCTGAGTCAGGGCCCGGCCCGATCCCCCGAAGTCAGCGCGCCGCGATGAGCGGTGAGTGCAGCTCGCGCCCCATCGCGCGCAGGTACTCGCGGTCGAAGGCCGCGAGCTGGCTCTCGAGGTCGGCGTAGGGGCCGGGCACGTAGGCGCGCGAAGCGATGCCCCGCTGCGCGTTCGCGCACAGCTCCCAGTCCTGGCGGTTGGTCAGGTCCCAGAACTCGATCGCCGGTTGCGGGTCGAAGCCTTCCGCCCCGATCGCGTCGGGGTGGAAGAACCAGTCGCAGAAGATGCGGGTGCGGTCGACGGCGAGCGACTGCGCGCGGTGGACGAGCACGTAGTCGGGGTGGAGCGAGAGAAACATCGACGGGAAGAGTATGTAGTAGAGGACATGGCCCCGGTCGGCGGCGCCGAGCCCGGGCAGGAGCGGCGCGCAGCGATCGCCTCCCATCGTCATCGACCCGTCCTCCCGGGTCATCCACATCGGCCCGCCGAGCACCGGCCCTTCGTCGAGATCGTTGGTCGTGTTGCGGTAGGGCGTGAGCTGGTTGAGGTGCGGGTGCACGGTCGGGCAGTGGTAGCACTCGCTGTAATTGTGGAAAAAGAGCTTCCAATTCGCCTCGACCTCGTAGACCGAATGATGGACCGGGACGAGCTCGTCGATCCGCCAGCGCTCGAACCGGCCGGCGAGCCCCGGCAGGGCCTCGCCCAGCGGCTCCGGCGCGCTCCCCAGGTGGACGAAGATCAAGCCCTCCCAGGCCGCGACCGGAACCTCGAGGAGCGGATGGTCGGCGCGCGAGAAGCCGTCCACCCCGTTCATGTTCGGCGCCGCGCGCAGCGCCCCGTCGAGCTCGTAGGTCCAGGCGTGGTACGGGCACTGGATCGCGCCGCCCAGGTGGCCCTTTGTCTCGAGGCAGAGCCGGCTGCCGCGGTGCCGGCAGACGTTGTGGTGGGCGCGCAGCGCGCCGTCGCGGTCGCGCACCACGATCACGCTCTCGTGGTCGAGCTCGAAGAGGAAATAATCGCCCGGCTTTCTCACCTGCGACACGTGACCGGCGTAGAGCCAGCGCCGGCGGAAGATCCGCTCGCGCTCCTCGGCGAAGATCGCGCCGGAGGCGAAGTATTCACCCGGCAGCGTGTGTTGCCCGTGGGCGCTGCGCGCATTGGCCGCGTTCATGGACAGGCATTCTAGTCCGCGCGCTTCGCCCCGCGGCACCACCCCGCCAACGGCGGAACGGAATCCTCAACCGACGAAGCGAAGCGCCCGCACCCGGCGAGCTCCGCGTGTCTCGGGCTTCCGCGGAGCCCCATGCCTCACCCCTCCCTGGAAGCCTTTCGGGTGGGTCGGGAGGTCCAGCTGCTGCTAAGCTTTCGCCGCTTCGAACGATTGGTTCTTCCGGTTTCGACGACCCGCCCCGACCATGCCGATTCCCTCGCCCTTCCACGAGCGCACCGCTCCGTTGTGCACCAGCCTGCGCTGGAAGGACTGGGCGGGCTATGCGGCGGTGTGCAGCTACGACGTGACGCACGACCGGGAGTACTTCGCGTTCCGGGAGTCGGCGGGGCTGCTCGACGTCACGCCGCTCTTCAAGTACGAGGTCTACGGGCCCGACGCCGAGGCGCTGCTCTCGCGCATGATGGTGCGCGACGTCTCACGGCTCAAAGTCGGCCGGATCGGTTATTCCTGCTGGTGCGACGACGCCGGCAAGACGGTCGACGACGGCACCGTGGCGCGGCTCGACGAGGACTACTACCGGGTCACCGCGGCGGACCCGAGCCTGCACTGGATCGAGGCGCTGGCGCGCGGCTACCGGGTCACCATCGAGGACTCGAGCGCCCGGCTCGCGGCGCTGGCTCTCCAGGGGCCGACCTCCCGCGCCATTCTCGAGGCGGCGAGCGACGCCGACATGGGGGCGCTCAAGTTCTTCGGCGTGACCCGCGCCAAGCTAGACGGGCTCGACGTCTGGATCAGCCGCACCGGCTACACGGGGGATCTCGGCTACGAGGTCTGGGTCGAGCGCGAGCACTCGCTGGCGCTCTGGGACGCGCTCGTCGCCGCCGGCACCGCCTACGGCATCACGCCGGCCGGTCTCGACGCCCTCGACGTGGCGCGCATCGAAGCCGGCTTCATCCTGCTCGGCGTCGACTACTACTCGGCGCCCAAGACGATCCTCGAGTCCCGCAAGTCGACGCCCTACGAGCTCGGGCTCGGCTGGATGGTGCACCTCGACCGCGGACCGTTCGTGGGGCGCGACGCGCTGGTGGCCGAGCACGAGAACGGCTCGGCCTGGTCTCTGGTCGGTCTGGAGGTCTCCTGGGAGGAGCTCGAGGAGCTCTACGCGGGCTTCGGCCTGCCGCCCAGTCTTCCCGCCACGGCGAGCCGCGAGGGGCTGCCCGTCTACCGGGACGGCCGTCATGTCGGCAAGGCGACCAGCCACACCTGGTCGCCGATCCTCAAGAAGTACATCGCCCTCGCCTCGGTTCTCGCCGAGCACGCCACGCCCGACACCGAGCTCGAGCTCGAGCACACCGTCGAGTTCGAGCGCCGCAAGGTGACCGCGACCGTCGTCGCGACGCCCTTCTTCGATCCGGAAAGGAAGCGCCAGCCATGAGCGCCGCGCCGCGCCGCAAGCGCTACGACGCGATCGTGGTCGGAGCCGGCCACAACGGCCTCGTCTGCGCCGCCTACCTCGCCCGGGCCGGGCGCCAGGTGCTCGTTCTCGAGCGCCGCCACCAGGTCGGCGGCGCCACCACGACCGAGGAGATCTACCCGGGCTTCAAGTACTCCTGCTGCTCCTACGTGGTCAGCCTGCTGCGTCCCTGGATCATCCGCGACCTCGACCTGCCGCGCCACGGCTACGAGGTGCTACCGCTCGAGGAGACGTTCACGCCCTATCCGGACGGCCGCTACCTGCTGCGCGACAGCGACCCCGAGCGCACCCGTCGCGCCATCGCCGCCTTCTCGCCGCGCGACGCCGAGGTCTACAAGCGGTTCGGCCAGACCATGGCCGAGCTCGGCCGCCGGGTGCGGACGGTCATCGACGATTCGGCGCCCGATCCGGTATCCCGCAATCCGCTCGAGCTGTTGCGCCTCGCCCGGCTCGGCAAGGAGATCCGCGGCTCGGGCGACGAGTGGATGATCGGCACGCTCAAGATGATGACCATGAGCGCGGTCGACTTCCTCTCCCAGTGGTTCGAGAGCGAGCGGCTGATCGCGCCGATGTCGGTCTCCGGGATCATCGGCACCTTCCTCGGCGTGCGCTCGCCGGGCACCGCCTATGTGCTGCTCCACCACTACATGGGCGAGATCGACGGCTCCTATCGCGCCTGGGGGCTGCCCAAAGGGGGCACCGGCGCGATCGCGGAGGCGATCGCGGAGGCAGCCCGCGAGCTCGGCGCCGAGATCCTGACCGACGCGCCGGTCGAACGCCTGCTGATGCACAACGGCCGCGCCACCGGCGTGGTGCTCGAGGACGGGACCGAGATCGCCGCGCGCGCGGTGGTCTCTGGGGTCGATCCGCATCGCACCTTCTTGAAGCTGGTCGGCGAGGAGCACCTGCCCGACGAGCTCGTGCACCAGGTCAAACGCTTCAAGATGCGCGGCAGCTCGGGCAAGGTCAACCTGGCGCTCGACGGCCTGCCGGACTTCACCTGCCTGCCCGGCCACGGCTCGCACCTGCACGGCGACATCACGATCGCGCCGTCGATCGACTACCTCGAGCACGCCTACGACGACGCCAAGTACGGAGCGTTCTCGCGGAAGCCGTTCATGGACATCGTCATTCCGTCGCTCACCGACCCGACCGTGGCGCCGCCGGGCAAGCACGTGATGTCGATCTTCGTCCAGTACGCGCCTTACAACCTGAAAGAGGGCGCGGCGGCGTGGCCCGGACAGCGCGAAGCTTTCGGCGACGCGGTCGTCCATACCCTCTCCGAGTATGCGCCCAACCTCGAGAACCTCATCCTGCATCGGCAGGTGCTGACCCCCTGGGATCTCGAACAGATCTACGGGCTGACCGAAGGGAACATCTTCCACGGCGAGCTGTCGCTCGAGCAGCTCGCCTTCCTGCGGCCGCTGGCCGGCTGGAGCCGCTACCGGACGCCAGTGCGCGACCTCTGGATGTGCGCCTCCGGCACCCATCCGGGCGGCGGCATCATGGGCGCTCCGGGAGCGCTGTGTGCCCGCACCATGTTGCGGAAGCGAGCGGTGTGACGGTGAGAGCACCACGATGAGCTGGGACGCGATCGTCGTCGGAGCGGGACAGAACGGGCTCGCCGCGGCGCTTCGGCTCGCCCGCGCGAAGCGGCGCGTCCTGGTCGTCGAGCGGCGCGACGAGATCGGCGGTCTGTGCGCGCGCGAGGCGTTCCAGCCCGGCTACTTCGCGCCCGGCCTGCTGCACGACGAGGGGCTGATGCGGCCCGAGGTGGTTCGCCGCCTCGGTCTCGACGGGCACGGATTGAAGCTCGAGCCGGCGCCCCCGGCGCTGCTCGCGGAGGAGGGCGGCCCCGGCCTCCTCCTCCACCACGATCCCGGCCCCGCCGAGCCGGAGCTGGCCCGCCGCTCCGTGAAGGACGCCGCGGCCTACCGTCACTACCGCGAGTTCCTCGCCCGGCTGGCGCCGCTCACGGGTCGCCTGCTCACCGAGCCGCCACCGCCACTCTCCCCGGAGGGGCTCGGCGAGTGGTGGGCGATCGCCGAACAGGGACTCCAGCTCTGGAAGCTCGGCCGCCGCGACACCCTCGAGCTCTTGCGCGTCGCGCCGATGTGCGTCGCCGATTTCCTCAACGAGCAGTTCGAGACGCCACTCCTCGTCGAGGCTCTGGCGGCACCGGCCGTGGCGGCGACCTGGAGCGGCCCCTGGTCGGCCGGCACCAACACCCACCTGATTCTCCGGGAGAGCGCGCCGGCGCGACGGGTGGCCGGCGGGCCGCCCGCCCTCGTCGCGGCGCTCGCCCGCGCCGCCGCGGCGGCGGGAGTCGAGATCCGCCGCGCGTCTGAAGTGGCGCGGATCCGAGTCGAGGACGGCCGTGCACGCGGCGTCGTCCTCGCCTCGGGCGAGACGCTCGACGCCACGGCGGTGGTGGCGAGCTGCGACCCGCGCCGCGCGTTCCTGGAGCTCGTGCCGCCGGGAACCCTGCCGCTGCGCATCGAAGAGGAGTTCCTCCGGGTCCGCAGCCGGGGCACGGCGGCGGTGCTGCGGCTGGCGCTTTCGGCGCCCTTCGAGATCGCCGGTCGTCCAGGCGAGCGCCACGCCGAGATCCGGCTCGGCGGCGGCCACGTCGACGAGCTCGAGCGCGCCTTCGACGCGATCAAGTACCGGCAGTTCTCGCCGCGCCCCTACCTCGACATCCGGGTGCCGAGCGTCACCGACCCGAGCCTCGCGCCGGCCGGCGGCGAAGTGGTCACGGTGATCGCGAGCTTCGCCCCTTACGGGCTGGAAGGGGGCTGGGACGAAGCGCGGCGCGACGAGCTCGCGGCGGCGATTCTCGCCCGGCTCGAGAGCGTGGCGCCCGGGCTCGGCTCCCGCGTGGTCGGCCGCGAGCTCCTCACCCCGGTCGACCTGGAGAGCCGCTACGCGATCACGGGCGGCCAGCTCCACCACGTCGAGCCGGCGCTCGACCAGCTCTTCGTGCTCCGTCCAGCGCCGAGCGCGGCCCGCTACCGGACGGCGCTCGCCGGGCTCTTCCTGGGCGGCAGCGGCAGCCATGCGGGTGGCGGCGTGACCTGCACCGCCGGCCTCCTGGCCGCGGACGCGGTACTCTCGGACGCACCGTGAACCAGACACCCGAACTCACCTCGCAGTACCAAGACCCCGGCGACGACCTCCAGATCCTCTCCTTCTTCCACTACGCCATGGGCGTGATGATCGCGATGACCGCGCTCATTCCGGCGACCTACTACGCGGTCGGCGTGGCCCTGGCCGATCCGGCCTACGACCAGCACGTGGCGCGGCATGCGGCCGTGCTCTCCTACTCGCTGTCGCTCGGTTGGACGCTCTTCCTCTTCGTCGGCGGGTTCCTGCTCGCTGGCGTCGTGGCCTGGGGTGGCTGGTGCATGCATCGCCGCACCAACTATCGCGCCACCCGCATGGCGGCCTTCGCCTCCTGCATCTTCGTGCCGCTCGGCACGGTCCTCGGCGCCGCGAGTCTGAGCACCCTCGGCCGACCCGAGGTCCGGGCGCTTTTCGACGCGGATTCGCGGCCCGAATAGCCGCTCCCTCCCCGACTCGTCGAGCCAACCGTGCAGACGCTGCCGCTCTGGCTGACGATTCCCGCGCTCGCGGTCGTGACGGCGCTGCTCTGCCACGTCGCTGCGCGAATGCTGCGCTGCCGGCTGGGGCTGGATGCGATGGCGCTCGCGGTCGTTCTCGCGGTCGCCTTGGTCGCACCGCGCCTCTCGGGCGATCCGCTCCTCGTGCCGACCGGCCCGCTGAACCAGATCCCGGGAGCGCCCGTGCAAGCCCCGGGGCGTTTCGACGTGCTCAACGACGCGGACTTCCAATTCCTCCCTTGGGAGGCCGAAGTGCGGCACGCCTTCGCCGCGAAACACCTTCCGTTCTGGAGCGACCGGCTCGACGGCGGATCGTCCCCTTGGGTCAACCCACAAGCGCAGATGGCGTCGATCCCGGCCTGGCTGGCCCGCGTCTTTCCGTTGCAGCACTTCCTGCTCGCGGCGTTGGTCGCCAAGCTGGTGCTCGCAGCTTGCGGCGCTTGGGTCCTCGCCAGGCGGATCGGCCTGCGCCGGCAGGCCCGCGCCGTCGCGGCGATCTCCTACGCCGCTGGCGGAGCGATCCTCGCCTGGTCGCTCTTCCCGCACTCGAGCGTCGCGGCGCTGGCGCCCTGGCTCGGCGCCGCCGCGATCGAGGTCGCGCGCCGGCGCGGCGTCCGCTCCATCACCGTCGCCGCGCTCGCGACGGCCGCCGTCGCGACCGGAGGACACCCGGAGACTGCCCTCTTCTCGGGTCTGGCCGCCGCCGCCCTCGGGCTCCGCTTCGCGCCGCGCCGATCTCTGCGCAAGAGCGTCCTGCGCTCGCTGCTGGCCGCGACGCTCGGCCTGGGCCTCGCCGCGCCGTTGCTGATCCCGTTCGCTCTGGCGCTGCCGGGCTCCACGCGACACGCCGACATCGAGGAACATGGCCTCGGGCGCTCGGGAGCGGGCCAAACCGGTCCGCGATTCGGCGACGTGCGCCTCCTCGAGATGCCGTTGCATCCGCAGCCCTTCGGGCATCCCTACGAGTCCCGCGGACAACATGGCTACGGCTGGCCGGTTCTGACCTGCGGCTATGCCGGCCTGGCCGTGCTCGCCGGCGCGGGACTGCTGCTCTTCGCGCGACGCTACCGGCGCTACCGGTCGATACTCGGAATCGCGGTGCTCGGCTATCTCCTGGCGGCCAACTTCCTCGGCATCGATCGGATCACCGACCGCATACCGGGAGTCGACTCCGTTCTCGCAGTTCGCGTTCTGCCCATCGCCGCTCTGCTTCTGGTGCTCGCCGGGGCTGCGGGCTGGGAGTCCCTCGCGCGCGGGCAGAGGCTGCGGGGGGGCCTCGCCGTGCTTCCTGTCTTGGCGCTCGCGGGCTTTCTCATCGCGCCCACCGGCGTGCTCGCCGTGACTTGGCTGCTGCTCGGCGCTGCCGCGACGCTGTTGGTGCTCGGTCGAAGGCGGGCGGGATGGAGCGCGCTGGCCGCGGCGCTCCTCGTGGACCTGGCGATCTTCGGTCACGCGCTCTTGCCCGCGGGACCGGTGGCGGCGTTCTTCCCGCGCAGCGATTTCATGACCGGCTGGATCGCCGAGGCGAACCAGGAGGGCCGCTGGCGGACCGCCGCGCTCGCGCGGCAGTCGTACCCGGACTTGCTCGCCGTCTACGGATTCGAGGAGATCCGCCCGCACAACCCGCTGGCGCCCGAGACTTACCTTCGCTTGCTCGACGCCTGCTGCGGATTTCACCCGTCGATGCGGCACTACTTCGGCACTGTCACCCGTCTCGATTCGGCCTTCGTCGACTTCCTCGGCGTCCGCTGGGCGATCGTGCGGCCGCCGGCGGCCGGCCCCCCCGGCTGGGAGAGGCGACCGGAGAGCGACGCCCACGGCGCCGAGCTGTGGCGCAATCCGCGCGCCTTGCCGCGCTGGTTCGTGCCCTCGGCGGTCGAGCTCGTGCCGCGCGACGAAATTCCGAACCGCATCGCCACGTCGACCGATCCGCGACGAATCTTTCTACCGAGGCCGGTCGACGATCGAAGCGCTGCCCAAAGCGTGCCGCCGCTCGATCCGAGCGCGAAAGTCGAGCTGGTCGACCGGATCCCGGGCGACGTCGACCTGCGGGTGACCACCTCGCGTCCCACCCTCGTCGCCACGTCGCTGCTTTCCCCGGCGGGCTGGAGTGTCACGTCCGCGGGTGAGCCGTTGCCCAAGCTCCGCGTCCACGACGCCTTCCTCGGCTTCGTGGCCCCGGCGGGAACGAGCGCGGTCGAGCTGGTCTACCGGCCGCCCGGCTGGAGGCTCGGTCTGGCCGTTGCGGCGGTCGCCCTGGCCGTTCTACTCGGCTTGGCCCTCGCCCAACGCCGGCGCAACCTGGCCGCCTGGCATCCCCGCTACGCCTCCCGCAGGCTGGCATGAGTCGATGCCGCTTCGGGTAGCATCATAGAAACAGGTCCACGTAGGTCGAACCCGGATTCCGCGCCTTGCCGCGCTGGGAAGGGGCTCCAGATGAAGAGGACAATCCCAACCGTCGTTATCTTCCTGTCGCTGGCCTTCACCGCGCGAGCGCTTCTCGCGCGCGGCGCCGTCGAGATCCAAGCCCCCGCGACCACCACCTCCGTCAGCACGGAGGAGATCCAGAGGCTCCCCGTGGGCGGCATTTCCGGCGAGGTCCTGCGGCTGACCCCCAACGCCGCCGGAGTGGCCAGCTTTGCCGGCGACGCGGGTCGATACGACATCGAAACGAGCCGCGGCGACCCCGCGAGCCGTTACCCGGTCGAGATCGAGGACGGAACGCTGAACAGCTATCGCCTCGACCCGGGGCACGGCTTCGTGCGTCTCCGCGATCCAATACCGGCCAATTTCCAGCCGCTGGCTCTGCACGTCACCCCCGGTTACAACTTCGAGTATCGGATCCACCAAGGACTCATGACGCTCGAGTTCCATACGCCGTACGGATCTCTCTTCGGGAGCGGGTCGGAGCTGCAGGAACGCGGCAAGCCCTCCACCTGGTCGAGCACTCTCGCGCCGGCCGGGAGCAATCCCAAGCAGGTCGCCAAGAACGCCAAAGCGCTCCGACGCCTCGATTTCGTCATCGGAAAGGGCGTCCACGTGCCACCCGACGGCGCGGCCCAGGTCACGCTCTCGGGGCTTGCCAGCGTGGAGGTTCTCAAGGGGTCGAAGACCGTCGTCTCGGGTAGCGTGCCGGTTCTCTACGGAGACTCCGCCACGGTGCGGAACTCCGGCCTGCTCATCGCTACGACGAAGCGGCCCCCCATGGGCTTCGCGGGGGACGGCGTGACGATTCCGGGCGTTTTCGACGGCGACGCCAGAAACACCCGGATGAGCTTCAACGGTAACGCCGTCCGCGTCGTCGCGGAATCGTCTTTCGGGGCGTCGTTCTACACGCCTACCGACTGGAGCGGACTCGGCAACTTGACGGTCAGCGAAGGGGGCCAGACGTGGTCGATGCCGGTGCGCAGCCTGGGGCTGAAGATCTGGGCCGACAGGACCGACCTGAAACGCGGCGAAAAATCCGTCTGCCACGTCAAGCTCACCGGGCTCCAGGGGTATGAGGGAAGGTTCACTCTGGCCATCCTCAACCACACTCCCGGCGTGATCGCGCTGGCGGGGAGCAATCATCTGGCCATCGACGTCGACCGCTCGAATGGAGCCCATCTCAACGAATTCCAGCTCGACCGCCCGTTCGTCGGCGTCCACACCGGCCACTTCCAGATCGAGGCGCGCTTGATCACGGAGCCTTGAGCGGCCGCGCCATCTCCTCCCCAGCCAGTCCGCCGACCGAGTAGTCGACGGTCGCGCGCAGGGTCGGGATCCGACGAGCGCGGCTGGCGCGCTCGAAGGCTTCTCCGTAAGCGAGCAGGCTCGCTTCGCTCCACGCCGGCCCGAGGAACGAGAGACCCCACGGCAACCCCTGCACGTTGCCCGCAGGCACTGTCAGGTGGGGATAGCCGGCCACCGCGGGCGGCCCGGTGATCGAGCCGCCGTAGGCGTCGCCGTTGATCCAATCGATGAGAAACGCGGGATCGGTGGTGGGCGAGACCAGGGCGTCCAGCTTCTTGCCGGCGAAGAGCGTGTCGAGACCTTCTTCACGCGACAACCGCCCGCACTGGGCGAGCGCGTCGAGATAGCCCTGTTCGGTCAGGGGTCCCTTTCCCACGGCCTGCTCGAAGAGCTCCTGACCGAACCAGGGCATCTCCTCGCTCGCATGGGCGCGATTGAAGTCGATCAACGCCGCCAAGCTGCGCGGCTGTCCGTGATCGGGCAGCGCGCCCAGGTAGAGCTCGAGATCGTGCTTGAACTCGTAGAGCAGAACGGTCTCCTCGGCGTCGCCGTAGTCGTGGCGGTGCGGGATCTCGATCGGATCCACCAGCTCGGCGCCGAGCTCCGCGAGCGCCCGCAGCACGTCATTCATCTGACGCTCGATCTCCGGGTGCCAGGCGAAGGCTTTGCGGACCACGCCGAGCCGCTTGCCGCGCAGCGCGCCGGGCGAGAAGAGGCGCCGGTAGTCGGCCTCGCGGCGATCGGCGCTCGCCGCCGTCGCCGGATCGCGCACGTCCACTCCCGTCATCGCGGCGAGCAGCAGCGCCACGTCGCCCACCGTGCGCCCCATCGGACCGGCCGTGTCCTGGGTGTGCGATATCGGCACGATGCCCGAGCGCGACAGCAATCCCACCGTCGGCTTGAGACCCACCACCCCATTCATGGCCGAGGGACAGGTCACCGAGCCGTCGGTCTCGGTGCCCACCGCCACCGGACAGAGGTTGGCCGACGCTGCGACGCCGGATCCCGATGAGGAGCCGCACGGATTGCGATCGAGCGCGTACGGGTTGCGCACCTGGCCACCGCGACCGCTCCAGCCCGAGGTCGAACGGGACGAGCGGAAGTTCGCCCACTCCGAGAGGTTCGTCTTGGCGAGCAGCACGGCGCCGGCGGCGCGCAATTTCTCGACCACGAAAGCGTCGCGTGCCGGAATCGCGCCCAGCAAGGCGAGCGATCCGGCGGTCGTCTGCATCCGGTCGGCGCTCCCCAGGTTGTCCTTCACCACCACCGGAATCCCGTGCAGGGGGCCGCGCACCTGGCCGGCACGGCGCTCCCGGTCCAAGCCGGCGGCGATCGCCACGGCGTCCGGATTGATCTCGGCGATCGCGTGGGTGCGCGGGTCGATCTCCTCGATCCGGCCGAGGTACTTCGCGACCAGTTCCTCGGAGCTCCAGCGTCCCGACGCGAGACCGGCCGCGAGCTGGTCGAGGGTGGATTCCTCGAGCTCGAACGCCGTCGACTCCGCGGCGGCCGTGTCGGCCGTGCCGGCCGGATGCGGCGTTTCGGCTTCCGCCCCCGCCGCGGCGGGCCAGACGGTGCCCACGGCGAGAGCCGCCGAAGCACCGAGGAATCCACGTCGATCGAGACCCTGCGCGACTTCATCGGGCTTGGACATGTCGGGCTCTCCTCTGCTTGTGATGACGACGGGGATGCGGGTGGCGACGCCGGTGGCGGACCGGAGGCTTGGCCGGTGCCGGCGTGACGCCGGGCTTCACGATCGCGGGAGGCTCCTCCGGAGGCGGCTCGGCGAGACGGGGCGCGGTGTTCCACCAGGCCAGCCATTGCGGGTCGGACCAGTCCCATAGACGGTCGGGATGAAGGTCGACCTCGCGTGGCCGGGAATCCCAGAAGTTGCCCTGCTTCGAAACCGCGCCACCGGCCTGAATCCCGACCCCGACGATCGCCAGCACGACCACCGCGCGCCGCCAGCCGCGGTCGGCCGGGGCGCGCTTCGCCAGCGTGGCGACCATTCCGAGAACGAGCAGCGCCTGGTAGAAGACGGTCTCGGTGAACAGGCGCGGCCCGTAGCCGTGCCCGCCCCACCAGTGCGGGAACGAAGCCACGACGAAAGTGTGTAGAAAAAGTGCCACGGCGCCGAGTCGGCAGAGCCGGCGCAGCTCGAGCTCGCGCCACCGCCTGGCGGCGTAGATCAACACCACGAGCAACGCCGGCTCGAAGACGAACAGCCCCCGGCTCGGCGAGAAGAGGACGCCCGCGAGGCGGTGCAGGCTCGGCCAACCGAGCCGAGCCGCCACGTAGTAGGGCGGCAGAAGCATCCCCCAGGTACGCTCGGAGAGCGCCACGAAGCCCAGCAGCATCGACCCGGCGCCGAGCGCGAAGCGCGCCGCCGCCTTGCGATCCCGTAGCAGGAGATCCACGGCCACGAGTGCCAGGAGAATCGACAGCGGCGGGCGGCAGAGGTACGCACCCGCGGCGAGCAGACCGAGCCTCAGGCCGCCTCTCTCGAATCCCTTTTCGCGCGCCACCAGCAGCGGCAGCATTCCGCCGAGCAGAGCGAGCGCCGCGGTATGGGACCAATAGCCGCGCGACGCGGTGCTCCAGACCGGCGTCGCGAACATCAGAGCGGCCGCCGTCCAGAGCGCGGCGCGGCGCGACAGCAGGCGTGCCGCGGCGGCGAAGACGCCGGTCACGAAGGCGGCCGAGCAGAACGCCGCGAGGAAGCGCTGATGCCGTCGTTCGCGATCGCGATCGTAGCGGCCGTCGTCGTCCAGCACGCCGGCGCCGACCGCGTCGGCCACCGCCACCCAAGGCACCGCCAGAAGCGGCGCGCCCACCGGGAACTCGTAGAGCACCTTCGCGCCGTAACGCTTCACCTGGTAAGGCAACCCCTGCTGTCGCGTGCCGGGATAGAGATCCGGCGGCAGCTCCCCGCGGAAGTACGACGCCAGGTCGAACGTACCGTGGGTGACCAACTGGTGGGTGACCAGGAGTGAGTAGTAGGAGTCCGAGAGCTGGCGCACCGGCGTCACGTAGAAGAGCAACGCCGAAACCAGGAAGACGATCGCGCCAACCCGCCGGCGCGCCGCGTCGGTCAAGCGGCGAGCTCCGCCAGGCAACCGGTCAAGAGCCGCCAGAAGCGTTCCACCGAGGGGATCAGCACCCGCTCGTCGGGCGAGTGCGGGTGCTCGATCTGAGGACCGAACGAAATCATGTCGCAGCCCGGCAGGCGCTCGCCCAAGATCCCGCATTCGAGACCGGCATGGATCGCCTTGACCGCGGGCGCGCTGCCCAACACCTTCTCGTGCACGCCTTCGACGACCTTCAAGAGCTTCGAATCCAGGCTCGGCTTCCAGCCGGGATAGCCATCTCTCTCGACGACCTCGGCTCCGACCAACTCGCCGAAGGCCATGGTGCGCTGCTGTGCCGCAGCAAGGGCCGAATCGATCGAGCTGCGGTTGCTGATCGAGACGCGCAGCAGGCCCTCTTCCGTACGCACCCGCGCCAAGTTGGTGGAGGTCTCGACCAGATCCGGAATATCGTCGCTCATGCGCAGGACCCCATGGGGAATCGCGACGAGCCAGGCCAGCAGCCGGGTCGTCGTGGCGTCCGACCAGACCTCGGTCGGCGAATCGGCGACGCCAACCTCCCAGGTCAAGCCCGGGTCGACCTCGGCGAGCTCCTGCCGGGCCTGGCCGAGCTCGGCGTCGAGCGCCTGCTCGAAGACTTTCCGGTCGCCAGCCGCGACACGCACCACCGCGATCGCCTCGCGCGGGATCGCGTTGGTCAGGTTGCCGCCCGTGATCGAGACCATCTCGAGATCGAACTCCTTCCGCAAGGTCCAGAGAGCACGCGCCAGGATCCCGATCGAGTTGCCGCGCTGCAGATGGATGTCCACCCCCGAGTGGCCGCCCTTGAGCCCGCTCACCCGAACCGACAGCGTGACCCTCCCCTCGGCGCCGAACATCCCGTCGAGCGGCACGCGCAGCTCGCAATCGGCGCCACCCGAGCAACCGACATAGAGGGCACGCTCTTCCTCGGTGTCGAGGTTGAGCAGGGTGCGCCCCGAGACCAGCGAGCTCTCGAGCGCCGCCGCGCCGTTCAATCCGATCTCCTCCTCGACCGTGAAGAGAAGCTCGAGAGGACCGTGCTCCCCCGCGGCCGGATCGGTCAACGCCAGCATCGCCGCGACGCCGATCCCGTTGTCCGAGCCGAGCGTGGTGCCCGTCGCGTAGAGCCAGTCCTCCTCCCGGCGCGGCACCAGGGCGTCGTGAGAGAAGTCGAAATCGACGTCGGAGTTCTTCTCGCACACCATGTCGAGGTGCGATTGCAGCACCACGATCGGTGCGCTCTCCTTGCCGGGTGTGGCGGGCACCTTCACGACCACGTTGCCGTAGCCGTCGGTCTTGACGTCGAGGCCGCGTGCGGCGGCCACCTCGAGCACGTAATCACGCAATGCGTCCTCGTGCTTTGAGGGCCGCGGTGTGGCGAGAATGCGGTCGAAATGCTTCCAGAGCGCCTGGGGCGCGAGATCTGAGACGAAAGTCGGCATGTGATGCTCCTCCAGAGTTCGATGAGTCAGTGGGATGATATCCGCCGAGCAAGGAGACGACATGCCAGAGCAGGCCCCTCAGACCTACGCCAACCACGTCCGTAAGCTCCCCTCCTCCTACCTCGTCGCCTCGATCATCCTGGCCGCCAACATCGTGCTGACCAGCGCCAACCTGGTGCGCCGGCCCGGCTTCATGTCCGCATTCCTGGTCCTCCTCGCCATCGCCCTCGGCATCATGCAGTGGAACCTGCGCACCAACGCGCTGGTCGTGCAGAACCGGGTCATCCGGCTCGAGGAGCGATGGCGCCTCGAGCGTCTGTTGCCGGGAGAGCTGAGGAGCCGCATCCCCGAGCTTGGCCTCGACCAGCTCATCGCCCTGCGCTTCGCGAGCGACGCCGAGCTGCCGGAGTTGGTGCGTCAGGTCCTCGACGAGAACCTCACCGCCGGCGACGAGATCAAGCAGCGGGTCCGTGACTGGCGAGCCGACCACCTGCGGGTGTGAGGCTCAGCTCCGCGGCGCCAACGGGCTGGCGCCGCCGGTGGCCTGTTCGGCGGGCTCGCCGCCGGCGGCTTGCATCGCCACGATGAGCTCGCGCGCTTCCTTGCGCAGCGAGGGCAAGCGCCAGCGGAAGACGGCGGCGCCGGCCATGCAGACGACGCCACCGATGGCGACGGTCACCGGCGCGCCGATGTGAGTCGCCAGGAAGCCGGCGAACAGCGCGCCGAACGGCGCCATGCCCATGAACATCATGGCGTAGGCCGCCATCACCCGGCCACGCATGGCGTCGGGCACCATCGACTGGATGAGCGTGTTCGACGACGCCATCTCGAGCATCATCGAGAAGCCGACCGGCACCAGCAATACCACCGAGAGCGCGAAGCTGCGCGACTGCGAGAAGGCGACGAGCGAGGCTCCGAAGGAAGCCGCGGCGATCGCCACCCAGGTGCCGAGCCCTTGGATCCCTCTGCGAGCCGCCAGGCTGAGCGCGCCGAGAAGCGCCCCCGCTCCCGTTGCCCCCAGCAGGATTCCGAGCCCGCGCGCCCCGCCGTGCAAAATCCGATCGGCGAAGATCGGCATCAACACCACGTAGGGCATGCCGGTCAGGCTCACCACGCCGAGCAGCCCGAGCAGCGCGCGCACCGGCCGGTTGCCCCACACGTAGCGCACCCCTTCGAGGAGGCTCGCGCCCGCCGACGCGTGGACCTCGGCCCGCGGAGTCGGGCGCAGGCGCATGGCGACGAGGCCCACGATCACCGCCACGTAGCTGATCCCGTTGAGGAGAAAGCACCACCCCTCGCCGAACCTCGCGACCAGGATGCCGGCGATGGCAGGCCCGACGATGCGCGCGCCGTTGAACATCGACGAGTTGAGCGCGATGGCGTTGAGCAGATCCTCCCGCCCCACCATCTCGACCACGAACGCCTGCCGGGTCGGGATGTCGAACGCGTTGACCAGGCCGAGCATCCCCGCGAAGGCGAGGATGTGTCCGACCTGCACCTTGCCGGCGAGGGTCAACCCCGCGAGCCCGAAGGCGAGCACCATCGACAGGGTCTGGGTTCCGACGAGGGTCCGCCGACGATCCCGGCGATCCGCGAAGACGCCGCCCAACGGCGCCAACAAGAAGGCGGGGATCTGCCCGGCGAAGCCCACCAGCCCGAGCAGCACCGCCGAGTGGGTGAGCCGGTAGGCGAGCCAGGCCTGCGCCACCGACTGCATCCAGGTGCCGGTCAGCGAGATCAGCTGACCGCCGAAGAAGAGCTGGTAGTTCCGGTGGCGGAGCGCCCGCAGCGTCTCGGGGATGCGCGAGCCGCTCAGTCGGTGGGCTCCGCGTCACGAAGGCGCCGCGCCATACGACGGTTCTCCAGAAGCGCCCGCCCCTTGCCGCCCAGCACCTGGCCGGCGAAGAAGGCCGCAACGAACAGCGGCAGGGTCTTCCAGTGCCATCCGAGGCCCGACGCCAGCCGGAGGCCGATGGCCAGCGGCACCGGGGCGTGCACGGCGACGAACCAGGAGGGCGAGAGCTTGCGCACCCCCGCCCGCCAGTAGCCGAACGGCAGGTTCAGCGCCACGATCGCGGCGGCGACGGCCCAGATCACGCTCGGGGCCCCTCGCTCGTGGACCGGGAAGTTGGACGAATCATGGGCCCGACGATACGGGAGGACGCCCGGGGGCGTCGAGAGCCCGACGGACGGGGCGGCCACCCGTTCGGACGGCCTGGTACCTACTTTGCTGTGGTACTAACCAGACCAGCGCAAGATGCGCTGGAAGCTGCCCACTAGGGGGCCCGACATGAAACGCCTCGTCACGACTCTCGCACTGATCGCCGGTCTGCTGCCCTGGGCCGCGAGCGCCCAGCAATCCAACTATTCCTCGTATCGGTCGAACTACCGCTTCGAGTTCACCCCGACCGCCTCGTATCGCTTCGGCGGCACGCTCTATGCCGGGGAGAGCTCGCTGTTCACGAACGACGTCAAAGTCAAGGACAGCTCCGCTTACGGGCTGACCTTCGACATTCCCCTGGCGTCGAACATCCAGCTCGAGCTGCTGGCCAACCGGCAGTCGAGCACGCTGCGCTTCGACCAGGGACTGTTCGGCGGCACCTCGAACGTCGCCGACATCGATGTCTCCTATTACCACGTCGGTGTCCTCTGGCAGTGGGGCGACGGGCCGGTCGTCCCCTTCGTGGTCGCCAGCCTCGGGGACACCAACCTGAATCCCGATGTCCCCGGCGCATCGAGCAATGACCGTTTCTCGGCATCGCTCGGCGGCGGCGTCAAGGTCTTCTTCAACGACAACATCGGACTGCGCTTCGAGGGACGCGGGTTCTGGACCGACGTCGGAGGATCGAACAATAACCGCCACCGCCGCGACTCCTGCTATTACAACGACAACTACTGCTACGGGAACAACTTCTCGCAGGGCCAGGCGTCGATCGGCCTGATCTTCGCCTGGCAATGACGGGTCTAGCCGGCGGAGGGCGGGTTCAGGGAAGGCCAGAGATCAGGGCGCGCGACGCAGCGGCAGAGGCCGCGCCGGGTCGGTGACGGCGTCGATCTTCGAAGCCGCCCCGATGCCCGCCGCCACCTCGCGGTCGTCGACGTAGCGAACGTCGAGCAGGCCGTCGACGCGACAGCCGGTGCGCAGGAAGTTGACCTCCGCCAGCGCTCGGCTCCAGCCATCGAGCCAGAGTTCGAGCGTGCGCCGGTGTTCGGCGTCGCCATCGACGTGGACCAGCAGATCGATATCCGCGTCCGGTCCCGCGGTGGCGTTCTTGGCGCTACCGAGCAAGTAGATCGCCCGAACGCCGAGGCGTTCGGCATCGATCACCTCGGCGATGCTTTGCGCCATTCGCTGGCGCCAAGGCCAGTGGATCTCGCCTACCTCCGCCGGCGGATCCATGGGAACGACTGGCGCCTCGCGCGATTCCGCCCCTCCACTGGCGTTGCCGAGCAGCCCAATCGCCTGATCGAGGTCGCCGTTCATCAGGACCCGGAGCACCAGGCCGCCCGTGGCACGCGGTACGTCGATCACGTGCACGACGTCGGCCAGGTGAGCGTACTCGGGCAGCAGGTCCGCGAGCGCGTTGGCCGAGTCACGGAAGAAGGGCTCGGCGAAGACCACCTCGGGATCGTCGGGATAGAGCGGCAAGTATCGAATCGAGGACTCGACCAGGTCCTGGAAGAAGTGGGTGCCGAAGGAGAGATCCGGAACGTAACCGCCGCGTTGGCGCGCGATCTCGATCAAGACCGCCGCGTTGCTGATGTCGGAGTAGCCGACCGGCACGCCAAGCCGGATGTCGCCGCGACTCCCCCACCGCCCCGGCCCCATGAGCACGAACTGGCGTTTGGGCAACAAGCGGTTGAGCCGTCCTACCGCCCGGCTCACGTCACGAATGTGGCCCGGATCGAGCCGTCCGTACGACTCCGGATCGACGTAGACGACGTGTGTGATCTCGCCGACCCGACCGTTCGAGACGTAACGGTTGGCGGTGAACAGGACCCGATCGCGCGGCGGATCGGCCGGGATCACGGCGGGCGAGGCGCCCAGGGTCGCTCCCTGCGGACGGCATTGCAGCAGGAAGACATCCTCACCGTCGCTCGCGAATTCGATGTCCACCGGCGTCTCGAGCCGCTCCCGCAACACGCGCAGCAGGGCCGCCATGCGGGCGACGAAAGGCGTTCCCGAAATCAGCCCTTCGAAGCTCACGATCAGCTCGTCATGCGCGAAGTCGATCAGGCTCGTCACGGGACGAACCCCGTCCCGCGACACCACAGAGAGCAGCCGGCGCATCGACGGCACGCTCTCGCCGTGGCGAGCGAGAAAACCGCGTAGGTCGATGGTCTCGAACGAGCCCGTCTCGAGGTTGATGACGTCGATCTTCTTCGGCGAGTAGCGCAGCGCCTCGTCGGCGCTCTGGTTGATGCGCAGTCCCGGACGGCCGGGCGCCACCAACACCGGGTAGTCGTCGGCCAGCCGGTCGACGGCGCGCGTCCCGAGACCCGGCACCAGGCGCAGCAGCCCGTCTTCCCGGCGAATGCGCGGCGACCAGCGAAACTCGTTGTTGGAGAACCCGACGCCGGAGAAGACGGGGAGGAAATAAGTGCCGATCCGCCGCCCCACGACCTCCTGGATCAGGATGCCCATCTCCTCGTGCATGTCGAGGAATCCGCGGCGCGCCCGGTACTCGATCGGGTCGGGCGAGAAGACCGAGGCGTAGACCTCGGCGATCGCGTCGGTGAGCGCGCCGAGCTGCTCCCGCTTGCTCCCGGTGTTCGCGAGGAAGAGGCTCTTGTACTTGCCCGAAAAGGCCGAGCCGAGCCGGTCTTCGAGCAACGACGAGCTGCGCACGATGATCGGCCGTCCCTCGATGTCGTCGAGCACCGTGGACAGTCCGCGCAGGATCTCCGGGGAGAAGAGCGAATTCTTGAACAACTGCACGAGATGTGGATATTCGAGGCGGATCCGGTCGGGCTCGAGGTACTTGCGATTGTGGACGTCGGCCAGGTCGTTGTGGGCGATGAAGTCGAGAATGCCGTCCGACGGGATGTACCAACTCTTCGGGATGCGGATGCCGCCCAGCAGATTGGCGAACCCGTCGGCGCGCGCCAGGACCCTGGCCGCCAGAAACAGGCCCGCAGACTTGCCTCCGAGCCGGCCGTGGCTCTTCGCCGGCGCCACGATGCGCTGCGCCAACTCGTCGAAGTCGGCGACCCGAATCACCTGCTTGGCCGTGTTGAGGTAGGCGCGCTGATCGGTGAGAAAGCGGCGCACCAGCGAGGCGCGGAGGCCGAGCTGGGTGGCGAGCGAGAGGTCGGTCTCCTCGACGCCGCTGTGGCGGAAACGGGCAAGGGCCTCGATGAGCTCGGGCAGCGGCGTGTCGACCCGTTCCACGGCTTGCTTTAGGTAGGTCGTCTTCTCCTCGCGAATCCACCCCTCGACCAGGATCAGGATCTCGTGGTCGTTCAAGTGCGCGGGGGCCAGGCGGAAGGCGCGTTCAGCCGTCTCGGCATCGGAGCCCGGAATGGCACGCGGCAGTGGCCGGTTCTCCTCGCCGTCGTCGGCTCCGGCGGTGGAGAAGGTCTCGCGCAGCAGCCGCTCGGCCTCCTCGACACCGATCGAGCAGAGATGGTTGATCATCTTGCGTCCGAGTCGGCCGAACAGCACCCGGTCGGTTTGACGAAGGAACTCGAGGATGACCCCCCAGCCGGCGGGGGCCGCCTCCGGCACGGTGCCGCCGCTGACGGGCAACTCCCCCCGCCGGGTCAGAAAGCTCGCGAGGCGCTCCGCGAGGGTGGAGATCAACTTGCGCTCCTCGGCCAGGAAGGGCCCTTCGTCCGAGCCCGGGAGCTCGCGCGTGTAGAAGACCTCGAGTCGGCCGAGCACCTGGCCGCGCACCGAGATCTCCGCCATCTGGCTCCAGGGAGTGAGCTCGAAGCTCTCCGGTTCGTAGACCCGGCGCCCCAGAGTCACCCGGGCCACGCAGGCGTCGGGATACTGCCAGCCGGCCGGCAGAGCGCTCAGGATCTCGCGCACCGCCTCGTCGGGCGAGATGCCCGGACGCGAGAGGATCTCGTCCACCTGATAGAGGCAGGCGAGCTCCTTGGCGCGTTCCTGCAGATCGTGCAGGACGCGGCCGAACGGGGAGTCCGCGCCCCGGTTCACACGGCCTCCGCCCGGTGCACGATCCCCAGGCGGCTGCGGCCGTCGACTTCGATTCGCAGCGGGGTCGCGCAACGCAGGTGACGCACATGCTCGGTAGCAGCGAGCTCCGGTTGCGCCATCAGGAATTCCCAGTCGATCGCTCCGTCCCGGCTTTCGGGGACGGTCAGATAGAGCACCGCGAAGCTCGACAGGTTGTGGAAGAAGTGGGAGCCCTGGCTCGGCTCGGGGCTCATGCCGGGCAGCGCCCCCTCGACGATCGCCCGCGCCGACGAGATCTGATCCCACCGCACGGGGATCCCCAGCCAGGGATCGGAGCTGCCCCAGCGCCCGAAACCGATCAGCAACGAGGGACGGCCCCTCGGCGACGAGCGCCCGGTTCAGACGCTCGAGCTCGAGCGCGATCGCGGGCGTGGCCCGCGCCTCGAAGCGTTCCGGATCGACGACGAGGACGTCCTCGATCTGCCGCCGGCCGTTGCCGAACGCCGAGCGCGAGCGCACCACGCAATCGGGCGCGCTCAGGCGCGCCTCGTCGAGCTCCACGATCTCCGAGGAGACGAACAGCGGCCGCACCTGGAGCAAGCCGAAGCGGACCGGTTCGCGGGGTGGCATCGAGAGCGCGAACTCGATCTCGACCGGCACCCCCAGCTCGTGCTCGCAGGCGGTCAGGAGGTCGCGCAGGGTCGTCGCCAGCGGGATCTCGCCGTAGGTCAGGAGCGGCGCGAAGTCGATCACCCGCGGTCCGGCGCGGCCGAGCCCAGGCCAGAGCCGGTCCGAGGCCGCCTCGTAAGTCGAGGCCGTCCAGCGCAGAGCGCCGTCCGCTTCCGCCTCCCCCAGGCCGGAACGCACCAGGAACTCCGTTTCCGCCATCGGGTCGTGAGGTGGCGGAGCGCCCACCCGCACCGACCAGAACTCGGTCTGGGTCGACCGCATCCGGTCGCGTGCCGAGGCGAAAGGCGGCGCCGCTTTGGGCCGCGCCGGCGAGAACGTCCAGCAGACGCCGCCGTCGACGATCGTCTTGCCGAGCCCCACCGCCAAGTCGGCCACCCCCTCTTCCGGCCGCGCGCCGCCAATCGAATAGAAGCTGTAGGAGCGCGCAACTCCCGAGATATCGGGATAGAAGCGCTCGCCGTGACCCCGTCCGACCACCTCTTGGACGATCACCGCCATGCGCTCGCTTCCGCCGCGATGGCTGGTCGACGCGAGGTAGGCGCGCGCCCCGGCGAAGTAGGTCGACGCCCAGACGAACTTGATCGCGTCGAGCAGCGAGCGGAAGCGCGCCTCGGCGTCCGGCTGGTTGCAGGGGATCATCTTGGTTCCATAGACGCCCGCGAACGGCTGCCCAAGAGCATCTTCGAGGGCCGAGGACGAGCGCACCGCGAGGGGAACCCGTACCTCCGCGGCCAGCGCGCGCAGATCGCCGACCATCTCCGCAGGGATCGGTGCAGCGTGGAAGGCCGCGGCGATCTCACGATCGTCGGCGCCACTCTCCAGCAGCCCGGCGAGCCGGTTGCGTTCCACGAATGTCTCGAAGAAACCCGACGCCAGGACGACCAGGGCCGGCACGTCGAGACGGAGTTCGTCGGAGATGGCCTCGGGATCGCGCGCCTCCAGCACCGCCCGCGCGCGCGCCAAGCCCTGCGCCTTGCCGCCGAGCTCCCCTTCTCCGACCCGCGCCATCCGGCTCGCGGGATCGAAGAAGCGGCGCGCGAAGCGCGGTACCTCGCTCATGCGGCGACGCTACACCCAGCCGCGCTCGCGGCAGGCATCGGCGACCCGGCTGATGGCGATGACGTAGGCCGCGTCGCGCATCGAGAGAGCGCGTTTCTTCGCCAGATCCGCGACCGCTTGGAAGGCCGCCGTCATGGTGAGATCGAGCCGTCCCAGCACCTCGTCCTTCTCCCAGAACATGTTCTGGTTGCTCTGCACCTGCTCGAAGTAGCTGCAGGTGACGCCGCCGGCGTTGGCGAGGAAGTCGGGGATCTGGAAGATGCCGAGCTCCTCGATCACGGCGTCGGCCTCCGGCGTCGTCGGTCCGTTGGCACCCTCGGCGATCACCTTGACCGTGTTGCGGATCTTGGCGACGTTGTCCTCGCGGATCTGGTTCTCGAGCGCCGCCGGGATCAGGATCTCGACTGGCTGCTCGAGCCAGGCGTCGCCCGGCAGGACTTCGTAGCCGAGCCCGCGCGCACGTTCCTTGTCGATGCCGCCGAAACGATCGGCGATCGACCGCAGCTCGCCGGGATCGATGCCGCTCGCCTTGCGGAAACTGTAAGACTCTTGATCCTTGTCGTCCCAGCAGGAAACGCAGGTGACGGTGCCGCCGATCTGCCGGTAGAGCTCGATCGCGAACTGGGCGACGTTACCGAACCCCTGAACCGAGGCGCGGGTGTCCTCGGCGCGCACATCGAGCAGCCGCAGCGCTTCCCGGATCGTGAAGACGACGCCATAGCCGGTCGCTTCCGTGCGCCCCTGCGAGCCGCCGAGGCCCACCGGCTTGCCGGTGATGAAGCCCGGATAGTGGCCGCCGTGGATCGCTTCGTACTCGTCGAGCATCCAGACCATGTGCTGGCCAGAGGTCATGACGTCGGGCGCCGGCACGTCCTGGACCGGCCCCACGTTGCGCGCCATCTGACGCACCCAGCCGCGGCAGATCGCTTCCTGCTCGCGCAGCGAGAGGTGGTGAGGATCGCAGATGACGCCTCCCTTGCCCCCACCGAGCGGGATGTTGACCACCGCGCACTTCCAAGTCATCCACATCGCCAGCGCCCGCACCGTGTCGAGTGTCTCCTGCGGGTGGAAGCGGATGCCTCCCTTGGCGGGACCGCGGGCGTCGTTGTGCTGCACCCGGAAGCCGCGGAAGATCCGCATGCCGCCGTCGTCCATGCGCACCGGGATCGCGAAGCTGAATTCCCGGTGCGGGAATCGGAGCAGCTCGCGGGTCGCGGCGTCGAGCTCGAGAATCGCGGCGACCTTGTCGAACTGCGCTTGAGCCATTTCGAATGCGTTCTTGGCAGGACTCACGAGGAGTCTCCTTTCGGACCAGAGAAAATGGCGGCGCGGAGTCCGTCTCACCGCGGCGCGCGGAGCCAGTCTAGGAACGCCGCCGCCCGGCGACCACACGCGGAAGGGTGGGAGATCCCCTTCAGCTGTTGGCGTGGCCGCGCGGCAGCAGAAGCCAGAGGCGCAGGGGCTGTTTCATCCGGCCGGCGAGCTCCTCGGCCTCGCGGCCGGGCCCGAGGAAGAGGTCGCCGCGCACCGGACCGGTGATCGCGCCGCCGGTGTCCTGTGCCACCACCAGGCGATCGAGCGACTGCTCGGCGCGTCCGAGGGCCGGCACCGCGGGGAGGGTCGCGTCGAGCCAGAGGGGAACGCCGTAGGGCAGGAAGGCGTCGTCGACGGCGAGCGATCGGCCGGGGGTGAGCTCGACGCCCGAGGCGCCGACCGGACCGTCGCCGGGCAGCACCCGGAAGAACACGTAGGAGAGGTTGCGGTTCATGACCTCGTCGGCTTGGCTCGGATGGGCCTGCAGCCAGTCGCGGATCGTCTGCAGCGAGACGTTCTCCTTGGCCAGCTCGCCCCGGTCGATCAGGACCCGGCCGATCGCCGTGTAGTCGCGTCCATTCTGGCCGGCGTAACCGATCCGGACGGTGGAGCCGTCGGGCAGCACGACCCGGCCGGAGCCCTGGATCTGGAGGAAGAAGAGCGCCACCGGGTCGTCCACCCAGAGGAACTCGAGGCCATGCCCACGCAACGCGCCTTGCTCGATCTCGGCCCGGTCCCAGTAGGGGCGGAACCTGCCGTGCCGGATCAGGCCCACGATCTTGCGTCCCGCGAGGTCGCGCTTGAACTCCCCGAGGTCGACGACCATCTGGTCGCGCGGCTCGAGATAGATCGGATAGCGATACTTCCCTTGCCGGTGCCGGCTGCCGTGCAGCTCGGGTTCGTAGTAGCCGGTCAGCAGACCTTCCGCCCGGCCGTGGTTGGTCACCAGGTAGGGCACCAGCTCCCGTTCGAGGAAGGCGCGGAGCGGCGCCTCGTCCGGCGAGCCGAGCGCG
Source organism: Thermoanaerobaculia bacterium (assembly GCA_963712855.1). GTDB lineage: Bacteria > Acidobacteriota > Thermoanaerobaculia > Multivoradales > JAGPDF01 > JACTMI01. The sequence goes on from CAVQJN010000001.1 coordinate 647,147, forward strand.
GCCAGACGGGCGCAGAACGCCCGCCACGCCGCCCGGTCGCCCGCCACCGCGAGCACGCCCGGCGAACCGGAGACGCCGCTCGCGCACGAGCGACGCAGCGCCGGCAATGCCGCGGTCGCCCGGTCGCCGGTCCAGCCCGGCAGGTCACGGAATGTCGAGGGATCGAGCTGCAGACGGTCCGGCTGTGGCGTGACCGGAGTCACCCGCTCGCCCGCCACCGGAATCGCCACCGGCTCGCGGGCCAACCGGGCCAGCGCCCAGCCGGCGAGGGCGGCGAGCACCAGCGCCACGCAACCGAAACCCAGCGCCAGAGCACGCCAGCGGCGTTCCGAGGTCGAGCGCGGGAATGCGGACTTTCGGGGCGTGGCGGTCAGAGCTTGAGGATCAACAGCGTCATGTCGTGCGGGTTGCCGTCCGGATCGGTTCCGTAGCCCGGGATCGGATGGGCTTCGAACCCGAGATCGGTCAACACGCGGATCGCGTCGGTCTCGAGATCGGAGATCAGCGCGCAGTTGAGATGCTTCAGGCCGATCGTCTTCGCGGCATCGATGAAATGGTTGACCAGCAGAGCCCCGAGGCCGGCGCCGCGCCAATCGGGGTGGATCATCCACTTGATGCGGCCGACCAGACGCAGCGGCCCGCGATCGCGCCGGTGCAGCGTCGCGTCGGCCACCACCTTGCCGCCATCGAGCGCCAGCAAGGGAAAGGCCCTCTCGTAATCGAGCTCACGACCCCAGCGCTCGATCACTTTGCGATCGCTCACCCGGTCCCAGGCGAAGCGCCGGGTCTCTTCGGGAACGCGCTGAAAGAAATCGTAGAGCGCGGGGACGTCTTTGCGGGTAAAGGGACGCAGGAGAACGCGTCGGCCGTCACGCAGCACGGCCTCCTGCGGGAATCGATGGGACATCGGAAAGACCCTCCGTCGGATCCGACAAACTGGCCTTTCGAGCCTACCATCCGGCCACCGAGCCGGAGAGTGAGGCGGTCAGTCCGCGCGCCAGAGAGCCGGACGCTCGGCGCGAGCGTCACCTTCGCGCAGGCGAATCCGGAAGTCGCGCTCCAGAGCGTGCGGCGAGAAGGAGCTCACCGTCAGGTCTCCGGAGAGCGAGCTCGCGGGGTCGGCCAGCTCGCGCAGCTTGTCGAGAAGCTCCTCCGGGCCGACGTTGATGCCGCGCACCTCCACCTCCACCTCCGGGCCCTCGCGGTCGAGCCGCAGGTCGCCGTCGGGGTAGAGCCCTTCGAAGCCCTCCACGAACTCCACCAGCCGGGCGCGCGCGCCGGGCTGCGCGCGGAAGCGCACCCGCCCCGACACTCGCGCCGACACCGCGTCGGTAGCGGCGAGCGCCTCGGCCAGCGGCACCTCGGTGGCGTGCGCCCAGTCCTCGTGCGGCCACTCGATCCGGATCTCGCCCGGCGAGACGACCAGACGGAGCAGCACTCCGGTGCGGTCGCGCACCGTCAGGGTGCCGCCGCGCACGTGCTCACGCTCTTCCGGGGTCAGCGACTGGAGCATGCCCATCAACTCCGCCGGCACCGCCGAGAGCGCCGGCGCGCCGCCGGGCTGCACGTGACGCACCACGATGCGGCCCTGTCGTCCGTCGAACTCGAGCCAGTCGCCCGCCAACTCGACCAGGCGGGCCCGGGTCGCTTCGCCCAACCCCTCGAGCGCGACTTCTCCGCTGCATTCGAAAGCGAGCTGGAGGACGTTCACGCGGGCTCCCCGGCGGCCACCGGCTCGTCGGCGAAATGCTCGATCTTGACGTCGAGCCGCGACGAGAGCGAGGCCGCCTCCTTGGTGAGGGCACGTCCGATCACCAAGCGTTGGATCTGGTTGGCACCCTCGTAGATCTGGGTGATCTTGGCGTCGCGCATGTACTTCTCGATCGGATAGTCGCGGCAGTAGCCGTAGCCGCCGAACATCTGTACCGCGTCGGTCGTGACCCGCATCGCCAGGTCGCTCGCGAACACCTTGCACATCGCCGCGTACTTCGAGGCGCCGGGCAGCCCCCCGTCGATCACCCGCGCCGCACCGTAGACCAGTTGGCGCGCCGCCTCGATCTCGATCGCCATGTCGGCGAGCCGGAACTGGGTCGACTGGAAGCTCATCACCGACTGCCCGAACTGCTGGCGCTCCGAGGTGTAGCGCAACGCCCAGTCGAGGGCGCCCTGGGCCAGGCCCAGCGCCTGCGCCGCGACGCCAGGGCGCGCCCGGTCGAGAGTCATCATCGCGTTGCCGAAGCCCTTGCCCTCGACGTCGCCCAGCAGGTTGGCGGCCGGCACCCGGCACCCGTCGAAATGGAGCTCGTGGACCGGGACGCAGCGGATTCCCATCAGGTCCTCGCGCTTGCCGATCCGGAAGCCCGGCGCGCCCTTCTCGACCACGATCGGCGAGATGCCGCGGCTGCCCCGGTCGGGGCGCGTCGAAGCGTAGACGGTGTAAAGCGACGCCGCGTTGGCGTTCGTGTTCCATTTCTTCTCGCCGTAGATCACGTACTCGTCGCCGTCGCGCACGGCGCGGGTTCGGAGACTCCCGGCGTCGGAGCCGGAGGCCTTCTCGGAGAGCCCGAAGGCGATCAGCTTCTCGCCTGACGCCACCGCCGGCAGCCATTTCCGCTTCTGCTCTTGGGTGCCGCCCAGAATGATCGGGAAGCTGCCTAGCGCATTGACCGCGTATGCGACGCCCACGCCCCCGCAGGCGCGCGAGAGCTCCTCCACCACCACGCAGAGATCGAGCACTCCGGCGCCGTCGCCGCCGTACTCCTCCGGGATCCAGAGGCCCGAGAGACCGGCCTCGCGCAGCGCCGCGACCACCGGCCACGGATATTCGCCCGTGCGGTCGAGCTCCGCCGCGATGGGACGCACCACGCGATCCGCGATCTCACGGGCGCGCTCGCGGTATTCCTGGGTCTTCTTGGGCAGCAATTCGTTCATGGACGCCTCCGTGCCAGGGGATCTCTGGTTGTGTCCACAAGTTACCGGAGCACGCGGCGCTGGAGCGCCACCCGCGCGGGTGGCAGCTTGCCCGCCGGGTGTCGTGGGAAAGCCCTCAGGCCTGCGCGGCCGCGTGCCTGGCGAGCTCCAGACCCGCCTCGACCGCCGCGCTCCCGCCGGTCTCCTCGGCCGCGGCACGCAGCGCCTCGGCGGGCAGGATTCCGAGTCGCGCGACGGCGGCCGTCGCCACGGCGAGAGAGACCGCGTCCCGGGGAATGCGCGTGGCGCTCGCCCCCGGATCGATCCTCTCGATCACCGCCGCGCTCTCCATCGGCTCCAGATCGGGCACCACGAAGATGCGGTCGCCGGCGGCCATCCCGCCGAGATAGCGCGCGGCCTGCTTCCGTCCCTCCGCGCTCAGGATCACGAGCGCATCGGCGCGCAGCACGCTGGCGTCGTCGATCGGCTCCGGCGCCAGCACAAGCTCGGCCAGGCTGTAGCCCGTCTTCACGGTCACCGGATAGTCGGCGCGCTGGGCGGCGTAGAGACCCGCTAGCAGGGCGGCGCGCGAGATGGTGCGCGCCGCGCTGCCGACCCGGCCGCCCGCCGCGCCGGCGAGGACGAGCCGGAACGGGCGGTCGAGCGTGGCGGTGAAGCGCGGCTCGACGCCCTCGGCCACCACGCCGCTCGCACCGCCGACTCGCGCCGCCGCCGCACGATAGGCGGCGCCGTACTCCGGCGTCGTCTCCTTGCGGATCCGGCCGAGACGGAAACCGAGACTGTCGACCAGGTCGAAGATCGCCTTGCGGTTGAGGCGGTTGCGCGGCGCGAAGTGGGCCGTGCAGGGCTCCCAGACGTCGATCAGCGAGAGACCCGGATGGAGGATCCCCTCGGCGATCCGCTCGCCCAGGTCGGCGTCGAAGTTGGTGCCCCGATACTCGAACGCGGCACCCGCCGCGGCGACCGTGGCGCAGAGGTCGAGCGGCCGCTCCAGGTTGCCGTCGGGCGTCGTCGAGGTGAGCGCCCCGGTCGGCGTCGTCCCCGAGTGCTGGCCTCCGGTCATCCCGAAATTGAAATTGTTGAAGACCACCACCGTCAGGTCCAGGTTGCGGCGTGCCGCCGCCAAGAGGTGCGCGCCACCGATCCCGGTTCCGCCGTCGCCGAGCAGCACGATGACGTTCAGGTCGGGCCGCGCCAGCTTGACGCCGCTCGCGTAGGTCAGGCTGCGCCCGTGCAGACCGTGGAAGGCCTGGGTGTCGAAGTACTGGTCGGAGAGCCCCGAGCAACCGATGTCGCTGACCAGCACGACTTGCGAGGGGTCGAGCGCCAGCTCCCTCAGCGCGCGGTCCAGGTGATCCAGGATCGGGCCGTGACCGCAGCCGGGGCAGAACGGATAGGGCGTCTCGTTGCGATAGGTCGCGAGCGGAGTGAAGGTGACGGGAGCGCTCATGCCACTTCCTCGAGGATGCGGTCGGGAGTGATCAGGCGGCCGTCGACCCGATGCACGCCGACCACCTCGCGGCCGCCGGCCAGGCGCTCGAGCTCGCGCCGGTACTGCCCCTGGTTGAGCTCCGAGACGACGATTCGCTCGATGCCCTCGAGCGCCCGGCCGAGCGCGGTCTCGGGAACCGGCCAGAGGCTCTGCACGGTCACCGCCGAGACCGCCCGTCCCGCTCCACGCGCCGCGCGCACCGCGGCGCGTTGCGCCGCCGCGGTGACGCCATAGGCCACCAGAAGGGTGCGCGCCCCCGGCTCGAGGTCCGCCTCGACGGCCTCGATCTCCTCGCGGTGCGCCTCCACCTTCGCCATCAGGTGCTCGTTGAGACGGGCGACCGTCGACGGGTCCTTGGTCAGGAAGGCGCGCTCGTCGTGGGTCGACCCGGTGAAGCGCACCCGCTCGCGATCTCCGAACGGCACCAGCGACGACACGCCGTCGGGCGGATCGAAGCGGTAGGGGCGGAACGGCCTCGCGTCCGGGTCGCCGTCGCCCGGGCGGGCCGCTCGCCCGGCGGCGCGCGCCGGCTCGCCGCCTCCCGCCGCGCCCACCTCGATCGTATTGGTGGTCAGGGCGAGCTCCTTGTCGGTGAGCACGAAGACCGGACAGCGGAACCGCTCGGCGAGCTCGAAGGCACGCCGGGTGAGGCGATAGCACTCGACGACCGTCGAAGGCGCCAGAGCGATGATCGGGAACCCGCCCGCGGTGCCCCAACGGACGAACTGGACGTCGCCCTGCCCCACCGTCGTGGCGCCGCCGGTCGCCGGGCCGAGGCGCTGGACGTCGACGACCACGAGCGGCACTTCCCCCATGATCGCCAGGCCGAGGTTCTCGGAGTAGAGGCTGATCCCGGGGCCGCTCGTCGCGGTCAGGGCACGGGCGCCCGCCATCGCCGCCCCGATGCACATGCCGATCGACGCGATCTCGTCCTCGCCCTGGATCGCGACCCCGCCGATCCGCGGCAGCTCCCGCATCATGGCCATCAGGATCGAGGAGGCGGGGGTGATCGGATAGCCGGCGAAGAAGTCGCACCCGGCGTCGAGCGCCCCGCGCACGATCGCGGTAGATCCGTCGATTTGCTCGCGCTGGCTCATGGTTCGATGGTAGCCACGGCGGGGCGCCGGCGCCCCGGCTGACGGGGTGGGACGGGAGCAACCGCGGCGCGGGCGCTTGATAGCATCCCGGCCCGCTCCGGCGCCCCTTCCCGCGCCGTTCCGAGAACTTCGTCGACCCCGAGGACGCCCTCCATGAAGACCCTGACGAGCTATCTCTCCGGACGCTGGTACGAGGCCGATCGCGGCTTCCGCACCCTGGTCGATCCCTCGACCGAAGAGGAGATCGCCCGCGCGTCGTCGCTCGGCGCCGACTTCGCCGGCGCCCTCGAGTGGGCTCGCACGGTGGGTGGACCTGCCCTGCGCGCGCTCACCTTCGCCGAGCGCGGAGAGATCCTCAAGGCCGTCTCGAAGAGGCTGCGCGAGCACCGCGACGAGCTCCTCGACCTGTCGCGCCGCAACAACGGCGCGACGGCGGCCGACGGCTCCTTCGACGTCGACGGGGGCGGCGGCGCGCTGGCCGTCTACGCCAACCTGGGGCTCGCGATCGGCGCCCGCACGACGCTGCTCGACGGCGCCGGCGACCAACTGGCCAAGACCGACGCCTTCTGGAGCCAGCACGTCGCGGTGCCCAAGCGGGGCGTCGCGGTGCACATCAACGCATTCAACTTCCCGGCCTGGGGCTTCGCCGAGAAGTTCGCCTGCGCCTTCCTCGCCGGCATGCCGGTCGTCACCAAGCCGGCCACCGCCACGGCGCTGGTCGCCCATCGCATGATCGAGATCGTGATCGAGTCGGGGCTCCTGCCGGCCGGCGCCCTGCAGCTCATCGCCGGCGGGACGGGCGACCTGCTCGACCGCCTCGGCCCCCAGGACGTGCTCGCCTTCACGGGCTCTGCCGCCACGGCGCTCGAGCTGCGCTCGAAACGCCCTCTGCTGGCCGCGAGCGTGCACGTCAACGTCGAGGCCGACTCCCTCAACGCGGCGGTCCTCGCGCCGGACGTCGTGCCCGGCTCCCCCGTCTTCGATCTCTTCGTCAAGGACGTCTGCCGCGAGATCACCCAGAAGGCCGGACAGAAGTGCACCGCGACGCGGCGGATCCTGATCCCGGAGGGGCTGGAAGAGGCCGCCACCGAGGCCCTGGTGGCGCGGCTCGCCAAGACGGTGACCGGCAATCCGGCCGACGAGTCGGTGCGCATGGGGCCGCTCGCCACCGCCGACCAGCTCGAGGACGCCCTCGACGGCATCGCCGAGCTCCTCGCCACCACCGATCTGGTGCACGGCAACGGGCAGCGCATCGACGGCATCGGTGCGCCCGCCGGCAGGGGATTCTTCGTCGGCCCGACCCTCCTGCGTTCGCCCACCCCGCGCGAGAAGAGCCCCGTCCATCACCGCGAAGTGTTCGGCCCGGTGGCGACCCTGCTGCCCTACGACGGCTCGACGGCTCGGGCCGCGGAGATCGTGGCGCTCGCCGAGGGCACGCTCGTCACCTCGGTCTATTCCGACGACGTCGCCTGGCTGCGCGCCCTGGTGGCCGCCGCCGGGAGCTCGACGGGGCGCCTCTACATCGGCTCCGACGGCTCCGCGGGGGTCGGCTCCGGCGCCTGCTTCCCGCAATCCCAGCACGGCGGCCCCGGCCGCGCCGGCGGCGGCGCCGAGCTCGGCGGGCTACGCGGCCTGGCCCCCTACGTGCAGCGGATCGCGCTGCAGGGCAAGCGCTCGCTCGTCGACGACGTCGCGGGCGTCTGAACGGCGGGCCGCGGCCGCACGCCCGGCGTCCGGATGGAGCCCCGCCGGCGAGGGGCGTATCCTCCGGGGCAGACCAACACGCGGTGCCGCGGTGGGGGGGTCGGCGCCGCCCTCCCAGGAGGTGAGCGATGAGTGCGAACGTCCGAGCCATCGAGTACTTCACCGCCACCGCGCAGGGCGCGCCCGAGTGCGCCTACGAGCTGCTCGGCCTGCTCGCCAAGAGCGGCGTCAACCTGCTCGGCTTCACGGCGATACCGTTCGGTCTGCGGGCGACCCAACTGGTCCTCTTTCCCGAGGATTCCGAGCGTTTGCACCAGGTCGCGCACGAGCAGCGGCTCGAGCTCGTCGGTCCGGACCGGGCGTTCCTCATCCAGGGCGACGACGAGCTCGGCGCCCTCGCCCGCATCCATCGCCAGCTCGCCCTCGAGGGAGTCTGCCCTTTCGCTTCCTCGGGAATCACCGACGGACGGGGCGGCTTCGGCTACATCGTCTACGTGCGCAAGGAAGAGTTCGACTCCGCGGCGCACGCGCTCGGGGTCTGAATCGGGAGGATCGCCGGCGGCGCATCGTCGCGTGCACCGCGAGACCTCGTGCCTCTGTTAGATTCGCTTCGCCGCGCGGCTTCCGAGCCGGGGCCGGCTGAACGTTCCCGAGAGAGATCCGCATGACGAGCCTCGCCAGCGAGGTCGCGCGCCGCCGCACCTTCGCCATCATCAGCCACCCGGACGCGGGCAAGACGACGCTGACCGAGAAGCTGCTGCTCTACGGCGGCGCGATCCAGCTCGCCGGCGCGGTGAAGGCGAAAGGCGAGCTGCGGCGGGCGCGCTCCGACTGGATGCAGGTCGAGCGGGAGCGCGGCATCTCGGTGACCGCCTCGGTGATGACCTTCGAGTGGGGAGATTGCACCTTCAACCTCCTCGACACGCCAGGTCACCAAGACTTCTCCGAAGACACCTACCGCACCCTCACCGCCGTCGACTCGGCGGTCATGGTGATCGACGCCGCCAAGGGGATCGAGGCCCAGACGCGCAAGCTCTTCGAGGTCTGCCGGCTGCGCGACGTGCCGATCATCACCTTCATCAACAAGCTCGACCGCGAAGGGCGCGATCCCTTCGAGCTCATGGACGAGATCGAGCGCGATCTGCAGCTCCAGGTGACGCCGGCCAACTGGCCGATCGGCATGGGCGCGCGCTTTCGCGGCTGCTACGACCTGCTGCGACAGGAGCTGCTGCTCTTCGATCGCGGCCGGGGCGAACGGGTGATCGAGCCGATCCGATTCGAGGGCACCGCCGATCCGGATTTGGAGAAACACCTGCCCGCCGGCACCGTCGATCAGTTGCGCGAGGAGGCGCACCTGGTCGCCTCGCTCTGCCCCGAGTTCGACCTCGGCGCCTACCTGGAAGGCAACTTGACGCCGGTCTTCTTCGGCTCGGCCTTGCACAACTTCGGGGTGCGCGATCTGCTCTCCGGACTCTCACGGTTCGCTCCGAGCCCCCGTCCGCAGAAGACCGCGGAGCGCGAGATCGACCCGGGCGAGGAGAACGTCTCCGGATTCGTGTTCAAGATCCAAGCCAACATGGACCCGCGGCATCGCGACCGGATCGCTTTTCTGCGGGTCTGTTCGGGCCGCTTCACGCGCGGCATGAAGCTCTTTCACCCGCGTTCGGGCAAGACGCTCAACATCCATACCCCGGTGATGTTCCTGGCGCGCGAGCGCGAGATCGCCGAGGAGGCTTTCCCGGGCGACATCGTGGGCCTTCCCAACCACGGCCAGCTGCGTATCGGCGACGCTCTGACCGAAGGCGAGACGCTCCATTTCGTGGGCATCCCGTCGTTCGCGCCGGAGCTCCTCCAGAAAGTCCGCGCCGACGACCCGCTCAAGGCCAAGCACCTCGGACGAGCGCTCACCCAGCTCGCCGAGGAAGGCGCCGCGCAGGTCTTCAAGACCCGCATCGGCGGCGAGTGGATCGTCGGCGTCGCAGGACCGTTGCAGTTCGACGTCCTCGCCGACCGCATCCGCACCGAGTACGACCTCACCGTCCACTTCCAGACCACCACGCTCCACACCGCGCGCTGGATCGAGGCCGACGACGAGCGCGAGCTCAAGCGCTTCGTCGCTGCCCACGCCGGCGCGATCGCCGACGACTGGTCGGGGGCACCGGTCTTCCTCGCCGCCAACCCCTACCGGTTGAAGATCGCCGTGGAAGACTGGCCGCAGATCCGCTTCCAGAAAACCCGCGAGCACGCGGAGTAGCGGCCGGCGGAACGACAGACACGATCGAGGACCGGGATATCATCGCGCCCATGCCGCGGGTATCGAACCAGACCAGGGCTCACGACGAAAGGTCGTGCGCGCGATGAGCTGCCCGCTCCCGGGTCCAGCCCCGGCCCGCGAGGCCGCGGGCCGTCGTGGAAGGCCCGCCTCGTCCTGCTCGGGATCAGTTGCCTCGTCGCGCTCGGCATCGCCGAGATCGCGGTGCGCGTCCTGCAACCCCAGGCCTTGGTGATCGGCGAGCACTTCTACCGCCCCGACCCGAAGCTCGGCTGGACGAACCAGCCCGGCTACCGCGGGCGGATGACCAACGGCGTCGACTACGACAGCACGATCCGCATCGATTCCTTGGGCCTGCGCGGTGGCGAGCCGACCGGCCAGCGGCCGGCGGTGCTCGGCATCGGGGATTCGTTCATGTTCGGCTTCGGCGTCGACGAGGATCAGAGCTTCTTCGTCCGCGCCGCCCACGCCGCCGGCGCCCAGCCTCTGAACGCGGGGGTGCCCGGCTACGACCTCTGCCAGGCGGTCGACCTCGCGGCCGAGTTGCTGCCTCGTCTGCAAGCCGACGCGATCGTCATCGCCCCCTGCCTCGCCAACGACGAGCTCGACGTGGCGGCGGGACGCGACCGGATGGAGGTCCAACACGGCTACTTCGTCGAGCCCGGCGTGACCTTCGAGCCGAACAACTGGAAGCGGCGCCTCTTCCATCCCATCTTCGCCCACTCCCAGCTGGTGCGCTTCCTCCGCTACTCGCCGCTCACCGCCTGGTTCGAGAAGCAGCTCTACGGAGAGGATTCGATCGGCCGGCGGTCGCTGCGCGCCATGCTTGCCGCCTACGAGGATCCGGCGCCGCCCGAAGTGCTGCGCGGCGACGAGCTGACCGGTCAGTGCTTCGACCGCCTGCGAGACCTCGCGGCCGCGCGCCACCTGCCGGTGATCGGCGTGCTGATCCCGGACGAGCTCGAGGTCCGGCCCGAGAAGCTCGCGCCGACCGAGCACGCGAGCGGCGAGGAGGGCGGACGCTTCGACCTCGGCGGCCCGCGCCGCCGGATGACCCGGCTGCTCCGGGAGGCGGGCTTCCAGGTCGTCGATCCGACCGCCGCGCTCCGCGCGGCCGTGGCGCGCGGCGAAGTCCCCTGGTTCACCCGTGACCGCCACTTCACGGTGGCCGGGAGCGCGGTGGTCGCCCGGACCCTCGAGCCGGCCCTGGCGCGGACCCTGGCCGACGAGCCCCGGCCCTCTCCGCCCATCCGATAGGGCTCCGGCGGCGGCCGGAGGCCGGGCTTCCCGGAGCTTTCCGCGGGGAGGCCGGGCTTTGGTAGTCTCTCTCGCCTCTCGCGATCGATCCTCGCCGCCCTCCTCATGTCCGATTCGCAGCCCCGCCGCGTCCCGTCCTATCGCGCCCAACGCGACTTCGGCCTCCTGGTCGGGGGCATCCTGGTCGCGTTCGCCGCCTGGTGGATCCACCGCGGCAAGTTCCCGGCAGCCCGGCCGTGGACGTTGGGGGTGGGCGCGGTTCTGGTCGTGCTCGGGGTCGCTTGGCCACGCGCGCTGGTCGTCCCCTACCGCGCCTGGATGGGGCTGGCCGAAGGGCTCTCGAAAGTGGTGACCACGCTCGTCCTGAGCCTCGTCTTCTTCCTGGTCGTCACGCCGATCGGGGTCGTCAAGCGGCTCACCGGCTGGGATCCGCTCGAGCGCCGGGCACCGGGGCGCGACTCCTATTGGCTTCCCTACGAAGCGCGCCAACACGATCCCCGTCATTTCGAGAAGATGTTCTGAACCGAGGTACCGATGTCGAAAGCACGCGTCTTTTTCGAGCTCTGGCAGTTCATGCGCGAGAACAAGAAGTACTGGCTCGCGCCGATCGTGATCATCCTGCTGCTGGTCGGCGTGCTGCTCGTCATCGCCAAGGGATCGGCGATCGCACCTTTCATCTACACGCTGTTTTCGAGCTCGCCGCGGGACGACGAGGGGAACGGCCGGCCATGACCCGGATCCTGGGGATCTCCGCCTTCTACCACGACTCGGCGGCCTGCCTGGTGGTGGACGGAGAGGTCGTCGCCGCCGCGCAGGAGGAGCGCTTCACCCGCAAGAAGCACGACTACCGCTTCCCGCTCGCTGCCGCCAGGTACTGTCTCGCCGAGGCCGGTATTCGGCCGTCGGAGCTCGATTACGTCGGCTTCTACGACAAGCCGCTCCTCAAGTTCGACCGCTTGCTCGAGACCTATCTCGACTATGCGCCGCGCGGCTTCCCCTCGTTCTTCAAGGCGATGCCGCTCTGGATCCGGGAAAAGCTCTGGATGCCGGACCTGATCCGCACCGAGCTCGCCAAGATCGAGATCGACGACGAGGACGAGAAGGCGGCCAAGAAGGCGGCCAAGAAGCTCGCCTTTCCGGTGCTCTTCGGCGACCACCACGAAAGCCACGCCGCGAGCGCCTTCTACCCCTCGCCCTTCGAAGAGGCCGCGATCCTGACCATCGACGGCGTCGGCGAGTGGGCCACGCAGCTCGATCGGCGTCGGGCGGGGCCACGAGCTGACGCTCGAACAGGAGCTGCGCTTTCCCTCGAGCCTCGGGCTCCTCTACAGCGCCTTCACCTACTACACCGGCTTCAAGGTCAACAGCGGCGAGTACAAGGTGATGGGACTGGCGCCCTACGGCGAACCGAAGTACGTCGAGCAGATCGAGCGCGACCTGCTCGACCTGCGCCCCGACGGCAGCGTCAAGATGCACCAGCGCTTCTTCCGCTACAGCGAGGGCCTGCGGATGACCAACCGCGCCTTCGACCGCCTCTTCGCGGGGCCGCCGCGTCAGCCCGAGAGCCAGCTCACCCAGCGCGAGATGGACCTCGCGCGCTCGGTCCAGGAAGTCACCGAGCGCGCGATGGCGCGCATGGCCGAGCACGCCTACGAGGTCACCAGCCTGAAGAAACTCTGTCTCGCCGGGGGGGTGGCGCTCAACTGCGTGGCCAACGGCCGCATCCTGCGCGAGGGACCCTTCGAAGACCTCTGGATCCAACCGGCGGCGGGAGACGCCGGCGGCGCCCTCGGCGTGGCGCTGGCGCTCTGGCACCGCTATCTCGGCAAGCCGCGTACGAGCGCCGAGTCCGAGGGCCGGTGGGTCAGCCCGCGGACCCACGCCGGCCCGGGCCTCCCCCCCTACGACGACGAGATGAAGGGCTCCTTTCTCGGTCCGCGCGACGCCGAGGCGGACATCGATCGCTTCCTCGAGGCGCGCCGGGCGCCTTTCGTGGCCCCCCCGCGCGAACGTCTGCCCGAGGTCGTGGCCGAGCTGCTGGCCAGCGAGAACGTGGTCGGCCTGCATCAGGGGCGGATGGAGTTCGGCCCCCGCGCGCTCGGCGGACGCAGCATCCTGGGCGACCCCCGCTCGCCGAAGATGCAATCGGTGATGAACCTGAAGATCAAGTTCCGCGAGAGCTTCCGGCCTTTCGCGCCGAGCGTGCAGCGCGAGCATGTCGCCGAGTGGTTCGAGCTCGACGACGAGAGCCCTTACATGCTGCTGGTCTCCGGCATCGCGCCCGCCCGCCGGCGCAAGATGAGCGACGACGAGGAGCGCCTGTGGGGGATCGAGAAGCTCAACGTGGTGCGCTCGGAGATCCCGGCCGTCACCCACGTCGACTACTCGGCGCGCATCCAGACCGTGCGCCGCGAGGTCAACCCGCTCTACTGGGACATCCTCGACGCCTTCTGCCGCCTCACCGGCTGCCCGGTCCTGGTCAACACCAGTTTCAACGTGCGCGGCGAGCCGATCGTCTGCACGCCCGAGGACAGCTACCGTTGCTTCATGCGCACCGGCATCGACGCCCTGGTGCTCGAAACCCGGCTCCTGCTCAAGACCGACCAGCCGCCCTTCGAGGACGCCGGCGACTGGCGCGGCGAGTTCACTCTCGACTGAGCGGCCGGCGAAGCGCGGCGCGAGGCCGGCTCACACCCAGCGGCGCACCACACCTCTGTAGGCGCGATAGGCGTCGCCGAACTTACGGTCCAGGTAGCGTTCTTCCCGCGCGATGGCGTAGCGGTCGATGACGATCGCCGCCGGAATCGCCGCCAACGTGATCCAGAGATTTCCCGTGACGAACCCCACCCCGAGGGTGATGGCGGTCAACCCCAGGTACATCGGATTGCGCGACAGGCGGAATGGGCCGCGATCGACGATCGCCGTGGTGGGCCTGGTCGGGACCGGCGTCGTCCCGGCGAGCCGGAAGCAGGCCACCGCCCAGCCGGCGAGGGTCACCCCGCCCGCCACCAGTGCGCCACCGGCCCAGCGAAAGACGGCACCGGCAGTGCCGGCCGGAAGCGAAAGCGGCGTGAACCAACGCGCCGCCGCCCAGCCGGCGGACACTGCGGCGAGATAGACGACGGGCGGCGGCAGGTGGACCCGCGCGGAATCCGCGCTCGGCACGACTTGGCTCATGTGTGACCTCCCGCGCAAGCGTACAATTCCCCGGCTCGCACGCCTATCGTGTCGGGAAACTCGGACTCCGAAGATGACGACTCGCATCGGCCCCTACGAATTACTCTCCACCCTCGGTGAAGGGGGTATGGGACGCGTGTATCGAGCCCGGGACACGCGACTCGGACGAGTCGTCGCGATCAAGTTCCTGCGCCACCGCCCGGGAGCCGATACCCAGCGCCAACTCCGCTTCCTGCGCGAGGCGAAGGCCGAGGCGGCGCTCAGTCACCCCAACATCGCGACCGTGCTGGACGTCGGGGAAACCGAGGTCAACGACCCCGAGTTCAACCCGATCGATGTGAGCGAGGATCGTTCCGGCAAAGTCCCCTATCTGGTTCTCGAGTTCGTGCCCGGTCAAGACCTGCGCACCATGACGCGCGAGGGACCCTTGCCCTTCGGCGAGCTACTGCGGATCGGCCGCCAGATCGTCGCCGGTCTCAAGGCGGCCCACCTCGCCGGAATCGTGCACCGGGACCTGAAGCCGGGCAACATCCGCGTCACGCCCGACGGTCTGGTCAAGATTCTCGATTTCGGTCTCGCTCGATTCGCCCCGGAGTCGGCACCGACTTCGGACGATCTTCACGAGTTCGCGACCTCGGACGGCGCGGTGCTGGGCACCGTGCCCTACCTCGCGCCCGAGCAGGCGGTCGGAGATCCGGTCGACGCGCGCGCGGACCTCTTCTCGCTCGGCGTGCTCCTCTACGAGCTGGCGGCCGGCGAGCTGCCGTTCCGGGGCGTCGGCACGGCGGACCGGCTGCGCGCCGTGCTGCGCGACGATCCGCCGCCGCTCGCCGCGCGCGCCCCGGAGGTTCCGCTCCGTTTTGCCGAGCTCGTGCACCGGCTGCTCGAGAAGGACGCCTCGCGACGCCCTCGCGACGCGGCCGAGGTCGAGACCGAGCTGCAATCGATCGGCCACGACATGGCGGTCGCGGAGACCTCGATCACATCGACATCCGCGAACGATCTACGCAGCGCGCGATCGAGCCACTCGACCCTGACCGCGACACGTCACCGCGCCTTCCGTCACAGGACCTTACTGCTCGTCCTGATCGCGGTCACGATGGTCGCCGGCGGCCTCTACTTTTACCTCGACGAGCGCAGCGTCGCTCGAGCAGAGGCTCTGGTGACCCAGGGAAACCGGGCCGAGGAGCTTCCCGATCCGCAGGCGCCTCGTATCGCTGCCGGTCTCTACGAGCGCGCCACTCGAATTCAGCCGAACCTCGTGTCGGCATGGACCGCCTTGTCCAAAGCTCTCGTCGAGGCCTACCGCAGCGATCGCGTGCCGGAGTTGCTCGAACGCGCCGGAGTGGCCGCGGACCGCGCCTACGCACTCGACCCGCAGTCCGTCGAGTCGCGCATCGCACGCGCCCGGATCGATCGTCTCCGCGGCCATGCTCAGCAAGCGATCAAGATGCTCGAGTCGATCCCGAAGCGGGGCGCCGCTCTCTACGATCTGGAAGACGAGCTCGCGGAAGCCTGGGACGCGGCCGGCGACGCGGCGAAGGCCGAAGAGCACCACTTGGGCGCGATCGCTGCCCGACCCAACTACTGGCGAGCCTGGAACGCGCTCGGCGCCTTTCGGGTCAAGAGCTCGAACTACTCGGGTGCCCGCGCTGCGTTCCAGAAGGCCGTTTCCCTCGCACCGCCCGGCGTCCCGCTTCCGGCCGAAAACGCCGCGGCGGTCCTCGCTCTCGAGGGTAAGTACACGGAATCGCTGGCGGCCTACGACAAGATCCAAGGTCCGGAGGTGAGCGCCGACGCGGCGAGCAACCGCGGCACGGTCTATTACTTCAACGGCCGATTCAGCGATGCCGAGCATTCATTTCGCGAAGCGATCCGAATCTCGCCGCGCGAGCCCGCCTACCACCGGAACCTCGCCGACACGCTGTTGCGCTTGAATCGGCCGGACGATGCGCGAACCGAGTACGCAGAGGCTCTCCGACTGGTCGACATATTGCTGAAGCAGAACCCGCAGGACATCACCCTCCTGCTTCAGCGCTCGCTCTACCTGGCGCGAGCCGGGCATTGCAGCGAGGCCCTCGAATTCACCGCCAAGCTGCAAAGCGAGCCTCGCCGCGAGCGCCACCGTCTCGGAAGCCCTGGCGCGGCCATTCGCGCTCTGCGGCGCACCGGACCAGGCCTTGGTCCAGTTGAAGAAGGCGATCGATCTCGGTTACCCACCGGGACCGCTGCGCGACGAGGACGAGCTGGCTCCCCTGCGCGGCAATCCCGCTTTCGAGCGCCTCACCAGCACCACCGCCGCGAACTGAGGTGGCCCGGCGCGGGGCTCTCAACCAATGTGATGTCGACTCGAAACGGGGGCTCTCGAGTCACATGAGCGGGGAGGATTTCTCCATGTCCAAGGTCGTATCGCCCAGACGAATCGCGGCTCAGCTCACCGAGCTCTGGTCGCCCCGCATTGTCGCGGAGGTCGATGACGTCTACGTCAAGGTCGCCAAGGTCCAGGGCTCGCTAACCTGGCACCGGCACGAGGGCGAGGACGAGCTCTTTCTCGTCCTCGCGGGCCGGCTGAGGATCGAGATGGAAGAGGGCTCGGTCGAGCTCGGCGAGGGGGAGATGTACGTCGTTCCAAAAGGCGTGCGCCACAACCCGGTCGCCGAGGACGAGTGCCACCTCCTGCTTGTCGAGCGCAAGACCACGCTCCACACCGGCGACGTCACGACCGAGAAGACGCGCTCCCTCGCCGATCAGCGGCGGCCCCTTTAAGGGCTCGTGACGTCGCGCCCCGAAGGACCACGTGGCCGGCTGAGTCGAATCCCTTCGGCGATCCTCTACTTTCGGATGATGATGTCCGGATCGCAGGTGAGATCCGAGCTTCTATCCTTCAGGCGCGCCGCGACATCGTAGGTGAACTGGGAGCCCTCGAACTTCTGCCCCTTGTAAGTCACCTGCGACCAGACCGGCGTGTCGAAGTAGTGAAGTCTTACTTGGAGCTTGTTCTTCTTGAACGCGGGCTCGCCCGCCAGCACCGGCCCACCGCCATGAGTGGGAGGATTGTGTATCTCCAGCTTCACGTAGTCGAAGGGAAAGGAATCCGCGGAAGATGGCGCGTTCTTGATCTCGAGCTGCCAGCAGAGATGGTGCTGATCGTGATCTGCCGACGGATAGTTAACGTCTATGGTCTTGGGCGTCACCGTGATCTTGTCGGGCGCCTGATAGTCGTAGGTGACCTTGGCCGCCGGGCCGTTGTCGCAGTCGGCGACGAGACCATGGCCACCCGCCTCGGCGCTCCGCGACTTCCATACGGCATACCCGATCACACAGACGATGAGAATGACCATTACGCCGAGAAACACTCGCGTCTTCATACAGCCCTCCTCTCTTGACGATCTCCCCGCAGGGTAAGCGCCGGTTGGAGCGCTGTCAAGCCGCTGCCCCGGCTCCAACTCTCGACCCGGCCCGGAGTCAGCTGCGGATCGGATCCGCCTTGTCGGGGTCGATGCCGAGCTCGGCGAGCGCCTTGCCCGGCACATCGGGCGGGACTTCGCCTCGCTTCGCGAGCTCGACGAGGGCCGCCAGCGCGATCGACTCGGCGTCGGTCTCGAAGAAGCGGCGCAGGGCGGCCCGGGTCTCGCTGCGCCCGAAACCGTCGGTGCCGAGCGGCATGAGACCCTGCGGCACCCAACGCGCGATCTGGTCCGGCACGAGCTTGAGGTAGTCGCTCACCGCGACCACCGGACCGCGCGCCTCGCCGAGCACCCGGGTCACGTAGGGGATCCGGGCCGGGTCGGCGGGATGCAACCGGCTCCAGCGTTCGCATTCGAGCGCTTCGCGACGCAGCTCCTTGTAGGAAGTCGCGCTCCAGACGTCGGCCGCCACGCCGAAACGGTCGCCGAGCAGCTCCTGGGCCCGCACCGACTCGCGCAACATCGACCCCGAGCCGAGCAGCTGCACGCGCGGCATGTCGCCACCGAGCGGTGAGCTGCTGAAAGAGGTAGAGACCCTTGAGGATTCCTTCGGCCGCTCCTTCCGGCATCGGCGGCTGCACGTAGTTCTCGTTGTAGAGCGTGAGGTAGTAGAAGATCTCCTCGCGCTCGACGTACATGCGTCGCAGACCGTCCTCGATGATCACCGCCAGCTCGTAGGCGAAGGCGGGATCGTAGGTCACCACGTTGGGCACCACGGCGGCGAGGATGTGCGAGTGGCCGTCCTCGTGCTGCAGACCTTCGCCGTTCAGGGTCGTCCGCCCGGCCGTGCCGCCGAGCAGGAAGCCCCGGCCGCGCAGATCGCCGAACGCCCAGATCAGGTCACCGATCCGCTGGAAACCGAACATCGAGTAGTAGATGAAGAACGGGATCATGTCGAGCCCGTGGTTCGAATGCGCGGTTCCCGCCGCGGTGAACGAGCACATCGAACCCGCCTCGGTGATCCCCTCCTCGAGGATCTGGCCGTCCTTCGCTTCCTTGTAGAGGAGCAGCATCTTGGAATCGACCGGCTCGTAGAGCTGACCGACCGAGGAGTAGATGGCGTACTGGCGAAAGAGCGACTCCATGCCGAAAGTCCGCGCCTCGTCGGGCACGATCGGCACGATCCGATCGCCGATCTTCTCGTCCTTGAGCAGGTGACGGAGGATCTGCACGAACGCCATCGTCGTCGAGACTTCGCGGTTGATGCCCTGGTGGAACTCCGCGAACTCGGCGCGCGACGGAACCTCCATCGGGACGCTCAGCACCCGGCGTTCCGGCAGCGGGCCGCCGAGCACCCGCCGCCGCTCGAGCATGTATTCGAGCTCCTCGCTTCCCGCCGGCGGCCGGTAGAAGGGCAGGGCGTCGAGCTGGTCGTCGGGGATCGGGATCTCGAAGCGATCACGGAACTCGCGCACGTCCTCGAGGTGGAGCTTCTTCTGCTGGTGGGTGACGTTCATCCCCTGGCCAGCGTGACCGAGGCCGTATCCCTTGATCGTCATCGCCAGGATCACGGTCGGTTGCCCGGTCGTCTCGGTCGCCGCCTTGTACGCCGCGTAGACCTTCTCCGGGTCGTGGCCGCCACGCCGCAGGTAGGGCATCTTCTCGTCCGGAATGTCGGCCACCATCGCCGCGAGCTCGGGGTACCGGCCGAAGAAGTGCTCGCGGATGTAGGCACCCCCTTCGACCGAGTACTTCTGGTATTCGCCGTCGACCGTCTCGGTCATGACGCGGGCCAGCCAGCCGTCCTTGTCGCGCTCGAGCAGGGGATCCCACGAGGCGCCCCACAGCACCTTGATGACGTTCCAGCCGGCGCCGCGGAACGCGGCCTCGAGCTCCTGGATGATCTTGCCGTTGCCACGTACCGGCCCGTCGAGCCGCTGCAGGTTGCAGTTGACGACGAAGGTCAGGTTGTCGAGCGCTTCGCGGGAGGCCAGAGTCAGCGCGCCGAGCGTCTCCGGCTCGTCGGTCTCCCCGTCACCGAGGAACGCCCAGACTCGCCGGTCCGCCGTCTTGGCCAGGCCGCGGTTCTCGAGGTACTTCATGAAGCGCGCCTGGTAGATCGCCGAGATCGGGCCGAGGCCCATCGAGACGGTCGGAAACTCCCAGAAGTCCGGCATCAGCCAGGGGTGCGGATAGGACGACAGCCCACCGCCGGGCTCCAGTTCCCGCCGGAAGTTCAGCAAGTGACGATCGGTCAGGCGTCCTTCGAGGAAAGCGCGCGCGTAGATGCCCGGCGAAGCGTGGCCCTGGAAATAGACCAGGTCGCCGCCGAAGCCGCTCTCGCCGCGGCCACGGAAGAAGTGGTTGAAGCCCACTTCGTAGAGGGTCGCCGCCGACTGATAGGTCGCGATGTGCCCGCCGATCCCGTCGTGAGCGCGGTTGGCGCGCACCACCATCGCCATGGCGTTCCAGCGCACCAGGCTCTTGATGCGGCGCTCGATGCGGCGGTCACCCGGAAAGGGCGGCTGCTCGGAGGCCGGGATCGTGTTGACGTAGGGCGTGGTCGGCGCCGGCAGCGGCACCGTGCGCCGGTAGGCATGGTCGAGCAGACGCTGCAACAGGAAGCTGGCGCGCTCCTCGCCGTGCGCGGCGATCACATCGTCGAGCGCTTCCTGCCATTCACGCGTTTCCGTCGTGTCGATATCTCGGGGGGTCTCCATTCAATCTCCAGAAACCTCAAGGATACCGGGAGGTCGGGGGAGGTGCCAGTAGTCGAGAGCCCTGCGGGCGCGCGCCGATCCCCGAGCCAGTGCTCGTCAGGCGCAGCCGGCGCCGTTGGAATACGACCAGAGACAGGCGTCGCCGCTCTCGAAGCCGTCGCTGAAGACCTCGGGGAAGTTGGGAGCGCCGGGTGTCCCGCCCGTCTCCTCGCTCTCGCGCCACGACGCCGGGTCGGCACCGTCGAGTCCCGGCTGGATCAGCGCCAGCGATCGGCCACCGCCGGCCGCGAGACCGGGCCAGGGTGCGCTCGGCAAATAGTCCACGCGGTCGATTTCGACGCCTTTCGCGTTCCGCAGGATGATCGACTCTCCCGCATCCGAAAGATCGCCTGAGAAGTCGAGGAGAACCAGCTTGCCGCCACCGTATTCGACGCGGAAGGCCGGATCATCGGAAGCGGCAAGGACGTATCCGCCTGCCGGTACGACGGCGCCCGGCGGAAAAGCGCCGCCGACCCCTTCGATCGTCCAGCCTTGGAGGTCGACCGCCCGGCCGCCCGGATTGAACAGCTCGACATATTCGAGAGGATCCCCTCCGACTGGCTCGTACATCAGTTCGTTGATGCGAATTGCACGCTCCGACGAGACCGTCTGCGCAGGCGGGATCTCGCCAGCGACGCGGTGGGTCGAGAACAGGTGCGCGCGGCGCGGGGCGAGGTAGTCGTTTTCGAGAATCGAGACTGCCTGGTCGAGGCTCTGGGGCGTCCCGAACTGACCCCAATCCTGAACCCGGTCGAGCTCGGCCTCGCTCTCGATGAGGGGGACGAGGTCGAAGAGCCGGTCTTCGTAGAACGGGGGAGCCAGCAAGCCGTCCATCAGTGTCCTCAGTCGGCGATAGAACATCTCGCGGAGATCAGGTTGCGCCAGCACGGCGTCGATGCAGCGATTCCAGAGGCCGCCCCACTGGAGGTGATCGTGGTCACCGAACTCGGGATGGCTCGGGGCCACGCTGGCTTGCCCTTCGACAACGTCGACATCGGCGAAGATCTCGTCGTTCAGGACGCTCCCCTGATACATGCGGCCAAAGGTCAGGTCCAGGTCCCAGGGCGTCATCCGCCAGCGACGGTTTCCCTCGGTATCGCGATAGAAGTAGTAGTTCTTCTCGACATGGTCGTTGCCGTGGATGACGATGATGGCCGCCATGTAGTTGATCTGCGCGGCGACGTCGAAGTTGTCGAGCAGGAACTCGTGGAGCTCGCTCCCAGTGAGCTGGTTGACGCCGGCGAGCAGCGTCGCAAGGTCGTCGTACCCCTCGCTCTTGCGAGACTTCTTCTCGTAGAAGTCCGGCAGATCGGCGAGCGGCTTCTCCGAGCAATCGCTGCCTGGCCCCGCCTTGTAGCGCGCCCCGTCGGTGTCGAGACCCACCCGATCCTCCCAGTTCGAATCGGGGTATTCGACCCAGGTGTAGAGGCCGAAAAACCCCCCGTTGCGGTGTAGTCGGACCGGGAACGCATGCGGCGAGGCCACGCCGGCCTCTTCGAAGGTTTCGAAAGCCAACGTCTCCCGCAGATGGCTCTTGTCCGAGTAGGAGGCCTGAAGATCGAACTCGTCGACGGCGTTCGGAATCAGGGAAGCCGCCTCGAAGTCGTGGCCCTGCGGCATCTCGAACTTCCAGTTCTTCTTCGGAAAGTCGCGCGAGCTCCCTCCGCGAACACGGATCCGTACGTTGTCCCAGACCTGCCCGTCGAATGCGAGCACCGCCGGTTCGAGCTCGTCTGTCAGGTAGTGGTCGAGTGCAGCCTGGTAGTCGGCGGGGTCGATCCACCACTCGATCACGGGAAGCTCCGTCGCGACGGGGCTGGTCGTCGTGGCGCCGTAGTAGTCGACGGTGTCGTCGACCCGCGGATCGGCGCCAGGACCGTTCGGGCCGGCGGCCTCGATGCGGTAGCGCACCAGGGTGTCGGGAGGCTGTCCCGGGATCTCGGCGCCATAGACGCCGTCGCCCGCGGCTCCGTCACCGTGCGCCCCGTCGTCGGCCATCGCGACCGCGACCTCGGCGCCGAAGTCGATCCGGTAGAAGAGGGTCACGGTGCTTTCGCCGACGACCGCTGCCGTGACCGCGATCGGCGCCGCAGCGGCGACAGCGCCGTGCGCAGTGCCAGTCACGAAGGCCGGCAGGCCGCTGGCGGCTACGCTATTGGCGGCCCTCGGCGTCGCACCAGAGGCCGCCGTCGACGCTCGCCAGGCTCGCGGCGTGTCGTTGTCCTCGAGAGGATCGATGAGCTCGAGCGAGGGGCCGGTGCCGTCGGGCGTCACCGGCCAGGGCGGAGCGTCATCGTAGCTGACTTGATCGACGACGCTCAGGCTCTGGTCGCGCAGCTCGAGCGTCTCGCCGCCATTGCTGAGACTGCCGCCGTAGACGAAGTCGGGCACGAAACCGTACTGCAGCTCGAAGAGCGCGGCGTCCTTCGCGCCGACGATCCAGCCGTCTGCTCCGATCGCCCCCCCGGAGAAGCAGTAGCTGATTCCGCTGGTGAAGCACCATCCGGTGATGTCGACGTCGAGGCCGCCGGCGTTGTAGAGCTCGATGAACTCGGCGTCGTCGAGGTCGTTGGGTGGGTGGTACTGGATCTCGCTGATCACGACCTGCGCGGGCGCCGGGGCGGCCACCAGCGCCGCCTCGAACAACAAGAGGCCGAACAAACCGCGGAAGCGGCACGAGATCGAGGACAATCGCACAGCAGAGCCTACGCAGATTCTACCCTCGAGTCCGCCGGAAACACGTCACGCTTCAGGTGCCGGACGCACCGGCAAGGTCAGGCGGGATCGATCGGAGCCTCGGCCTCGATCGGCCGAGACGCCTCTTCCCCAGTGTCGTCCGAAACGGCCGCAGACCGGCCACGACCGCCGCGACGGCGCCCGCCGCGACGACGGCGGCGCGGTCGGACCCGGCCATCGCCGATCGCCTTCTCTTCGCCGTCGGACGCCGTACCGGCAGCCACGGTCGTATCGTCGGCCTCCGCTGCGGATGCGCCCTGCTCCGCGGACGCGAAGAGAATCGGTGGCTCGCTGTCGGCGCTCTCCGAGAGAACCGCCTCGCCATTCTTCTTCTTGCGTCGTCGACCGCCACGCCGGCGGCGCTTGCGACCGCTCTTCTCCCCGTCGTTGTCCTCGGTCTCGTCCCGCGCGGAGCCGCCGTCGTCGGAAGGGGCGATCTCGAAGACGACCGGTGCCGACGGCGCGGCGAGGCTGCGCCGCACCGGCTCCGATGGCCGCAGAGGCGCCGGTCCGCCCGGGCGGTCCCGCCATTCGATCTGCTCCTCGGGTCCCATGAGGCGGTGCGAGTGGACGATCTCGATCTCGATCGAGTACTCCTGCTCGATCCGCGAGAGCTCGCTCCGGCGACCGTTCTGGATCGCCTCCGCGAGCTCCGGATGGAGCTCGACCCGCGCCTTGAGCAGCCGCCCTGTCGCGGCGCGCCCTTCGATGCGGCGCAGCAGATTGAGTCCGATCGCCTCCATCGACGGCACCCGCCCGGTGCCCGAGCAGGTCGGGCAGGGGCGATGGGTGCGCGCCGAGAGCGACCGCTGGATCTTCTGGCGGTTGATCTCGAGCAAGCCGTTCGACGAGATCCGCCCCACCGACGAGCGCGCCTTGTCCGCCTTGAGCCCGTCTTTGACTTCCTTTTCGATGGCGCGCCGGTTCTTGGGGCTCCGCATGTCGATGAAATCGACCACCACGAGACCCCCGAGATCGCGCAGGCGAAGCTGACGGACCGTCTCGCGCGCCGCCTCGATATTGGTGCGCAAGGCCATGTCCTCGTGCGAGCCGCCGCCCGAGCTGCGCCCCGAGTTGACGTCGATCGCGGTCAGCGCCTCGGTCGGGTCGATGACGATCGCGCCCCCGGAAGGCAACGAAACGGTGCGCCCGAAGATGCGCTCGATCTGCGATTCGACGCTGAACTTGGAGAAGAGAGGGACGCGCTCCTCGTAGCGGACGAGCGAAGTCTTCGAGCGCGGCATGAACGCCTGCATGTACTCGTGGGCGCGTTCGTGCGCGCCGTCGTCGTCGACCAGCACCTCTTCGACCGAGCTGTCCAGGTGATCGCGCAGCGCGCGCAGCAGGAGATCCTGATCGCTGTAGAGGAGCTTGGCGCCGTTGCCGGTGGTCGCCTCCTGCTGGACGCGCTTCCAGACCCGGAGCAGCGCCGCCAGGTCGCGGTTGAGCTCGGCCCGGGTCTGATCGAGCGCGTTGGTGCGCACGATGATGCCGCAGCCGTCGGGCAGCTCGAGCTTGGCGGCGAGCTCGCGCAGGCTGCCGCGCGTCTCGTCATCCTCGACCTTGCGGGAGATGCCGCGCGTCGCGTCGAAGGGCGTCAACACGAGGTAGCGCCCGGCGAAAGAGAGGTTGGTGGTCAGGATGGCGCCCTTCTGCCCTTCCGGGTCACGCTCGACCTGGACGACGATGGGTTTGTTCTTGACCAGGATGTCGTCGATGCGCGGCCGACCGGAGCCCTTGGGCTCCCGGTAGCGCGCTTCCGGGACGACGTCTTGGATGGAGAGGAAGCCGTTGCGGGCGACGCCGTAATCCACGAACGCGGCGTCGAGCGCCGGCTGCAGATTGGCGATCACGCCACGATAGATGTTGCCGCGCGTCAGCCCGGCTTCGGCGACCTCCACCTGGTAGTTCTCGAGCGTCGAGTCGTCGAGGACGGCGATTCGCACTTCCTCTGGGCTCTGCGCATTGATGAGCATCCGGCGGGTCACGGGGAATCGGTTCCTTTCGGGAAAAGTGAGGCCCGGATTCGCTTCCGGGGCCTGCGCGCGGTCGCGAACGCGCCGCGCCGAGCAAGCGCGCGCATTCTAGCAGGGCCGCCCTGGCGGTAAGGTCAAAACGTTGAAAAGAAAAAGCTTGCGGTGGTACCTTCCGCTCCCGTGAGCGACCGTCTGCCTCCCCCGCCCTCCGACGCCGAGCAGGGCGTCTGGCGTGGCCAGCGCGTGGCGCGCCGCTTCGTCTCGCCGGACGGCTTCACCGTCCTGGTCGGCAAGTCCGCGGCGGACAACGACCGTCTGTCGCTCGAGCTCTGCGAGCCGTGGGATTTCTGGTTCCACCTGGCGGGCGATTCCGGCTCCCACGTCGTGGTCCGCAACCCGGATCGACTCGACCGCCTGCCGCGCGACACCGAACGCTTCGCCGCCGCTCTCGCGGCCGGTTACTCCAAGGGCCGCAACGCCCGCCGCGCCGCCGTCCACGCGGCCCGCGGCGCCGACGTCTCCAAACGCCGCGGCCAGCCGCCGGGCGAGGTGACCCTCGCCCGCTGGCGCTCCCTCGACGTCGAGCCGCTGCGGGCCGAGGATCTCGACAGCTAGCTTCCTTCGCGTCGGGACCGAGGTGTGAACTTTTCCACACACTCCGGCCGCGCCCGGCTGGCACGATCGCGGCAGCTCGTCTCTTTCGGCTCCGGCTCCCGCGAGCCGGGTTCGAGAATCTCGTAGGAGGTGCCCGATGCTTTCGAGCCGGCTGGCCGGAGCCCTCTGCCTGGGCCTCGTCGCCCTGGCCCCGGCGTGGTCCGCCGACCGATTCCTCTGGGACGAGAGCGGCGTGGTGCTTCTCTCGGACGTCGGCGACTACCGGTACAACACGGTCGCGGACGACTTCACGGTCCCCGCGACCGGCGAAACGTTCCGGATCGAGTTCGCGGACATCTGGCTTCAGGACTGGATGGAGCTCGCCGTCGACGGGAGCGTGACCGGATTCGACGGCACCATCGGCTGGGCGATCTACACGGACGATGCCGGACACCCCGGTACCTTGTGGACCTCCGGCGATGACGCCACGGCCACCCTCCTCGGGCCGACCGTGCCGTCTCCCTACTGGGACACGCAGCGGGTGCGATTCAAGCTCGATCCGCCCGTCCTCCTCTCGGCGGGCACCTACTGGCTGGCGGTTCGCGAGGGCGCCTGGGGCACCCCAGGCAACGTCGACGATCACTACGCCATTAGCTCGACGACCAGCCTGGGCAACGGTGCCATGTGGGCCCCGGTCGGCTCCGTCCCGGCCTCCTTCTCCGCCGGCGGAGGGAGCGACCTCGCCTTCGTCCTCTACGGCTCCGCTTTCCCGTGGCACCAGGACATCAAGGACAAAGCGCTCGGCTCACCGGTCACCTCGGCCGTCGCCGCTAACGACTTCACGCTCGTGCAGCCCTTCGCTCCCGGACGCGCCGACGTGACCGTCACCGATGCCGACGCGACGCCCGACGGCGTCGTCGACAGCCTCGAAGGCGCGCTCGGCTGGGGCCTCTACTCGGACGGCGGCGGGATGCCGGGCGCGCTGCTCGCGAGCAGGACGACCGCGGCGCCGCTGGCGATGACGCCCCTCGGCGGCAACCCGACGATCGGCGACTTCGCTCGCGTCCGGGTCGACCTCTCGGCGGTCGGAACGCTCGCCCCCGGCACCTACTGGCTGGCCCTGCGCGAAGGTCCCTGGGGCAGCGCCGCCGCCGACGCGACCGAGGCGTACTGGGCTCTGTCGGCCCTCTCCGGCAGCTCGCGTTGCACCTCGACGTCTCTGGTGACACCGGGAAGCTGGTCGTGCGGCACGACGGAGGACCTCGCCTTCTCGCTCGCCTCCGAGCTTCCTGTTCGCCTCGGGCTTCGAGTCCGGCGCGACCTGCGCCTGGACGCAGATGACCGCCGGCGCCTGCCCCTAGTGGGCGCATTTCCGTCCTGACCTGTTCCGCCGGACAGATCGGTGACGGTTAGTCTTGACTCGATGCGCAAGATCGTCCACGTGGACATGGACGCGTTCTATGCGTCGGTCGAGCAGCGCGACCGGCCGGAGCTGCGTGGCAAGCCGGTGGTGGTGGCCTGGACCGGGACGAGGTCGGTGGTCTGCGCGGCGTCGTACGAGGCACGCCGGTTCGGCGTGCACTCGGCGATGCCGGCGCTGCGGGCCGAGCGGCTGTGCCCGCAGGCGATCTTCGTGCCACCGGACTTCCCGCGCTACCGCGAGGTGTCGCGTCAGGTGCGCGCCATCTTCCATCGCCACACCGACCTCGTCGAGCCGCTGTCGCTCGACGAGGCCTACCTCGACGTCACCGCCGAGAAGACCGGGCTCGCCTCCGCCACCGAAACGGCGCGGGTGATCCGCGGCGAGATCCGCGACGAGCTCCACCTCACCGCCTCGGCCGGCGTGGCGCCGAACAAGTTCCTCGCCAAGATCGCCTCGGACTGGAAGAAGCCGGACGGTCTGTTCGTCATCCGGCCCGAGCAGGTCGAAGCCTTTCTCGAGCCGCTCGCGGTCGCCAAGCTGCCGGGCGTCGGACGCTCGACGCGCGAGGCGCTCGAGGGCCTCGGGGTTCGCACCGTCGGCGATCTGCGGCGGGTCGAGGCGCGTGACCTGGAGCGCCGCTTCGGGCGTTTCGGCGTCCGCCTCTCGGAGCTCGCGCAGGGCATCGACGAGCGTCCGGTCGAGCCGTCGCGGCCGCTCAAGTCGATCTCCTCCGAGGACACCTTCCCCGAGGACCTGCCGCTCGCCGCGCTCGGTCCAGCCATCGAGAAGGCCGCGCAACGGGTCTGGGAGGCGGCGCGGCGCAAGCAGCGGATCGGACGCACGGTCACGCTCAAGCTCAAGACCGCCGAGTTCCGCATCCTCACCCGGCGGGTCACGCCGCCGCATCCGCCGGAGTCGGCGGAGGAGGTCGCGAGTCTCGCGCTCGCGCTGACCGAGCGGGTGGATCTGGCGGCGACCACGCGCTACCGCTTGGCTGGGGTCGGTCTCTCGGGCTTCGCCGAGGACGAGCTCGACAGCCCGCAGACCGGGATCTTCGACGACTCCGACTAGAATGCTCCCGGATGTCCGAAGCTTCCCTACCTCAGCACCCCGTCCCAGAGACGGATTCGAGTTTTGACGACCTGGGTCTCGTTCCCGAGCTCCGCACCGCCGTGGCGGAGATGGGCTGGGAGCACCCGACGCCGATCCAGGCAGCCATCATCCCCCCCGCCACCGCGGGCCACGACGTCGTCGGTCTCGCCGAGACCGGATCGGGCAAGACCGCCGCCTTCGCGCTACCGCTCGTGCAGCGGCTCGGCGCGCCCAAGGGCTGGCCGCGCGCCCTGATCCTCTCGCCGACCCGTGAGATCACCCTCCAGACCAAACGCTTCCTCGACTACTTCGGCGCCAGCCACCGGCTTCGCGCCGTCGCTCTGGTCGGCGGCTTGAACATCCGGCATCAGTTCGACGAGCTCGACAAGAAGCCGGACATCGTGGTCGCGACGCCGGGACGGCTTCTCGACCACGTGGGTCGCGGCACCGTCCAGCTCGGACGGGTCGAAGAGCTGGTGCTCGACGAAGCCGACCACATGCTCGACCTCGGCTTCCTGCCGCAGATCCTCGACGTGCTCGAGCAGCTGCCGCCGAAGCGCCACACGATGATGTTCTCAGCCACCATGCCGCGCGAGATCGAGCGGCTGGCGAACCGCTTCCTCACCGACCCGGTTCGCGTCGACATCATGCCTCCCGGCATGGCGGCGAGCGGTATCACCCACCGCCTTTACATGGTCGACGTCGACAACAAGAAGGCCTGCGTGCTCTCGCTCATCAACCAGGAGCTCGGGCCGACCCTCGTCTTCGTCCGCCGGCGCTCCGACGCCGAGTGGCTCTTCCGGGTGCTCGAGCGGGAAGGACACCCGGTCGAACGGATCCATTCGGACCTGTCACAGAAGGAGCGCATGCGAGCGCTGCAGGGCTTCCGCGAAGGTCACCACCGCATCCTGATCGCCACCGACGTCGCGGCGCGCGGCCTCGACATCCCGGTGATCCGCCACGTCGTGAACTTCGACCTGCCCGACACCGTGGAGGACTACGTGCACCGGGCCGGCCGCACGGCGCGCGGCACGGCGACCGGGCTGGTCTCGTCGATCGCCACCTGGCTCAACAAGGAGATGATCCGTGACGTCGAGCGGGCGCTCGGCCAGCCGTTGCCCCGCTGCACCACGCCGGGCGTCGAGCCCTACGTGGAAATGGTTCCGCGACGCCGGCTCGGCCGGCGCCGCTGAGCCCCCCGTCGCGACGTCAGGGCCGGCTCCCCGCCGCCGGCTCCCGCTTTTTCGCGGGTCGAGTCGCCAGCGCGGCTCCGCGATTCCGGCAGACGTGATCCATCCGGAATCGGAGATCGGTTCGCAGCCCGAGGGCGGCGTAGCGCCGCTTCAGTTCGCCCTCGTTCCGAGGAACGAAGCGGACCGGATCCGCGAAATATTCGTCGCAGAGCTCGGGTAGCTTCTTGGCGAAGTAGCGCGCCAGGCTCGGCGAGAGGTAGGACGGGTTGAGCGCCTCGTCCCAGTAGTCGTCGACGTGGTCGGACCAGTGGAAGGGGCGCTGGATCTTCGCGAGGCCCCCTTCGAAACGCACGATGGCGGGCTCGCCGGGCACGATGCCGTCCTCGAAGAGGCTGCGGTAGAACCGATAACCCTGATAGTCCGCCACCAGGTCGGCGTTCGAGAAGACGCCGGTCGTCCACTGACCGAAGAGCCAACGTTCGTTGAAGCGGCCCCGGCCGAGGATTCGGCGCTCGCTCCAACCCGCCAGATAGCTCTTGTAGTACTTGAAGCCCTGCGAGAAGAAGTGTCCCAGTTTGTCGGATCCCACCAGGGTACCCGCGAGGCGGATCGTCGCGCCGACGCCGAAGACCTTCTCGACCCGCGACGCCCAGATCGGAGCGCCCCGATAGACACTGCGCCAGCGGTACTGCGGCAGGCGTTCGATCTCGGGCGACTTCATCGCGAAGCGTTCGATGTGATCGACCCAGAAGACGCCGCCGAGCCGGTCGTAGATCTCGAACGCGAAGCGCGCGGGATCGTCGCCCTGGCGCCAGCGCCCGGCGATCTCGGAGAGCGCCTCGTTCACCATCCGGTCGAGGACGGGCGCGGAGTCGGAGATCGGCTCGAGCCGATTCGAGTACTCGTCGGTTTCGTAGCCCCGGGCGGCGGGGACCAGAATCAGGCCGGCCAGCAGCGTCAGGAGAGCGGTCGCCCGCCATCCGAGCCCGGAATCAGAAGCGGTAGCCGAGCTCGAGGTCGACGTGGTCGCGATTGCCGAATCCGCCCTCGACCTGGAGCGTCCAATGCTCCCGGAAGGTGGTGGTGGCGCCGGCGATCCAGTTCCAGTCGTCCTTCTGCTTGAGCTTGACGTCGAACGGCACCGCTCCGAGGTAGGGAATCGCGAGGGTTCCCCGATGGTGCTCGGTCGCCTTCTGATACATGGAGCCCACATAGACGGCCCCCAGTCTATTGTGCAAACCGAAGCGTGGGGTGACGATGAAGGCCCGGGCGTTCGAGTCGAAATCTCCGCTCAGGCTGGTGTTGGTGGCGATCACGTCGACGGATCCGAAGAACCGGTCCGTCCCGGCCGCCAGGACCGCTCCGGCGCCGAAGACTTCACCACGGTATTTGATGTCGATCTGGTTGATGGGAATCATCAGCAGCGGGGCCAGGGCGCCGAGGTTCACTTTGGTGGTGCCGTCGAGGTGCCCGGCGATGGCGAAGACGTCCAGGTAGGGGAGCAGCCAGGCGTCGGCCTTGGCGTTGTACTCGTCGATCGTGTTCTTGATCTTGATGGCGCTGGTCGGAATGGGCGGCAGCCCCGGAATCCCCAGGGTCAGACGATCGATCACGTAATCCTGATTCTGGTTGAAGTAGACCGCGCTGACACCGAAAGGCAGCGGGAAGTCGCTCCCTTGGACGAGGTCCTTGCCCCACACCGGCTCTCCGGCGGAAGCGGTCGCGGGCAGGGTCAGAAACGCGGCGAGCACGAGACCAGCGAGAGCGAATCGACGCACGGGCACCTCCCAAAAGCTGCGATGTTTGTGGCGGAGCGGAGTCTAACCCATCCGTCAGCGCGAGCCGGACCGCGCCGGCACCAGACGCAGCGAGGAGACCGCCGCGGCGTCGGCCGCGGCACGCCCCCAAGGGACGGCGTGGGGCTGACCTCGGAGATACGGCTCGATCTGGTCCGCGTAGTGGGGATCCGCCGGGTCGCCCGACTCGCCCCCCGGTAGAACCGCCAGGGTGTGGGCGGGATCCGCGGCGTCGGTGACGAAACGCATCGACGGCCCGTAGGTCACCACGATCCGGCCGTCGCGCCAGGGACCGCCGAAGGCGAGGATCGTGGTCGCCGAACCGGGCAGCTCGAACGGTCCACGGTCGAACCAGCGACCCACGATCGGCAGACCGCCCAGCGGATGGCCCAGCTCGAGCTCGTGCATGCCCGCGTAGCTCCACTTCGCGACGTCGGTACCCCACCGCCGCGCGCCCTCGCGCCAAGCCTCGGCGAGCGCTTTGCCGACGGTCGTCGCCCGGTCTTCGTGCGCCGGCGTCGAGACATCGTCGAACCAGCTCGCCGAGATACGCCCCGCCATCACGGCGGCGAGCCGCTTGCGGGTGCCGAAGCGCGGCAGGCCGGCCTGGTCCGCCTCGTCCTCGAAGACGTCGCGCTGCAGCGCGCGCTCGACCAGCGCGAAGAGGGCCGAGGGTCCCGTCGGCGCCATGGAATCGTCCCAGCCCCGGAGCGCCGCGAGGGCACGCGCCGCGTCGCCCGTGTAGCCGCTTCCGAGCTCGGAGACGAGCTCGCGCGCCCAGAGCGACACCGTGTCGCGCTCCATGGCCGCCAGCGCCTCGACGCTCCAGTCGTCCCGGCCCTTCAGAAGCCCCTCGATCCGATCCACCCGGTACGGCGTGTCGAAGTCCTCGCCGAACCAGACCGGCCGGGTCACCGGCAGCCGGCTGTTCGCGGTGCCGATCTCGCCGCTCGAAGGATCTTCGAGCACCGGATTCTCGGCCGCGGGGACGAGACCGTTCCATCCCACCTCGGTATCCCAGCCCGGCGCCGGAAAGCGGCCGTCCCATCCGAAGCGATTGGGTCCGCGGCCGAGCGGCGTCCAGAGGATGTGCCCGTCGGCGGAGGCGACGACGAGGTTCTGGGCCGGAAAGGCGTAGCTCGCGATGCGCGCCGGGACTTCGTCGATGGAGGTCGCACGAGCGAGGCCGACGAAGGCCGCCAGCTGGTCCGCGGGAGCGAAGCCGGTCCAGGCGATCGAGCGCGGCGGCAAACCATGGACAGGATCCGCATCGAGAAAGATGCCGCGGTCGGTCCGCTTGACGTCGATCGGCACCGCGCCCTTGCCGACGCGAATCGTCTCGTGCTCGACCTCGATCGGTACCCAGGCGTCGCCCCGCCGAACCTTGGTGCCGGTCGGGTCGAGCCGCTCGAGAAAGACGTCGACGTCATCCAGATAGAGGTTGGTGCAACCCCAGGCGAGCGCCGGCCCCCGTCCCAGGATGACGGCGGGCGAGCCCGGCAGCGTCATCCCGACCGCCTGGTAGTCCGGCACGTCGAAGCGGGCTTCGAACCAGACGTTCGGCAAGCCGAGCCCGAGATGAGGGTCGTTGGCCAGCAGGGCGTGCCCGTCGGCGCTCCGCTCCGGCGCCACGACCCAGTTGTTGCTGCCGATCCCGGCGCCCTCGGCACGCTTCGAGACCGGCTGGCGGCGGTAGGGGGTGCGCTTGGCGAGATCGGCGACCTCGTCGAAGACCTCGGCCTGCGGATCCCCGGCCAGCTCCCGGGCGCGTTCCGGGCCGAAGGCGTTCAAGAAGCGGAAGTACTGGTCCTCCGGCGGGTCGAGCACCGGCGAGAGCGTGCGCGCCATGACCAACAGCACGCCGAGGGAATCCTCCGGCCGCCAGGGCTCGATCCCCCGGCTCAGGATCCGGAACTCCGGCGGTAGATCGTTCCGGTGCGCTTCGATCCAGGCGTTGACGCCCCGGGAGTACGCCGCGAGCATCTCGCGCGTCTCGGGCGAGGCCGAAGCGAGCAGCTGCTCTCCAAAGTGGAGGGCGCCCAGCCGGCGGACCCGCAGGTCGTAACCCAGGGCACGTTTGCCGAACATCTCCGAGAGCCGGCCGGCCGCGGCGTGACGGGTGAGCTCCATCTGGAAGAGCCGGTCGTTGGCGTGCAGCCAGCCGAGCGCCTCCATGGCATCGACGATGGAGCCCGCCTCGACCGTAGGAACCCCCCAGCGATCGAAACGCACCTCGACCCCGGCCGCCAGTCCCGGGAGTTCGGCGGACCCGCTCCGCTGGGGACGCCCACTCGAACGGAGCCAGAGGAAGGCTCCGCCGGTGACGACGAAGATCCCCACAACGGCGAACGCGGCGATTCGGACAAGGCGACGCAT
Organism: Thermoanaerobaculia bacterium; assembly: GCA_963712855.1. Classification (GTDB taxonomy): domain Bacteria; phylum Acidobacteriota; class Thermoanaerobaculia; order Multivoradales; family JAGPDF01; genus JACTMI01. The sequence goes on from CAVQJN010000001.1 coordinate 680,429, forward strand.
GGACAGGAAAGCGGAGTCTACCCGCGTCCACGAGCCGCGCCCCCCAGAGTGCCACGGGGGGTGAGCTCTCACCAGCAGTCGTACGTCAGACGACGGTCACGGAAGCGCCTGATGCCCATCATGAGACGACTCGACGAACGAAGCCATCCCAGTTGGAATTCGATCGCCGGGGCCGCCCTTCTCGTCGCCGCGCTGGCGCGCTCGTGCCTCCGCCCGCCGATCGGCTGGGAGGTGATCGCCTGGAACGACCTCGGCTTGCACTCCATGGATGCCGCTACTCCGTCTTCGCGATCCTTCCCCCTACAACAACATCCACGCTCAGCTCGTCGACCCGAGCGGCCATCTGCTCGTCGATGCCACCGGCATAAGCGTCACCTACGAGGCGGTCGCCGATCTGGCCGGCTCGATCGACACGACCTCGGCGGCAAGACCAATTTCTGGGATCTACGTCGTCGATCTCTTCAACGGCTCACGGACGTCGAACGGGGAGTCGCCGGCGGCGACGCCGGGCGCTCGAGTCTGGAAACCATGCTCGCTCCGGGCGGCACGTCGCCTGGATCACCGGGGACGCAATCCCCCCGAGTTGAAGTTCCAGGCGTCGCAAGCCTTCCGCTTGCGCCTCGTGTTTCCCGCCACCACGGCGAAGCTGCTCCGGCGGATTGGTGTCTTTCGGCGACGAATGGACGCTCGGTCTCCATCTCGATCCGATCGCGGCCCGCCTCGGCCGCGGGCTCCGGTCGACGACGTCGTCGCATCTCGCTACGGCTCGAAATCTCGACTACCTCGCGTGCGCTCTCGAGTGCGTGCCCTACCGACCCGCTCGACGCTGGGCACTCCCGCTCGGCGCTGGCGGCCACGATGCGGACGGTCGGACCTCGTCTCGCCGCGTGGCAGGGCACGGATGCCCTGGCCCGGCGAGGGTGGATCCATGCGGCACCGTCGCGCCCTCCTGGGCGAAGGGTGGTCCGAACCGGTCAGCGGACTCGAGCTTCGGGGCGCTCCGCGGGTCGCGCGGCACCTGTATCGCTTCCTCGACCGGGTTCCGAACTCGCCTTCTGCGCGCCGCGCTTCGTCGATTCAGCGGTCGGTGACCGAGGCTTCCGGGAGCAATGCCGGTCCACGGCGAATGGATGGTCGGCGACCGACGCGCCGGCTGCTCCTCGAAGCCGAGCTCCGGGCGTCAGACCGGCACCGCGACGGGGTTCGAGAGCGGATCCGGTCGCGTCGCCTTCGCCTCGGCGCGGCTCGGCGAGCCGGACGAAACCAAGGCGGCAGCCAACACCGCGTTCCGTGGGACAGGTGTCGGTGGCTTCGGTGCTCCTAGGACACGGTGCTCGTGCGATGGCATGGCTGGCCCACCCGCTTCCCGTCGGCGGCGCGAATCGAAATGCAGATCCCAGGAGGTGCAAGGACATGTCGACGGGCTGACGATCGGAGCTGCCACGCCGCTGAGCCTCGGGCTCGCGTCCCCCGGCCTGCGCGGGCCGGCCGGCTCCGCTCACGCACGGTGACTGGGCGGGTCGCGCCGGACTTTCGGATTCCCCGGCCTACGACGGACACGAGGTCGGTGCTCTCCGCCGCGCGCAGCAAGACCGTGGTCCCGAGTGGGGCAACCGCGTCTTCTCGCGCCGCCAAGTCGGTGGCTACGCCTGCCACGATGGACACCGGCAGCGAGCCGCGACGACGCCACCACGCCCGGCGTCGATCTGGCTCCTCGACGGCATCGCCGCGCCGACCTATTCGGATTACGTCGCGCCCGAGACGGCCTACAAGCTCGCCTACGACGGCAGCCGCGCACGGTCGATCGCGTATCGCACCACCGGTCCTCTATCGCCGGACTTCCGGGGAAGGATCGGGTCATCGCGGCTATGGAGCGAAGACGACGCCGGGCATGTTCGTCATACGATCCCGAGTCGGCCGGATCGCCTACGATGGGCGCGAATCGACGACGATCCGCGTGGACGAGGCGCGAGGCATCAATTACGTCGACGCCGCGCTCGACGCGCTGGCCGCGGGCAAGCGTCCGGCTCGCACGACCGTGCGGACGACGCCCTACGGCTGCACGGTCAAATACTGAGGGCGAGCCTCGGTCAGCCGTCGAGGTGATCGAGGAAGTGGCGCCGGGCGCGGCGCCAGAACGCTTCCCAGCGCGGACCGTCGAAACGCTCCGCATCCGCTTCGACCACCAGCACGTGCGGCAGCCCAGCCTTGTCTTCGAAGGTCTCGTGGCGCTCCAGGCCGCGCAGCTCCGGGTTCTCGCTGGCGCCGTAGTCGACGAAGCGGACGTTCGCGAATCCGCAGGCCGCGAGGGTCTCCGCGAGCAGCTCCGCGGTCCACAGAAAACGATGCTCCCATCCGTAGAAGGCGCGATTCGCTTCGAACGTCCGTTCGGCTCGCGCCGCCGGGTCCCCCGGCGACAGCGCCGCGACGTCGTGGGTCGACCATATCCAGAGCAGATTCGGGGTGGAGAGTCGCAGCGTGCCGCCCTTCGCCAGCGCCCGTCGCGATTCCTTGAAGAACGCCAACGCCTCGCGCAGCGTCAAGTGCTCGAGGAAATGCTCGGCGTAGATCGCGGCGAGATCCCGAAAGGGCAGGCCCAGTCGCACGTCGAGCACCTGATCGACCCCGGGCAGGGCTTGCAGATCGACGTTGATCCAACCCGGAATGGGAGCGCGACCGCATCCCACGTTGAGACGGCCGCCGGGCAGGCGCCGGCGCGGACGATGCGTGAGGATCCAACGACGAGTCCCCCACCCCAGCCGGCGCAGGCGCCGGCGCAGCCCCCATCCCAGCTCCAGGCGGACTCGGAAGGCGGTCAAAAAGGTCCGCCCATCTCGCGGATCGTCGGCCGGCGCTTCACTCCGATCACGACCCCCTCGCCGATCGGCAGGAGCACCGCAGCGAGCTGCGGATGGATCAGCAGATAGGGATGGAGGCTCTCGCGCTGCCACTGGACCGGATCGTCTTCGCGCGTCGCTTCGCCGACCGGGCCGCGCCCCAGCGTCCGCAGCACCACCAGGCGTCCTCCGACGGTCAGGAGAGGCAGCGCCAGATCCACGCACCGACGCGCGTCGCGAGGCTCGATGTCGACGACGACGAGGTGGAACGGCCCTACCGCTCCGGTCAGGAAGTCGAGCGCTTCGGCCTGCACCCGCTCCACACGAGAACCCACGCCGGCTTGGTCGAGGATCGAGGCGGCGATGGCGAGCGCCGCCGCGTCCCGGTCGACCGTCACGACCTGCCCCTCGCGGACGCCGCGCGCCAGGTGGAGGGTGCCGTAGCCGCCCCCCGTCCCCAATTCGAGGACCCGGCCGGCCGGCTCGAGCGCCGCGACGGTCTCGAGCAGACGGGCGACATCGGGCGACACGATCTCGTCGCCGCGCGCGTGCGCCGCGCGCTCGATTTCCGCGGTGGCCGCGTCGAGCGGCGGCCGCAGGCGCTTCAGATAACGCGCCGTGGCCGCTCGCAAGTGCGGATCAGTCGGTCGTCTTCTCAACCGGGCCGGGGCTCCACGCGAGCAGTTCGAGGCGCGCCGATGTCGACTCCGTCCGCCCCCTGGTCGTGAGCTTGAAGTTCGGCTCCACGGTGAGCTCGCAGGTGACGTGAGACGCGTCCGCCGGAACCGTCAGGTCGAGGTCGAACTCTCCGCTCCCCGTCACCTCGGCCTGTTCCGAAGCACAGCTCGAGGCCACCCGCACCTTGGGCTGCGTGGCCCCAGGATCGAGCTCGAGTCGCGCTTCCGACGTGCTGCTCCAAGGGACTAGCACCCCCACCAGGATCCTGCCCGGACCGGTCACCGGGCCGAACTGGATCGTTCCCGGAGCGCCTCCCCGCAGGGTCCTGCGCACCAGGACCTGGCGGTCGGTACCCGCCTCCGGGGGCATCCAGGTCTCCGAGAAATGCGCCTGCGGGCCATCGTCGCGGGCCTGCGGCACGTCCACCGTCGCGACCTGATACTCCTGGCGGGCGATCGCCGGGCCGGTCGTCTTGAGCGGGAAGCGCCGGCCGGCCGAGCCGTAGATGCCGATCGAGAGCAGATACCGGCCCGGCGCCAGCGGCTCCGCGAGCGCCGATTGATAGATCGGCACCCGATATCGGATCGTCCGGCCCGGCTTCCAGTCCTCCGGCAGAGGATGGTCGAACGTGCGCACGACCGAGCCCGGCTCGTCGAGCAGATGGAGGAAGACAGTCGGACGCGTGACGCCCTTCGGCAGGGCGGCGAGCGGCCGGACCACGATCTCGATCTCCCGGTACTCGGGCCAGGCAAGCTGGATCTGAGACGGGCGGATGTCGACCTCCGCCACCGGGGACGTTCCTTGACGGCAGGCGCCCGAAGCCAGGGCGACCAGAACGAGAGCGCTGAGGGTGAGCGGCTTCATCTTTCCTCCTCCTCGAAGTAGGTGGCGCAGCACTGGGGACCCTCGTAGAGGCTCACGCCGACGAGCGGCGCCTTCGGCAACGCGGCCCGCAGCTCGTCGAAGAACCATTGCGCGAGCCGCTCCGTGGTCGGGCTCACGCGGTCGAATGGCGCCACCGAGTTGATGTCCCGATGGTCGAAGCGGGCGACGAGGCCGACGAGGGCATCGCGGACCGAAACGAAGTCGAAAGCCATCCCTTCCTCGTCGAGCCGGGTGGCGGAGAGCCGCGCGATGACCCGCCAACTGTGCCCATGCGAAGGCTCCGGCCGGCCTCGCCAGGCGAGCAGGTGATGCGCCGCCTCGAAGCTCGCCGTGACTTCAAGATCCCAGCGGGACATGGCGAAATCGTAACGTAGACTACCGGCTCGCGCTCGAACCCAGGCCAGATCGATGATCTTCCTCCTCTTCCTCCTCGTGTTCATGCTCGTCGCCTCGGCGCTCGAGTGGATGGCGGTCGAGGTGGTGGCGCTGGTCATCCTGGCGGCCCTCGTCGTCTCTGGCCAGCTGAGCCTCGGCGAGGCGATGCACGGGTTCTCGGACCCGGCCGTCCTGACCGTGCTCTTCATGATGGTGCTCTCCGAGGCGATCGCGGAGAGCGGCGTGGTGGCCCAGCTCGGGCATCGCATCTCGAGCGCGGGCCGCGGCTCGCCCGGTCGCGCCGTCGGGATCATGTTCGTCGCCGCCGGCGTGCTCTCGATGTTCATCAACAACACGGCGGCGGTGGCAATCTTCATTCCGGTGGCGGTGCAGCTCGCCAAGCAGCACCGCACGAGCCCGTCCAAGTACCTCCTGCCCCTCAACTACGCGGCGATCTTCGGCGGTACCTGCACGCTGATCGGCACCTCGACCAACATCCTGGTTTCCTCGCTCGCCCACGCCCACGGTATACCGAGCTTCTCGATGTTCGAGTTCCTGCGCCTCGGTCTCGTCTATTTCGTGGTCGGCTTGCTCTACAACGCCATCCTGGTGCGCACGCTTCCGGAGCGGTCCGATCCCTTCAACCTGACCACCAAGTACCAGCTCGCGCCCTATCTGACCGAAGTCCGGGTACCGGCCGGCTCGCGCCTGGTCGGACGCACGGTGGTCGACGAGCGGATCAGCGACCGATTCCACCTCAACGTCCTCGAGATCCTGAGGGATCAAGAGCGCATCTCGTTCCAGCTTCGCGCCACGCCCATCCGGGCCGAGGACATCCTGATCGTGCGCGGCACGATGGAAGACATCGTGTCGTTCAAGGAGCAGCTCGGTCTGCTCCTGCTCTCCGACATGAAGTTCACCGATTCCGAGCTCGCCGACCGCGAGAACATCCTGGTCGAGGTCCAGGTCTCCCCCGTGTCCACCCTGGAAGGGCTGTCGCTCAAGGAGATCGATTTCCGCCGCCGCTTCGGGGCGTTCGTCCTCGCCTTGTCCAGAGCCGGCGAGCTGATTCGCGAGAAGCTCGCGCTCATACCCCTCAAGCGCTGGGACACCCTGCTCGTCTTCGGCCCCCGCCGGACCGTCGAGCAGCTCTACAGCATGGAGGACTTCCTGCCCCTCCAGGAGATGGATCTGCGGCTCCGCCTCCACCGCCGCTGGTGGCTGCACGTCGGGACCCTGCTCGGAGTCGTCGTGGCCACGACGGTTTTCGGAGTGCCGATCCTGCAGAGCGCGCTCGTCGGTGTGGTGATCCTCTTGGCGAGCCGAACCGTGAGAGTGCAGAAGGTCTATCGCGCGGTGCATTGGTCCGTCTTCTTCCTGCTCGCCGCGACGATTCCGCTGGGCGTCGCGATCGAGCGCACGGGCCTGGACGCGCGGGTCGGCGACTGGATCGCCGCGGGAGGACGCCATGGGGGGCCCTGGATCGCCCTTTCGCTCCTCTATCTCGCCACCATGCTCCTGACCGAGCTGCTCTCGAACGCCACGACCGCCGTTCTCATGGTGCCGGTCGCCCTTTCCGCGGCCTCGGTCCTGGGAATCGACCCGAAGCCGATGCTGATGGCTGTGGCCTTCGCCGCCTCGAACGGCTTCGTCACCCCGATCGGCTACCAGACCAATGCCATGGTCTACGGTGCCGGCAACTATCGCTACCGGGACTTCCTGGCGGCCGGCATTCCCCTCAACCTGCTCTTCTGGGTGATGGCGAGCTTCCTGATTCCGCGTATCTGGCCATTTTGAGATGCGTCTTTGCGCTCACGGCCAGCGACGGGTAGATTGACGGGGTTCGATCCATCTCGCTGAGTCAGGAGGCGAGCCATGACCGACCGAAAGCCCGATCAACGTCGATTCCCCCGCATCGCGTCCCAGAACGTGGTGCTGGTCAGCGAGGCCGACGAGCCCGAGGCCGACGCCTTCGCCCGCACCCGAGAGCTCGGCCTCGGCGGGTGCTGCTTCGTTCTCGACACGCCACCCCGGGCCGGAGCCCGGCTCGACCTCTCGATCGCCCTCGGCGACCGGGTCATCGCCACGAAGTCGCGCGTCGCGTACGTGCGGGAGGTCGAGGGGCGTCAAGAAGTCGGTGTCGAATTCCTCGAGGTCGAGCCGGTGGACCGGGCGGCGCTCGAAGCGCTTCTCGAGCGCAGCGTCTCCAGCTCCTGAGGGCGCCTCGTCGTCTCGAGTCAGGTCGGGGCGACGGGCTGCGGCCGGCCAACCAGCAACTGCTCGATGCGGGCGATCACCATTTCGAGCGCCACGCGGTTCTCGCCCCCTTCCGGCACGATGACGTCCGCCCACCGCTTGGAGGGCTCGACGAACTCGCGGTGCATCGGCCGCACCGTCGACATGTACTGCCGCAGTACGTCACCGATCGAGCGACCCCGTTCGCTCAAGTCGCGCCGGATACGGCGCACCAGGCGGACATCCGGGTCGGTGTCGACGAAGACCTTGAAGTCGAGCAGGTCACGCAGCTCGGGCTCCGAGAAGAGATGGATCCCTTCGACCAGGACGACGGCACGAGACTCGACGCGGATCGTCTCCTCGAGCCGAAGATGATGGACGAAATCGTAGACCGGAAGCGCGATGGACTGGCCGGCCTTGAGCCGCCGCAAGTGCTCGCAGAGCAGCTCGTTATCGAGGGCCGACGGGTGGTCGAAGTTGTACGCCGCGATTTCGCCGGCGTCCTTCCAGACATGGTGCCGGTAGTAGTTGTCCTGGGCGAGGAAGGCGATGCGGTCGGGTCCGACCGCGTCGAGAATCGTCCGCGCGACCGTCGTCTTGCCCGATCCGGTGCCCCCCGCCACCCCCAAGGCCACGCAGCTCATGGTGGCAGAATTCTACGTGAGCGCGACCGTTCGTCCCCGAATCAGTGCTGGCATCCCGCGCAGTAGAAGACGCTGCGCCCCGCCAGCACGCGACGCCGGATCGCTCGCCCGCAACGTGGACAGGGTTCACCGGTGCGTCCATAAACGGCGAGCGAGACCTGGAAGTAGCCCGCCTGGCCCGTCCCGTCGGCGAAATCGTTGAGCGTCGTGCCGCCCGCGCGAATCGCTTCCTCCAGCACTCCCACCACGCTCGCCGCCAGACGCTCCCAGACCTCGCCGGAGATTCGGCGCACGGATCGTCGCGGATGGATGGCGGCCTGGAAGAGCGCCTCGGTGGCGTAGATGTTCCCGACCCCGACCAGTCGCTTTCCGTCCATCAGGAACGACTTGACCGGGCCCCGGCAGGCGGCGGCCAGGTCGCGCAGGTCGCGCCCGGAAATCCGCGGATTCAACGGCTCCCGGCCGAGATGGCGAAGGTGCGGATCGTCCGCCACCGCGTCGGTCGCCGCCACGAAGACGGTGCCGAAGCGTCGCGGATCGCGCAGCCGCAATCGCCGGTCGTCCGACAGATGGAATGCCAGATGCTCGTGCGCCTCACGCGGTTCTCCCGCTCCGGCGAGAGTCAGGCGACCGCTCATCCCGAGGTGGATCCCCAGGGTTCGGCCGACATCGAGATCGATCAACAGGTACTTGGCCCGCCGGCGCACGGCCACGACGGTGCTCCCGCGCAGGCTGCCGAGCGATCTCCGATCGAGCGGCTCGCGGAGCTTCCGAGCCCGGACCTCGACCCGCTCGATGCGCTGCCCCACCAGACGGGGCTCGAGGCTGCGGCGCAAGACCTCGATTTCGGGCAATTCCGGCACGGCGCGAAATTCTAGGGGATCCGCCACGCACAAGGAGGATTGACAGTTCGCCGCCAATGGCGTAAAAAAGGCGTAAATGAACGCCTCGACGACCCTCCCGCTCTTCCCCGACCTGCCACTCGCCGGACGCCCCTCCCCTTCCGCCGCTCCGCTGCGCCGGCGCGCCGGCGTCGACTACTTCGATCTCCTCGCCAAGGAGATCCTCAACCGGGTCGACAGCCCGCGGCTCCCGTTCCAATGGACGATCAATCCCTACCGGGGATGCGAGTTCGGCTGCACCTACTGTTACGCCCGCGAGACGCACGGCTTCCTCGACCTCGACGACCCGCTCGACTTCGAGACCCGTATCTTCGTCAAGCGGCGCGCCGCGGATCGCCTCCGGCGCGAGTTGCGGCGCCGCGACCTGCGCGGGCAGACGATCGCCATTGGAACGGCCACCGATCCCTACCAGCCCGCCGAGAAGCGGTTCGAGATCACCCGCTCCCTGCTCGAGGTCTTTCGAGAGGTCGAAGGCCTCGCGGTCTCCGTGACCACCAAGTCCCCCCTGCTGGCCCGCGACCTCGATCTCCTGGCCGAATTGGACCATCGGCACGCGATCGAGGTGCACGTGACGCTGACGACGGTCGACGCGCCGCTCGCCCGCCGCCTCGAGCGCCACGCGCCCGACCCCGCCGCGCGCCTGCGTCTGGTGCGGCAGGTGGCCGACGCCGGGCTCGCCGTACGGGTGAACTGCATGCCGGTCCTGCCCGGCATCAACGACGATGAGGAGGTGCTGGCGCCGCTTCTCGACGCGGCAAGGCGAGCCGGCGCCACGCACGTCACCGCCCAACCTCTCTTCTTGCGCGGCCTGACCCGCCGATTCTTCTGGAGTTGGCTCGAAGCCGAGTTCCGGGAGCTCCTGCCGCTCTATCGGCACCTCTACGCGCGGCGCGATTACTTGAACCGCGCGGCGCAGGAGGAGCTGCTCAAGACCTTCCGCCGCCTGCGACTCGCCTACGGCTTCCCCCGGTCCCATCCTTGCCGCGTTTGACGCGCGGCGACGCGAGCGCCATCACGAGGGCGGCGAGCGCGGAATCCGGGTCGTCACTCCCCCCTTTGAGACGGAGCTCCGCTTCGAGGAGCCGAGCCGGAATCCGCGCCAGCGCCGCGGCGGGAAAACCACCTGCAGCCAGATAGGTCCTGTGCAGCCGAAAAGGATGCAACTTGGCCAGCGGGTTGGCTTCGACGCCGTCGATCTCGCCCTGCAAGGCGGGAGCGACGCGCTCCTTGAAGCGACCGTAGGAGGTCTCGTTCGCGCGCGCTCCGGTGGCCACCATGGCGCCACTCACCGCAACCATCTGCCGGCCGTGGCTCGACAGCAGGGAGAGGAGCGAGAGCCGCTCTCGTAGCGCGTCTTCCGCCCCCGCGAGCCGTCGGGAGATACGCGCCCAGGCCAGCTCGGGGCGCCCTTTCCCGAGCGCGTCCAGGATCGACCAGACCTCTTCCTGGCCCCGGTCCTCGACGTTGCCCTCGACCAGCGAGAGCTCGACCGCCGCCCCCCCGGTGAGCGCCGCCAGCTTGCGGTATTCGGCGCCGAAACGCGCCGCCGAGTCCGCGTCGATGCCAGTGCCTCCCCGATCGCTCGCCGCCCGCAAGGTGCGGTCGGCAAGCGCTTGGATCGCGTCGCGACGCATCGTCGTGCCGGTCTCGCGGGCCAGCTCGCCGACCAGCGAGTCCAGACCCGCGATCGCCCCGCCGCGCTGGCTGGTCAGCTCGCCGGCGTCGACCACCGCGCCGCGCGCGGCCAGCGCCTCCACCAGCGGATGACGCGTCGCGACGGCGCTCTCGGCGACGATCAGGACATGGCGCTCGGGCAAACCATCGCGCAGCAGATCGGCGAGCAACGACGCCTCGCTCTCGCCGGAGCCCCGCAGGCCCGCGTCCTGAGCCGCCGCGAGCAGCGGCTCGAGCTTCCCGTCGCGCCTCCGCCGCCACCGAGCGTCCCTTGCCGAACAGGGCCGCCGGAAGCGCCTCCAGAAGCTGCGCCGCCGAACCCGACCCGGGATCCAGATCGTGAAGCCGCAAGACCTGGAGCAGCCTCCGCGCGGCTCGGCGCGCCTCGCCGTCGAGGTCCTCCGCTCCGCCTTGGAACGGCAACGCGGCACGAACCTCGCCGAGCAGCTTCACCGCGGTGTCGCGATCCGCCAGGGCGCCGGTTTCGACCGCGACGACGATCTTGCCGCTCGAAAACAACGAATAGGTGCGGAGATCCGCGGTCAGCGACGCGAAGTCGTCGGGATGGACCGAGCTCGTGGGCTCGATCCCCCAGAGCTCGCCGAGCGCACCCGCGAGTCGTCCGGCCAGCGGCGTCGCCAGCGCACGGGCGCCGCGCACCAGGACGAGCGGCGAGAGTTTCCCCGAACGCGCCGCCGCGAGCAGATCTTCCAGTGCTCAGCCCTCCGGTGCGCCCGGCAGCGCGGCAATGGCGATCTCACCCGAATCCTCCGGCGGACCCCAGACCAGCACGGGATGCACTCCGAGATCCTCGGCCGAGAGCCTTTCCTCCTCGAAGTTGAGCTCGATCGAGTTCCACGACTGGCAGTGCTCGCAGAAGTCGCGCCAATCGCCGTAACGGCTCGAACAGATGCGGCAGACGAATTCGGCCGATCCGAGGTCGAGCTCGCGCAGACAGGCGAGGTAGGCGCCGACGGCGGCGTCGAGATTGCCGCGCCGCTCGTGGATTCTGGCGAGGAGGAAGTGGTAGGTGGGAGACGACTTGATGCGATCGGTCAGGCCCGACAGGACGCGCGCCGCCTCGTCCAGCATCTCGAGGCGATAGTAGAGACGCCCCAGATAGAAGCGTGGGAGCAGATCGTTCTCCGCTTCGGAGATGAGCCCCCGAAGCGTCTCGATCGCACGCAAGGGCTCGGAGTCCTCGATGAAATGATCCTCGATACGCTGCAAGAATACGGGACTCCCGCTCTCGAGGTAGCCGTTCCGCCAGGCGGCGACCGCATCATCCTCCCGGCCCGCCAGCAGCTCCGCCTCGCCCAGCATGATGCGGGCCGGCAGGAATCGCGGCTCCTGGGCGAGGAGGCTTCGAAAGCGGTCCGTTGCCTCGTCGAGCTGATCCTGCTCGAGGGCCAAAACGCCCGTCTGATAGTCGATTCCCTGGCCCATATTCGACTCACGCGCCAACGCCGCGGTGTCGCCGTTCGTCGAGAGCAGCTGCACGATGCGCTCGTGCTGGCGACCGGCCTCGGACCAGTCGCGCTGCGCGATGGCCGCGCTGCGCAAGCGGCGCATCACCGCCAGGCCGTAGCCCGAGAAATCGCGTTCGATGCGCCCTCTCAGCTCGCGCGCCACTTCGCTCTCGCCCTTCGCCGCGTAGTCCTCGGCCAGCTCGTAGAGCACCGCCACTGATTGAGGGAAGAGGTTGGAGGCCCGGCGGTGCACTTCGATCGCTTCCGCCAGGCGACCGGCGCCGCGCAACACGAGCCCGTAGAGAAGCAGACCCTGGAAGCAATCCGGACGTCCCGCGAGATAGGCCTCGAGCTCGTGCGCCGAGGGAACCAACTGGCCGTCGGCCCGCAGATCGACGGCGCGGCGCAGGGTCGCTTCCAGGCTCTCGTCCTCGCGCCGCCGACGCCGACCCCGGCGCTTCGCGAGCTCGTGGCGGAGCGTATCGACGACCAGCGTCACCCCAACGGGCAGAAATCCGATCAGGAAGACGACCAGCAGGGCCACCCAGAGCGGAATCGATCCTTCCGGCCCGATCTGAAATCGCTGCTCGAGAAGCTCGCTGTTGAAACGCGCCAGGTACGACGCGCCGAAGGCGACCGCGACGGTGAGAAGGAGCCCGAAGAAGGATCGAAGTCGCATCGTTTCCAGAGGAGTCCGTCCGGCTCCGCTCGATCAGCCCTCCGCCAGCATGCCCTGTTCGGCGAGCTCTTGACAGTCGATGCAGTAGCGGGCCCAGGGAATGGCTTCGAGCCGTGGGCGCGCGATCGGTTGTCCACAATGGATGCAGTCCCCGAAACCGTCCTTGTCCAGACGGACCAGCGCCTGATCGATCTCGAGGAGAAGCTGCCGCTCGCCGTCGGAGATCGAGAAGTTGAGCTCGCGGCTGTAGGCGTTGTTCGCGCGATCGACCAGGTCCTCGGTCGGACTGTCGTTCGATTCCTGGCCGTTGCGCAAATCGTTGAGGTACATGGCCAGAATTTCGCTCTTCTTGGCCAGGAGCTTGGCTCGCATCGCCTCGATGTCGACCGGAGCCGGCACCGGCTGGGGACGCGAAGCCCGTGCCGCCCTCTCGCGCCGCGGCCGCAGTCGCACCACCTTGGCTTTCGGCGGAGTGGGCTCGGGAGCGACGGCCGGAGTCGCGACAGCTTCCGCCCGTGGCTCGGCAGCGGCGGCCGGCGCGGTTTGCCGCTTGGTCCTGGCACGGCGCGGCGCTTGGCGCGGCTTGGCCTGCGATGGAGCAGCCGCCTCCTTCTTGCTCGCCCGACGAGGGCGCGGCGGCGCGGTCGCCTTGGCCACCCGGGTCGATCGCTTGGCCACCTTCGAATCCGGCTTCGCCGGACTCCGACTGGCCGTGCGAGGCCGTGACGAAGCGGCCGACGCTCGCGACCGCTTCGCTCCCGCCGTCTTCTTGGCGGCGGCCTTCTTCGCGCCGCGCACCGGTTTCGCGGAGATCGCCTTCTTGGCAACGCGGGATTTCTTCGCCGGACTCGCCTGCTTCACCGCGCTCCGCTTCTTGGTCACGCTCCGCTTCTTGGCCGCGCTCGTCTTCTTCGCCGCGCTCGCCTTCTTGGTCGGGCTCGCCTTCTTGGCCCGACTCGTCTTCTTGGCGGCGCTCGCCGAACGCTTTTTCGTCGCGGGGACGGCCTTCCGTCCCGGCTTCGCGGTCTTACGCTTCTCGACCTTGGCCGCTCTCGACTTCTTCATCGTCGCCTTGCCGGTCGTCTTCTTGGCCTTCTTGATCTTCTTTGCCACCCTTCGCCTCCGCCGTTGTCGCGCCCGGGCGGGAGAGCCCGAGCCCAGCCCCGTCTTCGATGGCGCGCGATCTTACAGGCAACCCGCCCACATCGGAAGGCGGGGCGCGGCGCGGCGCGAGGAATTGCCTAGAGCAGGAGGGTCAGGCGCGGTGATAGGGCCAGCCTGCGCCGATCGTCAGCGAGCGATAGATCTGCTCGAGCAGGACGAGCCGCGCCAGCGCGTGTGGGAGTGTCAGGGGCCCGAGCGAGAGGCGCAACCGGCAGCGTTCGAGGAGCTCCGGCGCCAAGCCGAGATCGGAGCCCACGAAGAAAACGATCGCGCGGCTCCAGGTCGAACGCCATCGCTCGACCTGCTTCGCCAAACCCTCGGAGTCGAAGCTCCGGCCCGTGCGGTCGAGCGCCACCCAGTAGCCGTCGGCCGGCGCGGCCTCGGCCAGCGCTCGGCCCTCGCGGCGCAGCCGCGTCGGGTCGTCGCCGCCCGTCGGCACGCGGACGGCCTGCTCTGCGATGGGATGGAAGGCCGAGATGCGGGATCGATACCCGGCGCAGAGGCCCTCCCAATCGTCGGGTTGATGGCGCCCCGCCCAGAGCACCCGCAGCTCGAGGCCCAAGACGCAGCCTATTCGGGCCGGTCCGTCGACTCCGAGACCTCACCCTCCTGCAGATAGGTCTCCCACTCGTCGTAGAAGGCCAGCGACTGGAGATCTCGCATTCGATCGAGGAAGACGACGCCGTTGAGGTGGTCGAATTCGTGTTGGACGATTCTCGCCTCGAGTCCGCTCGCCAGGTAATCGAGCTCCCGCCCCTCGCCGTCGAGGCCGCGCACCCGGACCGCCGGATGCCTCGGCACGAGGCCGCGCAGGTCGGGAATCGACAGGCAGCCCTCCCAGTCGTAGACCAGCTCGCCCGGCTCCGGCTCGATCATCGGGTTGACCACGACGTGGAGCGGGATCCCTCGCTGCGGATCCTCTTCGTCGATCACCTCGTAGATGAAGAGCTGCCAGCCGACGCCGACTTGGGGCGCCGCCAGGCCGACCCCCTCGGCGCTTCGCATCGCTTCGACCATGTCTCCGACGAGGCGACGAAACGCCTCGCCGGCGAGACGCTCGGCGGAGACACTCTCGGCCGGAGTGCGGAGGGCCGGATGGCCCAGACGGACGATCGGAAGTGCAGCCATGAAGGAACCTCGGGCGGATCTTACCGCCGCGCGGCTCGGGGCGGGACCGCGTGGTATTCTCGCCCGCCCATGGCCGCGTGGACGTCGGAGCAAGAACAGCGCCGGCGGCGTAGAAAGCGGATCCTCCGGGGACTCCTCGTCGGGAGCGCCGCCATCGGCGTCCCGGCCCTCTTCAACGCCGCCATCGCGCGACAGGCACGACGCGTCGAACCCACGACGTGGGGGCGCCGCCATCGGTATGCCTGGGAAGCTCGGCGACGTCATCTTCCAACGGCTGGGCGAGGGCGACCCGTTGCTGCTGCTGCACTCGTTCGGCGCCGGCCATGACGCGATCGAATGGCGCGCGGCGGCGAAGCTCCTGGCCGAGCGCTACCAGCTCTTCGCGCCCGATCTCCCCGGCTGGGGAGGCTCGGATCGGCCGTCGCTCGACTACGACGCCGAGCTCTACATCGACTTCGTCATCGATTGCCTGATCGACCTCGTGCGGCGGCGCGCCGTCCTGGTCGCCGCGGGCATCTCAGCCGCTTACGCGGTTCAGGTCGCCGTCGATCGGCCGGAGCTGGTGCGCGCACTGGTGCTCGTCTGCCCGCTCGGCATCGATCTGGCGGGCGAGGAGCCCGACCTCAAGGACGCCATGATCCATCGCCTGCTCCGCCTGCCGGTCGTCGGCACCTCGGCGCTCAACGTCTACTCGAGCCGCCGCGGCATCGAGCACCATCTCCGCAACGAGGTCTATGCCGCGCCGGAGGGGGTCAGCGACTCGCTCATCGAGCACTATTGGAAAGGTTCGCACGAGGAGGGCAGCCGCGCGGCCCTCGCCGCGTACCTCTCCGGATATCTCAATCACCGGGTCGTCGCGGCGCTCGGACGGCTCAAGATTCCGACCCTCCTCGTGTGGGGGCGCGGCGCCGTCAATCCGCCGGTGGAATCCGCCGACCTCTGGCTCCACGAGCTTCCCGACGCCGAGCTCGAGGTGATCCCCGACGCCGGCATCCTGCCGCAGGCCGAAGCACCGGCCGCTTTCCGCGACGTCGTGGCGCGTTTCCTCGAAACCTTGCCGGCCGCATGAGCGAACGGAAGTTCCCCACCGTCGCGACGGGATATCCCTTCCCCGAGCTCGAGCAGGAGGTCCTCGCCTTCTGGCGCGAGAAGGGCATCTTCGAGCGCTCGCTCGCGGAGCGTGCCGGCGCGCCGGAGTTCGTGTTTTTCGACGGACCCCCGACCGCCAACAACGTGCCCCACGTCGGCCACGTCGTCACCCGGGTGGTCAAGGACCTCTTTCCCCGCTACCAGACGATGCGCGGCAAGCGGGTCGAGCGCAAGGCCGGCTGGGACACCCACGGCCTGCCGGTCGAGATCGAGGTCGAAAAGCGGCTCGGCCTCTCCGGAAAGAAAGACATCGAGCAGATCGTTCCCGGTGACCGCGCCGCGTCGATCGCCGCCTTCAACCGGGCCTGCTTCGATTCGGTGCTGACCTACGAGCGACAGTGGCGGACGCTGAGCGAACGGGTCGGGTACTGGATGGACTTCGACCATCCCTACATGACTTTCAGCAACGACTACATCGAGTCGGTCTGGTCGGCCATCAAGCGGCTGCACGAGAAGGACCTGCTCTACGAGGGACACAAGAGCCAGCCCTACTGCGGACGTTGCGGCACCACGCTCTCCTCGCACGAGGTCGCGCAGAACTACAAGGAGACCGAGGATCCGTCGATCTGGGTTCTCTTCCCGGTGCGGCCCGGCCAGACCCTGACGACCGCCGAAGGCGGGAGCTTCGAGACCTCGCCTGGATTCCACCTCGTCGCCTGGACCACCACCCCGTGGACCATGCCGGGCCACGCCGGCATGGCCGTGCATCCCGACTTCCTCTATCGCCTGGTCGCGTTGCCCGATCGGGAGGGCCACGAGGTGCTCTTCGCGGACGCCATCGAAACGCCGATCCCTTACGAGGTCGACCGCGGCGACGTCCGCGAGGTGATGGACCTCCGCGACCTGCCGGCTCGGGCGCGCTTCCGTGGACGCGATCTCGAGGGGCTGCGCTACGAGCGCCCTTACCGCGTCGAGCCCTTCGACACCCCGTCGGAAGCCAAACGGCTCGAAGCGCCGGCCGGCGACGAGGCCGGCTGGCCGGTCGTGCTCGCCGACTACGTCACCGCCACCGACGGCACCGGCCTGGTCCACACCGCGCCGGCGTTCGGTGCCGAGGACCATCAGACGGGCCTGAGCTACGGCCTACCGCTGCTGCGCACCGTCGACGCCTCCGGCAAGTTGGCGGACCGGAGCGGCATCGAGCCGTTCGCCGGCCTCTGGTTCAAGGACGCCGACAAGGAGATCCTGCGGGATCTGCGGCGCCGTGGACTCCTGCTGCACTCCGATCGCCACCGCCATAGCTACCCCTTCTGCTGGCGCTGCGACCAGCCCCTCTTCCAGTATGCGACGGAGAGCTGGTTCGTGAAGACGACCGCGCTCCGGGACGAACTGGTCGAGCGCAATCGCGGGATCGGCTGGCACCCCGAGACGATCGGCAGCGGGAGGTTCGGCAACTGGCTCGAAGGGGTCGTCGACTGGGCGCTCTCCCGGCGCCGCTACTGGGGCACCCCGCTGCCGATCTGGCGGTGCGACCTCTGCCCGGACACTCAGGTCATCGGGTCCTTCGAGGAGCTCTTCGCGGTCTCCGGCCGTCCACGCCCGGTCGATCTCTACGATCGCGAGCACTTCGACCCCCACCGGCCCTTCATCGACGAGATCACCTGGGAGTGCTACCACTGCCGCGAGCGCGGCGAGAAGGGGACCTTCCGCCGGGTCGAGGACGTCCTCGACGCTTGGTTCGACTCCGGCTCGATGCCCTTCGCGCAAGATCACCTGTTGGTCGACGAGTACGCTTCGCCGCGCCTTCTGCCGGAGCAGTTCCGGCCGGCCGATTTCATCTCCGAAGCCGTGGATCAGACGCGCGGCTGGTTCTACACCCTGCACGTCCTGGCGGTGGCGCTGTTCGACAAAGTCGCCTTCCAGAACTGCATCGTGCTCGGCCACGTCAACGACGAGCATGGGCGCAAGATGTCGAAGCGGCTCGGCAACGTCGTCGATCCCATGGAAGTGATCAACGAGGCGGGCGCCGACGCGCTGCGTTGGTACTTCTACGTCAACGACCCGGAGCAGCCCTCCCGCTTTTCGGCGCGCCTGGTGCGCGAGGCGGCCCAGAGCTTCCTCCTGCCGCTCTGGAACGCGGTCTCGTTCTTCTCGATCTACGCGAACGTGGACGATTGGCATCCGGGAAAGGCGAAAGACATTCCATTGAAGGAGCGGAGCGATCTGGATCGTTGGATCCTCCTGCGCGTCGACTCGACGATCGACGAAATCACGGCATTCCTGGACGGCTACACCATCGCACGGGCTGCCCGATCGCTCGAGAAGCTGGTCGACGATCTGACGAACTGGTACATCCGGCGCAGCCGGAATCGCTTCTGGTCGGGGGCCGAAGGCCACGAAGCGGACAAGGAAGCCGCCTATCAGACCCTCTATGAAGTCTTGTCGTCTCTGGCCCGCTTGATCGCTCCGTTCACGCCTTTCGTCGCCGAAAAGATGCACGAGGTCCTGATCCGAAGTCAGGCTTCGGCTCTCGTCGAGAGCGTCCACCTCGAGGATTGGCCGGCGCAGCGGGGCTGGCTCGGCGAGCTCGAAGAGGTGGAGCGCGACGAGGCTCTGCACCTCGTCCAGGCGATGTCGCTGGCCAAGCGGGTGGTGAGCCTGGCAAGAGCCGCTCGCGCCAATCACGACCTCAAGACCCGCCAACCCCTCCCATCGATGACTCTCGTCTTCGGACCCGAAGCGCTCGGCCAGGAAGTCGAAACGCATATCGAACGGGTGAAAGCTCTGATTCTCGACGAGGTCAACGTCAAGGAGCTGTCGTGGGCCGAGCAGCGTGGCGAGTTCGTCCACCACGAGGTGCGGCCCAACTTCCGGGTGCTCGGGAAACGGTTGGGAGCGAAGATGAAGGGCGTTCAAGCGGCGCTCGCCGGGGCGGACGGCGACGCCCTCGCGGCGAGCCTCGAGACCGACGGCAAGGTGGTGGTCGAGGCAGGCGGCGAGACGATCGAGCTCGCCCCGCACGAGCTCGAGGTCCGGTTGGTCGAGAAGCCGGGCCTGGCCACGGCGGGCGACCGCGAGCTGCTGGTCGTCCTCGACACCCGGCTCACTCCCGAGCTCGTCGCCGAAGGCCGTGCCCGCGAAGTCGTCAACCGGATCCAGACGGCCCGCAAGGAGGCCGATCTCGACTACTCGGACCGCATCCGGGTGCAGTACCGCGCGGCCCCGGAGCTCGAGAGCGCGATCGAATCGTACCGGGACTGGATCGGCAGCGAGACGCTGACCGTCGGTTGGGACCACGCCCAAGCGGGCGACCGCGGGCTGGTCGTGACCGACGTCGACGGGCTCGAGCTCGCTTTGGCGATCGGCAGGCTCTAGCGCAGATCCAGGCTCGCCGCGGCGGGCCGAACCCCTCTCTTGTCCCCGGTTCGATCGGGTCAGTCGGAAGGAGCCTGCTCCGCTGCGGGCTCCTTCTCCGGGTGCCGGAGATGCCAGTCCGTCCGTCCGCCCAAGCGTCCGTTCGGGTCGAGCCAGACATAGAGGGACGGCAACACCCAGAGCACCAGCGGACCGGAGAGCACGAAGCCGCCGATCACCGCGATGGCGAGCGGCTGCAGCAGCTGCGCGCCCTCGCCGAGCGCCAACGCGAGCGGGGCCAGGGCGAAGGCCGTGGCCAGGATGGTCATCGCCACGGGACGAAGACGGCGCCGCGCCGCGAGCGCCCAAGCCTCGCGCACCGAGAGTCCGGCGGCGAGCTCGAGGCGCGCCTCGTGGATGACGAAGATCGCGTTCTCGCCCACGATTCCGACCATCATGATGGCGCCCACGAAACTCGAGATGTTGAGCGTCTCGCCGGTCAGCATCAGGGCCGCGAAGACTCCGGGAAGCACCCCGAGGGCGATGAAGGCGGTGAGCAGCGGCGCCCGCCAGTCACCGAACTCGAAGAGCAGCACGACCGAAACCAACACCAGGCCGGCGAGAAGGATCCCGAGGAGGCCCTTGAACGACGACTGCTGCTGCGCGTAGAGACCTCCGTACTCGAGCGACATGCCCGCCGGCAGTCTCAGCTTGCTCCGGAGGTCGCGCTGGATCTCGGCCACCGCGCTGCCGAGGCTCCGATTCGAGAGTCGGGCCGTGACTCCGAAATAGGTCTTCAGGTTGTCGCGGTCGATCTCCGCCTCGGGCTCGCCTGTGCTGAGTGTCGCCAGATCGCTCAGCGGCACCAGCTTGCCGTCCTCCGACAGGACGCGCATCTGACCGAGATTGGAACCGTGGTCGGCGAAGACGCGCACGTCGTAGACGCGCTCGCCCAGGCGCAAATCGCCCGCCACCGTGCCGACCAGCGACGCCTCGATCGCCTGCTGCAGGTCCTCGGTCGTCAATCCGCGGCGTGCCAGCTCGGAGGGACGGGTCTCGAGATGGAGCGCCGGCCCGGCGATGGTGATGCCGTTGAAGACGTCTTCGACGCCGCGCACCCCGCCCATGATCGCGGCGATCTGGCGCGCCGTCTTCTCGAGCAGGCCCTGGTCCTCGCCGAAGACCTTGATGTCGATCGGTTGCGGAACTCCTCCGGTCAGGTCCCCGATGTCGTCCTCCATGAGCTGGCCGAAGTCGGTGACGATCGCCGGCTCGACCCGGGCGATGCCCGTTCGAAGGTCGTCGATGACCGCCTCGACCGGCCGCCGCTGGGCGCGTGGCTTGAGCTTGATCACGTAGTCGCCCCGATTGGGCTCGGTGATGAAGAAGCCGAGCTGGGTGCCGGTGCGTCGCGAGTAGCTCTCGACGTCGGGCAACGACGTGATGACCTTTTCGGCCTCGCGCAGCATCTGGTCCGTGTCGGTCAGCGAGGTGCCGGGCGGAGTCCAGTAATCGAGGATGATCGATCCCTCGTCCATCGTGGGAAGAAAGTCGGTGTCGACGGCGCGGTAGAGCAGGTAGCCCGTGCCGCCGAGCGCCAACAGGACGACCAGCGCGAGCCAGTGTCCGCCGACGATCCGCCAGGCGAAGCCGTGGCTCCGGTCGTCCGATTCGCTCTCGAGCTCCACCGCCTCCACCTTGCGACTCTCGAGAAGGCGGGTGGCCAATGGCACCACGAACGCGGCGATCAAGAACGAGGCGCCCAATGCCAGCACCATCGTGAGCGCGAGTGGTTTGAAGAACGCTCCCACCACGCCGCTCAGCAGCGCAAACGGTAGAAAGACCACGATGGTGGACAGACTGGAGCCGACCAACGCCGGCAGCAGCTCGCTCGTGCCGCTCAGCACCGGCTGTTCCGAGCGCCCAGTCTCGTGATGGCGATGAATGTTCTCCACCACCACGATGGCGTCGTCGACCACCAGTCCGAGCGCCGCGGCGATGCCGCCGAGCGTCATCAGGTTCACGTTCTGGCCGACCGCGTAGAGACCCAGGACCACCAGCGCCACGGTGACCGGGATGGTCGCGACCGCCACCAGGGCGAGCCGCCAGGAGCGCAGAAAGATCAGCAGCACGAGCGCCGCCAGCGCGACACCGATCAGGATCGCGTCGCGCACTCCGCCGACCGAATTCGAGATGAACTGGGCCTGGTCGTAGAACTTGCTCCAGCCGACACCGTGCGGAATCAGCTCGGGATGGGCCGCGAAGAGAGCGCGCACGCCCCGTGCGATCTCCACCGTGTTCGCCGAGGGCTGTTGGACGATGTTCACCAGCACGGCTTCGTGGCCGTTCGCGGCGGTGCGCACGTAGGAGACCGCGTCGGCCGTGGAGAGCGTGCCGAGCTCGGAGAGCTTGGCCGGCACGCCGCCGGGCACCGTGACCGCGAGGTCGCCGAGCTCGGCCAACCCTTGCGCGCGTCCGTCGACGAGGGTGAGATAGAGCTCGTGGTTGCGCTCCACCAGGCCGCTCGACAGCACCTGGTTGTTCTTGCGAATGGAGTCGACGACGGCCGCGGGCGTCAGGTGCCGGCCGGCGAGCGCTTGCGGGTCGAGGTGGATCTGGAACTCGCGCTGCCTGCCGCCCTGGATCTCGACCCGTGACACGCCGGGAATGCGGATCAACTCCGGCTTGAGGGTGTATTCGGCGAGCTGCCAGAGCTCCCATTGCGACTCGGTGTCGGAGGTCAGCGCGTAGCCCAGAATCGGGAAGATCGAGGTGTTCATCCACTCGACCTCGACGCGGGTGTCGGACGGCAGGTCGGGGCGCACCCGCTCGACCTCCGCCTGGACGCGCTGCAGGGCGACCTGCATGTCGGTTCCCCAGGCGAACTCGGCGCTCATCTCGGCCGAGCCGCGCGAGGTCGTCGAGAGGACGCGCTGAATCCCCGGCACCCGGTCGACCGCCTGCTCGAGCGGCCGGGTCACGGTCGGGATCATGCGCGCCGCCGGTTCCTCGCCCACGTCGGCGATCACCTTCACGATCGGAAAGGTCACCGCCGGAAAGATGGCCGACGGCAGGCGAAGCGCCGCGAAGACGCCTCCGGCGACCAACGCCGCGAGCAGCAGGAAGATCGCGGTCGCCCGGCTGTGGGAGCGGTGCAGGAGGTTCACGGCCGGATCGCCAGCGGCGTCCCCTCTTCGAGACCCACCTGGCCGGAGATCACCACCCGTGATCCGGGGTCCAAGGGAGGTCGCACGATCTCGACCCGGTCGCCGTCGCGCAGGCCGGTCTCGACAATGACCCAGTGAAGCTTGCCGTCGGCGTCCACCGTGGCGACCTGGGTGACGCCGCTCACGTCGTCGCGCAGCACCGCCGCGGAGGGCACCACCGGCACGTCGCGATGCTCGGCCACCACGATCCGCGCAGTACCGAAGAGGCCGGTCGTGAGCTGCGCCGGAGAGCGCACGAGATCGATGCGGACCGGCGCGGTGAGGTCTTTCGGGTCAGCGCCGGCGAGCAGGCCGTGCACCGTGCCCGCGACCGGCCGCTCGCTCCCCGAGAGATCGATCTCGACCCGCTGTCCCGGCCGGAGCCGCGCCAGATCGCTCTGCGCCATGCTGGCCCGGAAGACGAGCGAATCGGCCGCCGCGATCGTGACCAGTTCTTGCGCCTCGGACACCCGGTCGCCGGCGGAAGCGGCGCTCCGCACCACGATGCCGGTGGCGGTGGCGAGCAGCGGCGCCTCGATGCGATGGCGGCGCGCCAGCTCGAGAGCACGCTCGGCGTCCGCCTTCTCCTCGGGACTCCCGGCGGTGCGCGCCATCTCCTCCGCGCCCAGCAGCGCCGCCTCACTGTCGCGGGCCACCAGCGTTCCGATCTGTTCCCCTTTCCGGACCCGATCTCCTTCGACCACACCGAGCGCCGTCAGGGTGCCTCTGAACGGTGCCCGGACCTGCTGCTCGACCAGGGCCACGGTCTCGCCGGGCGCGGAGAGCGACTCGGCGAGGGTCGCGAGCTCGACCCCGGCCACTCGAACCGGCGTGCCCGCCGCAACGGCGGCTCTCGCCGTCTGGTCGCCGGGCAGCGCATCGGCCTCATGGTGACAGCCGCAGGCCAGGGCCAAGACCATCGGAAACAGGACACGGAGCTTGCTCAAGGCGTTCCTCCCCAGCGTACGACCAGCGCGCGAGCGGTCCGGTAGGCCAGCTCCGCTTGCACCGCCGCGACCGCGGTGTCCACGGACGCCGAGAACGCATCGAGCACTTCGAGATACGACGCGGTGCCGCCTCGGTAGCGGCTCTCGGCCTCCAGGTAAGCGTCGCGGGCTTCCGGTCGGGCCGCGACCAGGATCTCGTATTGGCGGTAGGCGCGCTCGAGTGCCCTTTCCGCCTGCTTCAGCTGCAGCCGGGCGCTCGCGTCTTCGGCCCGGACACGCTGGCGCGCCTGGTCCAGCGCCAGGTGGGACTCGGCGATTCGCGCCGCGAAGACACCCGAATCGAAGATCGGCAAGCTGAACCCCAGCGTGAAGGAGTAGCCCAGGTCACGCCGCAACCGGTCGCCGAAGCTCGCTCCCGGGTGGGTCGCGGAGAAGTCGTTGGGCACCCACCGCGTCGTGTCCGAGCCCCACAGGCCGGCGTCGGCACGCGCCGTCACCCGCGGACGAAGCTGCGCTTCGGCAACCCGGCTCGCCGCGGCCGCGGCCTCCACGTCGTGCTCGGCGGCGGCGATTTCCGGAGCTCGCTTCCAGGCCTCTTCCGTCACCGGGTTCGGCGGCGCGGGATCGGGCAGAGTGGCCACCTCGAGCGGCGCTCCCGGGTCGCGTCCCATCAGCGAGTTGAGGCCAGCCCGCGCCTGATCGACCGTCTCTTCGGCGGCCAGGAGAGCGGCGCGGTCGGTCGCCAGGCGCACCCGGGTGCGCAGAAGGTCGGGTGCCACGGGTTGACCGCTGCGCTCGCGATCCTCGAGCAGCGAACGGTAGCTTGCGAGCCGGTCAAGACCCTCGCGCCGCGCTCCGACCTCGCGCTCCGCGGCGAGAATCGCCGCGTACTGCTGTCGCACCTCGAGGTCGAGATCCTGCTCGGCCATGCGGTAGCGCGCCGCGCTTGCGGCGAGGTCGGCGCGCGCCTGGGCGGCGCCGGCGCGCAACGCCCCGCCGTCGTAGAGCGGCTTCTCGACCCCGATCTGCAGCCGATCCTCGCCCAGGTTGGTGATCACCGGGTCATAGCCCGGCGCCGGCGCCACCCAGAGGTCGCCATCGAGATGCACTTGCAGGCGCCGCATCGCCTCCGCCTCGCGGCGTCGCTGCTGCGCGATCCGGGTGTCGTAATCGGCGACCGGCAGCGCGGCGTTGGCGCTCCGCGCCGCGGCGAGCGCCGCCTCGAGGGAGATCGGCATGGTCGCAGCCTGGAGATTCGGCGCCAAGAGCGCGGAACCAACCAACAGGATTCCAAGATCACTAAATCGCATGGGAAAGTTCGTGTCGAGAGCCCCCTTGGGGCCTGGCGACGATTCTTACACGGGCAAGAGCGCCGACCATTACATTTTGCGGCGTGACCTCGACCTATGGAGGTGATCTGACGGCCTCCGTCCGGGACTTCACGGCCACCTCTCCAATCGATTGAGACCTCTTTCCGCCGAGACTTCATTCCGAAACCGGACCCACGGCGATCCAGCGCTGGGCTCTCTACCGAATGACAGATCTGTCATCCAGTATTCATGAGCAGGTCACCCGGATGAGGTCAACTGTCGAGCGGGCTTCATCAGAAGTCTCGTGGCTTCGGTATCGCCGTGCCACGTCGTAAGACAAGAAGAGGAGAACCTCGTGCGAACCCGTCTACTTTCCGCAACACTGGCCAGTTTGTTGCTGCCTCTTGCCGCCTGCGGGGGCGCCAGCCAGGGCGTGTCCTCCCACCCCGCTTCTGAAGCCTCGAGCGCCCAGGCACCTGCGCATCCCAGCTCGGAGGCAACGAGCGCCCCGGCTGCATCGCATCCGGACTCGGTAGCGACCGACGCCGGGGCAGCGACCCAGAGCAAGCTCCCACCCGAGCTGCTAGCCAAGGCGACCTTGCCGATCGAGCAGGCCCGAATCGCCGCGTTCGCGCGGGTTCCGGGATCGCTCATTCGTTCCGAGGAGCTCGAGCAAGAGGGAGGGCGGCTGATCTATAGCTTCGACCTCGCCAAAGAGGGTCAATCGGGAATCGACGAGGTCAATGTCGATGCCATGTCTGGTTCGGTCATCTCGGTGCAGCATGAAGGACCGGCCCAAGAGAACGCGGAGAACAAGGGCGACCACAAGAACGGTCAGTAGAAAGACACCCGGGACTCCGGGCGACCATGCGGTCGCTCGGTTCCCGATCTTCTCCCGCAGGCGCCTCGACGCCTCTCGCATGGGAACAAGCTTCAGACATCGAGCGGATCGACCTGAGCTTCGCTCACCTCGGAGAAGGGTAAGAAGAGCGTGACCATCGCGCCCCCGAATTGGCCAATGCCGAGCTGCGCATCGCCACCGTGCGCACGAGCCACGGCACGTACCAGCGGCAGCCCGAGCCCGAAGCCCCTGTTCTCGGCGCGTCGAGGAGGGCGCTCGAAAGGATGCCCGCGAGCGATTTCATCGAACCCCCGGCCATCATCTTCGACACCCACCAGAACGCCACGGTCTTCGCTCCACGCTCGTAAACGCACGCGTGTCGCGCCGGTAGCATGCCGGAGGGCGTTGTCCAGCAGATTGCCCAGAGCTCGATGAAGAAGATGCGGGTCGGCGGAGATCGGCAGAGTCCTCGGAACGAGTGCATCGAGCTGTACGCCCTGCTCCTGGGCCGCTGGTGCGTAGAGGTCCACCAGTTCGACACAGATCTTCGCGAGGTCGAGCTCTTGCCGGCGCGAGCGCAGCGCTCCTCCCTCAGCTTCCGCGACGTCGAGTGAGGCTTCGAGCAGAGCGCTCAAGCGATCGAGCTCTTCGATGACCGCCGCGACTTCATCCCGCCAATCGACGCCCTCCCCTTCGGTCAGCGCCATTTCGAGGCGAGCACGAATCACGGTCACCGGACTTCGCATATCGTGCGCCACCGACTGCGAAAGGCTGCGAACTTCCCGAACGCCATCCGCGATTCGGTCCAGCATTTCGTTGAGGGTAGCCGTGAGGCGAGCGATCTCGTCGTCGGCCCCTTCGTCCGCAAGCCGCTGCCCCCCTTCCGGACGGATCACCGCGGCGGCTGCTCGGCGGAGACTCTCGACACGTCGAAGGGCACGGCGCACACTCCACACCGCTACGGCGCCCCCGATGAGCACCACCGTCGCCCAGAGCGCGAGAAGGGTAGCAACCATTCGACGCAACAACATCGAGGCGCCTCGGGGTGGAACCCCGACCAGAGCGCCTCGTACTCCTGCCACTTGCCAGCGAATGGCGCGCAGCGGACGTTCGAATCCAGCCATTCGGAGGGTTCGCCGCTCTATCTTTCGGGTCACCGTGTGATCGAACGCCGCGAAGAGCGGAGCCACATCCACGATTCCCGACCATACGAAAGGTCTCCCGGCAGGGTCGGTGATGACCAGTACGACGCCGCCCGGGGAAGTCAGATCCCCTCGACGGCGAGTGAAATACCGGGAGAGCTCCACCCGCTCCGTGTCGAGCCACTGCTGCAATCGCGCATCGGGAATCGCTGCTGCGTCATTCGAGAGATCCGCCGCCTCACTGATCAACACCTCGTCCAGGCGATCGTGCACTGCCGCCGCCGTGACCTCGTACGCGACGAGGAGCGCGGCGCCACTCCCAAGAGCGAAGACCAGAGTCGCAGGCACAGCGAGACGCCACGCGGCGCTATGCCCTGGCCGCCTACTCCGCGCGGAGAACATACCCAACGGCACGAACAGTATGGATAAGACGACGACCGTCACGCTCGATCTTGGCGCGCAATCGATGAATATGCACGTCGACAACGTTGGTGCCGGGGTCGAATTGCAGGCTCCAAACGTGATCGAGGATCATCGTTCGCGTCAGCACCCGGCCGGCGCTGCTGGCCAGGTACCACAGCAGCTGAAATTCCCGTGGAGAGAGGTCTACATCGCGACCGCCTCGCTTCGCCCGGTGCTCGACCGCGTCGAGCTCGAGATCAGAAACCACCAAGCGCCCGCTCTCCTCTCCTCCCGCGCTGCCACGTCGCAGAAGAGCGCGAACGCGGGCGACCAACTCGGCGATCGCGAAGGGTTTCGGAAGGTAGTCGTCCGCGCCCTGCTCCAGGCCTTGGACGCGCTCCGAGACCGAGCGCCGGGCCGAAAGGACCAGTACCGGCGCCGTGGCGCCGTGAGAGCGCAGTCCTGCAATCAGCTCGAGCCCATCCATATCCGGCAGTCCGAGGTCGACGACGAAGACATCGTGAGGGCTGTCCACCGCCAGTGCCAACGCTTCACTCCCGGTCGACGCCTCATCGACGGCCAGCCCAGCCTCGCTCAGCGCCTTGACGACAAAGCGTCGGATGTCTCGCTCGTCTTCGATCACCAGTGCGCGCATGACGGTCCGCCGCTCCGGTTCCGAATCGTACCCCGCGTTGATCGCCCCAAGGGGACGGACGGAGCCATTGACGGGTTTCGACGGGACTGCGGACCGGAGTCTCTCTGCACGGCTCCCTGCTACGCTGGGTGGATGTCCGAGCGGTGCCGCTCTCTTCTCGCCGCCCTCCTCGTCGTCACGATCGCCTCGGGATGCGCGTCGCTCCCCGTGGCGCAGTTCGCCTCGCCGCCCCGGGTCGTCGTGCTGACTCCCCTCGACGGCATTCCCATCCGCTCGCGCGACGCGCTCCCCGTAACGGAGCCCAAGGAGGACTTCGAGGCCGCTCGATCCACCGCGCTGCACGACCTGCGGGACGACCTCGCCGCCCGATTGCGCGGACGCGGCCTCGAGGTCGGCGAGGCCGAGCTTCCGGCGTTGACTGGAAAACGCCCCCCCTTCGCACGCGTAGCCGAGCTCGGACGCGCGGCGCGCGCCGACGTGGCGGTGTTCACCGAGCTCGTCGCCTACGGCAACATCCGGCGTTCCTGGCTCTGGATCCTCGCCGCGCAGGGTCTCGCCGCCGGTATCGGACACGGCATCCTGGTCGCCCAGGCGACCGGCAACTCCACCTACGGCTGGTGGGCTGGCGCCGGCGAGTTCCTCCTCGAGACGGCCACCTGGGTAGGCGGCGCGGTGGTCGGCAGCCGCGGCATCGACCCGGTTCTCGTGCGCATCTGGCTGGTCCGGACGAGCGACGGCACGGTCGTCGGCCGCTGGACCCGCGAAGGCATGCGGCCGGTCCGCAGGTGGTTCCGCCGCAAGGGCGAGCCGCCGCGCGACGCCCGCCTGAGAGGCGTCGCCGACAAGATCTTCACGAAGCTCATGCCGCGCATCGGCCGAAGGCTCGGCGCGCCCGCGCACCCTCCCGGCACGACGTCGCCATCCGAGTCGAGTCCGCCGGCGCGCTGATAGGGTTCCTCCGCTGCAGTCGTCAAGAAGGAGCGAACCCGACATCATGGCTGGAATCTTCAAGGCATACGACGTCCGTGGGATCTACCCCTCGGAGATAGACGAGAACACGGCACGCGCGATCGGACAGGCGTTTCGCGCGGTGCTCGACGAAGAGGACATCGCCCACGGCGGCGAGACGGTGGTGGTGTCGCGCGACATGCGGCCGTCGTCCGGCCCCCTGGCGGAAGCCGTCGTCGAGGGCTTGAACCTCGCCGGGCTCGACGTCATCGACATCGGGCTGGCGACGACGCCGCTCAACTACTACGCCATCGGGCGGCTGCGCGCCGCCGGCGGCGTGCAGGTGACGGCCTCCCACAATCCCGCCGAGTACAACGGCCTCAAGTTCTCGAAGCACGAGGCGCGCCCCGTCTCCGGCGACCACGGGATCCCGCTGCTCGAACGTCTGGTGGCTTCCGGCGAGCTGCCGACCTCGGCGCGCCGCGGCTCGGTGCGCACCGCCGATGTGTTCGGTGACTATCAACGCCACGTGCGCTCGTTCCTCCGTCGCCCCGACAACGCCCGGAACCTGCGCGTGGTGGTCGATGCCGCCAACGGCATGGCGACGACCGAGCTCTCGATCTTCAAATCGCTCGGCATCGACCTGGTGCCCCTCTACTTCGAGCTCGACGGCACCTTCCCCAACCACGAGGCGAATCCTTTGAAGCTCGAGAGCCTCCGCGACCTGCAGGCCAAGGTCAAGGAGGTCGGGGCCGACCTGGGCATCGCCTGCGACGGCGACTTCGACCGCGCCGCCTTCGTCGACGAACGCGGCGAGCCGATCGCCAGCGACCTCACGACCGCGCTCATCGCCGGCGAGCTGCTCGACCGCGAGCCCGAGATGCACGTGCTCTTCGACCTCCGCTCCTCGCGCGCCGTACCCGAATACATCGAGGAACACCACGGCATTCCGGTCCGCGAGCGGGTCGGCCATTCGTTCATGAAAGCCACCCTGCGCCAGAAGCACGGCCTGTTCGGCGGCGAGCTCGCGGGCCACTACTACTTCCGCGACAACTTCTACGCCGACTGCGCCATCATGGCCGTGATCGAGGTGCTCAATCTTCTCTGGAAGAGCGGCAAGCCTATGTCCGAGCTCGTGGCGCCGCTCCACCGCTACGCCAAGAGTCCGGAGACCAATTTCCAGGTCGAGGACAAGCTCGCCAAGATGAAGCAGCTCGAAGCCGACTACGCCGACGGGAAGATCGACTGGCTCGATGGCATCACGGTCGCCTTCGACGACTGGTGGTTCAACGTCCGGCCGTCGAACACCGAGCCGCTGCTGCGTCTAGTCGTCGAAGCGCAGACGAAGGAAGCGCTCGATCGGCACATGGACGAGCTCATCGGAAAGATCGGCAAGCCGGTTCACCACTGAGCCAGTCGGGCCTGCTGCCAGGCCGAACCAGTGTGCGTTGGTGCCTCTCTGCCCGAGGGGCTGGGAAGTGGCTGCGTCTTCCGCTCAGATGGAGCTTCGAAGCCCCGGCGAGGAAGATGCAGACGCTTACCGGACCCACGGAATGCCAAACAGAGTAGGCGTCAGAATCGAATCCCAACCCCCGCGAAGAGCGACGACTTGTTTGCGACCACGATCTTGATCTGCGCGTACGGCGTCATGTCGCTGTATTTCCACCCGATGCCGCCCAGCAGATTCAGCCCCGCGTCGTTCGAAGAGTCGAAGCCACGCGGCGCGTCGGTGTGGATCAGCGCCGCGCCGGCGCCCGCCCACAACGTGTATGTGCGCTCGTTCCGGAAGTCGTAGTGGAAATCGGCGTTGAACGAGACCCGGTCACGCGACCCGCTGTCGACGAACTCCACGTTGGGGTTGAAGTCGAGGTTCGCCGGCGAAAGCGGCACCAGGACCTCGAGGCCCACGAACGGATCCGAATCGTCGACCACCACCCCCGCGCGCACGCCGAACTGAACGCGGGCGCTCGCCGGATGGGCGAAAAGGAAGCCGGTGGCCGAGATGGCGAGAACGAGCGTTCCGGTGCGGAGCAGACGCTTGCTGAGCATGAAATTTCCCCTTTCCTGTGACGTCTCGGCGAGACGCGGAATCAGCGGTCGTTCACGAGCAAGCGCGGTGCCACACCCTCCTCAGAGGGTGAAACCCTTCACACCCCGGTGGAAAATCCTCACCAGGCGATCCCGTAATCTTCTCCGTTGTTCGACGAGCCGCCGCGCATCGTGCCGTGCGCCCGGTCGATCAGGATCGCGTTGATCGGCCCCGAATTCCGCTCCATGAAATCGAGCCGGTAGCCCCGGGCCCGCAGCCCGTCGCGCACCCAGTCCGGCGTCCGCGCGTCGAGCGTCAGACGCCCCGGCGCCCGATCGTGGTTCCCGAAGGAAGAGAAGAGCTGGTACGTCGTGAAGTTCGGGCCTTCCGCGGCGTCCTGGACGTCGAGCCCGAACTGGGTCACGCCGAGGAAGAACTGGAGCAGATTCTGATCCTGTGTATCTCCCCCCTGCACCGCGAAGGCCAGAACCGGTTCGCCGTCGCGCAGCGCCAGGCTCGGCGTCAGCGTGACGCGCGGCCGCTGCCCGGGCGTCACCACGTTGAAAGGGTTCTCGCGCGGGTCGGTCACGAAGCTCTGCATGCGCTGCGAGAGTCCGATCCCGGTCTTGCCCGCCACCACCGCCGGCACCCACCCTCCGGAGGGCGTCATCGAGACCACCCAGCCGTCCGCGTCCGCGGCGATCACCGACGTGGTGCCGGCCCGGAACGCTTCGTCGAAGGAGAGCGACGAGGTCTGCCAGGCCGGCGGCTTGCCCGGACCCGTCTCGTCGGTGGGCGGCCAAGCGTCGAGGAGCGACCGGTAGGGATTCGTGCCGCCCTGGTACGGGTAAGGATCGCCCGGCTTGATGTCGGTGCGATTCTTCGCCGGGTCGATCTCGGCGAAACGCGCCTTCGCGTACTCCTTCGAGAGCAGGCCCTGGATCGGCTCGGCGGGCGGAAACGCCGGATCTCCGTAATAGAAGTCCCGATCGGCGAAGGCGAGCTCCATCGCCTGAGTGACCGTGTGGATGTAGCGCGCGCTGCCGTAGCCCATCGAAGCCAGATCCGCGTATTCGAGAATGTTGAGCGCTTCGAGCATCGCCGGCCCCTGCGTCCAGGTGGTCAGCTTGTGCACCTCGTAGCCACGATAGTTCGTCGAAACCGTCGGCTCGAGCTTGACCTTCCAGTTGGCGAGATCCTGAGTGGTCCAGAGCCCCCCCTCCGCGTCCACGGCGTCGACCAGCTCCTTGGCGATGGCGCCTTTGTAGAAGAGGTCGTAGGCGGCGAGGATCGCCTCCTTGCGACTCTTGCCCGCGGCGAGCGCCTGCTTCTCCGCCGCGGCCAACCGGCGCAGGGTGCGCGCCAGGTCGGGCTGGCGGAAGACCTCGCTCGGCACCGGCGGCTCACCGTCGTGGGGCAGAAAGAGAGCACGCGAGAACGGCCACCGGACGAGCTCCTTCTCGTGCCGCGCGACCGTATGGACGAGCTGCGCTTCGATCGGATAGCCGTCCGCCATCTCGATCGCCGGCGCCAGGACCTGACCGAGCGAGAGCTTTCCCCACTCTGCGAGCATGACCATCAGACCGCCCGGCGTCCCCGGCGTCACTGCGGCGAGCGGTCCGTACTCGGGCGGGTAGCGATAGCCCTTCGCGCGGAAGTACTCGGGGGTCGCGCCGGTCGGCGCGACGCCGAGCGCGTTGACGCCGATCACCTTCTTCTCGATCGGATTCCAGACGATCGCCTGGGTCTCGCCTCCCCAGCTCAAGGTGTCCCACATCGTCGCCGCCGCGGCCAGCATCGCGCACGCCGCGTCGACCGCGTTGCCCCCCTCGTTGAAGATCCGCGCCCCCGCGGTGGCGGCGAGCGGCTTGCCGGTGATGGCCAGCCAGTGGCGGGCGTAGAGCTCCGGCTTGGCGGTGCGCCAGGCCCGAACCGCGTCGGGCAGGAGCAACGAAGAGGTCAGCGCCAGCGCGCCAAGGGCGACGAGGACGATCCAGGGCTTTCGCATCGGGGCCTCCGAAAAATGAAACCGCCCGCCGAGCTTACCGCCCGGCGGGCCAGAGTCCCGCGCGCGATTCGAGCGTTGCCGGTCAGTCGCGGCCGCGGCCGCCGAGCAAACCCGCCCGGTAGAGGTAGTAGAGCAGCGTCATCAGGGTCGAGATCATCGCCGCGACGTAGGTCAGGGCCGCCGCGTTGAGCACCCGGTCCATCCCCTCGCGTTCCTGCGGCATCACGATTCCGTTCGCCACCGCCAGTCTCTTGGCTCGCGCCGAGGCGTCGAACTCGACCGGCAGGGTGACGATCTGGAAGAGCAGCACGGCCGAAAAGAGCACCGCGCCGAAGAGCACGATCTGCTGGCCGAGCCCACCGACGTGGCCGCTCGCGTACATGAGGAAGAGGCCGGCCATCATGACCAGATAACCGAGCTTCGATCCGATGTTGGCCGTGGGCACGAGGAGCGATCGGAACCAGAGCGGCTTGTAGGCTGTGGCGTGCTGGATCGCGTGCCCCGCCTCGTGGCAGGCCACCCCGACCGCGGCGATCGACCGCGCACCGTAGACCTGTTCGGAGAGCGCCAGCCGCTTGACGATCGGGTTGTAGTGGTCGGTCAACGTGCCCGCCTGCGGCACGATCTCGACGTCGGTGATCCCGGCGGCCTGGAGCATCCGCTGGGCGGCTTGCGCCCCGGTCAAACCGGTGGAGACCGGCACGCGGGAGTACTTCTTGAAGGCCGCCTTGGTGCGGAAGCTGGCCCACAGCGACAGCCCCAGCGCCGGCAGGAGGAAGACGAAGTAGATGGGATCGAAATAGAACATCGGAAGGGCGACTCTCCTCTCACCGATACCTAACGTACGAAGCGGGGAAAAGGATTTCCGTTCCCGCTCGCGTCCAGTCTACTCGGACCGCTCCAGGAGCCCTTCGTCCCATCGAACCTCGAGACAAGCCGAATCACATCAGTCGGTTACGAGATGGATGCGACGTTTCTTGGGATCGGCGTGAGGGCGGTAGAGGATGGCGACGTGGCCGACGGTCCCCGCCGCGGCGGCGCCGGTGCGCTCGGCCAGCTCGTCGACCAGGGCCCGCTTCTCCTCCTTGTTTCCCGCGAAGCGCACCTTGATGAGCTCGTGCGAAGCGAGCGCTCGATCCACCTGGCCGGCGACTTCCTCGCTCGCCCCGCCCTTGCCCACGTGCACCACCGGCTCGAGAGCATGCGCCAGCCCTCGCAACTGTTTCCGCTGCTTACTGGTCAGCTCCACGGCAGGGACCTCCGACAAATTCAGGGAAAGGCGGGTTCGAACGACCCTCGAGCGAAACCCGAAGTCAGGAACACAACGACAAGATCAAAGACTTTCATAGAAGGAAGAAGATGACCTGTCCGGCCTCTCGCCTCACACAGGATGACACCGGCCGGCGAGCTACCCACCTGTTGCCGACGGCGTCGCGACGCTGACGTTCG
The DNA here is from genome assembly GCA_963712855.1 of Thermoanaerobaculia bacterium. Taxonomy (GTDB): domain Bacteria; phylum Acidobacteriota; class Thermoanaerobaculia; order Multivoradales; family JAGPDF01; genus JACTMI01. The sequence continues at coordinate 714,479 of CAVQJN010000001.1, forward strand.
AATGCTTTTCCCTTCTATGGAAGCCCTTCGCTTCTGGAGCCTTCGTTTCGAGATCTTCCCGATCCCCGGTGGCCCGGATCAACCGATTGGCCCTGTCGTAGCGACCGGGGCTTCGCTCAGGATCGCTTCGAGCTTGGAGGTCATGGCCGCTTCGTCGACGAGCTCCGCGGGGAGATAGGCGACCAGCCACGCCGCGGCCGTGTCCGGCAGGACCTTCACCCGGTGGCTATCGGTGATCGGCGTGCCGAACGGACCGCGGGCATCTTCGAGCAGCGGCTTGCCGGCCAGGTTGAAGGGTCCGCGCATCGAGTCGAGCATCTCGCCGAGCCTGCCAGCGCGCAGAGTGACCGGAAATTCGACCGTGCCCTCGCGCATCACGCAGCAGGGCACCTTGAGCCTCGACGGAGAGCAGATTGTTGAGATCGACCAGCGGATGGATCGCCGGCAGGTTCTCCCCCTTGAGCAGCCGGCGTAGGAGAGCTTCCGAGGAGGGCCGGTAGCGCGAAGGATCGGTTCCCGCCGCCCTGAAGAGTCGTCGAACCTCCGCCACGACCGGATCCTCGCCGAGCTCGGCGGGCGTCCAGCGGGCGCGCAGCTCGGCAGCGATCCGCCGGCAGCGCTCCGTCAGTCGACCCGCGGGATCGCCAGTTGGCGGTAACTCGAGCCGCGCCCAGAACAGCTTCCAGCCGGGCAGCTCGGAGCGTGACATCACGCCGTTCATCGCTTCGAACTTGCCACGCGCTATCGCCTGCCGCCCGTCCGTCTCAGATCGCCGCCTTGCGCAACCGCAGCGCGTTGCCGATCACGGTCACCGAGCTGAAGCTCATGGCGGCGGCGGCGAGCATCGGCGAGAGGAGCCAGCCGGTCCAGGGGTAGAGGATGCCGGCGGCGATCGGGATGCCGAGCGAGTTGTAGGCGAAGGCCCAGAATAGGTTCTGCTTGATGTTGCCCATGGTGGCGCGCGACAGCCGTCGCGCCCGCACGATGCCGTTCAGGTCCCCCTTGACCAGGGTCACGCCGGCCGACTCCATGGCCACGTCGGTACCGGTGCCCATCGCGATGCCGACCTGCGCCTGGGCGAGCGCCGGGGCGTCGTTGATGCCGTCGCCCGCCATGGCGACGAAGCGCCCCTCGGCCTGGAGTCGCTTCACCTCCGCGACCTTCTGATCGGGCAGTACCTCGGCGATCACCGAATCGATGCCGAGCTCGCGCGCCACCGCCTCGGCGGTCGCCCGGCTGTCGCCGGTCAGCATGACGAGGCGGATGCCTTCCGCGTGGAGCGCCTGGATCGCCTCCGGCGTGGTCCCCTTCACCGCATCGCCGATCGCGAGGACGCCCTTCACCTTGCCGTCGAGAGCGACATAGACCGCGCTCTTGCCGCTCGCGCGGATCCGCTTCGCGTCCTCGGCGAGATCGCCGACGGCGAGCTTCTTGGCGGCCAGCAGAGCCTCGTTGCCGAGCGCCACCACCGTGCCGCCGACCAGGCCGACGACGCCTTGCCCTGGATACGAATGAAACGACTCGACCGCGGCGAGCGCCACGCCCCGCGCCTCCGCCGCCGCGACGACCGCCGCGGCCAACGGATGCTCGCTGCCTCGTTCGAGGCTGGCCGCGCAGCGCAGGAGCTCCGCCTCGTCGACGCCGCGGGCGACGATCTCGGCCACGCTCGGCTTGCCCTCGGTCAGCGTTCCCGTTTTGTCCACCACCAGCGTGTCCACCTGGCGCAGGTGCTCGATCGCCTCCGCGTTGCGGAAGAGGACGCCCAGCGAAGCACCCCGTCCCGAGGCCACCATGATCGACATCGGGGTCGCGAGGCCCAGCGCGCATGGGCAGGCGATGATCAGCACCGCCACCGCATTGACCAGGGCGTGTGCGAGGCGCGGCTCCGGTCCGAACGCGGCCCAGAGCGCGAACGTCAACACCGCGACGCCGACCACCGCGAAGACGAACCAGCCCGACACGCGATCGGCCAGCTTCTGGATCGGCGCCCGCGAGCGCTGCGCGGCGGCCACCATCGCCACGATGCGGGCGAGCAACGTCTCGCCACCCACCTTTTCGGCGCGCATCAGGATCGAGCCGTTGCCGTTGACCGTGGCGCCGACCACCCTGTCCCCGGCACCCTTCTCGACCGGGATCGGCTCGCCCGAGACCATCGACTCGTCGATCGAGGTCGTCCCCTCGACGACGACGCCGTCGACCGGCACCTTCTCACCGGGACGAACGCGCAACTTGTCGCCCACCTGCACGGAGTCGAGCGGCACGTCTTCCTCCGCTCCGTCGGTGCGCACCCGGCGGGCCGTCTTGGCCGCCAGGCCGAGCAGCTTGCGCAGCGCGGAGCTCGTCTGCCCCCGCGCCTTGAGCTCGAGCACCTGGCCGAGCAGCACCAGGGCCGTGATAACCGCGGCGGCCTCGAAATAGACCGGCACACTGCCGTCCGCCTTGCGGAAGGCGTCCGGAAAGATGCCCGGCGCGAGGGCCGCGACGAGGCTGTAGCCATACGCCACGAAAACGCCGAGCCCGATCAGGGTGAACATGTTCAAGCTGCGGTTGACGAGCGAAGCGACCGCGCGCTGGTAGAAGGGCCAGGCCGCCCAGACGGCCACCGGCGTGGCGAAGAGGAGCTCGAGCCAGACCCGGCTCCCCGGCCCGACGAGCTGGCCGATCGGATCGCCGGGAATGAGCTCTCCCATCGCCAGCAGGAGCGTGATCGCGGCGAGCGGTACCGCGATCCAGAAGCGCCGCCGCATGTCGACGAGCTCGGGGTTCGGCCCTTCTCCGACCTCCACGGTGCGCGGCTCGAGCGCCATGCCGCACTTCGGGCAGCTCCCGGGCGCGTCGCGCACGATCTCCGGGTGCATCGGACAGGTCCACTCGGTCTTCGTCACGGGAGCCGGAGGCGCCGCGGGCTCGAGCGCCATGCCGCATTTCGGGCAGGGGCCCGGCCGGTCGCTCTCGACTTCCGGGTCCATCGGGCAGATGTACTTCGACGCGAGGGGCATCGATCCGGCGGCGGCGGGCCCGCCGTGCGCCGAGCCGTGGGCGGCGTGTCCCATCGGCTCACGATGTCCGGTCAGGTATTTCTCCGGATCCGCCTCGAACTTCGTCTTGCAGCCGTTGCAACAGAACCAGTACGTCTCGCCCTCGTGCTCGGTCGACGGCTTGCCCGCTCTCGGATCGACCGACATGCCACAAACCGGATCGGTGGCGGACTCGGCCGCCGGAGCGGACATCGGACCGGCATGGCTCTCGTGTCCGTGCCGGTGGCTGCCGTGGTCCATCGGCTCACGATGCCCCTCGAGGTACTTTTCGGGGTCGGCTTCGAACTTCGCCTGGCAGCCGTTGCAGCAGAACCAGTAGGTCTCGCCCCGGTATTCGGTCGATGGCTTGCCCGCATTCGGATCGACGCGCATCCCACAGACCGGATCGAGCACCGTGGCCGTCCCGCTCGCGTCCGGACCGTTCTTCATGGCGTTGGACATGGTTTCGTGGCTCCTGCCTCTCCCGCAAACGCGGCCGACCTGTCCACCTTACAGCCGGACCCCTGGAACTGCTGCCCCGTGGTCGGGTGGGCCGCGCCGCCCCATCGAGGGAGCGGGTCCGCCGGCGCCCTTTGCATCGCGGCGCGAGAGCGTGAGAATGAGGCGGATGGGTACCCTTCCCAAAGACGACTCGGCGGCCGCGGCGCCCCATTCCCACGCCCGGCACGCCAGCGTACGGCGCCTCCGCTGGACGCTCGGGCTGGTCGCCCTCTACATGGTGGCCGAGGCCGTAGGCGGCTTGCTCACCGGTTCGCTGGCGCTGCTCGCCGACGCCAGCCACATGCTGACCGACGCCGCGTCGCTCGGTCTGGCACTCTTCGCCCTCGGCATGGCGCAGCGGCCCAGCACGCCGGAGCGCACTTTCGGCTGGCATCGCACCGAGATCCTCGCCGCGCTCGCCAACGGCCTGCTGCTGGTCGCTGTCTCGGTCGCCATTCTCATCGAGGCCTGGGGACGCCTGAGCGCGCCGCATCCGATCAACGGCGAGGCGATGATGTGGATCGCGGTCGGCGGTCTCGTCGTGAACCTGCTGGGCCTGCGCATCCTGCACGGCAGCCGCGCCGACTCGCTCAACCTGCGCGGTGCCTGGCTGCACGTCCTGGCCGACACCCTGGGCAGCGTGCAGGCGATCCTCGCCGGGCTGCTCGTCTGGCGCCTCGGCTGGCTGTGGGCCGATCCGGTGGCCTCCGTGCTGATCGCGCTACTGGTCGCGGGATCGGCGTGGAAGCTGCTCGCGGAATCGGTGCACGTCCTGCTCGAGGGAACTCCGTCCCGCCTCGACGAGCCGGAGATCCGCGCCGCGCTCCTCGACGTGGAAGGAGTGGTGGAAGTGCACGATCTGCACGTCTGGACGATCACGAGCGGTTTCGACGCGCTCTCGGTCCACGCCCGCGTCGAGGGACGGGATCGCGATTCGGTTCTCGACGAGCTGCGCATCACGTTGCGCGAGCGCTTCCAGCTCGACCACGCGACGATCCAACTGGAGTCCGGCGGCGGGTGCGTCGCCGGATGCGTCGATCGGAGGAGCGCATGAGCCTGCCTCGTCGAATCGGTCTTCTCACCCTCGGCGTCGCCGGCCTGCTCGGCTTCGCCGCCTGTCAGGTCACCGTCGAGCCGCACCAGAAGCACGCCGCAACGAAGGAGTCGCCCGACGCCCCACGCTACGGCGAGCTCATGGCGGAAGCCGGACACCGTTTCGAGCTCCTGGGCAAGGCGGGCGTGGCGCGCCGTTGGGAGCTGGCCGATTTCGAGCGCTCGGAGCTGGCGGAGGTCTTCGACGATCTGCCGCACGCCGAACCGCCGGAGAAGAACACCGGCGCCGACCTGCTGGCCCTCGGCAGGGGATTCATCGACGGGCGGCTGCCCGATCTCTCCCAGTCGATCGCCGCGCACGACCCGGCGGTGTTCCAAGCCGCCTTCGCCCGCGCCGCGGCGGCCTGCAACGGCTGCCACCAGGCGAGCGGCCACGCCTTCATCGAGATCCCCCAGGAGCCGGGCCAAGGCGTTCCACGGCTCGATCCTCTGCCCTGAGCAACGGGTCCGAGCAGGCGGAACTCACGCCGTCGGAAGGCGAGACCCCCACGGTATCTCGCTCGGTCGCACCGCCTCTCGGCTCAGCCGAACCAATGGGGATCGCAGCGCTTGTAGACGCGGAACCAAACCGCGATCAGACGTTCGGTTTCGACGTAGACCGTCTCTTGCTCGTGCGGCTCGGGCGCCTTCCTCTCGTTCGGTGAAGGCTGCTCTCCCAGCATCGCGCTTGCGGCGCGTTCGCCAGCCTCACGCAGCGAGCGCGAGCGCTTCTGGCGCGACGTCGGACGGTTGGATCTTGTATCGCCCACCGGATTCCTCCCTCGTGACCGGGCTCCCGCTACCTGCGCCGGGAACTCGAAGACGCACCGCTCGAGATTCAGCCAGGGTGCGCCCTCCCCGCACAGCCATGCTCGGTGCGCTGATCAGCGGGGCGGCGCTTCTGTCGTCGGAGACGCTGGTCACGAGCCGAGGCTGGGCGGACTCGGCCAGCTCCATTATTGCGCTCATTGCGCTCATTCCGCGTCGGAGATGCACCCCCGATCGGCGCGCCCCGCGTGCCCGCCCCGCCGCTCGGCACCGCGGGAGCCCTGCGTCCTGGCGACTTTCGGGCTGGGATAAGCTCGCCCGCAAGTCACTTTCCACACGATGACGACATGGATGTCGAGCACGTGCAGAGGCACCGCCTGATCCAGAGCCCCGTTACGTCGTAGCGCGGCCGATTCCGTCGCGACCCGGGCTCCGTCCCGGAGTCTCGGCGGTGGTCGTGATCCCGGTAAGCAGCCCGTCCAGAAGGAGCACGCGTGAGCACACGATCGGACAACACCGTCATGCCCGTCGCCGAACTGACCCTTCGCGGTCTCATCATCGGCGTCATCATCACGCTGATCTTCACCGCGGCGAACGTCTACTTCGGCCTCAAGGCCGGCATCACGTTCTCCACGTCGATCCCCGCCGCGGTGATCTCGATGGCGATTCTGCAGGCGTTCCGCGGCGCGACGATCCAGGAGAACAACATCGTTCAAACGGTGGCGTCGGCGGCGGGAACCCTGTCCGCGATCATCTTCGTGCTTCCGGGACTCATTATCGTCGGCTGGTGGACGGGCTTTCCGTTCTGGATCTCGTTCTCGATCTGCGCGGCCGGCGGCGTGCTGGGCGTGATGTACACGATTCCGCTGCGCCGCGCGCTGGTGACCGACTCCGACCTGCCCTACCCCGAGGGCGTCGCCTGCGCGGAGGTGCTGAAAGTCGGTGCGGGCGAGGAGGGACACGACGCCAGCGAGGCGGTCGAAACCAGCGGCGCCGGCCTCAAGGCCGTGATCTGGGGCAGCATCGTCTCGGCGGTCTTCTACGTCGTCGTGCAGACCAAGATCTTCGCCAGCGACGTCGCGCAGTACTTCCGGCTGGGCGGCGACAGAGGCCCGGCCACCGGCTTCGATTTCGCCCTTTCTTTCGCGCTCTTCGCGATCGGCCACCTGGTCGGTCTCTCGGTGGGCATCGCGATGCTGGTGGGCGCGGTCATCGGCTGGGGCTGGGCGGTGCCGCACTTCACCGCGCTGCACCCCGCCGCGGGCGCCGCGGCAGACGTGGCGCAGGCCGGCTGGAGCAACTATGTACGCTTCGTCGGCGCCGGCGCGATCGGCGTCGCCGCCATCTGGACCCTGGGCACGCTGGTCAAGCCGGTCGTCAAGGGACTCGCCGGGGCCCGCGCGGCCTCACGGGTGCGCAAGGCGGGACAGGCCGACACCCTGCCGCGCACCGAGCGGGACATTCCCCTCGGGATGGTGGGCCTGGTCTCGCTCCTCTGCTTGATTCCCGTCGCCTGGCTGTTCGTCCAGTTCAGCAACCAGAGCGGTCTCGGCTCGCACGTCTGGCTGCTCGCCCTCGGCGGCGTGGTGTTCGTCGTGATCATGGGCTTCCTGGTCTCCACGGTATGCGGCTACATGGCCGGGCTCATCGGGTCATCCAACAGCCCGCTGTCGGGCATCGGAATCCTGGTGGTGGTGGTGGCCGCGCTGCTCCTGGTGCTGAGCGTGAAGGGATCGCTGCCGGCCTCCGCGGGTCCCGCCCTGGTGGCGTTCGCGCTCTTCGTGACCTCGGTGGTGTTCGCGGTGGCCTCGATCGCCAACAACAACCTCCAGGACCTCAAGACCGGTCAGCTGGTGGACGCCACGCCGGCGGCCCAGCAGTGGGCGCTGGTGATCGGCGTCCTGGCGGGCGCGCTCGTCATCCCGCCGGTGCTGAATCTGCTCAGCCATGCGTACGGATTCCTGGGAGCTCCGGGCGTCGACCCGGCGCGCGCGCTTCCCGCCCCACAGGCCGGCCTGATCTCGGCCCTCGCGCAGGGCGTGATCCAGAACAACATCGACTGGAGCCTGATCGGCATCGGGGGCGCCATCGGCGCCGCGTGCATCGCGCTGGACGCGATCCTGAGCAAGGCGACGGAATCGTGGCGGCTTCCTCCGCTCGCCGTGGGGCTCGGCATCTACCTCCCCACTTCCACGACGCTGATGGTCGTGGTCGGGGCGATCGTCGGCTGGTGGTTCAACAGCCGCGCCGACCGCGGGCCGAAGCCCGAGGCGACGAAGCAGCTCGGCGTGCTCCTTTCCTCGGGGCTCATCGTCGGTGAGAGCCTGCTCGGCGTCGTGTTCGCGGCGGTGGTGGCCTTCTCCGGCAACAACTCTCCGATGGCGCTGGTGGGCGAAGGCTTCACGACCCCGTCCATCTGGCTCGGCGGGCTCGCCTTCGTGGTGACGACGGTCGTGATGTACCGCTGGATCGAGCGGCTAGGCCGCACCTAGACGTCGAGCCAAGCTACCGCCCATCTCAGAAGGGTTCGCTTTCGGCGGCGGTCGGCGTCTCGCCCCTCGGGAAGAGCGGCGACTTGCGGAGCCCGATCGAGCGCCAGAGGAAGTAGATGGCCGGAAAGACGATGAGCTCGCCGAGGAACGAAGTGAGGACGCCACCCACCATCGGGGCGGCGATGCGGCGCATGACGTCGGATCCGGTGCCGGTCGACCAGAGGATCGGAGCGAGCGACAGCAGGATCGCCATGATGGTCATCATCTTCGGACGGATCCGTTTGACAGCGCCCTGGTCCACCGCTTCGGCGAGGTCGGCGTAGCGACCCATCTTCCCCTTGCGCTTCCAATCCTCGTAAGCGATGTCGAGATAAAGCAGCATCACCACCCCGGTCTCGGCGGCCAGACCCGCGAGGGCGATCAGGCCGACCCACACGGCGATCGACCAGTTGTAGTGCAACGCGTAGAGGAGCCAGACCGATCCCACGGCCGAAAGCGGCACCGCGAAGAGAACGATCGCCGTCTTGATCAGCGACTTCGTGTTCATGTAGAGGATCAAGAAGATCAGGAAGAGGGTGATCGGCACGATCAGCAGCAGGCGCTTGCGCGCCCGTTGCATGTACTCGTACTGGCCCGACCAGAAGATGTCGTAACCCTCCGGCGGGTGCACCTTCTCGCGGACCACCTTCTGGGCGCGCGCGACCCAGGTCCCGACATCGATGCCGCGCAGATCGACGTATACCCAGGCGTTGGGCCGGGCATTCTCCGACTTGATGCCCGGAGCGCCCTGGTGAATGTCGATCTTCGCCAACTGGCCGAGCGGCACCTGCAAGCCGCTCGGTGTCGCCACCAAGATCTCGGAAAGGCGCTCCGGGCTGTCGCGCAGCTCGCGCGGATAGCGGATGTTGATGGGGTAGCGCTCCAATCCCTCGACCGTCCACGAGACATTCATGCCGCCGATCGCGGACTGGATGACGTCCTCGACGTCGCCTACGTTGAGCCCGTAGCGCGCCGCCGCCTCGCGGTCGATCTTGAAATCGAAATAGCTGCCGCCCATGACCCGCTCGGAAAAGGCCGACAGGGTCCCGGGAAGATCCTTGACCGCCGCCTCGACCTCCTTGCCGAGCCGCTGGAGCTCGTTGAGGTCGGGGCCGGCGATCTTGATGCCCACCGGAGTCTTGATGCCGGTCGACAACATGTCGATACGGGTCTTGATCGGCATCGTCCAGGCGTTCGTGACGCCGGGGAAATGGACCGCCCGATCCATCGCCTCGACCAGCTTGTCCTTCGTCATGCCGGGACGCCACTCGGAGGGATCCTTCAGGAGGATGGTCGTCTCGAGCATCGAGAGCGGCGCCGGATCGGTCGCCGTCTCGGCGCGTCCGGCCTTTCCGAAGACCGACTTGACCTCCGGGAAGGAACGCAGGATCTTGTCGGTCTGTTGGAGGAGCTCCTTCGCCTTGGTGATGGAAATCCCCGGGAACGTGGTCGGCATGTAGAGCAGGTCCCCCTCCCAGAGGGGCGGCATGAATTCGGAGCCCATCTGGCGCATCGGCCAGATCGTGACGGCGATCAGGAGCACACTCGCGATCACCACCGGCCAACGCCACTTGAGGGCGAGCTCGAGCAGCGGCGTGTAGAGCCGGTAGAGCAGACGTGAAACGGGATGCCGATCCTCACTGCGGATGTTGCCGCGCACGAACCAGTACATGAGCACCGGGATCACCGTCACGGCGAGGATCGCCGAGGCCCCGATCGCGTAGGTCTTGGTGAACGCCAGCGGCTTGAAGAGACGACCCTCCTGCGACTGCAGAGTGAAAACCGGCATGAATGAGACCGTGATCACCAGCAGGGTGAAGAAGAGGGTCGGCCCGACCTCCTGCGCCGAGCGCAAGATGATCTCGAAGTGCGAGCGTTTACCGCGCCACTCCTCGTAGTGCTTGTGCGCGTTCTCGATCATGATGATCGCGGCGTCGACCAGGACGCCGATCGAAATCGCGATGCCGCCCAACGACATGATGTTGGCCCCCAGGCCCTGCATCTTCATGACGATGAAGGCGATCAGGATGGAGACCGGGATCGAGAAGATGGCCACCAGCGCCGAGCGGAAGTGGAAGAGGAAGAGAATGCAGACCAAGGCGACGATGATCGACTCCTCGATCAGCGTGTGCGTCAAGGTCTCGACCGAGCGCTTGATCAGCGACGTGCGATCGTAGGCGATCGAGATCTTGACGTCCTTGGGCAATCCCTGCTCCAGCACCGCGAGCTTCTTCTTGACCCCCTCGATGGTCGACAGCGTGTCGGCGCCGGCGCGCACCACGACCACGCCGCCCACCGTCTCGCCCTGACCGTTCCAGTCGGCGATACCACGCCGGATCTCCGGTCCGATCGTGACGTGGGCGACATCCTTGAGCAGGATCGGCGTGCCTCCCGGGCCGACCCCGAGCACCACCTGCTCGAGGTCGTGCACGTCCTTGACGTAGCCGAGCCCACGCACCATGAACTCCTTCTCCCCCATCTCGACCACCCGCCCGCCGACGTCGTTGTTCGAGCGCTGGACGGCTAACTTGATCTTCTGCAGCGAGATGTCGTAGGCGCGCAGCTTCACCGGATCGACCTCGATCTGGTACTGGCGCACGAAGCCGCCGATCGACGCCACCTCGGAGACCCCGTCGACGGCGGTGAGGGCGTACTTCAGATACCAATCCTGGATGCTGCGCAATTGGGCGAGCGAGCGTTTGGGCGAGTTGAGCACGTACATGAACGCCCAGCCGACACCGGTGGCGTCGGGCCCGAGCTGCGGCGAGACGCCTTGCGGTAACTGGCCGGCCAGCCCCGAGAGGTACTCGAGCACCCGCGAGCGCGCCCAGTAGAGATCGGTGCCGTCCTCGAAGATGACGTAGACGAACGAGTAGCCGAAGAAGGAGTAGCCGCGCACCACCTTGGCGTAGGGCACCGCGAGCATCTTGCTGGTGATCGGATAGGTCACCTGATCCTCGACTACTCGGGGCGCCTGTCCCGGATACTGCGTGTAGATGATCACCTGCACGTCGGAGAGGTCCGGGATGGCGTCGAGCCGCATCCCCCGGATCGCCCAGACCCCGCCGAGGACGGCGAAGAGAACTGCCACCACCATGAGGAGCTGGTTGCGAAGCGACCACTCGATGAGCTTGTTGAGCATGGTGGTCTCTCCTCTAGTGCCCGTCCGGCGAGTCCGGTGGAGTCGACGGGCTCACCCCCTCGGTTTGCTTGGCCGTGATCATCTGCTGCAAGGCGGCGCGCAGATTCGACTCTGAGTCGATCAGGAACTGGGCGGAGGTGACGACCTGTCGTCCGGCCTGGATACCCGAGAGGACCTGGACGTAACGGCCCGATTCAGCGCCGAGCTCGACGTCGTGCGGCGTGAAATTCCCGTGACCCTCGGCCACGATGACCACGTTGCGCTCGCCGGTACGGAGGACCGCGCTCACCGGAATCACGACCGCGTCCTGGGCAACGACCGGCGTGAAGCGGACCGTCGCGTACATACCGGCGCGCAGGCGGCCGTCCCGGTTCGGGACCTCGAGCCGCAGGCCGACCGTGCGCGTTTTCTCGTCGACCTCGGGCTCGACGAAGCGAACCTTCCCGTGAAAAGTCTCGCCAGGGTAGTAGGAGAGTGAGATTTTCGCCTCGCTGCCCGACCTCAACCAGGGGAGCTGGTCCTCGAAGACCTCGACCGAGAGCCAGAGGGTCGAGAGGTTGGCGATGTGGAAGAGCTCCATGCCCGGCTTGACCGCCATCCCCTCGAGCCCATTCATGCGCATCATGACGACGCCCGAGGCGGGCGCGGTCACCGTGAGGGCGCGACTCGGGGTGCCGCGCGCCTCGAGCTCCCGGATCTGATCGGGACTGATGTCCCAGAAGCCCAGGCGGTCGCGGGCGGCGGCGACCAGAGCGTCGGCGCGCTGCCGCGCCTCGTCCGGCGCCTTGTCGAGCCGCCGCGCGAAGGCGAGCGCCGAGAGCAGCTCCTGCTGGGTCTGCACGAGCTCCGGCGAGTAGATGTCGAAGAGCTTCTGCCCCTTGCGCACCGGCTCGCCCACGTAGTTGACGTAGACCTTCTGGACGAAGCCCGGATACTTGGTGGTGACCGAGACCATCTTCTCCTGGTCGTAATCGAGGAAACCGACCGTGCGAATCTCGCGCGACAGGTCACGACGTTCGACCGCCGCGGTCTGCACGTTCATATTCTGCTCGACCGTCGGATCGATCGTCACCGTGGCGCCGCTCTGCGAAGCCTTCTCGGCATCCTCGGCGTAGACCGGCACGTAGTCCATTCCCATCGAGTCCTTCGTCGGCACCGGCGAGGTGATCGTCGGATCCATCGGATTGCGATAGAAGAGGATCTTCCGCTCGCCCGGCTTCGCCACGCCGGCGTCTCCCGATCCGGCGTTCGCCTCGTCGGCGTAGACCGGCACATAGTCCATCCCCATCGAGTCCTGCATCGGCACCGGCGAGGTGATCGTCGGGTCCATCGGATTGCGGTAGAAGAGGATCTTCCGCTCACCCGGCTTCGCCGTCGGCGCGCCCGCCGTCTCCGCCGTCATGTCGTGGTGGCCGAGCAGGCGATGAATCCAGGTGTCGATTGGATGGATATCGAGCGGCACCGCCAGGAGGAGCAAGGTCAGAATCCCGCCTCCCACGAGCCAGCCCAGGTTCGAGAGCCAGCCGCCGCGCCGGCGGCCCGGCCGGGCGGTCAACGTGTCGTCGTTGAGCTCGTCGTTCACTGTGCACCTCCGTGCGACTCGACGCCGAGAGGCGCGCCCACGGCACCCTCGAGGCGGGACCAGGTGATTTGGTAGTCGGTTCGGCTGCGGGCCTTCGCGATGCGGACCTCCAGCAGGACACGCTCGGCGTCGAGCAGGTCGAGAGCGCCCACCGCGCCGGCGGCGTAGGCCGCCTCGGCGGAACGAAGGGCGGCTTCAGCCTGGGCCGAGAGCACGTTCTCGAAAAGGTCGAGTTGGTCGTGGACGAGCGGCAGGCGGGCGGTGAGCTCGTCGAGATCGCCGTCGATCCTGGCGACGACGGCGCGCAAGCCGTCCTCCGCCGCGCTCGTGCGAGCGGTCGATTCGGTGACGCCCGCGGCGAGCCTCTGGCGCCAGACCGGCAGGTTGATCCCGACCGTGACGCCCACGATGTCGTCGCCGTTGTCCGGGGGAGGCATGGCCCGGCCGGCCGCATCCTGGCGCTTGCCGACCATCGTGTAGCCGAGCCCCAGGGTGAAGTCCGGTTGGTACTCCTTCTTGGCGAGCTCGACTCCGACTTCGGCCGCCGCGACCAGGGTGCGCTCTCGCGCCACCTCCGGCCGGTCGTCGAGTGCCCGCTCCCGCAGCGTCGCGACGTCGAGATGCGGCGCCGGCACGGTTCCGGTGCCGAGCTCGAGCTTCGGCAGCGGAGTCTCACCGGTCCGATCACGCAGCACGTCGAGCGCCGCGGTGAGCGTCACCCGGCGGTTCGCGAGCTGGAGAAGCCGGTTGTCGTCGCGGGTCAGCTCCGCCTGGAGCTTGATGACCGCCTGCTCCAGCCCGACTCCGGAGGCGTAGCGCGCCCGGGCGAGCTCCTCGTAGTGGGAGAGGGTCGCGCGATCGGCTCTCAACACGCTCTCCTGGGCGGTCAGGAACTCGAGCTCGTAGGCGAGACGCCGGGTCTCGGTCACCAGCGCGAGCCGCTTGGCCTCCACCTCCGCGCGTGCCGCCGTGGCGCCGAGCAGCGCTTGGCGCTCGCGCAGCTCGAGCTTCCCGAACCAGGGGAAGCGCTGCGACACGGAGGCCGCCGCCTGCTGGGGACCGACCCGCGTCTCCGGAGTGAGCAGGAACGCGGTGAGCGAGGCCATGGGATCCGGCAAGGCGCGCATCTGGGGCGCCCGCGCCGCCGCCGCCTCGGCGGCCGCCCGGAGCCGGGCCAGGTCGGGATTGCGATCGAGCACCTCGCGGGCCAGCGCGGCCACGTCCGGCTCGAGCGTGGAGACGATCGCGTCGGCGGGGGCCGGCGGAGCCGCGGCGGTCCGATCGGCGGGGGCCGGCGCGTCCACCCCGGCCGCGCCCGCGGCGAGAGCGCAGCCAAGGCAAGAGCTGAAAAGCAGGACGGCGATCTTCACGAGACTCCTCCGGAAATCCATGCGCTCCGCGCCGCCCCATGCGGCACGGTTTCGACGGAGCTTCCCTAGAGTCTCAGATCAGCAGGACGGAGTGCAGCGTGAACAGACCGAGGTCATGTCGTCGCTCCGCCCGCGCCCGCTCGACCGACGAGGTCGCGCCGGTGGTCCCGTCGAGAGCGACGAGACTCCGCGCGGCATCCTCGTCGTCGGCCGGCAGCGCGGCTCCGAGCTGCGGCGCAGCGATGGCGCTCGGCAAGGGCGAGAGCACCGGCGCCGGGGAACGCTGGCAGCACGACAGGTCGGGCACGAGCACGGTCACGGGCGTGGTGGGCGCCGTGAGACCGGCCATCCCCATCGGACAGGGGCAGTGCGTTCCGCCGACGCAGATCGTCGTCAGCGTGGGCACGCTCAGCGCGACGGCGACGAGCGCCGTCAGCAGTCCGTGGAAGATACGTCGCGACGACATGACGAAGACCATGTTATGGCGAACGGCAGCGCCGTCACCACCCGGGGAGGCAGGCTCCGGTACCATGGGGAGGCAGGTGGACCCTGAACCCCGGAGCCAGCCCAACATGACGAATCCCACTTCCCACGTCGCCCTGGTCACCGGTGGCAGCCGAGGCATCGGCCGCGCCGTCGTCGAGGCCCTGCTCCGGCGCGGCGATCGCGTCTGGTTCACCGGTCTCGACGCGGCTCGTCTGGCCGCGGCCGAGCGCGAGCTGGGCGAGCGTTATCCGCCGCCGCTCGCGGTCGGCCGGGTCTGCGACATCCGCCACTTCCCGGCGATCGAGAACCTGGTCGCGGAAATCGACGAGCGCGACGGCCGTCTCGACGTGCTGGTCAACAATGCCGGTCTCGGCTACTTCGCGCCGGTCGACGAGATGGATCCCGAGATGTTCGAGACCGTGATCGAGACCAACCTGACGGGTGCCTTTCACGGCATTCGCGCCGCGGCGCCTCTGATGCGCCGCGACGGCAAGGGATGGATCTTCAACATCGCCTCGCTGGCGGCGAAGAACCCCTTCGCCGGCGGCGCCGCGTACAACGCCTCGAAATTCGGCCTCCTGGGGCTCTCGGACGCCGCGATGCTCGATCTCCGCCACGCCGGCATCCGGGTGGCCGCGATCTGTCCCGGCTCGGTGGAGACGGACTTCGGCTCGGGCCGCATGCGCGACGGCGGCGATTGGCGTCTGCAACCCGAAGACGTCGCCAAGGTGGTGACCGATCTCCTCGATTTTCCCGATCGCGCCCTGCCGAGCCGCATCGAGATCCGCCCGACCCGCCCGCCGAAGAATTGACCCTCAACCCGCCAGGCGGCGGCTGAACAGGCCCTCGAGGATGCGTTCCGCGGAAATGCCGCGCAGGCGGAGCGCGGGCGCCTCGCCGAGCAGGTCCTCGGCCAGCCCGACGAGCGGACGGCGCAGCTCCGGCGCGAGATCCGGAGCGAGGGCGGTGCGCGTAACCGCGGCCGCCGCCAACACCCAGGGGGATTCGGCACGTGGGTCGGCGAAGTCTGCGGCACGCGCCAGACGGCCCGCCGCATCGAGCAGGAAGAGGCCGTTGCGGCTCATCCTCCAGCGCTCGAGACTGGCCACCAGCGACTCGGCGAGCGGAGCCACCTTCTCCTCGGGGGCCGTCTCGGTCGAGCCCAGGAAGAGAGCCATCGAGCGGCTGCGCAGCGTGGCCGGCAGATCGAGCCGCGACGGAGCCAGGAGCAGAAAGTGACGTGGCGCGCCGAGCCCCGGCTCCTCGAGCAGCTTGAGCAACGCGTCGCCCGCCTCGGCCGAAAGGGAATCCGCTTCGGCCACCACGAAAACCTGGCCACGCGCCTCGAACGGCGCGGAGTGCGCGGCGCGCGCGAACTCGCGCGTGCTCTCGGCCGAGGTCGCGGTCTTCAGATCGCGCTCGAGCAACGCGAAGTCGGGATGGAACGGCGCGTCGCCGTCCTTCTCCCGCCGCAGACCGTCGACGCGAAGGCAGTGCGGACAACTCCCGCAAGGCCGCTCGGCCGGTGGCTTCTCGCAGAGCAGCGTGCGAGCGATGCGGGTCGCGGCCTCCCGGCGGGTCGCGTCGGAGCCGCCATCGAGGATGAGCGCCGGATAGAGCCGGTCGGTCCTCGCCAGCTCGACCGCGCGTTCCACCGGCGAAGGGGAGCTCAACTCGCCTCCGCCGGGACGAGGTCGGCGAGGGCCGCGCGAACCGCGTGCTCGGTCCCCGCGATGTCCGCCGAGGAATCGATCACCCGGAATCGCTCGGGCTCCCGGCGAGCCTGCTCGAGATAGCCCTCCCGCACCCGCCGATAGAACTCGACGCTCTCGGCGTCCAGACGGTTCGAGGTGCCCGAACGCCGCCGATACCCGGAATGGCTGCGCCGGCGGGCCAGCTCCGGCGGCAGATCGAAGAGCAGGGTGCGGTCGGGCCGCCGGCCCCCGGTCGCCAAGCGGTCGACTTCCTCGATGCGGGCCGCCTCGACGCCCCGTCCAGAGCCCTGGTAGGCGACCGTCGAGTCGGTGAACCGGTCGCAGAGCACGTGACGCCCCGCCGTGAGCGCCGGTTCGACGACCTCTCCGAGATGCTGGCGGCGGGCCGCGAAGACGAGCAACAGCTCCACCGTGCCGTCCATGTGCCCATGCTCACGGTCGAGAAAGATCTTGCGGATTGCGTTCCCGATCCGCGTGCCACCCGGCTCGCGGGTCACCAGGTGCGGCACGCCCGCCTCCTCGAGCCAGCGCGCCGCGCGCTCGAGGTGAGTCGACTTGCCGCTGCCGTCGAGGCCTTCGAAAGTGATGAACAGCGCCACTGCGGCGAAACTAGCACGGCGCCCGCGCCGCGGTCCGCGCCGCTCGGCAGGGGCCCTACGGTAAGCTGCCGCCGAGTTCCTCGACCCTCGGTCACCGCGGAGAGCCCGTTGATTCCATCCATCGCCTCGCTCGCACACTGGGCGTGGTTCCTGGGCTTGGTGACCGTCATCCTGGTCCTCGACCTGGGTGTCCTCAACCGGGGCGCCCACGTCATCGGACTTCGCCAGGCGGCATGGAACACGCTGCTCTTCGTCGCCCTGGCGGCCGGCTTCGCGGTCTGGCTCGGGTTGCACTTCGGGCGCGCGCCGGCGCTCGAGTTCACCACCGGCTACCTGATCGAGTACGCGCTCTCGATCGACAACCTGTTCGTCTTCCTGCTCCTCTTCTCGTACTTCGCGGTGCCCGCCGAGCACCAGCATCGGGTGCTCTTCTGGGGAATCCTCGGCGCGATCGTCCTGCGCGGCGCCTTCATCGTGGCGGGCGCCGCCTTGCTCGCCCGTTTCGCTTGGATGATCCTGGTCTTCGGCGCCTTCCTCGTCTATACCGGCATCAAGCTCCTGGTGAGCGACGAGAAGGCGATCGAGCCGGAGACCAATCCGATCCTGCGCTTCTGCCGCCGGTTCCTGCCGGTCACGTCGCACTACCGGGGGGGCCACTTCTTCGTGCGCGAGGCCGGGCGACGCTTCGTCACGCCGCTCTTCCTGGTGCTCGTCGTCGTCGACGTCATCGACCTCGTCTTCGCCCTGGATTCGATTCCCGCGATCTTCGCGGTGACGCGCGATCCGTTCCTGGTCTTCTCGTCGAACATCTTCGCGGTGCTCGGCCTGCGGTCGCTCTTCTTTCTGCTCGCCAACCTGATGGGGCGATTCCACTACCTGCAGTACGGTCTCGGGTTGGTGCTCGCCTTCGTGGGGGTGAAGATGCTCCTCTCCGAGATTTGGCACATTCCGATCGGGCTGTCGCTCGGCGTGATCGTGGGCCTGCTGGCGCTCTCGGTCGCCGCTTCGTGGCTCTTCCCGCGACCGGTGGCCGCCGAGCCGCCTCAGGAGAGGTAGTAGAAGAGGAAAGCCGCCAGGAAGAGCCGATAGACACCGAAGACCACCAGCGACCGACTCCGCACCCAATCGAGCAGGAAAGCAATCACGCCGTATCCGGCCACGGCAGAGACCGCGATGCCGATCACGAGCGCCGGCAGCGGCACGCCGAGCGGCACGCCCCGTGCCAGATCGAGGGCCTGCTTGGCGGCGACCAGGATTCCGATCGGCACCGAGAGGAGGAAGGAGAAGCGCGCCGCCGCGTCGCGGTCGAAGCCGAGCGCCAGCGCCGCGCTCATGGTGATGCCCGAGCGGGAGGTGCCGGGCGAGAGCGCCAGCGCCTGCGCGAGGCCAATGGCCAGGCCCTGCCGCTGCCCGACCTCGCCGAGCGGGCGCCGCTTGCGCCCCCAGAGGTCGGCGATCAGGAGAACGATCCCGAACACGAGCGCGTTCCAGGCGATCACCCGCCAGCTCCGCAACGAGGTCGCGACCCAGTGCTCGAGCAGCAGACCGGCGATCGCGGCCGGAAGGGTCCCGAGAACGAGCGCCCAGGCCATCCTCGCCTCGGGCGCCTCGAGGTTGCGGTCGCGCAGTGAAGCGAGCCCGTCGCGCACGATGCGCTGAAGGTCGTGGCGGAAATAGACCATCACCGCGATCAGGGTCCCGGTGTTGGTCGCGATGTCGAACTCGAGCCCCTGGTCCGCCCAGTGGAGCAGCCGGGGAACGAGGATCAGATGACCGGAGGAGGAGACGGGAAGGAATTCGGTGACGGCCTGCACCAACGCCAGGATGACGGCCTGGAGCGGCGTCACGGCAGAGCTCTCGGATCGCGCGGCATGGCGCGGCATCCTACGTCACGGTTGATAGGATCTCGCCCCTTGCCATGAGAGGAATCGTTCTCGCCGGCGGCTCCGGCACCCGGCTCTACCCGTTGACCCGCGGCGTCTCGAAACAGCTTCTGCCGGTCTACGACAAGCCGATGGTCTACTACCCGATCTCGAGCCTCATGCTGGCGGGGATCCGGGAAATCCTCGTCATCTCGACGCCCCAGGACCTGCCGGCCTACCGGCGGCTGTTGGGCAGCGGGGCCGAGCTCGGCCTGCGGTTCGAGTATGTCGAACAGGCGCGCCCCGAGGGTCTGGCGCAGGCGTTCGTCCTGGGCCGCGAGTTCGTGAGCGGCGAGCGGGTCGCCCTGGCGTTGGGCGACAATGTCTTCTACGGTCACGGCTTTCCGGAAGCGCTTCGCCACGCGGCGGCGCGCGAGCGCGGCGCCACGATCTTCGCCTATCGGGTCCGCGATCCCCAACGCTACGGAGTCGTGGAGCTCGACGCCGACGGTCATCCCCGCTCGATCGAGGAGAAGCCGGCCGAGGCGCGCTCTTCGCTCGCGGTGACCGGCCTCTATTTCTACGACAACCGGGTGCTGGACATCGCCGCCACCTTGAAGCCCTCGGCGCGCGGCGAGCTCGAGATCACCGACGTCAACCGCGTCTATCTCGAGGAGAACGAGCTCGCGGTCGAGGTCCTGGGCCGGGGCGTGGCCTGGCTCGACACCGGCACCCACGAAACACTGATGCAGGCCTCGGAGTTCATCGCCGCGGTCGAGAATCGACAGGGCCTCAAGGTCGCCTGCCTCGAGGAGATCGCGTTCCGCCAGGGTTGGATCGACGCGGCGGCGCTCGAGCGGCTCGCCGACGAGCTCGGCGCCACCGACTATGCCAGCTACCTGCGCCAGATCGCCGCCGAGCCCTTCCCCGGATGAAGCTCGTCGCCACACCACTGCCCGAAGTGCTCCTCGTCGAGCCCGAGGCGCACCGCGACGCGCGCGGCTTCTTCCTCGAGGTCTTCCACGCCGGAAAGTTCGCCGACCAGGGGCTCACGGTGAGCTTCGTCCAGGACAACCACTCGCTGTCGAGCCGCGGCACCCTGCGCGGTCTCCATCTGCAGACCGAGGATCCGCAGGGCAAGCTGGTGCGCTGCGTCGAGGGCGAAGTGTTCGACGTGGCGGTCGACGTGCGGCCGGGTTCGCCCTCGTTCGCCCGCTGGCACGGCGCGACGCTCTCGGCCGAGAACCAGCTCCAGCTCTGGATTCCACCCGGCTTCGCGCACGGCTTCTGCGTCGTCTCCGAGCGCGCCCAGGTCGAGTACAAGTGCACGACTCTCTACCGCCCCGGCGCCGACCTCTCGATCCTCTGGAACGATCCGGAGATCGGCATCGTCTGGCCCCTGGCGGAACCCCTGCTCTCCCCCAAGGACGCAGCCGCGCCGCGCCTCGCCGAGGTCGCCGGGCGCCTCCCCCGCTTCACGGGTTAGGCATCGAGCCGTGAGCGGATCCGCTCCCACCTCACTCACCGGCGCCGATCTGGCCCGGCTTGCGGAGCGGGGGATCCCGGCCGCCGAGGCGGAACGCCAGCTCGAGCTCCTTCGCCAGCCGCCGCAGCCGGTCCGGCTGATCCGGCCGGCGCGCCCGCGCGATGGAATCCTGCAACTCGACGCGGCGCGGATCGATGAGCTGGCGCGCCGGGGAGAGGCGGCGCGCGACGCGGGAAGGCTGTCGAAGTTCGTTCCCGCATCCGGCGCCGCGACGCGCATGTTCCGCTCTCTCGTCACCCTGCGCGAGCACCTCGCCGAGCCGACGCTGTCCACCCTCGACGAGCTCGCCCAACGGAGCGTGGACGCCCGCGATGCCGCGGCCCTGTTCCGTGCCCTGCCCGCCCTCGCCCTCGGCGAGGCCCTCGCCGCCCTCCTCGAGATCGACCCCGCCACCCTGCGACGCCGCATCGAACAAGGCCCTCTGGCGCCGCTCTTCGCCGCCCTGCTCGACGCCGGAGGGATGGAGGCCGCCGCGCTCCCGAAAGCGCTCCTTCCCTTCCACCGCGCCCCCGAAGGCCCGCGTAGCGCGTTCGTCGAGCAGCTCGTCGAGGGCGTCGGCTATCTGGCCGACCGCGCCGGGGTGGCACGGACCCACTTCACGGTGCCGCCGGGCTCGCGGGTGCTCTTCGACCGGGAGGTCGAGCGGGCTCGCGCGCTGTTCGCGGACCGAGCGACCCTCGAAGTCGAGCTCTCGATCCAGTCCCCGGCGACCGACGCCCTCGCCCTCGATGCCGCCGGCGCGCCCGCCCGTTCACCGGAAGGAGACCTCCTGCTGCGGCCCGCCGGCCACGGCGCCTTGATCGGCAATCTCGGCGCCACCGGCGGGGATCTCGTGGCCGTCAAGAACATCGACAACGTCCTGCCGGCGCCCCGTCATGCCGAGATCTCGCGCTGGAAGCTGGTCCTCGCCGGACTGGTGGTCGAGCTCGAGGAGAGATTTCCCGCGCGGGACCGTCCCCTGCGGGTGGCCGGCGTGGTCGCCAACACCGGCGAGCCGGGAGGGGGCCCTTTCTGGGTCGAGGATCCAACCGGACGAGTCAGCCTGCAGATCGTCGAATCCGCGCAGGTCGATGCGAGCGATCCGGGTCAGAGGGCCGTGTGGGGCGCTTCGACCCATTTCAATCCGGTCGACCTGGTGGTCTCGCTGCGCGATCGGACGGGCCGGCTTCACGATCTCGCCCGCTTCGTCGATCCCGCCACCAGCTTCGTCACCCGGAAGCACGAGGGAGGCCGGGAGCTGACGGTACTCGAACGCCCAGGTCTCTGGAACGGCGCCATGGCGGAGTGGGAGTCGGTCTTCGTCGAGGTTCCGGGCTCGACCTTCGCGCCGGTCAAGACGGTGCTCGACCTCGCCCGGCCGGAGCACGCCGGGGCCTGAGCGCCAACCCGGCGAGGCGTCTCGCGCTCACGGGCGGGGTCGCCCCGCCCCCGCGGCGGGTTGCGGCGCCGTGATGCGCGCCGATACGATCGACCGGCAGTCGTCCGTCCCGCCCCCATAGAGAGGGAGACCATGGCCCGCATTTTCGTTCCGCAAGAAGTTCGCCCCGGAGAGCAGCGCGTCGCGGCGGTCCCGGAGACCGTCAAGAAGCTGGTGCAGTCCGGGTTCGAAGTCGAGATCCAGACCCAGGCCGGCGCCGGCGCCGGCTTTCCCGACGCCGCCTATGAAGCCGTCGGCGCAACGATCGCCAGCTCGGTGACCGCTTCGATGCGGGCCGCCGACGTCGTGCTCAAGATCTCCGAGCCGTTGGTGACCGAGGTCGACGCCCTCAAAGCCGGCGCGATCCTCTTCGCCCTGCTCGATCCCTTTCGCAACCTGCCGCTCGTCCGCCGTCTCGCCGAGCGCCAGATCACCTCGTTCGCCATGGAGCTGGTGCCGCGCACGACGCGCGCTCAGGCGATGGACGTACTCTCGTCTCAGGCCTCGATCGCCGGCTACAAGGCGGTGCTGCTCGGCGCCGAGCGGCTCGGCAAGTACCTCCCCATGATGATGACCGCCGCCGGCACCGTGCAGCCGGCGCGGGTGGTGATCCTGGGCGCCGGTGTCGCGGGGTTGCAGGCCCTGGCCACTGCCAAGCGTCTCGGCGCCGTGGTCGAGGTCTCCGACGTGCGCGCCGCCGTGAAAGAGCAGGTGGAGTCGCTCGGCGGCCGCTTCATCGACCTGCCCGAACTCGGCAGCGCCGAGGGCACGGGCGGCTACGCCAAGGAGGTCACCGCGGATTTCCTCGAGAAGCAGCGCGCGATCCTCCAGGAGCGTCTCGCCCACGCCGACCTCGTCGTCACCACGGCGCAGGTCCCGGGCAAGAAGGCGCCGGTGCTCCTGACCCGGACCATGATCGAGGCGATGAAGCCCGGCGCGGTCGTGGTCGACCTCGCCGCCTCGACCGGCGGCAACTGCGAGCTCACCCGGGTCGACGAGGATGTCGTCCACCAGGGCGTCCTGATCCTCGGACCCGCCAACCTCGCGGCAACGGTGGCCGGCGACGCCAGCCTGCTCTTCGCGCGCAACGTCTACAACCTGCTCATGCTGCTCTGGGACAAGAAGGAGAAGCAACTGCGGGTACCCGAGGACGACGAGGTCGTGACCGGCACGATGCTCACCCACGGCGGTGAGATTCGCTCCGCTCCGATCGCCGCGCTCCTCACCGACACCGCGGTCCGCGCCTGAGCGCGGCGGCTCGCCGCCTCTCGCGCTGTACCTGGGGCCGGATCTCCGGCCTCCCGGTAGCGCTTTCGGAAGTCGCTCCCCCTGCTACACTTGCGCGCTCCCAGAGGAGGTTCGCGTGGGCCAGCAGGACGCCGGGCAGCTCGACGCCGACAGCCTGAGGTCGTTCACCCGCAAGCTGCTGGCCGACCTGCGCGCGCTCGAGCTGATGCTCGCGAACGGCGTCATCGAGAGCGGCCGGCGCCGCATCGGCGCCGAGCAGGAGCTCTTCCTCGTCGACCGCCACTTCCGCCCCGCCCCGCTCGCCATCGAGATGATGGACAAGCTCGCCGACCCCCACTTCACGACCGAGGTGGCGCGCTTCAACCTCGAGTGCAACTCCGACCCGCTGGATTTCGGCGGCGACTGCCTGCGCCACATGGAGGCACAGCTCGAGGCGCTTCTCGCCAAGGCGCGGCGGGCCGCCCATCAGCTCGACTCGGAGATCCTCCTCATCGGCATCCTGCCCACGGTCGAGATCTCCGACCTGACGCTCGGCAACATGACGCCGGTACCGCGCTACTTCGCCCTCAACGAAGCGATGCGGCGGCTGCGTGGCAAGGACTGGGAGTTCTTCATCAAGGGAACCGACGAGCTTCCTGATCCGCCACGACAGCGTGATGGTTGAGGCCTGCAACACGAGCTTCCAGGTCCACTATCAGGTCGGACCCGAGGAGTTCGCGCCGCTCTACAACCTGACCCAGGCGGTAGCGGCACCCGTGCTGGCCGCGGCTTCGAACTCGCCGATGCTGTTCGGGCGCCGGCTCTGGCGCGAGACCCGCATCGCGCTCTTCCAGCAATCGGTCGATCATCGCGCCGCGGGCCTGCATCTGCGCGAGCAAGTGCCGCGGGTCTCGTTCGGAAGTCGCTGGGTCGACGAGTCGGTCCTCGAGATCTTCCAGGAGGACATCGCGCGCTTCAAGGTCCTGCTCTCGGCCGATATCGACGAGGACTCGCTCGCGGTTCTCGCTCACGACGGCATTCCGGCGCTCAAGGCGTTGCGCCTGCACAACGGCACGATCTACCGCTGGACTCGGCCCTGTTACGGGATCATCGACGGCAGGCCGCACCTGCGCATCGAGAACCGGATCCTGCCGTCGGGGCCGACCCTCCTCGACGAAATGGCGAACGCGGCGTTCTGGTTCGGGTTGCTGTCGGGCCTCTCACGCGTCTATCCCGACATCCGCCGGGTGATGGAGTTCGACACCGCGCACGAAAACTTCATCGCCGCCGCGCGGCTCGGCCTCCGCGCCCAGTTCGCCTGGCCGGGTCACCAGCAGGTGCCGGCCGACGAGCTGATCGTCGAGGAGCTGTTGCCGATCGCGCGCGAAGGGCTGGCCAAGCGCGGCATCGCGAGCGAGGACGCGGCCCGCTACCTCGACGTTATCGAGGAGCGCGTGCGGACGAGACAGACCGGCGCCCAGTGGCAGCTCGACTCCTTCGCCGTGCTGCGCCACCGGGGCAACCGCGCGGAGCGTCTGGCCGCGATCACCGCCGCCACGATCGAGAACCAGCAGACCGGCCAGCCGGTCCACCTCTGGTCGCCGGCGACGCTCGAGCAGGCCGGCGGTTGGGAACGCCATTATTCCCGGGTCGAACAGTTCATGACCTCGGACCTCTTCACGGTCGGCCCCGACGAGGGCATCGAGATGGTGGCGAACCTGATGAAGTGGAAGAACATCCGCCACGTGCCGGTCGAGGACGGCGAGCACCACCTGCTCGGCATCGTCTCCCAACGGAGCATCATCGGCCTGCTGGCCGACCGCGCCGCCGACCTCGGCCAGGGCACGATTCCGGTCCACGAGGTCATGGCGCGCAACGTGGTGACCGTGGCCCCCGAGACCTCGACCCTCGAAGCCATCGACCTGATGCGCCGCAACCGGGTGGGCTCGCTGCCGGTGTTGAGCAACGGCCGCCTGGTGGGCATCGTCACCGAAGCGGACTTTCTGACCATCGCCGGCCAACTGCTCGAAGCCGAGCTGCGCCGGCCGCTCGGCGGCGCTCCCGCCGACCCATCGGAACCCAAGGAGGAAGAATGATTCGCGCATCCCGAGCCGCGCTCGTCCCGGCCGCCCTCATCGCCGCCTCGATCGCGGTCGTGACGTTCACGAGCCCCGCCCCGGCCCAGCTTCCCGACCACTTCGAGAATCTCAAGGTGCTGCCCAAGAACATCACCAAGCCGGAGCTCATCGACACGATGCGCGGGTTCACCGCGGCGCTCGGGGTGCGCTGCGATCACTGCCACGCCGAGAAGCCGGGCGGCGCGGTGGGCGAGCACGGACCGGAGCTCGATTTCGCCTCCGACAAGAAGCACGAGAAGCTCGAGGCGCGCGTGATGATCAAGATGGTGCGGGCCATCAACACCAAGTACCTGACCCAGGTGCCGGGCGGCCACCAGCTCTCGGTCGCGTGCGCGACCTGCCATCACGGCGTGGCGCGGCCCGAGCAGATCGGGGACGTGCTCGCCAAGACGATCAAGAAGACGGGAGTCGACGCGGCGATCGAGCAGTACGAGGGGCTCGAAAAGCGCTTTTCGGGTCGCGGCGCCTACGACTTCGGCGAGTCTCCGCTGGACCGGCTCGGGGAGCAGCTGATCGAGCAGGGCAGGGCGCCCGACGCGATCCAGGTCCTGAAGTTCGCGGCATCTCGCAATCCGGACTCGGAGCGGGTCCAATTCACCCTCGGCGAGGCCTACCGCACCGCCGGACAGATCGACGACGCGCGCGCCGCCTACCAGAAAGCGTCGCAGCTCGAGCCCCGCGATCCGCGGCCCAAGCAACGGCTCCAGGAGCTCGCCAAGACGAGCGGTTGAGGCAAGACGCGCGTCGGTGCGTCTTCCGCGTTCGCTACACTCTTCGTCTATGTGTGTCCGAAGATTCGCCGCTGGGCTGGTCGTTGGTCTGTTCGTCTTGACCCTGCCGCTCGGCGCCGCCACCGAGAGCGGTGCCGTCGTCTCGAGTCAACCCGCCGCCACCGCCGCCGGCATCGAGATGCTGGACGCAGGTGGCAACGCGGTCGACGCAGCGGTCGCCACTGCGCTCGCCCTGGCGGTCGTCTTCCCGGAAGCGGGCAATCTCGGCGGCGGCGGCTTCGCGGTGGTCAAGATCGGGAACGAAGCTCATGCCCTCGACTTTCGAGAGGTCGCGCCGGCGGCGGCGAAGCCGGACATGTACCTCGACGCCGCTGGACATCCCGTCCCCAAAGCGTCCTGGATCGGTCCGCTCGCGAGTGGCGTACCGGGCTCGCCGAGCGGACTCTACGAGTTGCACCGCCGCTTCGGCCGCCTGCCCTGGAAGCGGGTCGTCGCGCCCGCCATCGCGCTCGCCCGCGACGGATTCGAGCTCTCGGCTCGCAGCGCGAAGACCGTCGCCGAGTCGCGCGACGTGCTCTCCCGGTTTCCGGAGACGGCGGCCGTCTATCTTCCCGGCGGCATGCCGCTCGGCGCCGGCCAGCGGGTCGTTCGTCCGGAGCTCGCCGCGACCCTGAACGCCTACGCCGAGCATGGCCCGGACGCGATCGTGCGCGGCCAGGTCGCCGCAGCCATCGTCGAGGCCAGCCGCGAGCACGGGGGCGTGCTCACCGCGGCGGATCTCGCGGCTTATCGGCCGGAGTGGCGCGACGTCCTGCGGTTCGAACGGTTCGGGTGGTCCTTCGCGGCGATGCCGCTCCCCTCCTCCGGCGGGGTGATCGAAGGCGAGGTCCTGGGGCTGCTCGAAAGGGTCGGCTGGCGGCCCTTGGCCCGCGGCTCGGTCGAGCGAACACAGCTCTTCGTCGAGGCCCTGCGGCGCGCCTTCGCGGACCGCTTCCAGCTCGCCGACCCGGCCAGCAGCGCAGCGACGCCCGCTCAGTTGCTCGACCCGAAATGGCTCGACCGCCGCGCCGCCGAGATCTCGACGGCGCACGCGACGCCGTCGCGCCAGGTGCGCCCCTTTCCCGGGAACCTGCCCGCCGAATCGAGCAACACCACCAACGTCTCCGTCATCGACGCCGAAGGCAACGCGGTCGACCTCACGACGACGCTCAACGGGCTCTATGGTTGCGGACTCTGGGTGCCGCGGTTCGGCTTCCTCAATAACGAGATGGACGATTTCACCACCGTCCCCGCTCACGCCAACGAATATGGCCTGATCCAGGGAAACGCGAACCAGGTCACGCCGGGACACCGGCCGCTCTCCTCGATGTCGCCGACTCTGGCCTGGAAGGGTCGCGAGATCGTGGCGCTCGGCGGCCGCGGCGGATCGGCGATCCCCACCGCCGTCCTTCAGGTCCTGCTCGACGTTTTCCAGGGTGACTCGGCGGCGACCGCGACGACGCGGCCGCGCATCCACCACCAGTGGCTGCCCGACCAGGTGGAGATCGAGCGGGGTGCTCTCTCGGCAGATGTCGAGGCCCGCCTGACCGCGCTCGGCTACGACCTCGTACCACTGACCCACGGGGCCGAGGTCAACCTCGTCCACCGGCGCGAGGACGGGACCTTCGACGCGGCGGGCGATCCCCGGGCCGCGGAGGCGGCCGCGATCACCACCAAGCAGACGCCAGGAGGCGCACCACGATGAGCTCTCTTTCGCCGGTCCGAAGCACGCTGTGCATGATCCTCGTCCTGGCCTCCGGTCCGCTCGCGTTGGCGGGATGCCGCGCCAAGGGCGCGCCCGCGCCCACGCCCACGCCGCCGGTCCGCGTGGACAACGCGGCTCTCGGACTCTCGTTCGACGAGCTTCCCGAGCCCTTCCACGTGAAAGAGAATTCCGGGGACCAGCTGGTGCTCGACGACGGAGCCGGCGGAACGGTGGACTTCGCCGTGAGCAAGCCCGATCTCAACGGGGTCAATCTGGTCGCCGAGGCGCAACGCGCCGGCAAGGAGCTCGCGGCGCAGCCGGACGGCAAGTTCTCGGGCGGCAACGAGCTGGTCACTCCATTCGGCGCCGGCTACACCGTGCGCGGCAGCTACCGGGAGGGCGCCGCCCGGATCGAGGAGCGACAAGTCTTCCTGCTCCACCCCGACGGTAGCGGGCGCCTGGTGACGGTGCGCTACCGCTATCCCGCGGGAGATTCCAAGCTCGCGGTCGCCAAGTTACGGGAGGCGCTCACGCTGGTCGGTGCGCTCGGGGCCGCGAGCACCCCGATCCCGGGCTGATGGAGCGGCTCGGAAGCACGCGCTTCCGGTGAACCATTCCATTGGAGGGCGCACGACCGGCTGGTGTACACTTCGGATTGACAATTTCTGTCGCTAGGCACCGAGGAGAGCCATGCCGCCGACCCTGAATGCGCTGCTCAAGGCCATGGTCGAGCAAGGGGGTTCGGACCTCCACGTTACGACCAACTCCGCTCCCCAGGTCCGCGTGGACGGCGTCCTGCGGCCGCTCAACATGCCGCCGCTCACGCCGACCGAGACGAAGCAACTCTGTTATTCGATTCTCACCGACAACCAGAAGCACCGCCTCGAAGAAACGCTCGAGCTCGACCTCTCGTTCGGGATCAAGGGACTGGCGCGCTTTCGCGCCAACGTCTTCCACCAGCGCGGCGCCGTCTCCGGCGCCTTTCGACAGATTCCCTACGAGATCCGCAGCTTCCGCGAGCTCGGCCTGCCGCAGATCGTGGAGAAGATCTGCGAGAAGCCGCGCGGCCTGGTGCTGGTGACGGGTCCGACCGGTTCCGGCAAGTCGACGACGCTCGCCGCGATGATCGACAAGGTCAACCGGGAGCGCCACGAGCACATCGTCACCATCGAGGATCCGGTCGAGTACCTGCACAGTCACAAGAACTGCATCGTCAACCAGCGCGAGCTCCACGCCGACACCCACAGCTTCGCCAACGCCCTGCGTTCGGCGCTCCGCCAGGACCCCGACGTCGTGCTGATCGGCGAGATGCGCGACTTCGATACCGTGGAGTCGGCCTTGCGCATCGCCGAGACCGGACACCTCACTTTCGCAACCCTGCACACCAACTCGGCCGTGTCGTCGCTCAACCGCATCATCGACATCTTCCCCGCCCACCAGCAAT
Organism: Thermoanaerobaculia bacterium; assembly: GCA_963712855.1. Classification (GTDB taxonomy): domain Bacteria; phylum Acidobacteriota; class Thermoanaerobaculia; order Multivoradales; family JAGPDF01; genus JACTMI01. The sequence continues at coordinate 743,391 of CAVQJN010000001.1, forward strand.
CGCAGATCCGAGTGCAGCTCTCGATGGTGCTGGAGGGAATCCTCTGCCAATCCCTGCTGCCGAAGGCGAACGGCAAGGGCAGGGTGCTGGCGCTCGAGGTCATGATGCCCAACTCGGCGATCCGGAACCTGATTCGCGAGGACAAGGTGCACCAGATCTACGGCATGATGCAGACCGGACAAGCCAAGTACGGCATGCAGACCTTCAACCAGTCTCTCGCCTCGCTCTACTTCAAGCGCATGATCACCCTGCAAACGGCGCTCGGCCGATCCTCATACCAGGACGAGCTCCAAGATCTCATCGCGCGCGGGCCATCGGCGCTCAATCCGAACCTGGTCGAGGGACAGGGCGCGACGGTCGCCAACAGGAGCTGAACCGATGCCGAGCTTCGTCTGGAAAGGGAAGAATCGCTTCGGCGCCTTCCAGGAAGGCGTGCTGATCGCCGACACCCGCGACGCGGCGGCCGCCACCTTGCGCCGTCAGAACATCCAGGTCAACACGCTGCGCGAGAAGGGTCGCGAGATTCGGCTCATTCCGCGCATCCCCCGCAAGGTCAAGGCCAAGCAACTAGCGATCTTCACGCGTCAGTTTTCGGTCATGCTCGACGCCGGCCTGCCGCTCGTGCAGTGCCTGGAGATTCTCGGTGAGCAGGAAGAGAACAAGACCTTCGCGCAGATCATCAACCAGGTACGAACCGACATCGAGAGCGGAGCGTCGCTGGCCGATGCGATGGCGAAGCATCCTCGGACCTTCAGCAGTCTCTACACCAGCATGATCTCCGCCGGCGAGGCGGGCGGCATCCTGGACATCATCCTGCAGCGCCTCTCGATCTACATCGAAAAGGCGGTACGCCTGCAGACCCAGGTCAAGTCGGCCATGATCTACCCGGTCTCGGTGCTGCTCATCGCGTCGGGCGTCGTGTACATCATCTTGTGGAAGGTCATTCCGGTGTTCTCTCAGTTGTTCGCCGGTCTGGGAGCCGACCTGCCCGTCCTGACGCGCTTTGTCGTCGGTGCGTCGAATTTCATCGGACGCTTTGGCTGGCTGGTCGTCCTCGCCTTCATCGGCATCTTCATGTTGCTCCGGCGTTACTACCGCACCAAGAGCGGCCGCCACCTGATCGACGCCTTCATGCTCAAGGTTCCAGTCGTGGGCATGCTGATCCGCAAGATCGCGGTGGCCCGTTTCTGCCGGACCCTGGCGACCCTGACCGCCTCGGGCGTGCCGATTCTCGAAGGTCTCGAGATCACGGCCCGCACGTCTGGAAACGCGATCATCGAGGACGCGATCATGGCGGTCCGCAAGGCGGTCGAGGAAGGCAAGACGATCTCCGGCCCACTCGCCGAGACCAAAGTCTTCCCGCCGATGGTGGTCCAGATGATCAACGTGGGCGAGCAGACCGGCGCCCTCGACCAGATGCTCTCCAAGATCGCCGACTTCTACGAGGAGGAGGTCGACGTCGCGGTGGCCGGCCTCATGAAGCTGCTCGAACCCGTCATGATCGTGATTCTCGGCGGCATCATCGGCACCATCGTGACCGCGATGTATCTGCCGATGTATTCGATCCTCTCCAAGATCGGGTGAGGTCGGTTCCCACCGAGGTCGCGACGCGAGTCGGCAGCCCGCAGTGCCACGCCAGGATCCCGGCGGCGCGTCCGCGCAGCTCGACTCGGCGGACCTGCGCCGACCGCGCGCCGGGCTCGAGCGCCGGCTCCGCTGGCTGATCGCCATCCGTCTGGTGGTGATCACGAGCTTCGTCTTTCCCTATCTGCTTTCCCAGCTCGCCAGCCCGACCGAACTGCCAACCTTCGATTTCCTCTTCCTGATCGCCGGCTTCACCTACGTCGTCAGCCTCGTCTACATCGCGTTGTTGCGCATCCTGCGCGGCCGCCTCGTTCAGCAGGCCTTCATCCAATTCTCCGGCGATCTGATCGTCGTCACCGGCCTCGTCTACTACTTCGGCGGCATCGGCAGCCCCTTCTCGCTCTTCTACCTCGTCGTCATCATGGTGGCATCGACGATGTTGAGAAGGCGTTCGGGTCTCCTCGTCGCGACGGCGGCCTTCGTCCTCTACGCGAGTCTCATCATCGGCCTCGCCTACCACTACGTTCCCCCGGCCGGACCCAGCCTCTCGGCGGCCGAGATCGCCTGGCGCCTTCCCTACAACCTCGGCATCCACCTGTTCGGCTTCTATGCCGTCGCGTTCCTGACCTCGATCATCGCCGAGAACATGCGTCGGGCCGAGGAGGAGCTGGCGGAGAAGCGGGACAGCCTGGCGAACCTCGAGGCTTTCCACCACGACGTCGTGCAATCGATCTCCACGGGTCTCGTGACGAGCGACCTCGGGGGGCGGATCACCTCGCTGAACCGCGCGGCGATCGAGATCCTGCGGCGCGGCGACGACGAGCTTCTGGGAGAGCCGCTCACGCGGATCGGCCTCTTCTCCACGGAGGAATGGACTCAACTCGCGGCGCACGCCACCGAGATGGGCCGTACGTTGCGCACCGAAGCGGAGATCGATTGCGGCGGCGAAATCGTGCCCATCGGCTTCAACCTCTCGAGTCTCACCGACGCGAGTGGCGTTCCCACGGGCCACATCCTCCTCTTTCAAGATCTCTCGCAGTGGCGCCAGCTCGAACAGGAGCTGCGTCTCAAGGACCGCATGGCCGCGGTCGGCGAGCTCGCCGCCGGCCTCGCCCATGAAGTCGGCAACCCGCTGGCGGCGATCTCCGGTTCGGTGCAGCTGCTCTCGCAGAGCCCGGACTCGGACTCCTCTCAACACAAGCTGCTCGAGATCATTCTGCGTGAGAGCCAACGCCTCGACCGCACGATCAAGGGATTCCTGCGGTTCGCCAGGCCGCGCGAGCGCGCGACGGCCGCGTTCGACATCGCGGCGCTGTTGCGCGAGAACACCGAGCTGTTGCGCAATTCCGACGAGGCCACCCTACGTCACCGTTTCTCGCTCGACCTCGAGCCTCCTACCGCCCAGTTGGTCGGGGACCGCGACCAGATCAGCCAGATCTTCTGGAATCTGGCACGCAACGCCTTGCGCGCCATGCCGGAAGGCGGTGACGCTCCTGATCCGCGGTCGCCTGGCGGACGCCGCGTACAGGGTCGAGTTTCGCGACACAGGACACGGCATGACCGCAGAGCAGCGCGCGCGACTCTTCCAGCCGTTTCGCTCCTTCTTCGATTCCGGAACCGGCATCGGCATGGCGATCGTCTACCGCATCGTCCAGGAACACGACGGTCGGCTCGACGTCGAGAGTGGCCCGGGAAGCGGCACCCGGATCGTGGTCGAGCTACCGTTGGGAAGACCGGCCGGCGTGGTGGCGGGAGCCTGATCCATGGCCGGCGCGCGCGTCCTCATCGTCGACGACGAGAAGAGCCTGGTCGAATTCCTCTCGGTGCTCTGCGCCGGCGAGGGATATGAGGTCGCCACGGCGCTGTCGGTGGCCGAGGCGCGCGAGCGGATGGCGCAACGCACCCCCGACCTCGTCCTCTGCGACATGGTGATGCCGGACGGCAACGGGCTCGATCTACTACGCGAGATCCGCCGGCACGACGAGGCCGCGTCGGTCATCATGATGACCGCCTATACCTCGACGCGCTCGGCCATCGAAGCCATCAAGCTGGGCGCCTACGACTACGTCCCGAAGCCCTTCGACGTCGAAGAGCTCAAGGTCGTGATCCAGCGGGCGCTCGAGAAGCGGCGGCTCGCCGAGGAGAACGTCTACCTGCGCGGCGAGCTCGCCGGCCGCTATACGTTCAAGAACATCATCGGCCGCAGTCCTCGCATGCTGTCCGTCTTCTCTCTCGTGGCCCGGGTCGCCAAGACTCAATCCACCGTCATGATCGAGGGCGAGTCCGGCACCGGCAAGGAGCTCATCGCTCACGCCATCCACTTCTCGAGCGCGCGCGCCGGCGAGCGGTTCTTGTCGATCAACTGCGGAGCGATGCCCGAGCCGTTGCTCGAGAGCGAGCTGTTCGGCCACGAGCGGGGCGCCTTCACGGGCGCCGTGCGCGACAAGCGTGGCCTCTTCCAGGAGGCCCATCGCGGCACGCTGTTTCTCGACGAGATCGGCGAGATGAGCCTCCCGATGCAGGTCAAGCTGCTCCGCGTCCTTCAAGACAAGGCGGTGCGACGGGTGGGCGGAAACACCGAAGAGTCGGTCGACGTGCGCATCATCACGGCGACCAACCGTGACCTGCAGGAGCTGATCGCGCGGGGCGACTTCCGTGAGGACCTCTACTACCGAATCAACGTCATCCCCGTGCTCCTGCCACCGTTGCGCGAGCGTCGCGAGGACATTCCCCTCCTGGTCGACCATTTCCTGCGCAAACTCGGAGGCAGCCCGGGCCAGCCTCCGAAGCGCATCTCGATCGACGCCATGCGGTTGCTCGAGGGGTATCACTGGCCGGGAAACGTGCGCGAGCTCGAGAACCTGATCGAACGCGCCATAGCCTTGTCGGCGTCGACCACGATCGGGATCGGCGACTTTCCGGCGGGAATGGAGAGTCGCACCCCCGGTGGGGCCGCCGAGGTTTCGCTCCCTTCCGATGGACTCGATCTCGAGTCGCATCTGCAGAGCATCCGCAACCAGATGATGCGACAGGCGCTCGAGCGCACTCAGGGCGTGCAGACCCAGGCCGCAGAGCTTCTCGGCATGAGCTTCCGATCCTTCCGCTACTACGCCAAGAAGGCCGGCCTCACGACCGCGACGCCGGCCGACGACTGAGTTTCCTGCCGAGCGCTCGGGTCTTGGTCAGTCGCGCTCGGCACAGCGTCGGGAGCTCGATGGCGCGCCAACCGTAGCCCGACGTTCCGAGGAGCCTTCGCCCTCCGTCGAGGAGCGCGGACAACGCCGCAGCGGATGTCGCCGCCGTCAAGCGGCACGGCGTGGAATGGTGGCGCGAGCGCAGCCGGAGCGGGCTCGCGGGGAGACTCAATCGTTGTCCGGACCCTTCGCAGGCGAGCTCGTCGTGGCCGGTTCGGCGGCCGGTTTCTTCTCGGGCGCCGAGTCCCCGGGACCGTCCGAGCCGGCAGGCGACGTGGACTTGCCCTCGCTCGCCGGCGACGAGCCGCCCTTGCGCGCGTAGTCGGTGACGTACCAGCCGCTCCCCTTGAATTGAAAGGCCGGCGCCGAGACGAGCTTGTGCAACGCACCGCCGCACTGAGAGCAGGTCTCGAGCGGCGCGTCATTCAGCTTCTGCAGGAACTCGAACGTGCGGCCGCATGCTTCGCAACGATATTCGTAGAGGGGCACCTGACCTTCTTTCCTGTCAACCTTCCGAGCGGAGCCGAATCTTGATGCCGCCACTCGAGCTGTGATCCGGGGTCACCGTGGTCTTGCGGATCAGACCGAGCACCGAGAAAGCATAGAGCAGGCGCGCGTTCTCCGAGGCGCTGAGCGGACCCTGCGTGCACAGGTCGTAGAGCGACCGCTGGCCGTCGACCTGGGAAAGGAGACCGAACTCGAGCTCGTCCAGAGCCAGCTGGATCAGGTCCTCGTAGCGGTAGTGAGGCTCGTAGACGGCATCGCGCCCTCCCATGCGCTGGACCAGGGCCTTGGCGTTGGAAGCCCGCTTGACCCCTTGCAGGATGACCTGGCGCAGAGGGATCTGGATGCGCACGACGCCGGTCAGGTCGGGTTCGCCGAGCTCGAACGTCACCTCGCCCTCTTCCCAGGAGAAGAGGCTCCAGAGGATGGTCTCGATGTGTTCGCGGATCGCCTCGAAGACTTGGGCCGGCGAGAGCATGCCCTGTTCGATCAGGACCTCCCCGAGTCGCCGTTTGCCTTCGTCGCGTTTCGACATCGCGGTCTGAAACTGGCCGTCGCTGAGCCTTCCGGAACGACGCAGATAGCCGCCCAGGGAGTCGGCCCGGTCGCTCGACGACGCGTGCACGACGTATCCGCTCTCGAGGAAGATCTTCTTCGAGAACTCGCCGCGAGCGGCCTCGACGACGCCGGAGACTCGGATCTGGTGGATGACCGCGAGCATCTCCGGGAGCGCGGTGTGACGGAGGTCGCCGCGGTACTGGTGGGTCCGTTCCGGTCGATTCATCCCGAAGCGATGATCCTACCCGACGCCGCCCCCGGGTTGCGAGCCGGGGGGCCGAGTGATAAACGGCTTGCTCATGTTGAGCCCCGAACGAGCATGGGAAGCCATCGAGGAGCTCCTCCAGCCCCTCTCCTCCGCCCCACTGGCGATTCGCGAGGCCCGCGCAAGCCGTCTCGCGTCCCCCATCGTCGCCACGACCGAAGTGCCACCTTTCGACGCGGCCGCGCTCGACGGCTACGCATACTCCGGCGAGCGCTCGCCGGGCTCGATCCTGACCGTGGCGGGCGTGATCGCCGCCGGCGCCGCGCCCGGCCAACGGCTCGCCGCGGGAGAAGCGGTCCGGATCTTCACCGGAGCCCCGGTGCCCGAGGGCGCGGATCGAGTCGTCGGCGTGGAGAACACCGACGAACCGGCCCCCGGGACCTTCCGCCTGCTCGTACCTGCGGGCGCGGGGGCGGCGATCCGGCGACGCGCCGAGGTGATCGACGTGGGGCAGCCGCTTCTGGCGCCCGGCGACCGCCTGAGCTCCGCGGCGCTCGCGCTCCTCGCCAGTCAGGGGATCGACCGCATCGACGTGGTGCGTCGGCCCCGGGTCGCGGTTCTGGCCACCGGAGACGAGGTCGTGCCCGCTTCCGCCGTGCCCCGGCCAGGTCAGCTGCGCGACTCCCACACCGACTACCTCATGGCCGAGGGAATTCGGCTCGGCGCCGAGGTCGTGTCGCTCGACATCGCCGACGACGACCCTGAAGCGCTCGCGGAGCGAACCCGCGAGGGCCTTCGGACCTGTGACGTGCTACTGGTTTGCGGCGGCGTCTCGATGGGGGGCCGCGACCATACCCGGCAAGTTCTCGAGCAGCTCGGCGCCCGCACGGTCTTCCACGGCGTGGCGGTTCAACCCGGCAAGCCGCTTCTCTTCGCCCACCTTCCGGAGCGCTGGATCTTCGGCCTGCCCGGTAATCCGGCCTCGGTGATGGTGGCTTTTCGTCTCTTCGTCGAACCTGCTCTGGCGAGACTGGCCGGCGACGCCCGAGCCCGCTTTTGGGGAGACGCCAGGCCCGCCCTCCTGGCCGGCGGGCTGCCGGCCGGCAAGAGCCGCGACCGATTCGTTCCCGCGCGATTCCGCGAGTCGACCGCCGCCGGGGAGCTCCTCGAACCGCTCGCGGTGCGCGGCTCCCACGACCTGGCCACCTTCGCGCGCGCGGATCGCCTCTTGCGAATTCGCGCCGGCGAAGCGGCGCGGCCGGCCGGCGACGCGGTGGAAGCGCTGGATTGGACCTGAGCCGCTTTCCCGGGCGCCCCGTCGTCTGAGCGAGAGTTGGCGGAAGCGCATGGGAATCGAACCCACCTCCGCCGCCCCTACGGGCACCGGACGACGGTTTTGAAGACCGTGGGAGGCACCAGCCCCCGCGCGCTTCCGTCGACGATCATAGCGAGGCGCCCATCCCGGCGGCGCGGTCGCGCTCAGGTCACCCGCGACAACATGCGCTCGGAGCCGATCACGCGGCTGTAGACGACGCCCACCCGGTACCAGTGCAGGAGAAACCCCTCGCGACCCGCCCGCAGCCACCAGGTGAGCGTTCCCGGTCGCGGCGGCGCGGCGAGAGCGGGTGAGCAGACGACGTCGAGCGCCAGCCCGCGGGCGAGCGCCCGCGCGCGGCCGATGTGGAGCGGATCGGAGACCAGGATGAGCGTCCGCAGCCCCTCCCGCCCCAGGGCCTCGCGAACGAAGAAGAGATTCTCCAGGGTGTGACGACTCCGGTCCTCGGTCCAGATCGCCTCGGCCGGAAGGCCTCGATCGATCAGCAGATCCCGGCCCGCGCTCGCCTCGCTCCGGCTCGCTGTGCCGGTCATCCCCCCCGACACGATCACCCGGGGGGCCCAACCGTCGCGCCAGAGGCTCGCCCCGTGCTCGAGACGCGCCCGATAGACCGGGCTCAGAGCATCGTCTCGCAGCTCTCTGCCGAGAATCAGCAGGGCGTCCGACCTCCGCAGCGGTTCACCGCTCGCCAGGCGCAGGATCTTTCGAGCCTGCCAGGCCACCGGCAGCCCGAGGCCAGCGACGCCGGTCGCGAAGGCGAGGAGAAGCGTGCTCAGGCCGCCCGGGCCGAGCTCCTCGAGAAAGGTCGAATTGCGACGCCGCGCGCCCGGCCCGGCGGCCTCCTTCCGTCGACGACCCGCGGCCGGCGTCCCGCTCATGGGTGGAGCTTTCCGCCACGGTCCCGGTGGATCGAATGCGCTCGTGGCTCCCAACCGAATCGCGCGAGGTCGATCCGGCCGCCGGGCCCGAAGACGACGCCCTCTTCCAGGAGCAAGAGCCGCTGCCGCGGCGCTCCGTCGAAGTCGCGTCGCGCGCTGATCTCACCTCGTGCGTTGACCACCCTCTGCCAAGGAACGGACGTTCCCGCCGGCAGCGCGGCGAGCGCGTAGCCGACCTGGCGCGCCGCCCCCGGAAAACCCGCCAGGGCGGCCACCTGGCCGTAGGTGGCGACGCGGCCTCTCGGAATCGTCCGCACCACGGTCCAGATGCGACGCCAGCGCGACTCGTCGGACCCCGGCCGCCTCACCGCATCGGCTTCCGGCTTCGACTTCGGCGAGATCGATTGGACAGGAGAGGGCACGGCGGCCACCGTCGCGAGACCGGGCGATCCTGAGCCGGAGAGCCATGAACTGAGCGCCCCATCTCGAAGGCCCACACGGGCGCTCAGCATATCGACTCCAGCGTCGAATCCCTTCACGCCGGACCCTCGCGTCGAGACGAGAGTGAAGAAGCTCGTGAGGAGGAGAAGAGAGTCAAGCCGAGGCCCGACTCCACGAGTTCTCGAAAGGGAGAGCGGAGTGGCCACCCAGAGAAATCGTGGACAGTAGACGTGCGCTCCGCTGAAACCTTTCGCGCCCGAATACGTTCTACAATGTAGAAATGACGCCGATGCTAGCTCCCCCGCCCAGCCTCCCCGAACGGCTCCTGCTGGCCCTGATGCCGCCGGCCGAGCGCGACGAAGTGCTGGCCGACCTGCGCGCCGAGCGCGCAACGCGCGCCGCACGCGACGGGGCGGGCGCGGCGCGGCGATGGATGTGGAAGCAGGTGGCGGCGTCGCTGCCGGCGCTCCTCGGGCGGAGCGTCTGGCGCGGCCGCACCGGATTCGAATCTCGAGCCAACCGCGCCCGACCGGGAGGGAACGCCTTGGAGAGCTGGATCCTCGACTTCCGCTACACCTTGCGCCGGCTGCGCCGCCGGCCGCTCTATGCGACGCTGGCGGTGGCGACGCTGGCGCTCGGAGTCGGCGGCGCCGCCGCCATCGCCGGTCTGGTCCGCGGCGTGCTGCTCGAGCCGCTCCCCTACGCCCACGAGGAACGCCTCGGGATCTTCACCTGGGTCTACGACTGGTCGGAGAGCGAGATGCTCTACCTGCGACCCGACTTCCCGGGATTCCAGGACGTCGCCGCCTACGCGCCGCTCGACGTCACCCTCCATCGCGAGGGGTCCCCCGCCCAGCTCGTGCCGGGGATCCAGGCCTCGGCCGAGCTCTTCGACGTGCTGGGGAGCCGGCCGCTGCTCGGCCGCGGCTTCCAGAAAGGCGACGACGTTCGCGGTGCGGAACGCGTCGCGGTGCTGAGCTATGGCCTCTGGCAGCAACTCGGCGGCGACCCGGCGCTGGTCGGGCAGCGGCTGCGGCTCGGCGGCAGAGAGCGGACCGTCATCGGCGTCATGCCGCGTGGCTTCTGGTTCCCGTCGCCCGATGTGCGCGTCTGGGTGCCGAGCCGGCTCGATCCCGACAACGGCTCAGGCGACTACGCGCTCGTCGGCCGGTTGGCGTCCGGCGTCTCGTTCAGCGCGCTGCCCTCCTATATGAAGCGGCTCTCCGCGCGCCTCGCCGGCCGCTTCCACTATCCGGCGGACTGGGACAAGACGAAGGATCTGCGGCTGACGCCGATCCGCGACGCGCTCGTCGGACCGCTGCGCCCCGCGCTCTGGGCGACGCTGGCGGCAATGGCGATGATCCTGCTGATCGCCTGCGCCAACGTCGCCGCGCTCACCCTGGGCCAGCTCGAGGGACGCACAACCGAGCTCGCGGCACGGCTCGCTCTCGGCGCCGAGCAGCGACGGCTGGTGCAGCAACTTGTCGCCGAGGCGATCGTCCTCGGCGGCGCCGCGGCAGCGGTCGGCGCAGCGCTCGCGGCGGCCGGATTCCGGCTGCTGGTCGCCGCGCTGCCGCTCGGCGCCTGGGCCGAGCAGGCGCGCCTCGACGGCTCGGTCTTCGCCGCAGCGCTCGTCGCGGCGCTCGTCGCCGGTTTGCTCCTGGCTCTGCTCCCGACGATGTCGCTGGCACGGCGCGACCTGCGCGGCGCGCTGGCGATGACGCGTACCCGCGGGGTCGCTGGGCGGGGTGGGCGGCTCGAGAGCGGTCTCGTCGTCGCCGAGGTCGCCCTCGCCGTGCTGCTCACCGCCGGGGCGGCGCTGGTCGCGCACAGCGTCTCGAACCTCTACGCGGTCGATCCCGGCTTCGAGACCCGCGGCCTGGCGGTGGTCGATCTGGTGCTTCCCGCTGGCAGCACGCTCGGCGAGCGGCAGCGGACGGTCCACGAGATGGTCGACGGGCTGGCGGCGCTGCCGGGGGTGACGCGCGTCGCGGCGAGCCAGAAGCTGCCGCTGCGAGGTCCGGGATCCAGCGCCGGGATCGCGGTTGTCGGGCGCGCCGGCGACGCAGACACCACGACCTATTTCCGCTTCGTCACGCCGGGCTATTTCGAAGCGCTGCGCCTTCCGCTGGTGGCGGGGCGCACCTTCACGAGCGCCGACCGTGCCCTCGTTCCGTCCGGCGACGGGAGCGAGATTCCCGTGGTCGTCAACCAGGCGCTCGCCTCCGAGTACTTCAGGGGCGAGAGCCCCCTCGGCCGCGTCCTCACCGGCGGCATCGGCGTCCACGAGCGCATCGTCGGCGTGGTCGGCAATATCGCCGAGGCGCGGCTGTCGGATCCCCCGGTGCCGGCGCGCTACTGGCTCACCGACCAGGCACCCTTCGGGCTCGATGCCATGTCGTTCGTGCTGCGCGCCGCGCCCGGGCTCGACCCCGTCTCGCTGCTCGAGCCGGCCCGGGCGACGGTCGAACGGCTGGCGCCGGCGGCGGCGGTGCGCGAGACGACGACCATGGAAAGGGTGCTCGACCAGGCGGTCGGACCGGCCCGCCAGGTGATGCGGCTGCTGGCCATCCTCACCGGGCTCGCGGTCCTGCTGGGCGCGGTCGGCGTCTACGGCGTCCTCGCCCACTTCGTCGCCCGCCGCCAGCGCGACTGGGCGATCCGCATGGCGCTCGGCTTCTCGCCGTCGCACGTCGTCGGCTACGTCGTGCGGCGCGGCGTCGCCCTGGTGCTCGCCGGCATCGCGATCGGTGGCGGCCTGGCGCTGGCGCTCTCGCGGCTGCTGCGCTCGCTGCTCTTCCACGTCGGCGCCGCCGATCCGGTGGCGCTCGCCGTGGCGGGAGCGACACTGCTCGTGGTCGGCATCGTCGCCGCACTCGTGCCGGCCTGGCGGGCGAGTCGCACCCACCCGGCACTATTGCTCAGGGAGGTTTAGGCGATGACGGAAGCGGTCGGCAGCTTCGAGGAGCAGGTGATGATCGGCGTCCTGCGCACCGGCGGCGAGGCCTACGGCATGGCGGTGCGCCGCGAGCTCGAAGATGTCGGCGGGCGCGACGTCGCGATCGGCGCCGTCTACTCGACCCTCGACCGGCTGGAGGCGAAAGGACTGGTGCGCTCGTCGCGCAGCCGCGGCGCCGCCGCCCGCCGCCTCTTCGCCGTCACCCCAGCCGGCCTACGCGCCCTCGCCGAGACCCGCGCCGGCCGCGAGCGGCTCTGGGACGGCATCGACCTGGCCGCGTTCGGCTTGCGGACCCGAGCGACGTAGCTGCCGCGCCCAGCCGCCGGCGCCGAGGGGCCCCAGCGAGACGTTGGGGACGAGGTCGACGGTGAAGAGGGTGATGATGTTGGCCGAGAGATCGCGGCGCTTTGCGCTAGAGGCCGGTTTTCCGGGGAAGGTGATCTCTATTTGCTTGCAAGGAGCAAAGCGGCCCGCTAGTTGGCGGGCCGTAAACGACCGCCCCCGCCGGCAGCACCGCGAGCGCGTAGCCGACCTGGCGCGCCGCCCCCGGAAAACCCGCCAGGGCGGCCACCTGGCCGTAGGTGGCGACGCGGCCTCTCGGAATCGTCCGCACCACGCTCCAAATGACGCGCCAGCGCGAAGCTTCCGATCCAGGCGCGCGGAATGCTCCCTCTCGCGGACTCACGTTGGCGCTCAGACTATCCGTTCCCGCTCCGGAACAGGCGCACTCACGACTTGCGTGGCGCGCCGGGTCGGCGGAAAATGACCGACGGTTTCGCCCCACGACTCGAACCCTTTCGAAGAGGATGAAATCGTGACTGCTCGCCTCCGGTCGGCCGTGCATTTTGCATCTGTTCGCCATGTTGTCGCACTCTTGGTTGCTGCAGCCTTCTGCGTGGTGCTCACTCCGCGGCCGCTCCGCGGACAGGATGGCCTGCCGCCCGGAACTCCGCCTGACATCCAGAAGATCATCGAGAAGGCGAAGAGCGGCCAAGTGCCGACGCCGCAAGAGACCCAGCGGCTCATGGAGTGGGAGAAGCAGCTGGCGCAGAAGATGGGGGACCCGTCGCGCTCGGCCCCTCCGGGCAAAGTCGACACCCAGTATGCGCCCGCCTCGATCGCTCGCGACGGCATCCCCTGCCGCCTGGAAGCGACGATCCACTACACGTTGCAGGCACCCGACGCCGACACGGTGACGGGCCAGGCGAGCGCGTGGGCCGACGGGATGATGTACGCGACGATCGATGGCACCGACGACTACGTCAATTCCTCGGCCGATCCCTCCTCGCACGTTTCGATCATCCGGATCGAGCCCCTCGCCAAGAACGGGAAGGCCGTGCTCGGCGGCGGCGGCAGCTACACGATCGAATCGGCCCACGACCGCATCTCGGCGACCGTGAAGCGGGCGGTCGGGGGAACGGTGCTGGTCAGCAGCGGGCACGGCGACGCGCTCATGGACGTGACAGGCCCGGAGATGTTCGGCGTCGAGGCCGAGGGCACGGAGTGCGGTTCCCAGGGTTGTCAGCCTTACAAGCACGACACCAACGGTGACTTTCTGGACGTCGCCTTCCCCTTCGCGATGGAGAAGCACCTCGAGGACGAGAACCAGACGGGCATCGGCAAGCCGATGCCTCAGCCCCCGCTCGCCATCTCGCTCGACCGCCTGAAGGCCGCCATCCAGGCCGGCGGATCGCAGTCGGTGAGCGGTTCGGAGAACTTCTCCTGGAAGACCGAGTACGAGACGGTCAACGGCAACAGCACCCTGAAGATCACGCTACGGCCCTCGCCCCTCCGGCTTCTGATCGACGAGCCCCTCGAGTATCCGGAGTGGTCGCCGGTGCCGTCATCCGACGACCCGGCGATCACGCAGCTCTTCGGCAAGGGATCCCGCCTGACCTTCCACGTCCGGCTGGTCACGAAAGACGGCAAGGAATCGGTGGTCGACCAGCCGATCGACTTCTACCTCGACGAGGTCAGCCACCACAAGGGCATCTGCTCCAACTATCCGAAGAGGAACGCGGACGACAAGCCGGATCTCCGGTTCACGTCGCCGGACGACGGGGTCTTCAACCAGGCGATCGAGATCGACCCGAAGGATCCGAACCACGCCTACCTCAAGGCGCCCGCGACCGAGGCCGACGTCACCATCGAGGCGACCGACACCGGCGCCTACGGCAAGTTCCGCGCCGAGGCGAAGACCCTTGGCCTCCTGAGCCTGGACGAGCGCACGGGCGAGAACTTCGTGCGTATCCCGATGGACGACGACAAGAACCACATCGCCGACGGATGGGCGAAGCGGCGCGGGGTCATGAACCTGCCGCCGACCTGGGACGAGGACGCGGTGCCCGCCGAGATGCCGCGCAAGGGCGACAGCCTGACGCTCTACGAGGAGTATCGCGGATTCGTCGTCGCGGATCCCCTGACTCAAGAGCCGCACTGGACGCGCCTGGAGACCCAGCGGCGCAAGACGTTCGTCTACCCGAAGAACGGCCACGAGGACTGGATTCGGGAGGGAGCGCGTCTGTTCGAGACGGTGACCGGCATCCGGGTCTACTTCGTGCCCGGAGACGACTACGTGAAGCCCGATCCGGCGCTCGACAACAACCTGAACTGGATCAATTTCAACTCCGACCTCGACGACGGCATCGACTTCGGCCCCAAGGTCGACATCATCCCGATCGTCAACACGCCCGGCTACATCTCCGACGATCCCAAGAATCCCGGGGTGCACGTCAACGGCCGCACGATGGCCGCGGGCGACAAGTACGGCAAGGAAGTTCCCGACGGTCCGTGGCAGCTCGACGAGATCCAGATCTTCCCGCAGAAGATCACCGCCAGCATGAACGACGAGGAGAAGCTCTACAGCGACCTGGCGGCGGGACACGGGACGGCGCCGCACACGAAGGTGAACCTGGGCTATTACGGCGCCACCTTCCACGATGTCGCGACCGACATCCAGAAGGACTTCGCCGACATGGTGCACGATCTCTACGTCTTCAGCACGATGCACGAGATGGGTCACGCGCTGGGCGCGCATCACCACGACGAGGACCACCCGGAGATCGGCCCGCTCACCTGCCCGATGACCTACTGGTCCGGAAGGCGCGCGAACCTGCCCTTCTTCCTCGTCCTGTTCCATCCCAGCCGGACGGCGTGGTCCCTTCCCCCCGCCCCCGGCTCGACCGACAGCACTCCCGGTCCCGGCAGCGCCGCTCCCTGGAAGTTCTGCGCCGCGAGCTGGCAGCAGATGAAGCTGAAGCCGTAGGAGCCTCGAGGGCCGAGCGGCGGCATGGAAGCACGACGCTCACCGTCGGAACACACGCCGCCGGACCGCCCATCGGCGGTCCGCTAGAGGCGAAAGGGTGCCAGGCGAATAGCTAGCTGGTCCCGGAGACAAACCCCTCTTCGACCAGCTTCGCGGACGGCTTCGACGCCGGCGACGCGTGCAACTGGGAGACCCGGGTGCCCAATACGCCCTGCGCTAGCGAAAGGGTGCCAGGCGAATAGCAGGCGAAAGGGTGCCAGGCGAATAGCTAGCTGGTCCCGGAGACAAACCCCTCTTCGACCAACTTCGCGGACGGCTTCGACGCCGGCGACGCGTGCAACTGGGAGACCCGGGTGCCCAATACGCCCGGAGTGAAAGGGTGCCAGGCGAATAGCTAGCCAAGCCCTTTGGGCATGGACGAATTCTCTCCTCTTGGGGGACCCACGTTGATCTCGTCCGTCTCGCGCAACGAGGCACATCGATCTCTAGGTACGGCCAAGGCGCCGAGAGACTCCTGACGGTCTCGAGAGCTCAACCTCGAAAGATCACACCCGCGCCCTTCCTGGGCCGCGATGACCTGCTCCCCGCAACTCGGCCCAGTGGGGAATGACACACTGGCCCGCGGAAGGGGTGAGCGATGCGGAAGAGTCGGTACTCCGAGGAGCAGATCATTCGGGTGCTCCAGGAGGTCGAATCGGGCAAGACGGTTCGTGAGGTTTGCCGGGAGCATGGGATCGCGACCGGGACCTACTACGCCTGGAAGTCGAAGTTCGGCGGCATGGACGTCAACGAGGCGCGACGGCTCAAAGAGCTCGAGCTCGAGAATCGGCGTCTGAAGGCGGCGGTGGCGGACCTGACGCTCCGGGAGCAGGCACTGAAGGACGTGCTGTCAAGAAAATGGTGACGCCCGCGGCCCGGCGTGCGGCGGTCCATCTTCTCCGGGAGCGACACCAGCTGAGCGAGCGGAGTGCGTGTCGACTGATGAGCTACAGCCGCTCGTCGTACCGCCGCAAGAGTCTTCGCGCCGAGGCGGACAAGCCCCTGAGAGATCGCCTTCTGGCGCTTGCGTCGGAACGACCTCGCTACGGCTACCGCCGGTTGCACGTTTTCCTCGAGCGGGAGGGCTGGAGCATCAACCGCAAGCGGGTCTACCGCGTGTATCGGGAGCTGGGCTTGGCCGTGCGGCGAAAGAAGCGCAAGCGCGTGGCTCAGGCGAATCGACAGCCCCGGGTCGTGCCGATCGCTCGTGACATTCAATGGTCGCTCGACTTCATGCGCGACACGCTGGCCAACGGCCGAGTCTTCCGCACGCTGAATGTCGTCGACGACGCCACTCGGGAGTGCTTGGCGATCGAAGTCGACACCTCGCTCTCCGGTTATCGAGTCGGTCGCGTGCTGGACGCCGTAGCCCGCGAGCGAGGTCGCTACCCGAGCCGGATCGTCTTGGACAATGGCCCCGAGTGCACGAGCAAGGCGCTCGACCAGTGGGCCTACGATCACGGTGTCACGCTCGCCTTCATCCGCCCCGGGAAACCGGTCGAGAACTGCTTCGTCGAGAGCTTCAACGGGAAGTTCCGCGACGAATGCCTCAACCTGCATTGGTTCCTCAGCCTGGCCGATGCGCGGCGCCGCATCGAGGCTTGGCGCTTGGATTTCAACTTCGTCCGACCACACAGTAGCTTCGACGGCCGGCCCCCCGCCGTGGCGGCGCGCGAGGCGTGGCTCCACCCGGCTACGCCGGCTTCCGCCACGCCTCGACCAGGGGCTAGGTACCAGGGAAAATGAATCGCGAGTGTCCAGTTGGTGGTGGTGTCAACCTGGGGAGCAGGTCAGGCCCACGACATTCTCAATAGACGGAATCCAACGCCCAGATTCCTCGCTATTCGGGTGGCACCTTTGTCGGGAGGTTACGCCATCCTCAAAATTCCACGGGATTCGGGACGGAACCTCCTCCCGAAGACACGCAGCTGCTTTCTGAGAGCAGAAGGAATGGAGAACATCATCAATCTATGTCACGAAGACATCCGAACGAGCAGGACGAGCACGGTCTTGGGTATTGCGGGTGTGCTCTCCATCTGCTCCGATCCATTGCTTGGAGTCCTCCGAACTCATACGTTGGTTAAGTCCTATTGCGAAGGAACCTTGATTCGCTCAACGGCCCAGTCTCCGCTCAGTAAGTCTTTGGCACCCACAGCCACATAGCCTCCCGCCAGCGGCATAGGAATCTCAATATCTCGAACAAATAGAGGTCGCATCGCACTCCCCGCAGGTAGTGAGAGCTCGATGGTTTGCCCTCGTACCTGGGAGATGTCGCCATTCTTTGGAAGCAGCGCGATTTCTATGCGCAGCCGGCCAAGGAGGGTGTCTTTACTGGGCGACACGAGCGTGATCGCGGCCCGTTCGAAGCTTACGCGGACAGTCACTCGATCCTTGTTGCGATTGACTATAGATACCGACTCTCCGAGGCCGGGTCGACTCTTCTCGATGAAAAGAGAGGCTCGAACTCGCTGGGCTAAGAGTTGGTCATCGGGAGAGTCGCGCCAGCTTCTTCGGTAGAAGAGTCGGACACCCTTTCGAGTTGTCTCAAGTCGAAGTCTGTGGATGCGTGCATCGCCAAAATGGCGAGATTGAAAAGCTAGCAGGTATTCGCTCTGAAGGGACTCGTTGAGACCTCTGAGTGCAGGAATGAAGCTGTTGCGGTTGATGATGGCATGACCACCAGTCTCCTCTGCGAGGAAAGTGAACGGATCATTGAGATCAGCGCGAGTGCGGAATGCACCTTCAACTGTTTCGTTCCGTCCCTGGCTACTGGCGTCCGCGCCGGACGCGCTGAGTCCGTTGGCATCAAGTGTCCACACCGTTACGCCGTCAGAGTTTGCGGAGGCCGTTACCGCGTCGAGCATCGATGTGAGTTGAAGTCGTGCCTCATCCAGAGCGACAGCGTGCACATCGAGTCTGTCGGCAGAGGTGCGAGCGTTGTCTTCGGGCGGGACGGAGTACGGCACTCCTTGAAGGACACCGCTACCGTCGCAGAGAGCCCGGATGTATTCGTAAGCAGCGCGACCGGGATGCAGTGGGAATCCTTCGCTTACATAGAGTAACAGTCGGCGCCCGGGAAGGAGTGTCATGGACGCGGCAAATGCCTGAAGTGCCTGAAGGGAGGCGATTGCATCTTCCCTTTGCTGACTGGCCAGGCCCTGCGCGATTTCGACCAAGCTACGGGGGCATGGAGTCTGAATCTTTGACTCAATAGCCTGACGTTGTTCTTGCATGATTAGGTCGAGAGCAGTCTGTTGCGCAGAGCGTCTGACCAATGCGGTGGTGCCGCCCAATGCAATTTCTTCGAGTAGGTGGTCAACGTGAGAGCGATTCGTGCTGCGAGCTAGAAGAATCTGAAGAGAATGGTCGAACGACACCACCATCCACGCTGCGCGAGACGGTGGAAAGTCTCGCATCCACACGCGGAGCGCATCTATTACTAGTTGGCGCCGTCCAGGATCAAGGTAGGACATGTCGAGGAAGATCGCCACAGTAGGCGACGCGGTGCTCGTACCATGAGATTGGCTGCTAGAAGGCGGAGACGCAGAGGCAATCTCATCGCCGAGGTTCTCAGTGTGCCCGGCCGCCGGAGCTGTGAATCCATACAGCCCGCTGACAGGCTTTCCATCCTCGAAGAGCTGCAATTCTTCAGGACGAAGATCGTCTACCGGTCGTCCCTGTGAATCCTCCGCGAAGAGGTCGAGCTGGACTACATTTATGGTCACTTGGTCTGAGAACTGGGAGCTTGGCGTGAGACCTTGTGACGAGCCCGATGGCACGGCAAGAGCTGTCTGCGGAGGAATTGCGAGAAACGCGCCTATGACTATACGAATCCATCTAAACCCAAGTCTGTTTCGTATCGAGCCTGCTAGGTGAACAATGGCGACAAGGTGTGTGGCAATGCAGCCACCTTCTGGATGTCGCCGCAGGACGAGTGACGTCAGAGTAAGAGTGCATCGGCGCGCAGGAAATGCCTCCTGTCTCAGACTAGGCACCGATACATACTACCTATGCATTCCTGCATTGAGCGACAATGAAAGCAACCTGTGCATCTTTCAGCCAAGAGCTGCTATTAGTCCTAGAGGAAAGCAAGCGTGCCGAGGCCAAAGATTGAAGGCCTCTAAAGAGGACTCGACGGCGTCTGTTGGTATCCATGGCTCGTCTGGGCCACGAGTACATGTCAGAGTCTTCAACACCCGCGCACGACGAAGTGCGAAAAGCCGCGAGGGTCGTACTTGATAGAGGCGGAAACATGAGTCCTGACGGCTGCGGATCTGTCAAGACTGGCGCCAAACGAAATTGAGGATGTGAGTACGGTCGCCAGCTAGACCGGAGGTATCGGTCTCATGGACAGACACACTCGCAATAGCAATTGATTAGGTCGATACAGTCATTGAAGCAGCCTTGGCCCTTGCATGGAATGCAGCCTTGCCGGCAGATCGATAGCGTGCAGTCCGGCCCATCTTGCACCTGCGCATCGAAGTTCGACACGGGAGCTTGCGATGTATCGGACATGGCGAGTAGAGGCATGATGGAGCCCTGCTTGTCAGGGGAGCAGGCGGCTGCAGAAGTGGTAGGCGCCGTTTGCTGACTGGTTGGGTTGTCGAGCAAGAACGCCAGATTTGGCTGCGGTGGGCCAGAAGTCAAGGGCGTCATCGACGTTGAAGTATCGCTGGCGAGGCCGACAGAGGCAAAGACGAGCGCACTCGCGACTACGAAGCCGAGCGTCGCATGCTGTTTTATGGCAGGAGACTCCTCTAGACTAGGTTGATCTTGGACACTCTTCTGGAGACGGGCCGCTGACATCCCCGTGAGAACAACTGCCCGCATGAGGTTGCCAGGGAATTGCGGCGCGACGATTCGTATCGGGCGGTCAGTGATCAGGGCAACCGGTCCGGGTATCCGATCTATCAGGTCAAGGAGGCTTGGCTGTGTGCAGCGCAACGGTACGTCGTGTCGCGTGGGTTAGTTCGAATGCAGGGCGGCTCATAGGCATCGTCTCGACTGGAGAATACTCTTCTCTCGCGCTTCTGCAAGCTACTGACAGGTTCTGTCAGTGGGTGCCTCTTCGAGCATTCCGCTGAGCGATTTGTAGCGCAACAGGTTTCGAAAGAAGAGGTGGCCTGTGACCTGCTACCCAGGTTGACACCACCACCAACTGGACACTCGCGATTCATTTTCCATGAGTCCCGGCCTCGGGTCGAGGTGCCGGAAGAGTGCCAGACGAATAGCGAATAGCAGTGGCTGCCTAGAGGGCGTGTGCCGGGCACCATCTGCAAACCATTACTGACCTTGGGCTTCTATGGAGGAGGAGCACGCCCATGCCTCTGTTCATGAGGCGAAGCAACCAAATTTGGTTCAGAGTAGCGAAAGGGTGCCAGGCGAATAGCTAGCCAAGCCCTTTCGGTATGGACGCATTCTCTCCTTTTGGGGGACCCACGTTGATCTCGTCCGTCTCGCGCAACGAGGCACATCGATCTCTAGGTACGGCCAAGGCGCCGAGAGACTCCTGACGGTCTCGAGAGCTCAACCTCGAAAGATCACACCCGCGCCCTTGCTGGGCCGCGACCCGCCTTGCTGCTGGCTCCGGACCTCTGTAGGCGAGCGAGTCTCTCTAGCTACGTCGCGGCCTGAACCCCGCGAAACGGCAAGGCCGGCGGGAAGCACCCTTGGGGAAATCCCACGTCGAGCTGACCCGCGCGGAATCGCTCGGAGGAACGGCGGAAAGCCGCCAGGAAGGTCGCGTAGGCGTCGCGGACCTGCCTCCGAACCTGCCGCGAGTAGGCGTGGATCAGCGGAGCGGGCCCCTTCTTGATCCGGTTCGGCTCGAAGTGAGGATCCTGGCGCAGTACGAATGAACGGCCGGCAGCCGATCGCCCCGTCTCAGCCGCCTTCCGGGCGGTCTCCTGCTCGATGCCCTGGATCATCTCTGCGATTCGGCTCCGATACTGCTCGTCGTCGAGCCCGGCCCAACAGGGAATCGGGACGAGCTGGAGAGATTCCTCCTCGACCAGATCCCGCGGTTGGAGAGCGATCCCTTTGCGACTCGCCGTGTACTCGAGCGTATGGTTGATCCAACGACCGCGGACCGACGATCCCGACAGGAGAAAGGGAGCCGCGTGGGCACCCGGCCATTCCTTGGGCGAGCGAACCAGGCCTTCCTTGGATCCGTGACCGAGGAGGTAATGCAAGCGTGCCACCTGGCTCGCTTCGTCGTCCGAGACGAGGATCGCCTGATACCTGCGTCCCCAGAACTTCTCGCGCCAGCGAATGAGCCGGCCCGCCTCACGGGCCAGATTCGAGTTGAGATAGCCCATGAAGGCGGCGAGGCGCTGTGCGTCGGGGACAGTGAGCAGAAGGTGGAAGTGATTGGAGAGAAAGGCGAAGGCATGAACCCGCACCGGATAGAGGCGGGCTGCCCGTGCGAGAACGCCGAGCGTCAGGTCTCGGAGAATGGGGCTCGGCCGCAAGAGCAGACGCCCCTGAACCGTGCGACAGGTGACCTCGACGAGCGAGCCCGGCGGAACGAAGCGGATCCTTCGGCCCATGACACGCTCAACAGACGGAATCCAAGGCCCAGATTCCTCGCTAGTCGGGTGGCACCTTTCTCTCCGAACCGCTCGGAGGAACGGCGGAAGGCCGCCAGGAAGGTCGCGTAGGCGTCGCGGAGCTGCCTCCGGACCTCCCGTGAGTGGGCGTGGATCAGCGGAGCCGGTCCCTTCTTGATCCGGTTCGGCTCGAAGTGAGGATCCTGGCGCAGTACGAATGAACGGCCGGCAACCGATCGCTTCGTCTCAGCCGCCTTGCGTGCGGCCTCCTGCTCGATTCCCTGGATCATCTCTGCGATTCGGCTCCGATACTGCTCGTCGTCGAGCCCGGCCCAACAGGGAATCGGGACGAGCTGGAGAGATTCCTCCTCGACCAGATCCCGCGGTTGGAGAGCGATCCCTTTGCGACTCGCCGTGTACTCGAGCGTATGGTTGATCCAACGACCGCGGACCGACGATCCCGACAGGAGAAAGGGAGCCGCGTGGGCACCCGGCCATTCCTTGGGCGAGCGAACCAGGCCTTCCTTGGATCCGTGACCGAGGAGGTAATGCAAGCGTGCCACCTGGCTCGCTTCGTCGTCCGAGACGAGGATCGCCTGATACCTGCGTCCCCAGAACTTCTCGCGCCAGCGAATGAGCCGGCCCGCCTCACGGGCCAGGTTCGAGTTGAGATAGCCCATGAAGGCGGCGAGGCGCTGTGCGTCGGGGACGGTGAGCAGAAGGTGGAAGTGATTGGAGAGAAAGGCGAAGGCATGAACCCGCACCGGATAGAGGCGGGCTGCCCGTGCGAGAACGCCGAGCGTCAGGTCTCGGAGAATGGGGCTCGGCCGCAAGAGCAGACGCCCCTGAACCGTGCGACAGGTGACCTCGACGAGCGAGCCCGGCGGAACGAAGCGGATCCTTCGGCCCATGACACGCTCAACAGACGGAATCCAAGGCCCAGATTCCTCGCTAGTCGGGTGGCACCTTTCTCCGGTGGTGGTCAACCAGCCGATCGACTTCTACCTCGACGAGGTCAGCCACCACAAGGGCATCTGCTCCAACTACCCGAAGGGGAACGCGGACGACAAGCCGGATCTCCGGTTCACGTCGCCGGACGAAGGGGTCTTCAACCAGGCGATCGAGATCGACCCGAAAGATCCGAACCACGCCTACCTCAAGGCGCCCGCGACCGAGGCCGACGTCACCATCGAGGCGACCGACACCGGCGCCTACGGCAAGTTCCGCGCCGAGGCGAAGACCCTGGGCCTCCTGAGCCTGGACGAGCGCACGGGCGAGAACTTCGTGCGCATCCCGATGGACGACGACAAGAATCACATCGCCGACGGATGGGCCAAGCGGCGCGGGGTCATGAACCTGCCGCCGACCTGGGACGAGGACGCGGCGCCCGCCGAGATGCCGCACAAGGGCGACAGCCTGACGCTCTACGAGGAATATCGCGGATTCGTCGTCGAGGATCCCCTGTCACAGCAAGCGCATTGGACGCGATTGGAAACCAAGCGTCGGAAGACCTTCGTTTATCCCAAGAACGGCCACGAGGACTGGATCCGCGAAGGAGCGCGCCTGTTCGAGACGGTGACCGGCGTCCGCGTCTATTTCGTCCCGGGAGACGACTACGTGAAGCCCGACCCGGCGCTCGACAACGGGTTGAACTGGATCAACTTCAACTCGGACCTCAACGACGGCATCGACTTCGGTCCGAAAGTCGACATCATCCCCATCGTGAACACGCCCGGCTACGTCTCGGACGACCCGAAGCACCCGAAAGTCCACGTCTTCGGCCGCACCATGGCCGCGGGCGACAAGTACGGCGTGCAGGTCCCGGACGGCCCCTGGCAGCTCGACGAGATCCAGATCTTTCCGCAGAAGATCACCGCCAGCATGAACGACGAGGAGAAGCTCTACAGCGATCTGGCGGCGGGACACGGGACGGCGCCGCACACCAAGGTGAACCTCGGTTACTACGGCGCCACCTTCCAGGACGTCGCGACCGACATCCAAAAGAACTTCGGCGCCATGGTGCACCAGCTCTATGTCTTCAGCACGATGCACGAGATGGGACACGCCCTGGGCGCGCGCCACCACGACGAGGACCACCCGGAGATCGGCCCGCTCACCTGCCCGATGACCTACTGGTCGGGCCGCCGCGCCAACCTGCCTTTCTTCCTCGGGCGCTTCGACCCCGACAAGACCGCCTGGACCTTTCCCGCCTCCCCCGACGGATCCGACGACACCCCCGGCCCCGGCAACGCGTCCCCCTGGTCCTACTGCCAGACGAGCTGGAGCCAGATGAAGCTCAAGCCGTGAGGGCTCGCCGGCGGGGTCCGGATTTCGATCGGAGCCCGGGAGCCATCTCCCGTCATCGTGGACGCAGGACGGCCCGTTGGCCGACGCGAATTCCAGACCTCGCTCGCGAATCGTTCAGGGGGCAACGACGGTCGCCGACCACCAGGAGGTGTCGCCACTCTCGAAGCCATCCGACATCAGGGGCGGGATGTAGAGATTGTAGAGCGAGTTCTCAATCATGGTCGCGTGGTCCTGGAAGAAGATCGCCCAGACGGAACCGGTGAACCAGACACCGAGCACGTGGGCGCTGCTCACCAGCACGGGCCCGGCCCTCGCCACGAAGACGACGGCGCCCGCTCGTCCGTTGAGCTCGGGGTGGTCGAGAAAGGTGGAGTTGCCGCTGTTCGTCCCCGCCGATGCGAAATGCTCGAAGCTCCACCCCAGCGAGCTGGCGATGTCCGGGGACTTCGCGATCAGGACGTTGAAGAACACTCCCGTGGGCATCAGGTCGAGGCAGCAGCTATCTGCGTTCTCGGTGACGATGGAGTAGCTGGGACTACCGTAGACGATCGAGGAGTGGTGGTTGAACGACCCGCCAGGAATCCCCTCGAAGGTAGCGGTGTGGGTGTAGAGCATCAGCGTCGAGCTGGGACAGAGCAGACAGTCCGGATCGATCGGATTCAGCCGCGTCGCGCGGCCTGAGGTGTTGATGTCGTTCGATAGGTGGACGAAGGAGAGCGAATCGCCGCCCATCACGAGGACGTTGAACGCCGCGCCCACCGGAATCGCCGTGGCGTCCTCGTTGTAGATATACCAACTGCCGCCACCCGAGTAATTGGCGATGAAGACCACGCCGACCTCGTGGTCGTTGTAGACGCCAGAACCGAGCGGCGGATTCCAGTTCTGGGTGACCAGCAACCGCGCGTCCGGGTTGTCGTTGAGCTGCGGATGGTCGAGCTTCGTGTACTCGTCGTGGGACCCCGAGATGTTCGCGGCGGTTGCGACGTGCACGTACGAGACGAGACTCTCCCCGGCAACCGGCGCGACCGACAGGACCGACAACGCCGCCAGGATCAGCCCGGCCAAACCCGCGTTAGCTTTCATCACTTGAACGAGGCCATTATCCCAATCGCCCGCCGGCCGTCCAATGGAGAGCTCCACAAGTTTCCGCGCGCGCCTGCGAAGGCCACCGGGAAACTCTCGCCCGGGCCCACGCGCACCAGAACCGCGCCGGTCAACTGCGCAGAGGTACCAACCGATTCGCAAATCTACTGGCATCAACTACTTGCCAATCGGCTAGCACCTTCTCCTTCTTCGCGGATCGCTGCGCGCCTACCTACTCGCCCGCGCTACCCTCTTCAGGATCGCCCGCCCCACGGTGGAGTCCGAGTAGTGTGGGAACTGCTCGAAGAACCGCTCAGATGCTGCCCCCGCCTCCTGGTGCCGGCCGAGTTTCCCCAGGCAGAGCGTTAGGCGGTCGAGGATCACGATGTCGGCGGCTCGGCGTTCTCGGGCGAGGTCTGCGACAAGGCCAGTCTCACACTCCATCGCCGAGTATTCGTACATCCTCTCAAGGGCGTCCAAGTACCGATGCACGGCTTCCTCCGGCCGCGACTTTTCGAGCGCGCGAGTGTCCTTCACGTCCTGCATGGTCCGGTTTCGCAGTCGGTGATACTCAGAGACCTTCGCTATGTCGATCTTGCGCGAGGGGGAGTCGTACCCGAGCAGCTCCGCCCCTTCGCGCACCAGCGAATCCCGCGTCTCGGCCTCGACGCGATACGCCTCGCCTTCGGTCAGGCCGGAGCGGACAATCTCAACATCGAATTGTCCATTCAGCCGCGATTCGACGTACTGCTTCCAGAACGGATTCCTTCGCTCGGTTGAGTATGCACGCCTGCCAGTTCCCTTGCCGACGTAGAACGCCCTCCCGCCAGAATCCTTGTGGACATAGACGTAGTAATCCCTGCGGACGTTGCCCTGCGCGTCGAAAGTGACCGCCGAGGGGTCGCCGCTGAGCAGCGTGAACCGGACCCGGCCCACGAGCAACTCGCGGCTGAGAATCGCCAAGAGGTCCTCGTGGGTTAGGTTTGGATTCTCCGCCAAGAGTTCACGGGCGCGTGCCACAGCTCGCTGCCCGAGGTCCTCATCGCTGGAGCGATCCCCTTCCGCGCCGCCTAGGCTCTCGGCGCTCGAAGTGCTTTCGGTGGCCGTCTGTTCAGGCCGCTTCGCAGGTTCGGATTCCTGCTCGCCGTCCTTCGTCCTGAAGCGGAGCTTTGAGAACAGCCCCATCGCGGCACCTCCGGGCCGAGGCTACCGCGCCCGACTGTCAGCTGCCGTCAGCGGCGCGGCCTGGAAGAATCGAGTGCCACTCGGTTCCAGTGGGTTCAGACATCGAGCGCGCGGTCGTGCCTTCATCGCAGCCACGCCAGAGACGCGACTTCGTCAAATCGATCGACGTGACGGCCGCAGCGCGGACAGCGGGTGACCCAGCCGGCGACCCCCTGCGCCGCGCGCCAGAAGGCGGGTGGTGCGCAGAACCAGTGCCACTCGAGCCGGGATGGGAGGGTCAGGCAGGGCCAGCAGGGGCGTACCCGGGATCGCTGGCGGGCCCGCCGCTCCGCGGTCGGTTCGATGGGACGGACGACCCAGTCGGCGAGCGCATGCTCGGCGAGCCAGTCGTCGGGCACCAGCCGGCCGACTCGTTGCGGAAAGATGCGGACGAAGAAGGTGCCCGCGGCCCGGGTGGGGAGAAGGGCGTAGCCCGAGATCAGAGCCCGCGCTTGCGCTAGCCGGCGCGCTCGCACGATCAGAGAGCGAAAGCGCCGGGGCGACTGCGCGCCGCCGAAGTATGCGGTGTCGTCGTCGTGCACGAAGACGACGCCCGCGACGCCCGGCCGGCGGGCGAGCTCGCCCGCCGCCACGCGCAGGGCCTCCAGGTGGAGCTCGCGATCTCCTGGCAACCGCACCTCCACGACAATCGCGTCCCCCGCGAGACGCCGGAAGTCGGCCGCGAGATCCTCGCTCAGCGGCCGGTTCGTCAATCCGCCTCCTCCGCTGCGAGGAGGCCGAACCCCGCCGTTCGCCGCTCCGGCGCCCGGCCGACGAGATCCAGCGCGCAGAGCAGGTGGACTCGCAACACTTCGACGCGCTCCATCGCCTCGCCCTCACGCTCCAGCACCGCGGCGGCGATGGCGCCATTGGCGACCTCCTCGATCTGCGCCCCCGTCGAGCCGTCCAGTCGTTCGACCGCCCAGTCGAGGTCTTCGTCCGCGACGCCGACGTGGCGGAGCCGGTGGCCGAGCAGCCGCCGACGGGTCTCCGCGTCGGGGGGGCCGATTTCGAGGATCTGGTCGAAGCGCCCCGGCCGGTTGCGCACCGCCTCTTCCACCACCTCGAGCCGGTTGGTGGTAGCGATGGTCAGGATCGGCTGATCGCCGGCTGCCCCGTCGAGCTCGTTCATCAGCGGCCCGAGCAGGTCGTTGCGGAAGCCGCGATCTCGGCTCTGCGCGATGAGGTCGAGGTCTTCGAGGAAGATCACGGTGGGCGCCAGCCAGCGGGCGATTTCGAAGACCTCGTGCACGTGGTCGGGCTTCTGCAGATCGGCGGGGGTCACCCAGAGAAAGGTGCAAGAGAGACTCTCCGCCAACTCGCGTCCGATCGAGCTCTTGCCAGTGCCGGGCGGGCCCGCCAGGATGAGGCCGGCACGGCGCCGCAGCCCGAGCCTCTGGGTGGCCGGGGAGGTGAAACGCCGGACCGCGAAGTCGAGGCGCTCGCGCAGGAGCCCGGGTAGGAAGAGCCGCTCGTCTTCGGAGCTTCCTGCGGCTCGGCGCCATGGTTCCGTCAGCGAGCAGCTTGCGGCCACGCAGCACGTTGTGCGCGCGCGTGAAGTCGAGCCAGTCCTCGAGCAGCTTCGGCTGGCGGTCGAGCTGCAGGGCGGCGATGCCGATCTCGTTGGGGCCGAAGCTCTCGGCCTCGAAGCGCACGACGCAGCGCTCGCGGTCACGTTCGAGGAAGAGCTGGAGGTTCTTCGGGATCTCGAGCCAGAGGCTCGGGTCGAGCCTGAGGCTCTCGAACTCGGGTGGCACGACCGAGGAGTTGCCGCGCGGCCCCTCTTCGAATCCGATCGCGCCGCGAATCCGCCACCCCTGGCTGTCGAGGAACGCCTCGAGGGAGCTCCAGAGGAGCGCTGCGCGCAGCTTGCCGAAGAGCATGTAGAGCTTGATCGAGCCGTCGCTGCCGAGGAACTGCGAGGTCAGCCGGGTGAGCAGGCAGTCTTCCTCCTCGAAGCGGAGGAGCTTGAGGAACTCCTCGGAGCTGCGGCGATGGATCGGGGGCACGGGCTCCGCACCGGGCGGGATGGCGCGCAGGGCTTCGCGCCCGGCTTCGCGTTGCTCGTCAGGGATCTCGGGGATGGGTTGCATGGCGTTCTTCCTTTCGCCGCGCAAACTATCCGCCGACCTCAGACAAACCCTGTCCGACCGCTTGTGGGAGGATCTCCGTCGTGCCCCGGAGGACACTGCACCGCGCGGGCGATTTCCTCTCGCAGCCGGCCCGGCTACTCGAGATCGACGCCCGCCTGCGCGCCGGCCGCCACCCGAGCCACGCCGAGCTGGCGAGCGAGCTCGGCGTCTCGGCCCGCACGATCCAGCGCGACTTCGACTACCTCCGCTTCACCCTCGGCGCCCCCCTCGAATACGACGAGCGCCGCAAAGGCTGGAGCTACACGGAAGACACGTACTCCCTCCCCGCCGTCTATCTGACGAACGACGACGTGCAGGCCCTCCTCCTGGTCCGCCAGGCGGTCGAGCAATACCAGGGCACCCCTTACGCCGCCGCCGCGCATCACGCCCTCGAGCTCATGGAACG
The DNA here is from genome assembly GCA_963712855.1 of Thermoanaerobaculia bacterium. Lineage (GTDB taxonomy): Bacteria > Acidobacteriota > Thermoanaerobaculia > Multivoradales > JAGPDF01 > JACTMI01. The sequence goes on from CAVQJN010000001.1 coordinate 772,054, forward strand.
CGCCCTCCCCGCCCGCGAACGCCTCGCCGCAGAGTGGGTCAGCCAACGCGTCGCCTTCACCGACTTCCCCGCCGCCACCATCCGCCCGGCCGTCTGGAAGGCTGTGCTCGAGGGACTCCGCACCTCACACACCCTCGCTCTGACCTACCAACGCCCTGGCGCCAAGCCCCAACGGCGGCGCGTCGATCCCTACGGGCTGATCGTTTCGGAAGGCGACTGGTATCTCTACACGTACTCGCACCACCACAAGGCGCGCCGAACGTTCTTGCTGGCGAGAATGAAGCGGGTCACGGTCCTGCAGGCGAGCTTCGACCTGCCGGAGGGCTTCTCGCTTGCGCGCTACGTGCACGAGGGCTTCGGTGGCTTACAGGCCGACGGCATGCGAGCGCGGTGGGTACGAATTACGTTCACCGAGAATGCGTCGCGGGTCGCCGCCGAGCGCAAATGGCATCCGGACCAGAGGATGAGCTGGGACACACGAAAGCGGCTTACGATCGAGTTCGAGGTACGAGCGCCATTCCGCCTGGCGAGACGCCTGCTCGAGTGGGAGAACAGGATCGAAGCGCTCTCTTGGCACGCCGGATAGAGAGACAGGCGCCCCGGCCTGAAGCAAACTCTAGAATCGAACACACATGCGTCGACAGCTGTGAGCAGAGACTCAAGGAGAGAGAGTTCAAATGCGATACATCGGAGTCGATCTTACGTCCGGTCTCGTTGACCACCCCAGGCCAGTAGACCTGGCAATCATCGAAGACAATAATGTGGAGTTTCAGCAGTGGGACTGGCCACAAGATCAGCAAGTGATATTCAATGCTGGACCCGCGCTGGCCAACCACTTCCTGCAGAACATCGACTGGAATCCAGACGAGATGCGGCTCGCGATTGACGGCCCTCAAGCTCTCGCGACGATAGGGCATTTTGTGCGGATTGCTGAACTGGAGCTCGCAACTCCGGGCCGGACACCCGACGAAATGCCTCTCCTTGATCGACCATTTGGCAGCTACATCCAATCCAGCATCTTCCTCTTCCGAGCACTACTGGCTTTCGGCGAGCGCATTTGCCTCCCGAACAATGCCAATCACTTGGACGCTTCGCTCTATGAAATATTTCCAGGCAGTGAGTGGCAAGTGCTCTTTGGCCGCCGACTTCCGAAGAAGGCCTCAAGAGCCGGTCGAGAGGCTAGGGCCACGCTCTTCCGCCAACTTGGACTCGATCTTCCACATCTGCTGCCATCTGCCGACCAGAACGATGCGCTGATTGGCGCATGTCTCCTTCGGTGGGCCGAACACGAACCGCAGCGCGTCCGATTAGTTGGGGAGGTAGCTCAGGAGAACCCCCTGCGAGAAGGATTCATCCTTCATTCAGCCCGACGGGCGAATGAGCTGGACCGTGAAGACGTTGAGGTGGCAGAACCTGCCGACATGGAGGTTCCGGATTGGGCAGCAGACGTGCACTACATCAGATTCACAGACAACGGATGTGTCTGGCGGAAGCCGCCAGAGAATCGGTGGCTGGAAATCGGAGTAACGTACACATTGGAGGCCTGTGGCCAACATTTCACGCTCTCCCCACTCGGCGGCGACGTGGCATGGGGGTGCGACCCAACGGTCCAGGCGCTACTCGGTCAGCTCGGGATCGCGCCGATTCCTCAGCATCTGAGTGCTGCGAACTCGATCAGTGTTGCTGTTGCCGTGATCAATGAAGAGGAGGCTGGTGGGTGAATCTATGTCCTCTGCTACGTTCTTGCGGACGCCGAAAGGTCGCAGACCTAGCGGCTCAGAATCGGGGAGGAGAGCCCCATTCAACCCGGACTAACGCTGTCAGTGGACCGACATAGGGGAAGGGCGCAATGTCCTCAGCGAACTGACAGAGGCTGTCAGCGTCGAGTGCTACCGTAGGTCCCGACAAGAAGAATCCGCATATGAATAGGCAGCCGGGGTCATCTCAGTCCGTCCGTGTTCTCCTGATTCTGCTGATAGCGTTCGTCGGATCGCAGACAGCAGCGAGATCCGACCCGCCTCAGTTGTATGCGTTCACAGGCGATCCTACGCCCCTCGGGACTCGCACTCCCTTGATCCTGATTCATGGTCTTCAACCGAATTGCGACGAGACATACGAAGGAGTCTGGGCAAACTTCGTGTGGAACGAGTGGGCGAACAACGTCGAACTCCGACAGAAGACAAAAGTGTACCTATTGAGGTACGAAACCGTCCAAGGAAAACTGGCATCCGGCGACCCTACAAACGTTGCATCTGTGGCTACAGCTCTCGGTGAGCAACTGGAGTCGAGTCAACAATTCCCTGAGTTCTCGGGAAAGGACTTTCTCTTAGTCGCGCACTCCTTGGGTGGTCTAGTCGCCAGGTCCTTCATGCAGCAATTCCGATTCTCTGATGGAACTCTGGGGGGGGCCCGAGTCCTCAGGCTGATTACTTTAGCCACTCCACACCATGGCAGCCCAATTGCCAACATAGCTGAAGGCTACCCATCGGTCTGGTGCCTCACTCCTAGCAACGGATTTCTTCAAGACCTTTCATGGGATGCGTACGATGGCTTCCTCTTCCTCTTGGATCCGTGCAACCCCTGGTTAGGAAGCTTGAATATCAGCGGAGGCGCGCCCTCATATGCCACTCAAGCGTGCGCATATCAGGACGTACCTGGAGAAGATGGTGAGTTCTCGAAAATCTTCGCCTACGGCGGCGAGACGACACCTCTCGCTGCCACGCTCGATTTCGTTCTCTCGAATTCACTATTGAATGCGCGCGGATACGAGCACAATGACGGTCTAGTGCCGCTTGGTAGCGCTCTATTCGACGGGGTATCCCTTGGCGCCAAACGCACGGTAATCGCTCCCTGTAACCATGGCCAGATCGTTGGTGGATCGTGCAGCGTCATCTATGACAACGGAGATATTGCCAGTGTCTTTGACGCGGTGGCCAATGATCTGCTAGCAGCGCTTAACGAGGATCCAACACCAGTCATCATGTCGGTAAGCCCCAGCGTCTTGGCAACTGAGCCACTTCCTCAGACACAGCGTTTGACGATTTCAGGGAGTGATTTTGCGCCTGACGCCACTCTGACGTTCTTTGACGGAAGTTCCCACTATGTGGGGCGATCTCCCATTCCGCCAGTACAGCCTAACCAACTTCAATACGACATTGCTGCGGGCCCGTACGAAGGTGCTTGGACTGTCCAGGTGGTTAACGGCACGAAGGCTTCGAACGAATTTCCGTTCTGGGTTGTCGACACGCCGGGCAACGACGACACAGCACCACCCGCACCGATCGACCCACAGATGTCACCAGCATCCTGGGGCAACCCAATTCTCTTCTACCTCGACTGGGCGAATCCAGCCGATCCCTCTGGAGTCACCAAAGTCTGGTGGAAGTGGGACAGCCCGCCCACATTTCAGGGTGACGGCATTGGACTTGCCCTCCCACTCTTCAAACCGCTCCCCGTTGCACCTGTCACAGAGGGTGCGCGAACGATCTATTTCTGGCTTGAGGATGGGAGTGGAAACTCCGATTTCCACAACTGGGCCAGTGCCACCGCTTACTACGATGTAACTGCGCCGTCGCTCTCGATTGACGAGAGTCCGGACGGTTCCCCCATTCAGATCGCCAGCAGCCAGCTGATCTTGCACGGGTCGGCCACGGACAACCTCAGCGGCGTCGGTGGCATTAGCTGGATGAGCAACCGCGGTGGTACAGGAGGCGCAACGGGGACAACCAACTGGTCAACGTCATCGATCCTGCTTGCTCCAGGCGACAACGTGATCACTGTCTCAGCCACTGACCGCGCGGGCAACTCGGCATCCGAATCGCTTACCGTGACCTCGACCGCCCAGCCATCGGCCTGCGGTCCCTGGGAGTGGGACTCACCAGTGTCGAACGTGGCGAGCGCCGCTGCCTATGGGGATGGCAAGTGGGTGGCAGTCGGCTACAGCGGTGCGATCTGGACGAGTCCGGATGGGGTCACTTGGACTCCGCAGACGAGCTCAGTGGCCCAGAGCCTCAACGACGTCATCTGGACCGGCAGTCAGTTTATGGCGGTCGGTAACAACGACACGATCCTGACCAGCCCGGATGGGGTGAACTGGCAGGTCGTGAGGTCCTCATCGGTCTTTAACTACTACGGCGTGGCCTGGAACGGATCGCAGTATGTGCTCGTGGGTCGTGGGGCCTCCCCGACAACGACGAGCCGGGGTTGGATGTGGACGAGCTCGGACGGCGCGGTCTGGACACAACGCTTCTACGACCCTGACACCAACTACAGATCACCGATCTGGAGCGGGACGTTGTTCGCCCTGCTCGACAACAAGGGCAACGTCTACACCAGCCCGGACGGCGCCAACTGGACCAGCCAAAACATCTCGGCCACGGGATTGAACGACGTCGCCTGGAGTGGCACCGAGTACCTCATCACCCAGGGCACCACCGTCTACACCAGCCCCGACGCCGTCACCTGGACTCCTCACTCCATCACTCCTTCGCTCAGCCACGTGATCTGGGCCGGCAACCGCTTCGTAGCAACCAGCGGTCCTCAGATCTGGTCGAGTGCGGACGGGCTGAGCTGGACATTGGAGACCACCGACGGCAATGGCGACATCAACGACCTTGCCTGGAGTGGCAACCAAGCCATCGCGGTCAGTGGTGGAGAGTCCTTCTGGAGGCAGAGCTGCACGCTTCCCGCTGCGGATTTCCGCTTCAGTCCGGCTACACCGTTGCGCAACCAGCCGGTCGCCTTCTTCGACCAGTCCACCGCTAGTCCGACGGCCTGGAGCTGGGACTTCGGCGACGGCCAGGGAAGCTCGCAGCAGGATCCGACCCACACCTATGGCCAAGGTGGCGTCTACTCGGTGAGCCTCGCCGCGACCAACGCCTTCGGCACGGACAGCACCCAGCAGCAGATCACCGTCTCGCTACCGACCAGCCCGTGCAGCCCCTGGGAGTGGGACGCCCCGGTGGCGAGCCCGGTCAACGCGGCGACCTACGGCAATGGCCAGTGGGTGGCGGTGGGCAATTCCGGATGGATCGGGACGAGCCCGGATGGGGTGACCTGGACGCAGCAGACGAGTCCGGTCACGACCAAGCTGCTCGATGTCATCTGGACGGGCAGCCAGTACATGGCAGTCGGCTTCGCCGGCACGATCCTGACGAGCCCGGACGGAGTCACTTGGCAAGCCAGCAACAGCATCTCCGGCGTTTACGACCTCTATAGCGTAGTCTGGAGCGGCTCACAGTACCTGCTCGTGGGAAGACTCCCGAGCACCACGAGGAGCTATGTTTGGACGAGCTCGGACGGTCACGTCTGGGCCCAACGTCTCTATGGACCTGACACCACGTACCTCCATCCGATCTGGAGTGGGACGCTCTTCGTCCTGCTCGACAACAAGGGCAACGTCTCCACCAGTCCGACGGGCGCGAACTGGACGACCCAGAACATCTCGGCCAGCGGATTGAACGAAGTGGCTTGGAGCGGCACCGAGTACCTGATCACCCAGTGGACCACGGTCTACACCAGCCCCGACGCCGTCACCTGGACTCCTCACTCCATCACTCCTTCGCTCAGCCACGTGATCTGGGCTGGCAACCGCTTCATTGCCGCCGGAGGAACCGGGACGACACAGATCTTCTCCAGTCCCGATGGACTCAACTGGACCTTGGAGACCACCGACGGTAATGGCGGCATCAACGACTTGGCTTGGAGTGGCAATCAAGCCGTGGCGGGTGCAGGAGCTTCTTTCTGGACCCAGAGCTGCACAATTCCGACAGCCGACTTCCGCTTCAATCCGGCAGCACCTCTACGCAACCAACCTGTCGCCTTCTTCGACCTCTCCAGCGCCAATCCAACGTCATGGAGCTGGGACTTTGGTGACGGCCAGGGGAAGCTCCCAGCAGGATCCGACCCACACCTATGGCCAAGGTGGCGTCTACTCGGTGAGCCTCGCCGCGACCAACGCCTTCGGCACGGACAGCACCCAGCAGCAGATCACCGTCTCGCTACCGACCAGCCCGTGCAGCCCCTGGGAGTGGGACGCCCCGGTGGCGAGCCCGGTCAACGCGGCGACCTACGGCAATGGCCAGTGGGTGGCGGTGGGCAATTCCGGATGGATCGGGACGAGCCCGGATGGGGTGACCTGGACGCAGCAGACGAGTCCGGTCACGACCAAGCTGCTCGATGTCATCTGGACGGGCAGCCAGTACATGGCAGTCGGCTTCGCCGGCACGATCCTGACGAGCCCGGACGGAGTCACTTGGCAAGCCAGCAACAGCATCTCCGGCGTCTACGACCTCTATAGCGTGGTCTGGAGCGGCTCACAGTACCTGCTCGTGGGAAGACTCCCGAGCACCACGAGGAGCTATGTTTGGACGAGCTCGGACGGTCACGTCTGGGCCCAACGTCTCTATGGACCTGACACCACGTACCTCCATCCGATCTGGAGTGGGACGCTCTTCGTCCTGCTCGACAACAAGGGCAACGTCTCCACCAGTCCGACGGGCGCGAACTGGACGACCCAGAACATCTCGGCCAGCGGATTGAACGAAGTGGCTTGGAGCGGCACCGAGTACCTGATCACCCAGTGGACCACGGTCTACACCAGCCCCGACGCCGTCACCTGGACTCCTCACTCCATCACTCCTTCGCTCAGCCACGTGATCTGGGCTGGCAACCGCTTCATTGCCGCCGGAGGAACCGGGACGACACAGATCTTCTCCAGTCCCGATGGACTCAACTGGACCTTGGAGACCACCGACGGTAATGGCGGCATCAACGACTTGGCTTGGAGTGGCAATCAAGCCGTGGCGGGTGCAGGAGCTTCTTTCTGGACCCAGAGCTGCACAATTCCGACAGCCGACTTCCGCTTCAATCCGGCAGCACCTCTACGCAACCAACCTGTCGCCTTCTTCGACCTCTCCAGCGCCAATCCAACGTCATGGAGCTGGGACTTTGGTGACGGCCAGGGGAGCTCCCAGCAGGATCCGACCCACACCTATGGCCAAGGTGGCGTCTACTCGGTGAGCCTCGCCGCGACCAACGCCTTCGGCACGGACAGCACCCAGCAGCAGATCACCGTCTCGCTACCGACCAGCCCGTGCAGCCCCTGGGAGTGGGACGCCCCGGTGGCGAGCCCGGTCAACGCGGCGACCTACGGCAATGGCCAGTGGGTGGCGGTGGGCAATTCCGGATGGATCGGGACGAGCCCGGATGGGGTGACCTGGACGCAGCAGACGAGTCCGGTCACGACCAAGCTGCTCGATGTCATCTGGACGGGCAGCCAGTACATGGCAGTCGGCTTCGCCGGCACGATCCTGACGAGCCCGGACGGAGTCACTTGGCAAGCCAGCAACAGCATCTCCGGCGTCTACGACCTCTATAGCGTGGTCTGGAGCGGCTCACAGTACCTGCTCGTGGGAAGACTCCCGAGCACCACGAGGAGCTATGTTTGGACGAGCTCGGACGGTCACGTCTGGGCCCAACGTCTCTATGGACCTGACACCACGTACCTCCATCCGATCTGGAGTGGGACGCTCTTCGTCCTGCTCGACAACAAGGGCAACGTCTCCACCAGTCCGACGGGCGCGAACTGGACGACCCAGAACATCTCGGCCAGCGGATTGAACGAAGTGGCTTGGAGCGGCACCGAGTACCTGATCACCCAGTGGACCACGGTCTACACCAGCCCCGACGCCGTCACCTGGACTCCTCACTCCATCACTCCTTCGCTCAGCCACGTGATCTGGGCTGGCAACCGCTTCATTGCCGCCGGAGGAACCGGGACGACACAGATCTTCTCCAGTCCCGATGGACTCAACTGGACCTTGGAGACCACCGACGGTAATGGCGGCATCAACGACTTGGCTTGGAGTGGCAAGGAGTTGGTTGCCGGAGGAGGCGCTGGCGCAATCGGAACGCAGGGCTGCAACGATGCTGTGGATCTCCAGGTCACTGGGCCCTCGGTGAGCTCCACCTCTCCAGAACCCGGTTCAGATCTTGTCGTCTACATGACCGCCTCGAACCTCGGCACAGATCCCAGCAATGCAACTACGCTGGTTTACTACCGCTCATCGGATGCCGTGATCTCCTCCGCCGATACGGAGATCGGTCAGGACTCGATCTCCAGCTTGGCCGGTGGGGCGAGCTCTCCACAGAATCTGCAGACAACTGCCCCGAGCAGCGACGGGACGTACTGGTTTGGAGCCTGCATCCTGCCAACTGGCGATGAGTCCAATGTATCCAACAATTGTTCGACCGGAGTTGAGGTTGATGTGGTGTCCCACCCCGACCTCGTCGTCATTGACCCGTCAGTCGACAACGCGGCCCCAGCACAGGGACAGCAGATCACTATCCACGCGACCGCCAAGAATTCAGGAATCGCCGCATCAGCTGCGACAAACCTCACTTACTACCTCTCCCCGGACCCGACAATCACTTCTGGCGACACGTCGCTCGGTCAGAAATCCGTCCCAGCGCTGTCGCCAAATGGCACCTATCCGGACAGCCTTCAGACTACTGCGCCGCCCGCCACAGGCAACTATTGGCTTGGCGCATGCGTTCAGTCTGTCAGTGGTGAGACCAATGTCTCCAACAACTGTTCGACCGGCGTGGAGATTCAAGTTGGGCCCGCTTGCACAGACGATGAATTCGAGCTCCTCGGGAGCGACAACTCTGATGACACCTGCTACGGCGCCAGCGTCGTGCCAGGAGTCGCGCAGCAACATCTTCACTGCGACGAAGACTGGGTTCGCTTCGTGCCAGATGCAGGAGCTACCTACCGCATCGAGACTTCATCCCTAACTGGTGGAGCCGACACAACACTCGCGCTACACCAAGACTGTGGTCAGCAGCAGTTGGCGTTCAACGACAACTTCACAGGCCTCGCATCACGAATCGACTGGACCGCTACAGGTACCGCGCCGATCGATATCAGAATCCAAGAAAGGGCCGGTACTTACGCAACTGGGGAGGGCTACACCATCTCCGTGTCTTGCATCGCCGGATGCGCGCCCGTCCCAATCTTCGCCGACGGCTTCGAGGACGGCACTCTTTGCGCATGGTCGAACGGAGGATGCTAGCTAGCCGAACCTTGCTCTTCCACCGAAGTAGTCCGCTTGAGGTATCCAATATGGAACAAGCCTAGGCGTTCTTCGCTTCTTACCTACTTCTCCCGTCCGATCAGACTGCCGGGAAGAGACCGAACCTTTGACCTGCTCCCCGCAACTCGGACCAGTGGAAATCAACAACCCCACAAGATGGGCTCTTGAGCTTGCGAGATCGCCCCAAAGCGGTCGACCCCAAGTCTTCTGAGGGGTACATTAGAGGTATCCTCAGCCTGACGAGCCACAAGCCCTGTGCCCCTCGCACCGAGACCCTTCATGTCATCTCTTCTTCAGACTGAGCTCGCCTCGCGACACCTGTGCAATGCTTGCATTGTTGACCGACAGTTCCTAAGGGGCACCCTCCAGCAGCAGCGAGCTAAAGCTCGACATGCACTCCAACTGGTCGATCTCTACTGTGGAGCCGGGGGACTCTCTCTGGGAGCCGCGATTGCGGCGCGGCGCTACGCCACTAACGTCGACGTGCGTCTAGCCGCCGACTCGTGGCAGCCAGCCATCGACGTTTATTGCAGCAATTTCGAGATTGAGCAGGCACGAGTCGCCGCGGTAGAGGATCTCTTCGATGGCGAGCTTGGCTCTACCCGCCGAACTCGAAGTGAGAGAGCGCTACGCGACAGTGTCGGTCCGGTCGGTCTTCTGGTTGGTGGTCCGCCCTGCCAGGGATACTCGGATCTCAACAACCACAGCCGCCGGCGTGATCCCAGGAATCGCCTGTATGCCCGAATGGCGAGGGCCGCAGAGGTCCTGACGCCCAAGGTGATCGTGATCGAAAACGTGCCAGCTGTTATCCACGACGACGAGAACGTCGTCGCCGTCACGAGCTCGGCGCTCGATGACGCTGGCTACGATGTAATGGGACAAGTCTTCGACATGAGCGCACTTGGCTTGCCCCAGACTCGCAGACGCCATCTGCTCCTTGGAGTCCAGCGAGGTTTGGGCAGGGCGAGAGTCATGCTCGACGCCATCGCCCCAAACTGCCCTGTCCACCAGCCAAGAACTGTTCGGTGGGCGATCGAGGATCTCGCAAGGCTGGTGCCGAAGAGTCTCTTCGACCAGCCCAGCCGCAACAGTAGAGAGAACTCCGCGCGCATCCAATGGCTCATGACCCATGACGCATACGATCTGCCCAATCGAATGAGGCCGCGCTGCCACCGCGGTGAGCATTCCTACAAATCGATGTACGGGCGCCTTCGCTGGGACGCGCCTGCGCAGACGATCACGACAGGTTTCGGATCGATGGGACAGGGGCGATACGTGCATCCGAGCGAGGCCCGGACGATCACACCGCATGAAGCGGCGCGTCTCCAGTCGTTCCCGGATAGCTTCTCGTTCGCGGCGGCACCCAACCGTGGCGCTCTCGCCCAATTGATCGGCAACGCCGTTCCCCCACTCTTCGCCGCTGCCGTGATCTCCACCATCCTCTCGACGCTATTTCCCGGGTCGGCTCGCCGCATCACACGCCGCCCCCCCCAAGGCACCGCACGCAATGGCTAATCCGGGCACGCCGCGCGCCTCCTCTCTTCAGGCAGCGAAGAGGATGCGTGCAACCCGACAGCGGGACACCAAAGCAGAGATGGCCATTCGTTCAGCCCTTCACCGGATGGGTCTGCGGTATCGAGTGCAGGCGAGTCCGATTCCCGGTTCGAGGCGCCGTGCAGACATCATCTTCCTGAAGGAGAGGGTTGCCATCTTCGTCGACGGCTGCTTCTGGCACGGCTGTCCGGAGCATGCCTCGACGCCCCGCGTCAATCGCGCTTGGTGGGTGGAGAAGCTAGCGGCGAATCGACGCCGCGACCGAGATACTGACCATTGCCTGGCGGCGGCCGGTTGGACAGTCTTGCGCTTCTGGGAACACGAGGATCCTCTCGCCGTCGCCAATGGGGTCCGAAACCTGGTGATCTCCAAGCGGAAGTGAACTCTGCTCGAGGGGCCTTCGCAGTCAGTTCAACCCGAAGTACCGCTTGACCAACTCTCGGTCGAGTAGACGGTTCTGGAACTCGCAGCTCGTCTCCGGCAGCAGCGAACACGCGTGGCAGGCGGCCAGGTTGAGCGATCCCGGCCCCTGCCCGGCGCTCTCGCTGCAAATCGGATCCGAGGCGCACCACATGGCGTCTTCCAGAGCACGCTTAAGTATTGGTTCCAGTCTGCCCGGTTTCCCAAGTTCAACGAGGCCCCCGAGCGTACCGTCCGCGTCCCCAGCCGCGGTATAGAGGAGGATCCCGCCCATTTGCACCCCCGCGACTACCGGCGCAGAGTAGATCCGCTCTCGGATCGATGAGGCGCCATAGCCCGCCTCGAAGGCGAGGCGTTTGATCAGGAGATGGGCCAGCGTGTGGAGGAAGACGAGCTCGACGGTCGGGGGGAGGACGCACCTCCCCCATTCGTTTGCACGGCGGAGGAGATCGGCGTGCCGGTGATCAACGTGCTCGGAGAGTCCCGCCAGTTGGTCGAGATCGACCGTCAGGAAGATCCCTTCGCCATGGACGCGGAAAGCGGGGAGCCAATCCAGCGGCCGAAGACTCAGCGCCGACGGTGGCGCAGCCGAATCGTCGATGCGATGGAACCCAGTGAGTACCCTCGTCTCGGCTAATCGCTCGACGAGGCCCACGTGGGAGAAGCAGCCTCGCACCGGCTCCGAGTACTCCCGGAGGTCTTGGGGGCGGCACACTAGGAGGTCTTGGACGTCGCGACGCTCCTGGTGGAGCGCCCTGTACTCGGCATCGCGGAAGGCGATCTCGCTCTCCGGATCGTCGATCCCGCGGCCCGCCCGCAAGGCATCGTAGGCGGCCCGGAGTTGCTCGGCGTCGACGCCTTTCATTGCGGCGATCACCCGGAAGGTACGGATATCGGGATCTCGCTCCGAGTCGAGTAGATCTCGAACTCTCGGCTCCTCGAGGATCTGTGCCACACGCGAGGAGTACGGAGGAATCAGGATCGAGCTCGCAGTTTTCGGGAAGTAGACGTTGGACGCGCCTCGTTGCAGCGCGAGGAGGTTCGACGACCCTCCAGGTTCCATGGGTCCGTTGCACGTCTCGACACCGTCCGGACCCAGCCATGGTCTCCTCCCCCGACATCGCAAGCCACGCACGCCCGTCGGGCTCGTCGAGCCCATGAGAGAGCGACGTTTGCCGCATGTCGCGCACTCGACCAGCAAGCCACCGAGACCTCCCATCTTAGTGGCGAAGAAGTAGAGTCGAGGCGGACTGCACCCGGTGTCCCATTCGAGAGCGCGATCCCTCGCCGAGTGAACCCATTCGTTCCACGGGAAGTCGTCGATGTGTCCCTGGCGACAGGCGACGACGAATCGGAGCGGCAGCATGCGCGGCCGGCGGCGGTCAGGGAGGGTCCCGCAGGGCGGCTTGCCTCGCAGCCTCGGCGACGGGTGTGAGTTGCCGCACCGAGGCGGATTGAGCGCGAAGAGCTCCACCCGCTCCAGCCAACGGCAGCGGGGACAGAAGTGCCACTGGGGAAACCGAACGTACGGGAGCGGTGCCATCGTTCCTGGTGCGACTCCACGCTCCGGCCTGGGCGGCGGCGTCAGGAAGTGACGCACCCCAAGCCGCGCGGCAAGTCGTTGGTCGAACAGCTTCGGCGCTTCGTTCGTCGGCCAGACGTCGATACCTGCCGCCATTAGTGCCTCGTCCTCGAACTCAACGATCGCCCCGACGCCGAACGGGACGATCGACTGTGTGCGGCGCGTCGCGCGGCGCGTCACACGGCACCCCCTCGACCGGCGCCGTAACGCGGGACGACGTCGGCTCCGCACTCCACGTCAACGTTCCGCATCGAGCTGAGCGTCTCCCAACTCTCCTCCTCGCCCTCTCTAGCCACGGTCCCGGCGACCCGCATGAGGACTCGCATGTCCTGGGGTGGGCCGAAGGTTCCCCACGATGCGGCAGAGCTCTCCTCCCACTCCTGGAGCCGCCTCGCCAAGACCTCTTCGAACTCCCGGTAGTGCTCTGGGTCGATGCGCCTCACCCGCTCGCGGATCCGGTCGATCGCTGCGGCGAACGCTGGATCCGAAGCATCGAAGTCCCTCGGCGTGGCCCAGCCGGCGGCGTGCCGGCCGGCGATCACCAGTACGGCGTGGAGAGCTCGGTCAAGCGACGGCACGGAATAGGGCGTGACGCTCGTCGGCTCGACGTCGCGATAGAACGCCTCGTGGAAACTGCGGAACTGCTCGTAATGCGAGCGGTCTCGCGGCCGGTTGGCATTGTAGAGCGTGAGAATCAGGCCCGGGCCCTTGCTCGAGCGCCCGACGCGGCTGCTCGCCTGGATGTACTCCGCGGTGCTCTTCGGCTGGGTCACGATCATCATCAGTCCGAGTCGGTCGACGTCGACGCCGACCGAGATCATATTGGTGGCGAGGACCGTGTCCAGGGCCTGGTTGCCCCATTGCGCGCCCTTCGTGTACGGCACCTCCAATCGCTTCAAGATCCTCGGGATCTCCTCCTGGTCCTTGCGGCTCGTCAGCTCCTCTGCGATCCGCATATAGCGGCGCTCGTCGGCGCCGAGCCCGTAACGACGGTGCATGGTCGGCAGGAATTCCGGGATGTCCGAGGTGATGAAGGTCGCTGCCCGCCCGAGCTCGCGCAGGCTCGAGTAGTATTGGATCAGGGTCCAATAGGGATCAACGATCCCGTCGGGCGCCGCGCCCCCGGCAACGATCGGCACGCCCTGCTGCATGGCGACGACGGCCCGGATCTGGGCCGTCAGCGGCGAGGAGGCCGCTGTCGGCAACAGGCCGAGGTAGATCCTCCCTGGCTGGTTTGCGTCTTCGATCGCAAAGTAGGAATCCGAGGCCTCCAGCCCGGGAGGCGGAAACTGGAAGAGCTCGCGGTCGAAGAGCGCCCTCGCCTGCCGGCCCGCGTGCCGGATGGTCGCTGTGGAGGCGATGATCTTCGGTCGGTGCGTGCCGCGCGAGCAGAGATGGTCGATGATGCCCTCGTATGCGCCGACGATCGACCCCAGCGGCCCCGAGATCAGGTGGAGCTCATCCTGGATGATGAGATCGGGCCCTGCGCCGATCCCGAAGATTGCCCCGGCCTGCTCACGCCAAGCGAGCATCGCAAACTTGTCGACCGTACCGATGAGGAGCGTCGGCGGGGCGCGATAGATCGATTCGTCGACCACGCAGATCGGGAGGCGATTTGCGATCTCGGAGAAGGGACAGGGCCCAACCTCGTCTCCTCGACTCGGGCAGACGAAGATCTGCCGGCCGCCACGGTCGAGGTATCCCAGGCGCTCCAGGTTGTCCATCTCCGTGCCACACCATGGACACGAGAGCAGTTGGAACGGGTTCTTGGCATCCCAGGCACGTGCCTGCAGTCGGCTGAGCATTCGAAGCGCATCTCCCTCGTTGTTCGGAGTGAGTGACAACCCGACCCAGAGTCCGATGGAGATCGGTTCGATGCCGAAGCTCTCTGGCGCCTCGCGTCGGATCAGCTCGCAAGCGCACACCAGCGACGCCGCTCGCTGGAACTGCTGGCTCGTCAGGAGGCGCAAGGTGTAGCGCATCAAAACTCGACAACCCCGGCGCTCGGGATCGTCGAGCCGACCGCGAAGAATTGCGAAGGCTGAGGCACCCAAGTACGCCTCGGTCTTGCCGCCGCCCGTCGGGAACCAAATGAGGTCCACGAGCTCGCGATTCGGCGGCCCGAGCTCGCGAGCCACCCAAGAGTCGGGGTCGCTCACGAGACCAGGCAGCACCATCAGCAGGAAGCCGAGCTGGAACGACCGCCAGTGGCCAGAGCGTGACTCCCAATCGGACCGATAGTCCCGCTTGCCGGGAAGCGGAACCCAGGGGTCGTCGAGCTTCCGTCGCAATCGGGAGTGATAATGCTGCATCAGCATCGCCCGGTTCATGGCCATGAAGGCGCTCATCGATCTCAGGTCCGACTCCAGGAGCTCGATACCGCTCCGCATCCTCCCCAGCGCCTCTCGACAGCGCTCGACGTTCGAGCACGCGACCGGCTGCAATCGGTCCTCGAGATCCACGACCCGCGCTTCCAGGTCAACGATCCACGCTTCGTACTCGTGGCAGAACTCGTAGAGGGCCGCCGGGATCTCGCGGCCCGGATCGCCGTCGCAATCGCCTGCCAAGAACTGCATGCTCAGATAGCGCTCCCCGCTCGCCTTTGGCACGATCGGGGCGACCTCGACCACCGGTATCGTCGCCGTGCGTAGCTCCGTCGCTCGCTCGCCTCGGCAGGAGGTCCAGTCCGCGGCACAGCCGTGACCGATGGCGAAGACGCGGCGCTCTCTGTAGAGCATCTCGAGAGCCAGTTCCTCGAGCTCGTCGCTTCGGCCCTCCGGGCTTCGATACTCGACGAACGCCGGGCGACCGTCTCGTGCACGGACGGAGAGACCGACCTGAAAGAACATCTGACCTCGTTGCCCCTTCGTGCGGTTGTAGACGCTCAGAGTCACCAGTCGCTGCCCGCTCTCTCGTCGCCGGCTCACGACTCGGAGGCGAAGACCGGGCACGACTTCTAGGTCCTGGACCGGTTCAGCCGTGGGATCCACGCTCTGCGGTTCGATTCCCAGTGGCCGGCGATGCCAAGACGTTCGCTCTCGCCCCTCAATCGTTTCAGTATGGCTATCGTAGACAGCAGCCGAGACCTCGACGACGAGCCCCCCCTCGGGCGGATCCAACAGAAAGCTCAGAGCCATCGCCGAGGGGCGGTACTGATTGGCGAGGGTCACCCCGTCGTCATAGACGTCCCGCGCCTCCCGCGCCTCACCCTCTCCGGGCTCGAACTCGACCTCGGCCGCCTCAAGCTCGATTGGTTCGCCGTCGGCTTCGCCGGTCTCGCCCTCGACGCCGGCGATCGCGTCCGACTCGTTGCTCGTCGACTCCTGCGGGAACAGGACCCCAGCGAGATAGCGAATCGCCGGGGGCTCCTCAAGCGTCTCGCCGATACCCTGCGCCGGCCCGACGAGGTCCCTCACCAGGAACTCGACGAGGCCCAGGCGAAACTCGCTGGGGTCGTTCATCGTATCGCCTCGCTCTGTCCAAACGATCTCTCGATCTCAGCTTCTAACCTCTCATGACGCCGTGCCTCGCAGTCCTCACGAAGGATCGTGACGAGGCGGTAGCGGGCGCGCGACATTCCGACATAGGCGATCGAACGCCACCAGTCGTCGTCGATTTCATCGAGACCCGCCAAGATCACAACGTCATTCTCAAGCCCCTTGAAGCTCGACACGGTCGACCAGGTACCCGCCACGCCCTTCCCCGACGAACGGCCCTGGTGCGTCCTGCCCTCGTATCGCCGGAGGCCCATCCCTTCGAGGAGAACCTCCTCGTTCGGCTTGGGAGTTCGGGGGAGGAGCACCGAGAGCCTCTCGCTCGTCAGCTCCTGGGGGCCCAATCTGGCGACGACCTCGCGGAGCACCTCGAATTGGCCCTTGCGGTCTCGATAGGTCACGAATTCGACCGGCGGACCTTCCGCGCGTGCCTCGCACCGCACCCGTGGATTCGCGACGACGTGCGTCTGAATGGCAATCGGCCGCGTGTTCCGGCAGTTGGCGGTCAAGAGGTGGGTCGGGGCCAGGCTCCGGATTCGCGTCAGCAAGTCTTCGTCCAGTCGGCCGTAGACACACGCCTGGTTGTTGATGTCCATGAACAGTCGCCAGCGGCCCGACTCGAGCCCACCGAAAACGAGGAACGACAGGACCTCGAAAACGCTGGGACCGAGGACGTCCTGGGCTTCGTCGATGATCAAGACGTCATACGGCGCCAGGACCTCCTCCAGGCAAGCGAAACCCGCGTACTCCGGATAGAGAAGCTCGAAGACAAGCGCGGGATCCATCGAGCTCGATCGGCGCACGAACTCCTCCTCGAGCGACGAGCGCTCGATCAGGCGCCGGAACAGGGCGTGGACCGTCTGGACCTCGACGCTCCCGGAGAACCGCTCGCCGTCGACCAGACTCCG
Source organism: Thermoanaerobaculia bacterium (assembly GCA_963712855.1). Taxonomy (GTDB): domain Bacteria; phylum Acidobacteriota; class Thermoanaerobaculia; order Multivoradales; family JAGPDF01; genus JACTMI01. Next base: position 789,107 of record CAVQJN010000001.1, read on the forward strand.
GAGTCGACCTGCCAGGAACCGATTGAAGCAAAGCAGCAAAGCGCGACGGCCTTGGCGCGCCTCGCGCCGAGCAGCTTCGGCAGCCAAAATCGTCTTGCCCGAGCCAGCGGCGCCCTCGACCAGCAATCGGGGCGCTTCGGCAGCGACCTCGAGGACTACGGCCTGTTCCCGAGTCAACGACGCGAGTCGTTCCAGCGTGTCCTCGACGACGATGTCCATCGACGGAACGAGGTCGAAATCGCCGCGGGCGAGTTCGACGGTCGCCTGTATCTCCCGCAGAGTGAGCCGCGCAGTTGTTCGTCCCGCCTTCCTCTCGGCGAACCGCGCTAGCCGTTCGAGGTACGCGCCAAACGGCGCGTGCCGGTCGCGTACGTCGAAGACGAGCTCGGAATCGCCCTCAGGCCCCATTGAAGCGAACTCAATGTCCGGCAGGACGACTCCGTAGGCGAAGAGCGGCCCCCGGGCGGACTCACCCGCGACCCGCTCGCGCAGGATGCGCTCGAGTGCGAACATCGCGCTCGCCGCCTGGTCAAACGGGCCCTCGGCGCGGCGATGCTCCTGGCCGTATCGGTCCGTAAAGATCCAGATGCCCGCCTCGCGCCGGATGCGCCCACCCTTGACCTCCAGAACGAAGACGCCGCGCGGCGCCACGATCAGGAAGTCGATCTCGGCTCGACGCTTGGTCGGATGGCGCGCCAACCCGAGCGAGTGGAGGCACACCCACTCCTCCGACCCAACGCTCGTTTCGATCGTTCGGAAGATCCTCCTCTCGGCGCCACTGCGGACGCGAGAGTGGATGGTCGCCGGAATCATCCGCGCCATGCGTCCTCGTGAAGCCGATTCGCCATAGACAATGGTACCGTCACTATCTCGGGATCAACCGACTCGATGACAACGAGTACGACCCGTTCCTCGATCTCAAGCACCTCATCGAGGACAGAGCCGCCCCGCAACCGATTCCGAACGCGAGCGACAACCTCTTGTGTGAGCTCATGTCCACACTTCTGGTGCAGCCGCCAAAGTGTCTCGATGGCTCGTTTGCAGGCAGCGAGGTCGGTCTGGAGACCACGGTCGCACGTCACCCGCAAGATGGCTTCCAGGTCCCTGTCGAAATCCCGAGGGCCGATCACCGTCTCGTCCTCCACCCAGCCTCGTAGGGTGGCCACCGTTCGTTTGCAGCCCTCCCTGGCGAGCTGGCGCTGGAGCTCCTGATATGAAAGGCCCGCGCGGAGCGCTCGTTCGAGCGCATCACGCCATGCTGCCGCCTGGTCGCGCAGCCCAGCCGGCGCGACGCGATCGACCGCGTCGCGGATCGCGTCTCGATCGCTTCCTCGCACGAGCAGCACGAGATCACCGGCACCAACCTCCGCAGCACGCTGCGGAACGAGCCGCTCCCCTGAGTCGCCGTCCACCTCCGTCGAGAGCAGCAACAACACGCGATGTTCGGGCGTAAAGGCTGCCCAACCTCCACCAGCAAAGTAGACGAGCCGAGCCTCCACCGTCCGGTCATTTGCCAGGCCCAGCTGCTGAATTGCCCGAATACGCCGACCGCGCAGGGCGATTTCGTCTGGGTCGGGCAGAATGATCGACGCTGACTCGGCGCCCTTCGGGTCGACTAGCGCCTGTCGCCGCACCGCACGGAAGGGGCGTTGGCGCTCCGTGAGCTCCCGAACTTCCGCAGCCGCTCGCGACGCCCTCGCGTTCGATCTCTCGAGCCATCCGAGCTCGGACTTGTAGAGGAGGAGTGTCATAGAACGAGCAATCGGCGGATACAGAAGCCTTTCCATGCGCTGCCGCCCGTACCAGGCTGGGACCAGGATCGGAGTCTCGGGATCGTCAGAATGCGGTCGGTCGAGCCACTGCAACTCGGGGGGTGTTGCGAGCTCGTTGAGGAATGTCCGGTCCTGACCAGGGACCGCCACGAGTCCTCCAGGGTGGTCGAATGACCAAGCCATTGCAGCCTCGAACTTTGGGTTGTTCCACTGCAGTGACTCGATCGCCTCGTGTGCACTCGCGAAAATACAATCGAATTGCTCCTTCCACTCGTCCCGCCACCACAGCTGTCTTTGGCGGACCGCCGCAGCCAGTTCGGTCCAGAGCTCCTGGAGCTGCTTCCACGTCGACCGGCCTGAAGGCGCAAGGAACCGGCAGATTCGAACGAGCGCCCCGATGCACTCGCTACAAGTCTCGGCCAGTGTCTCTACCTTCTCCCGTCGCGCCAGCGACTCGAGCTCCACAGCCGCTTCGAAGGCATGTTCGAGCCCAGGCAAATCGAGAGCGATGGATTTTGTCTGTGATCCCGAGCGACGACGGAACTCCCGTTCGAAATTTTGAACGACGGCTGGACCGTCGCTTCCCCTGGGCTGGGGCCACTCTAGGTTGCCAAGCCACTCGTCGCTCCACGTCCAGAATCCAAAGCCAGCTCTGGAGAACTGCTGCAGCGCCTCGCCATCGTGCTCGCTCGTGATCGCAAGTACCCGGCGGCCATCGCTAGCGATGCGGCAGAGGTTGGCGGCGTCTCTGGTCCCCGCGCCCACGGGAGAAACGACCGCCGCGACGGATGCATCGCTCTCGGCAATCTCAAGCGCCTCAGCCGTACTCTGCACGACCGTGAGAATCGGAGCTCCACCCGGACCGCGACGCGTTGTCCATGTGTCGCGGATGAAACGACCATCTGCTAGACGTTCCCGGGAAATCGGCAGGAGATCAACGATCGGCGAGCCGAGAATCTTCAGCTCGCTCGCGAGATGCCTCGTCTCACCCGCAGGTCCAACAAAGAGGATCCGATTTCGCTCCGTGCGAAGTATCGCCGGCGATGGAAGCCCGAATATTTTTTCAAGAGTTCCGACCGGCTTCTTCGCCAGATTGAAGGCCACCCGGCCACCCTTCAACGCGTTGATTGCCTTCGCTCGACGAAGGCTTCGAATATCCTGAATTCGATGAAACCTATGAATCGAATTCCCCTTCTTCCCAAGCTGGAGGAGCTCGAAATGTGTAGCCTCACCGGGGTCACACTCCTCCGCGTCCTCGTAGATCCGTGAGCCGTCGGGACACTTCACATACCCAACGAATTCAACCTCGCCTCTCCCTGCTGGACCGACTAGGCGCTCCCCCCGGCTAAAGGCAGGAACCGACCCCAAGTCGAGCACCCGCCTCACCTCGCTGAGAGCTCGCAATACTGCAATCAAGAACGGGAGCGGACCCAGACGCGACTGGATCAGCACCGATCCCTTCGCGCCGGTCTCAAGCACCGAATCCAGGACTAGCGCAGCGCTAACGAGGACGAACTCGGAGACGGGATAAGGATTGCTCTCCTCTCCAAGCGAGAGATCCATCACGAACGGCCAGTCGCGAACGACGTCGTCGAGCAACGCACCGATCACCCCGCGCTCGGGATGGATCTCAGCGACGGCATGCTGGATGGCGGCTGCGTCGTCGAGCATCCCAACTGGCCCGAGATCATCTGGAATGGCGTCGGATACTTCGCTGAAGTAGGTCAGCGCAGCACGCGCAGCCTCGCAATGTCGAGGGCTCGCGCCGGGGTTCTCAAGCACTTCGACCAGAAGTCGAAGGCCCGCCGACAGCTTTCGGAAGTGATGACCGGAACGCTCGTGCTGGTCGGCGAACGCGCGCGCATTGTGGATCAGCTCCTGTTCCGAGAACGACTGGTCGCCCCGTGCTACCTCGAGCAGCGTTTCCATTTCCTCTCTCTCGGGCGCCTCAAGCTCCGGGAGCCACCATGCCGGTGACTCCCCGGTCAGTGTCCGGAGCCTTTGCAAGGCAAACCTCAGAGCGAAGCGGGCCCGTTCCGGCTCATCTGCGAGCTTCTCTCGCACGAGGTCGAGAGCTCCAAGCGCCAGGTGGACGACCATCTCCGAATGGTTTCCTAGGAGGTAGCGGCTCAAGAGAGCCAGCTCGTTGGGGTCCACCTGACCTTCGATCTGACCCAGCGAGTCGCGTAAGAACTGAAGGGGGGGCCGGCCGGAACGCTCTTCGATCCTCTGTCCGCGGCGAACGAATCGCCCCTCAAGTCTCGCCACGTCTTCGAACGTGATCGACAAGACCTCTCTCCTCTACTTCCCGCCGCACCCGAGCAACAGCGGATCTCTCCTTCCGAACGCTAAGCGTCAATCATCTACTTTAGAACATCGATCGACGAGTCCGCGCGATTCGTACCGCTGCGAGCATGCGTGTTGAGCGCGATAGCAAGCTCTCGTGTCAGATGGCTCAAGAACGCCGCCCGAGTCGCCAAGAAGATCACGCGGTCGACTCTCTTTGGTGCGAACGTGAGGTGCGAAGGCTCGGAACTACTCCAAGTGATCTACGTGCTCCGAGTGTCGAGAATCTTGAGTTCGATCTTCCACTGGAACTGTCCGTCCAGTGAATCTCTGCGACCATCTTCCGTTGATCAGCATCTTCACGAAGAACGCGAAGTTCGCCTGCTCAGGGAGGTCTCGAGGTTTCACCCTTGGGCCCCGATCTCGCGGGCAAGGCCCAAAGCGTCGCCTTCTCCAGTTGGAAATACGAGAAGCACCCCGATAGGACCGAGGACCGCGTCATGAATCCGCCTGCCCACCTGCGACCTATATTGATGGGCCAGAACCATACTGCCTCCCATCTCACTCCCCACCCACCACCCTTACGACGCCCGAACGAAAACGAAGAATCGTGACGCAAGGTCCGCCGCTCGCGTCGCGCCGCGCCTCCGCAGCCAGCGCCCAGCGCAGCCGCTGCCGCACTCTTCGGCGCTGGAGCGTGGACCACGCCTATTGCCGCCGACTACCTGGGCTTGAGTCCTGCCACGCTTGAGACTTTGCGATCCCGCGGCGGCGGACCGACGTTCATCAAACTCGGAGCGCGCGTTGTCAACCTGAGCGAAGACCTCGACCAATGGCTCGCCGAGCGGAGACGAAAGTCCACGAGCGACCCGGGGCCCGAGGAACGCTCGAGGCCCAATTGCCGGCGAATTCGATTGCTACTTGCTTGCTATTTACAAAACGGCCCGCCAGGCGGCGGGCCGTCAGTTGCTGATTCTAAATGGTGGAGCTGATCGGGATCGAACCGACGACCTCTTGAATGCCATTCAAGCGCTCTCCCAACTGAGCTACAGCCCCACCGAGGGAAGCGGAAGTCTACGAGAAGGCGCGCGGTTCGGACAAGCCGCCGCAGCCGCGCAAGGCTAATGGCTCTGGATGTGCTCCGGGTGGCTCTCGACGGCCTCCGAGACTTTCTCTTCGGTCGTCTCGGTCGTCGTGAACGGCCGGTCCGGCGCCCAGCCGAGCTCGGTCAGGCGGCTCGCGATCGCGGTGCGCAGCGCCTCGAGCCCGTGCCCGCGGGCGGCCGACACCAGAAGCTCGTCGGGCTTCAGGGCCACCGGACCCTCCAACCGATCGCTCTTGTTGAACACCGTCAGGATGCGGCGCGCTTCGACGCCGAGATCCGCCAGGACGCCTTCCGCCACCTCCTGCTGCTCGAGCCACCGGGGATGGGACCGGTCGACCACGTGGAGCACCAGGTCGGCGGCCACCACCTCGTCGAGGGTCGAGCGGAAGGAGGCGACAAGATGGTGCGGCAGCTTGCGGATGAATCCGACCGTATCGGCGAAAACCACCGTCCAGGCACCCGAGGCGAGCGTCCCGCGGCGCAGGCGCGCGTCCAGGGTCGCGAAGAGGCGGTCTTCCGCCAGCGTGCCATCGTGAGTGAGCGCATTGAAGAGCGTCGACTTGCCGGCATTCGTGTAGCCGGCCAACGCGACGACGGGAATTCCGCCACGCCCTTTGCGCTGCACCCGGCGCATCCGCTCGATCGTCTCGAGGTCGCGCTCGAGCCGCGAGATGCGGCGTCGCAACATGCGCCGGTCGGCCTCGAGCTGGGTCTCGCCTTCGCCACCACGCACGCCGATGCCGCCGACCTGCCGCGAGAGGTGACCCCACCGGCGCGCCAACCTCGGAAGCTCGTATTTCGCGCGCGCCAGCTCGACCTGGGTCCGCGCCTCACGACTCCGCGCTCGTTGCTCGAAAATGCGCAGGATCAGTCCGCTGCGATCGAGCACCTGGACATGCAGAGCCTCCTCCAGGTTGCGCGCCTGGCCGCCGCTGAGGTCGTCGTCGACGATCACCCAGTCGGCGCCCAGCTCCGGCAGCTCGGCGGCGACGCTCTCGACGCGACCGCGTCCCAGGAAGAGCTTCGGATCCGGCGTCGGACGCGCCTGCACGACCTGACCGACGACCTCGGCGCCCGCGGTGTCCGCCAGCGCGGCGAGCTCCTCGAGATGCTCCTCCGCCTCCCCCACCTTCTGGGTGGGCAACGAGAGACCGAGCAGGAAGGCGCGATGCCGGCGGGGCTTGGACGATGGGCGCACGGGCTGGGAAGGAGTGCTCAGATGAGAAAGAATACTCGACGATGAGCGAACCTGCTGAGAAGAATCCGCCGCCCGGCCGCCTGAGCCCCGCGGTCACCCGGGTCGTGCTGGTGGTCGCGATCGTGGCGGCCGCTGCGGCTCTCTTCTGGCCTCGTCCCGCGACCTCGCCGATGTCCGCCCCGGGCGGCACTCTCGTCGATCCGAACGGCCGGCCGGTCCCCTTGGCGCGCGAGCTCAAGCCCGTCACGCTGGTTCATTTCTGGGCGACCTGGTGCCCACCCTGCCGCCCGGAGCTGCCCGAGCTCGTCCGCTTCGCGAGAGAGGTCAAGAATCCACGCTTCGGAGTCGTCTTCGTCGCGGTCGCCGACGAACCGGCCGCCGCCAGGTCCTTCTTCGACGCTCCCGATCTGAACCTGCTGTTCGACCCGACCTGGGACGTCGCCCACCGTTTCGGGACCGACCAGATTCCGGAAACCCACCTGCTCGTGGACGGCAAGGTGGTGCACAGCTTCATCGGCGCCACGGCTTGGGGCGACCCCGCCGTCCGCGCCCAGATTCAGAAGTGGATCGCGACGCCTCCGAGCGCGACGCCGTAGAAGTCCGTCTCGCCGAGGAACGCGTAGTGCAAGTCGACCTCCGCCACGAACGAGACGTGGCGAGTCAGGTCGAAGTCCCCCGTCACGCCGAGCGCTACGCCGAGCGCGGTGTTCCGGTTGAGATGCGCCACCGGAGAGCTGCCATCGAGACGATAGGCGCCCAGCCCCAGGAAGATGCCGGCGTCGTAGGCCGGCTCACGGAAACGGTACTCGCCCGCCACCACCGCGTAATCCAGTGTCGCGCCGAGCCGGCCGGGAACGGAGTTGTCGCCGAGATCGAGCCGGCCGAGGCGCAGCGTCGTCAGCGTTCGCTCGTCCGTCTCCACGCCGAAGCCGACCTGTAGCGCCGTCTGGGTGAATTGGGACTGCGTCTGATCGAAGGAGCCGGCGATACCGCCGAGCACCGACACCGTGAAGATGGAATCACTCTGAGCGTGGAGCTGAGCGGCTCCGAGCCAAACGATCGCCCCCAGAAAGACCGCGACTCGTCTCACGCGAACCCCTTTTCCCAAGTCCATGAAGGGCGCGAGTTTAGCACCGGAAATATCGTCTTCCGAGTCATGGGTCCGCCGACATTTCGGCCGCCGAGCCTCGTCGCCGGCTTCACGGAGCTCCTCTTCCCCCGGTTCTGCCTCGCCTGCGAAGCCCGCTTGTCGAGCGGTCGCAGGGCACCCCTGCTGCTCTGTCCGCGCTGCCGGGGTCGACTCGCTCCGATCGCCCCGGAGCGCACTTGCTCGGGGTGCCTGCGGCCGTTGGTCGCCGACTCCGGCGAGCGGCCGCGCTGTCTGGCGTGCCAGATCGATCCGCCTCCGTTCGACCGGCTGCTCGCGGTTTGGCGGTATCTCCCTCCACTCGAGCAGGTGATCCACGCCTTGAAGTTCCGCCGGCTCGATTTCCTGGCCGCCGAACTGGTCGCCGAGGCGACGGCACGGGCTCCGTGGCGAGAAGCGGAACCGTTCGACGTCGTCGTCCCGGTGCCCCTGGCCCCCCTGCGCCGCGCCACCAGAGGATTCAACCAGGCCCACCTGCTGGCGGCCGCCATCGCGCGCCACGTCGGCCGGCCCTGCCTGGCCTGGCTGGGTCGTTCCCGGCTCCCGGCGCCTCCCCAGGCCCGTCTGTCCGGCCGCCGGCGCCGGGTCCGGCTCCGATCCGCCATCCGGCTGCGCCCCCGGGTCGCGGCGGAAGCCGCCGGGAGACGCGTCCTCCTGGTCGACGACGTGGTCACCACCGGGTCGACGCTCCGGGCCTGCGCCGCCGTCTTGCGCGGCGGAAACGTCTCCTTCGTCGCGGCTCTCGCCCTTGCCTATACCCCGCTCGACCGCCCTTCCGGCCCGTCTTTTCGAGGTCGAAACACCCACTCGGAGCGGCCACTACCCTTTCTTGACAGCTCTTGCACCGACTCCTAGACTCGGTGCCCAATGGGTGGTGTCGAAATGCGGACCCCACGTTGGTTCCGGCTATCTAGGGTGCTTTGCGCGACGCTGGTCGCGCTGGTGCCCGCGGCCGCGTGGGGAACGGGGGTCGCCGGGGTCTCCGGCCGGGTCGTGCACGGCGACGACGAGCCGGTGGCGAACGCCACGGTGTTCGCCTATCAAGTCATCGAGCGCACCTTCACCAAGGCGCTGACCGACGACGCCGGCAACTTCCTGTTCAAGGATCTTCCCGCCGGGCTCTACAAGATCGTGGCGCACAAATCGGGACTTCCCACCGCGGTCCTGGTTCTGGCGCGCCGCGCGGCCGCCGACTCGCAATTCGTACAGGTCGCGCTCCCCGAGAAGACTCCAAGCTCCGGCGAGAATTTCTGGGACCTCCGCGCCGAGGTTCCGAGCGACGTCTTGCGCGACCTCGCTCCCGGAGCGATCGCGCTCGCCACGCTCACGCCTCAGGCATCGGCCCGCGCGCATCTGAACGGCCAGGTCGTCGCATCAGCCGGCGTCGAGCAGTTCGGCCCGGATGTCGTCGCTCCGGTCGCCAGCGCCAATCTCGACGTTCGAAGCGCGGTCGGCAAGATGCAGCTCGAGGTTGCGGGCCACTTCAAGAACCTGGGAGGAAATCCCGCCGCCGGTTCGGTGAATCCGGTCTCGCCGGACGTCGTCGGCCGCGCCGCCTCGTTCGACGTCGGCTTGAGCGGCGCCGCGACCGGCGAGTTCGGTATCTCCGGCGAAGATCACCAGTTCAGCCTCGGCTCGGCTCGATCCGCCGGTCCGGTCGATTTCGCGCGTTACCAGTTGCGTTACGCGAAGGATTTCGGCGAAGTGGGCTCGACCAGCGTCCATGCGCAGTACGTCGACGAGAGCGGTCTCTATGCGCCGAGCCGATTCGCGCCCGTCGCACTCCCGGCTTCTTCGCGCTTGTGGACGATCCAGGGCAACTACTCCCGCTCGCTCGGAGAGAGCAGCCAGATCAAGGCTGGAATGCGCTTCCGGGAGACCAGTCTCGACGATCTGCGCTTCGATGCGAGCGGCCGTTTGCGCCAGTTCCTCGACCTCTGGTCCCAGGGGCAGTCGGAGCTCAACTCGACGCTCGTCCTCCAATATGGGCTCTTCACGACGTTGCGCGACGGCAGCGTCTCGCTGCTCCCGAAGGGAGGCCTCGTGGTTCGCCTCGCGCCGGAATGGCAAGGATCCATCTCGGCCAGCCATCGAATCGTCGCGACGAAGACCGACCCCTTGGCCAATGATTTCGCGCCGATCGTCCTCGGAGACGAGTTGGCCTGCGAGGATACCGACGCCGCCTGCTACGAAGCCGAGATCGCGCACGGGGACGACGAAGACACCGGTCTTCATCTGCGTGGCTCCTGGCGGGAATTCGACCGCACGATCCGCATCTTCTTGCGGACCGACTTCCTGGCCGATGGCGAGGGAATCTTCTTCGTTCCCGGCGATCAGTTGCCGGAGATCCACGCTTCGGTCAGCCGGAAGATCGGAGCCTCGTTCGTGACCAGTCTGAGCTCGAGCTACGCGGAAGGGGGCGGCGGGCAGTTCCAGGCGCTCAATCGACGCACCTACCATAACGACGTGACCTACCTCTCCACGGCGCTCGACACGACCTACAAGCCGACCGCCACCGGCGTCTACCTGGCCTTCCACAAAGTCGATCAGCGGTTGACCCCGACGCGCATCGGCGGGCGGCGGCTGGTGAGCCCTGCCGGCGATCTGCAGCGGGTCGAGCTGGTGGTTTCGCAAGACCTCTCCTCCCTGTTCGACCTGGCCTCGAAGTGGGCCGTGCACGTCGGCATGGAAGTGGCGAAGGGCAACACGCTGCTGGCTCCGGCCACGGATCCCGACCACTATCGCCGCAGCGTCACGACCGGCCTCGCGGTCCGCTTCTGAAGCCTCGGCTCGATTCCGCCCCGCAGTTGAGCGTGGCTTTTCGGTGAGGCTCACCGAAAAGTTGCATCCATATTTTTGGATAGAGTTCAAAATACCTGATTTTTCAGTAACTAAGTCGATCCAAACCGGCGTCCGATGAGGTTTCCGGGAATCCGTCGCGCGGCACGGTTCCTGCTTTTGCTCCGCCAGCGGAGCTCTTGTTGAAGACACCTCTCGAATCGCCGGCGCGCCGAGCCGCACTCCTCACCCTCCTGCTGCTCACCGCCGCCTTGACGGTTCTGGGCTACCGCGGGTTCCAGGAAAAGCTCGCCGCGTTCCAGCCGCTCGGATTCGAGCCGCTCGCCCGGAGCGGGCAATGGGCGGTGAAAACCGTCGCGCCGGCGCCTCCGGGCGATCTTCGGGCCGGTGACCAGATCGTGCTCGTCGACGGCGTGGAGGCCGGGCGGATCGCCGACGTGCGACGGCTCTTGGCCTCGTCGCCCGATTCTCAACTGGTGGTTCTGCGCAACGATCACCTCATCTCGGTCCGCTACACGCGGCCGGGTCTCCAGATCGATTTCGCGTGGCTCGCTCTCGCGGCGCTCGGGCTCCTCTACCTCGCGGTGGGTCTCTACTCCCTCTGGCGCTCGACCGAAGCGTTCCTCTTCTACGGCTGGTGCCTCACCTCCGCCGTGCTCTATGTCTTTTCGCCCGTCTTCCCGGTCGACGCGATCGGTACCTGGATCTATCTGGCCGACGAGCTGGCGCGGCTCCTGCTGCCGCCGCTGACCCTTCATCTTTTTCTGACGATTCCGCGGACGCGCGCGCCGCGGCGACGCTTCGCGGCTCTCCTCTACCTACCCGCGCTCGCGCTCGGCTTGGCACAAGTGGATCTCGCGATGTTCGCCGGTCGCCTGTTCGTCGGGCCTCCGACCGCCTCGCTCTTGCTCTGGCTGGACCGCCTCGAGATGCTCCACCTCGCCGCCTTCGCTTCCACGGCGGTGCTGGTCCTGTGGCGCAGGCTCCGCTCGGTCGCCGACTGGGAGCAGCACCGGCAGCTGCTCTGGCTTCTGGTCGGCATGGCGGCGGGCTACGTCCCGTTCTTCCTCCTCTACGGATTGCCCTTCCTGGCCGGCATCCGCATGGCCCAGCCGGTCGCGGTCCTCGCGGTGCTGCCGCTGGCCTCCGTTCCGCTCGCGTTCGGGTGGGCCGTCCTGCGCTATCGGCTCTGGGACCTCGGGCTCATGGTCCGCAACGGGCTCGCCCACGTGCTGACGCTGCTGGCGGGAATCGGCAGCTTCGCGTTGCTGGACCTCGTGCTGAGACGGACCGTGCCCGAACACCTGAGCTTCGCGCGGGACGTGCTGACTTTCTTCGGAGGCGCCGCGATCATCGGCATCGTGGTGCCGGCGCACCGGCGCATTCGGAGTGCCCTCGAACGCCTGCAGCACGGCTCGAGCTTCGGGCCGCGGCGCGACCTGGCACGACTCGGCCAGGACCTGCTGCGCGAGCGGGATCTCGACCACCTCTGCCGTGCCCTTCTGACCGAGCTGGAGACGGGGCTCGAGCTCGGACGGGCCAATCTCCTGCTGGTGCAAGGGGAGAGTCTCATCGCGGTGCGGCCCGAAGTGGCCCTGCCGGTGGCGCTACCCTCCGACGCCCTGCGGCGCGCGGCCTGGAGCGGCCGATTCCAGGCGCTGACCGGGGTTTCCATTCCGGGCGATGGAGCGACCGCCGAGCAGCGTCTGTTCGCGGCCGGATACCGGTACGTCTTTCCGCTCGTCGTACGGGAAGCCCGGGTCGGCGTGGTGTTGACCGGTTTCCGGAGAGACGACCAGCCCCTGGACAGCGAGGATGTCGCCCTGGTGAGGGTACTGCTCGACCAGGCCGCGTTGGCGATCGAGAACGCCCAGCTGCTCGATCAGGTGCACCGCCAGTTGGAGCAGGTGAGCACTCTGCAACGCCACAACGAGGGCATTCTGGAATCGTCGCCCGCGGGCATCGCGGTTCTCGACGGCACGACCGCCGTGACGACCGCCAACCTTGCTTTCGCTGCCTTGGTGGGCCGGCCCCGCGAGGAGATCGTCGGCCGCCCGCTCGGAGAGCTTCTCGACCTCGGCGAGCTTCCGGAGGCCGGCTCGGGACCCATTCGGGTCTCCTGCGTGGACGCCCTCGGACGCGCCCGCGACCTGGAGATCAGCATCGCGGCTCTCCAGGAGCCCGAATCCCAGAACCGCCGCGTCCTGGTGCTCCAGGACGTCACCCAGCGTGTCGCCATGGAGTCGGCACTAAAGGAGAAGGACCGGCTCGCCTCGCTCGGCGTCCTCGCCGCCGGTGTCGCGCACGAAGTCAACACGCCCCTCACCGGCATCTCCTCCTACGCGCAGATTCTGCTCGCCGAGACCGCTCCCGACGATCCGCGCCGCGAGCTCCTCGAAAAAGTCGAACGCCAGACCTTCCGTGCGTCGCGGATCGTCTCCAACCTTCTTGAGTTTGCGCGTAAGCCGGGACGCGAGCGCGAGATGCTGGATCTCGGCGCTCTGATCGGCGAGACGGCCGACCTGCTGCGCGAGCGCATGACCAAGAAGGGGACGCGCCTCGATTGGGTCGCCCCGGAGGCCCCGGTCCAAGTCGTGGGCAGCTCCGGAGAGCTCCAGCAGGTGTTCACCAACCTCATGTTGAACGCCGTGGATGCCATGACACCGCGGGGCGGCGCGTTGGAAGTCACGCTCACCGCCGGCCCGGAGGCCGCCCGGGTGGAAATCCGGGACGAAGGCCCGGGAATCCCGAAGGAAATCGGGGATTCGGTCTTCCAGCCCTTCTTCAGCACGAAGCAGGGGCAGGGCGGTACGGGACTCGGGCTGTCGATCACGTATAGCATCGTCGAGCAGCACGGCGGACGCATCTTCTTCGAGAACCGGGTTCCGCGCGGCTGCACATTCATCGTGGAGCTCCCCTACTCGCCTCCGACCCCGAACGCCGCCGGATGAATATCCTCGTCGTCGACGACGAAGAAATCCTGCAGGACGTCCTCGGCCTCCTGCTGCGCAAGGAGGGCTACCGGCCCATCGTTGCCCGGACGGGCGAAGATGCCCTGGTGGTGCACGAGCGCGAGCCCATCGACCTGGTGCTGCTCGATCTCATGTTGCCCGGAATGTCGGGGATGGAAGTCCTGCGCCAGATCCGCCAGCGGGATCCGGAGCAGGTGGTCATCATCATCACGGCCTACTCCTCCATCGAGGGCGCCATCGAGGCGATGCGCGAAGGCGCGTTCCACTACATCCCCAAGCCCTTCAAGAACGAAGAGGTGCTGCTCACCATCCGCAAGGGGCTCGAGCAACGCCGCCTCACCAGCGAGAATCGACAGCTCAAGGAGCAGCTCGAGAAACGCTACGGACTCGACAACATCATCGGCAAGAGTCAGCCGATGCAACAGGTCTTCGATCTGATTCGCCTCGCCGCGCCGTCCAAGAGCAACATCCTGATCCTCGGCGAAAGCGGAACCGGCAAGGAACTGGTGGCGAAGGCGATCCACCACCACAGCCGGCGCGCCGAAGGTCCCTTCGTGACCGTCAATTCGGGATCGATGCCGGCGGATCTTCTCGAGAGCACCCTATTCGGCCACGTGAAGGGGGCCTTCACCGGCGCGATCGCCGCGAAGAAGGGCCTCTTCGAAATCGCGAACGACGGATCGATCTTCTTCGACGAGATCGGCAACATCCCGCTCGAGACGCAAGCGAAGCTCTTGCGCGTCATCCAGGAGAAGGAATTCATGCGGCTGGGGGGCGTCGACACGCTGAAGGTCGACGTCCGGATCATCGCCGCCACCAACGCCGACCTCGAAAACATCGTGGAGCAGGGGTCGTTCCGCGAGGACCTCTACTATCGATTGAACGTCATCACGATCCATATCCCGCCCTTGCGTCAGAGGACCGAGGACATCCCGTTGCTGGCGCGTCACTTCCTCAAGCTGTACGCGGAGGAGAACGGCAAACCGGTCACGGAGATCGCCCCTCCGGCGATGCAGAGATTGCTGGAGTACCGGTGGCCGGGCAACGTTCGCGAGCTCGAGAACGCCATCGAGCGCGCGGTCGTCTTGTCGACCGGCGAGGTCGTCGACGTGGGGCTCCTGCCGCCGACGCTGCGCGGCGGCAATTCGCCGGCGGAGACAGCGACCGCGGCCACCCCGCTTCCGAATCCCGAGATTTCCTTCTGGGAGGCGGTGAACGACTTCGAGCGCCAGCTCCTCGTGCGGGCACTGCGCTCCACCGGTGGCGTTCAGAAGCGCGCCGCCGAGCTCCTCCAAGTGAAGCCCACGACGCTTCACGAAATGATGAAACGCCTCTCGATCACGGCGGAATCGATCAATTCTTGACCGCCGGCGGCGGCAGAATCGGGAATAGGCGGGCGAATCCAGCCGTTTTGCGCTATATTGCGCAGTTCCTGTGGCCCGCGAGGCCCGCGAGAGAAGGGATTTCGGTCATGAAAGAGAACCTCCACCCCGAGCTTCACCTGGTCACCGCCGTCTGCGCGTGCGGTCACACCTTCCAGACGCGCTCTACCCAGAAAGAGCTCCGCCTCGAGATCTGCGGAGAGTGCCATCCGTTCTTCACCGGCAAGCAGAAGCTGATCGACTCGGCCGGCCGCGTCGAGCGCTTCCGCCGCCGCTACGGCAAGTCCGCTTAGATTCCTCTCGCCTTCCTCTCTGGCCCCGCTGATCGGCCCGCTTCGGGCCGGTGCCGTCGCGGGGCCTCGGAGTCCGAGGGTTCCACGTGAACGAGCAGTTGCAGCACCTCGAGGCGTCCTACGCCGAGCTGACCGCCAAGTTGGCGTCACCCGAAGTCCTGGGTGATCCGAAGCAGCTTCGCGAAACGTCGCGCGCCTTGGCGGAGCTCGAGCCTGTCATCTCGCTCTTCCGGCGTTTTCGAGCGTGCGAGAGCTCGCTCGAGGAGTCCAGAGGAGCTCCTCCGATCGTTGCCGGCCGGCGACGAGCTTCGCGCCATGGCCACCGCCGAAGTGGACACGCTCTCACGCGAGCGCGAGCGCCTGGACACGGAGCTTCGACACGCCCTGATTCCCAAGGATCCCAACGACGAGCGCAACGTCGTCCTGGAGGTCCGCGCGGGGACCGGAGGAACGGAAGCGTCGTTGTTCGCGAGCGAGTTGTTCCGCATGTACGTGCGCTACGCGGAACGACAGGGCTGGACGGTCGAGATCCTCGACCTTTCCGAGTCCGAAGCGGGCGGAATCAAGGAAGTCTCCGCGATCATCGAAGGCCGGGGAGTCTGGAGCCGTTTGAAGCACGAGGGGGGCACGCATCGGGTACAACGGGTCCCCCAGACCGAGGCCGCGGGAAGGATCCATACCTCGGCGGCGACCGTGGCGGTGCTTCCCGAGGCCGAGGACGTCGAGATCGCCGTGCAGGAGAAGGACCTGCGCGTCGATCGCTACTGCTCCTCCGGTCCCGGCGGGCAAGGTGTCAACACGACTTATTCGGCGGTCCGCATTACCCACGTCCCCTCCGGAATCGTCGTCACCTGCCAGGACGAGCGCAGCCAGATCAAGAACCGCGAGAAGGCGATGCGGGTCCTCAAGAGCCGCTTGCTGGAGGCCGAACGAGCCAAGGCCGATGCCGCGTACGCGTCGGAGCGGCGCCGCATGGTCGGCAGCGGAGACCGATCCGAGAAGATCCGCACTTACAACTTCCCGCAGAATCGGGTCACCGACCATCGAATCGGCCTCAGCGTCCACCAGTTGGCTGACGTGCTCGATGGCGAGCTCGATCTGCTGGTCGAACCGCTCGTCGCACGAGACCAGACGGATCGCCTGAACGATCAGGCCCGCCGAGCCACGGGGTGACCGGTCCGTTGGCTCACCGGTTCACGTACCACAGGATTCCGGAGCGAGCGAACCGGCGGCATCGCGAGGAAGCTCCCCCGCTCGCCTCGAGGCGCCCGCGATCTCCTCTTCCGCCGTCGTCCCGCTTTCGGATGCCCGGTCGGATCGCCCTTCGCTGATCAGCAGGGCGACCGCGCTCAAGATCAGGGCCGAGGCCAGTCCGACCCGCCAGCCGAGCGGCTCGCCCACCGCCAGCCAGCCCAGGAACACGGCCACGACCGGATTGACGAAGGCGTAGGTCGCCGCCACGGTAGGCCGCGCCGACCGCAACAGGTACGCGTAGGTGGAGAAGCCGACGATCGAGCCGATCACGACCAGGTAGCCGAAGGCGAGCAAGGACCGCGTCGAAGGCGCGGCACCGGCCACGAGATGCCCCCACTCGCCGCTTGCCGCTCCCGCGAGAGCCAACAACGCACCGCCACAGAGCATCTGCATGCCGCTCGCGGCGGCGCGCGATTGCGGCAGGTCGGCACGAACCGCGAAGAGCGACCCGATCGCCCACGAGAGCGCCGCCACCACGACGACGACGGCTCCAACGAGATCGACCGCACTCGGATCGAGACCGCGCGGATCGATGACCAGCACGGCCACCCCCGCGACTCCCGCCACGAGTCCGCCGACCGCGCGCCCGCCGACCCGCCGATGTCCCAGGACCCACGGCGCCAGGAGCGCGATCCAGACCGGCTCCACGGCGACCAGGAGCGCGGTGACACCCGATGGAATCCGGGTCTCCGCCCAGACGACCCCTCCATTCCCACCGAGTAGCAGCAGGCCGCCGATCAACGCGCTCGTTCTCCATTGCGCGCGCTGCGGCCGCGGCGCGCCGCGCAGCCGCGCGAACGCGTAGAGGATCGCGCCCGCCAAGAGAAAGCGGGCTCCCGCCATCGTGAACGGAGGCAAGGTCTCGATGGCGAATCGAATCGCCAGGTAGGTCGAGCCCCAGACCAGATAGATCACCAGGAGGGCGAGAACCACGCCGCCGCCCAGCCCGGACTTCGGATCAGCTCGCATGCGACGGCTCCTCCGGACCTTCGAGCGGCAGCCCGATCTCCTCCTTGATCGTTCCCAAGACGACGATGCTGCGCGTCCGACGAATCTCCTCGAAGGCTCCCAGGCGCTCCTTCAACAGCTTTCCCAGCCCTTCCGGGGAAGCGCACCGCACCTTGACCAGGTAGCAATCCTCTCCGGCGATGTGATGGACCTCCTGAACCTCCGGAAGCTCGGCCAAACGGGCTCCCAGATCCTCGCCTCCGGGCCGCTCGTCGGCCTGGACGAAGATGAAGGCGAGCAGGTCGAGTCCGAGGGCCGCCGGATCGACTCGTGCCGAGTAGCCGCGCAGCGATCCGTCGCGTTCCAACTTGCGAATCCGCTCGAGAATCGCCGAGGGAGCCATCCCCAGCCGGCGCCCGATCTCGCTGTTGGAGATCCGGGCGTTCTGCTGAAGGAGGGACAGGATATGCAGGTCTCTTTGATCCATGGGCGGAGAATTTTAAATAACACGAACAATTTGTCAACACTTCTATATATATTCAGACAAATACAGTAATTTAATGCTCATTTACAGAATGAATGGTGAACAAGGGAGCCGAGCTAGGATCCGGTCTGTGAGGACCGTCGATCGCCTGCTCGAGCTCGGCCAGGCCCGCCTCCAGAGGCCTGGCATCGAGAGTCCCCGGCGCGAGGCAGCGCTCTTGCTGAGTCAATCCCTCGGAATGGGAGAGGCTGCCCTTCTGGCGCATGGAGATCTACTGGTGAGCCCCGAGCGCGGAGCGCATTTCGAGGACCTGGTCGCCCGGCGGGCGGCCGGAGAGCCCGCCGCCTACCTGCTGGGCCGCCGAGAATTCTGGGGCCGGGATTTCGAGGTCGACGACCGGGTCCT
Source organism: Thermoanaerobaculia bacterium (assembly GCA_963712855.1). GTDB lineage: Bacteria > Acidobacteriota > Thermoanaerobaculia > Multivoradales > JAGPDF01 > JACTMI01. Next base: position 807,152 of record CAVQJN010000001.1, read on the forward strand.
CATCCCTCGGCCCGAGACGGAACATCTGGTCGAGATCGCGCTCGAGTTGGAGCTCCCCGCCGGGGCGCGGATTCTCGACCTCGGCACCGGTTCGGGGTGCATCGCCGTCACGCTGGCGGCCGAGCGGCCCGGCTGGCGGGTCACGGCATCGGATCGTTCTCTCTCCGCCCTCGCGGTGGCGGCTTCCAACGCGCGGCGGCACGGAGTCGCGGATCGGGTCGAGCTCGTGGCAGCGGACCTCGTCCGCGGCCTCGATCTCGCGAAGTTCTCGCTCCTCGTGACCAACCCTCCGTATGTCGATCCCGCGACCCGTTCGGATCTGGCTCCAGAGGTGGCCCGCTACGAGCCCGCGAGCGCTCTGTTTCCGCCTCACGGAGCGCTCGACGTGGTCGAGCGCATCCTCGGCGAGGCGACGCCGCTCCCGGCTGGAGCCTGGCTCGCCTGCGAGCTCGGGGCAGGCCAGGTGGAGAGAGCTCTCGACCTCGCCCGAGCGGCAGGAGCATGGCAGCTCGTCGAAGTCCGACGCGACCTGGCCGGCATCGATCGGGATGCGCTCTGGAGACGACGCTCGTGAAGCCACTCCGGGAGACTTCCGGCTGATGGACCGCTTCCGCATCGTCGGGCCGACCCGTCTCTCCGGTGAGGTGCGCGCCGGTGGCGCCAAGAACGCGGCACTGCCGGCGCTCGCCGCCACCCTCCTCACCGACGAACCCGTCCAGCTCGAGAACGTGCCGCGCGTTCGTGACGTGAAGACCATGATCCGCCTCCTGGCCCATCTCGGCGTCGAGAGCACCTGGGAAGCGGGCCGCCTGCGTCTCGAGCCGGGCCTCGCCACCCACCCCGACGAGGCGCCCTACGAGCTCGTCAAGACCATGCGGGCCAGCGTTCTCGTTCTCGGACCGCTGGCGGCCAAGCGAGGCCACGCGCGGGTGTCGCTACCCGGCGGCTGCGCGATCGGGGTGCGTCCGATCGACCAGCACCTGGCCGGGCTGGCGGCGCTCGGGGCCGAGGTTCGCCTCGAGCACGGCGACGTGGAGGTCGTCGCACCCCGGCTCACCGGCGCGCGCTACCGCTTCGCCATGCCGACCGTCACCGGAACGGAGAACCTGATCATGGCGGCCTGCTTGGCGCAGGGAACGACCGTTCTCGAGAATTGCGCGCGGGAGCCCGAAGTGGCCGACCTGGCCCGCCTTCTGACTTCGATGGGCGCCCGGATCGACGGGATCGGCGGCGAGACGCTCCGCATCGAGGGCGTCGCCGGGCTGTCCGGCGCCCACCATCGGGTCATTCCCGACCGCATCGAGGGGGGGACCTACCTGATCGCCGGCGCGCTCACCGGCGGCGACGTTCGCCTCACCGGCAGCGCCCCCGAGGATCTCGGGCCGCTGCTCGAGCTGCTCGTCTCGTGCGGCACCACCATCGAATGCCATGCGGATGCGATCCGGGCTCGTCGGGAGGGACCCCTCGCTCCGCGAGACGTCGTCACCGCTCCGTATCCCGGCTTTCCGACCGATCTGCAGGCTCAGCTCATGGCGATGCTGACGGCGGCCGAGGGCAGCTCGACGATCACCGAGACAATCTTCGAGAACCGGATGCAGCACGTCGCCGAGCTGACCCGCATGGGCGCGAACATTCGACTCGACGGCCGCACCGCGCGGGTGCACGGACCCACCCCACTCTCCGGCGCCCGGGTCATGGCGACCGATCTGAGAGCATCGGCCTGCCTGGTTCTGGCTGGCCTGGCCGCAACCGGCGAGACCGAGGTCGAGAGGATCTACCATCTCGATCGGGGCTACGAGTCGATGGAGACGAAACTGACCAAGCTCGGCGCCCGGGTGGAGAGAATTGGAGAAAGCGCCTGACCGGAGAACGATATGGACGACTGCCTCTTCTGTCGCATCGCCGCCGGCGAGATCCCGGCTCGCATCGTCTACTCGGATGACGACCTGGTCGCGTTTCACGACGTCGCGCCCCAGGCACCGACCCACCTCTTGCTGATCCCGCGCGAGCACATTGCTTCGCTCGCCGATTCGACCCTCGAAGACGCCGGATTGCTCGGCCGCCTCGTCGCCGCCGCGGCCCGGCTGGCTCGAGAAGCGGGACTCGACGACGGCTTCCGGGTGGTGGCCAACTCGGGGGCTTCGGCCGGCCAATCGGTGTTCCACCTTCACTTCCACCTGCTCGGCGGCCGTCCGTTCTCCTGGCCTCCCGGATGATGATCCTCGCCGCCCTGGTGCTGGCGAGCTCGGTCGGAGCCTCCACCACGAAGGATCCGCGGCCCGAGCTCGTCGCCCTTCAGCTCGAGCAACGCGACGAGGCCGCGCTGGAGCGCACCGAGCAGGAGCTCGCCGACGATCCGCAGCGGGCCCGCGCGTTCGGGCTCGACTTCCTGCGCGGCCGGCTCCTCGAAAGGCTCGGACGGGTCCACGAAGCCACCGAGGCCTTCGGGGCCTCTCTGGGCGACCGCTCGTTGCTGGCGCCCTGGGCCCGCATGCACCTGGCCGAAGACCAGGAGCAGATGGGCCATCCCGAGGTCGCGGCGGGACTGATCGCCACGCTGCTCGCGCATCACCCTCCCGCCGCCCTGCTCGGTCGCGCCATGGATCTGTTCGAGCGTACCGTCGAGGACGGCGGCGACTGCCGCCTGCTCGGCGGCCTCAAGCGCGATCGTTTCAGTGGGGGAGAACGGCGAATCCGCGACCTGCTGGATCTCGTTTGTCGCCAACGCAGTGGAGGAACCGTCGCCATCGAGGATGGCGTGCAGAGCTTCCTGCGCGAAGACACGGACGATGGGCCCGCTTGGTCCGCGGCCCGGCTGCTGCTCGACGGCACGAGCATCGACCACCGCGAGCTCGCGATCCTCGTGGGCCTGACCGCCTTCCACCACCGCGAGTTCGGCGTTGCGCGCGCGCTGCTCGAGAGCCCACCGCAGCCCGCCTCCCACGGACCCTTCGACTCATTGGCCCAGGAGGCATCCTACGCCGCCGCGAGAGCCGAGTTCTGGCTCGGTAACTACCGCGCGGCCGCGCACCGTTTCCAGACGATCGCCGATTCCAGCATCGTCCCGGAGACCCGTTCGGACGCCGACCACCAGGCTGGGCGCTGTCTCGAGCTTCTCCGGCGACGACGACGACGCCCGGCAGGCCTTCCTCCGTTCTTATGGCGAAAATCCCACCGGGGACTGGGCGGGACCGTCGCTGCTCTCGGCGCTGCGTCTCGACTATCTCGCCGGCGACGAGGCGTCCTCGCGGCGGCGCCTCTCCGCCCTCGCCGGCAATCCCGCCTTCGCCGCGCTGACCGCCCGCGGGGCCCTTTTCATCGCCGTGTCGAGCTTGGCGCGGGGACGGGGTGACGACGTACGCCCGCTGCTCGACCTCGCCGACCGCACGCGCGCCGCGTCCGACCAGGAGATCGCCTACTGGCGCGGCCGGTTCGAGGAGCTGCACGGCAGCCCGCAGCGCGCCGTGGAGGATTACCTGCACGCCCTGGAATCCCGGCCGTTCCATCCCTTCGCCCGTGCCGCGCGCTCGAGGCTGGATGACCCCGCTCTTCTCCATGCCGCCGAGCAACGAGCCCGCCAGCTCGCCCACACCGAGGACCCACTCGATCTGTGGCGCGCCGCGCAGCTGACCCACGATGCGGACGAAAGAGCTCACTGGGTGGAGAAGGGCCGCCTTCTGCTCTCCCGATCGGGAGCGACGAAGCCTTGGCTGCAAGGTGGGAGCCTCGACGTTCCGGCTTGGCCGGTCTGGGGGGCGATCTCGCCCGAACGAGCAGAGGACCAGCTGGCGGCGCTGGGGCTCCTCGACGAAGTCCCGGGCGCGACGAGCCGCTATTTCTCGCTCTCCGATCCGTTGACGGGCCTCACCGGCGCTCTTCTCCTGGGTCGGGACCGGTCGACGACGCGCAAGTCCATCGCCATTGCGGAGACGATCTTCCGGCATCGGCCCCGTCAGGTCCCGTTCGACTGGGTGGCCGCCGACTGGATCGGCCTTCTCTACCCTTTGCCGTGGCCGCAGGCGATCCGGGGCCAGGCCGCAGCGCACGGCCTCGATCCGGCCTTCCTGGCCGCCATCGTCCGCGAGGAAAGCCGCTTCGACCCTCGAGCGGTGTCCACTGCGGCCGCCCGAGGACTCAGCCAGCTGGTCCTGCCGACGGCCCGCCGCCTGGCTCGAGAGGCCGGCGTTCCCACGCCGAGAGCGCGCGACCTCTCCGATCCGGTGCTCTCGATCCTGCTGGGCTCGACCTACCTGGCCGAGCTCTCGCGTCGCTTCCGTGGCGAACCCACCGCAGTGGCTGCCGCGTACAACGCGGGGGAGGATCAGACGGCGCTCTGGCAGCACAGCTGCTACACCACCGATCCGTTGGAGCTGCTCTCGAAGATCGGCTTCGGCGAGACCCGCGCCTACGTGACCAGGGTCCTGGAGAGCCGAGCGGTCTACCGTCTCCTCGGCTTGAGGCCCGGAAAATAAGCCGGCCCCATGGCTTGCCGCCCCTTGCGCACTGGGGTAACCTAAAACTCAATGTCCGAAGAGTCCGGCGAGCCGGCGGGCGGCGCGCCTCCCGCAGTCATAGAGCCCGTTCGGGTTCTGGTGCCCTCTCGGCTCGGCTACCTTGGAGTCGAGTTCCGGGAGCTCCGCGATCACGCGGATCGTCATCGCTCCGGCCGGCCGGGTCAAGCGTCTGTATTTCCCGCTGGCGGACTACGAGGAATCCGAGTATCTCGACGAGGTCTTCGGCAGGCTCTCCGAATACCTGGCTGGGGCCCGGCGCTCGCTGGACCTGGTCTACCAACTCGACGGCAAGGAGCTGGACAGCTTCTCTCGTCGGGTCCTGCGCGAGACCTCGCGGACACCCTACGCCCGCACGCGGACTTACAAGGAACTCGCCGAGGCGTCGGGCCGCCCCGACGCCTACCGGCAAGTGATGGTCATTCTGGAGCGCAACCCCCTGCCCCTGCTCATTCCTTGCCACCGCATCGTGCCCTCGCGCTCGGGCATCGGCAAATGGGTCGGAGGCTCGCAGCGGAAGCGCTGGCTCCTCAAGATGGAGAAGGAGAGCGCTCCCTTGCTCAGCTAGTCAGCTAGGGCTGTCCGGCATCCGTCCCCTCGAGCTCGATCTGAAGCCGGACTTCCTCACCCGTCCTCACTGAAACTTGGCGGTGGTCCGCCCGGTAGCCTGGACGGACGACGTCCACGGTGTGATCGCCGGCATCCACCACGAGCCCGGCGCGCAGACTCGAGAGTTCCTGCGCGGATCCCAGAAACCGGCCGTCGAGATAGACCGAGGCGTCGGCGGGTTCCACCTGGAGCCGGATGCGTCCGGGCTCGCTTCGAGCATCCAGGCTCTCGGCGGGCCGGTCCGTGTCGGGCGCCGGCTGGCCCCACTGGCGAGCCGCGTCGGTCGCCGCTTCGCGGTCGCGACGAAGACGCTCGTCACGCCGCTCGTGGGACTGGGTCTGGAGGTCCTGCGGAGCGATGGACTCCCCTCTCTCCAGACGGTCTTCAACGTCGATCACCATGCCGGGATAGATCGAATACTGGCGTGCCAGGGTCCGGTAGCCCGGCAGGTAGAAGACGACATCGTACGTCCCCTTGGGAAGCCAGAGGTAGGTCGGAAAGCCGTCGAAGTCATCGGCGATACCCAATCGTTCGCCGTTCACCCAGACCTCGGCCCGCTCCGGACTGACATCGATGTCCAGCGCCCCCAGGTCTTGCCGGGTATCGGGATAGGCGCGCGAATAGCCCCAGGCGGGTGGATATCCGTACCACCACGGGTCCCACCCGTAGGACCAGCGCGGGCCCCACCAGCCAGGGCTCCATCCGATGTACCCATTCAAGCGGACGTGCGAGCCGCCGCGGTGCTGCTCGTGGCTTCGCCGGGAAGGCGGTGGAGGTGGCGCCCCGCGATGGCTCGGGCTCGGCGTCGAATGCGAGCCGACCGAGATATGAGAGCCCGGCGGCGCCTGGTGGGGCGCTACACGAGAGTCCGCGAGAACTCCGGTAGCACCGAAAACCAACGAGACGAGAGCGACCGCAAACCAACTGGAATTTCGTCTCACGATGACTGTCCTCCCTTATCAATCCGCTCTCGCCAGCCTCGGTGAAGACCCCGCAGATAGTGGAAACGGAGCGCTTCGTGCCAGAGCCGGCGCAGCGGCACCGGGAGAGGTTGCAAGGCCTGGACCAGGGCTTCCCGCGCCCATTGGACGCGGCGGGAAGGCAGCGGTGCCGGGCCCTCGTTCCCGATCCCCAGGAAAGCTCCGAGCTCCGGATGACCCTGCCAGAAGACGACGGCCGAGTAGCCGGCCTTTTCCTGCCGCGCGCAGAATCGCCGAAAGTCGGTCGGATGATCGTGGGCCACCCTAGCGCCCGGTTCGTACACCATCCGCATGCCCCGGCCCTGGAGGCGGTAGGCGGCCTCGACGTCCTCCCAGGCGGGGTATGGAAAGCCTTCGTCGAAAGGCTCGGCGGTGATGAGCTCGCGCCCCACGGTGAGGTTGGACGTGTAGAAGAAGTTGAACGGAACGTTCTCGGGGTCGTCGATCAGCGAATAGCCGAACTGCAGACCCTCCTCGTTGAGGAAACGAAGAAAGGCGCTCTGCCGAATTCTCCGGTGCCAGGTGGTGTAGCCGATCACCACCAGGCGCGCCGGCCGCGAGCGGCTCTCCCATGCACGGTGGTGGCTCGCCAGCCAGTCCGGCTCAGGCACCGTGTCGTCGCCGAGGAACCCGATTCGATCCCCCTGGGCGAGGTTCACACCCCGATTTCGCGCCACAGCCGGCCCGCCTGCGACACCATCCTCGATCCGGACCGGTATCGCCCAGCTCCGATTTCGCAGCCTCCCCGGCGTTCCATCCGTCGAGCCGTCGTCCACGACGACGACTTCGAACCGGGGGGCTCCATGCTGCCCCTCGAGCGCCGCCAGGACCTCGGGCAGGGTCCGCCCCCCGTTGCGGGTCGGAATGACGATCGAATACTCGGGCGTCCCGCCGGCCGCATCGTGCCGGACTGCGCTGCGCTCGCCCGTCCCGCGATCCGGCATCCCGATGGCCGCTATCGCCCCTCTGCGGATTCTTCGCGCCCGGGCGCGGCGGCGCGATCGGGGTCGGTTGCCGCCACGCTCGGCTCACGCCCTCCCAGGACCTCGCGGAGCGACGCGCGTTCGAAAGGAAGATCTTCCGGCAGGAGAGCGGAGAAAGACTCGGAGGCGAAGAGCCGCGCGTCTCCAGGGTAGGTCGGGATGATCCAGAGCGGAAAGCGGCCGAAGATCTCTCGATCCGGGACGCGCCGGCGGTGCGCCAAGCGCCGGTGATCGGACTCGACTTCGTCGAGCGCAGCCATGATCCACGAAAGGGCCTGCAGCTGGGCGAGCCCCTGATCGGATCGGACGACGAAGCCCGCCTCCCGGCCTACTCCCTTCTTTCGTCTCAGGCCGGGGAGACCCAGGAGCCGGCTCCCGAGCCCCTGGGTCGAGTCGACGCCGCCAGCTCCTCTCGAGAACTTCCTCGCCGCCCGGCTCGGCTCCGCGAACGAGCGACCGTCGAGAATCGAGCTGGCGCCGTCTTCCGCCATGATCGTCGCCTCGATGCGCGAGAGGTATGTCATCAGAACCACGGGCAGCATGCGTTCTCGCATCCCGTCTTCGAAGTTCTTGAGCACCGTCCAGAGCGCGTTGCGTTCGAACAGGGATCCCCGGCGCCGATTGCCCAGGCGCACGCCGGTGGCGCTCGAACGGTGACGAGTCACCGCCTCGGCGCAGTGGATGAGCCGCTCGCCTCCCGCCCAGAGCCGCCAGCCGAGATCGACATCTTCGTAGTAGGCGAAGTAGCGCCCGTCGAACCCTCCGGCATCCAGAAACGATCGCCGCCGGACGATGAAATTTCCGCCGCAGGCGAAGAACGCCTCCTCCCCGCTCTCGGGCAGACGTGCGCGCGTCAAGAGGCGCCGGTGATCGAGCGGCAGAGCGTGCCCGTCGAAGGTTACGACCCCACGGCCGAAATCGAGACGCTCACCGTTCCAGTCGTGGATCCTCCCGGCGACGCCGGCGACGTCCGCGGGGGCGCTCGCCAGAGTATCGACGAGCGCGCGGAGCCAGTCCTTCTCCGCCCGCATGTCGTTGTTCACGAACGCCAGGTAATCGCCGTGCGCCAGCTCGGCCAGCTTGTTGTTGGCCGCCGCGAAGCCGAGGTTGGTTTCGCTCCGCACCCATTGGATGCGTGGATGAGCGGACGCCATCCACTCCACCGTGCCGTCGCTCGATCCGTTGTCGTGCACCAGAATCTCGTGCTCGACTCCCGGTACCTGCTCGACCAGAGAATCCAAGCAGGCCGCCAAGTGCTGGCGGCCGTTCCAGGTGACGACCAACACCGAGACGCCAGGTCGCTTCGCCAAAGCTCCCCCTCAGTCCCGCCGCAACCGACGCCAACGACGCCGCGCTCGCGTGAGCCGGGAATCCGGAGGCACGTTGGTCGGCGGGCGCACCGCGAAGCGCGTCCGGCTCGAGTCCACTCGCGCGGAACGCAAGAACTCCACCAGCGGCGCCAGCACGCGGTCCCAGGTAAATTCGCCTGCCAGCATACGCCCGCGCTCCACTCGGCAGGACACTTCGTCTCCGCCGTTCAGAACCTCCTCCATCGCCCCCGCCAGCGCTTCCGCATCTCCGACCGGCACCACCCAGCCAGCGTCGTGCTCCTCGAGTAACCTGGAGACCGTGCCGCCGCGGCTCGCCACGCAGGGCAGCCCGCCCGCCAAGGCCTCGATGAAGCGGGTACGAAACGAGAGCCACTCTCCAATCCGGACCGATGCGGACCGACGAGGAGATCGAAATCCGAGAGGAGCCGGGCCCTTCCGACGGCGGGAGTCCACTCCAGCGCGACGACCCGCTCGCCCCACCAACCGCGGCGCCGGCAGTCCTTTTCCAGCGTCGCGAACTTGCGTTGCGGAGTCGACCCCGGATTCGGATTCCTCACCACGAACGCGCGCCAGGGGCGGTCGCTCTTTCTCTCCAGGACTTCCAACGCCGCCACGAAGGTCTCCACGTCGTACCAGTCGTAAACGCCGCCGAACAGGAGCCTCGCCTCGCCACCCTCGAGTCGCGCCGCATCGCGCCGGCCGCCGCTCGATGGCGGGGCGCAGCCGAACGGAACCTCCAGGATCAGGCCCTCCAGCCCCGGATCCCGTTCCACGATCTCCGGGTTGACGCGGCCGAGCGCGGCGAGAAAGCCGAGATAGAAGAGCCGCTGCTCTCGGGACGCGCAGAGAAACACGTCGCCGCGCGCCATCTGAAGGGTCCACGAAGCATGATCGTTACGATAGGGGTCCAGGCCGAGATCCGCCACGTAGTGCAAGTTCTCGACCATCCACGGATCGTACAGATCCACCACCACCGGGATGGGCGGGTCCACGAGCACGACGTGGTTCGCCAATTGCCCTTGCGCGATCACCGCATCGCTGTCTCGGAGATCGGCGGCGAGATTCCCTGAATCGAAGCGACGAAGCGCGGTCGTGGGGAGGCCGCACATCGCGCTCTCCTCCGTCGGACTCGGCGAGATCAGCCGCGTCTCGAAGCCGAGCGCCGCGAGATGGCGGGTCATTTCGAGCATGCGGATGCCGATGCCGCCCATCGTGGGCCGGATCGGCTCGCTCGAGACCAATGTAATCCGCATCACGAACCTCGCGAACGACGGCTCCATCGCATTCGCATCACATCGAGCAGCATCCGGCATCCATCCCGGACCACATGAACTCGCGACGCCGGGTCGTTGCGCCACTCGACGCCCACTTCGACGACCCTGTAGCCCGCCCCGCGAGCGAGCCAGACCAGCTCGACGTCGAACGCGTAGCGATCGATCGTCAGGAGAGCGAACAACTCTCGCGCGACCCTCCCGCGGATGAGCTTGAATCCGCACTGGGTGTCACGAATGCCGCGTACCCCGAGCATTCGAATGAGCGCGTTGAACGACTTGCCGGCGAGCTCGCGGAACCGGGGCTGATGGCGGGTGATCCGCGCTTCCCCGCTCGCCCGGCTGCCGAGCACCAGGTCCGCTTGCCGAAGATGATGCTCCAGGCGCTCGACCTCCCGAATCGGCGTCGAAAGGTCGGCGTCGGAGACCAGAACCTCGTCGCCACGGCTCGCCGCCACGCCCTCGCGTACCGCCGCCCCCTTTCCCCGATTGCGTTCGAGCCGGAGCAGCCGCACGCCACGATCCGAGAATTCGGCGGCGATTCGGGACGTGGCGTCGGAGCTGCCGTCGTCGACGACGATGACCTCGACCGTACCCGAGCGCCTGGCCCGCCACTCGGAGATGCTATCCAGCGTCGCCGCCAAACGATCTTCCTCGTTGAAGGCGGGAATGACGATCGAGAGACTCGCTGCCGCCGCCGTCACTCTTCCCACCAGCGATGTGCGATCGCCACGAATCCGGAGTCGAAATACTGACTCTCCACGACGATCGCCTCGCGAAAATCCCGCCGGTCGTAGATGTGGAGACCTCGTTCGTCGAGCAAGAGGAAGGTCAAGTTGTAGCTGCCCTTGAGCAGAGGCAACGATTCGATCTCCAGGATCAGGTGATGGATCGAGCGTCCCGAGAAGGGATGACGGTCGCCCGAGAGATGCGAGCCCAAGGAAGCGATGATGGTGCCTTCCTGATTTTCGATCAGCACCCCGATATGAAGCTGCCTTTCCGGCTCGGCCGTGACGCACACGACTTCGAATCGCACCGCCTCTCCGGGCCTCCAGGTGGGGCGATCCCCGGGCCGATCGAGGGCGCGCACGGTCAGGATGTGGGCGGGACCACCCACCTCACGCTCGGCCGGGTGCTCTTCGGAATCCATCCGCGTCGCCGTTGCGGCGGCTCCCGAACCTTCCAACGACACCAGGTAGTCCTCGTACTCGCGGATCACCTCGTCCGTGGGCCCGAACATCACCATCTCACCGCGGCGAAGCCAAAGGGCCTTCTGGCAGAACGAGGAGCTGAGAAACAGGGCATGAGAGCAGAAGAGCAGCGTTCCGCCGTTCTCGACGAAAGTCACCATCCGGTCCATCGACTTCTTCTGGAAGTAGCCGTCTCCGACCGACAGCGCCTCGTCGACGATCAGAATCTCGGGGTCGACCTGGGTCGCGATCGAAAAGCCGAGCCGGACCGCCATGCCGCTGGAGTACTCGCGCACCGGCCGGTCGATGAAGTCGCCGATCTCGCTCCACGCCACGATCTCGGGCTCGCGCCTTCGTATCTCGTCTTCGGTCAGCCCCAGCAACGCCGCGTTCAGATGAATGTTCTGACGCCCCGTGAACTCGGGGTGGAACCCGGAACCGAGCTCAAGGATCGCCGCGATGCGTCCGTTCACCGTCAGCTCGCCCGAGCTCGGCTGGGAAACTCCGGCCACCAGCTTGAGGAGGGTGCTCTTACCCGCGCCGTTCTCTCCGATGATGGCGATGCCCTCGCCCCGAGACTGCACGAAGTCGATGTCCTTGAGAAGCTCGATGCACCCGATGCCGCGCCTTTCCGGTCACCCATTCGGCGAAGCGGGCGGCCGGGCTCTGGTAGAGCCGGTACTCCTTGTTCAGTTCTTTCGCCTCGACGGCGATCGTCCCAGCCGCGTTCACAGCACGTCCGCGAATTTGCCGGAAAGTCGACGAAAGACGAACAACCCACCGATGAGCGCGAGCACGGCGTAGGTGGCGAGGAAGAGGACGGCGGTCACGCTGGGAGGCTTGCTGTTGACCAGAAAGGCGCGATAGAGGTCTACCACCGTGGAAAGCGGGTTGAGCGCGATGACCCATCGATACTTCTCGGGCACGAGCGCCCCGGGATAGACGATGGGCGTCAGATAGAAGACCGCCGAGAGGATGATCTGCAGTCCCTGTTGGATGTCCCGCACGTAGACGTAGAACGCCGACAAGAGAAGGGACAATCCCACCGTGAGCACGAATTGCAGGATCATGCCGAGCAGGAAGGCCGGCAGCTCGCTCCAGGTGACTCCTCCCACGAACAGGCGCAGGACGAGAAAGACTCCGATCGCGATCGCCGCGTGCAGGAGCGCCGAGAGGGTGACGGCAAGGACCAGGATGGCGCTCGGGAAGCGCAGCTTCTTCACCAGATTCGCGCTCTCGACGATGGTCGTCGTGCCGCGGGAGAGTCCCTCGGAGAAGGACATCCACATCAGCAAGCCGGCGAAGAGAAAGACCGGGAAGCTGCGCGTGCCCTCGCCGACGAGCGGAACCCGCAGGATGGCGGAGAAGACGGCGCTGTAGATCAACAACTGCCAGAGTGGATGCACGAATGCCCACAGGAAGCCGAGCAGTGATCCCGCGTAGCGCACCTTCAAGTCACGCAAGACGAGCTCCCGCAGCAGGAACCGATAACGAATCAAGTCGGTTCCTCGCTCACGACGAGACCTTCCGCCGTCGGCGCGGCATCGAGAACCACCGCCCCGGCCTCGCTGAGCCGCCGCGAGATCTCCGCCCGGCGGTCGGCCGGCACGACGAACAGAATCGACCCTCCGCCACCGGCTCCGCAAGCCTTCCCACCCCAGGCTCCGTGCTCCCGCCCCAGCTCGAGCAGGCTCTCCAAACGTGGAGTCGAGACCTCGGGAGCGAGACCGCGACGAGCCTTCCATTCGCGAGCCACGGCCTTTCCGACTTCCATCCAGCCACTCCGCTCGAGCAGCGGCGGAAGCTCCTCCGTCACGGACCGGATGTCGTCGAGTCGCGCCACGGTTCCCGGATCTCCCTCGAATCGCCTGCGCAAGACCTGCCAGTTGTTCGCCGCCGAAAAGTGGCTCTGTCCCGTGTAGGCGACGATCCAGTGCTCGGCGAGCTCCTCGAGGTCTACCGCGAGACGACGGACTCTCGCGCCGCCCGGACGGTGCTCGATAGCGAGCGCGCCCCCGAGTTGAGCCGGAAGGTGGTCCTGAATTCCCGTTGGGAGGCACATCATGCTCGCCTCGAGATCGCGTGCCACCGCCGCCCGGCGATCGGCGCTCTCCCGCAGACCGCCGAAGCGCATGACTTCGCCGGCCGCGAGCAGCGCCACGGTCAGCGCCGAAGCTCGCCCCCAAGCCGGCTCCACGCGGCGAGGAGCTGACCACCTCCGCCTCGAGCGGAGGCAGGTCGAGGTGACGGACCACCCATCCCACCAGAGCCGTATCCGGATGCGCCAACAAGTCGTCGACCGATGCGGCTTCGACCACATCGCCCTGCTGGTGGACCTCGAAGCCGGCCTCCCTGGGCTCGAGCCGAACCTCCACCCGGAGATCGACCGCCACGTTCACGGTCGCGCTGCCGGGATGAAAGAGACCGATAGGCCAGATATCCAGGGTGCCGCCGGCCAGGTCGACCCGGCAGCGCGCGATCGCTCGAACCACGTGGCTTAACGCCCCGTGGCGCCTGCTCGGGTCGCCGCCGGCAGCGCGGCGTCCGCAGCCGCCACGGCGATGGCCGCTGGCGCCCCAGGAGTGCCCACTTCGAGGCGGGCGCGCATGGCGTCTCGAACCGCCAGGTAATCGGCCCGATCCTCGCTCGGGATCGGAGGTGCCGGTATGGAGCGCAGGGAGAGCGGGTCGACCCAACGGCCATGGACCTGCACCCGGTAGTCGAGATGGGGACCGGTCGCCAGGCCACTCTCACCCACGTATCCGATGACTTCGCCTTGCTCGACGTGCGCGCCTCGGCGAACACCCTTGGCGAAGCCCGAGAGGTGAAGGTAGCCCGTCAGGTACCCGTTCGGATGGCGAACCTCGACCATCCGGCCGCCCCCGCCGTGCCAGCCCGCGAAGGCGACGCTTCCCGAAGCGGTGGCGCGCACGGGCGTGCCGATCGGGGCGCCGTAGTCGACCCCGTGATGCGGCATGACGACCCCGAGAATCGGGTGCAGTCGGTGATTGGAGAAACGTGAGGTGATCCGTGAGTAGGGCAGCGGGCAGCGCAGGAACATCTTCTGCAGCGGGTGTCCATTGGCGTCGTAGTATCCCGACTGGCCCGCACGCTCGAAGTAGTAGGCCTCGACGGGATGACCGCCCGGCTGTTCATAACTGACGGCCAGCACGCGGCCGAGCTGCGGACTCCCACCCTCGACGGAAACCTCCTCGTAGAGCACCTGGAAGCGGTCTCCCGCTCGCAGGTCGCGCGAGAAATCCAGGTCCCACTGCAGAACCTCGGCGATGGCATAGGCCAGCTCGGGAGGGGCGCCAGCTCGCTCGACCGAGGCCCCGAAGGAGTCACGTACCTCGCCACGGACGACGCGTTGCCGAACCTCCCGCCGGAATTCGCGCCAACTCGACGTCCAGCCGGATTCGGCGCGGCTCACGGTCAGCTCGCCACGCCCGGCGAGGTCGAGCCGAATCTTCTCCAGACGGCCTGCCCGATCCAGATAGGCACTCCAAGGCGTCCCGGTCCTGAGCTGACGAAGGTCGACGTACTGGGCCGTCGCCGTCGAGGCGGCGAACGCTTCGTCGAGCGGCAGGCCGAGCTGCTGCAGAATGCCGCTCAGCGTATCGCCGGAGCGTAGAACCGATCTGCGATCGGGAGAGCGAACGGGCTCCGGGCGGGTTGCAGTGCCCGATGACGGCGTTCCCGTCATCTCCGGGCGGGAGGTCGAAGCGGCCGGTGTGGTCGAGCCGAGGAGATCCGGATCCCAGAAAGACTGACCGAGCGCCACGAGGGCGAGCACCGCGGCCAGCGGCAAGCCGAGCCAGGGCACGCCCAATGATCTCGTCCGCCTCGGCCAGCTCATCGCGCCTCGGTACCCCCAAGGATGAAATGTCGACGGACCGGCCCGCGCCGGTTGGCGCGGAATATAACACTCTGGTCGGTCCGGCCGGGGCCTCGGGGGTTACTTCAGGGAACGCTCGATCGTGGAGTCGACATCGGCCGGAAGCTTGCCTTGGTAGGTCGCGGACCCACCGTGAAAGATCACCAGACCCGGCAGGGAGGTCACCGCCATCGACTTCGAGAAGGCTCCGTCCGAATCGAGGTAGACGGGAGCTTGAAGCTGCTTGCCGGACAGGAATTCCCGAACCCTGGCGCCGTCTTCTTGAAAGTCCACGGTGACGACCCGGGCCTGACCATGCCATTTCTGCTGGATGGCATTCGCGCGCTCGACGATGTCTCGGCAGCGGGGCGACCACGAGGCCCAGACGATGACCACCACGTTACCGGAGCCGAGGTCGGCGCTGGTCAGAGCGCCTCCGTCGAGCCCCGGAAGGCGGATATTCGGCGGGGGTGCCGCAAACGCGAGGCTCGCGGCCACCAGGAGCAGGGTGAGCCCCACCTGGAAGGACAACCGAGACGTGCTCTGCTTCGACATTCCGGTGCTCTTCTCTCGCATCGCCCCGCCTCCTTTCGGCTGGCTCAGCCGTCCTCGATCAGACTGCGGATCCGCTCGGCCAACCCCGTCGGCGCGGCCGTTCGATGGCAGCGCTCCCGAACCATCATGACGATTCGTTCCACCTCCAAGGCCCTGTCCCGGCAGCTCGGACATTCCTCGAAATGCTTTTCGACCGGGACCGATGGGAGCTCTTCTCGCTCCCGATCCACCCAGAGGAACAGCCAGCGGTGAATCTCCCTGCAGGCCACTTCAAGCTCCTCTCGACCCGGTCGGCGGGTGACCCTCGCCCAGCCTCCCCCTGGAATCGGTCAACCCGCCGCGGGAAGCTCGCATTCCCGTCATGCGGCGCCCTTTCGATTGCGCCTGCGATTGGGCTCCTCGCTCTCGTGCAGGTAATTGTGGGACCTCGCATAGCGCAGCAGAGTCTCCTCGAGCCGCTTGCGCCCCCTGTAGAGACGGCTCATGACGGTTCCGATCGGAACCTCGAGAATGTCCGCGATCTCCTGGTAGGAGAACCCCTCGAGGTCGGACAGCAGCACCGCCATGCGGTAGTCGGGCGGCAGATCGTCGAGCGCCCTTTGAACGTTCTCGTCGAGAGAGGTGGCCAGGACCTCATCTTCCGGATTCTTGATGCTCTCCCGGGTCGAGTCCTCGATCCGGGATTCGAACGACTCCTCGATGTCCCCGAAATTCTCTTGCTGCGGCCTTGCCTTGCGCTTGCGGTATTCGTTGATGAAGGCGTTCTTGAGAATCCTAAAGAGCCAGGCCTTGAGGTTGGTGCCCGGCCGGAACTGATCGAAGCTCCGATAGGCCCGCAGATAGGTTTCCTGAACCAGATCTTCGGCGTCCTCGGCGTTACGGGCCAACCGATACGCGGTGCCGTAGAGCGAATCCAGAAAAGGCATGGCCTGGCGCTCGAACTCCCGCGGGTCGGTGCTCGTTCTCGATGTCGCCATGTTTCCCTTGGCCAACACTACCTCCTGAGGTCTGTCTACGCACACTCCGTGCCGAGGGACGGGTTTCTCGTGTCAGAATGACCGGGATCACCGCTCTTCGACCCTCCACCGCGATGCATCCGTCCACCGATCGCCTCCTCGAGCTCGTCGACCGGTTGGCCGGTCAGCCCGTGCTCTTGCTCGTCGACGCCGTCGCCGATCAATTCGTGCACGGCACCCCCAAGCGGATCAGTCGAGAAGCGCCGGTGCTGATCCTCCGCTGGACCGAAAATCAGGTCATGCCGGGTGGTGGAGCCAACGCCGTCGCCAATATCCGCGCGCTGGGGGGCGTGCCCCTCGTGGTCGGCTGCGTCGGCGACGACGAAGCGGGATCCGCGTTGCTCCGGTCCCTGGAGAACCACCAGATCTCGACCCAGGGTCTCCTGGTCCGCCGCGGCTGGCCCACCCCGACCAAGACCCGAATCCTGGCGGGATTCCCCACCGGCATCAAACAGCAGATCGTCCGCTATGACCGGGAGGAGATCCGTCCTCTCGAAGCCACCGAGGTCGCGGCGCTGCGGCGTCGTCTTTCCGATTTCGCCGGCCGGGCCTCGGTCGCCGTGCTCTCCGACTACGGATACGGTTCCGTGATGCCCGAACTGGTCAGCGACGTACGAGCCGCCTTGAAGAGTCCCAGCTCGATGCTCGTGGATAGCCGATTCCGGCTCGACAGCTTCCGCGGAGTCGACGGCGCGACGCCCAACGAAGAGGAAGCCGAGGCTTTACTCGGCGGCCCGCTCGATCAGCCGCCCGATCCGGATCGCACCGGCGATCAATTGCGCCTTCGGCTCGAAACCTCGTTCCTGCTGATCACCCGGGGAAGCCGCGGCATGGCGCTCTACCAGGAGGGTCGCGCGGCCCACATTCCGGTTCACGGGTCCGCCCAGGTCGCCGACGTGACCGGAGCCGGTGACACGGTGATCGGAGCGTTCGCGCTCGCCCAGGCCGCCGGCGCCTCGCCCGCCGAAGCGGCGCTTCTCGCCAACTACGCCGGCGGGATCGTCGTGATGAAGATGGGCACGGCAACCCTGAGCCCACAGGAGCTCGCCGAGGCGATACGCAGCGACTCGTCACCGCTCGAGAGGACCCGATGGGTCGAGTTCTGAGCGTCGACCAGCTCGCGTCCGAGGTCGAGGGTCTTCGCCAGGCCGGGCGCCAGATCGCCTTCGCCAACGGACATTTCGATCTCCTGCACGTCGGCCACCTGCGCTACCTTCGCGCCGCGCGAGCGGAGGCCGACGTCTTGGTGGTCGGCATCAACGACGACGCCTCGGTCCGCCGTCTCAAGGGAGCCGGCCGTCCGATCGTGCCCGCCGCGGAGCGGTCCGAGCTGGTGGCGGCTCTCGAGCCGGTCGACTATGTCGTGGTGTTCGCGGGCGACTCTCCCGCTCCCCTGATCGCCCGATTGCGTCCCGACGTTCATTGCAAGGGCACCGACTACGGAACGCCCGAGCGCGTGCCCGAGCACGAAGTGGTGCGCTCTTACGGGGGCCGGACGGCGTTGGTCGGCGACCCGAAGGACCACGCCACCAGCGACTTGATCGGACGCATCCGAGCGTTGCCTTGAGCCCGCCGAGCGCGCCGGTATCCGAAGCCCCGCGCCTCCTGCTCGTGCGCACCAGCGCGCTGGGCGACATCGTCCAGGCCCTCCCCGTGCTGGTCGCCGTCCGGCGCGCCCTGCCCGGGGCGACCATCGCCTGGGTGGTCGACGAGGCGTTCGAACCCCTGCTGCAAGGTCATGCCCTGCTCGACCGCGTGATTCCGGCGCCGCTCCGGCGGTGGAGGAGCTCCCCGGGGCGCAGCGCCGGCGATCTCCTCGCGTTCGTTCGAGAGCTCCGCAGTTTCGCGCCGGACATCGCGCTCGACCTGATGGGAAATCACAAGGGTGCGTTCATCTCGTTGGCTTCCGGAGCGAAGCGCCGGATCGGCGCCCGCCGAAGAGATCGCCGCGAGCCCGCGAGCGCCATCTGGATCAACGAGCGGGTCGCCATGGGCGGTGTCCACGCGGTGGAGAGAATGCTCTCCCTGCTCGCCCCGCTCGGTATCGAACCGGGTCCGGTCGATTTCGCACCGCAGGCCATCGCGTGTGGGCGTGGCGCGGTCGTCGAGGGTCGATACATCTATCTTCACCCGGGAGCGGCGTGGGGCAACAAGCGCCTCCCGCCGGAGACGTGGGGAGCCGTGGCCGCCGAGCTCGCCAGACGATCCGGCATCGAAGTCCGGGTTGGCGTCGCGCCTGGAGAGGAGCCTCTCGCCGAACGCGTGGTCGCCACCAGCGACCGGTCGGCGAGCGCCCTCGCGGCACCCACTCTGTCCGCCCTCACGGGCGCTCTGCGCGCCGCCACCCTCGTTCTCGCTGGCGACACCGGGGCGACCCACCTCGCACGCGCACTCGGTAAACGCGTCGTCGCCGTGCACGGCCCCACCGACCCGGCTCGTCACGGGCCCTGGAACGCCGCCGAATCGGTCGTGGTTCGGCGCCTGCCCTGCAGCTTCTGCCACCAACGGATGGAGGAGGCCAAACCCTGCCTGCTCGGAATCCTTCCCGAGGAGATTGTCGACCGGGCTCTCGCGCTCCTGGACGGCGCCGCCGTTTGACCCCATTTTTCGGGCACTGCTACACTTGCGCCTACTTCGGGCCCTTCCCGACGCGGTACTTCCCGCCTTCGGCGTGGGACCCGTTTCCGGTTCGGGCCGGGCGCGACAGACATGAGTAGCAATCGCCTGGGCGACGGCCTCGTCCGTTCCGGAAAGATCACCAAAGAGCAGCTGCAGCAGGGCCTCGCTCTGCAGAAGGAGAAGGGCGGAAGGCTCGGCTCCGCGTTGGTCAAGCTCGGCTTCATTTCGGAAAAGGAGCTCGTCGAGTTCCTTTCCCAGCACTTCAGCGTTCCGGCGATCGATCTGCAGCGGGTCGAGATCGACGAGAGCGTCATCAAGCTCATCCCCGCCGACGTTTCACGCAAGTACATGATCCTGCCGGTCGCCAAGGTGGGTGCCAAGATCACCCTGGCGATGATCGACCCGACCAACGTCTTCGCGATGGACGACGTCAAGTTCATGACCGGCTACAACGTCGATCCGGTCGTGGCTTCGGAGAGCGCGCTTCGAATCGCGATCGACAAGTACTACGGATCGACCCACGCCCTCGAGCTCAAGAAGGTCATGGAGGATCTCAGCGAGCAGCCTGCTGCCGACTCGCTCGAGGTCCTGGAAGAAGACCAGGAGCTCGACCTCGAAGCACTCGAGAAGGAATCCGAAGAGGCACCGGTTGTCCGGCTGGTCAACATCATTCTGACCGATGCCATCAAGCGGGGCGCCTCCGACATCCATATCGAGCCCTACGAAAAGGAATACCGGGTCCGCTACCGGATTGACGGCCTGTTGTACGAAATGATGCACCCCCCCCTGCGCCTGCGCGAAGCGATCACCAGCCGCGTCAAGATCCTCGCCAAACTGGACATCGCCGAAAAGCGCCTGCCGCAGGACGGCCGCATCAAGATCAAGACCAAGGTCCAGGACCGGATGAAGGACCTGGACTTCCGCGTTTCGGTGCTGCCGACGATCTTCGGCGAGAAGGTCGTCATGCGGCTGCTCGACAAAGACAACCTGATGCTCGACATGGCGCGCCTCGGTTTCGAGGCCGAGTCGCTGCGCCGCTTCGAGCAGGCGATCCTCAAGCCTTACGGCATGGTGCTGGTCACCGGACCGACCGGCTCCGGCAAGACCAACACGTTGTACTCGGCGCTGTCGCGAATCAACACGAGCGAGGTCAACATCATCACCGCCGAGGATCCGGTCGAGTTCAACCTGGTCGGCGTGAACCAAGTTCAGATGAAGGAGCAGATCGGCCTCAACTTCGCGGCCGCGCTGCGCTCGTTCCTGCGGCAGGATCCGAACATCATCCTGGTCGGCGAGGTGCGCGACTTCGAGACCGCCGAGGTCGCCATCAAGGCGGCGATGACCGGCCACCTCGTTCTCTCGACCCTGCACACGAACGACGCTCCCTCGTCGATCAACCGTCTGATGAACATGGGCATCGAGCCCTTCCTGGTCGCGACGTCGGTGCATCTGATCGTGGCGCAGAGACTGGTGCGCAAGATCTGCGGTTCCTGCCGCGAGCCCATCGACGTGCCGACGGCGGCCCTGGTCAATCTCGGATTCTCGGAGCGCGAAGTCCGGTCCCTGAAGTTGTTCCGCGGCCGCGGCTGCGAGCGCTGCAGCAATACCGGCTACAAGGGACGGATCGGCCTCTACGAGGTGATGGAGGTCAACGACGAGGTGCGGGAGCTGATCCTTTCCGGGGCCTCGGCGGTCGAGCTACGCACCAAGGCCATGGAACAGGGCATGACGACGCTGCGCGGCTCCGGCCTGCAGAAGATCCGCGACGGCGTCACGACGGTCGACGAAGTCATCCGAGAAACCGTCCTCTGACACGGTCGGGCCGGCTACCCGCACCGTGCGCAAGCTCTTCGTCTTCGGTTTCCTGTCGGCCCTCCGCCTCGCTGCGAGACCCTTCTATCGGGTCGAGAGCCATTGGATCGGCACCCCGCCGGCGGATCGTTGGCGACATATCCGGATCGTTTGCCTGCTCCATCACACCAGCCTCTTCGAGTGGCTTCACATCCTCGCGACGCCATCCAGCTTCGTCTGGCGGGTGGCTGCTCATGGCGTCGTTCCGGCCGCCGAAAAGACCCTGCGTCGACCGATCATCGGCTTCTTCTTCCGCTCGATCGCCGCGCACGTGGTCTCGATCACCCGCGAGCGCGATCACACTTGGCGTGAGGTCCTCTCACGGATCGACCCCGATTCCATGGTGCTTATCCTTCCCGAGGGGCGCATGATGCGTCGCAACGGCCTCGACTCCAAGGGACAGCCGATGACGGTGCGCGGCGGCATCGCGGACATCATCGAGGCGATTCCCGAGGGTCGGATGCTGCTCGCCTACAGCGGCGGCCTGCATCAGGTCCAGGCGCCGGGCGAACGTCTGCCGAGGCTCTTCCGGAGGATCCACCTCAATCTCGAGGTGGTCGAGATCGAGTCGTACCGGGAGGCCCTGCGGGAGCAGACCTCGCCTCAGGCCATCAAACGCCAGGTCGTGCAGGATCTCGAGCGACGGCGCGACGAGTATTGCCCCACCGAGGAGAACCGCGCCCGCTGGGGCGCTCCGACGCCGGCGCGCGGGCCCGAAACGAAGAAGCCCGGCCCCCAAACCGGTGACCGGGCCTTCGATGAGAATCGCGAGAGCGATCCTACTTGACGACGAGGGTGCCCTTCATTCCCGCCATGTAGTGACCCGGGAAGGTGCAGATATAGAGGTAGTCGCCCGGCTCCTTCGGAGCGTGGAAGGTGACCTTTACCGTCTCGCCGCCACCGGCCAGCGTGGTGCTGGCGAGAACAAACTGCTTCTTCGAAGCCGGGATGTAGTCGCTATCCCGCGCCATCGCGGCCTCCATGACGAAGGAATCGACGTCGGTGCCCTTGGCGAGCAGCACGAAATCGTGCGACATCTGGTCCTTGGGCATGCTGCTCACCGCCGTGAGCTCGACTTCGAGGAGCTCGTTCGGCTTCGCCGTGATGCGTGTAACGTCGTACTTCATGGAGTCGAGGCCCTTGATCTTGATGACGCGGGGGGCGGGGGCGGCCTGGGCCACCGCGCTGCCCGCCGCGACGGCGACGGCCAGAAGCGTCAAGACGAGGTTCCTGCGCGCGCTGCTCATTCGGTTCATCGTGTCTCCTCGGAAGAAGTCTTTCGGGCCGCGCCGGCTCGGCACGGCTCCGGGTCCTTCGGGCTGGGGAGCTGCAAGATACCTACCATGCACGGCCCCTGGGCCTGAGTACAGCCTCCTAGCATAATCCAAGATGGCGGTCGGCGCCCTCCGCCCTGTCGGCGCTCGCTCAGACGCCGAGCGCCAGCCGGTCGGCCAAGACCTTCGGCAGGCCCGCCTTTTCGATTCGCTGCTGCGCCCGGGCGATCGGGTAATCCACCCGATACCACCGCACGATCCGGCGCTTCGAATCGTAGGTCATATAGGCGGCTCGCGGATCCCGATCCCTGGGCTGGCCCACCGAGCCCGGATTGATGAGGTAACGACAGCCTGCTTCGAGCTTCAGGCTGCCGCTCGGCCCCCGCAAGAGGGCGACACGCGTCTCGGAACCTCGAGCGACGAACATCGATGGGATGTGGGTATGACCGAAGAACGCGAGATCACCCGCGAAACGCAGAAAGATCTCCCAGGCGTCGAAGATGGAGAGCACGTACTGATCCTCGTCGAGCGGCGATCCATGACAGATGGAGAAACCCTCCTCGAGCTCCGACGGCCCGGGCTCGAGCTCGCGAACGTAACGAAGGTTGGCGGGCGTCAAGTGCTCGGTCGTCCATCGCGCCGCCGCCAGCGCCGCCTGGTTGAAGTTCTCTCCCCCCTCGAGTCCACTCACCACCTTGTCGTGATTACCCCGTATCTTGTGTACCACACCCGGAAGATTTCGCATCGCCTCAACCACTTGGTTGGGACCCGCACCGTAGCCCACCAGGTCGCCAAGCACGAGACTGGCGTCGAATCGCTTTCGACGGACACGCCGCATGACCGCCGAGAGCGCGTCGGGATTGCCGTGCATGTCCGAGATGATCAGGAACTGCATGTCCGCTCCGCGAGCAACAGAGCCAACCGCGCGGCCACCTGCTCCGCATCTTCTTCAGCCGCCACGTCCACTCTCATGTCCGACTGTCGGTACGACTCCAGGCGTCGCCGGTAGAGATCGAATGCCGTCTTCTCGTCGGGGAAGAGAGGACGGTCCGCCTTGCCGAACGCGCCGATACGTTGCGCGATCGTTGCAAAGCTTGGATTCAACCACACGACGAGACCGCGTGCACGCGCCGCCTCGAGGTTCACCGGGTCCACGAGCGTCCCCCCTCCCACGGCGATCACCACGGGATCGAACTGCAGGACCTCCTCGAACACCAATCTCTCGACCCGCCGAAACTCCGGCTCTCCTCGGCGCTCGAAGAACTCCCGGATCGTGACGCCGGTTCGCGCTTGGATCTCCGAGTCCAGGTCGACGAAAGCGACGCCGAGCCGCCTCGCGAGACGCTCTCCAACAGTGCTCTTGCCGGAGCCCATGAAGCCGGTGAGGAGGATTCTCATCCCGAGCCACTCCGCAGGCGAGCCAGCAGGCGCCGGCAGTTGGCGCCGACATCGCCATCGCAGAGCGCGGAAAGAACCGCCACGGAGTCGACGCCGGTCGCGAGAACGCTCTCCAGATTACTCGCGTCGACGCCACCGATCGCAATGAGCGGCTTCGCGGTCAGCTGGCGCAGACGACGCAGCTCCGCGAGCCCGATCTCCGTATCCGGGCTCGCCTTGCTCCGGGTCGGGAAAATCGGACCGATGCCAATCCAATCGACCGCCGCGTCCCGATCGGTGTCACGGAGCTGGGGCTCGTCGTGGGTCGAGTGCCCGATGCCGACTTCTCGTGGCAGCCGGGCTCGAGCCATCGCCGGCGCGAGGTCACGCTGGCCCAGATGAACGCCCGCGAACGGAAAGAGCATGGCCAGATCACAGCGGTCGTCGATCCAGAGCTGTCCGCTCCAGCCCTCGAGACGCTCGAAGGCGCGTCCACAAACGACCGCCAGCTCCGCGTCCACCGCGTTCTTGGCGCGGATCTGAATGGTTTCGATTCCCGACTCCGCCATCGCGGCCACGGCCTCGGGAGCCGCTTCCACGCCAAGCCGTTCGAGATCCGCGATCGCATAGAGCCTCCCCGGTCGAGCGGGGAGGTCCGAGATCACTCCGTCCTTCCCGCCCGGTCGCGCCGAGCCGCGAACCCCTCCAGAAAGCGGGTGGACAGCCGCCCCGCTCGGAACTCCGGGTCGCGCAGGATCTCCTTGTGGAGCGGGATCGAGGTGCGGATTCCCTCGATGACGAAGAAGTCGAGCGCGCGTAGCATTCGTGCCACCGCCTCCTCGCGAGTCGCGCCGTGGGCGATCAGCTTGGCGACGAGAGAATCGTAGTGCGGCGGGACCACGTAGTCCTCGTAGCCGTGCGTGTCGACACGCACGCCGGGGCCACCTGGGAGATGAAACGTCTTCATCCGGCCCGGCGAAGGAACGAAGCTCCAAGGGTCCTCGGCGTTGATCCTGCACTCGATGGCGTGGCCTCGGGCCCGCAGCCCCGATTTGACGGTCAGCGGCTCACCCGCCGCCACCGCGATCTGGAGTTTCACGAGATCGACTCCGGTGACCATCTCGGTCACCGGATGCTCGACCTGGATGCGGGTGTTCATCTCCATGAAATAGAACTTCCCGTCGCGATCGAGAAGGTACTCGATCGTTCCGGCGTTCTGATAGCCGACCCGGCGGCAAAGGCGAAGCGAAGCTTCGCCCATGCGCTCGCGGAGCTCCGGCGAAACGGCGGGCGACGGCGACTCCTCCATCAACTTCTGATGGCGGCGCTGAATCGAGCATTCCCGCTCGCCGAGATGAATCGCATTGCCGTGCGCGTCACCGAAGACCTGCATCTCGATGTGCCGCGGTTCCTCGAGATACTTCTCGAGGTAGACGGAACCGTCGCCAAACGCCTTCTCCGCTTCGGAGGACGCCGTTCCGAAGGCCCGTTCCAACTCGGACTCGGAGCGCACGATCCGCATGCCGCGCCCTCCACCCCCGGCAGCTGCCTTGAGAATGATCGGGAAGCCGACCTCGACCGCCAGCCGACCTGCCTGCTCGGCCGACTCCAACGCCTTTTCGCTTCCAGGCAGGACCGGAACCCCTGCCTCGACCGCCGTCTGCCGTGCCATGGCCTTGTCGCCCATCTGGCGAATCACCTCCGGCGGCGGTCCGATCCAGGCCAGGTGGCACTCGCCCAGCACCTCTGCGAAGTGGGCGTTCTCGGCGAGAAAACCGTAGCCGGGATGCACCGCGTCGGCACCCGTGATCTCGGCCGCAGAGACGATCGCGGAGATGTTGAGGTAGCTCTGTGCCGACGGTGCGGGGCCGATGCAGACGTCCTCGTCCGCGTAGGTCACGTGCAAGCTGTCCCGATCCGCGGTCGAGTAGACGGCCACGGTGGAAATACCCATCTCGCGACAGGCCTGAATGACGCGAAGGGCGATCTCGCCCCGATTGGCGATCAGGATCTTGCGGAACATTGCCGCGGGCGTCTCAGTCGAGGCGAATGCCGAACAGAGCCTCGCCGTACTCCACCGGCTGCGCGTTCTTGGGATAGACCTCGGCCACGACGCCGTTGACGTCCGATTCGATTTCGTTCATCAACTTCATCGCCTCGACGATGCAGAGAACCTGTCCCTTGCGGACACGGTCGCCGACTCGCACGAATGCGTCGGTATCGGGCGACGGGGCCGCGTAGAAGGTGCCGACGATGGGAGAAGAGACCCGGTGGAGATCGGCTGCTTCGTCGGCCGGTGGAGGTATAGCCGGCTCCTCCGTCTCCGAACTCGCGGCGCTGACCGGCACGGACGAGGCGGTCGGCGGCGCGGCAACCATGGAAGCCGCCGCCGGCGAGGCGACCAGCATGGTCTCCCGCGCCGGGGCGGGAGCGTCGCCCGTGATCTTCAGACGGTATCCGGCGCGCTCGATCTCGAGAGCATGCAAATGGTGCCGGCCGACGAGCTCCACGAGCTCTTTGATCTGATCGAAGGTAAACATGGGCCTCCGGGTGATGCTAGACGAGGTCGTCCTCGAAGAGAAGGGCCGCGCGCCGAAGCTCGAAACGCGCCCGGCCCAACGACGAATCGGGCCGCAGCGCGGCCATCAACCAGCAATCGGGTCCGACCCGGCTCAACAGAAAGGTCATGCGGTCTCCAGCCACGGTGAACTGTCGGATCTCTCCCACCGAGAGCTCGCGTTGCTCCTTGCCGATCGCACGAGCCAACGACACCAGCTCCGCCGCGGCCGATTCGAGATCCAGGTCCGCGGTTGCACTGACCGATTCGATCGGAATTCCATCGCCCGCGACCAAAGAGATCGCCAGGGCGCCCTCGATACGGCCACTCAGATCGTTCAGCCGTTCAAGGAACATGAGCGCTCTCCGCCCGTAGCTCGCGAACCCGCTCGAGGAAGCGTCGCAGGACACCGATCTTGCGTTGGGTCAGACCTTCGGGCTTGGCCGGCGACAGAGCGGCCGATCCCGCCTCGGAAGCCTCCTCGATCGTCTCCCGTCCCTTGCGGAAGCGCTCGATTTCGAGAAGCCCGGTCAGCGCGACCGGGTCCCCGGGGTCCGCTTCGAGAACGGCTCGATATTCGTGCTCCGCCTCCTCGAGGTGACCCTGCCGCATGTAGAGACTCGCGAGGGTCGCGCTCCCGCGCGGTGCAGCCCCCCCCTCGCCAGGCTCCTCGATTCGAGCTGGGCCCGGCTCGGCGAGAGCCTCTCGCTCCACTTCTTCGCCGATGTATCGCATCGAGTAGACCTCGGCTCCGGCGGACGCCCCCACGCCATCTTCACCCTCGCTCGACGAGGCGCCCGCGAGCTTGGCGGCACTCCCTACGGGCTCCGGGCGGCCCGGCGACGTCGAGCTGGCGGCCGGGGAGGCCGACACCGACGGCGCATCGAGCCGCGCGAGTAGAAAGATTCCCTCCCGGTTCAGCCGCGCGAGACGACGCATGCCCTCCACCTGCTGTAGCGCCAGGTCCCCAAACGGCTGCCGTGCCGAGCCTTCCCCGGCGGCTGCGATCTCTGGCCATTCGATTCCCAGGGTTCGAGAGCCCGGCCGGTCGAGCGGAAACGGGGTCTGGTCCGAGTCGCCCGCGTCGAGGTCACGGAGGCGACGTTCGAACTCCTCGATCTCCGAATCGCGCTCGTTCAGAAGACGGTAGGTCTCGAGTCGTTGAGCGGCTCGACTTGCGTCACCCATGCGAAGGTGAGCTTCCACGAGCAGTTTGTTGGCGACGAGTTGCGCGGGATCCCGCTGCACGGCCTGCGCCAGAGCTTTGGTGGCTCCGCTGGCGTCGTCGAGCTCCAACTTGCACCGACCGAGGGCCACCATGGCGGAGATGGAGTCGGGGTGGAACTTCAGGCCTTCCTCCAGCACCGTGACCGCGTCGGACGAGCGGTCCGCCTTGCGCAGCTCTTCCGCCAGCTGGAGAAAGTGCCGGGACGAGGGATCCAGGCGCCAGCGCTCTTCGAGCTCGCTCAGCCGCATGTCAGATTCCGATTCGAACACGGTGGCACGTCACGCCTCGCTTCTGAGGAGTACGTGAAGGCATGAATCGCGAGAAGCCCGGCGAGCCTAGCATGGCGTGGCACCGCTGTCGGATGCGGGCGGTCACGGGATCTGCACGATGGAGCTCGCGGTGTCCGAACCGATCGCGTTCGTCACCGTCAGGGTGACTGTGTAGTTGCCCGAGCCCGGGAAGACATGCACCGGATTGCGTTGGCTCGAATTCGGCGTCGCATCACCGAAACTCCACTGCCAGCTCGTCGGCCCGCCCGTCGAAGTGTCCGTGAAGCTCACGGTGTTGTCGACCCGCTGGTAGGTGAAGAAGGCCCGCGGCGCCCGCTGGATCGCGACCGCGAAGACGTCCGTCTGGATACCCACCGACCCTCCGACCTCGGCGGTTACCGAGAAGGTGTCCGTACCGATGACCTGCAAGTCGGCCTCGGTAACGGTGAGCTCGTCGGTGACCTGGCCATTCTCGTCCGAGAGCAGGAAGCCTCCTCCGGACGCGAGAACTCCAACTTGCGCAGCGAAATTCACCGACGCCTCTGGAAGAGGTTGGCCCTGATCGTCACGCACCAGCGCCAGGAGCTCCAGGGTGCCGCCGCTCTCGGGAATGCTCGAGGGCGAAACCTGGAGCCTGATCGACGCAGCCAGGGCGCCCACGGACACGTCGGTCGTGACCGGGTCGATGGCACCGGAGTATGCAGTCACGGTCGCCGTGCCCACGCGCCCGTCGCCTTTGAGCGTCGCGCGAGCCACCCCGTCCTGATCCGTGTGGACGACCGGCTCGATCGTCCCGATCGTGGAGGAAAGGCGGATCTCGGTTCCCTGGTTGACCGGTAGGCCGTTGACACGCAGCGCTTGGATGGTGAGGTTGGAGGTCCCGTCCTTCCCGATCCGGGTCGGCTGCGCGGAGATGCGCAGAATAGCGCCCGTCGGCGCCACCGGCGTTCCAGGACTGCATCCCAGAAGCAAGAGGACGCCGGCAAGCAGCGGACCGCAAGCGTACCGGAAGAGTGAGCCCTCGCTCATGACGCTGAGTGTACGAGACCCGACGCAGGCAGGTCCAGAGAAGACTCTTCCAAGGAAGCCAAAGCCGGAGGCCACCCGTTGCGGGCGGTCGCTCCGGCCCCGCGCTCGGCCTGCTGGTGAGTTCCCGATCAGGCGGACTCTACGGACGCCTCATAGGGGGTTGGTCACACTCTGCAGCGCGGTGCTCGAGCTGCAACTTCCTCGATGTACGACGAACCTCACGGTCTTCGTGTCGCCCGCCGAAAACCCATAGCCGGTCAGGTCGACCCCGGTCGGGTTCTGAGTGGTGAGATCGACCGTTCCGTCGTTGTTGAAGTCCCATCCCCAGGTATCCGGCGTGCCGGACGAGGTGTCCGTGAAGTCCACGTTGGTGCTCGAGTTCCCGACATATGTGAAGCTCGCGTTGAGTGGCGCGCGAGAGATCGTCACCGTGGCGTTGGCGGAATGGCCGGGCACGCTCGCCGTCACCGTGAAGGTTGCGGCGCAGAAATTCGCCAGCTGGGCGGCCGTCACGTTCAACGTCACTTCCGCGACTCCATTGGCGTCGGTCAGCCCGGTCGTGCTCGTCAGAGCTCCGAGACCCGTGCTGAACGTCACCGTGGCACCGACGAGAGGCTGCGAGGTGTTGTCGGTCACCGTCGCGTGGAGCGTGGCGGCCTGAGCCGTGCCGTCGTCGTCCATCGTGGCGTCCGGCTGGAGGATCAGGCTGATCGAATTGGCCGTCGGCGCGCGGACGATGGACACCGAGAAAGTCGCCGTTCTCACTCCCCCGCCTTCCACGACCATCTGCGCCGTCACCGTGAAGGAGGATCCGGAAGTCGCAGCGATGTCGGCGTCGGTCACGTCGAGCGTGTTCCCCGCGATGCCGGACGAGTTGGTCTTGACGACTCCCGCCGTAGCGAGTGTGCCCACGGGCGAGGAGAAGCTCACTCCCGCGCCGCTGAAAGGCTTGCCGTCGGTTCCGATCACGAGCGCAGAGAGCGCCAAGCTGTCCGTCGCGCTGTCGTCCCCGGTCACGAACGTAGGAGTCGCCTGGAGGGTCATCGTCGCCGCCGCCGGCGGTACCACGACCGGGCCCGAATCCTTGATGGTGATGTTCACGAGATCGATGGTGCCAAGGACCGACGCCTGCACCCGGGCGGTTCCCGCGACGTCACCGGCGAACAGATTGGCCGTGGCCTGGCCTCCGAGCATCACGAGCGTCAGGCTCGTCGCGCCGCCGATGCTGTCGAATCCGCCGAGATTGGTGGTGAGGGTGACCTGTGTCTGGTCAGGTACCGGCGTCCATTCCGGGTACTTGAAGGCGGCCACCGTGATGAGCGCGGGCTTGTCGGAGCCGGTGGTCAGCGTGTTTCGATTCGTGGTCAATGAGATCGCATAGCCCGACGGCGACACGGGGGTCGCGAGTTGCGGACTCGGCGATTTCGCGTCCTTCGTCGTGCAGCCCACGCCGGACGCGACGATGGCGGCCGTCAGCAGAAGGCGGATCAAACTCGAGTTTCTCGCCAGCATGGGATCTCTCCTAGCCTCTCAGGGCGTGACTTCCAGACTGAAATAGCCGGTGTTCGTTTCCACCGGATCGCCGGCGATCGTGTGGCCGAAGAATCGGATCCCGACCCGCAGCCGGATCACGGTGCTGCCGGTCTCCGGATCGATCCCCTTCTCCCGCAGATCCTTTAGCGGTTGATTATTGAACTGGTCGAGACGCATGAAGGGTCCGTTGGTGAGCGTGTACGTGCCACCCGGATCGATGCTTCCCGAGAGGTATTCGACGAGGCGTGGGGGAACTCGGGATCCGGAGTCTTCGCGCGTGAAGGTGACCTCGTAGCTCTGGATCTCGACCCGCATGAGGCTGCTCGTCGGTTGTGAGCTGTTCTTGACGATCGACTGGACGTCGATGGTCCCGATGGTCTCGTAGGAGTCGCTCGCCGAGATCAACGTGGGCCACTGGTCGAAGCGCGAGATGCTGAGGACGATTCCCCCGCCGTTGGTCTTATCCGTCCGAGCATTGCAGCCCAGGATCGTTAGCGTGATGGCCGCGAGACCGAGGATCCTTGCGAAACGATGCATGCGTTGCTCCTCCCGGTTCCGACTCAGAGTTTGATGACCCGCGGGCTGATGAAGATCAGCAGCTCGTCATTGCTGGTGTTGGTCCGGCGGTTCTTGAACAGATGTCCGAGCAACGGAATGTTCGCCAGACCCGGCACCCTATCCTGACCTTGGTCGGTGGTGACCTTGTAGATGCCTCCGATGACCGTCGTCCCTCCATCGCGAACGATGACGCGGGTCCTCGCTTCCTTGGTCGAGATCGGCGCGCTCGGCGCGCCCGCGACCTGGAGGGCGAACAGAGGCTCGCGCTTCTGGACCGAGATGTCGAGCATCACGGTTCCTTCCGCCGTCACGTGCGGCGTGACGCGGAGCTGCAAGGTCGCGTTCACGAACTGGACCGACGTGGTGTTGTTGGCGGTCGTTTGAATCGGCAGCTGCACGCCGCTCTGGATCGAGGCCGCGTGGTTGTTCATCGTCGCGACCTTCGGCGCCGACAGGATGTTCACGAGGCCTTCCGACTCGGCGGCCTGGAGTCGCGCGTTCAACGTGAACGTATCCAGGATGTTGCCCAGCGACAGGTCGATGAAGCCGTTGGCGCCACCCGTGAGGAGGCCGACGCCGCCGCTCGCGGTGCCGTGGTTCGGGAACTCGAGGCCGGTGGTATTGCCGTGGGCCTGGTCGGCGACCCCATTGAAGCCCCAGCTGATGCCGAGCGTGCGGCTGAACTGCTTGGTCGTCTCGACGATTCGGGACTCGATCATGACCTGAGGCTCCGGCGTGTCGAGGGTCTCGATCACCGCCAGCACCGTGTCGATGTAGTTGGGCAGCTCCTTGATGATCAGGGTGTTCGTGCGGGCGTCGACGATCACGGTGCCGCGCCGCGACATGATGCCGCCCCCGCGGCGCAGCAGGCCCGCGATCTCACCGGCCTGCGAGTAGCTGAGACGCTTGACGACGGTTCTCAGCGGCACCGACAGAGCCTGCGCCTGGGCCAGGGCCTGCGCCCGTTTGGCTTCCTGTTCGAGGACCGAGAGCGGCGCCACGCGCATGATGTTTCCGTCGAGCTCGTAACCTAGTCCGTTGATCTTCAGGATTTGATCCAGCGCCTGGTCCCACGGGACCTTCTCGAGCTCCACCGTAACGGTGCCGCGAACGCCCGGCTGGATGACGATGTTCAGGCCGGAGAGGCGAGCGAAGGTGCGCAGAACCTCCTTCACGTCGGCGTCCTTGAGGCTCATGCTGATCGGCTCGCCGGTGTATTCCTTCTTGCCGCCCATCACCGTCTGCCCGGCGACGACCGCGGGCGTCAGCCTCGGCACGCCGCGCTCGGGGGGCGCCATGGGCTGGACGTCCTGAGCTTCGAAATCCGAGACCTTCTCGGGCGCCGAGGCCGTCGTCTCCGCAGCCGGGAACGCGGCGACGTCGCTAGTGGGAGCCGCCGTCGGGGCCGGAGGCGGAGCGGAAGCGGACGGCGCAGCGAAAGCGACCGCCGGCGGAGCGCTCTCCACGGTTTCGGCCGGGGCGGCCGGCTGCGGAGCGGCTGCCGCGACCTGCTCGTCGACCGGCGCGGCCGGCGGCGTCGCGACGGACGGAGGTGCGACCTTGCTGGTGGGCGGTGCGGCCTGCGCGGCCGCCTGGGCCGGCGCGGCGGTCGCTCCTTCTCCGAAGCGGACGACCAGACCCGACGCCGTGCGCTGGATCGCGGGCACGGACGGCGAGGTCAAGTCGAAGACCACTCGCGCGATCGGCGACGGATGGACCTTGAACTGCGAGATCCGAACTCGCATCACGGGGCCTTCCGCGACGGAGAGCGAGCCACGGTCACTGTGATTCACGACGCCCGCGAGATCGATCACGAAGCGCTCCGGGTTCTCCAGCCGGAAGGTGGAGTAGGAGAACTCGCCGTTGCCGAGGATCCTGACCGCGGCTTCCCCGGCCTTCTTCACGCCTTCGAGCTTCGAGGCGGGCTCGCCGGTCGGCGGCGGCGCCACGACTGGGTTGTCCGGCGTTCCGTAGGCGAGCTGAGACGAGTCGATCGGCTCGAGCGGTTCCTGGGCGACCGCAATGGGCTCGTTCGAAGCGACCGGTGCAGCCGCCTCGACGGGCGCGGGCGCCGTGGCGCTGGCGGGCTCGGGCTCTGCGGCCGCTTCCTGTTCCGCCACGGGCGAGGGCTCCACCGTTTGGGTGGCTACGGCCGCTGGGCTCGCACTCGGAGTCGAGGCCGCGTTCGGAGGGCGCTCCGGCTGAGCAGCGGCCGCGACCGCCGTCGCGTTGCCGGCCGGGAATGCCTGACCGCTCGGCACCAGCTCGACCATGAGTCCCTTCCCTCGCGCGTCGAGACGATGCTCGGTTTCGCCGCGGGTCGCGATGACGAGCCGAGTCAGCGGACGGCTCGGCACGCCGGCGTTGGAGACCTTGACGGAGGCCACCAGCCCCTGGGCGTAGAGGCGGTTGACGACTCCGGCACCTGGACGGGAGTTGGGCAAGTCGATCACCAGATTGCCGTCGGTGTCTCGATAGCTCGTCCAGACCAGGGGCGCATCCGATTCGAGTTGGACCTGCGCTCCCGGGACAGCTTCGAAAACCTGGAGCTTCTCGATCTCGACGGTCGTCGGCGCAGCCGCGACCGCTGGCGTCGCGGCGGCCGGTGCCGCGGCCACCGGATTGGCAGGAGCAGTGGCCTTGGGCTTAGCGGACGCACAGCCCCAGGCGAGCATCGCTGTGGTCACGACCACGGCAAGACCCGGTCGGCTCGTTCGTAGCATCGAATTCCTCATCACCGCGTCACCCATTTCGCTCGCCTCCGTAGCGTCGCAATCGGGCCGTCATGCCCGGCTATGGGCGGAGCTTCTTGACCACTTCACGAAACGGCTTGATGACCGTCGGGTCGTTGACGATCTGCCGAAAAACCACTTCGTCTTTGTCGATCTTCAACACGTCCCCGTCGTAGACGGCGTCCCCTTCACGAATCAGGAAATTCTTGTTCTGGTTCTGCGCCGCGATCTGGGCGACGAAACCCTTCGGCATCTCGAAGATCCCCTTGACGTCGATCTCGTCGATCAGCAACCCGGCGACTCCGGGCGGGCGCGGCCCACGAATCTGCTTCGGCTGCGCCGCCAGGAGCGACCGGAACGGGTCGCGCCGGTTCCCTGCATCGTATGTCGAGACGACACCCTGCAAGACGTCCTCGTCGCCTTGCAAGATCTGGTCGATCTTCGCGGTCGTCTCGGGCGAGGGCGGAGAAGGGGACTTGACCTCCGCCGCCGGCTGCTGGTCGGCCTGCGCCAACAGGGGCAGCGCCGCCACGGTGAAGAGGAGGAACCAACTGAACCGTCTCGAAGATCTCGTCATGGTCGCAATTCCCCGCTCATCGACGACCCGGCCGGCCCCGGCCAGGCTTCGGAGCGCCTTTGACTCCGCCAGGCGGAGGAGGAGGCGGCTCTTTGTAGATGAACGTCTTCGCAATGAAGCTCGCGCTGAGCGTTTGCCCCTCCGGACCCGGTCGAATCGACGACATACGCAGGTTCTCTATGTTGATGATGCGCGAGAGACGACTGATGCGATCGAAGAACATGGCGAGGTTGTGATACCCGCCGGTCAGGTGAATGGCGATCGGCCACTCGCTGTAGAACTCCCGGTCGAGGAAGTTGCCCGGAGTGAAGCGCAACAGCGTGAAATTGCCCTGTTCGGTCAGCTGGCGAATGCGGCGCAACAGCTCCGGCGTGTTGCGACGGGCCGGCAAGATCCGCAACAGCTTGTCGAGCTCGAGCTCCGCGCGACGCACTTCGTCGCGGAATCGGGGCAGGCTCTCCTTGGCCGCGCGCCCCTTCTGAATCTCCGCCTGGAGACCGGTCAGCCGGCGATCCTTGGCCGCCAAATCCTGATACCGCGGCTTGGCGATCAGCAGGTAGGTCGCGAAGAGCAGCGCGCCGGCCACCAAACCGCCGACCACGACGCCTTGCCACCAGGGCTTGCCTTCGAGTCCAGTTTCCATCGCCATGGCGTCACCGACCTCCGTTCGCGCGGCCAGTCCGTGACGACGCACCTGCGGGTGAGCTCGCGTCCTTGTCCTTGTCCGCCTGCGGTGGCGGCGCGAACGAATAGCCGAGACTCAGGCGGAAATTGTAGACCTCTCCGCCTCTCCCGCGGATTCCCGCGCGGGTCGCGTCGCGGAGAACCGGCTCCTTGAACGCGGGGACCTTGTCGAGATTGTCGATGAAGTTCGCGACCGCAGACATGTTGAACGCGGTGCCGCGCAGATTGATCACGTTCGCGAAGACTTCCATGCTGGTGAGCCAAGTCAGATCCGGCAGGGCCTTCGAAACCTGGTCCATGATCTCGACCGGACCGCGCTGATTGTTCTTCAGCGCCGTGATCACATCGATCTTGTGGTGCAGCTCCTTGAGCTGCTTCTCGTAGGCCTGGACCTCCTGGATGACCTGCCTGAGCTCGTCGACTTCCTTCTGGGCAATCTGAATCTCGTGGTCCTTCTTCTTGACCTGCGATTCGAGCACCAGATACCAGGTCAACGAAGCGGCGAGGCCGATCAGGATTGCCCCGATCAGAGCGTAGTTCGCGACGTTGGCGCCGCTGACCTGCAGCAAGGGTAGTTTCGCCTTGCGCGCGATGACCGGCCGCCGCCCCTCCGCCAGCAGATTGATCTTGACCATCGACGTCAATCCCCCTGCCTTCGGATCGCGAGCCCGACCGCCACCGCGAGCATGGGCGAGATCGAGCGCAGCCAGTCGCGGTCGAAGTCACCCTCGCGATAGTGGATCCTTCGCAGTGGATCCAGCATTTCGGTCGGCACGCCGAAGCGCTCGCGCAGAACCTGCTGGAGGTTGGGCGTCAGAGCGCAGCCGCCACACAGCATGATTTCGTCGACCGGCCCCTCCGAGGAGGTCGCGGCGAAGAAATCGAAAGTCTTCTGGACTTCAGAGGCCAGTTCCTCCGAGACGACATCGAGAACGCTGCGGGCGTCGGCGGGCTGGTAGCGGTCGACGGCCTGGCCCCGCTTGAGCCGTTCGGCCTGCTCGAACGAGAGATTGAACTCGCGTTGCAGAGCCTCGGTGAACTGATTGCCTCCGGCCGAGATGTCGCGCCAGAAGGAAGTCTGCCCCCGCACCAGGATATTGATGTTGGTGACGCTCGCGCCGATATTGACCAACGCCACGACCTTGAGCGGGTCGAGGTCGTAGTTCGCCTCGTAGGCGTTCTGGACCGCGAAGGCATCGACGTCGACGAGCGCCGGAGTCTTGCCCGCCTGGCTGATCACCGACACGTAGTCGTTCACCTTGTCGCGCTTGACCGCCACCAAGAGAACGTCCATGTTCTCCTGGCCGGGTTCGCCCTCGTTGAGGACGACGTAGTCCAGACGCACATCGTTGATGTCGAAGGGGATGTACTGCTCCGCCTCCCAGCGGATCTGCTCGGCGAGATCGTCTGGAGCCATGGCCGGAATCTGGATCTTCTTGATGATGACCGAATGGCCCGACAGCGAAGTTGCGAACTCTTGCAACTTGACGCCGGTCGCTTCGTTGAGGCGGTGAATCGCGTCGACGACCAGCGAGGAGTCCATGATGGAGCCATCGACGATCGCCTCGGGCGAGAGGGGCTCCACGCCGAGCCGCTGGAGCCAATACTCGTCCTTGCGCTCCTTCAACTCGACGAGCTTCATCGCTGAGCTGCCGATGTCGAGTCCTACGAGGCCCTTCGTTCGCGAGAACAGCACGATGCGATCTACCCCCTCTCCATCGAGCTCGTCGACCGCATTGAACGTCTGATTAAACCGACCGGCAACGTAACAGCAACCCCAAGTACTGTCAAGAGGTTGGGACATCTCGTGCCCAATTTCATGTGCAGGATTTCACACCCCGTTTTTCTCTGTCACGAAACACCGATGCGCTACTTTGACCCATCCGAGGTGACAACGCATCGACATCGTCACTTGCGGCGGCTCGGTACCCGAACGTAGAATGCGCGGATTCATGCGCTCGGTTCCGAGCGGGCTGGGAGTTTACGGAATGGCCAAGAAGTGTGAGTTCTGCGGCAAATCGACCGTCACCGGTCGTCAAATCAGTCACGCCCACAACGTGACCTCGCGTACCTTCGAGCCCAACCTGCGCACCATGAAGGCGTGGATCGACGGCCGGGTCAAGACGGTGCGCGTCTGCGCGCGCTGCGTCCGCAGCGGGAAGATCCAGCGGCCCCCATCGCGGAAGAAGCTCCTGGCCGAGCTCGCCGCGGGCGACTGACCGCGCGCTCGCGCGGAGCCGAGCCCGCTAACCGGGGCTCTCGAGCCGTCCGATCGAACCCGTCATCCTCCGGCTGACCTCCAGAACACCCGGCAGGTTGCGAAGCGCCTGACGCACTTTCTCGAGTTGCGCCCGATCCCGCACGTCGACCACGACCACGATGTTGCCCCGGCCCGGCTTCGAGGTGTCCGCCTCGATCTGACGGATATTGGTGTCCAGCTTGGCGATGACGTCGGTCAATCGCGCCAGCATGCCCTGGCGGTCCTCCGTCGCCAGAACCAGATGCACGGGATAGAGGCCGGAGCGATCCTTGTCCCAGGCGACCTCGATCTCCCGTTCCGGGTTGAAGAGCAGGTTGCGAACGTTCGGACAGTCCACGGTGTGCACCGAGATCCCACGACCCCGGGTCACGTATCCGACGATGTCGTCTCCCGGCACGGGACGGCAGCACTTCGCCAGGACGACCAGCAGATCCCCCTCCCCGCGGACGAGCACCGGACCCGCCGCCCGGCCGTCGACCAGGCGGCGTATGGCGCGGCGAATCCGGCCCGGCGGGACCCCGGGAACGCCGTCGTGATCCGATGGCAGGACCCGCTCCAGGATCTGCGGCACTGTGGACTTGCCGTAGCCGATTCGAGCGAGAAGATCTTCGGGGCGGGCCAGGCCCTGCTCCTGCAGAAGGGCGCGAAAGCACTCCCCAGCGTAGAGCTCGCGCGGCGATATCCGGAGCCTCTGCAACTCGCGCTCGAACATCCGCTTCCCGACCTCGATGGCCTGCTCGGTCTGCTGTGTGTTGAGCCAGTGACGAATCTTGGTCTTGGCCTTGGAGGTCACCACCGCGTTGAGCCAGTCGCGACTCGGCCTTCGCCCCGGATTGGTCAGTATCTCCACCACGTCTCCCGTACGCAGGGAGGTACGCAACGGCACGAGGCGGCCGTTCACGCGCGCGCCGGTGCAATGGTGCCCGAGGTCCGTGTGAATCCGGTAGGCGAAATCGAGCGGCGTGGAGCCGCGGGGAAAGGCGAACACCTCGCCTTTCGGCGAGAAGAGGTAGACCTCGTCCGGGTAGAGGTCCAGCTTGAGCGAAGAGAGAAAGGTCCGCGGGTCCGAGGTGTCCGTCTGGATCTCCAACAACTGCCGGAGCCAGCGCACGTTGGGATCGGGCGCGTTCGCGCCCACCTTTCCCTCCTTGTAGCGCCAGTGCGCCGCGATGCCTTCCTCCGCCACCAGATCCATGTCGCGGGTCCGGATCTGGACCTCGAATGGCTGCCCCCGCGGCCCGATGAGGGTCGTGTGCAGGGACTGGTAGAGGTTGGGCTTCGGCATCGCGATGTAGTCCTTGAAGCGACCCGGAATCGGACGCCATCCCTGATGCACGACACCGAGGGTCGCGTAGCAGTCCTTGAGGCTGCTGGTGACCACGCGGTAGGCGAGATAGTCGTAGAGCTCGGCGATGTCGATGTCCTGTCGCCGCAGCTTCTGGAAGATCGAGTAGGCGCGCTTGACGCGAAAGCTGATCTCGGCCTCGATGGCCGCTTCGGCCAGGCTCTTGCGCAGCCGTTCGGCGATCTCGCGGGTTTGCCGCTTGCCGACCTTGACCTTCTCCTGCACCTTGGACTGCAGAACCGCGAATTGGAGCGGATAGAGGTAGTAGAAGGCGAGGTCCTCGAGATCGCCCTTCACCTTCGCCATGCCGAGCCGGTTGGCGATGGGCGCGTAGATCTCGATCGTCTCCTGGGAGATGCGCCGCTTGGCGTCGGGCGACATCGATCCCAGGGTCATCATGTTGTGAAGCCGATCGGCGAGCTTGACCAGGATCACCCTCAGGTCGCGCGCCGAGGCCAGCATCATCTTGCGGAACGTCTCGGCCTGCGCCTCGTCGCGGCGTACATAGAGATGACGCCCGATCTTGGTGACCCCGTCGACGAGCTCGGCCACTTCCGCGCCGAACTTGCCTTCGAGGTCCTGACGGGAGGTCAGGGTGTCCTCGATCACGTCGTGCAGAAGGCCGACGATGACGCTCGTCTCGTCGAGACGGAGGTCCGCCAGCAGCCAGGCGACGCTGGCCGGATGAACCAGGAACGGGTCGCCCGATCGGCGGACCTGACCGCGGTGCATCTCGGCCGAGTAGTCCCAGGCGAGTTGAAGGCGTGCCCGGTCGTAGAGGCGCCCGTGCGCCTCGAGACGAGCCGCGATGGCGGCAAGGTCGGGCACCGGGGGTGCCGCGACCGGGGGTGGGGGAATGCGTCTGCGCGCGTCGGCCATGACCGTGCCGGGCGCCTCGTGGCGCCGGCCGAGTCATTCTAGAGCCGGCGCCGCCGGCCCGGACCTCAGCTGGTGCGGCGAGCCCCGCGCGCCTTGGCCGGCGCCTGGCTCATCCGCTTCCGGCGACCGGTGGCTCCGAACCACTCCTCCCAGAGCAGGGCGAACGGGCTGGCGATGTAGATCGAGGAATAGGTACCCACCACGACGCCGATCGTCATCACGAAGGCGAAGCCCCGGATCACGTCGCCACCCTTGAGCAACAGGGCAAGCGCCGCCAGAATCGTCGTGCCGCCCGTCAGCAAGGTCCGCGACAGGGTCTGGTTGATGCTCCGGTTGAGCACGTTGATGAAGTCCTGCGATCGGCTGCGACGCAGGTTCTCTCGCACTCGATCGAAGGTCACCACCGTGTCGTTCACCGAGTAGCCGATCAGGGTGAGAAACGCGGCGATCGTGGTGAGATTCACCTCGTATCCGGACCAAGCGTAGAGGCCCAGGGTGATCAGGACGTCGTGCAGGGTCGCCATCGTGGCACCCACGCCGAATCGGAGCTCGAACCGGAGCCAGATGTAGCCGAGCATTCCGATCAACGCCCCGACGACCGCGAGAATGCCCTGGTGGCGGAGCTCGGAGCCCACCTGCGGGCCGACGTTCTCGACCCCGAGCACCGCGTAGGAACCGATCGCGGTGTTGCTCTTCAGCACCGCCAGCGCCTTCGCCGACAGTTCCGGCGCAGAAGCGATCTGATCCCAGCTCGAGAAGATGCCCAGCGTCTTGCGCTGCGACATGACCGCCTTGCCCACATCCTCGTAGTGGTCCGGTGCCTGCTCGGGCCCGACCCCGTCGGGATCGAACTTGGCGAGGATGTCGGCCAGCGTCGGTGCTCCGATCTGGTTGAGATCGGTGCCTTGCCGATTCTTGTTGTATCGGGCGTCGAGCGCGGCGAGCACCTTGGCGGCGCTGCCCTCCTCGCTACCCCCCACGATCGGGGTCCGCACCATGACTTCGTTGGCGTCCAGTTGCCCGAAGCGTTGGAGCACGGAATCCTTGAATCCGGCTCCGTTGACCAGCGAACGCAGCTCTTCCATCTGGGGTCGATCGTGGAACTTGAAGGTCATCTGGGTTCCGCCCGCGAAGTCGACTCCGAAGTTCAGGCGGTTGAAGAAGAAGATGCCGATCAGCCCGGCGAGGATGGTGATGATCGAGACCGTCACCCAGAAGCGACGGTACTTCATGAAATCGAAGTTGCTGTTCCGTAAGAGATCCATGCGTACGCTCCGCCGCTCTATATCGAAATCCGCGCGGCGCGCGGCCGTCTGGAGTAGAAAAGGTCGAACAGCCAGCGGCTGACGAAGACCCCACAGAACAGGGTACCGAAGATGCCGATCGACAGGGTCACCGCGAACCCGCGTACCGGGCCGGTTCCGAACTGAAAGAGGAAGAGCGCCGCGATCAACGTGGTGATGTTGGCGTCCAGGATCGACGAGAGGGCGTTTCCGAAACCCGCATCGATGGCGCCGCGCGCCGTCTTGCCAGCCCGCAGCTCCTCCTTGATGCGCTCGAAGACGAGCACCGAGGCGTCGACCGCCATGCCCACCGTGAGCACGATGCCCGCGATACCGGGCAACGTCAGGGTGGCTCCGAAGTAGGCGAGAGCGCCGAAGATCAGGACGACGTTCAGACAGAGGGCCAGAATCGAATTGAACCCCGCGAAGCGATAGACCACCAACATGCAAAGCACCACCAGGAGCGCACCGTAGAGACCAGCCTGCAGGCCCGAGTGGATCGAGTCCTGGCCGAGCGACGGCCCCACCGTGCGGTCTTCCAAGTACGTGATGCCGGCGGGCAGAGCGCCCGAGCGCAGCGTCGTGACCAAGTCCTGCACCTGTTGCTGGGTGAAGTTGCCCTCGATCACGCCCGAGTCGGTGATCCGCCCGTTGATGACCGGGGCGGAGACGATCTTGCGGTCGAGCACGATCGCCAAGCCCCGACCGATATTCGCTCCCGTCGCTTCGCCGAAGCTCTTGGCGCCGTCCACCGACAGCAGGAAGTGGACGACCGGCTGGCCGAGCTGGCCCTGCGACGGATTGGCCGAGCGCAGATCCCGGCCCGTGATCACGCGCCGCTTCTCGACCGCGTACCAGCTCTCGCCGAGCAACCTGCCGGTGGTCCTGTCGCGCCGCTCTTCGGGCAGGATCTCGATGTCGTCCGGCAAGTTGCCGCCGTAGTGGGCCAGCACGTCCTCGCGGGTCGCCTCGCCGTTGCCCCCTTCCCGGGGGTAGTCGCAGAGCCGGAACTCGAGAAATGCCGTGCTCTTGATGAGCCGCTTGACCCGATCCGGGTCGTCGACGCCGGGAAGCTGGACGACGATGCGATCGCTATTGATTCCTTCCCGGGCGATCAGGGGTTCGGAAACCCCGAACTGGTCGATCCGGTTGCGGATGGTCTGCAGGGCCTGGTTGACCGCGCTGTCCCGAATCGAGGAAGCGTTGGAGGCCTTCATCGTGAAGAGGGCCTTGCCGTCCGAGTCGCTGTGCGTCCAACCCGGCAACCACTCCGAGGCCACCTTGGCGAGGGCGGTCTCGCGGTCGGCCGCGACGCCGGTGACCGTGAAGGTGGTATCGCCCGTGCGCTGGACCTCGAGGCCGCTGATCCCCGAGTCCGAGGATTCACGATTGAGGATCTCGATGTCCTTGTCCGCCTCGGCTTTGACGGCGTCCTGCGTGTGCACCTCGAGCACCAGGTGGATGCCCCCTTGCAGGTCGAGGCCGAGGTTGATGTTGTCCTTCGGCGGCCAGACCCGCCAGGCCGCGAGAGCGGCGAGGAAGAAGATCAGCGCGCCGCGCCAAAAGAGACTCTTGTTCATCCCTTCTCCACCTCCGTCGACGGGTCACCCTCGCGCCCGGCGATCGACGACTTCACCACGCGCACACGGACATTGTCCGCCAGTTTGAGGTGAATGACCTTCTCCTCCACCGCCGCGATCTCACCGAGCAGACCGCCGTTGGTGACCACGCGATCTCCGCGCTTGAGCTCGGTCAGCAGCACTTGGTGCTGCTTCTGCCGCTTGCGCATGGGCGCCAGCAGCAGGAAATAGAAGATCGCGAAGATCAGCAGGATGGGGAGGAACTGCACCAGGGCCGACGGCCCTTGAGCCCCGGTTTGAGCGAGCAGGAAGAACGAGAACTCCATCTCAACGCCTCCGGATGGCGGAGTCCGAGCCTCGCGAGCGTGGACGGGCCGTTGGGCCCGACCTCAGGAACCTGGCGCCGCGGGGATCTCGGATCGATTGTCCTCGGCCGGAAAAACGGCGCCAGCACGGGCCCTCTCAGCCAGCCGATGAGACTCGATAGCTTCTCGGAGTTCCCCCATGAAGTCAAGGAAGAAGCGGAGATTGTGCAAGGTCGCGAGCACCGCCGCGGTGATCTCGCCCGCCCGCGCGAGGTGGTGGAGGAAGGCCCGCGAGGTTCGCGCGCAGACCGCGCATCCGCAGTCGGGGTCGAGCGGAAGCTCGTCTTCCCGGTAGCGGGAATTGCGGATTCTCAGCGCTCCCCGGCGGGTGAACAGGAGACCATGGCGCCCGTTGCGCGCCGGCAGCACGCAATCGAACAGATCCACCCCGTGGGACACGGCATGCAACAAATCCTCCGGAGTTCCGACGCCCATGAGGTATCGCGGCCGGTCCTCCGCCAGGTGGGGCGCGGTCCACTCCACGATGGCGCGCCGGTCCGCTTCGGGCTCCCCCACCGAGACGCCGCCGATGGCGTAGCCGTCGAAGGGCAAGTCGCTCAGCTCACGGGCCGCGCGGGCGCGAAGCTCCGGAAAGGTACTCCCCTGGACGATTCCGAAAAGCGCCGTCGCGTTCGGACGGCACCGTGCGGCGAGCGCCCGCTCGGCCCAGCCCCGAGTGCGCTCCCATGCCTGCACCGCTATCGCCTCGTCCACCGGCCAGGGAAGGCACTCGTCCAGGACCATCGCCAGATCCACCCCCAGACGCTCCTGCGCCTCGATCACCCATTCCGGCGTGAAACGCACTTCGGAACCGTCCAGATGACTCCGAAAGGTCACCCCCCGTTCGTCGATCTGCCGTCGGGCAGCCAGGCTGAACACCTGGTAGCCACCCGAATCCGTGAGGAGGGGACGCCTCCAGCCGGTGAAAGCATGCAGCCCGCCCAGTCTCTCGATGACGTCGATTCCGGGGCGCAGCGTCAGGTGGTAGAGGTTGGCCAGCATGACCGAAGCGCCGGCCTCCTCGAGCTGCCAGGGCGCGACGCCCTTGACGGCGCCGAGCGTTCCCACCGGCATGAAAGCGGGCGTCTCGACGATGCCGTGAGGCGTGT
The DNA here is from genome assembly GCA_963712855.1 of Thermoanaerobaculia bacterium. Taxonomy (GTDB): domain Bacteria; phylum Acidobacteriota; class Thermoanaerobaculia; order Multivoradales; family JAGPDF01; genus JACTMI01. Next base: position 850,584 of record CAVQJN010000001.1, read on the forward strand.
GCAGGCGGCCGCGGCGCGCCGCGCCGTCGCGCGCCAGCATCTCGAAGCGAAGCGGGCGATCCGGCGTCAGGGGTTCTTTCCGGGATCCGCGTGGCGGGCTCGGCCGCCGTCGAGATCGACCTCGCGGACGACCACGCCGGGCGGCAGTTGGAGCTCGAACCGCTCCGGGGGAATGGGCTCGTTGATGCGCAGGTGCTGCAGCTGGTACTCGGTCACGTCGCCGTTCGGCTCGACATAACGCACCCGGACCGGCAGGAAGAGCTTGCGGTCGATCCACAGGGTCATCGACGCCAGCCGGCGCGCGACGCGCGCGAAGCGCGGGATGAGCTCCACCTTGAAGGGTTCGCTCAAGTCCTTCGGGAAGGAGACGTTGGCGCGGAAGTAGCGCAACAGCGAGTCGAGCGAGCTGTTGGCGTTGAGGTACTGGAAGACCTGGGAGGAGAGTCGACCGATCCGCACCCTCTCCGCGCGCCCGAGGTCCCGGTACCAGGTCAGCATCACGTCATCGTGGATGACCAGGGAAACGGGCTTGGGAGAGAGGTATTCCCAACGCACCCGATCCGGACTCGCGAAGGAGACCGTGCCGCGGGAGGACTCGGGCGCCGCCAGGAACTCGCTCGCCTTTTCCTGGATGAAGTCGGCCTGGAGCGTCCGCAGACGCTTCTGCTCGTACTGCACCCGCGCGAGCAGGGCGTCGAAGCGCTGGAGCAGCGTGAGTCCTGGAGCGTCGGGCTCGGCCGGCGCCGCCGGATGCGCGGCGAAGGAAGGCGCCGCAAAGAGCATGGAGGCGACTAGGAGCGGCAAGACTCTCATCGGGATCTCGGTTCGGGCGGTCGGTTCGGAGGCACGGAATCTCGATCGGGAAGCGTCGCGCACCCAGGGTTGGTGGAATATGGCCTCCCCGCGCCGCTAGTCTACCGGCTCCGGGGCGTTGACAGGTTGGGGCGGCACTGTTACCTTCCCGCGGCCCCGATTCGGGGTGTGGAGAAACCCCAGAATGCCAGATCTCGGAACCAAGCACGACTGCTATAGCTGTGGCGCCAAGTTCTACGACCTCGGTAAGTCCGAGGCCATCTGTCCGAAGTGCGGCGCCAACCAGAAGGATGCCCGCAAGCAGGAAGCGGCCGCTGCGCCCGCGCCCGCGAAACGGCGCCGCCGGGTCGAAACGCCGAAAGTTTCCGCGAACGACGAGAGTGGAGACGATTCGCCCGAACAGAACGACGACGATGAGTTCGGCGACGAGGATCTCGTGACTCCGGAAGGCGTCGTGGAGGACGACAACGCCGACGACAACGCCGACGACGACGACGAGCTCGAGGACGACGACTGACGCCCCGCGGGTCTTCGCTTTCGGTCTGGGCGGCAACCTCGGACCGGTCCGTCGATCTTTCGAGATCGCGGTGGGACGGCTCTCGGAGCGCTTCGGAGAGCTGCGGGTCGCGCCCCTCTACCGCACCGAGCCCGTCTCGTCGATTCCCCAGCCGGACTTCGTGAACACGGTCGTCGTCGGCCGCACCCGCGAGCCGGCTGCCGAGCTGCACGCTTTCGCCCGTGGGCTGGAGAGCGCGCTCGGGCGGCGCGAGAGAGAACGTGACGGCCCGCGGGAGATCGATCTCGATCTTCTCTTCGTCGGCGACGAGGTGCGGACGGATCCGCAGCTCGTGCTGCCGCATCCCCGTCTGCGCTCACGCCGCTTCGTTCTCGCCCCGCTCGCCGATCTGCTGCCGGACCACCCCTTGCCGCCGGACGGCGCGACACCGCTCCAACTCCTCGCCGGTCTCCCCTCCCGGCCCTGGGTCCAAAGACTGGCGGCGGACTAGGGATCTCCGGCATGTCGACCCTGGTGATCGTCACGCTGGCCCTGAATCTGGCGGTGTTCGGAACGCATGCGATCGCGCCCTTTCGCCTGGCGCGGAGCGGCGCCAGAGCACGTCACCTCTGGGCGCGGCTCGCCCTGCCTTCCCTGCTTGCCGCGTGCGTCGTCACCCTGGCCGGAGTCTGGCTGCGGCCCGACGCCGCGAGCGCCTGGGGTCTCGACGATCCGATCCACGGCTCCTTTCTGGCCCGTCTCATCGAGCTCGCCGTCTTCGCCCTGGCGCTCTGCGACCTCATCGTCGCGGCCGGCTGGAGACGACTCGAGCCGTTCGCTTGGCGAATCGTGGGCGTGTTCGGCCTGCTGGGAGCGGTCGCGCACGCCCTCGGCTCCGAGCTCCTGCGACTGGGCTGGGCGCCGGCGCCGCCCAATGCGGAGCTGCTCGCGGCGGCGGCGCTGCAGATTCCTCTGGCGCTGGCCGCCGGTGAGCTCCTGGCCTCCCGCCCGCGCTTCTGGTGCCCGCTCGCCGGACCGGCCCTGGTGGCGGCAGCCGGTCTCACGTTCGGATTCGGGGCGACGCTCGGAGGAGCGTGGTGGACCTTGCTCGCGGCGGCCCTCCTGCTGCTGCTCTCCGGCTTCGCTCCCCCGGACCTGCGGCGCCTCACGGCTCTGGCCGGTCTCGCTCTCGCCGTCCTCTACCTGGCCCGCGCGGTCGAGATCGCACGCGTGCTGGGGGCCCACCTGCAGATCCCCGACGCTTTGCTCGGCCCCTGAGCTGACGCCGCCGCTCGGCTATCATCGCCGCGCGTGCTGCTGCCCCTCTTTCCTCTGCCCGACATCGTCCACTTTCCGGGGACGCGACTGCCGCTTCATATCTTCGAGCCCCGCTACCGGACGCTGATCGCGGATCTGCTCGAGCTGCCCGCCGAGCAGCGTCGGATCGGCATGATTCTCGAGGCGAGCGCCTTGGAGAGCGGCACCGCCGAGTTGGTGGAGCCGGGTTGCGCGGGCCGGCTGGTGGGCTACGAAGCGCTCGAGGACGGGCGGTCGAACGTGATCTTGCAAGGCGAGTTCCGCTTCCTGGTCGAGCGCGAGCTCGAGCCGCTTCCCTACCGCCGGGCGATCGTGCAACCGCTGCGCGACGAGCTTCCGCTCATCGAAGCCGAGCGCGCCGAACGGCTGCACGCCCAGATCACCCGGCTGGCGGCGGCCCTCGTGCGAGCGGATCCGGACGGATCGACGATCGATCTCGCCGACCTCGCCGGCCTCGGCGCCAGCCGTCTCGCGCTGCTCACCAATCGCCTCGCCGCCCGGCTGGACCTGCCCGCGCTGCGCAAGCAGATGCTGCTCGCCCAGCCGGCGCTCGAACGCGCCGGCGAAGTGGCCGGAATCCTGCGCAGCCGTCTCCAACTGCTGCGCTCGCTCGCCCCGTTCCGGCACCTGGCGAACCGACCCGAGCTCAACTGAGCGCCATGCTGCGTCTGCGCGACCCGATCCACGGCTTTCTGCATACCGATCCGCTCGAGGCGGCTCTGATCGGCAGCCGGCCCGTCCAACGGTTGCGCTGGATCCATCAGCTCGGCCTGACCTTCCTCGTCTACCCCGGCGCCGAGCACAGCCGGTTCAGCCACGTGCTCGGCGCCATGGGGCTCGCCGGGAGAGTGCTCGACAACCTGGCGCTCAAGCGTCCCGATCTGCTTCCGGAGCCGGAGCGCCTCCGGGTGCGCCGCCTGGTGCGCGCCGCCGCGCTGCTCCACGACATCGGTCACGCGCCATTCAGCCATTCGGCGGAGGACCGGTTCGAAGACGGCATCGACCACGAGGAGATGACCCGGCGCCTGCTCGGCAGCGCCGAGCTCCAGGAGCTCTTCGCCCGCCACGGCGCCGGCCTCGTGCCCGAGGAGGTGGTGGCGCTGTTGGCCGGCCGGGTCGCCCCCGAGCACCGCTACCTGGCCCAGATCGTCTCCGGCGAGCTCGACGTCGACAAGATGGACTACCTGCTGCGCGACAGCCTCTATTGCGGCGTCCGCTACGGCGTCTACGATCTCGACCGGCTGATCGACACCCTCGTGCCGACACTCGACCCGGAGAGCGGCGAGACCACGCTCGGCGTCGAGGCGGGCGGCGTGCATGCCGTCGAGGCCCTGATTCTGGCCCGCTACTACATGTTCACCCAGGTCTACTTCAACGTGACGGGCAAGGCGCTCGAGCATCACCTGACCGAGTGGCTGCGCTCCGTCGGGCATGCCTGGCCCGCCGACCCCGAGCGCTTCCTCGCCGAGGACGATCATTCGGTCCTGGCCGACATGCGCCGGGACCCGGGCGTCCACGCGCAAGCCGTGGTGGCGCGCAAACATTTTCCACTCGCCTTCGAGACCCGCGAGCACCCCTCGATCGAGGAGCGCCAGGCGTTCGAGAGCGCCCTGCCCGACCTCGCCGCGCGCTATGGCGCCGATTCGATGTTCGTGGTGGGCTCCGCCAAGGATCCTCACCGCCTCGGCTCCGGACGGGTCCTGGTGGTCGGCGTCGACGGCGAGCAGGAGCTGCTCGAGGACGCCAGCCAGTTTCTGCGTCATCTGGCGCGCATCGACCTGGCCCGTGTCTACGCTCGGCCCGCGATCCGGGACGAGGTGGCGCGCGAATTGCGCTCCCGCCTACGCGACTCCTAGAGGCTTCAAGGGCGCCGCGGCAGGAGATCGTCGAGCGCCGGGCCGAGACCTGGGAACCGGAACTCGAAGCCGCTCTCGAGCAGACGTCGCGGCACCACCCGCTGTCCCGTCAGGACCAGCTCCGCCATCTCTCCATAGAGGAAACGGAGCGCGAGACCGGGCACCCTGAGCCAGGTGGGACGATGCAGCACGCGGCCGAGCTCCCGGGTGAGCGTCGCGTTGGTCGCCGGCTCGGGCGCAGTGAGGTGGAAAGGTCCGGCCAACTCCTCATTCTCGACGAGAGTTCGATAGGCCGCGACGGCATCGACGAGGTGGATCCACGAGAACCACTGCTCGCCGCTCCCCAACCGGCCGCCGATGCCGAGCCGGAACGGCGGCAGCATCTTCGCCAACGCGCCGCCGGTCCGCGCCAGCACGACGCCCGTGCGAACGATCACCCGCCGCAGCCCCAGGCTCTCCACCCGGGCGCTCGCCCCCTCCCAATCCAGGCAGAGATCGGGCAGGAAACCGCTCCCCGGCGCAGCGTTCTCGGTCAGGATTTCGTCGCCGCGCGCACCGAAATAGTTGACTCCCGAAGCCTGGAGGAACGCGTGCGGGCGGCGTCCGGACATCTCGATCGCGTCGACCAGGGCGAGGGTCGGCTCGAGCCGGCTCTCGCGGAGCTGCCGTTTGCGGGCCGCGCTCCAGCGCCCCTCGCCCAGGTTCTCGCCCACCAGGTTGACGATCGCGGCGGCGCCCTCGAGGGCCTCGACCCAAGGGCCCGCGGACCGGCCATCCCAGATGACCACGCGGACCCCGGGCAGGGCGCCGACCGGAGACGACGCGGAGCGGCTCAACACCACGACCTCGAAGCCCCGCTTCCCGAGCGCGCCGGCGAGCGCCCGGCCGATCAGGCCACTGCCTCCGGCGAGCACGACGCGGCTCATCGCCGCGGTTCCTCCTCGAGGGCGCTCCGCGGAGCCAAGGCCACCGCCACTTCGGCGGCGCCCTCCGGGTGAGGGCCGGGCGGCGCGATCAGATCGACCTCGAGGCGCAGGATCGGTCGGCCCGCCGCGACGAATTTCGCTTCGTAGTTGGTCCGCGCGCCGTCCGGCCATCCGCCGGACCGCTCACGGACCCGCACCGCCGGATGGGTCTCGAGCAGGCGCCGCACTTCGTTTCCGTACTCGAGGTGATCGGTGGCGAAGAAGAGCTCGCCTCCGGGGGCGAGGGCGCGCAGCACCAGATCGACCGACGCCGGCGCGAAGAGCCGCCGTTTGTGATGGCGGCTCTTCGGCCAGGGATCGGGAAAGTAGACGTGCACGGCCGTGGCGAATCCGGGCGGCAGCAGGGTGGCCAGGATGGCGAGCGCCTCACCGTGCAGGAGGACGAGGTTGGACAGGCCGCGCCGCGCCAGGCGCTGCGCGGCGAGCCGGAAGTATTCGCTGGCCACTTCGATGCCGAGGAAGCGGCGCTCCGGCCGGGCGGTCGCGCGCCCGAGCAGGAAGCGCCCCTTGCCGAAACCGAGCTCGATCTCCCAGACACCGTCCCCGGCCAGCAAACGGCCGAGCGCGCCCGGGTCTCCCGGATCGGGAAAGGACGTCACGCCGGCCGCCGTCGCGACCGCGATCGGGCCGTTCACGAGACCTCCTCGGGGGCGGCGTGCTCCGCCTCCGGCCAGAAGTCGTAGAACGTGTACCACTGGGTCGGCCAGCGCCGCACCGCGTCCTCCAGAACGCCCAGCCAGGCCGTCAGCGCGTGCCGCGTGTCGGCCTCTCGATCGGAGGTGCGCTCGACCTCGATCGGCTCTCCGATCTCGATCTCGAAGCGGTAGCGCTCGTCGTAGACGACGAATACGGGAACCAGCGCCGCGCCGCTCAGGCGCGCGAGCAGGAACGGTCCGAGCGGAAAGTTCGCCGCGGCGCCGAAGAAGGGCATGCTCACGCCCTGGTCGTTCCAATCCCGATCGCCCTGCAACGCCACCACCCGTCCCTCCTCGAAAGCCCGCAACACGGGCAGGCTCGCCAGGCGATCCTCGGGGTGGATGGGGATCTCACGCACGTCGCCGAACGAGCGCAGGAAGCTGCGAAAACGCTCCGCTTCGGCGAACGCGTCGGGCACGTAGACCACCGCGAGCGGCAGTCCGGTGTGGCCAGCCAGCACGCTGCCGAGCTCCCAGTTGCCCAGGTGGCCGGTGAGCAGAATCAGCCGCCGCCCTTCGGCGCGCAGGCGCTCGATGACCCCGAGCTTGCGGCGATCCTCGTCGACCACCGCCGCGAACATGCGCTCGGCGGGGAGCTGCGCGAACCGGAAGAGGTCGACCCAGTAGTAGGCGAAGTGGTGGATCATCCGGCGTACCGCGCGGCGCACCTGGCGCGATTCCGGCGGCGCCTCGAGAATCCGTGCCAGGTTGCGGGCGATCGCCTCCTTGGGCTTCGAGTGCAGGAACATCACCAGGCCGATGATCCAGCGCGCGTTGGCGAACAGGAACCAGCGTGGAGCGCGCGGCGCGAGCCACGCCAGGATGGGAAAGCCACGCCGGATCGCCCAGCGGTTGAAGGCGTCCGAGAATCGGCCGGGGCGGGCGATCTTCCACTGCATGGCCGCTCCGTCCGCGGGCGCTCAGAGAAGCTCGTCGCGCCCCGACTTCGCGAGGAGGTCGACGATCCGCCGCACCTCCTGCGCGCGGTCGCGCGGCATCACGAGGGTGGCGTCGCCGGTTCGCACCACGACCAATCCCTCGACCCCGAGCACCGCGATCGTGCCCTCGTCGGCGATCAGGAGATTGTCGCGCGCGTCCAGCGAGACGACCTCGCCGCGCTGCCGGTTGCCCGCGCCGTTCGCCGTCAGGACCTCGTAGAGCGCCTGCCAGGATCCCAGGTCGTCCCACCCGCAATCGAGCGTCACGGTCCAGAGCTCCTCGAGCTTCTCCATCACCGCGTAGTCGATCGAGACCGCCGGGAGGGCCGGATAGAGCTCCGCGGCGCGATCCGGCGCCGCCGCCAGCTCGTCGAGACCGCTGCCGAGCTCGGGAGCGAGACGACGCAGCGCCGCGAGCAGGCCTTCGCCGCGCGCCACGAACATGCCCGCGTTCCAGAGATGACGACCCGACGCGAAGAAGCGTTCGGCGGTCGCCCGGTCGGGCTTCTCCCGGAACTGGAGCACTCGCCTCGGTCCATCCGGCTCCGCCTCCTCCGCCGCGAGCTCGAGGTAGCCGTAGCCGGTCTCGGCCCATCGCGGCGCCACGCCGAGAGCGAGGATCCGGTTCTCGACCTCGGCGACCCGGGCCGCCCCGGCGAGGCTTTCGCGAAAGGCGACCGGATCGGCGATGCGATGGTCCGACGGCAGAATCGCCACCGCTTCCGACCGCTCGCTCTGCGGCATCTGGAGCAGCGACCAGCCGATCGCCGGCGCGGTATTGCGGCCGGCCGGCTCGCGCAGGACGCGGTGGGGGTCGATCTCGGGCAGCTCGGCCTCGATGGCCGGGCCGAGGGCCTCGGTCGTGGAGATCCAGACGCGCTCGGGCGGCACCAGTGGGGCCAGGCGCTCGACCGTCTGCTGCAGAAGCGAACGCTCGCCTTCGAGCGCCAGCAGTTGCTTGGGTCGGCGGCGCCGGCTGAGCGGCCAGAACCGGGTCCCGGATCCGCCGGCGAGGATGAGAGCGGAGAGCGCCACGGGCGCCGGAGTGTAGCAACTGCAGTAAAGTCGAGGCGATGCTCACCGTCGACCCGGGGCGGATCGCCGGCGACGCCGGCGATCCGGATCCCGCACCGCAGAACGAGAGCTCGCCCGAACGGACGATGCGCACCTGCCCGAATTGCGGCAGCACCCTGGAGGAGCGCAAGTGCAAGCTCTTCTGTCCACGTCCAGGCTGCGGCTTCTACCTTTCCTGTGCCGATTTCTATTGAACGATTCCCGGAGGACCCGACCCGTGCTTCGACTCGGCTTCATCTGCTCGCTTCTCGTGCTGATCCTCGCCCCGGCCGGCGCCCGCGCGGCCGGCCGCTCCTATGACGACGGCCGCCTCGACGCCTCCTGGTTCTCGCACGGAGGTCCGGCGATCACCTTCCGGGAGACGGACGAGATCGACTACCTGTGGGTCAAGCCCGGCTTCGCCCTCGCCGGCCAGAAACTGCGCTTCGCGAAGTGGCCCGATCCGGAGTTCATCGGCGAGGAGGCCGCCGACCGCGACACCAAGGACAAGCGTCTGGCCCGCCAGATCAACGTCACCATGCCCGACGTCTTCGCCGAGTCGTTCCACAATGCCTTCGGCTCGCGCATCACGACGGTCGACTCGGGAGAGGACATTCGGGTCGAGGGGCGCATCGTCGACTGCTCCACCGGTTCGAGGGCGGCCAAGATCCTGGTCGGATTCGGCGCTGGGGCAGGCAGCACGACGGTCGACCTCAAGCTCGTCGACGCCCAGACCGGCGATCTGCTGGTGGCGATCCACCATCGCGCGGTCTCGGGCACCGACTGGTCGACGACCGATTCGAAGTTCGTCAAGTGGGCCGACGAGATGACCGAGGCCGCAGCCAAGCATGGCTTCGCGAAGCTCTACGAGGACGGGGACCGGATCCGCAAGTGAGCGCGCGGCGCGGGCTCAGTCACGCTCCCGCCAGACCGCGACCTCGTCGAGCTCCTTCTTGGCCAGCGCCGGCACCTCGCAGCCCGGCGCCGGGTAGCCCACCGGGAAGAGGATGAACGGCTTCTCGTTGGCCGGGCGATCGAGGATCCGATTGAGAAAGGCCATCGGGCTCGGGGTGTGGGTCAGGGTGACCAGACCAGCGGCATGGAGCGCCTCGATGAACATCCCGCACGCGATGCCGACGCTCTCCTTGACGTAGTAGTTCTTGACCTTGACCCCGTCCGGACGCTCTTCCCAGAGCTCGGCGAACACCACCACGATCCACGGCGCGATCTCGAGGAAGGGCTTGCGCCAGTCGGTGCCGAGCGGCTCGAGGGCCGCCAGCCACTCGGGCGACATGCGGCGCTCGTAGCTCTCGCGCTCTTCGGCCTCCGCCGCGACGCGGATCTGCCGCTTGATCTCCGGATCGGAGACCACGACGAACTTCCACGGCTGCCGATTGGCTCCCGAAGGCGCCGTCGCGGCGCAGCGCAGGGCCAACTCGATCAGCTCGCGCGGCACCGGGTCCGGCGAGAACTCGCGCACCGAGCGCCGGCGCCGCAGCCTCTCGAAGTGGGCTCTCGCCCGGCGTCGCGACTCGTCGATGGAAAGTCGTTCGAAGTCGAGCGGGACTCGGGGCAACAGGCTCATCGATCAGCTCCCTCGTCGCCGCGCCGCGGGGATCCGACGGGGCGACGCGACCTCAGAGTCGCACCGGCTCCCGATTGACCAGGAGCATCGGCGTGGTCGGTCGCGGCGAGCCGCCGCGCGGTTCGAGGGTCACGGCCACGCCAGTCATGCCCTGGGGCATCGGCGCCAACATCTTGAACACGGGCCGTCCCTGCTCGATGTTGAAGCAGCCGGCGCTGTGGGGCTGGTCGCCGACCAGAAACCAGATCTGGTAGTCGTGCCCCTGCGGCTCGGCGGTCAGGTTGTGGACCTGGAAATCCCAGTGCTGGTGATCCGGCGCGACGTAGAGATAGGCCGATGCCGCGGCGGCGGGGCCGAAACCGGTCGGACCGCGCAGCGGGAAGACCGTGACCGCGGGCGCGGTGGCGATCTGATAGCGGGACGAGACGACGCTCAAAGCCTGTCGCGTCTGCTCGAGCTCGCTCTTCCACTGGCGCTCCGCGAAGGTGAACCGCGCTTGACCGGCCGCCAGCTCCGACTGCAGATAGGCCACCCAGAGCCCCAGCCCGGCCACCGCGATCAGCGCCGCGGCGGCGAGCAGGAAACGAACGCCGCGCCGCGGGCGCCGCGCCGCCGCGTAGCGCGGCGACGCCGCCATCGGGAGCAGCTCGTCCGGCATCTCCAGGGGACGCCGGTCGACGACCGCCGGCGATTCGGGCTCGGGAGGCGAGGCGGCGGCGGAATCCGCCGAGGTGGACCCGGGCACGACTTCCTGCGTCTGGTCACCCAGCACGAGCGCCATCAGCCGTTCCTTGAGGACCGGATCGGGCGTCTCGAACGGCAGGGCGTACGGGAGCCGGCCGACGGCTTCACCGTGGAGCCGGCGGAGCACCTCCTCCACTTCGTCCTCGGGCTCCGGGACCCGCGTCTCCTCGGGCCCCTCGTGGCGCCCCAGGGCGTCGAGCACCGCCAGCGCGGCAACTTCTTCCGGATCGGTCGGCCGATTCACAGCAACTCCCGAATCTCGTGACGCAAGGCATGCCTGAGCTTCTTCATCCCGAGCAGCGCCCGGGTCTTCACGGTCCCGAGCGGAGCCCCCGTGCGGGCCGCGATCTCGGTCTGCGACAGCCCTTCGTAGAACGCGAGCTCGAGCACTTGCCGCTGCTCGGCCGGTAGTTCCTCGAGGGCGGCCAGCACCCGGCGCCTCCGTTCCGAGTGGAATACGTTCTCGTCGAGCCGAGAGGATGTATCGGGAGCCTTCGGCTCCGCCTCGGCGGCGCTCGCCGTGCGGTCCCGAACCTGGCGGCTGCGGAAACGATCGAGGGCTCGGCTACGCGCGATGAGGACGAGCCAGGTGGAGACCGAGGAGCGCCCCGGATCGTAGCGCCGCGCCTGGCTCCAGGCCTGGAGGAAGGCCTCCTGAAGCACTTCGTCCGCCTCGCCGGCCTCGCCCAGGATACGTCGCGCCACCGCCAGGATGACCGGCGAGAAGCGATCGTAGAGCGCGGCAAGAGCGTCCGGCTCGCCGTCCGCGATACGCCGGATCAGCGCCAGATCGTCGCTGGCGCGGAGGGCGGTCGGAGAGGAATCGGAAACGCTCACGGCGGGGATCGCCAAGCGGCAGCCTACGATAGCATGCAGACGTGCCCCGTTCGGTTCAGATCGCCATCGTCGGCGCGGCCGCGTGCGACGAAGAGACGTCCCGGTTCGCCCGCGAGACCGGCGCCGAGGTCGCCCTCGCCGGAGCGACCCTCTTGTGCGGCGGGCGTGGCGGCGTGATGCAGGCGGCTTGCGAGGGCGCCCACCTGGCCGGGGGAACGACGGTCGGCATTCTTCCGGGCCCCGACGAAGGTGCGACACCGGGCAACGAATACCTCGACGTCGCCCTCTACTCCGGGCTCGGGCAGGCGCGCAATCAGATCCTGGTGCTCTCCTCCGCCGCCGTGGTGGCGATCGGCGGTGGCTGGGGGACGCTCTCGGAGATCGCGTTCGCGCTCAAGTACAGGGTCCCCGTGGTGTTGCTCGCGAGCTGGGCCCTGCAGCGTCCCGACGGTCTGTCCGATCCGCTGCTCTTCGAGGCCCGCACCGCGCACGATGCGATCCAGATCGCGCTCCGGGCGGCGGGCGGCCAGACAAAGCCGCCCGAGTGACCCGGCGGCCCTAGCCCGAGCCCTTTCCATGCCCGCCGAGCCGGCCCGCATCCCCGCCATCCGCGTCGTCCTGATGCCCAAGGACACCAACGCTCTGGGCACCATCTTCGGCGGCGTGATCCTTTCCTACATCGACCAGGCGGGCGCGGTCGAAGCGCACCGCCACTGCGGCGGCAAGATCGTCACCGTGGCGATGCGCGAGGTGGTCTTCCACGCTCCGGTCTTCGTCGGCGATCTGGTGAGCTTCTACGCCTCGACGCGCCGGGTGGGGACGACCTCGATCACGGTCGCGGTGGAAGTCGAGGCCGAGCGCGGGCACCCCGGCGGGCCGAAGGTCAAGGTGACCGAGGCCGAGGTTGTCTTCGTCCACGTGGGGGCCGACGGCAAGCCGGAACCGCTGGCCCACCGCCCCACTCCGAGCTGAGTCAGCCGATCCAGGGCTCGTAGCAGCGCCGGCAGCGCGCTTCGTAGGCCTCCATGTCGCCGACCTGGACCTGGTCCGAGCCGCCGGCGATGCGCTGGCTGTAATGGGCCGGGCCGCCGCACCGCACGCAGACCGCGTGCATCTTGTCGACCAGCTCGGCTTGCGCCAGCAGGAGCGGCATCGGCCCGAAGGGCTCGCGCGCGTAATCCTGGTCGAGCCCCGCGACGATGACCCGGATACCGGCGTCGGCGAGCTCCATGGCGAGCGCCACCAGCGGCGTGTCGAAGAATTGCGCTTCGTCGATGCCGACCACCTGGACGCCGAGCTGGAGGCGCGACCGGGGCTCGGCCGCGTCGCGCACGCTCTGCGCCTCGAATTCGCGCTCGTCGCGGGTGATCAAGCGATCCGGACCGTGACGCGAGTCGGTCGCCGGCTTGAAGACCTGGATCTTCTGCCGCGCGATGACCGCGCGCCGCAAGCGCCGCACGAGCTCCTCGCTCTTGCCCGAGAACATGCCTCCGGCGATGACTTCGATACGTCCGGACCCGGGTTCGTTCACCGCCACTCGACGCCTCCTGCGAAACCCCGATGTTATCGTGCCGGCCATGCCGGTTCGGCGCGGACGAACGTTCACTTACGACGAAGCGCTCGCCTTCTTCCCCACCGTGCGCGACCGCACCGAACAGGCGGTGCACGAGGTCGAGGCGCTCGCCAACACGCTGGGCGGACGCGAGGAGCTGGAGGCGCGGCGTGAGGAGTGGGAGGCCGCGTATCGGAAGATCGTCGACCAGTGGAGCGCCGACGTCGAGGCGCTCGGTTGCGAGGTCAAGGGCGTCTGGCTGATCGACTGGGACAGCGGCGACGGCTACTACTGCTGGAAGCATCCGGAACCGGCGCTCGGCCACTTCCACGGCTATGACGAAGGCTTCGCCGGCCGCGTGCCGATCGCCTGATTCAAACCCTCGACAGAAGCGTTTCGAGCCGCTCCGGAGTCAGCTCCGCGAGGGCCTCGACCCGGATCGCCGGGGCGGCGGAGGACTCCGGCTCGCCGGCGTCTCCGACCCGGATCGTGCGCAGCCCCGCGGCCGCCGCGGCCGCCAACCCCGCCGGGCTGTCTTCGACGGCCACGATCTCGTGTGGATGGATCAGCCGGTCGGCGCTCCCGGTCGGCCGGTTGAGCTCCTGGATGGCGAGCAGGTAGCCCGCCGGATCGGGCTTGCCGCGCGCGACGTCCTGCGCGGCGACGACGACCTGAAAGCGATCCCGCAGCCCGGCCTCGCGCAGGGCGGCGTCGACTTCGTGCCGCAGCGCTCCGGTCACGATGCCGAGCCGGTAGCCGGCGCGGTCGAGCTCCGCCAGCGCGCGCTCCGCCCCGGCGGCCAGCGGGTAGCCGTCGCGGCGCACCTCCTGTTGGTAGTAGGCGGCCTTGCGGGCGACCAGCCGCGAGAGGAGCTCGGGCGCCAGCTCGCGTCCGGCGTGCGCGAACGCGCGTTCCAGGCACCCCCGGTCGTCGACGCCGAGAAAGGCCTCTGCCGCCCAGCCGGCGTCGGCCTCGACTCCCTCCTCGGCCAGGACCTGGAGCAGGAGCCGCAGATGGATCGGTTCGTCGTCCACCAGAACGCCGTTGAAGTCGAAGAGCACCGCCCGGGGCATGGCCGGCTCATGATAGCCGTCCGGAGGCGACCCCCCCGCAGCCCCCGGGGGCCATGCGGGGCCATGTGGAGCCATGTGGGGCCAGGAGGGGGCCATGCGCTAGACTTTTCGCTCGCCGGGCCGGGAAGAATTTCCAGCCCGCCGCGGTTTCAAGCCAGGAAAGGAAGCACCTCCATGGAAACGCTCAACCCCAACGAGACTCCCTCCGTCGAGCCCACCCTGCCGGTCACCATCACGTCCAAGGCGGTCGAGATGGTCAAGCTGACCCGCGACCAGGAGGGCATGGACGCGAGCCACGGGCTGCGTGTCGCGGTGATGGGCGGCGGCTGCAGCGGCTTCCAGTATGCGCTCGATTTCGAGCAGGAGCCTCGTCCCACCGACACGGTCTTCGAGGTCGACGGCCTGAAGGTCTTCGTCGACCCGGTGAGCGCCCGCTACCTCGACGGCGTCACCATCGACTATGTCTTCGGCATGAGCGGCGCCGGATTCAAGTTCCACAACCCCCACGCCACCGGCAGTTGCGGCTGCGGCAGCTCGTTCTCGGTCTGAGCTAGCCGAGGCGGGCAGGTCCGCCGACTTCCGACAGCACATTCCCTTCAGCCGGGGCGGCACCTGACGTTGGCCCCCTCTCGGGGCCCGCCGCGGAGTTGCCCGTGGCGGAGCGACTCGACGTCGCGCGCGATGCCCGGCGAGAAGTCGAACCGCTCGTGCGAAACCCCGTGGGGGTACAATCGGATTCTCCTCGGACCGCAGGCCACTCGACGGGAGTTTTCGAAATGACGAATCCTCGCTTCGGCTTTGTTCTCCTCCTCTCTCTCGCGGCGTCGCTCGCCGCCGGACCGACCCGCGGCCTCCAACCGACTTGCCTGGATGGGACCCTGAAGAACTTCTCGCCGTCCGGATCGATCCAGTCTTACCCCGTGCCGGGAGATGCGGCCATGGTTCTCATCGACGCCACCGGCGCGTCCGGAGGCAACGCGCTGTCGTTCGACGCGCCTGCGCCTACACCCCCGCTCCCCTTCCAGGGCGGCCTGGGTGTCGAGCAGATCGCCGAGGTGGCGGTCACCGGCGGCGAGACGCTCCATGTGATCGTCGGCGTTGCGGGCGGCGACGGCAGCGCGGGATCGGGCGGCGGCGGCGGCGGCTCCGCGGTCTACCGGGGGACGAACGTGCCCCTGGTCGTGGCGGGCGGCGGCGGCGGCGGGGGAGGAACGGAGAACGGCGACGACGGGCAGGTCGGCGAAGCTGGCAGCGACGGAGGGGGATCGGATGGGGGCGCCGGCGGAAACGGAGGATCGGGTGGAGCCGCGGCCCACGCCGACAGCGACGGTACTGGCGCGGGCGGCGGCGGCTTCGCGAGCGCCGGTGGCACCGATTCCTACGCCGGCTCCGGCAGCGGCGGCCACGCGCTTCCGGGCGATGCGGCTGGCGGCGCCGGCGATGGCGCCGGAGGCTTCGGAGGGGGCGGCGGTGCGGGTGGACCCGGCGGCGGCGGCGGCGGCGGTTTCAGTGGTGGCGGTGGCGGCTACGGTGAATTCGTCGATGGCGGCGGCGGCGGCGGCTCGTACTTCGACGATTCCGGCCCGATTTACCTCTCGACCGTCGCCGGTTCGGCGGGCGATGGCGCCGTCTCGATCTGCGTGACGCAGACGGCGGTGCCCGCGTCCCCGGCGGGAGCCCTGGCGCTCCTCGCCGTCGCGCTGCTCGCCCTCGGAGCCTGGAGACTGCGCCGGCTCGAGGCGCAGTAGCCGGCGCCCGCTCGCGACGCCTCGTGCGGGGAGCCGGGGAGAAGTCCAGTTCCCATCAGAGTGCCACCGCACCTCGTCAGGCAGCGTCAAGCGTCGATCGGCTGGAAGAGCTCCTCGTCCACAGGAGTGAAGGATCTACCCTGGGCGCGCAGCTCCTCGCAGAGAGCGTCGAACGACAGGACGGTCTCGGGCGAGGTGATCCGTCGGAGCGAAGCGCCATCGGTCAGGATCGCCAGCGGCGCGGTCCGGCCGCCGCTCCCGGAAAGAAAGCAGAGATCCACAGCGCCTCTGACCCGCTTCGCGACCTCCCGCGACCAGCGCCGCGAGAAGTAAGGCGCCAGCCGAGCGTCGGGACCGAGGAGCAACACCCGCCGGCCCTCCTGGACCTCGAGGACGCGGGGGAGATTCTCGTTGGCCGCGCGATCCTCCACTGCCAGGAACGAATAGACCCGCTCGCGGTGGAACGCACGCTTCTGGATTTCGAACGTCCGGGCGTCCGACCAGAAGGCCAAAACCAGGTCGACCGGCGGCCCGGGCTCCAGGTCGCGACCGTCGGAGGGGTTTGCCGGAACGGTCGATCGGGCGTCCGGCCCGCACGGCCGATAGGTGAGCACGTCGTCGATCCATTGCGTCCTGAGCGAGTCCGCCAGCATGCGGAGCAGTCGGGTCCGGGCGCCGGCGTAGCCGTCGTCGACGAGCAGTCGACGAAAGTCGGCCCGGAGCGCGTGCCCGGCGATCTCCACATCTCCCCTCTGGACGAGATCCATCGCGGAGCGAATGCTCGTGGAGCCGTGACTCGAACCGTGCGCCCAGACCAGGAGCTCCGTGTCGGCGTCCGCCGCCTCGAGCGCCGTCCGCAGCGAGTCCGGCCGGGCGAAGCACTCGCCGTCCGCGAGGGGGACGATCCAGTTGCCGCGAGCCTGCAGGACGGCTCGATTGAGCTCCTCGGCGGAGTCCGCGTCGGCGGGCCGCAGGGTGAGTGGGGTCGCCAGCGCGTTGCCGGAGCGCCGGGGAGCGAAATGCTCGACGCCAGAGCCGGGCCGGATGCGAAGCAGCTCCAGGCTGACGCCGGTCTGCAGGCGAACCGACTCGAGCTGCTCCCGGCGACGGGCGTCGTCCGGAGTTGCCGCGGCCACGACCGAGATCCTCGGATCGTCTCCTCCGTGTGTGCGGAATGGCCGTCCCGCGATCGCGCGGAGTTGCCGCACGATCGCGGCCGCGCCGAGCGGCCAGAGCGTCCGATGCTCGTGCCTGCCGAACTCGAGCCAGTGGCGGGCCGCGCCATGGGGGCTCTCGATGCCGGCGCGGACGAGGTCCGGGTGGTCGCTCACGTACCGCCACCAGTTGAAGAAGGGAAAGCACCGGGGCAGCTCTCGCCGTTCGCACCACTCGCGGACCGAGCGATCGCCCCGGAAGGAGAGCGCGAGGACCCGGAGGGTGTCCCGGAGGTGCCGCCGAAAGGCCTTCCCGGGGAGCTTCCCCGCGCGCCATGCCTTCGCCTTCTTCAGCAGGAACTCGGCCGGGCCGCGCACCGACGAGGCGGAGGCCGCCGGCGGTGACCACCAGCCGCGGATCGTCCGGAGCTGCCGACCCGCGTCGAAGGCTCGGTAGAGGGCGGCGATCTGCCGTGGAGCTGAGCCGTCCTCCCGCTTGCGGGCCTCGACTTCGGAGAAGAAGCGAATCCACTGCTCGGTCCGGCGCTCCCACGAGCAGGCCCGGACGGACCGCTGATTCTCGCGCGCGAGCTCCATCCGGAGTGCGGGTTCCGTGACGAGGCGGCGCAGCTTGCCCGCGAACTCGGGAGAGGACCGATCGGCGACGATGAACTCCCGCTGCAACGGCCCGAAGACTTCGCGCACGATCCCGACGTCCGTCGACAGGATCGGCAGGCCGCACGCCATGGCCTCGAGGACGGGATTCGGCGTGCCCTCGTTGAGCGAGGCGCAGACGTAGACGTCGATGCGATTGTAATAGCTCGGCATCAGCTCGCGGGGTGTCCACGCGACATTGCGGTCGCAGAAATCGCCCCGGACGTCGAGCCCCTCGCCCGCCAGGCGCGCGAGCAAGGGCTTGATGATCGTCTCGAGACCCTTGTGGTCGGTGCCGGACCCCCAGGTGCTGTTGCCTGCCCAGCCGACCCGGATCGTGCGGTCGGTGTCAAGCAGCCTGTCGGAACGGATCGGCCGGAAGAGGTCGAGGTCGACACCGTCCGCGAGCACCGCCGAGGGCGGCGGCAGGAAGTCCCGCGCGCCGTGGTGTCGCATCAGGCGCGAGGAGGCGACCGCGTACCCGTCCGCGAGCGCGAGACCCGCCAGCTGGATCCGATCCGGCTCGTGCTCGGTCAGGAACTGGTGGGAGTAGACCGAGGTCGTCTTGCAGGTCCGGGCGACCCGGCTGATGAAGGAGGCCCGTGTCTCCTCGTCGAGCGTCCCCAGGACGTCGATGCTCACGTTCGGATCGAAGAGGAAGGCAAGCGTCGGGTGCCAGAAGAAGTGGACGAAGTCCTGGCGCCCGGGTCCCAGGAAGAGGTCCCGATGGAGGTCGGCCTCGCTCTTGTACGCGTCCCGGTACCGGATCTCCACTCGGAAGCGGGGAGGGAGGTGCGCAGAGACGCTCCTGGCGATGTTGTCGAACGCCCAGCCCTGCGTGTCGGCCACGAAGCAGAGGTCACGTGGCGCCTCTTCGTCCTCGGCGGCGGAGACGGACCCTCGGGATCGGCGGTGCGCGGGCGGCTCGACGAGATGGGGCTTCGTCGGGACTCCCGCTCCGAGCGCGACCCGACGCAGCCTCAGCTCGGCCGTCCCCTCCGCCTTCGTCATCGCATAGAGCGCGTAGCCGGCACCGCGATGACAGCCCACGACCTCGATCGAGCCGTCGTCGGAGACGACTTCGAGGTCCGGCTCGGAGAGCCGCAGCTGGAAGCGGAGCGGGCCGGTCGAGTGGATCGAGACGCGATCGTCGTCGAAGTACACCTCCGGCCGGGACCGGAGATGTTCCTCGATGACCGTCCGGGCATCGCTCGTGCCGAGGTAGCGGAGCCACGGGAAGTGCTGTCGGTTGAACCGGAGCCAGCTGCGCAGCTGCGAGCGGATGGAGCGCGTGCCAGCGGACTCGCTGCGCCACATCCGGTCGGCGGCGTTCCGGACGGTGTCCCGGTCGGGATAGTTCCTCGTCGTGTCGATGACGTCGTCGGGATGCAGGAAGTGGCTCCAGACGCCGAAGGCGGCGAGGCTGCTCAGGAGGAAGAGCTGGTTCATCGGATGCATCTCGTAGCCATCCGTCCATCGGGGCAGGGAGAAGAAGTGCGAGGACCAGGGCTCCTGGCCGAATTCTCGCGCCTGTCCCAGCCGGAAGTCGCCGAGGTAGTGGCCCGAGATCGTCGTGATGCCCGGTGCGGCCGAAGCGAGCGCGCGCAGGCCGCAGGGGTCGATCTCGTTCATCGCCGGCACGAAGCAGCGCGGCAGCTCGCCGAGCCCGTCCTGCTCCCAGCGGGCCAGGGCGGCCCGGATCGCCGCCGCCAGGTGACGCTCCTCCTTCCAGACGGCGCGAGTCGGCGGCAGGTGGTTGTATCCGTGGAGCCCGAGCTCGTGGCGTCGCCCGACCTCCCGGCCCATGGCAGCAGGAAGCGGGATCCTGCCGTCTCCAGTCTCGTGCGGGTATTGCTCCCATTCGCCGAAGGAGAAGGGGGGAACGACGGCGTCGTTGTAGGCGAACATCACGAAGAACGTGTACGTGACGTCGAACTCCTCGCCCAGCCGCAGCATGTCCGGCATCCAGACCTGGTGCAGGAAATCGACGAACTTCAGCCCGAACTCCGACAGGAGCGGCTCGGCGGCGAGGTTGCTGAAAGCCGCCGGGAAGTCGTCGATCTGCACGATGCCGGCGTTGGCCACGGGGGCCAGCGCGACCCGCTGGCTGTGCAGGACCGACTGGACCAGCAGGCCGATGCCGAATCGGCTCACGAGCAGCTGAGTGTTCCAGACCACGACCTTCCCGCGGCCGAATCGGTGAACCCAGGCGACGGGCTCGCCCTCGCCATCGAACGCGAGCGGCTCGACGGCGTCGTCTCGGCGCAGGCGGTGGGCGAAGTTGCTCTCGGTGAAGGGGAGCGACGCCTTCAGGCCCTCGAGGCCGGGGAAGAAGTCGGTAACAAATTCGACGGTCGTGGTCAGGGCTTCGGGGGGAGCGACCCGCCGTCCGAGGGAGCGGTCGACCCCGAGCAGCGGAGCGAGCTCGTGGTTCCACACCGGGACGGCGACGATCAAGCCTCCGCCGGCCGCGACGAAGTCGGAGAGGCGTCGAACCGAGAGATCGTCGAGGTCCTGGATCTCGTGCGTGGCGAGGGCGACCGAAGAGAAACGGTCCAGGTTCGTCAGCGAGGGCGAGGCGCCGAGGTCGAGCACCGAGAAGTGGATGCGCGCGTAGTCGAGCCCCGCGCTGAGGTGGTGGTAGGCCGGGTCGCCGCCGGAGAGCCCTCGGCGGGTGACGAGGAGAACATGCTGGCGTCGGAGGCTCGGATGACGGTCGGGTTTCAT
Source organism: Thermoanaerobaculia bacterium (assembly GCA_963712855.1). Taxonomy (GTDB): domain Bacteria; phylum Acidobacteriota; class Thermoanaerobaculia; order Multivoradales; family JAGPDF01; genus JACTMI01. The sequence continues at coordinate 870,812 of CAVQJN010000001.1, forward strand.
GGACGGTGATCGGTCCGCAGGCGCGGTCCGAAAGCGCAATCCGAGGCCTCTCGAAGGGGCCTTCTCGGACACTGCGATCCTCTCGGGATTGATGGAAAACTCAGTGTACTACGCCGTCGACGCCGGAGTCCGTGCCGCCGGCATGGCAAAGGGGTAGCCGCAAGAGTGCCGAAAAGGTGCGAAAAGGTGCGAAAAGGCGAAAAGGTGCCACCCGATTAGCCAAGGCGCCACCGGCGGAGACAAGGTGCCACCCGATTCCGTGGCCTAGCGCACCTTCTCTGAGTAGTTCTCGAACCACTTCATCCGGACGATCGTGCCATCGGCTCCGCTCTCGAAGCGGATCTCCTCGCCGAGGTCGTCGCCGTCCTCGCGGATCCGGCGAAAGGTCTGCGGGCCGGTCGGTTTCAGCTCGACGAGGTCCCCGGCGAGATCGTCGGTCGGCACTCCGACCGCGGCGAGCCCTTCTTTCCAGGGCACCACGACCGTCTCGCCCCAGGCGCTCCGATAGAGCCCAGCGTAGCGTTCGAGATCCGCATCCGGGGGCTGCGGGCTGCGGCCGGCCTTCTCCGCCGCCTTCGCGTCCGCAAGCGCCGGCCGGACGACGTCGAGGAGCTGGCGGGCGATCTTTTCCGGCGCCGTGTCCATGCCGTTGGTCAGGACGACGGCCCCGACGCGACGCCGGAGATCCATGCGGATCGTCGTGAAGTAGCCGGGGCACTCCCCCGTGTGCCCGACCAGGGTGTCGTCGCCGTGGCGATAGATCCCGAACCCGAGGCCGCGTGTGGTCCCCATGTCCCAGTCAGAGTCGACCCAGTGCGGGCGCTGCATGTCGCGCAGGGTGCTCGCCTTCAACACTCCGGCGTTCTCTCCGTCGAGCAGCCGGAACTGCCAGGCGACGAACGCCGCGAGGTCGTCGACGTTCGAGGCGAACCCGGTGGCGGGGGTGATGCCGCGCGCGTCGTAGAAGGGCATGACGTCGCGGGTCCCCTCCCGGGTCAGTCTCCCGTAGCCGGTGGCGAGCAGCTTGCCGCGTTCCGACCCCGGCAGGTACGGAGTGGTGTGAGGGAGGCCCAGGGGCTTCAGGATCGCGTCCTCGACGTAGGCCCTGTACGCCTCTCCCGAGACCTTCTCCACGATCTCGCCGGCCAGGGTGAGGCCGAGATTCGAGTACTGGTAGTGGCGCTCGGGCGGATAGAGCATCTTCTGTCCGCGCAGCCCGGCGACGATTTCCTCTTGGGTCGGGAACGTGAAGCCGGGGCCCGTCCAGTACGGCGCCGCCGCCTCGCGGGGCAGGCCACTCGAATGGGTGAGCAGCGAGTCGATGGTGAGCACGGCGACGTCGTTGCCCGCCGGCGGAAGGGCGACGTAGGGAAGGTACCGGGAGACGGGATCGTCGAGACGCAACTTGCCGGCGTCCCGCTCCTGCATCACCGCGATCGAGGTGAAGAGCTTAGAGATGGAACAGATGCCGTAGATCGTCTCGGGAGTCGCCGGCCGGTGCGCGGTCAGGTCGGCATACCCGAGGCCTTTCGCCCAGACGAGCTTCCGATCGACCACCAGGCCGACCGAGACGCCGGGAATCTTCCCGTACGCGACGTCGGCGTCCGCCCACGCCTCGAAGAGCCGCAGTGCCTGCTGCACCTCGACGCTCGCCGCCGGATCGGATGGCGTGTCCTCGGCGCTCCACCCCGGAACCGCAGCCAGCGCCAGAACGGCAATCACCCACACCGCGCATCGCTTCATCATGAAGGCCTCCCTGAACGCCCGTATCCTAGCGACTCGGGAGAAGTGACGGAGGCGACGCCGGCGCCACTCTCACCACACGCCAGGGTCAGGGCATGTCCGTTCTGGAAAACCTATTTCGAATGGGGCTCTTGACCCCGAAAGTTGGTTCGGGGCGATCGTCGGCCCGCAGCGCTAGTTCTTCCCCTCCGCGGCCGGTTGCGGAAGCGTGGCGACGGAGCTGCTGTCGCTCCAGGCACCGTCGCCGCCGCTCTCGAAGCCGTCGACGAAGATCACGTGGAGGAGGTAGTCGGCGATGTTCGCCGCCATCCGCTCGCCGTAGGATTGGTCGATGATCTTCGGCGCGGGGGTCGACCCCGCGACGGGCAAGCCGATCGGGACGCCGTTGTAGTTCGCCAGCATTCCGCCGAAGAGCACCGTGCGCCCGCCGTTGCCGACGATGATCGCGGCGTCGTCAGTCGTCGGATCGACGAAGTCCGGGCCGCTGCTGTATGCGGGACTCGCCGTCGGCGCCGCGTAGACGGCGCCGAAGTAGGCGATCACCCGACCGTAGCTCGTCGGGTTGAACGTGGCGCCGTCGACGGTGCCGGTGGTGCAGGGGTCGTCGGTCCACTGCAGGGAATTGGGGAGCGCGTTCGGCGCCGTCCAGAGCGGATGATCGGGCACCCACGGGAAGATCTGCAACGGCGTGGAGAAATACGACACGTAGGAGGCGTCGAACGTCGCCGCGAACGACGGATCGTACAACCAGCCCCAGTAATCGATGCCGACGTGGCCTCCGCCTGCGACGTAGGTGGCGAGCGCGCTCTGCGTGGCGGTGGACAGCTCGGTGGCGTAGTCGTCGATCAGCACGACCCGCCAGGGAATGCCGTCCGTCAGGAGGTCGTAGAAGTCGGTGACGTTATCAACGACGTAGGAGGGCTCTTCGAGCAGGGTGAACGCGGCCGGATAGTGCGACTCGCTGAAACAGGTCGGAATGTCGAGCAGCAGCACGTCCGAAAGCCCCACCTGGAACGCCATCTCGGGGGTGTGGTTCACGTAGTTGAAAGTCGCTCCGGACGACTCGTTCGAAGCATCGAACACGCCGTTGTCGTGGTAGACGCTGTTCTGCGTGTGACCGCCCACCTGGAATTGGCCGTTAGAGACCGTCTCGCCGACGACCGTGATGACGAACCAGTACCTCGTTCCCGGCACGAGCGCGACGGGCGTCGTCGTGGCCGGGTAGGACGCGACCGGATAGGAGAAGAACGAGAGCGCGCCCCCGAAGGCCCCCGGGGTCACGGAGCCCGTCGTGGCGAGGACGGAGGTATGGTCGGGTCCGCCGCTATCCCCCCAGATCTCGAAGCGGACGCTCTGGGAAGTTCCCCCGTAGAGCTGTAGCCAGGTCCCGAGGGAGACGGGCACGTTCGTCCCCTGGGGCGCCACGAAGCTGTCCGCGTAGACGTAGCTGCCGCTGGCACTGATCGAGTGGTAGTTGGGGCCGAGGTCCGGAAGCTTGGTAAAGCGGGCCGCGTGCGCCGAGGTGGCGAAGAGGACGGCGCCGAGCGCCAGGGAGAGGCAAGTGCGCGATCGCATCGAAACCTCTTCCTGAGCGCGGCAGGGCGCTCGCAGTCGATCCGGGGCCGTTCTGGTCCCCGATGGTGGAAGGCCGGGACGCTACGCGCCAATGCCCGGGTTGTCAACGGAAATCAGAGCCCTCGAAGCAGTACAATCGGATCGTTCTCAAACCGCAGGTCGCTCGACAGGAGTCTTCGAGATGAAAAGTGCGCGCTTCGGCTTCGTTCTCCTTCTCGGTCTCACGGCGTCGCTCGCCGCCGGACCGACCCGCGGCCTCCAACCGACTTGCCTGGATGGGACCCTGAAGAACTTCTCGCCGTCCGGATCCATCCAGTCTTACCCCGTGCCGGCAGATGCGGCCATGGTCCTCATCGACGCCACCGGCGCGTCCGGAGGCAATGGGCCGGCGATCGAGGCCGCGCCCGCGCCCGCGCCCCCGTCCGTCTACCAGGGCGGCCTGGGTGTCGAGCAGATCGCCGAGGTGGCGGTCACCGGCGGCGAGACGCTCCACGTGATCGTCGGCGCCGCGGGCGACGACGGCAGCGCAGGACCGGGCGGCGGTGGCGGCGGCTCCGCGGTCTACTCGGGGGCGAACGTGCCCCGGGTCGTGGCGGGCGGCGGCGGCGGCGGCGGGGAAACGGAGAACGGCGATGACGGACAGCTCGGCGAAGCCGGCAGCGAAGGAGGTGGGTCAAATGGGGGCGCCGGCGGAAACGGAGGTTCGGGGGGAGCTGCGGCCCACACCGGCGTTGACGCTACTGGCGCGGGTGGCGGCGGCTTCGCGAGCGCCGGTGGCACCGATCCCTTCGCGGGCTCCGGCAGCGGCGGCCACAAGCTTCCAGGCGATGCGGCCGGGGGCGCGGCCGGCGACGCCACAGTCGGCGCCGGAGGGTTCGGTGGCGGCGGCGGTGCGGGTGGATTCGGCGGCGGCGGCGGCGGCGGTTACAGTGGTGGCGGTGGCGGCTGGGGTGAAACTTTCGACGGCGGCGGGGGCGGCGGCTCGTACGTCGACGATTCCGGCCCGATTTACCTCTCGGCCGTCGCCGGCTCGGCGGGCGATGGCGCCGTCTCGATCTGCGTGACGCAGACGGCGGTGCCCACGTCTCCGGCGGGAGCCCTGGCGCTCCTGGCCGTCGCGCTGCTCGCCTTCGGAGCCTGGAGGCTGCGCCGGCTCGAGGCGCACTAGCCGGCGTCTGCTCGCGACGCCTCGTCCGGGGAGAAGTCCTCGTCCTTCGGGAGCGTCGCGAGCCCCATCGACATCAAGCCCCATCAAGGTGCCACCCGATTCGCGAGAGATCGGGGGCCAGGTGCATCAAGGTGGTGCATCAAGGTGCCACCCGATTCGCTAAAGATCGGGGGCCGGACCATCCCGCCGATCCAAGGTGCCCGCCGCCTCGGAATCCGGCGCTTTTCCCCGGGCGCCCCGGGCGCTGCCATCAAGGTGCCACCCGATTCGCGAGCGAGAGATCGGGGGCCGGACCATCCCGCCGATCCAAGCCTGGCACCGACTACGGTTCGGAGCGCGCGGCGACGTGTAGGTTGTGCGCTTCGGTCAGGCGCCGCATCAGCGGCAGCACGGCGAAAGCGACCACCGTGCAGATCACCGCGGCGATGCCGAGCTTGTTGAACAGGTTGGTGTAGATCGACAGGCTCTGAACCGGATCGGTGATGTTTTCCGGAACGCTCGCGAAGGTCGCCACCAGTCCGCCGAGGTACTGCGAAACGCCGGTCGCCACGAAATAGGCACCCATCATGAAGCCGCCCATGCGCGCCGGCACATAGCGCGCGATCATCGCCAGGCCCAGACCGCTGACCAGCAGCTCGCCGAGCGACTGGAAGGCGTAGCCGATGATCATCACCCACGAGGAGGTCTTGCCGGCCACCGCGAAGTGGCCCGCAAAGCTGTACGTGAAGAAGCCGATGGCGACCACGATGAAGCCGAGCGCGAACTTGGCGGCGATCGGAAGATCCTTCTTCCGGCGTCCGGCGGTGTTGTAGAGCCAGGCGAGGATCGGGCTGAGGATGAAGATCCAGATCGGGTTGAGCGCCTGGAACTGCGCCGGCTTCCAGGTCAGCACGTGCCAGCCGAACAGGTACTGGTTCCAGTTCACGTTGCGCAGGGCGAACAGATTCAGCGAAGTGGACATCTGCTGGTAGAAGATGAAGAAGAACACCGTCTGCACGGTGAGGATCAGCGCCGCGGTCAGGCCGGCGCGCTCGCCCGTCCGGCTCTTGGTGATCAGGTAGCCGAAGATGCCGAGCACCACGATGGCGGCCGCGTAGACGAAGATCCGCGCCACCGCTTCGTAGTTCAGTATCACGGCGGACAGCAGCACGACCGCCACGCCGCCGGCGAGCACCGCGAGCAGCTTGCCCAACTCGAGCGGCCGCTGGTCCGGCTCGGAGCCGATGTGCGCGAGCGTCTGGCGCATGACGGAATAGTTCAGCAGACCCACCACCAGGCCGACACAGCACACCGCGAAGGCGGCGTGCCAGCCGAAGGTGCCTCCGTACCGCTCGTTGACGAAGTCCTTGACCCATGGCGTGAGCAGCATCGAGATCATCGAGCCGAGGTTCACGGCCATGTAGTAGATGGTGAAGGCGCTATCGATCTTGCTGTCGTCGCCTTCGTAGATTTTGCGCACCAGATTGCCGGCATTGGCCTTGAACAGCCCGTTGCCGACCACGATCACGCCGAGCGCGAGGAACAGGAACCGCACGTTCTCGCTCGGCACGACCATCAGCGCGTAGCCGAGCGTCAGGACCGTCGCACCGAGCAGCATGGTGCGCCGGGTGCCCAGAATCTTGTCGCCGATCCAGCCGCCGATGGCGGGGGCGACGTAGATCAGCGCGGCGGCGGCGCCCCAGGTCAGGTTGGCGCGATCGTCGGCGAATCCCAGGCGCTGCACCATGTAATAGATGATGAGCGCCTGCATGCCGTAATAGCCGAAGCGCTCCCACATCTCGATCAGGAACACCGTCGAGAAGGATCGGGTCTGCGATACCGCTGTCGTGGTCTGGCTCATGGATGGGCCTTTCCTCTCTCCCAAGTTGGATCCAGTCGTGCGCCGTCGTCGGACAATCTGCAGTGCATCATAAGGTGAGACCTATGCCCGGCGATTGCCGGAAGGATAGCGCCCTTAGAGGTGCCGCCCTTAGAGGTGCCACCCGCCCTTAGAGGTGCCACCCGATTCGCGAGAGATCGGGGGTCTGGAATTCGTCTCTTGAATACATCATGGGTCGACGCATCCGCTTCGTACCTCAGGACTCGCTCGTCGAGGTCACCTGTCGCACCGTTCAGGGGCGCCTGCTTCTCCGGCCGAGCCCGATCCTCCGCGACTTGACGCTTGGCGTCCTCGCCCGCGCCGCCCGCCTCTATCCCGTCCGGGTCCACGCCTTTGCCTTCCTCTCCAACCACTTCCACCTTCTCCTCACGGTCCCCGACGCCCAGCGCCTCGCCGCCTTCATGGGCTACCTCAACTCCAACCTCGCCCGCGAGGCGGGACGTCTCATCCGCTGGCGGGAGAAGTTCTGGGGACGCAGATACCAGGCGATCCTCGTCTCCGGCGAGGAAACCAGCCAGATCGCTCGCCTGCGCTACATCCTCAGCCATGGAGCCAAGGAAGGCTTGGTGCGCTCGCCAATGGAGTGGCCGGGCGCCCACGCGGCTCCCTTCCTCCTCTCCGGATCGCCCGCCCGTGGCCGATGGATCAACCACACGCTCGAGTACACGGCCGGGCGCAAGGGGATCTCGCTCCAGCCACAGGATCTGGTCGAAGAGGAGGCACTCGAGCTCGCGCGCATTCCCTGCTGGGCCGCCCTCGATGGGGCAGAGTATCGAGCCCGCATGGCCGAGATGATCGATGCAATCGAGAAGGACACCGTTCGGAAGGTCCGGGAGACCGGAAAGCCAGTCGCCGGCCGGGCCTTCGTCCAGCGCCAGAATCCGCACTTCGAGCCGAACCGGATCAAGAAGGGGTCCGCACCCCTGATCCACGCCTTCTCGCGACGGGTTCGGAAGGACACTCGTGACACCTACTCGCTCTTCCTGGCTGCTTTTCGGCGGGCCTCCGAGCAATTTCGCAACGGCTGCCTCGACGCCTGCTTCCCACGAGGAAGCTTCCCTCCGGCATTGCCGTTTCGCGGCGCCCAGCTAGCAACGTAGGTCGAACGAAGTCCTGTTACGGGCAGTCACTCCAACACGAGGGCGATACAACGTGGAGCCCCGCGAGTGCTCCGTCTTCGGCAGCCCGAGGATGAGTAATTCGGCTTCTCGAGCATCGAACCGGTCCCTCCTCGCGCTCAACCAACTCAGAAACCTCTTCCACCGGGACAAACCAACTCTCCGAAGGCGCAAGCCCGAAGGCCTGAAGCCGACTCTCTCGGCGTGCTCCTCTATTTACCTGGCACCCTCTTGTGGAGCCTGACGGGCGTCATGGCAGGCCAAGAGAGACCGTCCCGTTAAGCTCCAACCTCATGCTGCGTGCCGGCAGAGCGAGCCTCCGACACCATTGCGACATCGCGTGCAGTACGGACGAAAGCGTCCGCGATTGTGGCCTCCTTCAGCGACAGCGTGGCATTTCGGCATCAGAAGGCACGTACTCATGAAGTCTCGCGACAACCCTTTGCCTCCAGTTTGTTGATTAGGTTCGTCGCTCCACTCGCTCCAGGCTCGAGCGTAGCGGCTCGTCGCAAGAAGAACAGAGCACGGTTACAGTCGATCCCTGATAGTGCCTTGCCGATCAGAAAGTAGTTTCCTGAGCTTCCAGGGTCAAGCTCTGTCGCTTTGACGAAGAAGTGCAGCGCGGCTAGCTCGTTTGAGCCGAAGAGCTTCAGTGATGGCTGTGCCTCAAGCTCATGATTTGTACCCGAGCTGAGGCCTAGAACAGCGATGCCAACATTGACCGATTCTCGAGCAGCACTCACGAGTTCGTTGCGGATGTACCATCTGACAGAAAGTATCGCCGTGGCTAGCGAGAGGATCATGACGACGACGCAGGAAAGCACGGCGGCTGAAAGACGAACGCGCTTCTTTTCCTCACTTGAACTCACTCTCCACCTCCTCTGCGGTCTCCGCGTAAGTCAGTATGGACGCGCGGGCGCGAAGGTCACGCCTTCTAAAGTTGCTTGGCCACTGAAGAAGAGATCAGTGGGAAACCAACTAATTGGATCGATTGGGCCGCCCGATAGGGAAGATGTGATGTCTACCCAATGAGCGGCAGATGCCTCAGATCGCGCTCTAAGGGCATTGATGTTGTAGTCGTTGCGCAGCTTGGTGACCTCTTCGTCCGGCAGTCCTGCCGAATATTGCTCGATGAGCCGATCGACTGCCCTCTGTAGAATGGCCAACGCCTTGCTCCCGTAAAGACCACCGCCAGCAACCGATTTCGCCCCTAGCTGCTTGAACAGGGTCTCAAGTTGTGAATCGAAACCACTGGCGGCCCATCGACTCGAGAAATGCGCACCCTTTCCGACGGGCGTAGATACCGCTTCACCCTTAACCCAGCGGCGAGCGAGCTTTCCGACTAGGACTGCATCCCGGAGTTCCTGGCCGATGTCAAATGCACCTGACCTGCTCCCCAAGTTGACACCACGAGTAACTGTACACACTTCGGCTCACCGGCTTTGAGTCCAGGCACTTCCGAGAGGTGCGATGGAGGCCGACGAAGTCGGCCGGAGTCGCGCCTCTCGGGCCGCGACGGCCGGGGACTCGCCTCCCAGAGTGCTGTGCGGCCGGACGTAGTTGAAGTCGTGTCGCCAGGTCTCGATTCGGCGGCGAGCGTCGTCCAGACCCAGAAACCAGTGGAGATTGAGACACTCGTCTCGAAACTTGCCGTTGAAGCTCTCGACGAAGCAGTTCTCGACCGGTTTGCCGGGCCGGATAAAGGCGAGTGTCACGCCTCGCTGGTAGGCCCATTCGTCGAGCGCTCTGCTGGTGCACTCCGGCCCGTTGTCGAGGACGATGCGGCTGGGGTAGCGACCGCGCTCCCGAGCGATCGCGTCGAGCACTCGACCGACGCGGCGGCCCGAGAGCGAGGTGTCGACCTCAATGGCCAGGCATTCTCGCGTGGCGTCGTCGACGACATTGAGCGTGCGAAAGACCCGACCACTCGCCAGCGTGTCGCGCATGAAGTCCAGCGACCACTGGATGTCGGGGCCGATCGGCACGACCCGGGGCAAGCGATTCGCCTGCGCGACGCGCTTGCGCTTCTTTCGCCGCACGGCGAGGCCGAGCTCCCGATAGACGCGGTAAACCCGCTTCCGGTTGATCTTCCGAAAGACGTGCAGCCGGCGATAGCCATACCGTGGCCGCTCGGTAGCAAGCTCCAGGAGTCGCTCTCGCAGAGGCTTGTCAGCCTTGACACGCAGGCTCGTGCGTCGAAACGACGAGCGGCTGTAACCCACCAATCGGCACGCGCTGCGCTCGCTCAGCTGATGCTGCTCCCGGAAAATGTGAGCTGCCGCGCGCCGGGCCGCGGGCGTCACCATTTTCTTGAAAGCACGTCTTTCAGCGCCTGCTCTCGAAGCGTCAGATCCGCGACCGCAGCCTTCAGCCGACGATTCTCGACTTCGAGCTCCTTAAGTCGCCGCGCTTCGTTGACGTCCATCCCGCCGAACTTCGATTTCCAGGCGTAGTACGTCCCCGTCGCGATCCCGTGCGGCCGGCAGACCTCCCGCACCGTCTTGCCCGACTCCACCTCCTAGAGCACGCGGATGATCTGCTCTTCGCTGTACCGACTCTTGCGCATCGGTTCCCCCTTCAATCGGCCAGTTTTTCATTCTCCACTGGGCCGAGTTACGGGGAGCAGGTCAAGCTCAGCGCCAGGCCCAACAGAAATGCCAACGGGCCGGAAAGGAAAATGCCGAGAAGCGGACCCTGGTTCGCCGTCGGGAAGAAATAGAGAGGCCCCCAGTACCCGGCGAGGGTAGCCACGCCGCCAAGGGTCAGGGCACGCCAAAGTGCGTCACCTCCTAGGCGCACAGAGGGGCTACCTCTGTCTTAGGCGGTGCATTACGCAAGTACCTGAAACTCAGCCTACTTCCGCAGCACGCCCTAGGGAGACGGTCAAACGCGCATTCTTGGCGAGCGGCTTCCAAGTCGGGAAACTCATTGCCAGGCATCGAGACGAACTTGTGCAAGGAGGCGCAGTCGTACTGATGTCGCACCAAGAGACTCTGGAAAGGATCGAGCAGACAGCCGAAAAAGCACGACACCACGGCAGCGTCGCAGCGCTTGCAGGGCTGACTTCGACTTCCTCCCCATGCTCCACTATTCACTCGGCACCTTCTCGAGGCTTCTTCTAGCTTGCCGCGCCCTCGCTGAGAATGGCCAGGTAGCGGTCGTAGGCGAATAGACGGTCGCGCCGCTTGCCGGTCAGCTCCCGCGCCACGCCGAGCCCGACGAGAAACTCCATCGCCGACGAGGCGGTCGGGAAGGAGAGCTTCGTCCGCTCGCAGACCGCCCGAAGGTGGAGAATTGGCCGGCTCTTGAGGGCTTCGTGGACCCTTAGCGCCGAGCCCGCGCGCCGGCCGGACGTCTCGATGCGCGCGCGATCCTCGGCGAAGGCCGACGAAAGCCGCTCTGCGGTTTCGACCGCGCCTTCGGCGATCGTGAGGACGCCATCGACGAAGAACGCCAGCCACGCTTCCCAGTCCCTCTCACGCCGTACACGATCGAGCAGCTCGTAGTAGGTCGCGCGATGCTCCTTCAGATAGAGACTTAGGTAGAGAAGAGGCTCCCGCAGGATCCCGGCCTGGCAGAGAAGTAGTGTGACCAGCAGTCGGCCAATGCGACCATTGCCGTCGAGGAACGGGTGGATGGTCTCGAACTGGACGTGCGCGAGACCTGCCTGAAGAAGGATGGGCAGGCCGTTCTCAGCGTGCACAAATCGCTCGAGATCGGCCATGCAGTCCTCGACGCGCGTTTGCGGTGGCGGAACAAAGACGGCGTTGCCAGGGCGGCTGCCGCCGAGCCAGTTCTGCGATCGACGGAACTCGCCCGCCATCTTGCCGCTGCCGCGCCCGCGCGAGAGGAGCACGGCGTGGATCTCGCGAATGAGCCGGTTCGAGAGCGGAAATCCTCCGCGCAGCCGCTCGAGGCCGTGTTCGAGGGCGGCAACATAGTTGGAGACTTCGACGACGTCGTCGAGCGGGACTCCCGGGATTTCGTCGAGCTCGAAGAGCAGCAGGTCGGAGAGCGAGGATTGCGTTCCCTCGATCTGAGAGGAGAGCACGGCCTCCTTGCGGACGTAGGTGTAGATGAAGAGCGACGCATCCCCGAGCAGGCTCGATTGAGCATCGAGCCGTCCGAGGGCGAGCATGGACCGCTCGAGCCCCCTTTGCAGGCCAGCGTCGATCTCGACCGCCGGCTCCGGGGGCAACGGCGCCGGGACGAACGCCCGGACAGCCTCCCCGCCCGCCACAACTTCTTCGTATCTCCCGGTCTCACCCCGCTTCACGGCGACTGCACCTCCGGGCTCAAGTCATCTGAATAGCGCCCATCACTATTAAGATTTTCGGCTCTAATTTTAATAGTCTGCGCCATTCTGCCTAGACCTGCAAGCTTGAGAACCGCAGGCGAAAGCCTCCAGAACTACTCTCTCAACACGCAAGACACTGATCCCAGGTTACTTACGACACAACTACGCCCTCGCATGGGCGATCCACCCTGGCCGCCGCCGGGCAATCGGCTCACGCCTCTGCCCCTCCTCAATATTCACCCAATATTCACCTGGCACCCCTCAGAGAGAGAGAGCCCCTCAGCGCAGCAGAGCAGAGCCAGGCGGTCCACCTCACTGCTCGCCTGGCACCGTTTCACCGTTTCGGCGCCCCAGACAGGGGCGCTTTATGGCACGGTGTCGCTCCAGGCGACCGTGTCACCCGACTCGAAGCCGTCTTCGAAGACCGGCGGCTGGGCAGGGAAGATCTGCCCGCGGACTTCGCCGTCGGGGTACAACGCCGATTCGATGTCGAAATAGAGGTTGTTCTGCGACAGATCGACGAGTTGTTGCCCGGTCAGCGAGACGTTCGAGACCAGGATCGGACTCGTCGGCGTCCCGAGGTCGATCACCACCGGGCCGTTCTCCCCGGGGCGGCCGACATGGATGTGCGCGGCCGTCGGCGACGCGACATCGTGATAGATGCGAAAGGTGAACGTCGGCGTGCTCGTGTACCAGGCTTGCAGCCGGGCATGCGCGCTGGACGGCGTCGGCGGCTCGACCTGGGCGCCGTTGCCGAGCCCACCGATCGGCGAGACGCTAGCCGTGATGCCGATCGCGCGCAGGTTCGAATCGCCGTCCGTGCAGGGATCGGTGATCGGTCCGCCATTGATCCCCGTGTAGCAGGGGTTGATGGGAGTCGCGAGAGTGTGGTCGACGGTGATGTACCCGCGCGCGACACCGTCGTCCTGGTGCGTGCAGCCCCAGAAGTTGGGCTCGTCCGTATGGCTGTGGGCTGTTCCCTGGAAGTACCGTCCGTAAAAAGTGTAGCGAGGGAACGAGAGATCCTCCTGGGCGGGAAACGCGGGCGGCGACGGTACGGTGCCTGGCGCCGGTGGCAGTCCGTCGAGCGATGCCCCCGGCAGGCCGACGAAGTTGGCATCGGCCTCGATGTGCACCAGGCTGATCGGTTCCGCAGACGTCGAGGTGAACGCGGCGCCGACCTCATCGACGTAGTAATAGTCGCCCCACAGGCAGTTGAGTCCGTTGTCGCTCACCGGCACGTCCATCAGGCTGCAGAAGGTGCGCGGGAACTCGCCAGCGCCCGGCCCGAAGCCGTTCTCGGCACTGCTGTCGGCCGGGTGGATGGTGCAGGGCGCAGGAGCAGGAACTGCGTACGCCGCGAGCGGAAACGCGACAATGAGGGATAGGCAAAGCCGGGATGTGACACGCATGCTCACCTCCAGTCCCCATTCTTCCGGGTCGTTGAACCGTGAAATCACCGTACCACAGGCCCCGCGACGCGCGGCTCGCAGGAGCATCGATGCTCGCAGCAGGAACCACGTGCCTCTCCGGAGACGGTCACCATCGCCGTGCCGGGCATGTAACGCCAAGCCGGCCCGATGGCGGTGCCCCGATCCTCGGATACCTCACGGCGGTACGGCGGTCGACGCGGACCACGACTATTCGTTCTCGTTCGGCGCCGCCGACCAGGAGGACAACGATATCGATTCGGGCCTTGTGGTCGACGAGGTCGACTGCATCTCGCGCTTCATCTTCAACAGCAATTTCGAGAACGGCAGCTTCGTCGAGTAGGACGCGGTGAATACGGGAATCTTTTAGGGATCGCCGGGGTACCTCGGTGCCTCGCCGAGGTGCCGCCGAGGTGCCACCCAATTAGTAGTCGAGTCGGCCGCACCCACCGGGACCCTCGCAGGGCGGCGGCACCGGGTTACGATCCGCTGCGAACCCTTTCCCGAGAGGTCGACCATGCGCCGCATCCTCCAGATCCCCCAGCTCATCCCGTTCCTCCTCGCCCTGCCGCTCGCTGCTTTCGCCGCCTCTGCCGCCCTCGCGGACGAAGCGGCTTCCGCGCCTGCGGGGAATCCGGCCTATGACGAAGCCCTCGCCACGGCCGCCGGCGCCGACGAGTACGGGATGCGCAACTACGTGCTGGTGATCCTGAAGACCGGCCCGACGCCGGTCCCCGCCGGGCCCGAGCGCGACGAGATGTTCCGCGGCCATTTCGCGAACATCAAGAGGCTCTCCGCGGAGGGGAAGCTCGTCCTCGCCGGCCCGTTCGACGGTCAGGACGGCTGGCGCGGGATGTTCGTCTTCGACGTCACCGAGATCGCCGACGCCCAGGCGCTCGTCGCCACCGACCCGGTCATCCAGCATGGCGAGATGATCGCCGAGTGCCACAAGTACTACGGCACCGCCGCCCTCCGCTTCGTCAACGAGACCCACAAGAAGCTGGCGAAAACGAGCTTCTGAAGGGCGGGCGCCTAGAAGCCTGCAGATGAGGCCGGTCGGATTCGTCGAGGACCCGGGCGGTTGGCCCTCTGCGCCGCCTTACGGCCGGGAGACCACGTGCAGGATCTTGCCGCTGGTTCCGGTCACGGGCTCGGCCCGGCAGACCTCGACGACGGCGCCCTCCCGCCAGAGCGTGCCGGCGAGCCGCGCGGTCGGCGAAGGCGCGATCAGCGCCTCGTAGAACGTGGTCTCGACCGCCCGTGGATCGATCTCGCCGAGGCGCGGGGAGACGCGCAGCTCGAGGCGCGGCCGACCGCTCGCTTCCTCACGCTCGACGAGTTGGTAGTCGCCGGCGCCTCCTCCGAAGCGTGCGGGGAGGTCGCGCTCGAGAATCCGCTCGACGTCGGCGTCGAGGAAGGTCATGCCAGCCAGGGTCAGCTTCTCGAAGCTGCGGATCGAGGCGAGGTGGGTCCGCCAACCGAGGGCCTCGAGTGGACAGCCGCAGACCCGGTGGGAGAGATCGGCCCGGTCGCCGAGGGAGACGTTGAGCAGCAGCAACGGCGCCGAAGCGTCGAGCGTCGTCACCAGCAGGCCGTCCGCGGGCAACACACCGGGCGCTGCGTCGCCCGCCTGCACCACCGCATGGGTGTCCTCGAACAGGTGGACCTCGTCCGGCGCCGCCGCCGCCAGGCAGCCGTCGCTGATGAATCCGGTCTCGATGGAGCCGTATTGCGGCACCACCCGGATGCCCGCGGCCTCGAGCTCACGACGGCGCACCTCGGTGACCGGCTCGCCGCCGGTCCAGAGCCACAGGCCATCGAGCGACGCCTCGACCCCGGCGGCGTAGCGGGCCAGCGCCAGAGCCGACGTCGGGAAGGTCACGAGCTGGGGCGTCCCGCCCCGCGCGCGCACTCCGTCGATCCACGCCAGCAGCGCCAACGGCCGATCCAACGGGCAGGCACCGGGCGGCGGCAGCCGCACGCCGGCGAGCGCCGCCGCCCAGCGCGTCGCTGCGGCACTCCAGCGGTAGCGCGGGTCGATCTCCCGGCTGGCGGGATCGACCTGCGAGAACCAGACGGCCGGCGGCCGACCGAAAGCGCCGTACATCAGCTCGACGAGGAGCGCCGCGCCGCCCGGAATCGCCCAGAGCGCGTGGGTCCAATCCAACCCGCCGCGCGCCGCGAGCGCCGCCAGCAGGTCGATCGCGCCACAGCGCAGGAAAGAGCGCCCGAGCGGCACCAGGCTGCCGCCGCCGCGGCTGCCGCTCGAGCGCACGACCAGCGAGCCGCCGGCGAAGGGATTGACGAGCTCCCCCGGCTCGATGCGGAAGGAGAGCGAGCCGCGTTCGACCGTCGCGCGGCCCTTCATCTCGTCGACCGTCAGGTAGACACCGGCGTGCGCGAGCCCGGCGAGCGCCGTCTCGATCCCCTGGCGCGCGCAAAGCGCCGCCAGATCCCCAGGCTCGCAACCGGCGTGGCGCAGCAGCCGGCGGTACGGGTGACGCGGGCCGGCGTGGCGGAAGAGCCGCTCGAGCAGCCTGGGCAGGCTGGTGGAGCGCGCGCGCAGCCGGCGGGCGATCGTCGCTCGCGCTCCCTCCGGCGTCAGACGCGGCCGCAGGATCGCGGGTACCGAGGCCAGGTAGGCGGCGCGCCGCAGAGACTCCGAAAGGTCCGGAAACATCCCGGCCATTCGATCAGACGTTGCCCGGCCGGCGAACCCGCGCCGGAAAGGTTCGGTGAGAGTGCCGCCGGTTGGGGCGCCGGGCTCCACGATTCGCCTGGCACCCCTATTCGTTCCTATTCGTTCCCGCCTGGCACTCCATGGGCCCGATTCGGCCCATCCCGCGAGCGTTCCCGGCTCGCTCCTTCCGGAGTCGCCTATATTCGCGATGGGCCGCTGCTGCGAGCGTCAGACGGCGGTTCCATCAACCCGCGCGGCCGATCGCCACGTAGGTGCCGAAGGAGGAGAGCGACCCGGTTTCGGGTCGTGAAGGAGGGGGGACACCGACGGGGATCGCTCCCGCGCTTCACGGGAGAGCACCCCATGCGCCTGAATCGCCGTCCCCTCGCTCGTAAGTTGACCTTGCCTCGGATCCTCCTCCTCTCCGCCGTCGCCGTCGCACTGTCCGGGTCCCAGACGACTCGCGCCGCGCAGGCGCAGGAGCTGGGCTCGACGCCCCTCGCGGTCGCGCCCCTCGTTGCCAACTTCGCCTGCACCGTCAACGGCGTGGCTTCCTTCGGGGACGCGAACGCGCGCATCCACGTCCGTTGCGCGCAGAGTCAGAGCGGAGTCACCTACTTCGCCTATCCGGACGATCCAGCTCACGTCGCGGTCGCAGACCAGATGCTCGCCGTCGCCAACACGGCGTTTGCCCTCGGCAAGACCGTTTACATCTACTACGACACCAACTCGGCCGACAACCCGGCAGGATGCAACGGTGCGGATTGCCGCCTCTTGCTCGGCATCTCGATGGTCTAGCGATGAACCGTCGACGAATCCAGTTCGGCGTCGCGCTCGCGCTGGTGCTCGGACTGCTGGCACTGGTGTCGAGCCGCATCTCGGCCGCCAGCTCCACGGCGCTGAATGCAGCGCCAGCTCCGGTGCTGAGCCTGAGCAC
Source organism: Thermoanaerobaculia bacterium (assembly GCA_963712855.1). Taxonomy (GTDB): domain Bacteria; phylum Acidobacteriota; class Thermoanaerobaculia; order Multivoradales; family JAGPDF01; genus JACTMI01. Next base: position 887,639 of record CAVQJN010000001.1, read on the forward strand.
CGGGCAGTGGACCGCGGTCCAAGAGTCGAACTCGCTCTTGACGAGCCGCGGCGGCCTGCCCCTGATCTTCGCGGACGGCTTCGAGACCGGCAACGTATCGCGCTGGAGCTCGAGTCAGTGATGCCGCCGGAAAGGTGCCACCCGAATATCCGGCCGACCGGTACTTCCTAGCGCGGTCGATTGTCGAGCGGCCACCCCGCCGGTCGCCTACAGCACCCGAAAAATCCCCGAGCACTGAAGGGGATCGACTTGCTATTCGGGTGGCACGTTTCACCAAAGTACTGAAAGGGATTGATTTCCTACTCGGGTGGCACCTTTCAAGGTCTTCGGGACGGCCCCGCGCCGAACGAAACTGCCAAGCTCGTCGCCGCCGCCAACGGCGCCGTCGGGCGGCGCCGGCTCAGGTCTCGACTACGGGACGAAGACGATCCTGCGGCCGGACGCGGCTTGCCGCTGCCAGGTACTCTCGACGTCGGCGAGAGAGACCGCCTCGGTATCGATGCGGAGTGTCCCGGTGGCAGCCAGCTCCCAGAGCTTTGGAAACGTCTCGAGGATCGCGGTGTGTGGAATGCTGCCGCCTCCCCCGCTCCCGTAGATCTCGAGCCCCGAGCTGCGCAACGCCGCAGCCGAGAGCGAGAGGGTCGGGCCCGCCATCTCCCCGATCTCGATCAGCCGGACTATCGAGGACTCCGCCTTCAGGTCGTGGCCGGTGAGGGCGTCGATGAGCACCGCCGTCGGGCGGCCCCACAGGTAGTCGAGAACGATGCCGAACGGGTTCTGGCCGGACTCGCGGACAAAGGCCGCCGTCAATTCACGGTCTGATTGATCGAGAGCGATGATCGCATCCGCGCCGAGATCAGGCAACGTTTCCAGCACATGCCTGTTGCGGCCGGCGGCGACGACGCGCCCGGCGCCGAGGTGCTTGGCGATCTGGATGGCAAGTTTGCCGGCGACGCCGGTCGCACCGAGTATCAGCACGGTCTCGCCCGGCTGGAGTCGTGCGCGCCAGACAAGCGGCAGCCAGGAGGACAATGCCGGATTCGGCAACGCCGCGGCGGCGACGTCGTCGACGGCGTCGGGGATCGGTAGACACCGGAACCGCGACACGACGGTTCGCTCGGCCATCATCCCGTAGGGCGGCCGGGAACCGCCGCAGAACACCCGCGCCCCATCGTCGAGCACGCCGACGCCGTCGAGGCCGCAAACGACGGGCAATCGAGCGTGGCGGTCATAGTGGGTTCCGCTCGCGAGCGCCTTGTCGACGTTCTTCAACGACGCGGCGCGGACGTGGACGATCACTTCACCAGGGCCCGCGTCCGGACCGGGGAAGTCCTCGAAGCGAGGCGGTTGTCCAACTGTGTGCAGAACGGCGGCCTTCATGGTTGCGTTCACCTCGCTTCTGGCACGAATCGCAGCCGAATTTTCAAGCGCCCGGATCGCATCGGCCCGACGGCGAATGCAGCTCCGACGCAATACCCGTCGAACGCGCGGCGTATCGCCCACGACAACGAGGCATTGGGCGACGCGCTGGGGAATGGTGAGTGCGGCTTCTTCGCCGAGCCGGCGCTCGGAGGGGCGCCGGTAGGAGGCTCGCGGAGGTCGTCTCCGGCTGATCTCACTGCCGCAGGATCTTATCCATCTTCCGGCCTTTCGCGAGCTCGTCGATCAGCTTGTCCAACCGCCGGATCTCCCGCATCAACGGGTCAGCCACGGCCTCGATGCGGACTCCGCAGACGACGCCCTGGACCAGCGCGCGATGCGGATGCATCTCCGGAGCCCGGGCAAAGAACGTCTCGATGTCGTTTCCCTCTTCGATCTGTTCCCGCAGTCCGGCCCGGTCGTAGCCGGTCAGCCAGCAGATGATCTGGTCGACCTCGTCTCGGGTCCTGCCCTTGCGTTCCGCCTTGGCGACGTACGCCGGGTAGACCTTCGCGAACGGCATGGCAAAGATTCGGTGTCCAGGCATCGTCGTCTCTCCCCGGCCCCGGTCCGGATCGCCCGGTCTCCGAGCCCGCGAACGATCGGGCGACGATATCCGGTTCGTCCGGAGCCACTCTGCCGTCGGCTGCGGGCCCGGGCCTCGGGGGAAGAGGCGCCAGCCGCTCGGCGGCTTGCGGAGATGAAGTGAGTCGCAACCTCTGGCGCCTCGTCAGCCGCGAATTGGCTGGCACGTCTTCCGGAAAGGTGCCGGAAAGGTGCCACCCGAATATCCGGCTGGGCTTACCAGCTCTTCCTAGTGCGGTCGATTGTTAGGCGGGCAGCCCGCCGGTCGCCTACAGCACCCGAGGAATCCCAAAGTAATGAAAGGGATTGACTTACTATTCGGGTGGCACCTTTCACTGCACCTTTCAGCAGCACCTTTCAGCAGACCGGCCCCACTATTCACCTGGCACCTTCTTGCAAATCACTTGGCGCCCTCTTCTCGGAATTGCCGTCCGGTGCAGCGCTTTGTTACGCCTCTTGTTTATCTAATGCTGCTCGCCTGTAATGGAGAACGCCATCAACTTCTCGGTCGAGTCGCATTCCTGCATATTCGGCAATTCGAACTGATGCCGCGTTTTCAGACTTTACTTCGGCTCGGATTGGCTCGGAAATCTGACGGGCCAACAAAACAACCATTCGTTTCGCCACACCACGACCTCTTGCGTTCGACGCAACCGTCCACGACAGCTCATGAACGCCATCGGAGAATTTTGCACGAACGGTGCCGACAGGAATCCCGTTTTCTTCCGCGACGAATAGCTGCTGACTTACGTCGTTTAGGGTCTTGGTCAGCCAAGATATATGGTCCTCCCTCTGAACCTCCTCCGTATCGTGACTTGCCTCCCTTGTTTCGCGGTCATTGCGCCATTCCATTAGCAGATCAGCGTCTTGGATCGTGGCCGGCCTCAGTCGAATAGCGTCCTCTTCCAACTTACTCTCCTTGAGGCATAACTAGTGTTATGCGTCAAAGTTGCGTAGGAATACCGTGTGACAACGACGGGGGACGGACTGGAGCTGAACTCGTTGAAGTAGTTTGCTCCTGCTGAGCTCGCCGAAATTGGGTACTGCGTTCGCGCGCCGGTGCTCGATGCAAAGGTGGCGGCTTCTGACGCATAAGCCAAATGAGGGCATTCGATCATTGACTCGGCGATGAGCCGCGGTGGCATCGGTCGGGTCATGGTGCTCGGGTCTTCTACATATATACGTTGCCTGAGCGGGCCCAAACGTGACACTTCGAATCAAATCCGGCCGCGTCGCCTCTTTCCCTTCCACAATTGCAGGGCCTTTGACGAAAAGTAGTCCCATACAGCCAGCCCGTCAACGAGTGTCAGAAACTGACAGCGGGGGCAGATGCGGTGCGCGCCGCCGAGGGATCTGCTCGCTGTCGCGGGCTCAGATGTCGGGCGAGTGCCCGCGTGTTCGTCGTCTCCGCCCTGGTCTCTGGCGCTCGGGTTACGGCGCCATCCAGCTCGGGACGTCGACCTTGGCGGAGCGCACCCAGGCGGTCAGGTAGAGGTTGGCGAGGAAGTCGGCGGCGGCGCGGTAGCGGGCGGCGGTGAAGGCCAGGACTGCGGGGTCGGAGGTGCCGCGGGGGCCGGTCAGGCGGCGGTCGATGCGGTAGGTCTCGTCGACCAGGGCGTGGCTGGTCCGGAGCTCGTCGAGGATCGCTTGCCAGAGGTCGTCCTCCGCGTGCGGGTGCACGCCGCGCAGAACCTTGGCCGCGTCGAAGGGGACGGTTACGAACAGCGCGTCGATGCGGCGGTGAATGCCGGTCTTAGGTGACTTGCCGCCCGGCAGGGCCCAGCCGTCGTGGTGGATCGTCGTGTGAAGCGGCTGCTCCAGGTCCGCCGCGTAATGGCCGAGCCAGCCCGCGTAGACGAGGCACTTGGCCTCGATGCCCGCGTCGCCGGGCCACTTGCGCGCCTCGGCGAAACAGAGCATCAGCCGTTCGGTGCCTTCCTCGATCACGTAGGGCAACTCCCCGACCTGGGAGGGCTCCAGATGCAGCCGTTCGAGAAGGCGGAAGTAATCGGAGCGTTGCGGCGGCAGCGGATGATCGGCGAGCCGTTCCCAGTCGAGGTAGTGATGGGGACCCTCGGCCTCGCCGAGCTCCGGCGCGGCGCGGATCTTCCAGTAGTCGGGATCCATGGCGACCGCGCCGATCGCTTCCGGCTGGTCGCGAAAAAAGGCCGGCACCTCGGGCGGCAGCAGGCGCACCGCGTCGGCCGCCACCCGGCGGTGTCCCACGGTCAGCCAGGCCACCGCGGGGGGCGCGGAGAGCGCGGAGAACCACCCCAACGCCGCGAGCGCCAACGCGGCGCGCCGGACGACCCGCGACCGAGTCAACCGACTTCTCGAAGCACCCAGCGGGAGAGCGCGGCGGCCACCGCTCCGCCGACCAGCGGCGCGACGAGGTAGAGCACCAGGTTATCCGTCTGCCCCGCGGCGAGGGCGGTGCCGAGCTGCCGCGCCGGGTTGAAGATCGCCCCGGTCAGCGGCCCCCCCACCAGGATGCAGAACGTGTAGGTGAAGCCGATCGCCACCCCGGCGAGGTCGCCGGCCCGGCCGAGCACGGCGCACTGCAACACCGAGTTCACCAGGAAGAAGGCGAGCAGCGCCTCGAGAAAGAAGCCCCAGGCCGGGGTCACCGTCACCACGCCATTGCTGACCGAGAGCTGGCTGGCCAGCGAGCCGGTCCCGAGACCGCCGAGCGGCGAGCCCAGCAGGCCGAGCAGCGCGTACGCCGCCAAGAGGCCGCCGAGCAGTTGAAAGAACCAGTAGGAGAACGCCCGTTTGACGTCCATCTTGCCGGCCACCCAGACGCCGAAGGTGACCGCCGGATTGACGTGCGCGCCCGAGATCGAGCCGAACGCATAGACCATGACCATCACGACCAAGCCCTGCGCGAGCGCCACTCCCGCGAGACCGCCCAGGTTGATCGCGGCGGCGCCGGCGCCGACGAAAACCAGGGCGAACGTTCCGATGAACTCCGCGACGAGCGCGTGCGAAAGCCGAGTCGTGGCCATGTCCCCTCCCCCGTGATGGATGATCGAGCGAGGAGATTCTACGAGATCAGGACGCCGCCTTCGCCGGCTCGGGAAACCAGTGGCGGGTCGCGTTGCAGAAGCGGCAGACCGAGAGCATGACCGGCACCTCCACCAGCACGCCGACGACGGTCGCCAGAGCGGCTCCGGAATCCGGGCCGAAGAGCGCGATCGCCGTCGCCACCGCGAGCTCGAAGAAATTGCTGGCGCCGATCAGGGCGCCGGGCGCGGCGATGTCGTGGGGTACCTCGAGCCATTTCATCAGTCCGTAGGTGAGGCCCGAGTTGAAATAGACCTGGAGGAGCAGCGGGATGGCGATCAGCACGACGTGGAAGAAGCGGCTGGTCAGGTTGTCGGCCTGGAACGCGAAGATGATGACCAGCGTGGCGAGCAACGCGATCACGGTCACCGGATGGAACGCGGGCAGGAACCTCCCCTCGAACCAGTCCCTGCCCTTCGCGCGCAGCAGCAGCACGCGACTCGCGGCCCCCAGCGCGAGCGGGATCACGATGAAGACCACGACCGAGAGCAGCAGCACGCGGAAGGGCACGTGGAGCGTGCTGGCGCCGGTCACCAGGAGCCCGACGATCGGCGCGAACAGCACCAGCATGATGAGGTCGTTCAACGACACCTGGACGAGCGTGTAGCCCGGATCGCCGTCGGTCAGGTAGGACCAGACGAAGACCATCGCCGTGCAGGGCGCCGCCGCGAGGATGATCGAGCCCGCCAGGTATTGATTCGCCAGCGCCTCGCCGATCCAGGGCCGGAAGAGGACACGGAAGAAGAGGTAGCCGATCGCCGCCATCGAGAAAGGCTTGACCAGCCAGTTGACGAACAGCGTCACGAGGAGCCCGCGCGGCCGCTCCCGCACCGCCACGAGGCTCCCGAAATCGACCTTCAGCATCATCGGGTAGACCATCAGCCAGATCAGCACCGCGATCGCGACGTTGATGTGGCTTCCCCGGCCGAATTCGAGCCGCCTCACCCCGTCGGTCAGCGCCGGAAAGAACTTGCCCGCCAGCACGCCGACGACCATGCAGAGCGCCACCCAGATCGACAGGTAGCGCTCGAAGACGTTCAACCGCTTCGCGCCCGGCTTCGACATCAGGTCTCCTCCGCGACACGGGCCGGCGCCGGCGGCAACCCTTCCTCGACCAGGAACGCCCGGATCCGCGCCCGCAGCTCGTCGCGGACGCCGCGGAAGCGCTCGAGCCTCCGCGCATCCGGTTCGTTCCACCCGGCCGGGTCGGCCAGGCCCCAGTGGAGCCGCCGGGCGGCGCCGAGATAGACCGGGCAGGTCTCCTCCGCGCAGAGCGTGATCACGGTGTCGACGGCGTCGCGGTCGACCTCGTCGACCCGCTTCGAACGCTGATCGGAGATGTCGATGCCGATCTCCGCCAGGACCCGCACCGCGTACGGATTGAGCCGCGACGGCGCCGAGCCGGCGCTCTGGATCCGAATCCGATCCCCCGCCAGCCGGCGCGCGATCCCTTCCGCCATTTGACTGCGCGCCGAGTTGGCGACGCAGAGAAAGAGCAGACCACGGGTCACGGAACGGCGACCCCGCTCGGCGCGAGGAGCTCCTTGAGGCGGGCGAGCGGCGGCACGTGGCCGGAGACGCGGATCTCGCCGTCGACGGCCAGCGCCGGCGTCGCGACCACGCCGAACTCGAAGATCTTCTCGAGCTCGGTGACCTTCTCGAGCTCGTAGTCGAGGCCGAGCTCGCGCGCGGCCCGCTCGGTCTGTTCGGTCAGCAACCTGCACTTCGGGCATCCGGTACCCAGGATCTTCAGTTCGACGCTCATCGCATGCTCCTCAGCCGGCGAACCAGCCGTATAGAAGCCCGCTGGCGCTCGCCATCGCGACCACCAACGAGACATAGACCATCGTCTTCTGCCACCCCATGAAGCTGCGCAGCACGAGCATGGCGGGCAGCGACAGGGCCGGACCCGCGAGCAACAGGGTCAGCGCCGGGCCCCGGCCCATGCCACTGCCGAGCAGACCCTGCAGGATCGGCACCTCGGTCAGGGTGGCGAAATACATGAACGCGCCAGCGATCCCGGCGAAGAGGTTGGCGCCCAGCGAATTGCCGCCCACCGCGCGGGCGACCCAGGCGGCCGGAATCAGGCCCTCGTGTCCGGGCCGGCCGAGCAGCAGGCCGGCCACCAGCACGCCGGCGAGCAAGAGCGGCAGGATCTGCTTCGTGAAGCCCCAGGTCGCGGCGAGCCAGGCGCCGAGCTCCCCTCGTCCCCCACCATGGCGAGCGAGAGCGCCGCGAAGCCGACCGCCAGCGGAACGACCGGGTGGCCGCCGGCGAGCGCCGCGGCGAGCGCCGTCGCGGCGGCGATGGCGAGCGCTTTCCAGCGTCCCAGGCCGAGCCAGCCCACCAGTGCCGCGAGCAGCGCCGCGCCCGAGAGCGCGGTCAGCCACCACTTGGCCGCGAAGATCGCCGCCCAGACGCCCCCCTCGGCGGGCGCCCAGTTGGCGAACACCAGGATGCCGATCAGGGTCGCGAAGAACGCGACCTGGCGGGGCAGTCCGAGCCCCGGCTCGGGGACCGGTTGCGCCGCCTGCGCGGCCGCCCGTTCGCGCTCCTCGCCGCGGTAGATCCAAGCCATCGCGAGACCGATCAGAACGCTGAACAGAATCGCGCCCAGCGCCCGCGCGATGCCGATCTCCGCGCCCAGGACACGCGCCGTCAGGATGATGGCGAGCACGTTGATCGCCGGTCCGGCGTAGAGAAACGCCGCCGCCGGCCCCAGGCCGGCGCCCCGCTTGTAGATGCCGCCGAAGAGCGGCAGCACCGTGCACGAGCAGACCGCCAGCACCGTCCCGGAAACCGACGCCACGCCGTAGGCGAGCGGCCGCTTCGCGTTCGCGCCCAGGTAGCGCAGCACCGCGCCCTGGCTGACGAAGACGCCGATCGCGCCGGCGATGAAGAAGGCCGGCACCAGGCAGAGCAACACGTGCTCGCGCGCGTACCACTTGGCGAGCTGGAACGCCTCGACCAAGGCCCCGTCGAAGCGCGGCGTGCCGACCGGCAGGAAATAGAGGACGGCGAAGACGCTCGCGAGTCCTCCCAGCCACTTGAGCTCAGCGCGGCCGTTCATCGACGGGTCCTCGGCCCGACCCTCAGGCCGGCTCCGCGGAAGCGGCGCGGCCGGAGGGCTTGCGAACGCCGATCGCGACCAGGTCGAGGTCGGCGGCGCAGAGCGTCGCGACGGGAATCTTGCGCAGGCGTGCGACCAGGGCGCGGTCGGCGCGCACGGCCGGGTCGTCGGTCAGGAGATCGAGCAGCGGTGCGAGCAGCGACCCGGCCACCTCGTCCTCGCGCAGCCGGTAGAAGACCAGCTTGCCCTCCTTGCGTTCGGCGACCAGCCCGCCGCGCGACATCACGGAGAGGTGCTGCGAGACGGTCGACGGCGCGAGCTCGAGGACCGAGGTCATCTGGCAGACGCAGAGCTCGCCGGTCGCCAGCATGGCGGCGAGGCGGAGGCGCGCCGGATGCGCCAATCCCTTCGAGACCTCGACCAGGCCGCGCAGACGATCCGTGGAGGTGTTTCGTCGTTTCGTCATGTAACGAATTGTAGAAGCATGTGTTCGGAGCGGTCAACCGCCCGCCGGGGTGGTTTCCGGTCCGCGGGTCAGGCTTGCGCGAGGGCGAGCGATTCGAAGACGGTGCCCGGCGCGCTGTCGAGGTGAGCGCCCGGCGCGGCCCGCTGGTGGATCAACGCCAAGCCCAGGACGCTCCCCGAGACGGGCTCGACCGCCAGACTGCCGAGCCGCCCGACCTCCCGGCCTTCGTAGCGGAGCTCGGCGCCCCGTCCGGGGGCCGGACCCGAGACGGCGCGAAGGCGGCGCGGCAGGCGCTGAACGCCGCCCCGGTAGTGGATGCGCGCCACCACCTCCTGCCCGAGATAGCAGCCCTTGGTGTAGCTGACCGCCGCATCCTCGCCGGTCTCCTGAGGGAAGTTCGCTTCCCCGTAGTCGATGCCCCAGGCGAGCTCGCCGTCCTCGATCCGCGCCAGCTCGACCGCGCCCGGCGAGAGCTCCACGACGTCCGGCGCCCCGCTCCCGCCGCGCAACGCCTCGCGGAGCCGCTCTTCCTCGTCGGCCGGCAGGATCAGCAGGAAGCGCGGCTCGCGTCCCCGCGCTTCGCGGAGGACGAGCGTCTCGATGCCGCCGATCGTTCCGGTCGCCTGGGCCCCTGGTTCCGGAACCGGAAAGGCGTACGCCGCGAGCCGGCCGCCCGACCCCTCGCCACGCCACCGGACGACGGAGAGATCGCCACGGGCCGCGATCTCGACGCGCTCCGCGATCCGGTACTTCGCCAGATGGTCGACGACCGCCGGGGCGCGGCCCGCCGGCACCAGCAGCCGGAACCGGTCCGCGAGTCCGAGCACCGTCGCGTCGGCGACGACGCCACCTTTCACATGGGTGAAAAATCCGCGCGTCGAAGCGCCGGCGGGAAGATCCCGGACCTCGCAGGTGACGAGGTTGTGCAGGAAGCGCTCGCGATCCGCTCCCGCGAGGTCGACGACGTCGAGGCCCGCGGCGCGTTCCAGGGCGACTCCCGAGCGCAGCGCTCGCATTTCCTCGACGCTCGGACGGGGCACTTCCTCCTCACCTTGCATCGCCACGCGAGGCTATCGCGGTGCCGCCGCGACGTCCGCGAGCAGCCAGTCGACGAGGTCGGGCGGGGTGAGATCCGCCGCCAGCCGATCCGGCCCCGCCGCCTCGAGTCGCTCGCCGGGAGTCTTTCCGGTCGCCACGGCGAGGCACCGGATGCCGTGCGCCCGGGCACAGGCGACATCGGGTATCGCGTCGCCGATGATCACGGTCTCGCTCGGGCCGAACGCGCGGCCGGTGCGTTCCGCGGCGCGTCCGAGGGCGACCGGCGGCAGCTCCTCGCGATCGAGGAACTCGTCGCCGAAGCTCCCGAACCGGAAGTAGCGATTGAGGTCGTGGCGCGACAGCTTGATGCGGGCGCCGCGCTCCCAGTTGCCGGTGAGGAGTCCCAGGGTCACGTCGGAGCGTTCCGCCAGCGCGTCGAGCAACTCGCCGACGCCGGGCAACAGGCGCATGCGCTCGCGCGCCAAGCCGCGCTCGAGACGCGGCAGGTAGGCCTCGCGAACCTCGCCGATGCGCGGCCAGATCTCGTCGTGCGAGCGTCCGGCGCCGCGCAGCAGGTCGTAGACGATGCGGGTGTCGGTCTTGCCCGAGAAATCGTAGCGGTCGACCGCGCCCGTTTCGCCGAAGACTTCGGTCAGGGCCTCGGCGAAGGGCTGCCGGGTCTGTCCGCCGCAGTCGATGAGGGTGCCGTCGATGTCGAAGAGGAGAAGTCGCACGAACTCGAGATCAGTCTAGCCTGTCCATTTCCCCGGCGATCGCTCCCGCATCAGCGCGGCGGCCGATGTTCGCCGGCGGGTCGATCGATCCCGGAGAATCCGGGAAGCGCCGCACAGAGCGCGGAGGGCGCCAGCGGAAGGGCTTCGTCGCGGAGCAGCACGAGTCGCGGCCGGTCTCGACCGGCTGCCGCCGGCGCCGTCTCCTTTCCGAGCTCGAGGCTCAGCTCGAAGTCGAGCGCCGCCAGACGGTCGAGCGGCCGGCAGGTGAGATGCGCTCCGCTCACCGGGACCGAGTCATCCACCCAGAGCTTCCAGAGCTGGGCGTGGGCGCCGAGGGGCAGGACGCCTCGCACGACCACCTTCCCGGGCTCCCGCCGGGTGCTCGTGACTCGGACCGGCACCGGCCAGCGGCCGGATGCCGGAGGCTTGCCCACCTCGAGCTCGGGACAGCGGGGAGCAAGCGCGATGGCCGGCTGCCCCAGAAGCCGCCAGGCGGAGGCAACCCGTCGCGGATCGAGCAGCGGCGCCGAAACGACGGTCCGCACGTCGCGATACGTCGAATGCAAGGCGGGATCGACGAAGCGATTCTCGCCCGTGGCGACGCTTTCCAGGTAGTGCTCGGGAATGGCGCGCCAGAAATGCCCGATCTGCCACGGAGGCTGGTAGCGCAAGCGCGCCAGAAAGGGATCCGCGAGCCCGTAGGGGTCGATGACGATCTGGTCGAGTGCGGCCCGATAGCCCAGGCGGCCGAGCCGCCGCGCCACGCACGGTCGCTCCGTGGGATAGGAGTGGGGCCGCGGCATCTCGCCGCGAAACACCATCGCCAGCGTCTCCTGTTCGAATCCCTTCATGTCATAGATGCCCGCGCTTCCGCCACCTCCCGGCGTCCAGGCGGACCGGTAGCTGCCCAACGTGCGCACCGGGCTCCCCGACCAGAGCGCGCCCACCAGCAGAGCCATCGGCAGCATCCCCCAGAGCAGCGGACGGAGCGGCAATCGGGCCGCCACCAGACAGATCGCCAGCGCCGCCACCGGCAGCAGGAAGCGTCCGGCCATGTAGTCGCCACCGACGCGCACCACGTAGACGAGGTAGAGCGCGCCGCCCGCGGCGAGCGCCCGGGTCCTGCGCGTCCGCCAAGCCGCCCAGGCGGCGGCGAAGACCAGCGGCAGCAGCAGCGGGTCCCAGAGCGCGGAGACGCGGAGATAGGCCAACCCCTGTCCGACGAGCTGGCGGGCGGAGACTCCGGACTCGAGCTTGGCGAGCGCCGTATTCGGAAAGATCGAACCGTAGTAGAAGAGCGAGCCCAGCGACCAGGCGATGAACGGCGCGCCGCCGCAAGCGACTTCGCTCAACGCCGGACGCCAGCCGGCGGTCCGGATCCGCCTCCAGGCGACGACCGACGCCGCCGGCGCGGCAAGCAGCGCGAGGTCGGGCCGGGTCAGCAGGAGTGCCGAGACGAGGAGGAAGAAGCGTCGCGAAGACGGCTCCCGCGCCGCGGTCTCCAGGCGCTCCAGTCTCAGCAGCTCCGCGGTGAACAGCCCGACGAGCAGCGCGACCAACGGTGTCTCGAGGCCGGACGACGACCAGTCCAGCAGCGTGCGCGAGACCGCGGCCACGAGCACCACCGTGGCCCAGCGTGCCACATGGCCTCGCGCCAACCGGAAAAGCACCAACAGGAAGCCGACCATCGCGAGCCACGACAACGCCAGCGAAGCCTCCGGCAGCGCCACGCCCAGGAGGCGCGGCAGGCTCAACAGAAAGAGCCAGAGCGGGTCCGTGAACGCTTGGACGCGCTCGTGCACATTGAAGCGGAGTCCGTGACCCGCCAGAAGTTGCTCGATGGTACGAAAGACGATGTAGGGATCGTCGGTCAGGAAGGCATTGCCGGCCCAGACCCAGGTGTAGAGCGCCAGGCCTGCGCCGATTCCAGCGACGGTGCGGGGGCCGAGCCGTGCCGGACGGCCGGCCGCCGGCGCCCCGGGCCGGGCTTGGTGCGTCTTAGAAGAAGCAGGGCTCTCCATGGGAGAGAAGGCACTATAGCGGCGCGGCGCCGTCCCCGTGCCCGGATCAGCTTCGCCAGTCGGGGGTCTTCTTGTGATCGAGGAAGTGGGCGACCCCGCGCCGGCAATCGGCGGTCTGGCGCGCCGCCGCGTTGACGGCGGCGGCGAGGTCGAGCCGCTCGTCGAGCGGCCGGCCGAGGGTGCCGAGCAGCAGCCGCTTGGTGGCGGCGATCGAGTCCGAGCTCGCCTTGGTCAGGATCTCGCCGGTCAGAGCTTCGGCCGCGGGGGTCAGCTCGTCGCGCGGCACCACGCGGTTGACGAGCCCGATCTCGAGGGCCCGCCGCGCCCCGACGAAGTCGGGATTCAGCAAGAGCTCGCGCAGGTCCGCGCCGCGCACCCGCAGCGGCAGGAAGGTCGCCACCAGCGCCGCCACGAAGCCGATCCGCACCTCGCTGTAGAGGAAGCGCGAGTCCTCGGCGGCGACCACGAAATCGCAGGCGGTGGCGACGCCGCAGCCGCCGGCCACGCAGGCGCCCTGCACCTCGGCCACGGTGAGCGCTTCCTGGCGCAGGATGGCGTCGAACAGGTCGCGCAGCCGGTTCGAGTCGAGCCGGTGATCGAGCGGCGTCGCATCGGCCAGGCGGCGCAGGTTCTCGAGGTCGGCGCCGGCGCAGAAGTTCTTCCCCGCGCCGCCGAGCAGGATCGCCCGCACCCCCTCGCGCCGCCAGTCGCGACGGAAGGTGTCGGTCAGCGCGGCCGCCAACTCGGGCGCCAGCGCGTTGGCGCGCTCGGGATCGTTGAGGGTGAGCCGTAGCAGGTCGGCGCGGCGTTCGACGAGCAGCAGATCGCTCACGGAACGAGCTCGTCGGGCAGGTCGATCTCGAGCTCGAGCAGCCCCTGGCCGTGCGTCTTGCCCTGGGCGTCGGTGGCCAGCGACGCCGTGCCGCCGCCCCCCAGCGCGTCGTGGAGCAGGAAGTTGAGCGCCAGCAGGTTCGGCACTTCGAAGCGTTCGACCGGCCCGCGGCAGATCTCGGCGAAGTGCGCCTTGACCCGCTCCGCGGTGACCGCGCGGCGAATCACCTCGTAGAGCGCGGGCGAGCTCGCGATCAGCCCCACGTTGGAGGCGTCCCCTTTGTCGCCCGAGCGGGCGTGGGCGATGCGGCCGAGACGCACTCTCATCGTCCGACCTCCTCCACCGTCACCTCGAGGTGCGGCTCGACCTCGTTGCGGTCGAGCAGCGCCGGCCAGTAGGCGACCACCTCCTGCGGCTTGGGCCGCCCGCCGGCGAAGCCGGTGACGCCGGGCGGCCCGGCGGTCACCAGCGGCGCGATCTCCTTGCCGAAGCGCTCGATCTTCGCCCGGTCGGCGTCGCGCACCGCGAGGCGCAGCACCACCTCGGGCGGATCGGACGGCGGCGCGAGGATTCCCGGCAGGCAGCCCGAGACGCCGAGGAACTCCTCCACCCGGTCGCTCTCGGCGAACACGACGCCGGCCCGCTCGAGTCGCTTCCAGACGATCTCGGCGGCGAGCCGCGCCTTGTCGAGGGCGCGCGGCCCCGAGATCGTCACCTGCCCCGCCGCCTTGAAGCCGTCGAGGTAGGACGCCGAGACCTTGAGGAAGGGCGTGTTGGCCCGTCCGCGGATTCCCGAGACGCGCACCCGGTCGGCGCCCTCCTGGGCGAGCCGGATCGAGGTGAAGTCGGCGGTCACGTCGGGCGTGACGTACGCCTGCGGGTCCCCCATCTCGTAGACGAGCTGCTCGGCGACCGTGTCGACGGTGACCATGCCGCCGGTGCCCGGATGCTTGGTGAGGGTGAACTCGCCGTTCTCGCCGACCTCGGCGATCGGGTAACCGACATTCCAGAGGTCGGGGACTTCCCACCAGCGGGTGAAGTTGCCGCCGGTCGACTGGGCGCCGCACTCGATGACGTGGCCGACGATCGTTCCCGCCGCCAGGCGATCCCAGTCGTCGGCCGCCCAACCGAACTCGTGCACCAGCGGCCCCAACGCCAGCGCGGTGTCGGTCACCCTTCCGCAGAGCACGATCTGGGCGCCGCCGGCGAGCGCCGCGGCGACCGGACGGGCGCCCAGATAGGCGTTGGCCGAGGTCACCCGGTCGAGAACCCCGGCGAGCGGCGCGCCGTCGTCCATGTTCTCCATCGCGTGACCGCGCGCGACCAGATCCGGCAGACGCGCCAGCAGGTCGTCGCCCTCGACCACGCCCACCTTGAGCCCGGTCACGCCGAGCTGGCGCGCGATCTCGAAGACCCGCTCGCGGCAGGCGCGCGGATTGAGCCCCCCCGCGTTGGTGACCACCCGCACGCCTCGCTCGACGAGCTTCGGCAGGGCGCGGCGGACGAAATCGAGGAAATCGGTGGCGAAGCCGGCGGCGGGATTCTTGAGCTTCTGCCGCATCATGATCGAGAGCGTCACCTCGGCCAGGTAGTCCATGCCGAGGTAGTCGAGCGGACCGCGCTCGACGAGCTCGAGCGGGGCGTCGACGTTGTCTCCCCAGAAACCCTGTCCGTTGGCGACGCGAACGACCTTCATGCGTCGCGCGAGGTTATCACCGGGGCCGCTCGCCTCTCGCCGTCCCGGTAGGCGGGACGCCCGCCGGCGCCACGCCCAGCAGTTGGTTCGCCAGGCTCGACTCGCGCTTGAAGAAGCCTTCCGTGTGGAAGGTCTCCTCGAGCTCGAAGTGCTCGTAGTCGAGATGGTGCAGGAGCTCGTGCACCAGAGTGCGCAGGAAGCTGCGGAAGGCGACCACCTGCCGCTTGGCGGCGGTGCGCATCCAGAGGGTGATGAGCGGCGGTTCGGGTTCGGGGTCGTAGAGACCGTGCAGCTCGCCGTAGTCGCCGCTCGGACGCGCCGCGAGCACCCGCACCCGCACCGGCGGCACGGCGAAGCGCCGGCAGATCTCGCCGGCGAGCGCCGCGCAGTGCCGGTTCACCTCGCTCCGCCGGTCGGCGGCGAGCGCGCGCTCGAGCTCGCGCACCAGGGGATGGAGCGCCTCCGGATCGGCGAGCGGCAGCGACGTGATGGCGTCGCTGCGGTCGTAGATCCGCTTCTGACGGGCCGTCAGCCGCCGGTAGTAGTCGAACGGCACCCCCGCATCCTGGCACGCCCGGCGCGCCCGGTGGAATCATCCCGGCATCGACGATCGTCAGGTTTGCAGGACGCCGGTCTTGAACTCGGGCAGGTCGGGATTCGACGCGCAGGATTCCAGGCAGCGCGCCAGCACGCTCCGGGTGCTCCGCGGATCGATGATGCCGTCGACCCAGAGGCGCGACGCCGCGAAGCGCGGGTCCATCGTGCGGTCGTAGCGCGCCTGGATGTCGGCCAGCAGGGCGTTCTTCTCCTCGTCGCTCACCTCCGCGCCGCGGTTCTTCAGCTGGATCGAGAGCAGGGTCCGCGATGCCTGTTCGCCGCCCATCACCGCGATCGAAGCCGACGGCCAGGCGAACAGAAAGCGCGCGCCGTAAGCCTTGCCGCACATCGCGTAGTTACCCGCTCCGTAGGAGTTGCCGACAAAGAGCGTGATCTTCGGCACCACCGAGTTGGCGACCGCGTTGACCATCTTGGCGCCATCCTTGATGATGCCGCCCCATTCGGCGCGCGAGCCCACCATGAAGCCGGTGACGTCCTGGAGGAAGAGGAGAGGAATCTTCTTCTGGTTGCATATCTCGACGAAGCGCGCCCCCTTGTCCGCCGAATCGGAATAGAGGACGCCGCCGATCTGGAGCTCCTTCTCGCCCGGCTCGAGTCCGGTCCGCCGGTCGACCACCGAGCGCTGGTTGGCGACGATGCCGACCGCGTGTCCCTCGATCCAGCCGGTCCCGCAGACCAGGGTGCATCCGTAGGTCGCCTTGAACTCGTCGAGCTCCGAGCCGTCGAGCAACCGGGCGAGGAGCTCGTGGGCGTCGTAGGGGCGCGAGCGTTCGACCGGCAGGAGGCCGAGCAGTTCCTCGGGGTCGCAGGCGGGAGGGCGCGGGTCGCGGGTCGCGAACGGAGCGCGCGCGGCGTCGGCGAGCTTCTCGATCTGCGAGCGCAGGAACGCGTAGCAGCTCGCTTCGTCGCGGTGCCGGTGATCCACCACGCCCGAGATGTCGGTCTGCACGACCGCACCGCCCAACGCCTCGTTCTCGATGCGTTCGCCGATCGCCGCCCGCACGAGATGCGAGCCGGCCAGGAAGATCGAGCCGATACCCTCCACGATGTGAGTTTCGTCCGACATGATCGGCAGGTAGGCGCCGCCGGCGACGCACGAGCCGACGATCGCCGCCATCTGGAAGACCCCCGCCGCCGACAGGCGCGCGTTGTTGTAGAACATGCGGCCGTAGTGCTCCTTGTCGGGGAAGATCTCCTCCTGCATCGGCAGGAAGACGCCCGCCGAGTCGACCAGGTAGACGATCGGCAGTCGGTTCTCGAGCGCGATCTCCTGGGCCCGCAACACCTTCTTGATGCCGAGCGGAAACTTGGCCCCCGCCTTCACCGTCGCGTCGTCGGCGACCACCACCACGTTGCGGCCGTGGATGCGACCGAGACCGGCCACGACGCCCGCCGCCGGCGCCCCGCCCCACTCCTCGTACATGCCGTGCGCGGCCCAGAGCCCGAGCTCCAGGAGCTCGCTCTCCGGATCGCACAGCGCCGCCACCCGTTCGCGGGCGGTCAGCTTGCCGCGCGAGCGCTGCTTCGCCTGCGACGCGAGCCCTCCTCCTTCGCGCAGCACCGATTCCTCGGTCGCCAGACGTGCCAGCTCGTCGAGCCAATGGGTCCGCCGGCGGTCGTAGACGGCATCTTGCTTGAGCTTCGAATCGAGTCGCGGCAAACGCGCCCCCTCTCTCGGACCTGGCGATTCTAGCGACGACCGTTAGAATCCCCCTCACATGACAAACCCGAGCTCCGCCAGGACGCCCGAGCCGACCCGCTCGGTGGGCGATTCCGGCAAACGCCGCGCCGCCGCACCGAGGCAGTCCGATTCACTTTCCGAGCGGCGGGCGCAGCGGCTCGCCTGGGAGCGCGTCGCCGCGGCGGTGCACGATTTCCACGACGCGCCGACCACCCGCTACTACCGGCGCTGCGAGGAGGCCCTGATCCGGCGTCAGCTCGGACCGCTCGACGGGCGGAAGGTCCTCAAGCTCGATCTCTGGAACGAGGCGCACAACACCCGCATCCTGCATTGGATGGCGGCCCAGGGCGCCGACGTCTACGCGCTCGACCTGAGCCAGACGGTGGCCTCGCGGGCGCGGCGGAATTCGGCCGCCTTGGGGCTCGACGGCCGCATGGTCGTGGCCGACATCCGGGAGATCCCGTTCGCCGACGGAAGCTTCGACGCCCTCTACACCATGGGGACCATCGAACACATCGACGAGTACCGCGACACCCTGCGCGAGATCCGGCGAGTGCTGAAGCCGGGGGGACGGGCGATCGTCGGCGTGCCCCACAAGTGGAACCTCTTCCTGCGGCCGTTGATGGTGGAGCTGCTCGCTCGGATGGGTCAATACCTCTACGCTCCGGAGAAATCGTTCAGCTCCGCGGAGTTGCGCCGCGACCTCGAGGGGGCGGGGCTGCGGGTGGTGGGCCGCTCGGGCATCCTCACGCTGCCTGGGCTCTTGCGCATGGCGGACCTCTACTTCTTCACCCGTCGCATCCCCCTCTATCGGGCCTCGCCTCTGTTTGTCGCGCCGTTCGATTTCCTCGAAACCCGCTTCCGCTGGCCGGGTCGCTTCGGTTATCTCATGGCGATGACGGTCGAGCGTCCGGCCTCCGCCTGAACGGCGCGGCGCGGCCCGATCCGAGGCCGCGCGCGAGGCTGTCATGTGCGGCATCTTCGGATTCACCGGCGGCCCCGAGCCCGACCTCGCCGACCGCATGGCGTCCCGGCTGAGCCATCGCGGCCCCGACGGCTCCGGTTTCATCGAACGCGCGGACGTGACCCTGGGCTCCACCCGCCTCGCCATCGTCGGCGTCGCCAACGGCGACCAGCCGATCGAGGACGAGGCCGGCGAGCTCGCCCTGGTCGCCAACGGCGAGATCTACAACCACGTCCGCTTGCGTGACGAGCTCGAGCAGCGCGGTCATCGCTTCGCGACCGAATCCGACGCCGAGGTGATCCTCCATCTCTACGAGGAGGAGGGCGAGTCGCTCGTCGAGCGGCTCGACGGCATGTTCGCCTTCGCGCTGCTCGACATCCGGCGCCGGCGGCTCCTCCTGGCACGCGACCGCATGGGCATGAAGCCGCTGCACTACGTCGAGCTCGACGGACGCCTCCTCTTCGCCTCCGAGATGAAGGCGCTGTTCGCCGACCCGGAGGTGCCGCGCCGCCTCGACCCGGGCGCCCTGGACGGTCTGCTCTCCCTGCTCTCGGTACCGCACGACCGTACCCTCTTCGCGGAGATCCGGCGGGTGCCGCCGGGTCACCTGGTGCGGATCGAGGGAGAGCGGGTGGACGTGCATCGCTACTGGACGCTCGACGTCGCGCCGCGCCGCGGGGCCGGACCGACCGACCCCGTGCCGGAATTCCGGCGAATCTTCGAAGGAGCCGTCGCATCGCACCTCGCCACGGAAGTCCCGCAGGCGTTCTCGCTCTCGGGCGGACTCGACTCGAGCCTGCTCGTCGCGACGGCGCGGCGCCTCCTCGACCAGCCGGTGCGGACCTTCGCGATCGGCTCGCCGGGTCCCCGCGACGACCGGCCGGCCGCCCGCGAGGTCGCCGAGAGCCTGGGCACCGAGCACACCGAGCTCGAGCTCCGGCCGGAGGATTGGGCGCGCGTCCTGCCTCACCTGATCTGGCACCTCGAGGAGCCGCGCGGCGGCCCGCTGGTGGCGCTCGACCGCCTCTTCGCCGCGATCTCGAGCGAGGCGCGCGTGGTCTTGTCGGGCGAAGGCTCGGACGAGCTGTTCGGCGGCTACGAGCGGATGAAGAGCGTGGTTGGCCCTCTCGCCTGGCTGCCGAGCGGCGCGGCGCGGCGCATCTACTCCGTTTCAGCACCGCTCGCGGTGGGCCGGCGCACCCTCTTCACGCCGCCGTTCCGGTCCCGCATCGCGCGGCCGACCTTCGAAGATCGCCTGCTCGCGCCGGTCTTCGGCCACCATGGAGCCGCGCGGCGCGACGCCGTGCTCGCCTACGAGCAGACCTCCCGTATGCCGGAGTGGAATCTTTCGATCGTCGATCGACTGGCCATGTCCCACTCGCTCGAGGCGCGGCTGCCCTTTCTCGATCGGCACCTGGTCGATTTCGCCAACCGCTTGCCCGCCCACTGGAAAATGCGCTGGCGCGGCGAAAAACGGATCGTCCGCGAGGCCGCGCGCGGCCTCCTACCGGACTCCGCCCGCCGGCGTCCGAAGCGGGGGCTGAGCGATCCCCAGCGGCTCTGGGCCGCCGACGCCGCGACCGTGGACTGGGTGCGCGACCTGGTGAACGAATCGGCCGGCCGGCGGGGCTACTTCCGGCGCGCCTACCTCGAGCGCCTGCTCGGCCGCGCGACCGGCGCCGGGCTGCGGGGATTCGATCGCTCGCGGTTGCTCCTCTTCGCCCAGCTCGAGGTCTGGCACCGCCTCTTCATCGATCCGGCGTCGCTTGCCACGACGATGCCGCCCGGCCGCCTGGTTTCGTGAAACCGCGCCGCCCGCGCTCCCGGCCCCGCCTGCGCTACGGAGCGCGCGAGCTCGTCGCGCTCGCCGGCCATCCGCTCGGCCGCCGCATGCTGCGACGCATGAGCTTCTGGCTCGCCTGGCCATTGCTGTATCCGCTCGCCTGGGCGTGGCGGCGCGGCGCCGGCCGACGAATCACCATCACCGCCGTCACCGGATCGTTCGGCAAGACCACGACAGCTAGGCTGGCGGCCGCGGCGCTCGACCTGGACCCCGAGGCGTTGCCCAGCAACTTCGGCAGCTTCCTGGCGCGCGCGCTTCTGGTCACGCCGCGTCGCGCCCCGCTCCGGGTGCTCGAGGTGGGCATTTCGCGGCGCGGGCAGATGCGGCCCTACGCGCGCATGATCCGTCCCGACACGGTGGTGGTGACCTCGGTCGGCAGCGAACATTCGCGCGTCATCGGCTCGCTCGACGACATCGCGGCGGAAAAGTCCGAGCTCGTGCGAGGGGCACGGCCGGACGGTAACCTGGTGCTCAACGGCGACGATCCGCGCGTCCTCGCTATGGCGGCGCTCGGGGGCGGCCGCGCCCTGACCTACGGCTTCGCACCCGAATGCGATTTTCGAGCCACCGACGTGCGGCTCGATTGGCCGCGCGGCACGCGCTTCGTCGCGGTGACTCCGGCCGGCACCCGCGAGGTCCGCCTGGCGCTCTTCGGCGAGCCCGCCGTGCGCGCCGCGCTCGCCGCGCTCGCTGTCGCCTCGCTCCATGGGGTGGGGCTCGACGACGCGGCCGCGCGCATCGCCCCGGTCGCTCCTCTGGGCGGACGCCTACGTCCCTTCTCCCTTCCCTCGGGAGCCTGGCTTCTCAGTGACCATCACAAATCGGGATGGGAGACCTTCGCACCGGCGCTGGAGCTGCTCGCGGAGCTGCCGGCGCGACGCCGCTTCGTGGTGCTCGGCAATCTCACCGAAGCGATCGGCCGGCCGAACGACATCTATCGCGAGCTCGGCGAGCGGGTCGCCCGCGTGGCGTCCCGGGTTCTCTATCTCGGCCACGGCTTCCGCCCTTTCTCCGTCGGCGCGCGGCGGGCCGGGATGGCGCGCGACGCGGTCACGGCCTGCGCCGACGTCTCGGCCGCGGCGGCGATCCTCGGGCGCGAGCTCGGCGACGGCGATGTTGCGCTGGTCAAAGGTCGCGCGAACGACAAGCTCGAACGGCTGGAGCTCCGGCTCGCGGGCCGCGAAGTCAACTGTAATCTGCGGCGCTGCAACGCACTCGGCGTGCCTTGCGGAAGCTGCCCGATGCTCGAGCGGGGCTGGGGCGACCGGCGCCCGGTCACCTGAGCCGGTCGCGCTCTGGGTTAGCATTTCCCGCATGCGGATCCACGTCGTCGCTTTCGCCACCGCCAGCCAAGCGCTCGGCGCCACCGAGCACGAGTGCACGGTTCCCGAGGGCGCGCGACTCGGCGAGGCGATCGACGATCTGGCGCGAGCGGTGCCCGCCCTCGCACCGCTACTGCCCCGCCTGGCGCTGGCGGTCGACGGCGAGCTGGCCGACCGCAGCCGGCCGCTCACCGAGGGCTGCGAAGTGGCGCTTCTCCCCCCCGTTTCGGGTGGTTGAACGGATCGGTCCGTGCACCTCACCGAGCGCCCCCTCGAGCCCGCGGCGCTGCTCGCCGAGGTCGCCGCATCCGGACGCGGCGCCACGGTTCTCTTTCTCGGCACGGTGCGCTCCGAGCACGTCAGCCGGACCGTCGTGGGCATCGACTACAGCGCCTATGAGCCGCTCGCCGAGCGGGTGCTCGAGACGATCGAGCGCGAGCTGGAGAGTGAGCACCCCGGAGTCGCCGTGCGCATCGTCCACCGGATCGGCGCACTCGCGGTGGGTGCGGCGTCGATCGCCATCGCGGCCGCCTCGCCGCGGCGCGACGCCGCGTTCGCGGTCAGCCGTCGAGCCCTCGAACGGGTGAAGCGCGAAGCGCCGATCTGGAAGCACGAGCACTATGCGGACGGGTCCTCGAGCTGGCGCGAGGAAGAGCCGCTCGCTCCCCGAGCAGACGGCGATTGAGGCCGGCGAGGGTCGGCTTCAGCGCGCGAGTGGACCGCGCGCGTGCGGCAGCCGCCAGCTCTGCAGCACCCGCATGTACTGGGCGCGCTCGAAGGCCGACGGATCGGCGCTGCGCTCGTGGCTCATGCTCCCCACCAGGTCGGAGAGCGCCTCGATCTCGTGCTCCTCGAGCCAGGCCGCGAGGTCGTGCCGCATCTCGGCCAGGCGGCGCGGTCCGTGGCTCAGCAGCTCGGAGACGATCTGCACGGCGTCGGCGCCGCACACCACCGCCTTCAGCACGTCACTGACCGTGTGCACTCCGCCGGTCGCGGCCAGCGAGCCCCGCACTTTGCCGCGCAGGATGGCCAGCCAGCGCAAGCGGAGCAAGAGCTCGTCCGATTCCGACAGATGCAGGTCGGGCCGCACCACGAGCTCCTCGAGATCGATGTCGGACTGGTAGAAGCGGTTGAAGATGACCAGTCCCGCGGCGCCGGCCTCGTCGAGCCGGGCCGCGAAGTTCGGCAGCGCGGTGTAGAAGGGGGAGAGCTTGATGGCCACCGGCACGCCCGCGGCGTCGCAGACCGCCTCGACCATCTCCACCGTGCGGTCTTCGACCGCGCGCGAGCTCGATTTCGGGATCGGTCACCAACTGGTAGACGTTGAGCTCGATGGCATCCGCCCCCGCCTGCTCGAGCTCGCGTGCGTGCGCCAGCCAGCCGCCGAGCGAGGTTCCGTTGAGCGACGCCACGACCGGCACCGACACCGCGTCCTTGACGCGCCGGATCTGCTCCAGGTACTGCTCGGGCCCGAGCACGAACTCGGCCGGGTCGGGCAGATAGGAGAGCGCCTCGGCGAAGGACTCGGCCGGCGTCTCCAGGGCGGCGTGGGTGGCGAGCTCTTCCTGCTCGAGCTGTTCCTCGAAGAGCGAGCGCAGGACGATCATGGCCACGCCCGCGTCCTCCAGGCGGCGCACCGTGTCGAGCTCGTCGGCGAGCGGCGAGGCGCCGCAGACGAGCGGATGCGGGAGCGTGAAGCCGAGGTATCGCGTCGAGAGATCCATGGCGCTACTCCTCCACCGCCGCCGCCGCAA
Organism: Thermoanaerobaculia bacterium; assembly: GCA_963712855.1. Classification (GTDB taxonomy): domain Bacteria; phylum Acidobacteriota; class Thermoanaerobaculia; order Multivoradales; family JAGPDF01; genus JACTMI01. The sequence goes on from CAVQJN010000001.1 coordinate 910,745, forward strand.
CCTCGTGCGGCAGGGTCAGGTGCGAAAGCTGTTCATAGAGCGCCACCCGCCGTTCGACGTCCTGTTGGGCCATGCGGGCGAGACGGCGGAAGCGCTCGGGATCCCGTTTCTCGACCATCCGGAAACGGGTCTCGTTGCGCAGGTAGTCGAGCACCGGCACCCCGGAGCCCTGGGAATCGAGCTTGAGCGGCGGCTCGCCGGCCGCAATGCGCCGCGGGTCGAAGCGGTAGAGGGGCCAGATGCCACTTTCCACCGCCAGCTTCTGTTGATCGCACCCGAACTCGAGGTCGTAGCCGTGCGCGATGCAGTGGCTGTAGGCGATGACCAGCGACGGCCCCGGGTAGCTCTCGGCCTCGCGCAGCGCCTCGACGGTCTGGTTGATGCGCGCTCCGAAGGCGATGCGCGCCACGTAGACGTGACCGTAGCTCATGGCGAGCAGCCCGAGGTCCTTCTTCGCCGTTTCCTTGCCGGCGATCGCGAACTTGGCGGCGGCGCCGAGCGGCGTGGCCTTGGAGGCCTGGCCACCGGTGTTCGAGTAGACCTCGGTGTCGAGCACCAGGATATTGAGGTCGCGGCGCTGCGCGATCACGTGGTCGAGCCCGCCGAAGCCGATGTCGTAGGCCCAGCCGTCGCCGCCGATCAGCCAGAGGCTGGTCGGGACGAACGCCTCGGCGAGCGCTCGCAGGGTTTGCGCCTCGGGCGAGTCGAGCTTCGCGAGGTGGTCCATGAGCTCGGCCACCTGCACGCGGCGCTCCTGGAGACTCTTCTCGTCGCGCGGATCGGCGGCCTCGAGCGCGGCGACCAGGCGTTCGGGCAACTGGCCGGCGAGCTCGGCGAGCAGCCGATCGGCGTTGGCGCGCTTGACGTCGAGCGCCAGCCGCATGCCGAAGCCGAACTCGGCGTTGTCCTCGAAGAGCGAGTTGGACCAGGCGGGGCCGCGGCCTTCCCGGTTGGTGGTCCAGGGCGTGGTCGGCAGGTTGCCGCCGTAGATCGAGGAGCAGCCGGTGGCGTTGGCGACCAGCAGGCGATCGCCGAACAGTTGGGTCAACAGCTTGATGTAGGGCGTTTCGCCGCAGCCGGCGCAGGCGCCCGAGAACTGGAAGAGAGGCTCGAGGAACTGGGTCGCCTTGGCGTCCCAGCGCTTGAGCTGGGTGCGGTCGACCTCGGGCAGCTCGAGGAAGGCGGCGAAGCGCTCGCGCTCGACGTCGACCCGGTCGCGGCGCGGCGCCAGACCGAGCGCCTTGCGGCGCGGGTCCTTGCGGTCCTTGGCCGGGCAGACATGGACGCACAGCCGGCAACCGGTGCAGTCCTCCGGCGCCACCTGGAGGACGTAGCGTTGGCCCTTGAATTCGGGGGTCCGGTAGGGAATCGACGGCAGCTCGACCGGCGAGGCGGCGAGCGCCTCCTCGGGTACGACCTTGGCGCGGATCGCGGCGTGCGGGCAGACGAACGCGCACTGGTTGCACTCGATGCAGAGGTCGCTCTCCCAGACCGGGATGTCGATCGCCAGGTTGCGCTTTTCGAACTTGGAGGTGCCGACCGGCCAGGTGCCGTCGGGCGGGAAGGCGGAGACCGGCAGGTGGTCGCCGTGTCCGGCCAACATGACGGCGGTGACCCGCTCGACGAATTCGGGCGCCGGCGCCGCGAGGGCCGGCGGGCGCATCCGGGTGGAGGTCTTCTCGGTCGGGCGTGGCACCGGGTGGAGGTGGTCGAGCGCCTTGTCGACCGCCGCGAAGTTCTGCTTGACGACCAGCGCCCCGCGCTTGCCGTAGCTCGCTTCGATCGCCTCTTTCATGCGCGAGATGGCGCGCTGGGTGGGCACGAGCTCGGTCAGCGCGAAGAAGCAGGTCTGCAGGATGGTGTTGACCCGCACCCCGAGGCCGCACTCGCGCGCCACGCTCTGGGCGTCGATGGTCCAGAGGCGGAGCTGTTTGGCGAGGACCTGGTCCTGCACCTCGCTGGGCAGAGAATCCCAGACGGCTTCGGGCGCGAGCGGCGAGTTGAGCAGCAGGATGCCGCCCGGCGCCGCGCGCTCGGCGATCTCGAAGCGTTCGAGCAGCTCGGGCCGGTGGCAGGCGACGAACTGGGCGGAGCGGATGAGGTAGGTCGAGCGGATGGGGCGCGGCGAGATGCGCAGGTGGGAGACCGTGGTCGCGCCGGCTTTCTTGGAATCGTAGACGAAGTAGCCCTGCACGTAGCGCTCGGTTTCTTCGCCGAGGATCTTGATCGAGTTCTTGTTCGCGCCGACGGTGCCGTCGGAACCGAGCCCGAAGAAGAGCGCCCGGAAGACGTCGTCAGGCTCGCTCTCGACCGGCTCGGCGGGCTCGACGGAGGTGCGGCAGACGTCGTCGACGATGCCGAGGGTGAAGTGGGCCTTGGGCCGCTCGCGGTCGAGCTCGGCGAGCGCCGCGCGCACCAGCTCGGGGGTGAATTCCTTGGAGCCCAGTCCGTAGCGTCCGCCGACGACGCGCGGGAAGGCGGCGAAGGGCAGGCTGCCGGCGAGCTTGGCGTCGGCGAGCGCGGCCAGGACGTCGAGGTGCAACGGGTCGGCGGGCGCGCCGGGCTCTTTGGTGCGGTCGAGGACGGCGATGCCGGAGACGGTCGGCGGCAGCGCGGCGACGAAGGCGGCGGAGGCGAACGGCCGGTAGAGCCGCACTTTGAGGACGCCGACGCGCTCGCCCCGCTCGGCCATCCGCTCGACGGTCTCGTGGGCGCATTCGGCGCCGGAGCCCATGATCACGAGAACGCGCACGGCTTCGGGGTGGCCGATGTAGTCGAAGAGCCGATAGGCGCGCCCGGTGGCCTTGGCGAGCTGGTCCATGGCCTGTTGGACGATCCCGGGGCAGGCCCGGTAGAAGGTCTCGGCCGCCTCTCTCGCCTGGAAGAAGACATCGGGGTTCTGGGCGCTGCCGCGCAGCACGGGCCGTTCCGGGCTGAGCGCCCGCGCCCGGTGCTCGGCGATCTTGTCGAGCGGCAACATGGCACGCAGCACGTCGTCGGGGATCTCTTCGATCTTCCCCACTTCGTGGGAGGTCCGGAAGCCGTCGAAGAAGTGGAGGAAGGGAATCCGCGATTCGAGGGTCGACCGGTGGGCGACGGCGGCGAGATCGTGCGCTTCTTGCACGGATCCGGCGGCGAGCATGGCGAAGCCGGTCCCGCGCGTGGCCATGACGTCGGAGTGGTCGCCGAAGATGGAGAGCGCGTGGGTGGCGATGGTGCGCGCCGCGACGTGGAGCACGAACGCGTTGAGCTCGCCGGCGATCTTGTACATGTCGGGCATCCAGAGGAGGAGCCCCTGGGAAGCGGTGAAGGAGGTGGTCAGCGCCCCGGCCTGGAGCGCCCCGTGCACGGCTCCCGCCGCGCCTCCTTCGGACTGCATCTCGACCACCTGAGGCACCAGTCCCCAGAGGTTGGGCTTGCCGCCCGCCGCCCAGGCGTCGGCCAGCTCGCCCATGGGTGAAGCGGGGGTTATGGGATAGATCGCCACCGCTTCGCTCGCCCGATAAGCGACCGACGCCGCAGCCTCGTTGCCATCAACTGAGATCCGATGCGCGCTCATGTTCTCGTTCTAACACGCCCCCGCTCCCCACCAACACCCGCGAGGGTGGGCGGGAAGGGGTGGGACACCGTTCCGCCGAAACTTGAGCATGCAAACCAAGGGCGAAACGGCGGGTACTTGTCAGGGCTGCGTCTGGTCCTGCCGGATCTCCACCTGTGCCGCGCAGAAGCAGATGCCGAACACGCCGATGCAGCTCGACACGTAGCTCCAAAGCAAGAACGCCACCAGGCCGCCCAGGGCGCCGTAGAGCATGTTGGAGCTCGCGAATGCGGCAGCGTAGACCACGAACAGCTGCTCGCCGAGCCAGATCAGCAGGGTGGCGGCCAGCGCCCCGAGCCAGACCTCGGAGAACCGGGTGGCCCGCCGAGGGGCCAGCCGGTAGATCAGGATCAGCCCATAGAACAGAACGAGCCACGGGATGAGACCGAATATCAGGGCGAACGCCCACCTGGAGATGTCGAGATAGGTCCCCAGGAACTGGCGGACCAGCCGCGCCACGCCCGGGAGCAGAACGCCGACCAGAGCGGCACTGATCGTGACCCCCAGCAGGCCCAGACTCTTCAAGGGCAGACGCCACCAGTTGTAGGGCTGCGAGCGCCAGATGCGATTGGTGATCTCGATCAGGACGCGCAGGAATTTCAGCGCGCCCCAGATCGATAGCACAGACGCCACCAGGTCGAGCCCACCACGCGCCTTGAGCGAGCCGCGAACGATCGTGACCGCGGCGTGCTCCTGTTCACGGGTCAGAGGAGCGTAATGATCGACCAGCCGAACGACGTGGCGGGTCGCGACCTCGCGCTCGACGAAGAGCGACCCGAGGGTCACGAGCAGGAGGACCAGGGGAACGAGGGACATCAACAGGAAAAAGGCGAACGCTGCGGCGCTCTGATCCCCTCCGACCTCTCGCCAGCGCACTCGGGCCCGTCCGACGACCCGGAACCAGGTGGACTGTCTGGCGCTCCGCAACCAGGTTCGCATCGGCGTCCGCATTCTCCTTCGACTGACCTCCAGGATCCGGGTTCGCTTCACTCGGTCGACAGCGCTTCAAAGCCAGAGACGACGTCAACGCGAGGTGAAATGGTACCGCCCTGGCGGCCGGGCGCCAGGAGTCGGCCGCTGCGCAGCAGGCGACTCCGCGCGGGCCCGGGGCGAGGCCCCTCGCGGGAGCATCGCCTGACGTTCCGCGAAAACTCCCTGCCCGGACACGGAGCCGAGCCTTCTGGATCCGCCGAAACCGCCCGGCCGGGTGGCGCCGAGCGCGAGCGTATCCCTACGATGGAAGGCTGGAGCGGCTGAAGCTCGCCGCGGGGAGGTTCGGAGGATGAAACCGTATATCGGATCGATCGAGAAGCTCACCGTCGACAACGACGACTTCCGGCGCGTTCTCTACACCGGAAAGAACGAGCAGCTGGTGCTGATGTGCCTCGGGCCCGGCGAAGAGATCGGGCGGGAGATCCACGCCGAGGTCGACCAGTTCTTCCGTATCGAAGCGGGCAACGCGCGCTTCCACTTCGGGGTCGACGAAGAGCACCTCGTGCGGACCGGCGACGCCGTCGTGGTGCCCGCCGGGACCTTCCACAACGTGATCAATGCGTCCAACGAGGTGCCGCTCAAGCTCTACACCATCTACTCCCCGCCCCAGCACCCCGACGGCACCGTGCAGCACACCCGCGAAGAGGCGCTAGCGGCCGAGCACCACTAGCTCGCTGGCGAGGCCCTTCAGGGAACCGGCAGGTCGTCGTCGAAGGAGGAGGGGGGATTGGCGGCCTTCCAACGCTCGGAGGCGGCGCGGCCGCGTGCCGTGCTCGCGGCGGCGCGGTCCAGGGAAGACTCGTCGGGGGCGGGGCCAGCAACGCCGGGATTGATCGAGCGCTCCGCCTCCAGACAGGCGAGCCGGTCCGCCTCTCGCTCGCGATCGAACTTTTCGCGCTCTCGCTGCTTCGAGCTCGCACCGTGCCGCGCCCGGCTGCGAACCCACCAGACGAGAACCGCGGCCAGCAGGATGACGATTCCGAGAACGATACCTGTCATCGGGTTCCTCCCCTACCCCATCTCCCGCACGCAGCCTGCGGATTCACGCCGCGCGGAAGCGGTGACGAGCCACGCTACCACCGCTACGCGACGACGGAGCGTGCCGGTGCCGCGAGGTTCGGACCGGCGCTCACTTCGCCGGCGGAAGCGGCTCCAGAGTCAACGGGTCGAGCAGCGGCAGGTGGGTGACTTGGCCGTCGTCGAACTGGGACATCTTGGCGCGGCCCTGGGGGTCGCCGGGTGCGATCTCGCTCCATTTACCGACGATCAGGATGACCAGGTCGTCCGGGTGTAGGTGCTCCTTCGCCACCCGCAGCACGTCGTCCGCGGTCACCGCCTCGATCCGCTTCCGGTAGTCGTACCAATAAGAGTGCGGGCGGCCGACGATCTCGTCGTTGGCGAACGTGCCGGCGATCTTGGCGGCCGATTCGAAGTGGCGCGGGAAGGTGTCGACGAACGAGGCCTTCGAGGTGCGGAGCTCCTCGTCGCTCACCTTCGACTCGCGGATCTTGGCGATCTCGTCGAGGGTGATCTGGAGCGCGTAGGCCACCGTCGGGTTCTTCGACGCGTAGGCCGCCGCGAAGGTGCGCGGCCAGAACTGGCCGAGGCTGTAGACCGAGTAGGCGCCGTAGGCGAGCCCTTCGTCGGAGCGCACCCGCTTGGTGAGTCGCGCCGTGAAGCCGCCGCCGCCCAGGATGTCGTTCATCACCTGGAGCGCGTAGAGGTCCGGGTTCGACCAGTCGGCGACCTCGAGACTCCGATGGCCGAGCCGCACCTTGCCCTGCGGTATGTCCTTCTCCACCTGGTAGAGGCCCGGCTTGGGCGTGAAGCTCGGCAGGGTGGGCGGCCAGGGCGCCGGCTCGGTCGCCTTCCAGCCGGCGAGGCGCTTCTCCAGCTCGGGCAGGATCTGGCCGGGCTCCACGTCGCCCGAGACCGCGATCACCATCCCCTCGGGTCCCCAGGTGCGGCGGTGGAACGCCTCCAGGTCGTCGCGGGTGATCGACTGGAGCTCGGCCGCGGTCGACTCCCGGGCGAGGAAGGCATCGCGCCCGTAGAGCAGCCAGCCCCACTCGCGACCCAGGATCGAGTCCGCGTCGTCGTTCCTCTGCTTCATCGCCTCGAGGCGCTTGGCTTTCTCCACGTCCAGGCGTGCGGCGTCGAAGCGCGGGTGGCGCACCATGTCGAAGAGGAGGTCGAGTCCCTCGCCGAGGCCGCTCGTCAGCACGTTCAACGAGGCGCTCGACGTGACGTCGCCGCCTTCGGCGTCGAGGTTCGCGGCCAGGAAGTCGGCTTTCTCGTCGAAGTCCTCCGGGGTGAGCGACGTGGTGCCGCCGACCCGCATCAGGGTCGCGGTGAGGCCGGCCAGACCGGGCTTGTCGGCGGGCTCGCGGTAGGCGCCCGCGCGCACGTCGAGCACCACGTTGACGAGCGGCAGGGCGTGATCAGGCACCACGTAGACGACCACGCCGCCGGGCAGCTCGTGGCGCAGCCCTTCGGCGCGCGGCACTTCGAAGTGGAGCGGCGGATAGGCAAGCTTCTCCGGACGGGCCGGTAGCTGTCCCGGACTCGAGGTCGGCGCCGCGAAGAGCGGCGGCGCGCCCACCGCGAGCAACGAGCAGACGACGGCGATTCCCTGCGCGGAACGGACGCTCACGGCTTCTTCTCCTTGTCGTTGCCGGCCGCCTTCTGGAGTTCGTCGAGCCGGGTGCGCGCGGAGCGCTCGAGCAGCTCGAAGGCCGGCTTCATCTCGTCCGGCGCGGCGCTCTTGCGTTGCTCGAGCTGCGCCACGATCTGCTCGAGCTGCTTCGGGTCGTCGAGCGCGCGGAGCTGCTTGGCCTGCGCCATCACGGCCTGACGCATCTGGGGCGGCAGCTTGGCGAGCTCGGGGGCGGAGGTTCGCTCGCGCTCCCCGCCTTGCGGGTGTAGATCGCCACCGTGCGGTTCTCGGGAGTGAAGTACTTCTTCGCCACCCGCTGCACGTCCTCGGCGGTGACCGCCAGGGTGCTCTGGGCCGACGTGTTGAGGTAGGTCCAGTCCCCCCAGCCGTCGTAGAAGAGGAGCTGCAGCAGGAGGTAGAAGGGATTCTGCAGGCGGCGGTAGGAGCCGGCGATCACCTGGTTCTTGACCTTCTGGAGCTCGAGCGCGGGAACCGGCTCGTCCTGCAGACGCTTCACCTCGGCGTACCAGGCCTGCTCGAGCTGCTCCGGCGTCGCGGCGCCCTGGGTCTCGGCCTCGAAGTCGAACGAGCCCGCGTACTTCTGCTCGCGCGCCGAGGCGTTGGCCGAGCTGGCGATCTTCTTGTCGAGAACCAGGTCCTTGTTGAGTCGCCCGGTCTGTCCCTCGAGCAGCCCTTCCACCACGTCGAGCGCGTAGCTGTCTTTGTGCTCGAACGGCACCGCGTGGTACTCGATCGCGATTTGCGGCTGGCAGTCGCACTGCGCGTTCATCCGCTTCTCGGCGACCTGGGGGACCTCGAGGGTCACCACGTCGGGCACCGCTTCCTTGCCGCGCGGGATGCGCCCGAAGTACTCCTTCGCCCACGCCTTGACCTGGCCGGTGTCGAAGTTGCCGACCAGCGCCACGGTGACGTTGTTGGGCGCGTAGTAGGTATCGAAGAAGTGTTGCGCCTGGGCGAGCGAGAGCGTCTTCAAGTCCGACATCCAACCGATCGGCTCCCAGCTGTATGGCAGGGAAGTCCAGAAGAGCGCGTTGAGCTCCTCGTCGAAGGGCCCGGTCGGCGTCGAATCGAGGCGCATGCGGCGCTCCTCCTGCACCACGTCGCGTTCCGAGTAGAACTCGCGGAAGACCGGCTCGTAGAGACGATCCGATTCCATCCAGAACCAGAGCTCGAGCTTGTTGGCCGGCACCGTGACCCAGTAGATGGTTGCGTCCTGGGTGGTGGTCGCGTTCATCCCCGAGGCGCCCGCCTCGGTGTAGATCTGGTCGAACTCGTCCTTGACCATGTTCTGGTGCTGCTCGTCGACCAGCTTCTGGAACTGCTTCTCGAGCTCGAGGAGCTCGGGCGTCGCGTCCTTGGGATCGAACGGGTCGTCGATCTCGCCGCGCCGGTAACGTTCGCGTTGGATCTTGTACTGGGCGCGAATCTGCTCCTGCACCTTTTCTTGCTCGGCGATGATCGCGAGGCCGCGATCGATGTTCTTGGTGCCGATCTTGCGCGTCCCCTTGAACATCATGTGCTCGAACAGATGCGCCACGCCGGTCATCCCGGGATGCTCGTTCGCCGAGCCGACGTGGGCCACCCAGCCGCCCATCACGGTCGCCTGCTCGGGGCGTCGCACGAGCAGGAAGCGCATCCCGTTGTCGAGCGTGAACTCCTCGACCGGCACCTGTGCCCTGACGTGGGTGGAGGGCGGCATCGGCGCGGCGGCCCAGACGGGCGCGGTGGCTGCGGCGAGCAGCAGAGCCAGCGCCGCGCATCGCGTCGAGCGCCCATTTGCAAAGCTATCGGACATCGATCTCTCCCGGATGAACGTGGGCGAATCCGCGCGGCCGGGCGGGATGATCCGCGGCCCGGCAGGCGACGGGTCATCCTACCGCCGGCGGGCGGGAGCGGAGACTCCGTTCAGTAGCGCGGCACTTCGGGGTCGACCTCGCGACTCCACGCGTCGATGCCGCCCGCCAGGTTGTAGACCCGCTCGCGCCCCCGGGCGCGCAGCATCTCGGTCGCGAAGGCCGAGCGGCGTCCAGTGTGACAGTAGACGATCACGGGGCGGCTCTCCGGCACCTCTTGCCAACGCCCTTCGAGCTCCTGGAGCGGGATCCAGCTTCCTCCCGGCAGCACCGCGATCTCGCGCTCGCGCGCGGTGCGCACGTCGAGCAGCTCGAGCGGCTCGCCGGCGGCGAGGCGGCGGGAGAGATCGGCGACGTCGATCTCGAAGGCGTCTTCGGGCATGGCACAGGCATCCTCGTAGAGGACCAACCCGGTCTGGCTCGGGTGTTCCGAGCAGATCGGGCAGTCGGGATTCTTGGGCAGCTTGACCTCGCGGAAACGCATCGCGAGAGCGTCGAAGAGCAGCAGGCGGCCGACCAGCGGCTCGCCGACCCCGGTCACCCAGCGGATCACCTCGGCGGCCTGGATCGTGCCGACGATGCCGGGCAGGACGCCGAACACACCCGCCTCGGCGCAGGAGGGCACCGACCCGGGAGGCGGCGGCTCGGGAAAGAGGCAGCGGTAGCAGGGCCCACCGGGCGCGGCGAAGAGCGAGGCCTGGCCCTCGAAGCGGAAGACGGCGCCCCAGACATCGGGGCGGCCGGAGAGCACGCAGGCGTCGTTCACCAGGTAGCGGGTGGGAAAGTTGTCGGAGCCGTCGACCACCAGATCGTAGGCCGAGACCAGCTCGAGCGCGTTGTCGATCCCCAGCCGAGCGTCGTGAGGCACCACCTCGATCAGCGGGTTGACGTCGCGCAGGCGTTCGGCCGCCGCCGCGAGCTTGGGGCGGCCGAGGTCCGAGGTTCCGAAGAGGATTTGACGCTGCAGGTTGCTCTCGTCGACCACGTCGAACTCGACGAGCCCTAGCGTTCCCACGCCGGCCGCCGCTAGGTAGAGCGCCGCCGGCGAGCCGAGCCCGCCCGCGCCGACCAGCAGGACGCGCGCCCGCTTGAGCTTCTCCTGTCCCTCCTTGCCGATCTCGGGGATGACCAGATGACGGCCGTAGCGCCGCAGCTCGGCCGCGGTCAGGGAATTCGGGGCGGCGCCCCGGTGCGCGCTCACCGGCCGATGCTATCGCCGCCCCGGGAGGCGACCGTCAAGCGTGAGAGTCCCAGAGCACGTCGGCGCGCCCGGAGAGCGCGTTGGCGGCGCGGGCCGCCACGAAGAGCGCGTCCGAGAGCCGGTTGAGGTAAGGCAGCGTCCACTCGCCGACCGCCTCTTGGCGGGTCAGCGTGACCAGCAACCGCTCGGCGCGCCGGCATACCGTGCGCGCCAGATGAAGCGCCGCCGCCCCCGTCGTACCGCCTGGGAGGATGAAGTTGTCGAGCGGCTCGAGGCGGGGGTTCCAATCGTCCATGGTCGCTTCGAGGTCCTCCACGTGGCGGCGCTCGATGTGGGGAACCGGGTGCGCCTCCTTGTCGGTCTCGAGCACGCAGAGATCGGAGCCCAGATGGAAGAGCTCGTTCTGGATGCGACCCAGCCAGGAGTCGATGTCGGAGGGCAGATGGGCCGCCCGGGCGACGCCGAGCACCGAGTTGAGCTCGTCCACGGTGCCGTAGCACTCGATCCGCAGGGCGTCCTTGGGCAGGCGACCGCCGAAGCCGAGCGCGGTGGTGCCATCGTCGCCGCTGCGGGTGTAGATCTTGGTGAGACGCGGCATACCGCCATTCTAGCCGCCGCCGTGCCACAATCCGCAGGTGAGCTCTCCGCGCCGCGCGGTCGCGTTCTGCCTGTCGCTGCTCCTTGCCCTGAGCTGCACCAGCCTCCGCGAGACCGGCCGCGTGCCGACACCCGGGGATCGGGGCGCCATCCGGGTCGCCGTCTTCGCCGACGACGCCCAGCGCCGGGCCGCGCGACCGCTGCCCGGCGTCATCTCGGCAGTCCTCGAGCAGAAGATCGAGCAACGCTGGGTGGCGGTCTTCCGCTCGTTGGCGCCGGCCTGGACGGTGGCGAGCCTGGAGCCGGGGCGCTACCGCCTGCGCTTCGACTCGCGACTCGACTCGAATGGAGCGGTGGCGCCCTTGAAGCATCCCGTCTCGAGGACGATCGCGGTCCGGCGTGGAGAGATGGTGAAGGTGGAGCTGCACCCTCGACCACGTCTCACCCGCCCTGGTGGCGGCCGGCGCCGCCGCCGTGGTGGTGGCCGCGGTGCTCCTCCACGATTACCTCGACGACCACGACCTCCCCCTGCCGCCTCCCCCGCCACCCGATTTCGTCAACGCCGTCTTCTGGGTGACCCTCGACCTGGCGAGCGAGCCGCCGCAATGGCGCCCGGCGCACAGCGCGCCGCTCGTCACCTCGCATTTTCCGCTGTCCGGCGACCTGGTCGCGGCGCGGCGGGTGCGGGTCGTCTTCGCGCTCTCCGAGCCGATCGAAGGGGCGGACCTCGCCCCAGACGCCGTCACGGTCGATGACGACGCCGGGAATGCGATCCCCGGAAGGGTGAGCTGGGACGCGCAGCGCTGGTGGGTGGTGTGGGATCCCGCCCGCGACCTGCCGCGCGGCGCCCGGCTCACCGCACGGCTCGATCCGACGCGAGTGGTCGATCGATCGGGTCGGCCCATGACGTCCGGCGAGAGCTTCTCGTTCTCGACCGTGCCCTGACCGCGAACCGCTAGAATCCATCCATGCCCACTCCGGACGGGGACCACACCCTGGCTTCGCGGAGCGCGCGCGAGAACGCACGCGAGGCGCACTTGCTCGCCTTCTACGACCGCCTGCGCGCCCGCATGCTGGCGGCGGCCGGGCGGCGCAGCCGCAAGCTGGGCAAGCCGGTGGTCGAGGCGCTGCTGCTGGTGCCCGACGTCTTCATCCTGCTGACCCGCCTCGCGCTCGACAAGGATGTGCCGCCGCAGGCCCGCGCCCTGATCGGCGGCGCGCTCGCCTACTTCCTGGTCCCGACGGATCTCTTCCCCGAGGCCTTCGTCGGCCCGGTGGGTTATCTGGACGACCTGGTGATCGCCGCGGCGGTGCTCTCGCAGGCGCTCGGCGGCGAGCTCGAGCCGTATGCCCGAAAGTATTGGAACGGCGATCAGGAGCTGCGCCAGGTGTTGCACGACATCTCGACCGGAGCCGGCGCCCTGCTCGGACGCAATCTCTACGGTCGCCTGCGACGGCTCCTGGCGCGGCGTGGCCTCCACGTGCCCGAGCGCTGAGCCCCCCGGCACCGCCTCACTCCACGACCGCGCTCCAAGATCCCAGCCCGCTTTCTAAGCCGTCCGCGAAGAGCGCGCCTCGCGCGCCGCTACTGGACGACGAGGGTCCAGCCGTTGAGGTTGTTCTCGAAGCCGTTGGCCATGATGAGCTGACCGCCGCCGCCGGCGCCGCCGACCACCACGAGGGGCTCGGCCAGGGTGCCGCCCTGCTGGGTGATGGCGATGCGCCGGAAGGCCTGCGTGCCGCCCGGCGTCACGCTCCGGCTGCCCGTCGCACCCGTCTCGCCCAACCCGCGGTCCACGACGCTCGCCAGGTAGCTCCCGTCCGGCGTCGACCAGCTGAGCGTCGTCGATTGGCCCGGCGCCAGGCTCGACGGCGTCGCCGTCAGCGTCGTCGAGGGCTCCGTCGGCGCCTGGGTCGATGTCGTGCAGCGGCTGCAGTTCGAGAGCCCCGAGACCGCCAGGGTGTGATTGCCCGACGTTTCGTTCTTCACCCCGCTCTTCGGGTGCGTCCCCACCCCAGAGCCGTCCAGCGTCGCCGAGCTGCCCGCATACGCCCACACCACGTCCGACTCCCCGACGTACGGTCCGCCCGCGCCCGCCGGCTGCGACGGCGCCGCCACCACCATCCCCGCCACGCTCGGCGGTGACTCCGTCCACTCCTCCGGCGAACCCACCGTCGCCGAGCTGTCCACCCAGAGGTCGACGTAGTTCGGGTGAGCGAGGGCCTCGCTCGCGAAGCTGTCGGTCATCACTACGTTGGCGTGGAACGTTCCGATCGAGTCATAGAGCAGCGCGATCGCCGCCCCCAGGCCGTAGTTGGACGTCGAGCCCGTCGTCCCGCCCGCCCTGTTCTGCACGAACAGCGTGTTCGTCACGTCCAGCTTCACCCGGTTCGTCGCCATCGCTCCGCCCCGCACGCCCGGGCTGGCCGAGCTCAGAGATCCCGCGTTGCAGTGCACGAACGCCGAGTCCGCCACCGTCACCGACACCCGCGCGCTCGCCGGCACCGGGATCGCCTTCGACGAGTCTCCCTGCAGGAACAAACAACCGCCCACCTGCGCGTTCGCCGCCCCACTGTCCGCCGACGTTCCCCCTTCGACGAGCGTCCGGTTGATCGTCACCGAGCCGTTCGGATAGTCGGGCGAGCCCGACACGTCCCCCGCGTAGGACCACAGCGTCCCGCCCACCGGTAGCGAGCTCGACGTCGCCGTGACCCGGTTGTAGCGAAACACCGACTGGCTCAGCAAGAGCTCCGTGTGGTCCGCCGAGATCGCGCCGCCCCACTCCGCCTCGTTCGAATCGAACGACGAACCGTAGATTCGCGTCCGGACGCAGTTCTCTGTGTGTATCGCTCCGCCAAAGGTCGGAGCTGTCTGGACCCCCGGGTTCGCCGTGTCGTCCGCCCGGTTCGAGTCGAACACGCTCCGGCTGATCAGAATGTCCGTCGACGGCGCGCTGTCGTAGCTGCAGTAGGGCGACTTGCTCCCCCAGTCCCCCCAACCGTAGATCGCTCCCCCCACCCAGCCCGCCACATTCCCCGCGAAACGCGTGTCCGCCACCCACAGCTTCGCGTTGCGCAGGTAGATCGCTCCACCCGCCGACGTCGCCGTGAACCCCGAGCCCGCCGTCGTGTTGTTCGTGAACGTCCCATCGTAAACCCACACCGAGGACGGACCGTCGCCCGCGTTGCGCACCGCGTAGATCGCTCCGCCCTGGTTCTTCGCCTGGTTGCCCGTGAACGTCGTCCGCACCAGGATCGCGCGGCTCCCACCATACAAACCCAGAGCCCCGCCACCGGTCGACGACTCCACCATCCGGTTGTTCGTGAACGCACAGTCCGCGAAGGTCGCCTCCGCGTTCGTCAGCGTCACTCCGCCCGAGCGGTTCGCCGATCCCGAGTAGCCATTTGAAAACACGATCCCTTCGAACACCAGGGGCTTGCCGTTCGATGTCGAGTTCACCACCTTCACCAACGGCGACGTTCCGCCCCCCGAAAACGTCACTCCGCGCAGGCTCCGGGCCGACAGGGTCACCGACTTGTTCAAACCCGAAAGATTCAGTCCCGAGCTCCCGAACGTGTACGTCCCCGACGCCACGTCCACCGTCCCTCCGTCCGACACCGCAGAAACCGCCGTGCCCAACGTGTCGCCCGCGCCGCAATCCTCCGGAAAACGGATCCAACTCGAGCCGCTCGGACAGGTCGCGAGACCAGCGGAAGCCGTCGCGATGGCGAGCACTCCGGAGAGGAGGAGGGGACCCATTCTTGTTCTCATGTCAAAGCTCTCTTTCGAACGGTGCGTTGAGTAGTCTCCGTTCGAGCGCCAGGCCGACTGGACTCGGCAGTCTCGCGGCTGGCAGTACCTAGTCAGTGCACGGCGGGTGCCAAGCGGCACGAGGTCGCTAAAGGTTGAAACGAAAGGTCTTAGGGTGCGGCTGGGCAGGCGGGAGGCTCGTGGGGCGGTCCCGTATGCAGACTTCGGCCGGAGTCACCGGCCCTAGCGGCTAGATTCCGGCCCCGTCCTCGACGAGTTCCGCGATGAGCTCGCGCAGGGATGCGAACTCGCTCGCGGGGGCGTTTCTCTGCGGCTCGAGCTCGCGAACCGCGGGATGTCCCCAGCGCGTGTAGAGGCGCGCCTTGAGTTGAAGCTGGACCCGATCACAAGCGTGTACGAAACGGGCCTCGACGCTCTCTTCTCGCTCGTACTCGGAAGCGAGCTCGGCAACGCGGGGCTCGATCCCCGCGAAGAAGTGGGCCAACACCTCGTGCTCCGCGGCGTGCTTGGCACCGTCCTCGAAGTAGCCCGCCGCGGTCCGAGGAAGGTCTCCCAGACGGACCTCGGCGAGATCGTGAACCAGGGCCATCTCCACGGCTCGCGCCCGATCGACGCCGGGCTCACGTCCGGCCAGGAGCCATACCAGAAGCGCGAGATGAAAAGTGTGCTCGGCGACCGACTCGGCGTCCGGGACGCCGCGCATCAGAAAGCCGATTCTGGGAATCCGGTCGAGTGTCTCGAGCTCGAGCAGGCGCTCGAGCAGATTCGGTCTCTCCCCGTCCTTCAAGCTCACTGCCCGCTCAGGGACGTGGCCAAGCGGAGCCCGCTCCCAGCCAGCCACGCGTCATGTAGTCCGACATCGTGATGCTGAACAGGATGAGCAGCCAGAAGACTCCCGCCACCGCGATCAGGGGAATCATGCGCGACGAGTACTTGACGTGCATGAAGAAGAGGACCACCAGGCTCGCCTTCGCGACCGCGATGCCGAGCATGACGACATTGTTGAACGGCCCCATGTCGATGAAGGCCGCCGCCACCGTGGTCAACGTGAAGAAGACCAGCGCCAGGAAGACCGCGATGTAAACCTTCACGGGAACGACGTGTTGCTCCGACATGACCTCACGCGCCTCCGTGGTAGTGCCGCCCAATCAGGTAGAGCAGCGGGAAGAGGAAGATCCAGATGATGTCGACGAAGTGCCAGTAGAGTCCGAAGCACTCCAGCGGATTGTAGTACTTGGAGCTGAAGTCACCGCGCAGCGAGCGACGGAGGATCCAGGTCATCAACCCGATTCCGACGATCATGTGCAGCGCGTGCATGCCCGTCATGGCGAAATAGAGATTGAAGAACATCTCGGCCCGATTGCCCAGCGGACCCGCGAAGTGGAAAAGCGGCCCCGGCACGTGGTGGTGGTGCCACTTGTCGCTGTACTCGACGAACTTGATGCCGAGAAAGACGAAGCCGAGCGTTCCGGTCGCAATGAGATAGCGAATCAGCGACTTGGGGCGGTCCGTCTGTGCCGAGCGGACCGCCATCGCCATGGTCAGCGAGCTGGCGATCAGCACCAGCGTGTTGGCCGTACCCATCCGCACGTCGAGCGTGGCGCTCCCCGCCTGGAATGCCGTGGGGTCGCGCCAGCGATAGAGCATGTACGTCATGAACAGGCCACCAAAGAAGAGGATCTCCTGCAGGATGAAAAACCACATCCCGAGAGTGACGCTCTCTCTCTGCTGCTCGAGCGAGTCGAACTGGTGAGCCAGGGCGGAGGAGTGAGCCGTGGACAAAGCGGATTCCCTCGCTGAGATTCAGTGAGCCTGAGCCGGCCCGAAGCCCGCGGGGGCGTCCGGCGTCGACTCGGTGTAGTTGTAGGCCTCTTCGCGGACGATCGGCGGGGTCGCGAAGTTGAAGGTCGGCGGCGGCGAGGTGGTCTCCCACTCGAGACCCTTGGCTTGCCAGGGGTTGTTGCCCGCCAACTTGCCGTACTTCAGTGACCAGAGCAGGTAGCAGGCCGGCAGGATGAAGCCGATCGCCAGGACCGAGGCGCCCGCGGTCGACATCACGTTGAGCACCTGCCATTCGGGCGGGTAGGCGTGATACCGGCGCGGCATGCCGAGGTAGCCCAGCACGAACTGAGGCATGAAGGTCAGGTTGAACCCGACGAAGGCGACGATTGCCGCGATCCGGCCCCAGAACTCCGGATACATGCGCCCGGTGATCTTGGGCCACCAGAAGTGGAGCGCGCCAAGGTAACCCATCAGCGCTCCACCCACCATCACGTAATGGAAGTGCGCCACCACGAAGTAGGTGTCGTGCACGTGAACGTCGAAGCCCAGCGTGCCCAGGAAGACGCCGGTCAGACCGCCGATCGTGAACAGCCCGATGAACCCGAGCGCGTAGAGCATCGGCGTCTCGAAGGTCACGGCCCCTTGATAGAGGGTGAACGACCAGTTGAAGACCTTGATCGCCGAGGGAATGGCGACCAGCATCGTGAGCAACGAGAAGATCGTGCCCGCGTAGACCGATTGGCTGGAGACGAACATGTGGTGTCCCCAGACCAAGAAGCCGAGAATGGCGATCCCGATCGACGAGAACGCCACCGCGTGGTAGCCGAAGATCCGCTTGCGCGCGAACGCCGCGATGACTTCCGAGATCACGGCCATCGACGGCAGGATCATGATGTAGACGGCCGGATGGGAGTAGAACCAGAAGAGGTGCTGGAAGAGCACGGGATCGCCACCCAGCTTCGGATCGAAGACGCCGATATGGATCGTCCGCTCGAGGATCAGGAGCACCAACGTGATCGCGATCACCGGCGTCCCGAGCACCATGATCAGAGCCGTCGCGTAATGCGACCAGATGAACAGCGGGAGGCGGAACCAAGTCATGCCCGGCGCACGCATGCGATGGATGGTGACCAGGAAGTTGACGCCCGTCAGGATCGAGGAAAAGCCGTTGATGAACACTCCGATCGCCACCGGCGTCACATTCGCGTGCGAGAAGGTGGACGAATAGGGCGTGTAGAAGGTCCAGCCGGTGTCGACGCCGCCCGCCAGGATGGCCGAAAACGCCAACAATGCGCCGAACATGTAGAGGTACCAGGAGAGGAGGTTGAGACGTGGAAAGGCCACGTCCTTCGCCCCGATCATGATCGGAATCAGGAAGTTGCCGAAAATGGCCGGAATCGACGGGATCAGGAAGAAGAAGATCATCAGGACGCCGTGCGCCGTGAACACCCGGTTGTAGGAGTCATGGCTCATCAGGTCGCCCTGGGGAGTCAGCAACTCGAGCCGGATGAGCATGGCGAAGATGCCGCCCATCAGGAAGAAGAAGCTGACGCTCAACAGGTAGAGGATCGCGATCCGCTTGTGATCGAGCGTGAGAAGCCACGACTTGATCCCGTAGCGGGCGTTGATGTAGTTCGTGCCAGCGTTCTCGTGCGAATTCATCGCGATGCGCTCTCCCCGGCGCTCGATCCGTCCTCGGGGGACTTCACTTCGAGGGTCTTGAGATAGTCGATCAGGTTGAGAATGCCCTGCTCGTCGATCCGGCCGCGAAAGCTCGGCATGTCGGTGCCCCAGCCCTTGACCAGCTTCACCTGGGGATCGAGGATGGACTCTCGAAGGTAGTCTTCGTCCGCCACCACCTGCTTGCCGTCGCTCAGCTCCACGGTGCGGTTGAAAACGCCCCGGAGGCTCGGACCGTTGTGATTGCCGTCCGCGTGGCAGCTCCGGCAACCGAGCGACGCGAAGAGCTTCTGACCGGCCTCGGACGGCGGAACCGGCACGGGCACCGAGGCCAACCACGCCTGATAGGCATCCGGCTGCATGACGGTGACCCAGCCTTTCATCTGCGAGTGCTCGGTGCCGCAGTACTCGGCGCAGAAGAGATGGTAGCGACCGACCTTGGTGGGCGTGAACCACATGGTGGTGTAGCGCCCCGGCAGCACGTCGGCCTTCACTCGGAACGCCGGGACGTAGAAGCTGTGAATGACGTCTTCACTGGTCATCATCAGTTGGACGGGCTGACCGATCGGCACATGGAGCTCGTTGATCTCGCGCTGTCCGGTGGGATGCTCCGTCTTCCACATCCACTGCTTGCCGGTGACGTAGTACTTCTCCGCTCCGACCGGCGGCCGGTAGAGCTTGAAGTAGACCTTGGCGCCCCACACGAAGGTGAACAACACGATGATCAGTGGGATGACCGTCCAGGTCACTTCGAGCAGGGCCGAGCTGTCGAACTTGGAACCCACCTGTCCGGGGCGGCGACGCCGATAGCGGAGCGCGAACACGATGATCATGAGCGCGATGACCACCGTGAAGAAGGTGCTCATGCCGACCAACCAGAAGGTCAGCGCGTCGACGTCCTTCGCGAACGACGAGGCTTGCGCGGGGAGGAAGGAGATCTTGAACGGCATGGCTAAGCGGCACCTCCCACGGTCGAGCGCCGATCGCGGCGCATCGCCACGAGAATGAAGATCACGAGAACCGCCAGCGTCACCACCGCCAGGATGCGAAGAATCACCATCGTGGAGGCCGTGTACTTGCCGAGCGCGGCGTTGTAGCGGAAGCAGACGAGCAGCAACTGCGTGACCGGACTCCCGATCTTGCCCGACGAAGACTCGGTCAGGCCGAGCTCGATGTCACGCGGCGCCAGGTCCACCCCGTAGAGGTAACGCGACAGCTTGCCGTCGGGCGTGACCACGACGACGCCGGTGGCGTGTGCGTATTGACCGGTCCGCGCGTCACGCGTGTAGCGGAACCCGGCGGCCTGCGTGACCTTCTCGATCGCGGCCTCTTGACCGGAGAGGAAATGCCATCCGTCCGCCGTCTGGGGCTTGCCGTACGCGCGCAGGGTCGACGCCTTCTTCTCGGCGGCCCGCTGCGGCGTGTCGCTCGGATCGATGCTCACGAACACGACCTCGAAGTCCTTTCCGGGGACGAGCGACAGTGGTTTGAGCGCCGAGGCGAGGCCCCGCTCGGCGAGCGAGCAGAGCACCGGACAGGTGTAGTAGACGAAGTCGAGCAGGACCGGCTTGTCGCGCACCAGATCCGACATCCGGACGATCTTGCCGTCGGAGTCCACGAAGCTCTCGTCCAGCGGCAGCTGAGCTCCGAGGTGTTGATCGAAACCCACCTTCTGTTGGATCGATTTCGCGTCCAGGCTTCCCGCCGCCTGCGCGCGATCGGGCGGCCGTCCGGTCATGAACTGGGCCCGCAGCGGCGCCACGGCGACGAAGATCGCCGCGCAAGCGCCGAAGCAGCAGACCCATCCGAGGCCCGGACGTCTCACGGTGTCGGTCCCTTACCGATCGGGGCCGTCAGGTCGGGCAACTTGCCGGCCTCCGCCACCGCGTCGATCGCACGCTCCACCGGAACGTGCGCGATGCCCTTCTCGTGGTCCACCCAGCCCCAGGAGGAGAGCTCACGATCCTCGTTCGCGCGGAACGCGGCGAGCTCGGCCTCGGGCGAGGCTTGCAGACCGGGACCAGGCGGCACCCGTGGCTGGTTGGCTGCGGCGATGGGCGACGGCTTCACGTCGTGCCTCTGTTCGCCGTGAGCGAGCAGCCGGTAGTAACCCCAGGCAATCAGGAACGCGACCATGGTCACCACGGCCAGCCAGGCGCCTGTCTTGAAGATTCCCCGGACGTTGATCTCGCGATCGAACGACTCGGGTTCCTGGCCGGGAGTCGAGTGCTCAGTCATTCGCCAATGCCTCCGCGAGCGACGGATCGTTGACCGGCAGAAGCGGACGCCGATTGAGCTCGCGTATGAAGAAGTAGGCCCAGATTCCGCCCAGCGCGATCGGCGCCGCCAAGTCGAGCCAGGAGAGGCCGTAGGCGCGGGTCGTCAGCGAGGGCCGAGAGAGCCAGTAGAGGTGGAGCCAGCGCATCAGCAGCACGAACGCCGCGATCGACGCGAGAAGCTTCGGCTTCTTCTTGATGTCGCGCGAGAGCAGGATGAAGAACGGAAAGAAGAAATGGAAGAGGAGCACGCCCCAGGCGACGTATCCCCAGCCGCCGTGGAAGCGGTGATTGAACCACTCCACCTCGTCCGGCAGGTTGCCCTGGTAGACGATGATGAACTCCGAGATGGCCAGATAGGTGATGAACATGACCATCGCGAAGAGGAGCTTGCCGTAGTCGTGAAAGTTCCTCTTGCTGAGGATGCGGTCCATCGGCTGGCGCTGCACGAGGTAGGTCGCGAACAGAATCGTCACAGCCATGCCGGAAAGGCCCTCGCCCGCGACGAAGATGCCGCCGAACATGCTCGAGAACCAGTACGCGTCCAGCGACATCAGCCAGTCGAACGCGAGGAAGCTGCTGACGATCACGAAGAGCAGCAACCCGATGGAGCTCCAGCGCATCATGGTCATCCGCTGGCCGCGCTCTCCCTCCGCGTCCTGCGACGCCGACTTGCGCGACAGGAAGTACGCGAAGAAGGTGAAGAGCAGGATCGCGAAGACGGTGCGGAAGACGAAAAAGCCCGGGTTGAGGTAGATCTCCTTGTGGCGCAACGTCGGGTCGGCCATCACCTTGGCGGTGTTCGTCCAGGTGAACAGGTGCCCAAGGCCGAAGAAGAGAGGGATCGAGAACAGCCCCATGATCGGCACGGTCCGCGCACCGGCCTCGAGCTGGCGCCGCACGACGATGCCCCACGCCCCGCCCGAGAGATGGTGCAACATCAGCAGACCGAGACAGCCCGCCGCCACCGAGAACCAAAGCAACCAGGCCACCAGGTACGAGGCGTAGAAGTGGCCCGAGTCCACGAAGAAGCCCAGGACCGTTGCCGCGGCGGCGACTCCCCCGATGACGAGGGCCCGGCCGCCGACTCCGCCCAGCTCGGCTGGAGCCCGGTAGTCTTCGGAATTCAAAGGAAATGCGAGATCGCTCATCTTGAGTTAGAGCCCCGGTTCCATGCGCCTAGTGCGCCTCGCCCTCGCCCCCTTCGGTGGCGGGAGGCGGTGGCGCTGGCGCGTCCAACTTGGCGCGCTCGGCCGGCGATAGCTTCGACGCGTCGAAGTGTTGCGACAGTTGCAGGGTCCTGACGTACGCGGCGATCGCCCAGCGGTCACGGACCGGGATCTGCGGCGCGTAGGTCGGCATCACGCCGAAACCATTCGACATGATGAAGAAGAAGTAGCCGACCGGCGCCATGCGAAGGCGGGCGATGTGGTACGAAGGCGGCTGCTTGTAGCCGCGCCGCACCACCATGCCGTCGCCGTTACCGGTACGCCCGTGGCAAGGCGAGCAGAAGATGTTGAAGCGCTCGCGGCCACGCTCGAGGGTCGCGCGAGTCAACGGGATCGGCAACTCGCTGACCAGCGATCCGTCCGGCATGCGACCCGTGTAGAGGGCCTTGTCGGCGTGCAGCTCGCCGCGCGCGACGGTGCCGGGCGGAATCGGCCGCGCACCGGATCCATTGGCGAAGAAGTCATTCTCGGCCAGCGGCTTGATTCTGGGCTGGTCGTGCATGTCCTGCCGGCAGGCACCCGCGAGCAGCGCGGTCGCGGTCACCAGCGCCAGCACGACCAGGTTGCGGCGCCGCCGCAAGCGCGTTTCAAGACTCAACTTCTTGCACCTCCACGGCGCCGGTCGACGAGAGGAGCTGCTCTGTCGCCGTGCGATCGAACTTGGGGTCGTCGGATTCGATGCACAGGAAGTAGCCTTCGCGCGAGGCCTTGGCCCGGAACGATTCGACGTTGAACACGGGATGATAAGGCTCCGGCAGCCGGTTGAGAGCCAGCATCCCGATGCCGGCTGAGAACGCGGCGAAGAGGATCGTGCACTCGAAGATGATCGGGATGAAGGCGGGCCAGCTGTAGAACGGCTTGCCGCCGATGTTGACCGGATAGTCGATCGCCGAGGTCCAGCTCGCGATTCCCCAGCCCGAGATCGCGCCCACGATGCCGCCGATCAGGCAGATCAGCGGCACCTTCGAGCGCCGATGATCCGCGACGATCTCGGAGAGCGCTTCGATCGGATAGGGCGTGTAGGCGTCGATGACGCGGTAGCCCTCAGCGTGGACGCGATGCGCCGCGTCGAGCAGATGCTGCGCGGAGTCGTACTCCGCCAGCAGGCCGTGCAGGGTCGGAAACGTGGTCTCGACTTGCATGTCAGTGCGCCGGCTCCTTGACCTTGGCCCCGGGCGTGAGCGACTTGATCTCGAACATGGCGAGGGCGGGTAGCAGACGAACGAAGACGAACATCAGGGCCAGGAAGAGTCCGATGCTGCCGACAAAGGTCGACCAGTCCCAGCCCGTCGGGTAGAACATGCCCCAAGAGCCGGGGAGGAAGTCGCGCGTCAGGCTCACCGGAATGATGATGAAGCGCTCCAGCCACATGCCGACATTGATGAACATCGCGACGGTCCAGACCACGTAGACGTTGTAACGCATCTTCCGGAACCAGAGCGTCTGAATCGCGACCAGATTGCACATGATGAGCGCGAAGTAGACCCAGTGGTACGGGCCGTGGAAGCGCTCGTGCATCGTGTAGGCCTCGAACTGGTTGCCGCTATACCAGGAGGTGAAGGCTTCCATTAGATAGCCGTAGCCCACGATCAGACCCGTCACGAGCATCACCTTCGACATGTTGTCGAGGTGCTTGTCGGTGATGAAGTCCTTGAGACCGAAGAGCTTCCGCATCGGCAGCGCGAGCGTGAGCACCATCGCGAAGCCGGCATAGACGGCGCCGGCCACGAAGTAGGGGGGGAAGATCGTGGTGTGCCAGCCGGGCAGCTGCGCCGCGGCGAAGTCGAAGGAAACCACCGAGTGGACCGACAGCACCAACGGCGTCGACAGGCCGGCGAGCAGCAGATAGGCGATCTCGTAGTTGTGCCAATGCCGGGCCGAGCCGCGCCAGCCCATCGCCATCAGGCCGTAGATCTTCTTCTGCCACTGCTTCTTCGCCTTGTCCCGCATGGTCGCGACGTCGGGGATCAAGCCGGTGTACCAGAAGAGCAGCGAAACCGAGCCGTAGGTCGAGACGGCGAAGACGTCCCAGATCAGTGGGCTGCGGAAATTCGGCCAAACGCCCATCGTGTTGGGATAGGGCAGCAGCCAATACCAAGCCAGCCAGGGCCGGCCGGTGTGGAAGAGCGGGAACATCACGGCGCAAGCCACCGCGAAGAGCGTCATCGCCTCCGCGAAGCGGTTGATCGAGGTCCGCCACTCCTGTCTGAGAAGCAGGAGGATGGCCGAAATCAACGTTCCCGCGTGACCGATACCGATCCACCAGACGAAGTTGATGATCGGGAAGCCCCAGCCGACCGGCTGGTTGTTTCCCCATATGCCGATGCCGGTGAAGACGAGGTGGGTCAGCGAGACCAGCAGCATCATCACGCCGGCGAACGCGACCAACATGCAGGCGTAGAACCAGAGCGGCATGCGCCGGAAGATGACCGAGCTGATCTTGTCGCTGACCGTCGCCGGGCTGTGGCCCGGCGCGATCACCGGCGGATCCTGCGGCTCGAAGATTCCGCTGCGGATGGGATCGTCGATGCTCATCCAACGAGCTCCGGATTCGGGTTCCTGACCTGAGCGAGGAAAGTGGTGCGCGGACGCGTGCCGAGCTCCTCGAGCAGGGCGTAGTTACGGACGTTCTTCTTCGATTCCACGACGCGGGCTTCGGCGGTGTTGAGGTCACCAAACTCGATTGCGCGCGGAGGACAAGCCTGTTGACACGCGGTGACCACGTCTCCGTCCTTGATCTTCCGGTTGTCGCGCTCGGCGGCGATGCGGGCGCGATTGATTCGTTGCACGCAGTAGGTGCACTTCTCCATCACGCCTCGGCTACGTACTGTGACGTCCGGATTGCGCTGTAGCTGGTACTGGGGAGTGACCCAATCTTGATAGAGCAGGAAGTTGAAGCGCCGCACTTTGTAGGGGCAGTTATCGAGGCAGTAGCGGGTACCGACGCAACGGTTGTAGACCATGTCGTTCAGCCCCTCGGTCGAGTGGTTCGTGGCGCCGACAGGGCAGACCGTTTCGCAGGGAGCCTGCTCGCACTGCATGCATGGAATGGGCTGATGGACGATCGCCTCCGGCGAATCGAGATCGCCTTTGTAATAGCGGTCGATCCGGATCCACTGCATCTCGCGGCCGCGCCGGACCTGATCCGACCCCACCACCGCGATGTTGTTCTCGGCTTGACACGCGATCACGCAAGCGTTGCAGCCCGTGCATGCGTTGAGATCGATCGTCATGCCCCATGCGTAGCCGGTGTAGGCGTAGCCCGGAACGATGGACTGCATCGGATCGGTGTGCCCATGATCTTCGTGCACGAAATCGGGGTTCTTCTTGAATTCGTCGAGGGTCGCCGACTTGACGACATTCCGCCGCGTCGCCTCCTCGGTCTCGTCCTGCAGCCAAGTGTCGATCTGATAGTGACCCTGGGTGCAGGCGACGGGCGCCGAGTCCGCGGTCGCCGCCAGCGTCACGCCGGCGAGATTCCAGCGGGCGGCGGCGCTCTGCAGCTCGTAGCCGGAGACGCCGAGGCCGTTCGCGATATGTCCCGAGCGCCGGCGGCCGTAGCCGAGATGCAGCGTCGCGACATCGTCCGCCTGACCGGGAACGATCCACGCCGGAGCCGCCAGCTTGCGCCCGCCCGCTTCGATGGCGACGAGTTGTTCGTTGCGCGCCCTCAACTTCTCGGCGGTGCGCGGCGAGAGCACCAGGACGTTGCCCCAGGTGAGCTTGGTCACCGGTTTCGGCAGCTCCTGCAGCCATCCGTTGTTGGCGAATCGACCGTCGAGCACCGAGGGATCCGGACGCAGCGCGAGCTCGAAGCCGGCCTCCGTCGGGGGCGCTTCGAGCTCGAGGATGGCGGAAGAAAGATCGTTCAGCGAGACATCGGCGGCCGCCGGCGAGCTGTCCGGCTGGTAGCCGTCGTGGAGAACCTTGCGGAACGCGTCGTCCGACAGGCTCTGCCAATGCTCGCGCAGCACGTCGTGACCCGAGACCTCGCCCCGCCCGGCGATGAGCGCCAGAAGCTCGATGAGGCTCTTGCCGCCGTACAAGGGCTCGATGAGCGGCTGGGTGAAGGTCACCGTGCCGTCCGCGGCCCGGCCGTCCCCCCAGTTCTCGAGAAAGTGCGTGGCGGGCAGATGCCACTGGCACAGAGCCGCGGTTTCGTCGGCGTAGAGACCATGATGGAAACGCAGGGTGTTTTCCCGGTTCAAGGCGCTCGCGAACTCGAGATCGGCCGGCGCGTCGTAAACCGGATTCACTCCGGAGACGACCAGCACCTTCACGTGGCCCGACCGCAGATCCTGCGCGAGCTCGGTGAGGGAGGCGAGCCCGTCCACCGGCTGAACCTCGATCGGTTCGCTGTAGAGGACCGTCTTGCCGACGTTGCCGAGTCGCCCGTTGATCGCGTGCACCACGGCGTGCGCCGCTGCCGGCAGAGTCTCCCCCACGACGACGAGCGAGCGGCCGGCGTGCGCGACCAGATCCTGCGCCGCGAGGCGCACCCAGCGGCGGGTGGCTTCGTCGAGCCCATTCGGCGACGAGACGCCGGCGACTCCGACCTCGGCGGCGAGCGCGGCCACCAGCCCGCTCGCCGCGCTCGGCCGCAGGGTCAGGCGATGGTCCGCCATGGTCCCGGTCGGCGTCGGTGTGGCCTCCACCACGTAGAGGCGGTTCATCTCCGGACGTTCGGGCGTGGGACGGCGCCGTGTCGCGAACTCGCGGGCGTGACGGACCGCGCCCGGGCCCTCGACCAGGAAGTCGGACTCGACGGCGAGGATGACGTCGGCGCTCGACACGTCGAAGCGAGTGTCCACCGCCTTGCCGAAAGCCTTCATCGCTCCGGCGAACGCCCGATCCCGGCCCAGGGGATCCCAGCGATGCCACTTCGCCTTCGGATAGGTGGACATCACCTCGCCGATCAACATCTCCTCGGTCGGCGAGGTGGTCGGACCGGTCAGGATCCGAACACCGGCACCGTCGTTCTGCGCTTCCGAGTTGAGCGCTTGGCTCAGCGCCTGTTGATAGCCGGGCCAGGCCGAGATCTGTCCCAGGTCGAGCACCGCCTGCGATCGATCGGGATCGTAGAGCCCGAGCACCGCAGCCTGGGTCACCGCGGTCGTCGAGCCGAGGCTCGCCGGGTGCTCCGGGTTGCCCTCGAGCTTGGTCGGACGCCCCTCGTGGCTCTCGGCCAGGATTGGCTCCACGACGCCGGAGAGCGGCATGCCGGTGGCGAAATGCATCGGCACGCCCGGCAGGAGATCCTCGGGCTGCTTGACGTAGGGAATGATCTTCTCGATCGGCTGCCGCGTGCAGGCGGTCAGTCCCGCCAACCCCAGCGAGGCGGCGGCGAGCTGCAGGAAGTTGCGTCGCGAGACGCTGTCGGGCCACTCCGAGGCGAAACGCGGGAACTCGCGGTGCAGCATGTCCACGAATTCGGGCGTCTCGGCGACCTCTTCGAGGCTGCGCCAGTACTCGGGTCCCCGTTGCGTCGCGAGGCGTTCCCGGACCGTGGCGAGATCGACCGTCGCGGCAGCCGCGGCGAGCTTCTTCCGCTCGGCGTGGCAGTCGCCGGATTCGGAGGATGCGGAGGAGGTGCGCGGATCGCTCATGCAGCCTCTATCGGTGGCAAGTCGAACAACTGGTCTTCGACTGCACGTTCAGTTTCGCCGCCCACTCGTGCTGCTTCTTGGCGAGATCGGCCGGCGGCACCCAGTTCATGTTGGTCACTTCGCTCGGCGGCCGCAGGTTCTTGACCGGATCGCGGTGACAGGACAGACACCACCTCATCTGCAACGACGCGTACTGATACATCAGCGGCATCTTGTCGACCTGTCCGTGACAGGTCACGCACGCGATGCCCTTGGCGACGTGGATGCTGTGGTTGAAGTAGACGAAACCCGGCAGGTCGTTCACCCGGTTCCAGCGCAACGGCTTGTTGTCGCGATAGCTCGCCCGAACCGGCTCCAGCATCGCCGCGTTCGTCCACAGCTGATTGTGGCAGTTCATGCACGTCTGGGTCGGCGGGATTCCGGCCGAGGACGATTTCTCCACCGCCGTGTGGCAATAGCGACAGTCGATGCCCACCTGTCCGACGTGGTGGGTATGCGAGAACGGCACGGGTTGCTCGAGCACCAGACCCTGACGCGTGACGTATCCCGAGTTGTCCAGCGTCCAGAGAACGCCGAACAAGCACGCCACGAGAAAGAGTCCCAGAAAGATGCTGCCGCGAGCGATTGCATTCGCGCTTCTGGGGAAGAGTTGCGCCATATCGTTTCGTTTTTAATTGAGCTGCGGCACGATACCGAAGCATTCGGAGCGCCGCAAGAGGTTGTGAAAGCTCTCACAAGCTCTCCGCGTCGTCAAGGCAAACCGCGTGAAAATCTATAAAAGGTTACGGGATTCCGTTTTCCGAAAAAAGCATCCCGTGACTTCACGCTCCACCCGACGCGCGCATCGACCCGCGCTAGCATCGCGCGTCCGCCAACCTCCCCCATCGCGAGGAGCCGCATGGAGAAACGCCTCGAACGCGTCCACAGTCCGCAACTGCAGCGCGCCATCAGCCTCTGGTGTTATGGATCGTGGGGCGCGCCCGTGCTCGCCTTCCCGACCGCGTCCGGAATGGCGCACGAGTGGGAAGCCCAGGGCATGGTCGACGCGCTCGCACCGTTGCTCGAGGGTGGGCGCATCAAGCTCTATTGCACGGAATCGAACGTCGCCGAAGCCTGGACGCGGCGAGAGCAGGATCCGGGGTGGCGCATCCGGCGCCACGTCGCCTACGAGCGCTTCGTGATCGAGACGCTCGTGCCCTGGATACGCGACGATTGCCGCTCGCCTGTCCTTCCGATCAGCGCGGCGGGAGCCTCGCTCGGCGCCTTCTACGCGGCGAACCTCGCGCTCAAGCACCCGGAGACCTTCCACTGGGCGCTGTGCCTGAGCGGCCGCTATGCGATGACCCACTTCACCGACGGATACTCCGACGGAGACGTCTATTTCAACAATCCACTCGCCTACGTCCCCAACCTCGAGGGCGACGCGCTCGATCGAATCCGCCGCTCCACTCGGCTGACCCTGGTTTGCGGCCAGGGCGCGTACGAGGAGGGTTGCATCGAGGAGACACAGAGCTTGGGCGATCTCTGTGCCGCCAAGGGAATTCCCCACGAGCTCGACATCTGGGGGCACGACGTCTCGCACGCCTGGAACTGGTGGCAACGCCAGGTCCAGTACCACTTGGGCCGCGAGTTCGGCACCGCCGCGCGTTGAGCTCTCCTTGAAGAGCGAACGGCCCTCCGCTTCCGCGAAGGGCCGTTGGCGGCGAGGACGGTTCGCGCTCAGTGCTGCTGGCGACCGTGCTGCATCTGCTGCATCGGATCGTACTTGACTTCCTTGTAGCCCGCCGGAGGATCGTAGAAACCGGCCGGCGCGGCTTTCTTTTCGACCTTCTGGAGCTCGTTCCACGACTTGAAGGACTTGCCCATCATCGACGTGGTGACGTCCGTGTGCACGGGAAAGCCCTTGAGCTGCTCGGCCAGATCCTTCATCCACTGAGTGCTGGGAAGCATCTCGGCCTGAGATTCGGCGAGCGACTTGTAGCGCGCGTAGTCGATCGGGAGTTTCTGGCTGAGACACTCGTCCATCCCCATTTGCATCATTCCCATCGAGATATCGACGTGCGAGTACTTGCAGTCGAAGCCCGCGAAGGAGCCTTTGCGGTCGGTGGGCGTGACCTTCGTCGTCGCCTGCATCATCTTGCTCATCTGCTCCATCATCGGCGCCATCTGAGGGCTGACGAGATCCTTGAAGTTGACGGGCAGGTCGAGCGCCGAGTAGGTCTTCTGCTCGTTGTTGACGAAGTAGATCTTCTTCTGATCGACCCGCATGATCACGGTCGTGGCTCCGGCGTCGTAGCGGGTGCCCTGGTCTCCGAACCAGTACTCGTGGGTGACGTCCTGAGCCGGGGTGGTATGGCCCATCATGGTGACTTCGTCGCTATGGTTGTGCAGGGTGAGAACGGTGTCGGCACGGAGCGGCGCGATCGCCAGAAGCGACGCGGCCAAGCCGATGAATAGATTTGCTCCACGCATGCGTTGATACCTCCGTAAGTGGGTTCGCCGAAGCAGGCGGAGTATAACCAGGGAGACCGAGCAGAGGAGTTCACCAGCCCACAGGGACCCGCCCGAAGGCCCGCGGCGGACCTCCCCCGCCGCGCTTCCGCGGCATCCCGATGGTCAACCCTCGAAGGGGCCGCGCACGTGCGCGTAATGCGTCTCGGCGAGCGCGATACCCCGCTCGGCGAGCCCCTCGAGCACCGGCTCGAAGACCTCCCGCAGGGTGGGAATCTGAACCCCGACCGCCTGCACGCCCCGCTCGAGGATCAGGCTCGCGGCGATCGCCGCGGTGAGCGAGACGGTACGCGCCATCGCGGAATCGCCCCACGGATCGCCGGTCTGGGCCAGCCGGGAGCGCACCTGCTCGCGCGCCCCGTCGGGATACTCGACGTCGAAGACGTGCTCGAGCACCACCCGGTCCCGCTCGCCCGGCCGGTAGGCCATCAACCGCATCAGCCGGTCACCGAAGACCTCGAGCGGCGAGGCGCGGGTGAACGGAACCCGGCGATCGGAGAACAGACCCGCCCACTCGAGACAGGCCAGTCGTTGCGCGTCCTCGGGAACGTCGAGAAAGGCGGCGACGCGGCGCAATAGATCCGGTCCGTCACCACCCGGCACGTGGTGCGCCGCAAAATCGCGATAGGTCGTCCCGGCCGGCCACTCGAACGGTTCGGTGGCGAAGAAGCCGAGCCGCCGAGCCGCGTCCATCGCGGCGCAGAAACCTCGGTAGCGCAAGGTGGTCCGCATGAAGCTGCGCGCCTCGCCGAGACCGTAGGCCGCCCGGTAGGAGAACGAGTCCCGATTGGGGTAGACCTCGTACACGCCTTCGTGGTCGAGCGCCATCGGCCAGGCATGGGCGACCGCTTCGCCGGCCGGTATCGTGACCTCTTCGCCTTCGTCGAGGTAACGGCCCGGCTGCAGCATGGCGTGGAGAACGCCGCGCGGACTCCAGGAGAATTTGTAGCCCCAGGGATTGGTATTCGAGTCCTGAGCCGGAAAGCCGCCGCAGGACGAGAGAAAACGCACGATGCGCCCGCCGCCATGGTGGATGCGCCGCGCGGTCGCCACGGCCGACATGTGGTCGATCCCGGGGTCGAGCCCCATCTCGCAGAGCAACAGCACTCCCGCCGAACGCGCCGCCTCGTCGAGTTCGCGGATGCGAGGCGAGACGTAAGAGGTGTTGACGAGCGGCTTGCGGTGACGTACCGCCAATTGGGCGACCGGAGGATTGAGCTCGGCCGGCAAGAGACTCACCAGCAGGTCGGCTTCGGCGACGAATGGCGTCAGAGCGCCCTCGTCGCGGACGTCGAGCCGGGCGGCGCGGCCGCGCGGATGATCTTCGATCTGCTGCTCGGCGCGTTCCGGATCGTCGGTGGCGACGAGCACCCGGTAGTCGGGAAAGCGGAGCAGGTAACGAAGCAGAGGACGCGCCACCAGACCGGCACCGAGAACCAGGACCTGTTTCATGACGCCGCTCTCAACGACGACTCGAGGTAGCGGTAGTCCGGAGCGAGCTCGCCGCGGTGGGTGACGATCGCTCCAGCGAGCTCCGGCGGCAGGTCGAGCCCAGCGAAGGGCTGGCTCCAATCGGCGCGCGCCAGCACCCCCACGAAGCGCAGCAGACTGTCGCCGAAGTGATGCGAGGCCTCGACCGGCAGCTCGCACGGCAGATTGTCGACCGCCATCACCACGACGCCGTGACCCTCGACGCCCGCGGCGTCCCGGCCGCTCTCCGGATCGTAGACATACGCCGGATCCCCGGGGGTGGTGGCGCGGACCGTGGCCTCGATGGCGCCTCCGACGTCGCAGGAGATGTCGCCGAGCACCCTGAGCTTCGGCTGCTCCTCGTCCGCGAAGAGACGGCGCAGCATGTCGCGGGTCACCAGTCGGGGCTGGGTCGGCTCCCAATAGGCGCCGTGGACGAGCAGCGAGAGATGCGGAAGATAGGGAGCGAGGCCACTCTCGAAACGCTCGGGATGCCGCTCGAGCTCGGCTGGGTCGAACTCGCCGCCGTCGATCCGTCGATAGCGGTGATGGCGCTCGAACCGGCAGCGGTAGAGCACGTTGCGTGGCCGGTCGCGGTCTTCCGGAAGCTCGAGCAGCTCCTCCGGCTCGATGTCGGCGACGGGCAGCCGCTCGAAGACCTCCATCGCTCCCTGGGTGACGTTGCCCGAACCGGTGAATCCGCAGACGATCGGGCGCCGCGGCGTCGGAAAACCGAGGTGGCGCACGTGTTCGCCGAGCCGCGCGACGTGCGCCAGCGCCTCGTCGAGCCCGCTGTATTGGTGCGCCAGGCGGACGTGCTCGAGCGGCGTGAACGCGCCCTCGGCGGCCAGCCGCTGACCGAACGCCCACAGCGTGTCGAGCATCCCGGCGTAGCCGGCATGACGGCCGAAGAAGATCAGGCGCCGGCCCTTGCGGTCGACGATCCGCTCGTAGTCGATCATCGTGCAGCCGAGCTCGAGCAGGCGGGCGAGCAGCGGCATGTTCGCCGGCTGACCCTTGATGACATGGGAGAAGAAGACATAGACCCTGCCCGCCGCGAGCTTGTCGAGTGGGATCTCCTTGACCCCGAACACGACCGGGCAGGCGGACAAGTCCGAAGACAACTCGGCTTGGGCCTCCACGTAGTCGGCGTCGGGAAAGGCCCGGCGCGCGGACGGTTCGACTCGCACCGCGAGACCCCGTTCCGCCACCAGCTCGCGCACGTGGTCCGGGGTCAGCGGCGCGCGACGCTCCCAGCGATTCTTGTCCTCGGCGCGGATCCCGATCAGAAGGCTCACGACAGGTGGAGTCTATCGGCCCGCGGACGCGCTGGGCGCGTGGGAGGATCGTGCAGATAGGCGAGGGCCGTGGAATCGCGGATCGAGAGCGGCTGGGAGTGGCTCACGGCGGGAGCGCGCGACGCGCTGGCGCCCCGCTGGTTGTTTCTGCGGGCGCTCGGTCTCGTCTTCTTCTCCGCGTTCGGATCGCTCTACTTTCAAGTGCTCGGCCTGGTCGGGTCGCGAGGCATCCTGCCGGCGGGCGAGTACCTCGGCGTGGTGCGTCACGCTCTCTCCGCTCCCGAGCGTTACCGGGTGGTGCCGAGCCTGCTCTGGCTCACGAGCGGCGACCAAGCTCTGGTGGCCCTCACCGTCGTGGGCATGGTCTCGGCGGCGCTGCTGACCGCCAACGTCTGGCCCCGCGCGACGATCCTCGTCTGCGAGGTCCTTTTCATCTCGGCGATCGCCGTCCTCCAGGACTTCGCCTCCTATCAATCCGACAGCATGCTCGCCGAGGCCGGCTTGCTCGCCCTCTTCTTCGCACCGCGCGGCCTCTGGCCCGGCCTCGGCCGCGACCAGCCTCCGTCGCGGCTGAGCCTCTTCGCGCTGCGCTGGGAGTGGTTCTGCATCTATTTCGAATCGGGGGTCGCGAAACTGGCGAGCGGCGACCCGCAGTGGCGGCACCTGACCGCGATGGACCACTACTACGAGAACGGTCCTCTGCCGACCTGGATCGGCTGGTGGGCGCAGCAGCTCCCGCACGGCTGGCACGCCTTCTGCGCGCTGTTCACCCTCGTCGCCGAGCTCGGGCTCGTCTGGATGGCCTGGCTGCCACGCCGCTTCCGCATCGCCACGTTCCTGCTCGTGACGCCGCTGCAGATCGGCATCATCCTGACCGCGAACTACGCGTTCCTGAACGACCTCGTCCTGGCGCTCGGATTCCTGCTGCTCGACGATCGGCTGCTCGCTTCGGTCCGGTTGCGACCCGCGCCGCTCGCGCCGCGCCCGGTCGCCCGATGGCGGAGGATCGGTGCCACCGGGGTGCTCGGTCTCGTCCTGTGGGCGAGCGCGGCGTCTTTTCTGCCCCTTCCGGGAGCCCTCGGCTGGCCCGCTCGCTGGCTGGCGCCGTTCCGGGTAGCCGATCGTTACGGGCTCTTCGCGGTGATGACGCGGGCCCGCTACGAGATCGAGTTCCAGGGCACCCTGGACGGCACCCACTGGGTGCCCTACCGGTTTCGCTACAAGCCCCAGGATCCGTCCGAGGCACCGGGCATCTACGCGCCCTACCAGCCGCGCTTCGAATGGAACCTCTGGTTCGCCTCGCTCGCACCCTGGCAGGCCAATCCATGGATCGTCAACGCCGAGGCCCGGCTGCTCGAACGGAGCCCCGACGTCCTGGCGCTCTTCCGCGGCGATCCCTTTCATGGAACGGCTCCGCACGCCGTGCGTACGGTGCGCTGGCGGTACTGGTTCACCGGCCTCGCGGATCACCGCGCCACGGGCGACTGGTGGCGGCGGCGCGAGCTCGGCGCTTTCGCTCCGACCGTCGAGCGCGCTGCGGACGGGACGTTGCGGGTGCTCTCCGAACCGTGAGCCGGGGCCGGCCGCCCCTGCTACGATTCCCTCGAGATCCCCCACATGACGCTGCGCTCGCTTTCGTCGACACCGGTCCACGTGCGGCCCAACGACCCGCGCCGGCATGGCGCGCGATTCCGAATCCGATGAGCACCGGCGACGACGGCTGGCTGCTCGAGCGCTTCGATGCCGAGCTCCGCCGCATGGTGCGCCTTCCGGTCGAATCCTTCCCCTTCCGCGTGGGTCGCCGACAAGGCGTCGAGCTGCCGCTCCTCTCGCCTCAGATCTCCAACGTCCACGCCGAAATCGACCGGGAGGGGACGAGCTCGTGCTGCGCGACCTCGGCAGCACGAACGGCAGCTTCGTCAATCGCGCCCCGGTGCGCGGCGCGATCCATCTCCACGAGGGGGACATCCTCCACTTCGCGTCGCTCGAGTTCCGTCTCCGGCGGCGGGTCAAGCTGAGCGCCGGGGTCGGCCAGAGCGACACGTCCCACACGACCCTGATCAATCTCAATTTCCAGAGCCTCGTCCGCGAGGCCGACGAGTTGGAACGGTTGCTCGAGGAGCGCGCCGTCAGGGTGCAGTTCCAACCGATCGTGGATCTCGAGAGCGACGAGACGGTGGCCTACGAGGCGCTGGGCAGCGGCGCGCTCGCCGGCCTGCCGGAGAATCCCGGCGCGCTGTTCGAGATCGCCGGAGCCATCGGGGCGGCGTCGCGGCTCTCACGCCTATTCCGCGGCGTGGCGATCGAGCTCGCGCACCGCTCGTCGCTCGCCGTACCGCTGTTCGTCAATGCACACCCGACCGACCTCGACGACGCCGGCCTGATGGAGGAGATGGCCGCCTGGCGGACGACGGCGCCCGGAGTCGCCCTGGTTCTCGAGGTCAGCGAGCTTCTATGGCGGCCAGCCCGATGCCCTGCGTCATTTGCGTGCCCAGCTGGTGAGCCTCGGAGTCGGCCTCGCCTACGACGACTTCGGTGCCGGAACGGCCCGCATCAACGAGCTCGCCGAAGCGCCGGCCGACTACCTGAAGTTCGACGCAGCGCTGGTCCGCGAGCTCGACCGCGCCCCGGAGACGAAGCGGCGCCTGCTCACCGCGCTCCTCGACTCGGCGCACGATCTCGGCATGACGCCGATCGCCGAAGGCGTCGAGACGCCCGCCGAGCGTGAGGCCTGT
The DNA here is from genome assembly GCA_963712855.1 of Thermoanaerobaculia bacterium. GTDB lineage: Bacteria > Acidobacteriota > Thermoanaerobaculia > Multivoradales > JAGPDF01 > JACTMI01. Next base: position 946,023 of record CAVQJN010000001.1, read on the forward strand.
CGCCAGACCGGCTTCCGTCTCGCGCAAGGCTTCCTGCTCGGCCGTCCGGCGCCCCTCGGCTGAACTTCGCGAACCGCGCGCATCCCCCCTCGATCGAGGTAACCTCTCCTCAACGAGCACCGATTCGGGAGGTTCGACATGTTCCTGCGCTTCGTCCGTCTCAAGGTCCGCGAGGAGTTCGAAGCCCGTTTCGCCGAGTGGTACCGCGAACGCGTCGTCCCCGCGCTGCAATCGACCCCAGGCTGTCTCTTCGCGGGGCTCCTGAGTCCGTGGCGCGGCGAGGATCACAAGTCGCTGACCATCTGGGAGTCGGCCGAAGCGGCTCACGCTTACGAGGAGAAGGGGCTCTACCATCGGCTGCTGCGCGAAGCCGAGCCCATGCTGTCCAAACGCACCGAGTGGAAGTTCCGCCTCGCATCGGACCCACTCGAGACCGCCGACCTGACGCCGCGCCGCGAGATTCCTTCCGAGGGCTACGTGATCGGCCCCGGAGAGGGCGAGCCCAACGAGCTCGGACCCGACGCCGACTCCTCCTTCGTCCGGATCGTCTCGATCCGGGTCGATCCGACGCGGCTCTCGGACTTCGTGGCGACCTATACCCGCGAGGTTCTACCCGCCTTTCGGGGCCTCGACGGCTGCCGCGGAGCGCTGCTCGCGGAAGCCACCGGAGGGCGCGACCTCTGCCTCTCGATTTCCTTCTGGAGACGCGAACAGGACGCGGCCCGCTACGAGTCGAGCGGCGAGTTCGCGCGTCTCACCGAGAGGCTCAAGGATATGTTCTCGCCCGTTTACAGTTGGAGGCTCACTCTCGGCGGCGACCGCGATCCGCGGCTCGGTGCGCCCAAGGTCTCCAGCTATCAGATGGTTCTCGGCAAGAAATTGGGCGAACGTGAGCCGGCCTGAGACCGGCATTTCGATTCTGGAATCCGCTAACGAGAAAATCATGTGAGGCAGGGGCACGACCCGCAGCTCGAACGCGCGGTTCAGGTGGTTCTCGAAGAGCTCGCGAAGCATCCGCTCGCCAAGATCGAGCGGCCGCCCTACCCGAACTACCACCCGGTGCTGCCGCCGCCCTGAGGAGGGCGCCGTTCAGCTCTCGTCGTCGCCCGCTTCGAGCTTCTGCACGATCTGGGTGACTTCGAGCTCCGCCTTGCGGATCTTGGCGCGGCAGAGATCGAGCAGCTCCGCTGCGCGCTGGAGCTCGCCGGCCAGCCGGTCGAGATCAACCTCGTCGCCCTCGATCCCGGCGAGGATCTGTTCGAGCTCCTGGATCGCCGCGCTGAAGCCGATCTCTTCCCTCACGGGTTCGCTCTTCTTCGTGCTCATCACTCCTCCACCCGGCTCACCAACGTCCCCGCGGCGAGCGTCGTCACGAGGCGCTCGCCGGAGTGGACCGCTCCCGGCGCGCGCAGGATGTTCCCGGATTCCGTCCGGGTGATCGAAAAGCCCCGCGCCAGGGTGCGGGCCGGGGCGAGCTGGGTCACCAGGCGGCCGCGGCCCTCCAGGCGCGCCGCCTCGGTGGCGAGGCGGCCCCGCGCCGCGCCCACCACCCTCCAAGCGGTGACCGACCTTTCCTTCTCGCGTCGTTCGAGCACCCGCGGCGCGCTCCGCTCCAGGCGTCTCGCCAGTTCGCGTGGCAGCTCGGTCGCGGCGCGAAGCGTCGAGCGGGCGGCTCGCGCGACGTTTGCTGCCAGCCCCTCGATCCGGGCGAGGGCGCGATCCAGCAGCGTTCGCGCGAAAGCGGCTCGACGCTCGGCGGCGAGCAGTTTCTGACCTGCCGTGGCGATCGGCAGCAAGGCGCTGCGCATCACTCTCTCGTGGAGTCGCCGCAGGGCGAGCTCGGCGCTCGCCACGCGTTCGACCAGGAACTCCGCCACCTTGGTCGGCGTCTTGAACGCCCGGTACGCCACCCGGTCGGCCACGCTCTCGTCGATCTCGTGCCCGAGCCCGCTCAACACGGGCAAGGGGCAACGGGCGACCGCGTGCGCGATGGCCCGGCTGTCGAAGGCGGCGAGATCGCTCTTCGATCCCCCGCCGCGCACCAGAGCGACGCAATCGGCGTGCGTCGACGGCGCGGCCTCGAGGGCCGACGCCACCGCGGTTTCGGCTGCGGCGCCCTGCACCGCGGCGTGAATCAGGATCACCCGAAAGCCGTAGCCGCTCTCACGCAAGGTCGCGACGAAGTCGTGGTAGGCCGCCGAGCCTTGCGAGGTGACGAGCGCGACCGTGAGCGGCAGATCGGGCAGCGGCCGGGCACGGTTCGCTTCGAGGAGGCCCGTACGGGCGAGCTCGGCGAGCGTCTCCTCCCGTCGCCGGGCCAGCTCGCCGAGCGTGAAGACCGGATCGATTTCCTTGACGTGAACCTGCAAGCGGCCGTGCGGGGGATAGAAGTCCACCGCGACCCGGCAGCGCACCGCCAGCCCGTCGGCGAGCGCTTGGCCGTGGTGCACGAGCACCGGCGCGATCCGTGCGAAGTCGCCTTTCCAGATGACCGCGTCGAGCTTGCCGACGATCGCGTCCCCGTGACCTTTCTCGACGAGCTCGAAGTAGCGGTGACCGTTCGGGCGCACCGCCAACCGCTGCAGCTCGCCGGCCACCCAGACCGAACCGTAGGCCTCACGCAGGAGGGCCTGGATTTCGGCACCGAGCTGGGAGACCGAGTAGGTCGAACCGCTCGTGTCGTCGAGGTCGTCGAAGAGGCTCATCGGCGGGACGCTGCCCGGCGCCGGCTCAGTGGTAGCTCTTGAGCTCCCGGGCCGAGGTCAGCGGAATCGATTCCGCCCATTCCAGGGCCCGCTTGTCGCCGGTCAGGATCCGCTTCGAGTAGTTCACGGCGGAGCGCCGGTCCGGGAACAGCCGCCAGAGGAAGGTGTGCCCGGCGGGCGCCGTGAAGTAGGTGAAGTCGCCGGGGCTCGCGGCGATCATGTCGGCGATGCCCGGCTCGCCGTTCACGCCCACGCAGAAGGCCGCGATCGCGTGATGCGCCAGCACGAGGGCCTTGATCGAGTCGTCGAAATCTCCGAGCTCCTCGCGTGATTGCGGGCTGTGGAGCAGCGCAATGTGGCTCGACTCCTCCTCGGCCAACAGGTTGTACGGCAGGTCGTGGCGATCCATCGCCTCCTTGGTCTCGGACGTCGTGATGAAGACGTCGTCCGTGTCCAGGACCTTGTAGGCGATGAAGAAACCTGCAGCCTCGAACTTGGGGAAGGCTTCAGCCAGGATCCCCTCGTCTTCGACCGTGAAGTAATAAAGGCGGTTCAATAAGCGGCGCGAGCTCATGCGTCGTCTCCTCCGGAACCCGGGGTTGTATCACAGGTGGCCGGTCCGCCTCGCGCCGCCCGCGCCCTGGCGGGGGGTCTCAGTGACCGGCGAGAAGGGCGTCGAGCGCCTGGCGGTCCCCCGGGGTCAGGTCGTCGTCCGAGAGGAAGAACTGGCTCCCCGGGCCCGGCAGAGGGACCTCCGGCCGTTGCAGGGCCTCGGCGACCGGCTTGCAATCGAGGCTGCCCAGGCTGATCAACGACGCCGCGGAACAGGTGTCGAGCAGCTGATCCACCACGTGCGAGCGGATGGAGACACGGACCGACGGCGGGAGCTTCTCCGTCACGATGCGATAGCCCCCGGCAGCGCGGCTGAGTCGCACCACCCCGGCCACCGAGACGCGTTGCGGCGGCAGCAAGACTTCGTCCGTGAGTCTCTGGCTCTGGCCGGCCAGGTCGACATCGGCGACCACGTGGCCTTCCCCGAGAAGATCCAGATCCACCGAGCCCGCGAACCGGTCGCCGCCGAGTGGCTGGAGATGCACCGAGTTGTCCTTGACGAGCACCCGCTCGTGGCTCGAAGAGAGCAGGACCTTGATCGGCGACATGTCGACCGGCACCGTGGCGCCGGCCAGGTTGTCGTAGATCCGGTTGAGTTTCGAAAAGTGAAATTCGCGCGCGCCCGGTGGGGCCGCGAGGCCTCTGGCGGGCGCGATCCACGAGGCCAGCAGCGTGAGGATCAGGGGGCCGAGCAGCCGGCGCGTCATCCTCATGGAGTGTATCCGCGGGCGGTGCGCGCCTTCCACTTGCCGCCTGCCACGCGAACGTCGAGGGTGTGGCGCTCCCCTTCCTTCGGGGCCGGATCGGGCGCGAAGGCGAGGAAGTACTGACTGCGCAGCTCGCGCTCGATATTGCTGTAGACCCCGGCGAGCTCGCTCGCATTGGTGACGAAGAACGTCCGGCCCCCCGTTTCGGTGGCGAGCTTCTCAAGCTTGGACCGAATGCCGAAGCTGCCGCGCCCGATCCGCAGGCCGACCGTGTAGATCGCCACCCCGCTGCGCTCCGCGAAGGCCAGCGCGTCGTCGAAGCGGACCAGACTGGACGTGTCGTCGCCGTCGGAGAGCAGCACCATCGCCTTGCGTCCTCGAATGCCCCGGAACTGATAGAGCGAGTAGACGAGGGCGTCGTGGAGCGCCGTGTTGCCGATCGCGGGCAGGTCGCGGAAGGCGGCCTCCAGCGCCTTGGCGTCGGGAGTGAGCGGCATGAGCAAGGTCGGATGGCCCGAGAAACCGACCGCGAAGCAACGGTCACGCGGCGTCATCACCGCGGCAAGGAACTCTTCCGCCGCCTTCTTGGCTTCCGGCAGGGATTCACGCATCGAGCCCGAGGTATCGAGCACCAGGCCGAGGGTCAGCGGAAGATCCTTCACCATCTCGAAGCGCTCGATCTTCTGGGGTCGACCATTGTCCCGAATCTCGAAGTCCTTGGCCTGGAGGCCCTGCACCATGTGTCCTTCACGATCGGTCACCGTGGCGTAGAGCTCGACCAGGTCGACCCGGATCTCGGCCAGGAACTGGGTGGAGTTGAGAACCCGGAAATCCTCGGTTTGCGAGCCGTCCGAGAAGGTCGCCACGACCGTCAGGTAGCTCAGCTGATCCGCTGCCGGGACTTGCACGGTGGTCTCCCAGGGCGGCTGGCTGAGCGTCGCGACCACATCGTCGTTCAGCTTGAAGACGACCGACTGCACGCGCTTGCCCTGCGGCGCCACCACCGCAGCGCGCGCTTTCACCGCTCCGGACACCTTCCGGCCTCGCGGCGGGGCGATCAAGCGGACTCCCGGTTCCCCTTGTGGCTCGTTGAGCAGGACCTCGTCGGCCGCCACCACCTCGCCCTGGTCGTCCAGGCCCTCGGCCCGCACGACCATCTCCTTGGGCACCGCGGGCAGGCGGAGCTCGGCAGTCCAGGGCGCCGCCGTGCGGGTGAGCTGCGGCTTGCCGTCGAGATAGAAGACCACCTTGTGGATCCGGTCGCCCGCCACGATGGCCTCGGCGCGCCAGAGGCCGAACACCACGTCATCGGCCGGCGGCAAGAGGACCAGGGTGTCGCGCCGCTCAACGCGCGCCAACCCCAGCTCATGGCCCTGCAGAGCGGGCGCGGCCTCCGCCGCGGCCTCCGGCGTGGGCGTGGCGGGCACCGCGAAGCCGCGCTCGAAGGTGACCCGGGCCCCGCTGATCTCGTCTCGTGCCTGGAAGCGCGCGACGAAGGTCTCACCGGGACGCAAGAGCCGATCGACCTGGAGCTCCACCGGCTTATCGGGCGCCGCCGGCGGGAAGACGAAGCGCAGCTGGAAGGCGTCGAAGACGCCGCTTGGGCGATCGATCACCCCCCGCAAGGCGAACCGGGATTCCTCGCCGCTGTCGGCTTTCACGGTGCCGATCTCCATCCCGGGCGGGAACTTCAGGCGAAAGCGAACCTTGAGCCGTTGGTCGACACGCTCCGGAAAGCTCACTTGGACGGTGGGCTCGGGGAGCGCCGGCGGCCGCTTCGGCGCCGGTTCGGCGAGCACCCGGCGAACCCAGGCGGCGAGGTCCGGAGGAGGCGCGAAGAGGGCATCCACGTCGGCGTCGTGCAAGCGATCGCGATGGAAGCCGAAGAGCCCGTCGACCCCCGTCTTGCGGTCGATCTCGCGCACCTCCTTGCAGAAGAAGAGGTCCGGACGCTTGCGAATCCCACGGCCATGCACCTCTTCGTACTGTTCGAGCAGGTATTCCATCTCGGGCGTGTAGAGCAGCCGTTTCGACTCGGTCGGTCGCCAGGCCACGAAGTGGGCGCCCGGGGTCCGTTGCACCAGGATGACGAACGGCGCCTCGCCGCCGCTTCCCCAGCTCCAGATCTCGATCGGGCGGAACGTCTCGTCGCATTCGACCTTGGTCCGGTTGGTCGGCGCTCCGCGCAAGAAGAGCAGCTTCCCCCGGTCGTCGAAAAACGAGAGATCGGCGTCGAGCACCGCTTGGCGGCGCCGCTCGATGGCCAGCCGGAGCTCGTTCGCAGGGGTGGCCGGATCGGGGTCCTGGGCCAGGAATTGCCGTGCGAAGCGCGCCCGAGCGGCCGGGTCGGCGGTGGCGAGCCGGCTTCGCTCGGCGGCCGGCAGCAGCAGCGCCGGTCCCTCCTCGAAGAACCGCCGGGTGGCTTCGTCATCCCCCGACGGGGCGTCCGCCGGGCGCACGGCGGGCGCCAGGGAGAGCAGGCAGACCAGGAGGCCGAGGGTACGTCGCTTCACGATTCGTCTACCTCCAGCAAGCCGCGCGCCAGGCCTCGGCGCCCGGGCGCTCTAGAATGTCCCCATGGCCGCTCCCGACTCGCCACCGATCGCCGCCTGGACGGCAGGTGAAACCGTCCAAGGATTCGCTCTGCTGCGCCGCCGCGAGGAGCGCCGCGACAAGGCCGGCCGAATCTATCTCGACCTCGAGCTGGCCGACGCGACCGGTTCGATCTCGGCGAAAGCCTGGTCCGATTCGTCCGCGCTCACCCAGCGGTTTGCAGCCGGCGAGTTCGTCAAGTTTCGCGGGCAGGTGCAGTCCTACCGCGACCAGTTGCAGCTCAAGATCGACAACTGTCGCCGGGTCGTCGAGTCCGATCGAACCGAGGGATTCGACGAGACGCTCCTCATCCCGTCGACGCGCCAGGATCTGGAGGTGCTCTGGGAGCGCCTGGAGGAGATCCTCGAAGCGCACCTCGAGCGGCCCGTCGCCAAGCGCCTCGCCGCCGAGGCGCTGGCGGCTCATGGTGCCGACCTGCGGGTTCACCCCGCGGCGAAAGCGATCCACCATGCCTTTCGTGGCGGCCTGCTCGAGCACGTCGTCTCGATGCTCGGCCTCGCGGTCAAGATCTGCGAGCATTACGATGACCTCGACGCCGACCTCGTCCTGCTCGGCGTGCTCTTCCACGATCTCGGCAAGCTCCTCGAGCTCGGCCGCATGCCCGGCAGCGACTACACGCCCTACGGTCGCCTGGTCGGGCATATCGTGCTGGGCCGCGACCTGCTTCGCGAGCGAGCCGCGGCGATCCCCGATTTCCCGGCCGACCTCCTCCTCCAGCTCGAGCACCTCGTGCTGTCGCATCAAGGTCGCAAGGAATACGGCTCGCCCGTCGAGCCGGGCACCGGTGAGGCGCTCGCGCTGCATATGATCGACGACCTCGACTCGAAGCTCGCGTTGCTCCGCCAGTTGCGCGAGTCCTCGAGCGGCTTCCAATTCGTGCGCAGCCTCGATCGCTTTGTCTGGTTGGGCGAGGACGGTGCCCAGGAGGGCGCAGTCGCCGCGGAGGCCGGCGGAGCCGCCGAGGCGGCGCCGACTCCCGACAAGCCGCAGAAGTCGATCTTCTGACGAACCCTCAGGACCAAGTCGTCCGATAGAGCATCCAGTAGACGACCACGCCGGTCACCGATACGTACAGCCAGATCGGCAGGGTCCAGCGCGCGATTCTCCGATGGCGGTCGAAGCGTCGCCGAAGCGCGCGGGAGAGCGTGATCAGCGCGAGCACCGGGACCGCCGCCGCGAGCACGGTATGGGTGGCGAGGATCGAGAGGTAGATGGCACGTGGCGTTCCGTGACCCGGGAAACGAACCACTCCGGCCGCGGCGTGGTAGACGAGGTAGGAAGCCAGGAAGACGACCGAGCATCCGAAGGCGGTCAGCATGACGGCGCGATGGGCCGCGATCCGGCGCCGCCGGATGAGCACCCAGCCGGTCGAGAGCAGCAGGGCGGCGCAGGCGTTCAGCGCCGCGTTCACGGTCGGCAGGATGCCGACGTCGAAGGTCACGATCCGCTCTCCGCGTCGAGGCCCGCGAGATCGCGCAGCAACCGGTCGAGAGCGTCGCGGTCGAAGGCGTCGTAGGTGTTGCGCGTCCTCCCCCGCTCATCCACCAGCACGAATCGATTGGGATGGAGGATCGGTGAATCCGGGACCTGGGGAGCCGCCTCGACCGGCAAGAGAAAGCCTTTGCGAATCAGCGTCCACATGGCGTCGCGCGGGCCGGTGAGGAAAAGCCACTGGCGCCCCTCGATCTGCCACTGACGCGCGTAGTCGGAGAGGACCTCCGGAGTGTCGTGCTCCGGGTCCACCGTGAACGAGACGCTCTTGACCGCGTCCGGCAATCGCCGGCGCAGTTCCTTCATGCGGGCCGTCAGGCGGGGGCAGTAGAGCTTGCAGCGGGTGAAGATGAAATCCGCCACCCACGGATGGCCGAGCAGATCATGCCGTGTCACCGTCGAGCCGTCGCGCTCGGTGAACGAGAAGTCGGGCAGCGTCGCGATCACGCCGGGCGCCCTCGGTTGGCGGACTCGCCAGACGAGCAATGCGGCGACCGCCAACGCGGCGATGGCGAGCGTCCAGACAGCGCGCCGCATTCCTACTTCAGCTCCGCCAATGGTCGGTGACCAGCACGACGAGAACCGCCGGCAGGTAAATCACCGAGGTCAGCAACAGCCGGCGCGCGCTCTCCACCCGGGGCAGCCGCGCGAAAGCGATGGCCGCGCCCACGAAAACGCTCCCCGCAACCACCGCGCCCACCAGATAGACACGCCCGGACATGCCGACCGCCGACGGAGTCAACGAGACCGGAAGCAGGGCCAGCGCCCAGACCAGAGCTTGCCGCGCGGTGCGCCGGAAGTCCGGATCGTCGATGGTCAGGAGGTGCATTCCCGCCCGACGGTAGTCCTCGCGATAGAGCCAGGCGATGGATAGGAAGTGTGGAAGCTGCCAGAGAAAGAGCAAGGCGAAGAGCAGCCACGCTCCGAGATCGATCGCTCCCGATGCGCCGGTCCAGCCCAGCACCGGCGGCATGGCCCCCGGGATCGCGCCGACGATCGTGGCCAGCTCGGTGCGGGTCTTGAGAGGCGTGTAGAGGGCCACGTACGCGATCAGCGTCGCGAGAGCCAGGACCGCGGTGAGGAGGTTGACGAAGAGAGCCAGATCGCCGACCCCCACACCGCCGAGCAGGACTCCCCATCCGAGCGCCAACGGCGGAGGCCGACGACCGGACGGCAGCGGCCGCGCGGCGGTGCGTCGCATCCGGCGATCGAGCCCGCGCTCGATGTACTGGTTGAGGGCTGCGGAGCCGGCGGCGACCAGTCCCGTGCCGATCACCGTGTGCGCGAATCGCAACCACGGGAACGGGCCGACCGGCGTCGCGACGGCGAAACCCGCCGCCGTGGTCAGGGTGACCAACAGCGTGATGCGGGGTTTGGCGAGCTCGAGCAGATCGGCCGGCAGGCTCTTGGGGGAAGCGCCTCTCGGCATCGGAGGAACTCTATCGCGCCGCTTCTCCCCTGCCGGGCCCAGGAGACTCCGTGCGTCCCGAATCCGACCTCCGGTCAGGAGACGCGGGGCGACGCCGCGCTCGGATCCGGCCTCGGAGCCCGGCTCGGGGACGCCTAGGGCCGGCCGCCGGAGTCGCCGTCGAAGGGTTCGGCCAAGCCCGCCGCGAAAATTCGCCCGATCTCGCGGCCGAGGCTGCGCCCGACCTCGCGGCTCTGCTCGCGAATCTCTCGCACCATCCCCTCCTGGCGCTCGGTGAGTTGTCGCCGTTGATCGGCGAGCTTCTGCTGCGCCGCCTGATGCGCCGTCTCTTCCAGGCTCCGGTCCCGTTCGAGCCGCTCGGCATTCCTTCGTTGCGCGGATTCCAACTCCTGCTGCAGGCGCGCCAGCTCCTCGCTCGCCGAGCGCACGCGCCGGCCGGCATCGACGTAGAGCTCATCGCCCATCCGCGCGAGTTGGGCGCTCAGCTCGGCGAGCCGGCGCGATTCCATCTCCATGCCGAGACGGACTCTCGAAGCGTCCGAGCGCATGCGCTGGCGCTCCCCATCGAGGGCCGCCCGAGCCCGCTCGGCAGCCTGGCCCACCTGTTCCCGACTGAGCTCGGTCTGTTCCCGCGCGAGGTCGCTCTGGCGCCGCGCCGACGCCGCCCGCTGGTCGACGATCGAGCGGATCGCGGCGATCGAAGCCGGGTCGCGAACGACCCAGCTTCGGTCCTCGCGGCCCACCAGGAGGATCGCGCGATGCTCCCGCTGGGCGAGACGATCGGCTCTCCTCGCGTCGGCCCGCGACGCGTCGAGAACGAATCGAGTGTCGCCGTCGACGAGCACGAGCCAATCCGCGCCTTCGAGCTCGGGAACAGCCGCGAGGGCGGGCCAAGCCGGTGGCGCGGCGAGAGGGGCGGGAGGCGCCGGCGAGGCGCCGACCGGCGCGGGCGGCAGTGGCGCCGGAGCGGCAGCTCCACCCTGTTCCCACCTCGCGCCGGGTGCGGGCCAGGCTGGCGGTGCCGGGGCCGCGGGGGGCGTGGCTGCGCTGGGACCCGGCCCGGATTCGGGGAGCGGCGCGACGCTTGCGGGCGCGGCGACGGGGGCCGGTGACGAGGCGACCACGGCGGCCGGAGCGACCGGCGCCTGCGGAGGCTCCGGTGGCGCGGCGACCAGTTTCACGGGAACGGCGAGCAGCAGGACGAGGAGCGTCAGCAGCGGCGTAACCACGGCCAGACGACGGCCGGTGATGGCATCGGATGCGAGCATTTCGAGCCTCCGTTGAATGGATGGACCGGAGAGAGAAAGTGTTGCGGCCGGACGGGCGGGGCCGAGGGCGAAGCGCAGAAGCAAGCGGCCATAGAGGCTCGCGGACGCCCGCGTCTTGGCCAGGACCTCGGCGTCGCAGGCCATCTCGGTGGCCAGCCGGTACTCGCGCTCGGCGAGTCGCGCCAGAGGGTGGAAGTAGAAGAGGCGTCCCATGAGCGCGGGAACCAGAGCGCGCCAACCATCGCGCCGGCGCACGTGCACCAGCTCGTGCAGGAGCACCAGGCGGAGATCCTCGCGGGAGAGGTGCCGTCCAGCGGGGAGCAAGAGGCGGGGTCGGACGAGACCACAAACCAGAGGCGTGTCAATCTGCTCGGAGACCAGCAGCTCGACGGGCGAGCGCAGGCCGAGTATGCGGATACAGCGCTCCAATTCCTCGGCATAGACAGCTGCGGGCGCGGGACGCGCGCTCTTTCGCCATTTGCTGACGGCCCGCCATTGCCTGCGCGAGATTTCGAGCGCCGCCGCCAAGCCCACCATCCAGAGCCCTGCCGCCCACGCCCAGTAAGGCGCGCGGGACTCGGCCACGAAAATCGCATTGCGGCTCGGGCGGGTCGTGGGCCGGAACTCCGCCGGGACACGCGAAGCACCTTCTCCCAGCGTCGTCCCCGGGCCAGCCGGCGCCCGGTCGGTGATCGGCTCGGCCGAAGCCGCGCTCCGCACGACTTGCGACGAGGAGGCGGGCAGCCAAGCGAGCTCGATCGCCGGTGCTCCCGCGAGCTCCAGGAGAAGCCGCGCCGCCACGCACCACCAGATCCAGGCTCGCCACGAGGCGGGCAGCCGCCGGATGGGCCGACGCAGCGCGAGCGCGCCGCCGGCGCACAGGGCACCGATCCAAGCGGCTTGCAGAAGTCCATGCCCCAAGGTCTCGAGCGGGTGCACGAAATCCGCGATCACGGCTCGATCTCCTCACTCTTCCTGCGCAGGCGTTCCAACAGATTCTCGAGCTCCTCCCGCTCTCGCTCGGTCACCTCCTCGTGGTCGACGAGATACGAGACGAACGGGGTCAAGGATCCTCCGAGGGTCTCCTCCACGAAGTCCGCCACCGCGCTGCGCACGAGCTCGCGGGCGGGGGTGGTGACGCGATATCGATAGATCCCTTCCACGGCGCGCCGGGCGAGGTGACCCTTCTTGCGCAAGCGCTCCATCATGGTGAGCACCGTCGAGCGTGCCAGCTCATGGTCGGCGCCGAATCCTTCGACGGCCTCGCCGACCGAAGCGGAGCCGTGCCGCTCGATCCATCGCAACAGATCGAGCTCACGATCCCCAATGCTTGCTCCACGGCTTCCCATGGCGTCTCCTTGACTACATCTGTCGCCATGATAGTCATGACGACAGATGTAGTCAAGAGCGACCTCCATTTGTGGCCGGGCGGAACACCCATCCGGTTCTCACCTCCCCGGGCGTGGGATAACCTCCACCGCGCTCTCGAGCCGGAAGACCGAAGGGGGAGATCGGCCATGTCGCGTAGTGTCATCGTGCTGTCTAGCTGTCTCGTGCTGGCAGGATCATTCCTCACGACCAGGCTGAACGCCGCCTCGCCGCCGTCTCCCGGAGCGCACGCGACGATCACCATCACTCGCGCCTCCGGACCGATCCATGTCGACGGGGATCTCTCCGACCCGGCTTGGGCCAGCGTGGAGCCGATCGAAGCCTGGCACCAGATTCGGCCGAGCTCGGACAAGCCTCCCAAGGTGGCGACCCGGGCGAAGATGGTTTACGACGATAAGGCCCTCTACCTCGCGTTCGAGCTCGAGGATCCCGATCCAGCGGCGATCCGCGCTCCCTTGACCGACCGCGACAACGCCCTCGCCTCGAGCGACTACGCCGGCATCATCATCGACGGCGTGAACGACGGAAAGACGGCGCAGGAGTTCCTCGCCAATCCGCGCGGCGTGCAATACGACGCCATCTGGAGCGATATCGCGGGCGAGGACCTCGCACCGAACTTCTTCTGGACCTCCGCGGCTCGGATCACCGCCAAGGGCTGGACATTGGAGATGCGCATTCCATTCTCGTCGATCCGTTACGTGCCGAGTCCGCACCCCGTACTGGGTGTGACCCTCTTCCGCAACTGGCCGCGCGAGAGGCGCTATGAAATGACGACGGCCACTCTGTCCGAATGGTCCTGTTTCATCTGTAACGAGAATCGACTCGTCGGCCTGGAAGGCATCCCGCAGGGACAGCACTTCGTCTTCGCGCCCTATGGCGTGGCCCGCCGTAGCGACCTGCCGCCGGCTGGATCTCCCGGAGAGCCGCTCGAGCAGGGTGCTGTGAAGAGTGACTTCGGATTCGATCTGAAGTGGAATCCGAGTCCCCGCCACACCGTCGACATGACGGTGCATCCCGACTTCTCCCAGGTCGAAGCCGATGTCGCGCAGGTCTCGACGAACCAGCAATTCGCGCTCTTCTTCCCGGAACGTCGACCCTTCTTCCTCGAGGGCATCGACCTCTTCTCGAGTCCGATCTCGGCCATCTACACGCGAACCATCGCCGACCCCCGGTCGGGTCTCCGCGCAACCGGGAGATTCGGCGACAGCGCCTACACGCTTCTGGTCGCGGACGACCGGGGCGGCGGCAGCACGGTGATTCCCGGGCCGACGTCGTCGACCACGGCTTTGCAGGACTTCGAATCCACGGTGACGGCCGGCCGACTGCGGCACGACTTCGGAAAATCGGCGGACATCAGCCTGATCGGCTCGGATCGGGAAATCAACGGCGGAGGATCCAACCGGCTCGTCGGCCCCGACTTTCAGTGGCGGCACGGGGACGCCGATTCGGTGAGCGGTCAGCTGCTCTGGAGCCAGAGCCAAACTCCGGTCCGTACCGACCTCGCACCGGAGTGGGACGGCCGCAAGCTGCAGGGGACCGCGGCGATCCTGCAGTGGCAGCACTATGCCAACGGTTGGGATTGGACTCTGGAAGGACAGAACATCGGGAGCGGATTTCGGGCCGACAACGGCTATGTCCCCCGGGTCGGTTTCCGCCAGGGCCTGGGTGAGCTGGGTCGATGGATATCACTCAAGGGCGGCCACCTTTCCGGCCTGCACCTCTTCGTCCACGACGAGTACGCGAAGAGCACCGACGACGGGCGCCTGCTGAGCCGGATTCTCAGAGGGGGTGTCGACCTCGCGAACCGCGGCACCCTGCACATGCGCATCCAAGGGGTATCCGAGGATCAACGCGTCGGCACGGCCCTGCTCACTCAGAACCAGGGAAGACTGTGGCTCAGCGTCGCGCCCTCCGGCACGGTGGCCAGGCTCGTCCTGCAACTCCATGCGGGCTCGGCGATCGACTTCGACAACGCGCGGGAGGGCACCGGCTCGGGAGGATCGATCGACCTCGTCCTGCGCTCACGGAAGCACCTCGAGGTCGCCGTGAACGCGGAACGAGACGTTCTCGACGTCAGTCCCGCCGGCTCGCGGAGCGGCCGGCTGTTCACCGCCGACCTGGCTCGCGTGCGCGCCACCTGGACCTTCACGCCGCGAATATTCGTTCGCGTCATCTCGCAGCTCGTCGAGACGCGTCGCGATCCCGGCCTCTACACCTTCGAAGTCGACCGCAAGAGCTCCGACCTGGAATCGTCGGTGCTGCTCGCCTACAAGTTGAACTGGCAGAGCGTGGCCTATCTGGGCTGGGGGGACAGCAGGATCTTCCTCCCCTTGACCGCGCGGCGCGAAGCCGCGGCGCGCGAGATCTTCTTCAAGCTCTCCTACGCGCTCCAGCACTGATCCGCAGAAGTAGTCCGAAAAAGACGAAGGCCCGCGCGCCGACGATGCGGCGCGCGGGCCTTCAAGGATTACTTCCCGGCAACGACCTACTCTCCCACGACCGTATGGCCGCAGTACCATCGGCGCTGAGGAGCTTAACTGCCGTGTTCGGAATGGGAACGGGTGTTTCCCCCTCGCTAGAGTCACCGGAAAAGCCTGAATTCAAAGAGCATCGATCCCGAGGGATCTCAACCGAATCGATTGCGAAGCGACAAGATTCGCCGGCCGGCGAATCACAACAAATGGTCAAGCCGAACGACCGATTAGTACGGGTTAGCTCAAGGCCTCGCAGCCCTTACACCTCCCGCCTATCAACCTGGTGATCTCCCAGGGGTCTTCGGGGAGACCTCATCTTCGAGGGGGCTTCGCGCTTAGATGCTTTCAGCGCTTATCCTTTCCGAACTTAGCTACCCAGCCGTGCCACTGGCGTGACAACTGGTGCACCAGAGGTTCGTCCGTCCCGGTCCTCTCGTACTAAGGACAGATCCCGTCAAGTCTCCTACGCCCACATGAGATAGGGACCGAACTGTCTCGCGACGTTCTGAACCCAGCTCACGTACCGCTTTAATTGGCGAACAGCCAAACCCTTGGAACCGGCTTCAGCTCCAGGATGCGATGAGCCGACATCGAGGTGCCAAACCTGGTCGTCGATGTGAACTCTTGGACCAGATCAGCCTGTTATCCCCGGCGTACCTTTTATCCGTTGAGCGATGGCCCTTCCATACGGGACCACCGGATCACTAAGTCCTACTTTCGTACCTGCTCGACTTGTAGGTCTCGCAGTCAAGCTCCCTTCTGCCTTTACACTCTACGGCTGGTTTCCAATCAGCCTGAGGGAACCTTCGAGCGCCTCCGTTACTCTTTAGGAGGCGACCGCCCCAGTCAAACTACCCGCCTGACCTTGTCCCCGACCCGGATAACGGGCCTGGGTTAGAACTCCAGTACGATAAGGGTGGTATTTCACCGTTGGCTCCACCGAGCCTAGCGGCCCGGTTTCACAGCCTCCCACCTATCCTACACATAACGCACCGGGGTTCAGGGCCAGGGTGCAGTAAAGGTGCACAGGGTCTTTCCGTCTACATGCGGGTAACCGGCATCTTCACCGGTACTACAGATTCGCTGAGCCCCTTGCGGAGACAGTGCCCAAATCGTTACGCCATTCGTGCAGGTCGGAACTTACCCGACAAGGAATTTCGCTACCTTAGGACCGTTATAGTTACGGCCGCCGTTTACCGGGGCTTCGGTTCAGAGCTTCGCAGGCGAACCCGCTAACCCCTCTCCTTAACCTTCCGGCACCGGGCAGGCGTCAGACCCTATACGTCGTTTTCGACTTAGCAGAGTCCTGTGTTTTTGATAAACAGTCGCTTGGGCCTTTTCACTGCGACCGTCAACTGCTTCGGGGGCGAACCCCTACACAATCGACGGCACACCTTCTCCCGAAGTTACGGTGTTAATTTGCCGAGTTCCTTCGCAAGGGATCACTCAAGCGCCTAAGGATTCTCTCCTCGTCTACCTGTGTCGGTTTGCGGTACGGTCTCCGTTTCGAATCCCCATCGAGGTTTTTCTTGGAGGCATGGATTCAGTGGCTTTGTGGCCCGAAGGCCTCGAGATCGCGCCTTGGCGTTGAATGAGGAAGCGGATTTACCTACCCCCTCCGCCTACACGCTTCGACCCGCACTTCCAATCGCGGGCCCACCTATCCTTCCCCGTCACCCCTGGATCAACTCCTAACGGAGGTACAGGAATATTGACCTGTTTCCCATCGACTACGCCTTTCGGCCTCGCCTTAGGGACCGACTAACCCTGAGCGGATTGACCTTGCTCAG
>CAVQJN010000001.1:967500-1665215 GCA_963712855.1 Thermoanaerobaculia bacterium
GAGGCGGCGGGCCGACATTTCCCCTGGCAAGTTCAATCATTTCGGATCCTCGGTCCCCCACCGAGCCTCGCCAGACTGGGTCGGGTCCTGGGCGAAGACCTGCTGAACGCCCGGAAACTGTCCCGCGGCGGGATCCTGCCCTACCTCGCCTTTCCCGCACTCGAGCTCGGACCGATCGCAGCGTGGTGGCTTCGCGCGATCTTCCTGGCCGACGATGCCGATCATCTCGCCCACCTCGCAGGACGGATCTCCGATCTCGGACGCGTCGTTTGATCGCGCACCGAACCGAGCTCATTGCCAGGCCTCGATCCGGCGGCCGACCCGAACGAGGGGCTCGAGGGCCAGGAATCGGCGTGCGACAGGCGCGCCCGTTGGTGACAACCGCACTCCAATCTCGATGGCCTGGGTCGTGTCCACCACGGGCCGCAAGCCCCACTGCCACTTGAACCACGCCACCCCATCCCGTCGCATGGGCACGCTTCTCCCGAAATCGACCTCGTCCATCCCCCGGTCGAGAGCCCAGCGAATCCCCGCTTCGTAAAGCGCGGTCTGAGCCCCCGCGCTCGTCCATTCGGGATCGGCATCGAGCGTCCCGAGGCTGATGAAGCGGACGGACGACCCGACCACGCGAGAGAGCGCCATGGCGGCGGGCAGAGCGCTCGACCCGCGATGCACCACCAGGAACCGGCCACCGCGGCAGATACGTTCGCTCGTCTTCCGATCCGGAAGGTTTGCCTCGGCTCCGAAACGTCGTCGTGCATGCGGCACCAGGTAACGTTCCCAGAAGAGCTCCCTGCGATCCGGCGTCGACTCCCAGACTGCGGAGCGAAATCCTGCCCGGTGTGCCAGCGCGAGGTTGCGCGCCAGCGAATCCCCCGGATGCGCCAGCGTGGAGACGAGGTCGACGGGCCTGCCCTTCCACCGGACGCTCTCCGGCACGATTCGAAATCCCTTGCGGCGCAACCGTGGCGCCCAGGCCGCCGAGGTCTCGACGAAGACGATCGCCGGCGATTCCGGAAGGGGGAGCGAGCGCAGAAAGGCGCCCAAGCGGCAGGGCACTGCCGGATGCGCGAGCTCGGGCGGCCCACCCGGCCAGATGCGGTTCGCGAGCCTCATTCGCGCGCCGTGAGGCAACCAGGTCCCCACCCGTCCATCCCCCGGCAGCAGCTCGTTTCGGCAGCTCCAAGATCCCCGAGAGAGCAGCAGAGCGGACCCGAGGCGAAGCAAGACCGAGGTTCCCGCGTCGAACGCCGGGAGACCAGCTCGTTGTATCGATCCGGGAAGCAGGGAATACGCGGCCCGCAGATCCTCCACTCTCCGCGCGGAAACCCCGGCGAGCCGGCCAACCAGGCCCGCCCCCAGCACGGGATGCTCTCGCTCGCCGTCTCGCGTCACGGCGGACACTTCCGGCGCGGCGCCTCAGCCCGATCCCGACCCGCCGTCCGCGAAGACGACCCGGCGACCGCTCAGCGTCCACGACGTGGTCAGGAGTCTTCGCAGGGCCTCGGGGTACGCACGGTGCTCCTGTCCCAGGATCCGTTCGGCGAGAACTTCTTCCGAATCGTCGTCGCGCACCTCCACGGCGACCTGATGCACGATCGGCCCGCTGTCCAGCCCGGCGTCGACGAAATGGACCGTGCAGCCGGTGATTCGCACGCCCGCCTCGAGCGCCTGCCGCTGCGCGTGCACACCCGGAAATGCCGGCAGGAGACTCGGATGGATGTTCAGAATGCGGTTCGAATACGCCCCGACGAATCCCGGAGACAAGAGCCTCATGTAGCCGGCCAGACAGATCCATTCCACACCCGAGGCCCGAAGCTCCGCGAGAACCTTCTCTTCGTGGGCCTCCCGAGAAGGCTCGTCCCGGTGGGGCAACGAGGCGGTCGGATAACCGAGGCGCCGGGCGCGCGTCAGTCCCGGCGCGTCGGCGACGTTGCTCAGGACCAGGGCGATCCGAGCCGGCACGCCGCCTCGCTCGATGGCTGCGTGGAGGGCTTCGAAATTGCTCCCGCGCCCCGAGAGCAACACGGCGATCGGCGTGTCCGTCCAAACCATTCGCCGCAGTCTATGCGCTCGTCACGTCCCGAGAGCCGCCGGCGTGCCCTCCCGCGAGCGTATCGGGGTCAGTCGGGTGCCGAAGGCTCGCCGTCGACCTCGGTCAGGCCGAGGTCGTAGACGACCCCACCCTCCCCCTCGAGGACCCTTCCGATCGGCAGGGCGCGCTGACCCGCTCCGGCAAAGTGCTTCGAGATCTCGCCGAGCGCCGCGGGGTCGACGACCGCCACCATGCCGATGCCGAGATTGAACACCCGCAGCATCTCCTCGAGCTCGATCTCCCCCTTGTCCTGGAGCACCTGATAGGGGTGGGGAATCTCCCAGGATCCGAACTTGATTTCCGCATGGAGCCCCGTGGGAAGCACCCGCGGCAGATTGTCGGTCAAACCGCCGCCGGTGATGTGGGCGAGCGCATGCAGGCCGGGATGCTCGAGCAACGGCCGGATCGGTTTCAGATAAGAGAGATGGGGCGCCAACAGCCACTCACCAACCCGGCGCTTCTCCGGATCGCCCGGAATGCGGTCGCGGAGGGTGAGCTTCATCTGCTCGAAGAAGATGCGCCGCGCCAACGAGTAGCCGTTGGTGTGGAGCCCCGCCGACGGCAGCCCCAGCAGGATGTCGCCCGCACGCACGCGGGTTCCGTCGAGGATCCTCGACCGGTCGACCAGGCCCACCACGAAGCCGACCAACTCGTAGTCGCCGGCCTGATAGAAGCCCGGCATCTCGGCGGTCTCGCCGCCGAGCAACGCGCAACCGTTCTCCCGGCACCCTTCCGCCACGCCGCGCACCAACTCGACGAGCTGCTCCGGCTCGAGCTTTCCCGCGCCGACGTAGTCGAGGAAGAAGAGCGGCATCGCGCCCTGGACCAGGATGTCGTTGACGCAATGGTTGACCAGATCGCGCCCCACGGTGGAGAAGTCGCCGGCCATCCGCGCCACCGCCAGCTTGGTTCCGACGCCGTCCGCCGAGGCGACCAGCACCGGTTCGCCGAGCCCCGAGAGGTCGGGACGGAAGAGCCCGCCGAACAGACCGATCTCGGCGAGCACGCCGGGCGTGAACGTCGAGCGGGCCAGCTCCTTGACCCCGGCGAGACCCTCTTCCTGGGCATCGATGTCGACTCCGGACTCGGCGTAGGCGCTCTCTTTTCGACGACGCGACATGGGGAAGCGATCCTAGCCCAGTGGGAGCGGCGACTTGCCCGCTCGGTTCCGATCCGGTACAAACAGGGTCAGATGTCGAACTTCGTCTGGACCCCGACCGCGGCGGCGCGGCGCGAGCATCGCGTCGGCCGGCTGCTCGACCGCGCTGGCCTCGATCGAATCGAAGCGTTGATCGAGGTCGCGGCGGTCGATCCGGATTGGTTCTGGCCGGAGGTCGTCGGGGACCTCGAGATCCCCTTCGTCCGGCCTTTCTCCTCGGTGCGCGACTTGGCTCGAGGCCCCGAATGGGCGGAGTGGTTCGTGGACGGCACGCTCAACCTGGCCGATGCCTGCGTGCTCGCTCCCGCTCGCCGCGCCGGCGCCGACCGCACGGCCCTGGTCGCCGAACGGGAAGACGGCTCGGTCCGGACCCTGTCGCGGCGCGAGTTGGGGCACGAGGTCGACCGCTGCGCCGCGGCCCTGCGTGACGCGGGCGTCGTGGCGGGCGATCGCGTCGCGGCCTTCATGCCGACCCGCGCGGAGGTGGCGATCCAGATGTTCGCCACCATCTCGATCGGCGCCCTTTTCGTGCCGGTGTTTTCCGGCTTCGGCGCCGAGGCGCTCGCCGAGCGCCTGCGCGATGCCGGAGTCAAGCTCCTTTTCACCACCGACCGCAGTCTGCGCCGCGGCCGGGCAGTGGAGATCCTCCCGGTCGCCCGCCAAGCCGTTCTGGAGTCGCCGACCCTCGAACGAGTGGTGGTCGTCGAGCCTTCTCCGTCCACGCGGCTCGACGGGAACGAGGCCGACTGGAGCGACTTCCTCCAGTCCGCGCGACCACGCGACCTTCCGCCTCTCTCCTTCCCGTCGATGCACCCGGCGTTGATTCTCTACACGTCCGGCACCACCGGCCGACCCAAGGGAACCGTGCACAGCCACGCCGGCACCCTGGTCAATATCGCCAAGGAGCACGCCTACGCCTTCGACGTGCGCGCGAGCGACGTCTTTTTCTGGCTTTCCGACATCGGCTGGATGATGGGTCCGTGGCTGCTCATCGGGGCGCTCTTCCACGGCGCGACCGCGGTGCTCTACGAGGGCGCCGTCGATTGGCCCGATCCGGCACGCCTCTGGCAGATCGTCGAACGGCATCGCGTCACCCTGCTCGGACTCTCGCCCACCGCGGTGCGACTGCTCCGGCGCGCCGACGCCGCGCCACGCGATGAGGATCTCTCGACGTTGCGGCTGCTCGGCTCGACGGGCGAGCCCTGGGACGAAGCCTCCTGGTTCTGGTACTTCCGGGAAGTGGGTCGCGAGCGCTGTCCCGTGATCAACATCTCGGGCGGCACCGATCTCGTCGGCTGTTGGCTCTCACCCACTCCGCTCCATCCGCTCGCCCCGTGCAGCCTCGGCGGACCGGGCCTCGGCATGTCGATCGACGTCTGGAACGAGGCCGGAGAGAGCGTGCGCGGCGAGGTCGGCTACCTCGTGGCGACGCGGCCCGCGCCTTCGATGACGCGCGGCCTCTGGAATGCGCCCGAGCGCTACCTCGAAACGTATTGGTCGAAGTGGCCAGGTATCTGGAACCACGGCGATTGGGCGCTCGTCGACGCCGACGGCCAGTGGTTCCTGCGCGGCCGCGCCGACGACACGTTGAAGATCGCCGGCAAGCGATTCGGCCCGGCCGAGATCGAAGGGGCGCTGATCGCCACCGGCAAGGTCAGCGAGGCGGCGGCGATCGGACTGCCCGACGAAATCAAGGGGGAGGCGATCGGCGTCTTCGTGGTGCTACGCGCCGACGTCGAGCCCTCGGAGGAGCTGCGTGCGGAGCTCGCCGCGGCGGTCGCCGAGAAGCTCGGCAAGGTGGCGCGCCCGCGCGAAGTGCGTTTCACGCGCGATCTGCCGAAAACCCGCAGCGCCAAGATCCTGCGGCGGCTCGTGAAGTCGATCCGTCTCGGCGCCGAGGACCTGGGGGATCTCTCCACGCTGGCCAATCCCGACGCCATCGCGGCCGTCCGCGAGGCGATCTGAGCGCACCTCAGGCGAGCTCGGCCAAAGCTCGGACCGCGGCCTCCAGTCCGGTGTCGAGCTCCTCGTCCGGAACCGCGAAGGAGACCCGGAGGTAGCCCTCCTGCATGAACGCGGCGCCGGGCGCCGTCACCACGCCCGCTCGTTCGACGAGCCACGCCGCGAGGTCCTCCGAGCCCACGATCGTGCGACCGTCGGAAGTCCGCTTGCCGAAGCACCCGCGGACGTCCCAGAAGGAGTAGAAGGTCGCTGGCGTCGGCCAGACCTCGACCCCGGCGAGGCGTGGCGCCAGGGCCGCGATGCGATTCCGCTTCGCCTCGAGCTCCTCGCGCAAGCCGGTCCCATAGGGCGTCTCGAGCGCCGCCAGGGCGGCGTGCTGGATCGGCGTCGAAGGTCCCGACGTGTAGTGACTCTGCAGGTTGACCATGGCGCGCACGAGATCTCGCGGCGCCACCGTCCACCCCAAACGGAGGCCTCCCGCGCGCCGGAAGTTCTTCGACAGGCCGTCGATCTGGACGAGCCACGGTTTGGTCTCCTCGTCGACCCGCGGCTCCGGAAACTTGGCGCCGTCGAAGACGATCCGCCAGTAGAGCCGGTCGAGCACGAAGTAGATGCGCCGCTCCACGCAGACGGCGAGCAGATCTTCCACTTCCTCGGCCGAGTAGAGCTGTCCGGTCGGATTGCACGGATTGTTGAGCAGGAAGAGCTTCGAGTAGGGGCGCAGGTCGAGGTTGCGCCGCAGGTCGTCGCCCGAGACCTTGAGCCGGCTGTCGGGGCGGGTGGGCAGCACCAGGATCGGGAAGGCATAAGCCGCCACCGCGAGCGGCTGGTAGCTCACCCAGGGCGCCGCGTCGAAAAGCACGCAATCGGCCGGGTTGCAGGTCGCCAGGAAGACGTTGAAGAGGCTCTGCTTGGCGCCGGCCGTGACGACGACCTGGTCGGGCGTGTACTCCCCTTCGAGGCCGAGCCAGCGCAGGACGTCGGCGCGCAGCGCCGGAATCCCCGCCGGATCGGCGTACATGGTTCGACCCTCACGGAAGGCACGTTCGGCGGCTTCGCGCACCGGCTCGGGCAGCGCGCCCTTGGTTTCGCCGAGGCCGAAATCGTAGACCGGGAGGCCCTTCGCGCGACGCTCTTCGACCAGGCCCTTGAGGGCGAGCGTCAACGACGGCCGGAACTTGCCGAGCTTGGCGGAGATCCGTTCGCCGTCGTCCACGCCGCCGCTCCGTGCCGCGCTCAGACGGCGACCGGCAGAGCCAGGTTCGCGCGCTCGCGCGGGCCGCGCTCGCGCACGCCGCTGAAGAAGAAGTGACTGTCGTCGAAGGCCGGCCGGAGTTGATCGAACCAGGTCGCACGCGGATCGAATTGGGCGAAGAAGGGCCGCTTGACCCAGACCGGATTGCGCGCCTGAAGGAAGTCGAGCACGAAGACCTTGTCCTCGCCGAGCCGCTGCACGCCGAGGATCCGCACCTTGCCGGGCAGCGCCGACATCGACGGACCCCGCACCGTGCGCGCCAGACCGCTCACGCGCTGATAGGCGTCGCGGAAGATCTGGTACGCGCGGGCGAGCGGCACCTCGAAGTAATTCTTCGGTCCGGTATCGCGCTCCACGAACATGTAATAGGGAATCATGCCGAGTCGCACGCCTGTCCGCCAGAGATCGGACCAGGCGTTCGCGTCGTCGTTGACCCGCTTCACCAACGGAGCTTGCATCCGGACTTCCACGCCCACGTCGCGCAGGCGGCGGATCGCCTCGCGGACGAGCTCGGTGGAGAGCTCGCGCGGATGACTGAAATGCGCCATCAGAGCGACGTGGCGTCCCGCCGCGATGAAACGCTCGAAGAATCGCAACAGAGCGTCCGCGTCGGCGTCGGTGACGAAGCGCGCCGGCCAGTAGGCGAGTGACTTGCTCCCGATGCGCAACGACTGGACATGATCGAGCTCGGGAGCGAGCAACGGCGCCAGGTGTTTCTCGAGCGCGGTCGTCTTCATGATCATCGGGTCGCCGCCGGTGACCAGCACGTCCGTGACTTCGGGATGGCGGCCCAGGTAGGCCACCAGGTCGCCCGAGTCCCGGGCCTCGAACTTGAGCCCCGGCATGCCGACGAACTGCGCCCAGCGGAAGCAGTACGTGCAGTAAGCGTGACAGGTCTGCCCCTGGGCCGGGAAATAGAGCACCGTCTCGCGGTACTTGTGCTGCATGCCGTGCAGCTCACGGCCGTCGAGCTCGGGCACGTTGTGGGTGAGCTGGCCCGCGGGGTGCGGATTCAAGCGCAGTCGGATCTCGTCGGCCGCGGCGCGGATCTCCGTCGCCGGCGCGCCGGCCGAGCAGAGGTCCGCGATATACCGGAAGTCCGCGGAGTCCAACATGTCGTGCTGCGGAAAGGTGAGCTGAAAAATCGGATCCGCCGGCACGTCGTCCCAGTCGATCAATCCGAGCACGTAGGAATTGGTGCGGAAAGGCAGGACCCGCGAGACCACGTCGACGCTCTCCTTGAGCTCGGGGGGGACGCTCTCCCATACGGGAAGCGATGCGATCTGGCGGCTACCGATCGCCCGGTAGCGTTCGCCGACTGGAAACTCCGAATTCATCGGCGCGTCCTCCTTTCTGGTCGATCCCGGCACCTCGATCGTGCGCTTGTCGACAAGCGACACCACGAACTCGGACCGGGTGGGTCCCAATTGGGGCCGGTCGCGAGCAGGAGAGTCGGAAATCGCCGGGGGGGGCGGAATGACTACCGGCGGGCTCGCGGCACCGGCCGGACCCGCGCTACGCACGCGGGATCAAACGACAACGCTAGATGCGCCCGGTCAAGGTACCAGAACCGCGCGCAACGATGCAAACCGGGCTCCGTACGGGCTCGCGCGCCTCAAGCCGACGCGCTCTTGGCGTGCGCGGCGAGGAACGTCTCGGGGCGACTGAAGACCTTCGCCAGGTTCATCCCCTTGCGGACCGCGCCGACGCTCACCCGTCCGGTCGCCAGCGCCGCGCCGAGCTGCACGTACGTCCGCACCTTGCCGCGTTCCCGGTAGCGCACCTCCAGCACGTGGCGCCAGAGGCGCGAGTACTCCTCGTAGAACTCCTCGAGCGGGAGCTTGGTGGGCAGCACCGCGTGGACGATGTCGTACATCTCCCAGTCGTGGGTGTTGACCTGGTGCTGGGCGGTCTTCCACAACTCGGTGCCGGGCAGCGGTGTCAGCACCGAAAAGCCGCTGTTGAAGGCGCCGGTGCGCGAAATCCATTCGCGCAGCCGCGTGAAGTCTTCGTGGTCCCAAGCCGGATCGACGATGAAGTTCGGCGTGAACCCAACTCCGAGCTCCTTGAGAATGCCGAGCGCGCGCTCGTTGTTGGCGGCGGTGTTCTTCTTGTTGATCGCCGCGAGCCCTTCGTCGGTGACCGACTCGAGGCCGAGGAATATGGCGAGCTGCCCGCAGTCCTTCCACATCTCGATCAGATGGGGGAACTTGCAGATGATGTCGGTGCGCGTCTGGACGGTGAAGTACTTCTTGATGCCCGCCTTCTGGATCGCCCGCGCCAGCTCCTCGCTACGCTTGACGTTCATCCAGAAGATGTCGTCGGTGATGAAGATGTTGGGAGCCTCGATCGCCTGCAGCTCGGCGACCACGCGCTCGGGTGACTTCTCGCGGAAGCTCGACTCGTGGAAGTTCCAGACCGAGCAGAAGCTGCACTTGAACGGACAGCCGCGCGCCGTTTCCATCAGGGCCAGCGGCTTGCGGAAGTTGATGTAGTAGTGAGGGGCGTAGCGCGCGATCAGGTGGCGGGCCGGCAAGGGGAGTTGGTCGAGCTCCCGCCGGGCCGGCGCGTGGCCGGTGGCGACCTGGCCGCCGTCACGGTTGAGCACCAGGCCGGGCACGCGCTCGAGGTCAGCGCCGCGATCGAGCGCTTCGACCAGCGGCGGCAGGATCTCTTCGCCGTCCCCCACCGCGATGGCGTCGAAGGCCGGGTCGGCGAACCAGCCGGGCTCGCGCGAGGCGTCGTGGCCACCGAGCACCACGAAGGCCCCGGGCAGCTCCGCCCGGACTTTACGGGCCAGGCGCAGCGCCCGCCGGCGTTCGGTCGTGAAGTTGCACTGCAGGCCGACCACGTCGGGTCCCCAGGCGCTGCATTCGGCGAGCCCGGGCGCTTCACCGTCAATCCGCAGGTCGAAGATCCGCACCTCGTGGCCGAGCTCCTCGAGCCCACCGGCCACGCAGATGAGACCCAGAGGCTCGACGAAGGTGAGCATCTCGAGTCCGAGTATGCCGCCGATAGGCGCCTTGAGTAGCGCGATCTTCATCCTGGCTCCCCCACTCCCGTCGTTAGGAGCCGATCTGACCAGACCGCTCGCGTGCCGTCAAACGGACCGACCGGTGGGCCCGTCCCGCTAGTTGTCGTCGCGCAGCACACGAGCCGGCTGCAAGCGGCTCGCCCGCAGGCCCGGCCCCAGAGAGGCGAGCAGCACCAGCCCGGTGAGGAGTCCCGCCGCCTCCAGGAAGGAGGCCGGATCGAACGCCCCCACCCCGTAGAGGACCGAGTGCGCGAGCGCCGCCCCTCCGGCCGCCAAGGGAAGACCGATGCCGAGAGCCAAACCGCCCCAGCGCAGCCCTTGCCCCAGCACGCGGGCGAGGATCTGCCCAGGCGTCGCGCCCAGCGCCTGGCGGATGCCGAACTCGCGGGCGCGGTTCGCCACCCCGTAGGAGGCGAGCGCGAAAGCGCCGACCCCCGCGAGCAAGAGCGCCAGCGCTCCCAGCGTCGAGACCGTGCCACCCAGCAGACGGGGCAGCAGCAGGGCCCGGTCGACGTTCGCCGACAACGGAATCGGCCCGACGACCGGCACCGCGGGATCGATCTCCGCGACGACGCGAGGCAGCGAGGCCATCAGCGGCGCGACGATCCCCGGGGTCTTGACCAGCAGGGCGAGGCCCATGTCGTACCGGCTTCCCAGTTGTTCGACCGGCAGGTAGACCTCGATGCGCGCCGGATTCTGCAGCTCGTAGTGGCGCACGTTCTTCACCACGCCCACCACCGTCCGGTAGACGGGGGCCGCGCCGCCGTGCAGGTCGAAGTCGAACCCGACCGCCACCTGCCTGCCGATCGGATCCTGGCCCGGCCAGAAGCGCTCCGCCAGCGAGCGATCGACGATCGCAACGGGTTGCGAGCCATTCCGATCCGCGACTGTGAAAGCCCGCCCGTGCAACAAGGGCATCCCCAGGGTCGCGAAGTAACCGGGCGAGACCACGTTGAACAGCACCGAGCTTCCCGTGCTTCGGATCGACCGGCACGCCGCGGGGAAAGATTCCCATCTCCCAGGAGTTGCCGGACAGCGGCACGAGCAGGGAGAGCGCCGCCGAGCGGACACCGGCCAGAGATTCGACTCGCGCCAGAAGTCGCTGGTGAAAGGCGAGCCAGCGCTCGCGGCTTCCGAAGTGCTGCTTCGGCGGCACGATCTCCGCGCTCACCACACCGCGTTCGTCGAATCCTTTGTCGACGTGCTGCAATCGGTCGACGCTGGACAGGAGAAGTGAAGCGCCGACGAGAAGGATGGTCCCGAGGGTCAGCTCGCCGACCACCAGCGCCGACCGCATGCGTAGCGAGCGACGTGAGCCACCCGAACGCGACCCGCGGAGGACCTCGGCCGCATCTCCCTTGGGAAGGAGCCAGACGGGCAGCGCGGCCACCAGGAACAGGATCAGGGCGGTCAGAGCCGCCGCGAACGCGATCGCGGAAGCGTCCAGGTGCAGGCGCTCGAGAACGAAGGCGGGAACCCGCGCGGGCGCCCAGGCCGCCAGTGCCCGCAGGATGACCTGCGCTCCCCCCAGACCGAGGAGAGCTCCCACTCCCGCCACCCAAAGACCCTCGGTGAGTTGCAGCCACGCCAGGCCGGAGGCCGGGGCGCCGAGCGCCGTTCGAACCGCCAGTTCACCACGCCGCGCCTCGCTGCGGGCGAGAAAGAGACCGACCATGTTGGCGAGCGTCAGGGCGACCAGCAGCGCAGCAGCGACCGCAATCAGGGTCAACGGCGTCTCGAGGCGCCCGACGAGGAAATCCGAGAGGCCGCGAACCTTCGCCGTCGCAATCTGTTGTCCCTCCTCGCGCCGAATGGACACGGTGACCCGATCGAGATCAGCTTGGGTGGACTGGAGCGAGACTCCCGCGCGCAGCCGCCCGAACATCCTCATCCCGAAACTCGAGTCGCGATCGTTCCAGGGAAGACGTTCGGCACGCGCTCCGAGAGGCAGATAGGCGGCCGTCTTCGGGGAGGGAAACCCGACCCGGGGCGGCAACACCCCGATCACCGTGAAGGCTGTGTCGTCGAGCGACAGCGTCTTGCCGAGAATGTCCGGATCCGCGCCGAGCTCGCGCCAGAAAGCATCCGAAAGCACGACCGTCGGCGCCGCGCCCCGTTCCGTCTCCTCCGCCGTGAAGACGCGGCCACGTGCCGCCTCGACTCCGACGGTACCGAAGAAGTCGCCCAGCACCTTCTCGACTTCCAGGATCCTGGCCGGCCCGTGGCCGGTGAGCACCACTCCCCAACCGGCGAGCCCACCCGTGTGCTCGAAGACGTGGGTGCGGCCACTCCAGTCCCGGAAGTTCGGCACCGAGATCGAGATTCCGTAGCCTTGCGCGCTGGTCACGTCGACGGTGACCAGCCGGTCGGGATCCGGGTAGGGAAGCGGCGCCACGAAGGCGGCGTGCACCAGCACGTACGCCGCGGTGCTGGCGGCCACACCAGCCGTGAAGGTGAAGATCGCGAGAAGCGTGAAGAGCGGTCGGCGAGCGAGGCTTCGCGACGCTCGGCCGAGATTTCCGGCAAGGTTCGACAGCATGTCCACCCCTTTCGATGCGACGTTGCTGTCGAGGACTACCTCGCGCCGAGCAAGAAGTTACGTGGCGCTCACTCCTCGCTGCCGAGACCGAGCTTCGCGAGCTTGCCGTCGAGCTTGGCCAGCGTCCCTTTCGAGAAGGCTTTCCACTTGGCCTCGAAGCGATCGAGGCTCGCGGTCTCGAGGGTCAGCACTTGGCGCTGCGGATCGGTCGGCGCGGCGTCGGCTCCTTCGAGATCCGCCGCCAGACCGGCGAGCGTGCCGTTGATCCGCGCCGGATCCTCCGGACGCGAGGCCGAGAGCGCCGCCATCTCGTCGAGGGTGCGTTGAATCCGGGTGCGGAGGCTGGCCGTCTTGAGGTCCGCCATCGCCGTCTGGAGTCGCTTCTCGACCCGACTTCTCGCTGCCGCCAGGTCGTACGACCGGCCGAGCGCGGTGGCGACCTCCTGCTGGAACGAGAGCAACTGCTGAAGCGTCGCCTCGGTGACCGAAGTCCGCGGATCCATCGCCACCACGAGCGGCTGCTCGAGGGTCTTGCCATCGGCGACGAGCCGCACCCGATAGGCGCCCGGCAGCACGAAGGCGCCCTCCGGCAGGGCCGGCGTCGGGAGCTCCGGCACCGCGGCGATCGAGTACTCGTAGGCGAGCGCGCGCGGACGCTCGGAACGCAGGTTCCAGACGAAGCGGTGGTGGCCCGGGGTCGCGGCGAGTCGAGGCTCCGCTCCGAGGTAGAGATCGGTGAAGTAGACCCGCGCCTCGATCTTCTCGGGAGCCGCGTCGCTCGAGAAGCGGCGGACCGTCGTTCCGGATCCGTCGACGATTTCGAGGGTCACGAGGCCGGAGGTCGAATCGGGCAGGACGTAGTCGATCGTCGCGCCACCCGGCGGGTTCTGGCCCCTCGGCTCCTCGGGCGGCAGTGGCGTGTCCCTGTTTGCATTGAACCGCACCCGGTAGGCGCGCGCCGGCGGCACGAGCAGCGGCCCCGCGGCGAGCGCTTCCGGCGTCAGAGCGCGCAACGGCGTCAGATCGTCGAGGATCCAGATGGCGCGCCCCTGGGTGGCGGCGATCAGATCGTCGTCGTGCACCGCGAGATCGTTGATGCCGGTCGTCGGCAGGTTGAGCTCGAGGCTCTGCCAACTCGCGCCGTCGTCGAACGAGACCGACATGCCGCGACTCGTGCCGGCGTAGAGCAAGCCCGGGCGCGCCGGGTCGGAGCGGACGACGCCCACCCAGGCGCCCTGCGGGAGCCCGTGGCCGATCTCGGTCCAGGTCTGCCCGAAGTCGTGGGTCCGGTAGGCGAGCGGCCCGAAATCGTCGGCGCGATGCCGGTCGACCGCCACGTACGCGGTCGCCGGATCGCTCGCCGAGGCGTCGATGATGTTGACCTTCGACCAGTCGGGCAGCGTCTTCGGCGTGACGTCGGTCCAGCTCTGGCCGCCGTCGTGGGTCAGCTGGACGCGCCCATTGTCGGTTCCCACCCAGACGACGTCGGCCGCGATCGGCGAAGGTGAGATGGCGAAGATCGTCCCGAAGCCGCACGCCGTGGCGCGCTCGATCGGCACGTCGCCGTCGCAGCCGGTGGCTTTGGGGTCGGCACCGCTCAGATCGGGGCTGATCGTCTGCCAGGTCTGACCGCCGTCGGTCGAGCGGAAGAGCACCTGCGCACCCTGGTAGATGGCGTGCGGCGCCACCTTCGAGATGGCGAGCGGGGTGATCCAGTCGTAGCGATAGCGCGTCGTGCCGGGGCGCGCGCCGTAGGAGGAAATCGGCCAGGGAGAAACGTTCTGCACCTGGCCCGTCGTCGCGTCCCACTTGGAGAGGTGACCGCCGAGGCCGGCGCCGTAGACCGTGTTCGGATCTGCCGGGTCGGGCACGTCGCCGTCGCGCTCGTCGCCGCCCACCGGATGCCAGTCGCGGAAGGTGAGCTGGCCGTAGTCACTGCGCGAAGCGATGCCCACCGTGCCGGAGTCCTGCTGGCCACTGTAGATCCAGTAAGGGAACCGGTCGTCCACGCCGAGCCGGTAGAACTGCCCGGTCGGCTGGTTGTACCAGCTCGACCAGGTCCTGCCGCCGTTCAAGGTCACGACGGCTCCCTGGTCGGCGCCGGTGATCATGCGGGCGGGATCGGACGGATCGATCCAGAGCGAGTGGTAGTCGTCGCCGCCCGGCGAGCCTTTGACGTAGGTGAAGGTGTGCCCGCCGTCGAGGGAACGGCGCAGCGACTGCCCCATGGCCCAGACGATCTCGGAGCTCTTGGGATCCGCGACCAGGTCGGAGGTGTACGACGAGGCGAGGCTCGGGTCGGAGTTGACCTCGACCCAGCTCGCCCCACCGTCGTCGGTGCGCCAGACGCCGCCGCCGCGAGCCCTCTCGATGCCCGCCCAGACCCGCCGCGAGCCGGTCCCCGGCGCCACCGCGAGCTCGATGCGGCCGAGCGGTCCGGCCGGCAGCCCCTTGCTCCCGACCACGCTCCAGCTCTTTCCACCGTCGGTCGACTTCACGATCCCCGACCCGGGGCCGACCGTGGGCTGGAAGTAGTCGAGCCAGGGGTGCCGCCGCACCTGCCAGCGGGAGGCGTAGAGGATGTCCGGCTGGGCCGGATCGGAGGCGATGTCGACCGCTCCGGTGTCGGCGTCGAGGCCGTCCACCTTGCTCCAGCTCTTGCCACCATCCTCGGTGCGGAAGAGGCCGCGCTCCTCGTTGGCACCGAAGACGTGGCCGAGCGCCGCCACCACCGCGACGTCGGCGTCGCGGGGATCGACCCAGATTGCTCCGACGTGCTCGCTGTCGGCGAGCCCGACATGCTTCCAGGTCGCGCCGCCGTCGGCCGAGCGGTAGACGCCGTCGCCGTCGACGATGTCCCATCTCTGCTGGATCTGGCCGGTGCCGACCCAGATCACCTCCGGATCGCTCGGCGCCACCGCGAGCGCGCCGATCGACGCGCTCCCCTCGTGGTTGAAGAGCGGCTTCCAGGTCGCTCCGGCGTCGTCCGTCTTCCAGACCCCGCCGTCCGCGGCGCCGAAATAGAACGTCGCCGGATCCCCCGGCACGCCCGCGACCGTCGTCGCCCAGCCGCCCCGAAACGGCCCGACCAGGCGCCAGTGCATGTCGCCGAATGCCGAGGACGGAATCGAGGTGGCTCGAGCCGCGCTCGAGACTCCCGCGAGAAATAGCAAGACGGCAACCAACGCGCGAAGACCCAACGAGCGACTGAACTCTGGCATCTCGACCTCCGGATTCCGATCCGCCGCGGGACCGCAGCGCTGCCGCCAGCATACAACCTAGTTTGCCGCGCTTGCGGTTCGCACGGGCCATCATCGCGCGTTTCGACTCTCACTTCTCCCATCCGATAGCATCGAGTGTCCTTCCTGGAAGGATCCGCACTACAGGGGCTGCGCGACCCCTGGGAATGAGGGCAACTATGTGTTCCCTGCTTCGTTCGAGCCTGCTTGCGACGCTGCCGGTCGCCCTCGCGCTTGCCGCATGCGGATGTCAGCGCCATCACGACGTCTCGGCCGGCATTCCTTACGATCAGATCTTCTCTTCCCGGGAATTCGTCGCCGCTCCGGGTTCACGCTGGGCGCTCTACGGTCCACACGATTCCAACTGGGCGTTCCGCAGCGTCGCGATGATCGGCGCATACGTCGTCCGGCCGCTCCATGGTCCCCTCACCTTCTTGCTCCGCCCAACGGCGGAGAGCGCCGGCTTTTTCTACCAAGTCGCATGGGATGGCGTCCCCCTCTTCGCCTCGCCCACCGCAATCCCGAAAGAGGGCTTCGCAGTCGCGGTCCCTCGGACCCGGCTCACTCCCGGCCAGCATGAGCTCGAGCTCCAGCGCATCTATCGCGGTGAGCAAGGACTTCAAGGTCCCGCTTACGACAATGTCTTTTCTGCCGTTGGCTTCGACTTGGACGGAGATCATCTGCTCTTCGAGTCGGCGCGGCACGAAGACTTGCGCCGCCTCGCCGACTTCCTTCTTCTTGGAGTGACGGGGGGCCACGAGAAACGACTGGAGTCCGGATTCCTGTTCGTCGGTCCGCATGCGATCTCCGTGGAGCTCAGCAACGCCTCGTCGGCGACCCTCGTCGTGGATGGAGTCAACCTCTCGGAGCATCCGGCGCGCTTCGAGCTCGACCCGAATGGCGCTGTCGGACCCGCGCTGACGGCGGCAGCGGGACAACGGGTTCACCTAGAGGTCGCGCTGCCGCGCGGTCAAAGCTCGGCCCGTTTCGAGGTCAGGGGAGAGCAGGAGGGCAACTACCTCTGGGGGGCACCCTTCCTTCGGCGGGACGAGCGGACGAACCGGCCACCCATCGTGCTTCTGACGCTCGACACGACGCGAAGAGACTACCTTGGACCGTACGACGCAAGAGTCGACTTCACCCCGAATCTCGACGTCTTCGCCCGGCAGTCGACTCTCTACCTCAACGCTTGGTCAACCGCGCCCTGGACGCTGCCGTCCCACGCCTCGATGTTCACCGGTCTCTATCCATCTCGTCATGGAGCCGGGGTCTCGACCGACCGGCTGGCGAGCCGCTTCACGACGCTCGCCGAACGACTGCGAGCCGCCGGCTATTTCACCGCAGGATTTGCTGGAGGGGACCTCTGCAATCACCGCTTCGGTGTCGCCCAGGGTTTTCGCGTCTATCGCGATCCCGATGGATTCGAGACGCCTGGCGATCGGCTCACCGACAGTGTCGCGGAGGTACTCCGGGAGTCCTGGGGCGGACCCCCTTTCCTTTTCGTGAACTACTTCGATCCCCACGGACCCTATCGGCCACCCGCCGAGTACGGGCATCGCTTTGGCCTCGATCGGCTGGGAGCCCGACTGGCTTCGCAGCCAATCTGGAGCGAGTTCGTGGCTGGCCAGAACGCTCCGTGGGAAGCCATCGTCTCGGGTCGAGCACCGCTCACGCCGGAGGCCATTGCCTACCTGCGTGCAGCCTACTCGGCAGAGGTAGCTTTCATGGACTCGCAGATCGGCCGGCTATTCGAGTTGCTACGCCAGATGAACCTGTACGATTCCGCCTTGATCGTGGTCCTCGCGGACCATGGGGAACTGCTCGGCGAGTCGGGACACGTGAGCCACGGCTTTCGGCTCGACCCGCAACTGACTTCCGTGCCCCTGCTCGTCAAGTGGCCCGACCAGACCGAGCCGCGCCGCGTCGAAGACCTGGTCTCGGGTGTCGACGTCTTTTCCACCATTCTCGCCGCCGCCGGTCTCGAGGCACCGCCGAACGACGGCATCCCCCTCGATCCCTCGCAAGATGCCGCGCGCTCCCGGCGACGCTACGTCCTCGAGGAAGAGCATCAGAGTATTGTCCATCCTTTGAACTTTCCGTCGATGAAGATCGCGAACGACCTCTATGGAATACAGGAGCTCCGCGAACGCAGCGTCGTCTGGAAGGATGGCACTGCTTGTGAGCGCGCAAGCGCAGGAGGTTGGACGCCGACGAGCTGCTCGAATGCGGCACAGAGCCTGCTCGATATGGTCAAAGCGAAGTTCGGTTCCCTCGCGCCGTCGGCAGAAGGGGCCGACCAGCTCAGTCTCGAAGATCGCGCCCGCCTGAAGGCGCTCGGTTATCTCTAGGCCGCATACGCCCGGCCGAGGGCGCGAACACGGCATGGCGTCCTTCGTCCCGCGACAGATGAGCACTGGAGCGGATGGCACGGACAGGAGTCCCGAGGGATCGCCGATGCCGTCCGAGCTCAGCCGACAGAGGGCGCGGACCTGAGCAGGGGCGCCCCCCCTAGGAGACGGGCTCGCGGCGCGGCGCGCGGAGCGGCTCGACCTCGCTCTCCTCGCCGGCCGGGAAGAGCTCGGCCTGACGGCGGTCCTCGCCGGTGATCGAAACCGCGTAGTCGCCGCTCCAGCAGGCGGTGCAGTAGCTGGAGCGCTCGCTCGAGACACAGGAGAGCATGCCGTCGAGCGACAGATACGCCAGGCTGTCCGCCTCGATGAAGGCGCGGGTCTGCTCGAGCGAGTGGGTGGCCGCGATGAGCTCGCGGCGGCGCGGCGTGTCGATGCCGTAGTAGCAGGGCCAGGCGGTCGGGGGCGACGAGATCCGCAGGTGCACCTCGGTGGCACCCGCCTCGCGCACCATGCGCACGATCTTGCGCGAGGTCGTGCCGCGCACGATCGAGTCGTCGATCAGTACCACCCGCTTGCCGCGGATGATCGACTTCACCGGGTTGAGCTTCACCTTGACTCCGAAGTTGCGGATCGACTGCCGCGGCTCGATGAAGGTGCGCCCCACGTAGTGATTGCGCGTCATGCCGAACTCGAACGGCAGTCCCGACTCGCGGCTGTAGCCGAGCGCGGCGAAGAGGCCGGAGTCGGGCACCGGGACCACCAGGTCGGCCATCGCCGGGGCCTCGCGGGCGAGCTGCGCGCCGAGGCGGCGCCGCACCTCCCCTACCGCGTCGCCGAACACCACGCTGTCGGGCCGCGCGAAATAGACGTGCTCGAAGATGCAGCGCTTGGGAGTGGCCCGCTCGGGCAGGTGGTAGGAGCGCACGCCGTCGTCGCTCGCCACGATTACCTCCCCCGGCTCGAGCTCGCGCTCCGAGGTCGCGCCCAGCAGGTCGAAAGCGCAAGACTCGGAGGCGAAGCAGCGCGCCGCGCCCAGCTTGCCCATCGCCAGCGGCCGGAAGCCGTGCGGGTCCCGCGCCGCGACGACCCCGACCTCCGTGATCATGAGCAGCGAGAAAGCACCCTCGACTTCGGCGAGCGCGACCAGGATCGACTCGATGATGCTACTGCGCGGATTGCGTGCCACGAGATGCAGGATGACCTCGGTGTCGCTGGTGGTCTGGAAGATCGAGCCTTCCTCCTCGAGGCGCTTGCGCAGGGCCACCGCGTTGGTCAGGTTGCCGTTGTGCACGATGGCCATCGAGCCCATCGAGGTGCGCACCACGATCGGCTGCGCGTTGTCGACCACCGAGGAGCCCGAGGTCGAATAGCGGGTATGGCCGATGGCGCGGCGCCCGGGGAGACGTTCGATCGCCTCCGCCGGAAAGACGTCGGCGACATGCCCCATGCCGCGTTCGAGCCGCATGCGGCCACCGTCCCACGACACGATACCGGTCGACTCCTGCCCCCGGTGCTGGAGGGCGTAGAGGCCCAGGTAGACGTGGTTGGCGGCGTCGTCGTGGCTGTCGATTCCGAAGATGCCGCACATGGAGTCAGTCTCTCAGAGTCCCAGCGCCTGGGGCAGCGCGGTCGCCCAGAGGGTCCGCAGACGTTCGACCGGGGCGTCGAGCGTCGCTCCGTCGGCCTCGATCACCAGCCGGTCGCCGCCCGTCTCGCCCACCTCCTCGGCCGGCACGCCCACCTGCTCGGCGAGGGCGAGAAAGAGGTCGAGCTGGCGCGGCGCCACGGCCACCAGGGCGCGGGCCTGGGTCTCGGAGAAGAGCGCCGTGGGATCGAGCCCGACCCGCAGCCGGGCACCGTGACCGGCGGCGAAGGTCGCCTCGGCGAGCGCGATCGCGAGGCCGCCGTCGGAGAGATCGTGAGCGGCGCGGATCAGCCCCTTGCCGATCGCCGAGCGCACCAGGGTGCCGAGGCGCGCCTCCGCGTCGAGATCGACCTCCGGCGGCCGGCCGCGCTCGATGCCGTGCAGCAACCTCAGGTACACCGAGCCTCCGAACTCCGCCTGATCGCGACCCAGCAGCACCAGACGGTCCCCGGGCCGCGCGAAGTGAGCCGCGGGCGAGTCCCCGAGGTCGGGAATCACTCCCACCATGGCGACCGTCGGGGTCGGGTGGATCGATCGGCCGTCGGTCTCGTTGTAGAGCGACACGTTGCCCGAGATGACCGGCACGCCGAGTCGGCGGCAGGCTTCCGTCATGCCACGCACGCACTCGCGAAACTGCCAGAGCACCTCGGGATTCTCCGGATTGCCGAAGTTCAGGCAGTCGGTCAGGCCCACCGGCTCGGCGCCCACCATCGCCAGGTTGCGCGCCGCCTCGGCGACCGCCTGCATGCCCCCCCGACGTGGATCGAGATAGCAATAGACCGGATTGACGTCCGAGACGAGTCCCAGTCCTCCCGGCGTTCCCTTGAGCAGCACCACGGCGGCGTCGCCGCCGGGGCCTTGTACCGTGTTGGCGCGCACCGTCGAGTCGTACTGGTGGAAGATCCACGCCTTGGAGCCGAGCTCGGGGGTGCCGAGCAGCCGCTCGAGGCAGCCGGTCGGATCGTCGGCCGGAGGCACCTCGGGTGCTTCCTGCAGCTCGGCGAGCCAGCGGGGCTCGGCGACCGGACGCTGGTAGACCGGCGCGTCGTCGGTCAACGGCCCGACCGGCAGCGCGGCCTGCAGCTTGCCGTGCCGCTTGATCTCGGCGACCGGTTCGCGGGTCAACTCGCCGATCGTCGTGACTTCGAGACCCCACTTGCGGAAGACGCGCGCGACTTCCTCCTCCCGTCCGCGGCGCGCCACGATCACCATGCGCTCCTGGGATTCGGAGAGCAGGATCTCGTAGGCTGACAGACCCGGCTCGCGCAGCGGCACCCGGTCGAGGTCGAGCCGGAAGCCGACTCCGCCGCGCGCCGCCATCTCGAAGGTCGAGCTGGTCAGGCCGGCCGCGCCCATGTCCTGGATCGCCACGATGGCGCTCGAGCGCATCGCCTCGAGGCAGGCTTCGAGCAGAATCTTCTCGGTGAAGGGATCGCCCACCTGCACGGTCGGCTTCTTCTTCTCGCTGTCGGCGTCGAACGACTCGGACGCCATCGAGGCGCCGTGGATCCCGTCGCGGCCGGTGCGCGAGCCGACGTAGAGGATGGGATTGCCGACCCCCTCGGCCTTGGCCTTGAAGATCCGTTCGCGCCGCGCCACGCCGAGGGCGAAGGCGTTGACCAGGATGTTGCCGTTGTAGGAGGGGTGGAAGCGGGTCTCGCCGCCCACCGTCGGAATGCCGACGCAATTGCCGTAGTCGCCGATCCCGCGCACCACACCGTCGACCAGCGAGCGCATGCGCGGCGCGTCGATCTCGCCGAAGCTCAGGCTGTCGAGCGAGGCGACCGGACGGGCGCCCATCGTGAAGACGTCGCGCAGGATGCCGCCCACTCCGGTCGCGGCGCCCTGGTAGGGCTCGATGTAGCTCGGGTGGTTGTGGCTCTCCATCTTGAAGGCGGCTACCCAACCGTGCCCGATGTCGACGATGCCCGCGTTCTCGCCCGGCCCCTGGAGCACGTGCGGCCCAGCGGTCGGAAACTCCTTCAGATAGATCTTCGAGGTCTTGTAGGAGCAGTGCTCCGACCAGAGCGCGGAGGTGATGCCGAGCTCGGCGAAGGTCGGCTTGCGACCCAGCAAGCGGTTGAGACGTTCCCACTCGTCGGCCGAGAGACCGTGCTGGCGGGCGAGCTGCTCATCCACGGCCGGCTCGGCCACGCCCGGCGCCGCGGCGCTCAACGGCGGCCCCCGGCGACCCGGCCCATGGCGCGGCCCGCCGTCGTCTGGACGATCGATTCGAACAGCGCCAGGCCGTCGCGGTTGCCGAGCACTTCCTCGGCGCAACGCTCCGGGTGCGGCATCAGCCCCAGCACGTTGCCGGCCTCGTTGGTGAGCCCGGCCACCGCGTGCGCCGAACCGTTGAAGTTCCACGCCTCGTCCACCTCGCCGGCGGGCGACACGTAGCGAAAGACGATCCGGCTGTCCTTCTCGAGGTTCTCGAGCTCGCTCTCGAAATGCTCGTAGTTTCCCTCTCCATGGGCGATCGGCATGCGCACGATCTGTCCCTTCTCGTAGCGGCCGGTGAACGGCAGGTCGTCGCGCTCGACCCGCAGATAGACGTCACGGCATTCGAAGCGCAGATTTCGGTTGCGGCGCAGCGCGCCGGGCAGCAGGTGGGATTCGGTCAAGACCTGGAAGCCGTTGCAGATGCCGAGCACGTAGCCGCCCCGGCCCGCGTGCTCGCGCACCGCGCCCATGACCGGCGAGAGCGCCGCCATGGCGCCGCCGCGCAGATAGTCGCCGTACGACCAGCCGCCGGGGAGCACCACCAGCTCGCAACCCTTGAGGCTCGTGTCCTCGTGCCAGAGGAAGAGCACCTCCTGGTCGAGCACATGCTTGAGCACATGGTAGACGTCGTGGTCGCAGTTCGAGCCCGGGAAGACGACCACGCCGCATCTCATGCCGCGTCTCCTCCCAGGATTTCGATCCTGTACTCCTCGACCACCGTGTTGGCGAGCAGCTTCTCGCACATCTGGGCCAGCCGCTCGCCGGCGGCCTGGGCGTCGTCGGCGCCGAGATCGATCTCGAACGACTTGCCGGCCCGCACTTCCTTGACTTCGTCGAAACCGATGCGCGCCAGGGCGCCGCGGATGGCCTTGCCCTGTGGATCGAGAATCTCGCGCCGCGGATAGACCGTGACCCGTGCTTTCACGTCGTGACCTCCAGCCAGGCTGTGGCCTGGAATTGATCGGATACGACGACCGTGGCGGCCGAGCCGGCCCGGTCGAGCTGCTCGCCCACCGTCGCCGCGGCGAGCGCCGGGCTGTTGTTGGTGCGCGAGAGATGGTAGAGCACCAGCCAGCGCAGCCGCTCGGCGAGGAGCTCGGGCAGCCCGTCGGCCGCCTCGCGGTTGGAAAGGTGCCCATGCCGCCCCGCCACGCGCTGCTTGAGCGGCCAGGGGTAGGGGCCGGTCCGGAGCATGTCGAGGTCGTGGTTGGTCTCGAGGAGCAGCAGATCGAGCTCCACCAGCCGCGCCCAGGCGAGCTGGCTCCGACAGCCGATGTCGCCGACCAGTCCGATCCTCCGTCCCGCCGCGTCCTCGACCACGAAGCCGACCGGCTCGCGCGCGTCGTGGGGGATCAGAAAGGGTTCGACCGCGAATCCCGCGAACTCGAACGGGCGCTCGGAGGTGATCGGCTCGGTGCGCAAGAGCACGGACTCCGAGAGCGGCGTCCCCGCGATCGTGCCGGCCGTGGCGCGCACCGGCACCTGATGGCGACGCGCGAAGCGCTCCGCGCCGCGGATGTGATCCTCGTGCTCGTGGGTGAGGAGCAGGCCGGAGATGGTCGCCGGATCGATGCCGATGGATTGCATCCGTCGCTCGAGCTCGCGGCAGGAGAAGCCGGCGTCGATGAGCAATCGGGTGGAGCCGGATTCGACGACAACTGCGTTGCCGCTGCTCCCGGAACCCAGAACCACGACTCGGAGCGGCGGCGTTTCGTCCTCGAACGGGAGGGGGGCCTGCACGGCGGGGTCAGTCTACCGCAGCCCGCGAGCCCGCTTGGCGGGCACCGGGCGCTCAGATCTCGTAGGTTTTGCCCTGCTCGAGGAAGCCAAGATCGGGGTTGCCGAGGGCCCGCACCTGCTCGCGAACCTTGTCCGCGCAGGTGGGCTTCAGGTGGTGGAGCAGAACCGGGACCTTGCGCTTCAGCTTCTGGATCTCCTGCGCCATGGTCTGCGGGGTCAAATGGAGCGAGAGGTCGGCGATCGGCTGCAGCGCGTTGTCGAAGCTCGTTTCGAGCCAGACCTGGGAGAGGTTCTTGGTCGCGTTGGCGATTTCCCAGAGGCGATGGGTCGGTCCCGTGTCGCTCGACCAGAGGAGCGCCGCGCCGTCTTTCTCGATCAGGTAGCCGAAGGTCGGGACCACATGGTTCACCGGAATGGGGGTGAAGCGGATCCCCCCGATCTCGAGCGGAATCTCCGGCGCGAGCTCGTGGAAGCGAACCGCCGGCAGCAAGTGATTGGGGATACGGGTGAAGTCGGGCCAGACGTCGTTGTTGAACAGGTGCTTGCGAACCGCGTAGATGGTCTCGGGCGACGCGTAGATGTCCACCGCGTCGCGCAGCTTGCCGAAGACGTTCTCGACGAAGAAGGGCAGCGATGTCGTGTGGTCCATGTGCGAGTGCGAGAGCACGATGGTTTGCACCTGCTGCTGGCGGTCGACCGGCAGGGCCTGCGACAGGGAGCCCGCGTCGAGCGCAACCGTCCCGTCCAGTAACAGGCAGGTCATCCTGCAACCGGAGCTCTCTCC
The DNA here is from genome assembly GCA_963712855.1 of Thermoanaerobaculia bacterium. Classification (GTDB taxonomy): domain Bacteria; phylum Acidobacteriota; class Thermoanaerobaculia; order Multivoradales; family JAGPDF01; genus JACTMI01. The sequence goes on from CAVQJN010000001.1 coordinate 991,527, forward strand.
GCCGTAGCTGCCGAGGATCTCGATCTTCATCGACTACCCGGCATTGTATAGGCGCTCCGGAGGTGCCCACAAGGAACACCCCGGCCGGCGCTCGCCGGCCGGTCAGGGTGGCGGCCCCGAATCAGAAGCGCCTGCCGATCCAGAACTCGGTCGAGAACCCGTTCTTCACCGAGCGGTGGAAGTCCCACTGCTGGGCGAAGTCCCAGTTGAGGTCGAGACCCAGGAGGTTGACGGTGAGGCCCCAGCCGTAGGACGCGCAGGTGTTGGCCGAGGCGTTGCCGACCGTGCGTCCCTCGCTCGAGTTGCAGAAGATGCGCTTCTCGCCCGCGTAGTCCTTCCAGGCACCGCCGGCGTCCACGAAAAGCCGTCCCCGGATGCTCCGGAAGTCGAAGATCGGACCGGCCAGCCGGTCGATCAGCGGAAAACGGTATTCCAGATTGACGAAGTAGGCCCGGTCGCCGACCAGCGACGCGTAGTTGTATCCACGCAGGGTGTCGAGGCCGCCGACGATGTAGACCTGCGGGAAGCTCCCCCCGCCCAGCCCCCGAAGGCCCGGAAAGCGAGGCCGCTGCGTTCCGAGAACTGCAGGTACTGACGGAAGTCGAGGTCGATGTTCTCGCTCAGCGCCCCTCCGCCGTTGGTGTCGTAGCCGTAGCGACCGCCCAGACGCCAGCGCCGCCCGCTGATCGGACCGTAGCCGGCATAGACCGCGGAGTCACCGATCAGCGAGGCCTGGGCCACCGGGAAATGGTCGCTGCGCGGTTGGATGGAGTAGGTCACATTGCCCGAGGAATCGTAGAGGACCTGCTGGAAGTCGTACTGCCGCCAGAGGTAGCCGCCCCCGAGCTCGACCCGGTGATAGACGCTGAACGGGTAGATCCACGACGCGGTGGCGCCGGTGACCCGGTAGATCGCGCTGCCCCGGGTCAGGAATCCCGTCCCGTTGTCGATCCCGAGGTAGTAGCTGCGGGTGTCGAAGATCGACGCGGACCAGTTGGAGCGCCGCGACATGTCGAGATACGTGAAGTTGAAATCGGAGAACGTGTCGACCGAGTTGAAGGTGGCGAACAGGCGATGGTCGCCCAGGTAGTCGCTGAAGACGAGCTGCGCGTAGCCGAGGATGAGCTGATCGCTCGTCACTCCCACCGATCCGAAGCCATCCTCGAGGAAGAGCTTCGAGCGCTTGTATTTCGCCTCGTTGGCCTTGTCGATCGTGACCTGGATGTCGGGCGTGTAGGTGGCCAGCCGCTCGGTCTCGAGGGGCGCCTTGCCGGCCGCCTCCGCAGCGGCGCCGGGCGGCTCGACGTTGACCGGCTTGGAAAGGTCGGATTCGTAGAGCTGGAATGTCCCCTTCCAGAAGCCGGTGTAGACCAGCCGGTCGCGCCCGTCCTCTTCGCGCAGCACCGTCGGCATCATGCAGCCGGTGACGGCGTTCGTGTACTGCACCGTCTTGCCGGTCGCGAGCTCCATCCCCCAGATATTGAACGCTCCGGAACGGTCCGAGGTGAAGTAGAGCCACTTGCCGTCGCTCGAGAAGACCGCGTCGCGATCGGTCCACTTGCCGTCGGTGAGCCGCACCCGCTGGTGCGGGTCGGAAAGCTCGAGACGGAAGAGCTGTCCGTAGTCCTCGCCCACCGTGGCGCTGTAGATGATCGCCGTCCCGTCCGGCGAGAAGACCGGCGACTGGTCGTAGAGGTCGTCGTCGGTCAGGTTGCTGACCTTGCCGCTGTCGAGATCGTAGAGAAAGATGTCGAACTTGCCGTCGCGGTTGCCCGCGAAGACGATCTTCCGGCCATCGGGGCTCCAGGCGGGTGAGTACTGCTGCTCGACGTCCATGTCCACGAGCTTCACGATCTTCTTGTTGAGCACGTTGAGGAGCATCAGGCTGCGCCCTCGCTCGCGCTTCACGAACGCCGCGACCAGGTTGCCGTCCGGCGAGAAAGCGAGGTCGCGCCCCATGCGCGCCTTCGACGTCAGGTTCTGCGCGACGAGGTACTGGTACCGATTCGAGAACCCCTTGGTGAGATCGCGAATCGGGCGGCGCTTGCGGGCGTCGAAGAGCTCGATGTCGACGTCCCCGTGGGCGACCACGATCGAAGCGACCAGATCGCCCGAGGGCGAGGCGGTGGCCGACATGGCCTGGTCGACGTTTCCGCTCTCGTCGAGAAATGGGCGGCCGAAATCGGAAGGCTCGCCGGTCGCCACCAGCTGGGGCAGATACTTCTTGCGCAGCCAGCGGCGGAAATCGAGGTCGAAGTCCTCGGGCTTGATCTTGAGGGCACGCTCGAGCGCCTTGTCGGTGCGGCCGCCGAAGGTGTTGCGGAATTCGTAGATGAAATCCCGGAAGCCCTCCTGACCCCAGCGCTGCTCGATGTAGTCGAACGCGGCGTGCCCGAACCGGTAGGCCATGTAGCCGTGGACGCCACGCTGCAGGATCGACGGGATGCGGTCGTTGACCACCGCGTCGCGCAGGAACATCTTGGCGTTCTCGTTCTCGTCCTTGGCCATGTAGGAGGCCATGCCCTCGGTGAACCATTGCGGCGCGTTGCTGCCGCCCAGACTGCCGAACTTGCCCTCGAAGATCACCTCGTACTGAAAGACGTGGGTGAGCTCGTGCATGACGAGCTCGAAGAGCTCGACGTCGGGCAGGTCGACCGGCAGTACCATGCGGTCCTTGACCGGGTTGGCGAAGGCGCCGATCGATTCCGGGATGAAGTTGATGATGATGTTGTTCTGCTCGAACGCCGAGTGGGTGGCGTAGAAGATCAGCGGGATCGATTTCGAGATCTGATGGTCGAAGGCGCGCGACAGTCGATCGTAGGCGCTCTCGGCGAACGAGGCGACCTTGTCGAGCAACTTCTCCTCGCTCGAGTAGTAATAAATGTCGAAATGGGGCGAGTGGTAGATCTTCCAGTCGAACTTCCGGTACTGGATCTTGTTCTTGCCGAAGCTATCCTGGAACTGGGCGGCGACGGGCACCGCCATGGCGAGCGCGAGCGCGCAGCCCAATGCGACGGCACGCCGGAGGAACGAGAGTCGTAGCACCGGGACCTCCTTCGGTTTCAGTTGGTGAGCAAGGTGCGCGTCGCCTCGACCGTCTTCTGCGTGAAGACGTTGAGGATGCGGTCCTCGAGCGACGCCAGGTTTTCGAACATGCCCTTCAGAGGATCGACCTGCTCACCCTCGAACTGTTTGAAGTCCTTGAAGTTATCGTAGTAGAGGCGATCTCCCGTCTTGCCGTCGAAGACCATCAACACGATGTCGTAGTCGAAGCCGGTCTGTTCGACCAGGACCTGTCGGTAGTAGGTGCGGCCGTCGAATGGGGACACGTACTCCTCGGTACGGTAGCCGCTCTTGTCCTGGATGTCGAAATCGAGGCTGCCCGAGAGCACCAGGTCGGCCTGGGTCCGCTCGCCGATGGCGCGCCAGAAATCCTTGTTGTTGGCCAGCACCTCGAGATCGTAGGTCGGGTAGTCGATCGGCCCGGTTTCGATCAGGTTGAGGTCGGTCTCGCGACGCAGGAGCTTGTCGAGGTAGCGCGCGAACTCCCGCTGCACGTCGATCGCGCTGCCGTGCACCCGCTCGCGGCCTCCGCCCTCGCGCCCGACCACCAGAAACGGCGTCACCGCGAGGTTCTTCCGCCCCTTGAGATCGATCTTGGCGCGCACCGGCAGGCGAAGCTTCACCTCCACCGCAGCTCGAGCCGCGCCAGCCACGAGGAGAGCCAGGCCGCAAGCCAGGGCGATCCCGCTCCAGCCGCGCCGCGTCACGCCTCACCTCCGGTCGATCCATCGCCCGAATCGAGGGGAGTCTTGCCCTTCTTCTCGTGCTTGGCGGGATGGACCGCACCGCCCTCCGGCTTGTACGCCTGGTAGAAGTCGACGAAGCGGGAATAGTTCTTCTTGATCTGGCGATCGCCCGGCGCCACCCGGAGCGCCTCCTTGTAGGTCGCGAGGGCGTCGTCGAACCGGCCCACCGCCTCGTAGGCGACCGCGAGGTCGTTCAGTACTTTGGAATCCTGGGGGCGCAGCCGGCGCGCCTGCTCGAAACGGAAGAGCGCCTCGTTCCAGAGGCCGCGCTGCGCCATTTGCACCCCGAATCCGAGCTGAGCCGTCGGATGGCCGCTGTCGACCCGGCCGGACGAGGCACACCCGCAAACGACGAGCGCGATGGCGAGCGCTCGCCACGGAAAGGAAAGCGAGACTCTCCCACTCATGCGGCCTCTCTTCCTCGCGTCACCCCTCCCGGCGCGAAGCGGCGGGCAGTATACCTGAGCGTTTTCGGCACCCTGGGCGTACCGCGCGCGAGTCGGCATCGTCGTTTCTCGTCTTCTGAAGAGTCATGACCGAGCCTCCGACGGCGTCCCCACCCGGGCGCGAATGGTTCATCGCTCTCAATGCCCGCGCCGATCTCGGCCGGGCGACGGCGTGCCGCCTGGCCGCCCTCGGGCTCGCCGAGGTCGACTCGGCCGCGACGCTCCGGGAGCATGGCGTCCCCGCCTCCGTCCGGGCCCTGCTGCGCGACCTCGAGAAAACATCCTCGCGCGTCGCCGCCACCGAGATCGAACGTGCCGCGGCGCAAAATTGTCGGCTGGTCACCCTCGCCGATCCCGACTACCCGGCCGCGTTGAGGCAACTCGATCTGCCGCCTCCCGCCCTCTACCTCCGCGGCAGCGTTTCGAACGCGCCCACGGTGGCGATCGTAGGCGCGCGGCGGGCGAGCCCGTACGGCCTCGACGTCGGAGCCTGGCTGGCTCGCGCGCTGGCGGGTGCCGGCGTGACGATCGTCTCCGGCTTCGCCGTCGGCGTCGACGCGGCGGCCCATCGCGGCGCCCTCGCCGGTGGCGGCCCGACCGTCGCGGTTCTCGGCTGCGGCATCGACATCGACTATCCGCGCGGACATCGATCGCTCGGCCGCGAAATCGCGCGCGCGGGCGCCTTGCTCACCGAGTTCCCACCAGGATGCCGGCCCAACAGCTGGCAGTTTCCGGTCCGCAACCGGATCATCGCGGCACTCGCCCAGGCTTGCGTCGTGGTCGAGGCGGCGCCGCGCTCCGGATCGCTGGTCACCGCTCGGCTGGCTCTCGAGCTCGGCCGTGACGTGCTGGCGGTACCGGGTCGAGTCACCGACGAGCTCGCGATGGGGACCAACGCCCTGCTCGCCGACGGTGCGCGTCCGGCGCTGGACCCGCGCGACGTTCTCGAGGTTCTGGGAGTGGAGCCCGCCGCGGAGGCTTCGGATCTCGAGACGTCTCGCGAGCCTCCGTCGTCGAGCGTCGAGGCGAGCGCAGTGTGGCGTGCCGCGCGGCAGGGTCGCGCGACCGCCGAAGCGCTCGCCGGACGCTGCGAGCTCGCGATCGACAGGACGCTCGCCCTGTTGCTCGACCTCGAGCTCGCGGGCCATCTGCGGCGCGGCGTCGACGGTTGCTACGAGGTCGCGAGATGAGTCCGCCTTGCGGGGCCGAGAAGGCGGATGGTAGGGTCCGCGCCCTGCCGATCGAGCGAGTCCGAGGCCTCAGCCTCCGGAATATCCCGCCCCGTTCGGCGGTTTCCAACCCACCGTGGCAAAAAATCTGATCATCGTCGAAAGCCCCGCCAAGACGCGGACGCTCAAGAAGTTCCTGGGCCGCGACTGGGCGGTCGAGGCCTCGGTCGGCCACATCCGCGACCTGCCCAAGAAGGACATGGGGCTGGGACCGGGCTTCGAACCGAACTACGCGGTGCTCGCCAACAAGAAGGACGTCGTCAAGCGGCTGCGCGAAGCGGCGAAGAAGGTGCAGCGGGTCTACCTGGCGCCGGATCCCGACCGTGAGGGCGAAGCCATCGCCTGGCACATCGCCCAGGTGCTCGCCAAGGACGCGAATGACCTCGTGCGGGTGACCTTCAACGAGATCACCAAGAGCGCGGTGCTCAAGGCGCTCGAGCACCCGGGCGAGATCGACCTCTTCAAGGTCGACGCGCAACAGGCCCGGCGCGTCATCGACCGGTTGCTGGGCTTCAAGCTCTCACCGTTGCTCTGGACCAAGGTCAAGCGCGGCCTGTCGGCCGGCCGCGTGCAGTCGGTGGCGCTCAAGATGGTGTGCGATCGCCAGCAGGAGATCGACGCCTTCGTTGCCGTCGAATACTGGATCGTGGGCGCGCGGCTCGCGGCGTCGGCGCCCCCCGAGTTCGTCGCCAAGCTCCACCAGCTCGACGGCAAGAAAGCGGAGGTCGGCAACGCCGAGCAGGCGGACGCGGTCGAGCGTGAGCTGCGCGCCGGTGAGTTCCGCGTCGTCAAGGTCGAGAAGAAGGAATCGAAGCAGCGTCCCTCCCCGCCCTTCATCACCAGCCGGCTGCAGCAGGAGGCGGCGCGGCGCTTCAGCTTTTCGGTGAAGCGCACCATGGCGCTCGCCCAAGGGCTCTACGAGGGGCGCCACATCGGCGATCGCGGCCAGCTCGGTTTGATCACCTACATGCGCACCGATTCGACTCGCATCGCCGCCGAGGCGATCGCCGCGGTGCGCGAGCGGATCACGGCCGACTACGGCGCCGACAAGCTGCCCGCCAAGCCCAACCTCTACGCCTCCAAGAAGGCCGCCCAGGACGCCCACGAGGCGATCCGTCCGACCTACTTCGACCTTCCTCCCGACGCGGTGGCGCAATACCTCGAAGCCGACGAGCTCAAGCTCTACCGGCTGATCTGGGACCGTTTCGTGGCGAGCCAGATGCTGCCCGCCCGCTTCGACGTCACGCGGATCGACATCGAACGCGGCCGCTGCCTGCTGCGCGCCTCGGGCAAGGTGCTCAAGAGCCCCGGCTTCCTCGCCGTCTACCAGGAAGTCGTCGACAAGCTCGAGAACGAGGACGAAGAGGGCTCGGCACAGCTGCCGGCGCTGGCGGAAGGCGACCTGCTGCGCTTCGTCGATCTCCAGAAGGAGCAGAAGTTCACCCAGCCGCCGGCCCAGTATTCGGAGGCGACGCTGGTCAAAGCGCTCGAGGAGAACGGCATCGGGCGTCCCTCCACCTACGCGCAGATCGTCGGCGTGCTCTCCGAGCGCGAGTACGTCCAGAAGCGGCAGGGGCGCTTCGACCCCACCGCGCTCGGCAAAGTCGTCAACCAGCTCCTGCAGTCGGGCTTCCAGGACATCATCAACGAGGGTTACACGGCGCAGCTCGAGAAGGAGCTCGACGAGATCGAGGACGGCAAGCTGGCCTGGAAGCGCGCGGTGGGGGAGTTCGACGAGAAATTCGAGCGCGACCTGGCGAGCGGCACCGAACGTTGGCCCGACGTCAAGGTGCAGGGCATCGCGCTCGGGGAGCTGCTGCCGGAGCGCGCCGAGGAACGTTGCCCCAAGTGCGGCCGCGAGCTGGTGGTGCGCTTCGGTCGTTACGGCGCCTTCGTGGGCTGCACCGGCTACCGCGAGGAGCCCTCGTGCGACTACACGAACGACCTCGAGCCGGCCGCCAACGGCGCGTCCGCCGAGCAGCCGGAGACGGCGCCCGAGCCGTGCGAGAAGTGCGCCCGCCCGATGACGCTCAAGCGCTCGCGCTTCGGCGTCTTCTATGGCTGCAGCGGCTATCCCGAGTGCAAGAACATCCGCAAGATCGGCCCCAAGGCCGCGCCCCCCAAAGACACCGGCGTCGCCTGCCCGGAGTGCGAGAAAGGCACGATCCAGGAGAAGAAATCGCGCCGCGGCAAGATCTTCTACTCCTGCTCGCGCTATCCCGAGTGCAAGTTCGCGCTCTGGAACAAGCCCATCGCGGAACCCTGTCCGCGCTGCAACTACCCGCTCCTCACCGAGAAGACCACCAAGAAGAAGGGTACGGTCTGGCGCTGCCCCGCCGAGGGCTGCGGCTACGAGACCGAAGCCCCGGACACCTGACCCGAAGAGTGGAACCGGCCCCCGCTCCGTGGGGTCGTGCGCAACCGGCGCAGCCAGCCTACGCTGCGCAGCGTGTCCTCCCAGCACGTCTGTCCACAGGATGAGGTCCGGGCTACCGACGCAGGGACCCTGGCTCGGCTCGACCGACTCGGCTCGGAATCCGGCGCGAACGGCTGGGTGAAATTCCCCGATCGTTGGGTGAAAACTCTCGCGGACCGGCTCGCCTCGGCCGAATCGACCACCCACCGGGAAAGCTCCGGCAACGGGGCAAGCGCCGCCCGGGGCGGGCCCTCGAGTCGTCCACTCCCACCCCGACTTTCCGCCGAGACCCCTGAATGGGCTTGGCTCGAAGCGGTCGAACCCGACTCGCTTCGAACTTTGCATCCCGCCCCCGACTCGACGAGTCGGGCGCAATCTCCCGCACCGCTGTATGGCCGGCTCCCATCCCTCCGGGTGGGCCCGCGCGGGCCTCGCGTTCACGGCACGACCGTTGCTCTTTACAGCGTCGTGAAAGCCCGGTCCCACAACCTCAATACCGGTAGGAGGGTTTCAATGCACCAAGACAAGCCAAGACTCTTCCAGAGAACCGTCCGCGCGACGGCTCTGGCTCTGGCCGTTCCCCTCGCCTTGATGGCGGGAACGGCCCTGGCGCAATACGCCAACGACGGCGCCCGTCAGAACAGCGCCGGCGGCTGGGATCTCCCGCTGCCCCAGTGCAGCGTGAACAACGCCTACATCACGTACTCGCAGTGTCGGGCACTCTTGATCCCCGCGACCACCCAGGGCGACTGCACCACCGCCTATCCCGACTTCCGCAGTGGCGGCGCCTGCGACGACGGCGTGTCGAGTAACTCGAGCGCCTGTGGCCTCGCCGGTCACACCTGGACGCAGCCCGCGTGTCGCGGCAATCTCGTCTGGCTCGACAACTCCGCCTACGTCGGTACCGACGCCGAGGCTTACAACAACTGCACGCGCTGCCACAACGAGTTGTACATGGACGGCAACGCCCACAGCGCCTCGGCCGATGTCGGCGAGGGATACGTCATGACCGGCCACAAGAACATGGCCCGGCCGCTGACTCCGACCGATACGCTCTACTACACACATGGCTACCCCTGGGCGGGCGCCGACGGTGTGGTCTACCCGACCGACTCCAGTGGCAACGCGATCGACTTCCTGGGCGGCACGATCCACATCGGCGGCTCGGACATACCGCTCTACTGGATCTACAACGGCTGGATCGCCTCGACGCCGCGTTCGCTCTCTGACGGACAGACGTACGGCTGCGCCCGCTGCCACACGACCGGTTTCAGCGCCGACGCCTCGATGAACACCGCCAAGGAGCCGTACCTGATGTTCGGCGACTACACCGGCCTGTTCAGCACGGCCGCTGAAGGTCAGCCCTATACCTCGTGGGACGACTGGGGCATCCAATGCTCACGCTGCCACGGCTCGCGGCTCGAGTACGACGGTTCTGGTCCCGGTACGACCGTTGACTACCGGCACCACGTGAACATCTCGCCCGAGAAAGCGGCCGTCGACGGCTCCTACTACAGCAAGTCCGAGTGTGAGACGGCAGGCGGCGTGTGGAATCCCGAGCCCAATCCTTCTTACAAGCCCTACTGCTACACGGACGGTACCTTCACGACTGCGAAGACCTATTCCGCCACCGGCGCCACGCGGACGAACCTCTGCATGGACTGCCACCGGCAGGAGACGTCGAGCGCGCCTTACGACAGCACCGATCCGGCGGGCGACCTCAAGGTGGGTGCGTCGCATGGCTCTCTCACCTGGTTCCAACCGTTCGTCAGCCACTGGCAGGGCAACCTCTACCTGAACAGCCCGCACGGCAAGTTCAGCGGTACCTTCGTGCAGATCGGTGACAAAACGAAGTACGCCTCGTACTTCATGAACGAGCCCGAGAAGGGCGGCTGCACGCAGTGCCACAACGTGCACAAGAGCACCGTCGAAGCGGCCAACCCGGACGGCGGCGGCGTGGCCGAGTGCACGGAGTGTCACGCCAAGAACCTGAACCTGATGAAGCACCCCAAGACCGCCGGCACGCCGTTCGAGAACATGGCGACCGATCCGGCCCAGGCGTGCGAGATCTGCCACATGCCGAACGCGCTGCACCTGTTCCGTGTCAACGTCGATCCGAGCTACTCCACGATTCCGATCAACAGCATCCTGAGTGGCTCCCCGAACGCCGTCTATCCTGCGAACCAGGCCGCCGACGGCTCCTACGCCAAGGCGGTGTGGAACGACCTCGACATGACCTGCGGTCAGTGCCACGGCGGCGGAACCGAGCAGGTGACGACGACCGGTGACGCGACCAGCAGCAGCCAGACGATCGACAACATGGCGACGACGATCGGCTTCGCGGTTGGCCAGCGGGTCCGCGTACTCGGCGCGGGCAGCGGCGGCGCCGACCTCGACACCTACGTCACCGCGGTCGGCGGCAGCGCCATCGGCATCTACTCCGCCGCGGGAACCACGTTGGCTTCGGCGACCGTGGTCCAGAACCCGACCAAGAACAACGCGGGCTACATATCGAAGGTTCGCCTTGCCGCCCTGGCGACGGGCATCCACAACGACGCGGTGGTCGCGAAGTTCTCGGCCACGCTGGGCAACCCCTACACGCTGACCGTGACGGTCGACGCCACGGCTTCGGTCTGCCAGGACACCTGCGACGGCTACGATTGGGACTGGGGTGACGGCTCGATACACGAAACCGGCGTCAGCACGTTCCACACCTATGCGACCGGGGGACCGAAGACGATCACCCTGACCGTGATCGATCACGGATTCCCGTCCGGCGTCGCGACGAAGACCATCAACACCTATACGCTTGACCTGCCGCCATCGTTCACCGGCGACCCCTGCAGCTGGGACGCCGACACGTGGACGTTGTCGATCGACGGCACCGTGCCCACCAAGGTAACCGACGACCACGGCATCAAGCAGGAAGTGGTCAACTGGGGTGACGGCAGCCTGATCTCGAACGACATCACTCCGCCGTTCGGTCTCTTCACCCACCTCTACACCAAATCCGGGTCCTTCTCGGCCAAGATCACGGTGGTCGACACGATCGGTCAGGGCGCGGCCTACAGCTGCCTCGCCATGCCGACCTACTTCACGGTCAGCGGTCACGTCTACCAGAGCGACGGATCGACGCCGCTACCCTCGGCCAAGGTCCTGCTGCTCAACGGTGCCGTGATCGTCAAGACGGTATACACCGACAGCGCCGGCAAGTACACCGCCGGCAACCTCAAGCCCGGGACCTACACGGTCATGGTGACCCGCAGCGGTTACAGCTTCGGCACCAAGACCGCGGTCGTCGGACCGGATCGCAACAAGAACTTCACGGCGAACCCGTAAACGACCCGAGGAGGCGGGGGGCTCGAGCTCCCCGCCCTCCTCTCACCGGATAAAGTCCAAAAAGAGTTTTGCAGCCACGATAAGGAAGGACGGAACGACAATGAAAAGACTCTTCCAAGGAGTGCTGGGGGTCGCCGCCGGGTTGGTCCTTGCAGCTCCGTTGCTCGCCTTCTCCGGAACCTACACGCCGGGCGCGGGCATCAACGGCACGCCCCACGACATCCCCAGAACCGATACCGGGATGAGCTTCCTGCCCAATCCCAACGACGGACTGCAGCGCATCTGCATCTACTGCCATGCGCCGCACAACACCTACAAGCTCAGTCCCGCCAACGGCGGACCGGCGGCCGGCGTGGGAGCCGGCCCGATGGCGCCCGATGCCTTCGACTACCTGCCGCTCTGGAACCACGAGCTCACCGACAACTACCTCGCCTACACGATGTACCAGAACGGCCCCGGGGCTCCGCAGGATGGACCCAAGGCCTCCCAGGCGATCATCAACGGCATGACCCCCGGCTCCGTCTCGCTGCTCTGCCTGAGCTGCCATGACGGCTCCGTCGCGGTCAATTCCTACGGCAACAGCCAGCAGCTGGCCGGCTCCCAGAGCAGCGGTGGCAACACGCTGTCCGGAACGGCCTACGTCATCGGGCAGGACAACTACCTCGGCAACCACCACCCCATCGGCTTCAACTACGACGACGCCGCCGCGATCGACACCGAGATCCGTAACGCCGACTCCGCCACCCTCGGCGGCGCCGGCACGGTGCGCGACCACCTCTACGGCGCCGGCACGATGGAGTGCGGCACCTGCCACTCGGTCCACAACACCGGCAACACCGGCGAGACCCTGCTCTGGCGGAGCGATACCCGCTCCCAGCTCTGCCTCACCTGCCACGCCAAGGGCACCGACCCCGGCACCGCGGTTCCGTAAGCGGTCCGTCGGGACGCCTCAAACTCCAGGGACCGGGAGGAAGCTCTCCCGGTCCCTTCTCTTTTCTCGATGCCTTCCAACCCGCTGGGGGCGCTTGCTTTGCTCGCCTCTCCGGAGTCGAAAAACCACACCCTGGGGCGGTCCGCCGTGGGGCCCCGTTCCTCTACAGTGCAAGGTGTATAGGAGCCCCCCATGAAGCTCAAGCGCGCACGCTTTTCCATCCCGGCCCGAGCCCTGTCGTGGACCAGCGCCGTTCTCCTGGCCTCCGCCTGCGCCACCGCACCGGTGAAGCCCAAGGGCCCCGCCGTCTTCTTTCCGCCCCCGCCCGAGCTGCCTCGCATCCAGTTCCTGACTTCGTTCAACGGCCTCAAGGACGTCGAGGAGCAGACCCGGTTCAACCGCTTCGTGGTCGGCGAGAAACCGAACGTCCGCCTCGACAAGCCCTATGGCGTCGCGATGTTCGACGGCAAGATCTACGTCTGCGACACCAACGCGACGGTCGTCGTCTTCGATCTCAAGAAGAAGCTCTTCGGCGAGCTCGCCGGCGCCGTCGGACCCGGCAAGCTGGTTCAGCCGGTCAACATCAGCGTCGACGCCAAGATCGGCGTCAAGTACGTCTCCGATCCGGTGCGCGGCCAGGTCGTGGCCTACGGACGGGACGACCAGTACCTGCGTGCCTACGGCGAGCCCGGCTCCTGGCGGCCCGTCGATGCGGTGCCGTTCGGCGACCGGCTCTACGTCGCCGACTACGCGAACCGCGTGGTCGAGGTCTTCGACCTCGCGAGTGGCGAGAAGGTCCAGCAGATCGGCAACTCGGGCGACCCCGCGAATCACCTGGTCGGACCGACCAACCTGGCGTTCGATCGCGACGGCTATCTCTACGTCACCGACTTCGGACGCTTCCAGATCCTGGTCTTCGATCGAGATGGTCACTTCCGGCGCACCATCGGCGAGGTCGGCGACAGCGTCGGACACTTCGCCCGCCCCAAGGGCATCGCGCTCGATCGCGCGAACCGCCTCTACGCCGTCGACGCCTCGTTCAGCAACGTCCAGATCTTCAACCACGACGGCCGGCTGCTCATGTTCTTCGGGCACGGCGGCGAGAAGCCCGGAGATTTCACCCTCCCGGCCAAGGTGGCGATCGACTACGACGACGTGAGCTATTTCCGCGAGTACCTGCAGCCCGGCTTCCAGCCCGAATACCTGATCCTGGTCACCAGCCAGTTCGGACCCCGCCTGGTCAACGTCTTCGCCTTCGGCAAGCAGAAGGGCGAGCACTACCCGACCGACGACGAGATCCTGCGTCAGCTCGAAGAGCGCCGCAAGCAGGAGCTCGAGCAGCAGAAGAAGGGCCAGTAGAGAGCGGACGTGGCGGCCGAGACGCATTCTCGCGGGCACCGCCGGATCGTGGCGGCTCTGTGCCTCCTGGCGGCGCTCGGAGCCGGGTGCAACACGGCCACCGGTCATCGCGTTCTGCGCCTCTTCTTCGACGGTGTGCCGGAGCCGAAGGCCGCTCCGGCCGCGGTCGCCGCGGCTTCCGGGGCCCAGCCGGCCGCGGAGCCCCGCCGCGTGGGACGAGTCGAGCACGAGCCCTACGCCGCCAAGGAATGCGAAGCCTGCCACGACGCCAAGCGCACCAACTCGCTCGTCCTCCCTCCCGAGAAGCTCTGCTTCCAATGCCACGACTTCGACCTGAGCCGCAAGTACGTGCACGGCCCGCTCGCCGCCGGCGGTTGCCTGCTCTGCCACGACCCCCATACGTCGCCCTACCGCCACCTGCTGAAGTCGGAGTCGGACGGATTCTGCCTCTCCTGTCACGACCGTCGCGACCTCTCGAAGGTGGAGGGACACGAGAGCCCGCGCACCGATTGCACGTCTTGCCACGAGGCGCACATGTCCGACAAGAAGTACCTGCTCAAGTAGACGGTCCGGCACCGTGCGCAACCGACTCCTCCTCGTCGCGACGCTCGCTCTCCTGGCCGCACCCCTGGCCGCGGACTGGCACCTCTTTCTGCCTCGCCCGGTCCGCAACGGCGCCTACCTCGACCTGTTCGCCTCCCACGAGTCCGACGACAACGTCTACGGCACCCGATCGCAGCACTGGAACGACACGTTCTTCAAGGAGAAGTTCACCCTCTTCTCGAACGGCTACGCGTACGACCCCCGATTCCTCATCTACTCGGTCTCGTTATCGGGCGCCCTGAAGCAGGAGAGGTACGAGCTGGCGAGCCTGCATCCGCTCCCCTGGCGAAACGACTCCGGACTCGAGTACAAGTTCCGGGTCCTCTTCCTGCCCGAGCACCCGTACAGCCTCGAGCTCTGGGCGCTGCGCTACGAGCCGCTCTACAAGGAGCAGTCGGCGACTCGCCACAACAGCCTCTTCACCAGCCGGGGAGCCGATTTCAAGTACCGCCACAAGCCCTACTTCTTCCGCAGTCAGTACACCGAGAACCGGGTCGATTCCACCGCCAGCTCGTCGCTGGTCAAGCGACTGGGGCTCGAAGGGGAGTACTTCAAGCGCTTCAAGGGCGGCAACGAAATCGCCCTCAACGCCAACTACATTCCGTCGCACTTCACGAGCTCGTCGGGGCTCGACGGACACTCCACCGAGGCGCTGGTCTCCAACACCCTGGCCATCGGGCGGTTCCACCTCTTCTCGAGCCTGACCCACACCAAGCTCGACCAGAGCGACGGCGCCGCGACGCCGAGCTACGACAGCAAGCAACTCGACTGGTACGAGCGCATGACCGCCGAGCTGCCGCTCAACTTCCGCACCGATGTCTCGTACCGTTACGACGACGGCGAGAGCGACTTCGCGGTTCCCGGCGGCGGTCCGCGCCGCCGCCTCTCGACCACCGGTCACAATGTCGAGGCCCAGCTCGTACACCGGCTCTACCAGAGCCTGCAGAGCATCTACACGTACCGGAATGGCGTGCGCGACTCGCTGGGCGGCAGCACGAGCTCCTTCTCGCACGCGCTCGGCTTCAACTACAGCAAGTCGATCCCGCGCGGACGGGTGCTCGCCGGGATCGACTGGGGAAGGGGTGAGACGGAGAGCCGCGGTAGCACCGACGTGGTCGGCGAGCCTCACTCGGGAGTCGCCGTTCCCGGGACCTTCGTGCTCGACCGCAGCGAGGCCGATCTGGCCACGATCGCGGTCTTCCTCAAGTCGCCGATCGCCCCGTACGACACCGTCCAGCTCCAAGAGAACGTCCACTACACGATCTCGAGCCTCGGTAACACCTACGAGATCCAGGTCTTCTCTCTGCCGGCCGACTTCGTGGTGCCCGGGACCTACGACTTCGTGGTCTCTTATTCGCAGCTCTACGGCAACTTCCGGCTGCGCACCGACAGCTTCGGGCACAACGCGAGCGTCGAGCTCTTCGACCACCTCCTGACCCCTTACTACAGCTATTCGCGGGTGCGCTCGCGGGTGCTGTCCGGCTACTTCCCGGGCATCGGACTCGACACCACGAACGTCACCGTCGGCATGCGGTTCCTGCACGGGCCGCTGCGCGGCCGGGTCGAGTACCAGGACGTGAGCTGGGAGATCAATCCGTACACCTCGTGGACGGGCGAGCTCCAGTACGTCGGCGCGCTGACCCCGACGACGAACGTCTATGCCACCGTCTCGCACATCGAGCGGCGCTACGGCCATGGCAAGTCGGCCTACTATCTGAGCGGCTCGAGGGAGCGGCTGGACTCGGCGTCGGCCAATCTCCAGCAGCGATTCATGGGGCGCTCGCTGCTCTGGTCGATCGGCGGCAGCTACACGCGCGATCGCGGGCTCTACGAGACCGACGCCTACGCCCTCAACTCGTCGCTGAGCTGGAAGGTGGGCAAGGTCGACCTGAGCGCCGGCGCGAGCGTCTACGACTCGCAGGCGCAGGGTCTGATTCAGCCGACCAACCGGCGGACTCACTACTATTACTTCCTCCGCCTGCGGAGAACGTTCTACTAGACGCCACCATGGCCACGCCGCTCCAGCTCCCCTGCTCCACGGCCGCCCGGCGCCTCCGAGCCGCCGCGCGTGGCGCCTTGGCGACGGCGCTGCTCGTCCTGGCCGCCGGCTGCGCGTCGACGAGCTGGGCGCCGCGCACCGCGCGGCCGAAGGCCGCCCTGCAGTGGCCTCCGGCGCCCGCCCCCGCGAAGCTCGTCTACGTCGAATCCCTGACCGGTTTCGCGCCCAACCACGGCGGATCCGTCTGGCACACCGTCGTCTACGGCCGTGGGCCCAAGGGCGCCGAGGGCTTCGTGCTGCCGGTCGCCGTCGCGACCGGATCGGACGGCCGGATCGCGGTCGCCGACCTGGGCCGCCGCGCGGTGGAGCTTTTCCTGCCCGCCGGCCAGCGCCACCTGCGCCTCACCGGCACGAAGCAACAGCCTCTGGTCTCGCCGGTCGGCCTGGTCTTCGACGAGGCGAACCGGCTCTTCGTGACCGATTCCACCGGCGCGCTGCTCGGCTTCGCGCCCGACGGCACGCTCAGCTTCCGGCTCGATCACGCGGGCACGGCGAAGCTCCAGCGCCCCACCGGCATCGCCTACGCTCCGGACGGCCAGCGCCTCTACGTAGTCGACACCCTGGCGGCGCGGGTCGACGTATTCTCGACCGACGGCGTCTACGAGCATTCGTTCGGCAAGCGCGGCGATGGGTTGGGCGAGCTCAACTTTCCGACCCACATCGCGCGTGCCGCCGACGGCGATCTCCTGGTCACCGACACGCTCAACTTCCGGATCGAAACCTTCGATCCGGCCGGCAAGCCGCTCGGCGCCTTCGGCCATCACGGCGACGGTTCGGGCGACTTCGGCATGCCCAAGGGCGTGAGCGTCGACCGCGACGGCGTGGTCTACGTGGTCGACGCGATGTTCGACAACGTGCAGCTCTTCGATCGCGCAGGCCGCTTCCTGCTCACCCTCGGCGGCCGAGGGGTCGACTTCGGTGAGTTCTGGCTCCCTTCGGGGATCTTCTTGAGCAAGGACGACGAGCTTTATGTCTGCGACACCTACAACCACCGCGTCCAGATTTTCCGGGTCGCCGAAGGATACGCCGGTGCGCGGAGCTGAGCGGGTGAAGAGGCCCTTGGCGCGGCGCACTGCCGCGCTCGTGCTGGCCGGCCTCGGGCTCGCCGGTGCGCTCGCCGCGCAGAGCGCGGCGGGCATCCTCGGCACCAAGCACGACCTCTCGGTGAACGGCCCCGGACCGATCAAGGCGACGAGCGAGACGCGGGTTTGCGTCTTCTGCCACACGCCGCACAACGCCACTCCGCTCTCGCCGCTCTGGAACCGCGAGGTCAAGCCGACCAACTACACCGTCTACACGAGCCCGACCCTGCTATCCGGCCCGTTGCCGCAGCCGACCGGCCCGACCAAGCTCTGCCTGACCTGTCACGACGGCGCGCTCGCCATGGGCGCGGTGGTCAATCCTGCGGGCGGCATCGCGATGCAGAACGACACCCTGCCCGCTTACCCGAGCGGCCTGTCGAACTTCTCCACCGATCTCTCGTCGCACCATCCGGTCTCGTTCCCCTACGACAACGCGCTGCCGAATCCCGAGCTCGCGCCCACGCCGCCGGCCGACCTCGTTTTCGGCGACGGCGACGAGCTCCACTGCACGACCTGCCACGATCCCCACGACGACCAGTTCGGCGAGTTCCTGGCGAAAGACAACCGCTACTCGCGGCTCTGCACGACCTGCCACCAGATCACCGGCTGGGAAGGCTCGGCGCACGCCATCTCGACCGCCTCGGTGGTCGGCATCCTGCCGCGACCGCCCAAGACCCGGCCGACCTACACGACGCTCGGCGAATGGGGTTGCGAAACCTGCCACACGCCACACTTCGCGCCGACCCCGGAAGAGCTCCTGAACTTCACCGACGTCGGGCCGAACACCTTCTCGTGCACGAGCGCCGGTTGCCACTCCTCCGACCCCGGACCGGCGCACGCGCCGACCTCGGGTGGCGTTTCGGTGGCCGCGCACCGCACCGGCATGGCGGACATCGCCGGCCAGATCCGCAAGCCCTCCGCCCATCACGCGATTCCCGGCCAGGTGACCTCGGTCGGTGGCCCGGGCGCCAGCGGCCGAGCGGCGAACCGGGGCGCGGCCTGCGCCGACTGCCACAACCCACACCTCGCGACCGACCAGCCGGCCGAGGCGCCCTACGCGTCGGGGATGCTGCGTGGTGCGAGCGGGGTCGACCGCAACGGCTCACCGGTCGAACGCGTCACGTATCAGTACGAGGTCTGCTTCAAGTGCCACGGCGACTCGACGCCGGACCTCGCATACGTGCCGCGAGTCGTCGCGACGACCAACCTCCGGCTGGCGTTCGAACCCTCGAATCCCTCGTACCATCCGGTGGTCGCGCGCGGCAAGAACTTCGACGTGCCGAGCCTGCCCTCGACCCTCGAGCCCGGTATGACGCCGTCGCAGATGCTCTATTGCACCGATTGTCACGCCGACGACTCCGGCGTCTCGAAGGGGCCGCACGGATCCAACTACGCGCCGATCCTGAAGGAGCGTTACGAGACCGCCGACGGCACACCCGAGAGTTACGAGAGCTACGCTCTCTGCTACCGCTGCCACGACCGCAACCGGTTGCTCGCCGACACGAGCTTCCCGCGCAAGCTCGGCGCGGCCACGGGCTCGGGCGGAGGCCATAGCGGCCACCTCGCGGCCGGCATCGCCTGCGCCGCCTGTCACGACCCGCACGGCGTGAATCTCGACGAGACGCCGGACGCCCGCGCCAGCGGCTCCCACACCCACCTCATCAACTTCGACAAGCGGATCGTCCTGCCGCTCCCCAGCGCCACCTACCCCGTCTACCAGGACCTCGGCGGCCACACCGGAAGCTGCACCCTGGTCTGCCACGGCGTCACCCACGACCACGCGACATATCCCTGAGGCCCCTGAGGCCGCGGGCCGGCTCTCGTAAGAGCTGGCCCGAGCCTCGGCGGGCGATTCCTTCAGATCAGCGTGAGGCCGGCGCCGGCGCCGAGCTCACCGGCTTGGCGCGGTCGTAGGACTGCGGCTTGTGGCAGCCCGGGGCGCAACTGCCGCCGGTGGCGGTCATCTTGAAGTTGAGGGGAAGCTTCCACTGGCCGAACGGCACGCCTTCGGCAATCAGCTTGGGGTTCGAGGCACCGTGCACGTTGTGGCAGAGGATGCAGCTGCGTCCCTTCTCCGCCTTGTTGACATGCAGGTAGTGAAGGTTGCGCGCGCCGTCGCGGAAGTTGGTGGCGAACGAGGTGTCCGGGTAGCGCACCAGGTCACGGTTGTGGCAGCTGAAGCAGAGCTCGAACTCCTTGTCCGTGTAGGCGACGTAGTCGCCGGCCGGGAATTCCTTGTCGAGCAGCTTCGGGTACTTGCCGCCGTGCGGATCGTGGCAGGCCGTGCACTTGCCTGCCGCCACCGGCTGGTGGAGGAACGTCATCTGGGCCGTCACGACGTCCTTGTGGCAGCTCAGGCAGAGCTCCTTCTGCGAGGCGGCGACGAGCAGCTTGGCGCTGTCCGTGGCGTGCGGCGAGTGGCAGGTCACGCACGCCTTCTCGCTGGTCACCGGGGCATGCGGCGAGGCGGCGTGCTTGACCGTGTCGCCGATGTCGTCGTGGCATTCGAAGCAGAGTTCGGGCACCTTCTCGGAGAGGAGCTTCGTCTGCTTCGAGCCGTGAGGCTGGTGGCAGGTCGTGCAACCGTCCTCGAGCGCCGGGTGGACGTTCTTCTTCTGGAGGTCGGCCTTCACCGCCCCGTGACAACCGAAGCAGAGATCCTGGCCCGCCTTGAGCAAGAGCGGCTTGACGTCCGACTCGTGCGGAGTGTGGCAGGCGGTGCAGGCGCCGGCCGAGACGGGACCGTGCAGGTGCGGAAACGAGGTGGGTTGATCGTGGCAGGACCCGCAGAGCTCGCCCACCGGCTCCTTGAGGAGCTTGGCGCGCGGCGCGGAGTGGGGATCGTGGCACGTCGTGCACATCCCCTCCTTGACCGGCTCGTGCACGTCCTTTTTCGAGCCGAACGGATCGTGGCATTCGAAGCAGAGCTGGGGTGGTTCCTCGGTGAGCTTGAAGGTCTTCTTGCCCGCCTGAGGGTGGTTCGGGTCGACCGCTTCGTGGCAGCTGTCGCAGGACTCGGTCGCCGGGTGCACGACGCCCGCCTCGAGCAGCGAGGCGTGGCACTGCGCGGTGACGCAAGTCTGCTGGGCGTGGGCCGGAAGCGAAACCAGGAGGAGCCCGCCGACCAGGAGCGCCGCCAGCGACAGCGACCTGCGGAGCCGATTCCGATTCATACCCAAAATGATCTCGGAAAGAGCCTCGTCTCGCCCCACCCGAGGGGGCTGTCCGGCGGCCCCGGATTCCCTCCCCTATTGTCCGGCAGGGTCCTCGCCACTTCGCGTGGCCAGCCCGCTGTGCCAACATCGACACCCTACATGGCGCTCTTGGTCGCGACTTACCTCGCCCCTTCGACGGTCTGCTCCGGCACCGGCTTGTTCGCCGGCGAGGAGCTGCCCGCCGGCGCCGCCGTCTGCGATTACGATCCACACACTTGCGTCGTCTACGACGAGGCGGTCTGGCAACGAATGGCGCGCGAGGTCGACACGCATTCGTTCGATTTCATCGCGATGCACACGGTCAAGGCGCTCGACGGCCGCTACTACCTGCCGCTCGACGGTCTCGCGTTCCTCAATCACGCGGAGGAACCCAACCTCGTCTTCCGCTCCGACAACGCCTACTTCGGTTTCGCGGCACGGGACATTCGACGCGGCGAGGAGCTGCTCGGCGACTATCGCCGCTACTACGATCCGGCGTTCTTCGAGCACGTCATGCGACTGCGGTGAGGGGCGGAAAGGCGATGGCCGAGTTGGCGGTCGACTCCGCCGCCTGGGATCGCTTCCTGATCGCTCACGCGCCGCGTCCTCCCTTCCTGCAGTCGGCTGACTTCGGAGATCGGCTCCGCGCCGCGGGCTACGCGGTCGAACGGACGGCGCTCGGCGACGGCGGCGAGATCGAGGTGGCGGCCCAGCTCGTCTTCCTGCCGGTCGCGCTCGGCTGGAAGTTCGCCTTCTGTCAGAAGGGCCCGATTTTGAGTCGAGATCTCTCGCCCGGGCGGCGCGGGGCGCTCCTCGGCGTGGTTTGCGAAGGCCTGCGCCGGCGGGGTTGCGTCTTTTTGCGCTGCGAGCCGGCGGCTGACGACGAGCTCCCGGACGCGCCCTGGCTGGTGCGCCGGGTCGAGGACGAGAACCCGCGCGTCACCCTGCTCCTCGAGCTCGCCGGAAGCGAGGAGGCAGCTCTTCGGCACGCTCGCCAAGAAAGCCCGCTACGGGGTGCGCTTCGCCGAGCGGCAGGGCCTGCGGCTCGCGGTCGGGCCCGACCCGGAGAGCTTTTTCGCGCTGATCGCCGAGACCGCCGAGCGGCACGGCTTCGCGACCCAACGTCACGAGACCTACCGCCAGCTCCTCGCGTCCCCCCGGGTGACCCAGATCACCGCCCACGCGGAGGGACCCGCCGCGGTGGGGATCTTTCTCGAATTCGGCGGCACCGTTTTCTATCTGTTCGGCGCCACCGACGCCGCCCAACAGCGTTCGATGGGGTCCTATCTGGTGCTCTGGGAGGCCATCCGGCTCGCCCGGCGGCGGGGCTCCAACCGGTTCGATTTCTGGGGCGTCGCACCGCCGGCGCCCGGCACCGATCTCGCCGCCTACGAGCCCGACGACGGCCATCCCTACGCGAGCTTCAGCCGCTTCAAGCGGCGCTTCGGCGGCACGGCCGTCGCCGCGCCCGGGACCTTCGACGTGGTGCTCTCTCCGCTCCGCTACCGGCTTCTGCGGTGGCTTCGCGGCCTGCCGAAGCTGGGCTGAGACGGCCTAAAAACCCACCCTTCCGGGTGGGTTCAATAACTACCCCGTCGGGGTGGGACCCCGGAGCACCTTACGCCGGAACATTCCGCCCAATAATCCGCAGTCGGGAGGTCGTTCCTTTGGGCGAGACCGACCCATGTCATTCACATGCCGTCCCAGCGATGCCGCACGGGCTTCATGCGCCGGGCACGCTTCTACGCGGCGTCAGCTTTTCCCGTCCTGCGACCACACTTCACGCTGCTCTCACACTGGGCCGTAGGGGACCGCGTGCCATCGCCGACCAGGCGAGGGTGCACCCTGGAAACCTTGATCGCAAGAAAAGGGAGACGAAGATGCGACCTCGTCTGATCTGGACGATCGCCATCGTGGGCGCCTTCGGCGCACTCTTTCCGACGCTCGCGGCGCACGCGCAGAGCGCGGGACTACCCGTGTGCGCGGACTGTCACGAAGAGATCGTGAAAGGCATCGCGGCCAGCAAGCATGGCGCCAAGCTGGACGCAACCGAAACGGTCTGTCGCTCTTGCCACGGCGACGTGGCGGCCCACCTGGATGATCCGGAAGCCGCCAAGCCGACCCACCTCTTCGACAAGAACGTGTCGGCCGCCGACAAGACCGCCGTCTGTCTCTCGTGCCACGCCGGAAACCGCCAGCTCGCCTTTTGGGACGCCGGCATACACAAGAAAAACGACGTCGCTTGCAGCGACTGCCACTCGATTCACGGCAGGAAGTCGTCGCCCTCCACGAGCAAGTACGTGACGACCCAGCGCCAGCTGGAATACAGCACCTGCAGCCCCTGTCACCAGCGGATCATGGCGCAGCTCGACAAGAACTCCCACCACCCGGTCATCGAAGGCAAGATCACCTGCTCCGATTGCCACAATCCGCACGGCACGCTGTCGCCAGGGATGATCAAGGCGGATTCGGTCAATCTGCTCTGCACCAGTTGCCATACCGAGAAGCGCGGCCCGTTCGTCTTCACGCATCTGCCCGTGGAGGAGAACTGCCTGACTTGCCACAACCAGCACGGTTCGAACGTGCCCAAGCTGCTCGTCGAGAAGGTGCCGCAACTCTGCCAGGACTGCCACGGCAGCGGCCACGGTCAGTATGCCTATGGTGGGACCTTCACCCCCGGCGGGCCCGACGACAACCGCTCGACGCGATTCATGTCGCGGGGATGCATCAACTGTCACAACCAGATCCATGGCAGCAATGCGCCAGCCTCGCGCGGCCAATTCTTCCTTCGCTAAGGGGACTGCCATGAGAACCAAGACTCTTGCCACCCTGAGCGCGATCCTCCTCGCCGCGGCTCCCATCCTCCACGCCAGCGACCTCAAGCTGACCTGGACCCTGGGCCTCGGCGGCCAGTACGTCGACACGAGCAGCACCAAGGACGAAGGCAAGATGCGGGAGTACAGGGACCTGACGAGCGGATTGCTGACGCTCCTCGACCTGCACGGCCGCAGCAGCGACTACTACGTCGACCTCTTCGGAGAGAATCTGGGCCGCGAGGACATGCACCTCGATCTGCGCGGCGACAAGTACGGATTCCTGAAGTACCGGCTGTTCAGCGACAGCTTGCAGCACTACTTCACGACCGACGCCAGGACGCCCTACGCCGGCGCTGGCACGACCCACCAGACCGCGACTCTCCCCGACCTCGACCCGAGCTCCTGGAACGTCTACGACCTCCAGTACAAGCGCCGCAACGATGGAGCGATGGCGGAGTTCTCCTTCAACTCGCCTTGGTACCTCCGGGCCGATTTCAATCAGGTCACTTTCGACGGCAACAAGCTGCAGGGCTTCCCGCAGGGCACCAGCTCGGGCAACGGCTTCGTCGACCTCGCCGTTCCCGTCGACTACAAGACCAAGAACTATTCGTTCGAGGGGGGCTACTCGTCGACCCGCCTGCACGTGGCGGTCGCCTACCTCGATAGCCGCTTCACGAACGGTCACGAGATCCTCAACTGGACCAACGGCTATTTCGGCAACAACGACCCGCCGGCGACGACACCAGGCAACGGCACCGACACCAGCTATCTGCCGAGCGACAACGAATTGAAGCGCTGGAGCTTCAATGGCTCCTTGAACAAGCTGCCTCTGAATTCGAGCCTGATGCTGCGGATCAGCCAGAGTGAGTCCATCAGCGACGTGACGCTGGCGACTTCACAGCTCATCGGCAGCGCGAGCTCGCTCTCGACGCTTCCGTTCGCGGCGGATCCGGGTCGTTTCGCCGGCAAGATCGATTACGACACCTGGTCCGCGTCTTGGTCGGCGTCGCCGAGCAAACAGCTCGGCTTCCGGCTCTATGCGAATGACTACAAGCGCAAGAACAAATCGTCCCAGGTGCTCTTCTCCGGCTTTTCCACGCCGACCAACAGTCTCGGCTGCGACGGCGTCGTCGGCGGAACCGGTCCGATCGGGTCGTCCACGGGTCCACGGATCTGCGAGAACGAGCCCTTTGGCTTCGATCGCTCGAACTATGGCGCCGAAGCGACCTGGCGTCTGAACCAGGCGAATCGCTTCCGTCTCGCGTACGACGAAGCGAAGACCGATCGGGACTTCCACCGCGACTCGGACTCGACCACGGAGAAGCGCTACTCGGTTGGCTGGCGAAATAGCGCGCTCGACGTGCTGGGCATCGACGTCAAGCTGGAGAGAATCGATCGGAGCTCGAACCTGCTGGCCGACCCCGTGCTGCCGAACACCCTCTGGACGTTCGACGTGGCCAATATGAAGCGGGACGTCGCCAAGGTCGGGCTCGACTTCACGCCGAATGCGAAGATGGATTTCGGCGCCGAGTACTACTACAAGAAGAGCAAATACGAGGACACACCGGCGGGCCGGACATCCGACGATCGCAACGAGATCTATCTGAACGCGGGATTCGGCGAGACAGGCGGGTTCCGCTTCAAGGTCTACTACGATTACGAGGACTCCTCCAGCAAGGCCCACCAGGTGAGTACCAATCGGACGACCGGAGACGTCAACTACCAGGTCTTCTCGGATTTCGGCGATCGTTTCGAGAGCTTCGGTCTCGGCTTCGACTGGCCGGCGTCGAAGGACCTGATGGTCAGGGGCTCGGCGTCCTGGAACACGAGCAAGGGCACTGTCGACTTCTCGGGTCTCGCGGCCGCCTCGTCCCTGCCGACGACGCTCGTGCCGATTCCCAACTATGGGAACAACGATCGCTTGGCGCTCGACCTCGAGGGCGACTACACGATCAACGCGCGCTGGAGCCTCACCGGGGGCGTCGCTTACGAAGATGCATCGTTCGACGACCGCCAGTTCTACCCTTATGCCTACAATCTCCCGACCTCGGGGCTGACGGGCGCGACCTTCGCAACCGCGTCCTATCTGACCGGCTACTACAGTCAGCCGGACTACACGGCGACCGTCGTCTACGCAATGGCCAAGATCTCCTTCTAAGTCAGTCTCGCGCGCTATGCCGGGCCGTGCGCAGGTGCACGGCCCGGGTCGTCGTCTACGGCCCCTTTGCTCGCTGCCAAGCGGAAGACGGCGGCCACAGCCGGGACGGCGACACGCCGGGCCCCTGCCGACCCCGCGCGACCGGCTGCTCCCAACCTACGTTCCGCCCCGCTGGAGCCCCCGCCCACCCGGAGGGGTGTTGTGGAGTTCCCGGGCCCGAAACTACTTTGTCGCGAGCTCAACTTTGAACAGGGTGCGGCGCCTCGGCTAGGAACCTCCGAGTCGAGAACGACCCGACGCCGGCCGCCGTCGCAGCGAGTTGGAGGTGCAGGGATGTCCGCAGATCTTCCCCCCCAGGTTGATGCGCCTCGACGGGAAACACGTCGCAACCTGCTCAACGTGCTGCTCGGCACCGGACTCGCGGGCTGGCTCGGCACGGTCCTCTATCCGATCTTGCGCTACCTGAGCCCTCTCGAGCAGGCGCAGAACGCCGGCGAGGCGGTGCTCAACGAGACGCAGAAGAACGAGGTCGTCGCGGAGAGCTTCGCCATCCTCCCGCTCGGCAACACCCGCGTGATCGTGTTGCGCGATCCCAAGGAAAAATTGCGTGCGCTCTCCGCCGTCTGCACCCACGAAGGCTGCACGGTGCAGTACAAATCCGACGAGGGAGTCATCTGGTGCGCCTGCCACAACGGCCGCTACGACCTCGATGGCCACGTGCTCTCGGGCCCGCCGCCGCGGCCCCTGGCGCAGTTCGAAGTATCCGGAAGCCTCGCGACGAAAGTCGTCGTCTCGAAAGAGAGCGCCTGAGCCATGGCCGCGATCCCCGCTCCCGCCGCCCCTTCGGTCGCCCCGACGAAGCCATCCAATCCGGTCTGGCGCTGGCTCGACGAGCGCTTCGATCTCACCTCGCTGCTGCGCTTCGCGCGCCACAAGGAAGTCCCGGTCGGTTCTCACTCCCTGGTCTGGTACTTCCTGGGCGGCGTCACCCTCTTCTTTTTCGTCGTCCAGATCCTGAGCGGCATCCTGCTGTTGATGTACTACCAGGCCGGCGAATCGACTTCCTACGAAAGCCTGCACTACATCGTCACCACAGTGCCGTTCGGTTGGCTGGTGCGCTCCATTCACTGTTGGTCGGCGCACTTGATGATCCTGACCCTGCTCGTCCACATGTGGAGCGTCTTCTTCCTGCGTGCCTACCGCAAGCCGCGCGAGGTCACCTGGTTCACCGGCATCGCGCTCTTCGCCCTGAGCCTCGGCTTCGGCTTTTCCGGGTACCTGCTCCCCTGGAACGAGCTTCTCTTCTTCGCCACCTCGGTGGGCACCGATTCGGTCAAGTCGGTTCCTTTCGTCGGCCATTGGCTGCTGCGCGTCTTGCGCGGCGGCGACCAGGTGTCGATCCATACTCTCTATCGATTCTTCGCTCTCCACGTCTGCGTGCTTCCCATCGCCACGTTCGGCGTCATCGGCCTTCATCTGGCGCTCATCCAGAAGCAGGGCATGGCCAAGCCCTTGCCACGGGCCAGTGAGAAGGACGTTCGCCCGCGCCGCGGCATGCCGTTCTTCCCCAACTTCGTGCTGCGCGATCTGCTGCTCTGGATCGTCGCCGTCAACCTGCTGGCGCTGCTCGCCCTGCTGCTGCCCAACGGGCTCGGCATCCGGGGCTTCGAATGGGGACTCGGACACAAAGCGGCGCCGCTGGCGCCGGCCTATCCGGGCATCAAGCCGGAATGGTATTTCCTCTGGCTCTACCAGTTGCTCAAGGAATTTCCGGCCCATTTCCTGGGCATGGAGGGGTCGCAAGCCTGTTTGCTTCTCGCCACCGCGCTGCTCGGCATCTGGTGTCTCGTGCCCTTCCTCGATCGTCGCGCCGCGCACAATCGCCCCGGCCCCGCTTTCACCGATTTCGGGGTGGGCATCCTCTATTTCCTGGCTTTCCTGATGCTCAAGGCCTGGGACGTGGGGGCGCCTGCCGTGGCGCACGGCATCGACGCGGTCGCGACGCCACAGGCCGCCCAGTTGGTCGCGCGCACCGCCGCGACCTGGATCCTCGGCGCGGGCGTGATCGTGACGCTGGGGCGCGCCGTCGCTTGGAAGCATCGCTATTTCTGGATCAGCGCGCTGCCGCTCCTGCAGATCGCGCTGCACGGTTTCGCCGGCATGAGCTACCTCGCCGCGGGAGGCGTCGCGGTGGCCCTGCTGGCCGTCGTTCTCTTCGCCACCTGGAACCGGTCGCGGACCGTCCTGGCGCCGATCCTGCTCTTGGCCGCCATGCTCGCCACGACGGCTTCGCTGCGGGCGCAGGAGCCCGCCGCGCCGACCGGCGGCCTGACCGCCGCCGGAGCCTCGCTCCCGGAGACGAGCTGGCCGTCCGCGTTCCGGCAGCTGTTCGACGCGACGAGCAGCGGCAAGAGTGTCCTCTCGGAACGCGCGAAAGGGCACTTTCGGGATCTCCCCTCCTACTCTCAGCAGCTCTTCTTCAAGGCCCAGCAAAACGACCTGCTGTCCAGCCCGCAACAGCTCGACGCCCTGCTCGAGCTCGACATCTCGGACCAGAACGTCGAGCTCCTGGTCGGTGACAACTGCGTCCTCTGCCACACCAACCCAGACATGCAGGACGACAGCACGCTCTTCCGCCTCCGCTCGCCGGACGATCCCAACCGGCACCTCGACCTCAGGGAGCTGGTCGCCGACGTCCACATGCGGCGCGGTTTGAGCTGCTCGGGCTGCCACGGCGGAACGCCCGACGTCACCGACATGCCGGACGCGGTCTACAAGCGCTGGCCGAGCGATGAGCAACGCAAGACCGACCGCAGTTGGATCCCGGGCTTCTGCACCGAGCGCTGTCACAGCCAGCCCGGCTTCATGCGTCGTTTCAATCCTTCGCTGCCGGTCGATCAGATGCTCAAGTACCAGGAGAGCCGTCACGGACAGGCGGTGCTCGGCCACCGCAACGAGAAGGCCGCCCAATGCGTCTCCTGTCACGGCGTGCACGGCATCCTGCCGCCGACCAGCCCGCAGTCGAGCGTCTTCGCCGCCAACGTGCCCGCGACCTGCGGACATTGCCACGCCGATCCGGCCTACATGAAAGGCGTGACGCTCGACGACGGAAAGACGCCGATTCCGACCAACCAGCTCGCCCAATACAAGCAGAGCGTGCACGGCAAGGCTCTGCTCGAGAAGCACGACCTCGGCGCCCCGGCCTGCAACGACTGCCACGGGAACCATGCCGCGATGCCGCCGGCGGTCGCGTCGATCTCCCAGATCTGCCGCAACTGCCACGTCAACAACGGCAAGCTCTTCGACGGCAGCCCGCACAAGGCGGCCTTCGAGAAGCGCGGCTGGCCCGAGTGCGAGGTCTGCCACGGCAAGCACGACATCCAACCGCCCTCCGACGCCATGCTCGGCACCGGTCCGGGCAACGTCTGCAAGGACTGTCACGACCGCTTCGCTCGTCCGATCTGCAACGAGACCGCCCAGCACTTCCACGACCAGATCGAGAAGATGGCGCACGAGCGCGACGAAGTCGCCGCCGAGCTCGACGCCGCGGAACGGGACGGTCACGACCTCTACGACGTCCGCTTCGAGATGACCGAAGTGCGGGACGCGTTGATCGAGACCCGCACCAAGATCCACTCCTTCAACCGCGCGGATTTCGACAAGTCGGCCAACAAGGGCCAGGCGCTCCTCGATCAGGCGCGCGCCGCCATCGCGGCCTCGTTGAGCGAGTACCGGCAGCGCGAGGTCGGTCTGGCGATCTCGACCCTCATCGTCACCCTGGTCGCCGTGCTGCTCTACCTGAAGATCCGTCAGATCGACCGCCAGAGGCCCCGCGGCTCGGGGCCGGATGGGGAGAAGCTCCGCCGACGAGTGAGAGCGCCGGGAAAGGCCTCCCGGCGCCTCTGCCCGGTCCCGCCCCTCCGCGCGGGCCGGCGCCGGGGCGGACGCCGTACAATCGGTCCGCTATGACCAAACCACTCCGCATCGCCGTCACGGGCGCGGCTGGCCACATCGGCTACGCCCTCGCCTTCCGACTCGCCTATGGGGACCTCGCCGGTCCCGACCAACGTGTCGTCCTGCAGTTGCTCGAGATCCCGCCCGCCCTCGGAGCGCTCGAGGGCGTCTGCATGGAGCTCTCCGACTGCGCCTTCCCGCTCCTGGACGGTCTCCTCGCCACCACCGATCCGAACGAGGCCTTCGCCGAGGCCGACATCTGCTTCCTGGTCGGCGCCAAGCCGCGCGGACCCGGCATGGAGCGCAAGGATCTGCTCTCGGAAAACGGCAAGATCTTCGGACCACAAGGTCAGGCCATCGCCGCGCACGCCGCCCGAGACGTGCGGGTGCTCGTGGTCGGCAACCCCGCCAACACCAACTGCCTGATCGCGGCCTCGAACGCCCAAGGGCTCGATCCCAAGCAGTTCCACGCCATGACCCGGCTCGACCACAACCGGGCGATCTCCCAGCTCGCCGCCCAGACCGGCACGCCGGCCCGCGACGTCGAGCGGATGACGATCTGGGGCAACCACTCCTCGACCCAGTACCCGGACATCGCGCACTGCCGCGTAGCCGGCAAGCCGGCGACCGAGCTGGTCGAAGAAGGGTGGTACCGGGAAACGTTCATCCCCACGGTCCAGAAGCGTGGCGCGGCGATCATCAAGGCACGCGGCGCATCCTCGGCGGCTTCGGCGGCTTCGGCGGCGCTCGACCACATGCGCAGCTGGATGCTCGGCACGCCGGACGGCGACTGGGTGTCGATGGGCGTGCCGGCGGACGGCAGTTACGGCATCTCGCCGGGCGTCGTCTACAGCTATCCCTGTACCTGCCGTCACGGCCAATACGAGATCGTGCAGGACCTGGCGATCGACGCCTTCAGCCGCGAGCGGCTGGACGCCACCGACCGGGAGCTTCGCGAGGAGCGCGCCGCGGTCGAGGAGCTGCTCGGCTGACTCGAGGCCTCGCGCTCGCCCTGCTGCTGGTCGCCGCGACTCCGGCGCTCGCTGGGGATGCCGCTCCCGTTCGGGGTGCGGCTCCCTACGCGCTCGTCCTCGGCACCGCCCAGGACGCCGGGATCCCGCAGATCGGCGGCCACGCGGCGCCCGACGAGGCGGCGCGGCGCGATCCGGCACGGCGCCGCCTAGTCACCTCGATCCTGATCTGCGACCCGGCGACGGGTGGCCGCTGGTTGCTCGACGCCTCGCCCGACTTGCGCGAACAGATCGACCGGGCGGCGGGCAACCCGCCGACCAGGCACCTGCCCGGCCCCCGGCCGCCGCTCGTCGACGGCATCTTCATCTCCCACGCCCACATCGGCCATTACCTGGGCCTCGCCCAACTCGGCCGCGAGGCCTACTCGGCGAAGGAGGTCCCCCTCCACGTCTCGGCGCGCATGGCGGAGTTCCTCCGCACCAATGCGCCCTGGGAGCTCCTGGTCCGGCTCGGCAACGTGAAGCTGGTGCCGTTCGCGGCCGGAAAGCCGATCGCGCTGACGCCGACTCTTTCGGTCACTCCGATCGAGGTCCCCCACCGCGCCGAGTACACCGACACCTACGCCTTCCTGGTCAGGGGCCCCGAGCGGAAGCTCCTCTACCTGCCCGACATCGACAAGTGGGAGCGTTGGGACCAGTCGATCGAGGGCTGGATCGCGCGGGTCGACGTGGCGCTCCTCGACGGCACCTTTTACGGCGCCGGTGAGATCCCCGGCCGCTCGATGGCGGAGATCCCGCACCCGTTCATCTCCGAGTCGTTGACGCGCTTCGAGAAACTCCCGCCCGCCGAGCGCCACAAGATCGTCTTCACCCACCTGAACCACACCAACCCGGCGGCGCTGCCGGGCACGCCGGAGCGGCAGGCGATCGAGGCCGCGGGGATGAGGGTGGCCGAAGAGATGGAGCGGTTCGCTCTCTGAAACGGGCTTGCCCGGCCCGGCGCCCGCGAGCTCCCGGATGAGCTCACGAGCTGGCTACAGACCCGGCTGCCGTCTCGTCCTCGTCAGAACTTCCTCGCCGAGGCGCAGCACCCCGACTTCGTGCGGCGGCGCCTGACCGAGACCGAGGAGGAGGATCTG
Organism: Thermoanaerobaculia bacterium; assembly: GCA_963712855.1. Taxonomy (GTDB): domain Bacteria; phylum Acidobacteriota; class Thermoanaerobaculia; order Multivoradales; family JAGPDF01; genus JACTMI01. Next base: position 1,023,032 of record CAVQJN010000001.1, read on the forward strand.
AGGCGTCTGCGAAGCCTCGGCTATCTGAAGTAGAAGTTCGCGACGGCCGGGAACCCTCGGATCGGCATCTAGCCTGTGACGTCTCTTCCCGGATAGAGCTTCTCGAACTCCGGATCGTCATGCAGCATCTCGAGGTCGGGATCGCGGCGCGCCCAGTCGGCGTCGCGGAAGCCGGCCCGCCAGGCTCTGCCGAGCGCGTCGAGCGCCTCGGCGCGGCGGCCGAGCGCGCAGAAGGTGCAGGCGGCGTTGTAGAGCACCGTCGCTTCGTTCGGCCGCAATACCATCGCCAGGCTCGCCTCCCGCACCGCGTCCTCGCCACGCCCCTCGTCGGCGTAGGCGCCGGCCAGGAGAATGCGCGCCCGCGCGTCCTCCGGAACCTGACGCAGGTGAGCCTCGAAGGCCTGGATCTGCCGGTAGCGCATCGTCTTCAGGGCCTCCTGCTTGCCCAACGCACTCAGGGCGTTCGAGATCGGAATGAAGACGTTGTAGTCGTTGCCGCTCGCCTCGACCGCCTGCTCGGCGATCTTGGCGATCTCCTGGTACTCGCCGGCCGCGAACAGAGACCTCAACAACAGGTAGTACGCGCCCTCGGTCTCGGCCTTGCGCTCGACCACCGCTCGCACGACCCGTTTGGCGTCCTCGTACTCGCCGCGGGCGTAGAGGATCCAGGCCTGGGCGACCTTGGCTTCCGGCAGCTCGGGCTGCAGCGCGTTGGCTTTCTCGGCGGCGGCGCGGGCTCGGTCGATCCAGCTCGCGCCGCGCTCGTAGTTGTAGTGGTACATCGCGCAGACGTTGGCGATCGCCGCATAGGCGAGCGCGAACTCGGGATCCTGGGCGACCGCGCTCTCGTACATCTGGAGCGCGAACTCCGAATCCTGACGGGTCAACCGCCGCGCATAGCTCTTGGCCCGCAGGTAGACGTCGTAGGCCTGCAGGTTGGCAGTCGGCTTCGCCGCCAACGCCTCCTGCTCCTGCGGCGAGAGCTTGACCCGCAGCGCCTCGGCGATCTGGCGCGCGATCTCGTCCTGGACCGCGAAGACGTCCTTCATCTCCCGGTCGTAGCGCTCCGACCAGACCGGGTGGTCCGTCTTGGTGTCGACGAGTTGGGCGTTGATGCGCAGCCGCTCGCCGGCGCGGCGCAAGCTCCCCTCGAGCACGTAGGCAGCCCCGATCTGCTGGCCGATCTGGGCGGTCGTCACCGCCTTGTCGCGGAAGGCGAGCACGGTGGAGCGCGAGAAGGTGTTCAATCCCTCGATTTTCGAGAGCTCGGTGATCACGTCCTCGGTGACGCCGTCGCGGAAGTACTCGTCCTCCTTGGCGCCGGAGAGGTTCTGGAAGTAGAGCACCGCGATCGACTTCGCTTCGGACACCCCGCCGCCCTTCGATTCGGAGAGCGCCGCCTCGCGCCGGGCGCCCGTGTCGAGCTTGCGCTTCAAGCGGACGAGGTCGGTCTTCAGCTCGGTCGCGGTCTGGTAGCGCAGGCTGCGGTCCTTGTCGAGCGCCTTCTCGAGAATCTGGCCGAGCCCCGCCGGCATCGCCGGGTTGACCTCCTCGACCGACCGCGGATCCCGGTTCAGGATGGCGTCGAAAACCACCGGCTGGGTGTCGCCAGCGAACGGGAGCTGCCCGGTCGCCATCTGGTAGAGCACCGCGCCAAACGAGAAGAGATCGGTCCGCGAGTCGGTGAGCTGCCCGCGCGCCTGCTCGGGCGACATGTAGAAGACCGTGCCCATGACGGTTCCCGCGACGGTGAGCTGGCCGGGATCGAGCATCGTGTCGATCTGCGACGACGAGCTGTCGGGACCGAGCGCCACCGCGGAGTTGTCGAACTTGGCCAACCCGAAGTCGAGGATCTTGACCTGACCGCGCGGAGTCACGATCAGGTTCACCGGCTTCAGGTCGCGGTGGACGATCCCCTTCGCGTGTGCGGACTCCAGGGCGTCAGCGATCTGGATTCCGAGGTCGAGCACCTCGCCGATCGCGAGGGGGCCGCGCGCCATCTTCTGCGCCAGCGTCTCCCCCTCCACGAGCTCCATGACGATGAAGTGCTGCCGCTCGTGCTGCTCGATCGCGTGCACCGTGCAGATGCCGGGATGGTTCAGGGCCGAAGCGGCCCGCGCTTCGCGCTGAAACCGCTCGAGGGTCCCGGAATCCCGCTCCATCTCTTCGGTCAGGAACTTGACCGCCACCTTACGGCCGAGACGGGTGTCCTCGGCCTCGTAGACCACCCCCATGCCGCCGGCGCCCAGCTTGCCGGTGATGCGGTAGTGCGAAATCGACCGCCCGATCATCGAATCCGTCACCTCAGCCGCCCTCCGGCTTCTCGGGATAGAGCTTCTCGAACTCCGGCTCGCCGTGGAGCGACATCAAGTCGGGGTCGCGCCGCACCCAGCTCGCGTCGATGTAGCCGGCCCGGTAGGCCTTGGCGAGAGCGTCGAGCGCCTCCGCCTTCCTACCCAACGCGCAGAACATGCATGCGGCGTTGTAGAGAACGACGCCGTCGTTCGGCCGCAGGACCATGGCGAAGCTCGCCTCGCGGCTCGCGTCCTCGGCGCGACTCTCGTCGGCGTAGGCCCCGGCGAGCAAGATGCGCGCCCGCGCATCCTCCGGCACCTGCCGGAGATGCGCCTCCATGGCGAGAATGAGCCTCTGGCGGATGTTGCGCAGCATCTCGGTCTTACCGAGGGCGGAGAGCGCATTCAGGATCGGGACATAGATGTTGTAGTCGGGACCGCTCGCTTCGATGGCAGCCTCCGCCAGGTCGACGACCTCCTGATTCCGGCCCAGCGCGAAGAGCGAGCGCAACATCACGTTGTGGGCGCCTTCGCAATCGCGGCGCAGCTCGATCGCGGTGCGGACCAGCGCGAGCGCTCGCTCGAAGTCTGCGTTGGCGTATGCGATGCACGACTCGGCCACCTTGGTCTCCGGCAGGTCGGGCCGCAACGCCTCGGCCTTCTCGGCCGCCGCGCGCGCGCGCTCCATCCATTCCTCCTCATGGCCGGTCCAGTAGTAGCCGTCGGCGCAACCGACCGCGATCGCCGCGTACGCTTGGGCGAAGTCGGGGTCGAGCTTGACCGCGTTCTCGTACATCTGGAGCGCGAACTCGAGGTCCTGGCGGGTGCGCCGCCGGGCGTAGGAGCGTCCGCGCAGAAAGAGATCGTAGGCTTGGAGGTTCTCGGTCGGCTTCGCGGCCAGCGCCTCCTTTTCCTGCGGTGTCAGGGTGATTCTCAGCGCTTCGGCGATCTTGTGCGCGATCTCGTCCTGAACCTCGAAAACGTCCTTCATCTCGCGGTCGTAGCGCTCCGACCAGACCGGATAGTCCGTGTTCGCGTCGACGAGCTGCGCGTTGATCCGCAGCCGCTCGCCCGCGCGGCGGATGCTGCCGCCCAAGACGTAGCGAACGCCCACTTGGCGGCCCACCTGCGCCGGCGTCACCCTCTGCTCGCGTTGCGGAGCAGCGAGAGGTCGCGAGACGACACTCAGACCCTTGATCTTCGATAGCTCGGTGAGAATGTCCTCGGTGATGCCGTCGCGGAAGTACTCGTCGTCCTTGGCGTTCGACAGATTCTCGAAGTAGACCACCGCGAGCGACTTGTCCGCCGCCGGCTTCGAGTCGGAGAGCGCGGGCCCGGAACGTTGTCCCGAGTCGAGGTCGCGCCGCAGACGGAGCAGGTCCGTCTTGAGCTCGGTGGCCGTCTGATAGCGCAGCGCACGGTCCTTCTCGAGCGCCTTGTCGAGGATCCGCTCGACCTCGCCCGGCATCGCGGGGTTGGAGTCGGCCAGCGGCCGGGGCTTCCGGTTGAGGATCGCGTCGAAAACCACCGGCTGGGTGTCGCCGGAGAAAGGCAGCTGTCCGGTCGCCATCTGGTAGAGCACCGCGCCGAGCGAAAAGAGGTCGGTTCGGGAGTCCGTGAGCTGCCCGCGCGCCTGCTCGGGCGACATGTAGAAGACCGTCCCCATCACCGTCCCCGCAACGGTGAGTTGCCCCGGATCGACCATCGTCTCGATCTGCGACGCCGAGCTCCCGGGACCCGCTGTCGTCCGCATCGCGTCGATCTTGGCGAGGCCAAAGTCGAGGATCTTGACCTGACCGCGCGGGTTGACGATCAGATTCACCGGCTTCAGGTCGCGGTGGACGATCCCCTTGGCGTGCGCCGACTCGAGCGCGTCCGCGATCTGGATGCCGAGGTCGAGCATCTCCTCGATCGAAAGTGGCCCACGCGCCATCTTCCGCGCCAGGGTCTCCCCTTCGAGCAGCTCCATGACGATGAAGTGCTGGCGCTCGTGCTGCTCGATCGCGTGCACCGTGCAGATGCCGGGATGGTTCAGCGCCGACGCCGCGCGCGCCTCACGCTGGAAACGCTCGAGGGTCCCCGGATCCCGCTCCATCTCCTCGGTCAGGAACTTGACCGCCACCTTGCGCCCGAGCCGCGAGTCTTCCGCCTCGTAGACGACGCCCATGCCGCCGGCCCCGAGCTTGCGTACGATCTTGTAGTGGGAAACCGTCGTTCCCACCTGTGAGACCCTCTCCATGCCCTTCCTCCCGCCTCGGGTCGAGCCCCCATGGCGATCCGGCCGCGTTGGGCGGCGAATCATAGTACCGAACGGCCAGCCGAGCCCGGCGACCGACCACGCGGCCCCACACCTTTCGGGTGGCTCGAGCAAGCTCCGATGCGGCTACAATAGAGAGGTCGCCGGAGAGCTTTTCGATGCCCCTCTACGAATACGTCTGCCGCGCCTGCCACGATCGCTTCGAAGTCCTGCAGCGGGTGGGTCAGGGCGCCGAGGAAGTGCGCTGCCCGGAATGCGGCGCCGACGCGGTCGAGCGTCAGCTCTCGACCTTCGCCGCCGCGGTGGCGGGCGGCTCCTCGTCCTCGTTGGGCGAGAGTGGCGGCTGCGGCCGCCCCGCCTGCGGTACCGGCTTCACCTGAGCCAACTGAGCGCCGGCCCGGGCGGCCGGCTCGCAAGGTCGAGGGGTGGAGTTGTGAATCGATAGTTTTCACTATTATCATCATAAAAAGATTGACAATGGCTCCTCCGTCCCCTAATGTCGCCGCATGGACGACCTGCACGGACCCGGCCTCGGAGCGAGTCAGCGCACCCTGCTCGAGCTCGTCAAGCGGCGCGGCGAAGGCACTCTCGCCGAGCTCGAAGAGGGGCTCGAGCTGGCTCGCGAGACGGTGCGCAGCCATCTCGCTTCGCTCACCGCGCAGGGGCTCGTCGAACGAGGCGGGGTCCGCCGCGCCGGTCCCGGCCGGCCTCGGGTCGTCTACCGGCTGACCTCGCGCGGTGAGGCGCTCTTCCCGCGGCGCGAGGGAGAGCTGCTCGCCGAGCTCGCCCGTTACCTGCTGGCGAGCGATCGACCCGAGACCCTCGAACGCTTCTTCGAGCAACGTCGCTCGGCCAAACGGAAGCGCCTGCGCGAGCGCTGCGCCGGTCTCGACGAGGACCAGCTTCTGCGCGAGCTCGCGAGGTCGTTCTCCGAGGAGGGCTTCCTCGCCGAGCTGCCCGACGAGGGAGCCGAAAAGCGCCTCCGTCTCTGCCACTGCCCGATGGCCGAGCTGGTGGCGGTCACCGAGCTGCCCTGCCACGCCGAGATGAGCCTGGTCGAGGAGCTCGTCGGCCGCCCGCTCGAGCGCAAGAGCTTCATGCCGAACGGCGATTCGAGCTGCACCTACGTCTTGGGACCGCGCCGGGCGCCTCGCGGGCGGCGCTGCCCAACGAAAGCCCACTAGACAAGGTCCGATTCACGATGCGGATCTGCATCCTTTTCTACCTCCGCCTCACCGGTTCTTCCGGCGGCTTCCCGACGAAGAAAGGACACCGCCATGTCAGCAGATAATCGTCGACTCTCCTCTTTCAACTGGTCCCGCCGGGACCTCCTGCGCTCCTCCGGCGGTCTGGTCGCCGGTGGGCTGGCCCTGTCGGCCTGGGCTCCGAGCCCCGGCCTGGCGAAGCCGGTCGAGCCGCCGGCGACCCCCGGCGCTCCAGTCACCGCGCCGGGCGGCGGCGCCAGCCCCGCGATCGCCGGCGGCACCCTCGGGCCCATCTCCGCGGACCCGACGGCGATTCCTGGACCCATCGACCGCACGGCGCCGGCCGACATCGAGGTCGCTCTCGAGGCGCGGCAAGTCGAGGCGGAGATCGAGCCGGGCGTGAAGTTCATGTACATGACCTTCAGCGGCCAAGTTCCCGGCCCGATGATCCGCGTGCGGCAGGGCGACCGCGTCCACTTCTCGCTGACCAACAAGCCGGGCGGAGCCTTCCTGCACAACATCGACTTCCACGCGGTCTATGGCACCGGCGGAGGCAACGCGGCGACCACGGTGGCGCCCGGCGAGACCAGGCACATCCTCTTCGAGGCGCGCTATCCGGGCGCGTTCATCTACCACTGCGCGGTTCCCAACCTGGACCTCCACATCAGCTCCGGAATGTTCGGCATGATCGTCGTCGAGCCTCCGGAGGGACTACCGGAGGTCTCGCGGGAGTTCTACCTCGGCCAGCACGAGGTCTACACCGACAAGCCCGCCGGAGAGCCGGGCGTCCACCGGATCGACTTCGACAAGATGGCCGCCGAGCAGCCGAACTATGTCCTGCTGCAGGGCGAGAAGCACGCCTTGACGGCGCAGGTGCGCGGCGCGATGCAGGCCAAGGTGGGCGAGACGGCGCGGATCTTCATCGTCAACGGCGGTCCCAACCTTGTCTCGAGCTTCCACCCGATCGGCAACGTCTGGACCCGCGCTTGGCGCGACGGCGCCCTGGCGACGCCGCCCGATCGCTATGTCCAGACCGCCCTCATCCCGCCGGGCAGCTGCGGCGTCTTCGATTTGGACTTCCCCGTTCCGGAAACCGTCAAGCTGGTCGATCACGCCCTCTCGCGGGTGGTCCACAAGGGCATGCTGGGCGAGATCGAAGTGACCGGCGACCCGAATCCACAGATCTTCGACCCCCATCCGGCCGGGATCGCGCACTAGACCACCCAAGGAGGCCTTCCCCCATGAACATCACCCCGCATTCCCGCGTCGGCGATATCGCCGCTCATCACCCTCTCGCCACCCGCGTCTTCGCCCGCCACGGCATCGATTTCTGTTGCGGAGGAGGGGCTCAGCTCGCCGAGGCCTGCGCCAAGCGTGGAGTCGACGCCGGCGTCGTCGTGGGCGAGATCGAGAACGTGCTCGCGTCGAGCGACGGCGCGGCCACGAGTTGGAACGCAGCGCCGCTCGACGGGCTCGTGCGCCACATCCTGACGGCCTACCACGCACCGCTGCGCGAGGAGCTGCCGCGCCTCGAATCGATGGCCCGCAAGGTCGTACGCGTGCACGGCGAGCGCGAGCCCGAGCGCCTACCGGCGCTCCTCGAGGTCTATCTCTCTCTCCAGGCCGAGCTCTCCGAGCACCTCGACCGCGAGGAGCGCGAGCTCTTCCCGCCGATCTTGGAGCAGGGCGCCGCCGCCGGGCCCCGAGTCGCGTCGCTCCGCGACGACCACGCCGAGGCGGGCCGGCGCCTGGCAGAGATCCGGGCACTCACCGACGATTTCCGCGTTCCCGCGGGAGCCTGCAACACCTGGCGCGCCCTCTGGGCCGGGCTCGAGGCGCTCGAGGGGTCACTCCACGAGCACATCCACCTCGAGAACAACGTGCTCTTTCCGCGCCTCGCCGCCGCCTGAGAGCGAGGGTTTGGGATCATGCCGCACATCATCACCGAGCCTTGCATCGGAACGAAGGACACCGCCTGCGTCGACGTCTGCCCGGTCGATTGCATCTACGGCAAGGACGACGAAGCTCTGGAGATGCTCTACATCCACCCCGAGGAGTGCATCGATTGCGGACTCTGCATCGACGCCTGTCCGGTTCAGGCGATCTTCCCGCAGGAGGAAGTGCCCGAGAAGTGGAAGCAGTTCATCGCCCGAAACTACGAGCACTTCGGCCTGACGCCCCCGTGACGCCCACGCGGCGCGCCCGCCCGATGCCGCGACAGACATCCCCACGCGCTGGACCTACCTCGTCCCTCAGCGCGGCTCGCGGCTGATCCTCGGGAAGCCCTCGGCGAGCCGCGCCGGGATCCAGCCGCGCAGCGCGTTGCCGAGCCGGATCCGGTGGGCGCGCGCCAAGTCGCGCGGGTAGAGCGTCGCCTCGACGATCCGTCCCGACCGCAAGAGATGCGCCCGGAACACCCCCGCCAGGAGCCCCGCGTCGCGCGGCGGGGTCACCCATTCGCCGCCGAACTGGACGAAGAGGTTGGTGCGCGTTCCTTCGGTCAGCTCGCCGCGATCGTTGACGAGCAGCACTTCGTCGGCCTCTCCGGCGGCGCTCGCGCGGGCTCGCTCGTAGCGGGCCCGATGGGTCGTCTTGTGAAAGCCAATGGCGTCTGCAGAGGCAATCGACTCCCGGGCGACGGTGACGCTCCAGAGGCGACGAGCGGGGTCGAAGGGCTCCGCCTCGACTCGGAGCGCGCCGTCGCGAGCCAGCAGCAGGCGAATCCGGTGGGAGCGCGGCGCAAGCCCCACGCAGCGGGCCGCGATCGCAGCTCGGGCATCCCCTTCTATAGAGATTCCCGCCTTCTCGAAGCCAAAGTACACCGCAGATTCCACGAGGCGCTCGAGATGGAGATCGAGGAGCTCGATACCTCGCTCGGGACGCCATCGCATCGTCTCGAGGAGGTCGAAAGGCGGCGGCGCGCCGTCGAGAACCCGCGCCTTGGCCAAGCATTCGCGCCACTCTTCCGCGGGGCTCGAATCCCAAGTGATACCGCTTCCGACACCATAGCGGTAGGTGTGCGCTCGCGTGTCGAGCTCGAGGGTGCGGATCGCCACCGAGAAGCGCGCCCAGCCGCCCGGCGCCACGAAGCCGATGGCGCCACAATAAGCGCCGCGCGGCTCCCTCTCGAGCTCGCGGATGATCCGCATCGTCGCCGCTTTCGGCGCGCCGGTGATCGACGCGCAGGGAAAGAGGGCCGCGAAGAGCTCCGGAAGGCGAGCCTCGGTCGCGCCGGCGACAGTTGACGTCATCTGCCAGACGGTCGGGTAGCGCTCGAGAGCGAAGCGTTCCTCGACCGCGACCGAGCCGTGCCGCGCGATCCGGCCGAGGTCGTTGCGCACCATGTCGACGATCATCAGATTCTCGGCGCGATCCTTCTCCGAAGCCGCGAGCTCCGCCGCGCGGTGGCGATCTTCCTCGCCGAAACGGCCGCGCGACCGTGTCCCTTTCATCGGCCGCATCACGACCCGCCCGCCGGTTCGCTCGAAAAAGAGCTCGGGCGAGAGTGAAGCGATCGCCCACCGTTCACCTTCCAGCAGGGCCGCGTAAGGCGCCTCGCCGGGAGCCTGCAACGAAGCGAAGAGATCGATCGAGCGCCCCGAGAAGCTTCCACGGAGGGCAAAGACATAGTTGACCTGGTAAGTCGCGCCGCTCGCAATCGCCTCGCGAATCCGACCGACCGAGTCCCGGTACTCGGCCTCGCCAAGAGACGCCGACGGCCGTCCTATCGCGCGCGCTCCTGCAGTGGAAAGCCTTCCAATCTCTTCGGGGGCGTCGAAAAGCGCAAATGCGGCGAGCGGTGCTGGACTCGCGCCCGGGCCTCGAGTGACGAACGCGCGATCGAACGCCGGGGCCGCCTCGTAGCCGACGTAGCCGACCGCCCAGAGACCGCGCGCCGCTGCGGTCTCGACCCACTCGAGCAGGCCAGGAACCTCGCGCGGCACGGTCGCGACGCGGCCCTCGATCGCCTCTTCGAAACGGAGGAAGCGCTCGCTGGCGGGCGCGGCGCGGACAAGGGCGCGGCGGATGCCTTCGGTCACGGGCCGATTCTGGCCCGAAGAGGGATCAGGCGCGCGCCGCCCGGGCCGCAGCGAGCTTCTCGTCGACCCGCCGCTCGGCGAGCCGGAAGGGGGGGATGCCCTCCCGTTCGGCGGCCGCGAAGAGCTCGGCGAGGTCGTCGCCGATCCGTTCCACTCGCGCCACCGTTCGGGCCGCGTCGAGCTCGCCGCGCTCGAAGAGCAGCGACAGGATTCCCCCCGCCGAAACCACGAAGTCGGGCGCGTAGAGGATGCCGCGCCGCGCCAGCTCGTCGCCGATCCCGGGCGCCGCGAGCGGGTTGTTGGCGGCGCCGCAGATCGCGCGGCAGCGCAGACGCCCGATCGTGCGCTCGTCGAGAACTTCACCCGCGGCGTTGGGAGAGAGCACGTCGCACTCCGTGAAGAGGATGTCGTCGGACGAGGCGACGCTCGCTCCGCTCGCCGCTGCGGCCCCACGCGCGCGCTCCTCCACCAGGTCAGCGAGGATCACCTGCGCGCCCGACTCGGCCAGCCGCTTCGCCAGCCGGCCGCCCACCTCGCCCGCGCCCTGGATCGCGACCCTCGATCCGGTGAGGTCGCGCCCCAGCCGGACCATGGTGGCGCGAATGGAGGCGTGCGCTCCAATCGCGGTCAGGTCCGACGAGTCCGGGCCGGAACCTTTCGGCGCGTGCTCGAAGGCATTCGAGAACTGCGCCATGAAGCGCACGTCGTCGAGGTCTACGCCCATGTCGCCCCCGGTGACGAAGCGTCCTTCCAGCTCGCGCACCGCCCGGGCGTGGGCGGCCAGCAACTCCCGCCGGTCGGCGCGCGCCGGATCCGCGTCGATGACCGCCTTGGCGCCGCCCAGCGGCAGGCCGGAGTAGGCCGCCTTGTAGGTCATGGCCCGCGACAGCCGCAGGGCGTCCAGCACCGCGTCGTCGAAGCTCGGGTAGGGGCGCATCCGGGTGCCGCCCACCGCCGGCCCGAGCGCCCAGGAATGAATCGCGATCACCGAGCGCAGACCGCTCGCCGGATCGTGGATCGCGATCACCCGCTCGTGCCCGAGCGCCGCCGCGAGATCGAGCGACGTCGTCATCGCCTCAGTAGCCACGCGGGATGAGGTACGACACCGCGAAGCCGATCTGCGCCGCCATCATCATCAGGTACATGTGGCGCCAGCTCGGATGGTTCTCGGTGCGGGTCAGGTCCTCGGGGTCGCGCAGGATCAGGTAGACAGTGTAGATCCCCCAGATCGTCAGCAACACGCCCAGCACCGTCAACGCCGTCTGGTTGCCGGTGAGGACCGGATGGACCGGGTTCTGCGGATCGGGCAGATGGGCGAACAGCGGCATGAGGAGCCAGGGAATGACGAAGAAGGGTGCGATGATCCAGGCTGCCTTCTTCGGGCCGTGCAGGATCGGCAGCGTCTTGCAGCCGCCCGCCCGGTCGCCCTCGATGTCGGCGAAATCTTTGGTCGAGGAGGCACCGACGAGATAGAGCATGAAGATGCCGCCGATCGCCCAGGGCTCCCAGTGCTCGACCCGCGCCACCATCGCCCAGCCAGCGACCTTGAGTAGACAGCCGCGCGGGATCGCGATCGTCCAGTTGGCCCACATGCCGCGCGCCTTGGTGCGCCCCCATGCCGGAACCGAGTAGATGAGCGTGAAGACGAGGCCGGCGAAATAGATGAAGAAGGTCTGGTGGTCGCCGATCGGAGCCGTGATCTTGTCGCCCAGCCGCGTATGCGGAAAGACCACCACCGCCCAGGTCGGGATCATCGCCAGCGCGTAGAAGATCCAGGTAAAGGTCCACGCCTCCTTCAAGGTCAGGGCGCCGGTGACGAGCGGACGTCCCGGCTTGTTGAGGCGGTCGATCTCGAGGTCGGTGATCTGGTTGATGGCGTTCGACGCAGCGTTGAGGAATGCGGCGCAGAGCGACCCCAGCGCGACCGTGGCCACCACCGAAAGAGTGAGTTGGCGCGCCGGATCGGGATTGTGCACCGACCCCCACGCGCAAACCGCCCCCGAAACGATGCCGAGCAGTGGGGGGAGGAGGGTGAAGGGCCGGGAGAGTTGGACGTAGAGCCCGGACTTCTTCATCGGCCGGGTGATCTTACGTCATGGACGGGCGCCCGTTCGCCTCGATCCGCACCCTCGTCCCGTCGGCCCGCACGAGCGGACGCTCCCACCACTTGTCGGTATTCATACGCCCGCGCGCCGCCACCGCTCGGCCCTCCCCTCCGACGAAGCTAGGGCAAAAGGACGGCGAGCAGCGCGGCCAGCGACGCTCCGGCGAGCGAATTCAGCAGATTGACCGCGTCGTTGTCGAGCAGCCCGCGCTTCTCCAGGGTCGCTCCAACGAGCGATTCGAGCGTCGTGGCCACGAGTGCGGCGATGGCCACGACCAGCACACCGCCCCCCCCATAGAGACCCGTGGCGGCTCCCAATCCCCCCACCGCCAGCGCCGCGCCGAGGCCCGCCAACGTGCCTTCGAGCGAGACCGCGCCGTCCGTGCCTCGCGGAACCGGACGAAGGGTGGTGATCAGGAAGGTGCGCCGCCCGAACGCCTTGCCGATCTCGGAGGAGACGGTGTCGAACGCGGCGGTGGCGAAGGCGCCCGCCAGCGCGAGCGCGAAAACGGCCGGATAGGGCGTCGTCGCGGTCAGGATCGCCGCCAGGGCCGGCACCGAGGTCTTCGAGAGGGCGTTGCCCGGCCCTCGCCGTCCTTCCTTCTCCTGCGCGATCCCCGCCGCCCGCTTGCTCTCGTAGCCGAGTCGCGTCGCCGCGGTGCCGAGGACGAAGAAGGCGAACAGGAGGAGGAACGCCGGCCAGCCGGCGAAGGCCCAGATCGTCGTCCCGAGGAGCGTGCCGACGATCGCCCCGGCGCGTCCGACGCCGCCGCTGGCGTAGGCCGCCAGGGCCAGCGCGACGTTGACCACCAGTCCGATCACCAGCGCGTGAACGAACTCCGGGCGTCTCACCACGTCCCATCCCCCAGCGCTCAAGATCAGTCCGTAGAGCACCAGCGAGGCGACCAACGGCACGCCGAAGTTGTCGTCCAGCCCTTGCGCCTGCGATTCCAGGAGCGCGGCGAGACCGGCGGTGGCGAAGCTCACCGCGAGCGCGAAGCCGAGCGCGTACTCGCCATGCGCGGTCCATTGGAGGAGCACGTATGCCCCGGCGCCGCCGCACAGCGCGTAAGCCGATGTTCCCGCCCAGCTCTTGCGCGGATTCCAGGGCAGCGGATTGCTCCGGCCGAGGCTCTGGCCGACGATCGCCGCCATGCCGTCGCCGAACGCCAGGATCCCCCAGATCGCGGCCGCGATCTCGAGCCGGGTCGCATAGAGAAGGAGAAGCAACAGTACGGTGATCGGGTAGAGCACGATGCCGAGCGCGTAGCCTCGCGCTGCCTCGCCGTCGCGCCACATCTTCCGCCCGCCGTAGCGCGGCAGGAGAAACGCATTGTGGAGGATCGCCGCGACCGCGCACGCGACCGCGCCGAGGAAACCCAGCGGGCGCACCGCGAAGGCGAGGCCGCCGACCGCGACGTGGACCAGCTTCCGGGACAGCTCGCCGCGCGTCAGGCCGGCCATTGCGGAAGGGTGCGCAGCCACTCGAAGGTGGCGCCCAGACCCGCGGCGAGCGCGCGCGGTCGGTAGCCGAGCTCGCGTTCGGCGCGCGAGGAATCGTAGGCCCAGTCGTGACGGTAGATCTCGGCGAGATCGGGGGTGAGCTTGGGTACGCCGCCGAACAGCCGCGCCGCCAGCTTCATCGCCGCGCCGGCGAGCTTGGCCACGCCGTCGGGGAGACGGTGCGCCGGCATCCGGATGCCGCCCAACTCGCCGATCAGGCGATAGAGCTCGTCGAGCGTTACGTTCTCGCCGCCCAGCACGTAGCGTCCGCCGAGCGGTGCGCGCTCGAGGGCGCTCACGACGCCCTCGGCCACGTCGTCGACGAAGACGAAGCTCCAGCGGCGCTCGGGACGACCGAGCAGCGCCGGCAGGCGGTGGTGGGCAAGATCGAGAATGTGGCGCACCAGGATGTTGCCTTCCGTGAGCTCACCCGGGCCGTAGGTCACTCCCGGATAGACGATCACCAACGGCGCCCCGCGCGCGATGGCGCGCCGCGCGACCGCGTCGGCATGCGCCTTGGTGCGTTCGTAGTCGTTGATCCACCTGCGCTCGAGTCCGCCGGGCAGGGGCTCGGCGGACTCGTCGAGCGTCCCGCCGGAGCCGCCCTCAGTCGGTCCGAGGGCGATGAAGCTCGAGACGTAGAGGAGCCGCTTCACGTTTTGGGTGGTGGCGGCGGCCAGGACGTTCTCGAGCCCACCCACGTTCACCCGGTCGAACTCGCGGCCTGGCGCCAGGATCTTGACCAGCGCCGCGGCGTGGACCACCGCGTCGCAATCCGTCATCGCGCGCTCGAGGCTGGCGCGATCGGTGACGTCTCCGGTCGCGAAGCCGGTCCCCTCGGGGAAGCCGGCCCGCGACGAGGTCGGCCGCACCAGGAGTCGCAGCTCGTGCTCTCCCGCCAGACGCCGCGCCACCCGGCGGCCGACGAAGCCGGTCGCCCCCGTCATCAGGATCCTCACCTCGCGACGCCCCCCATCCGGGCCTCGCGCCAGAGCTCGCCGAGCGAGTCCTCGAGCGACCGGATCGACTCCCATCCCAGGCCGCGCAGGCGGCCCGCGTCGCCGCGCAACAGGGGAACGTCGACCGGACGCAGCCGTTCCGGGTCGACCTCGCATCGCACCTCGACGCCGGCGACGGCGACCAGAGCGTCGAGCATCTCAGCGATCGAACGCGCCTTGCCGGAGGCGAGGTTATAGACCGCGCCCGCCTGCCCGCGCTCGAGCAGGAGGCGAAATCCGTCGACGGCGTCGCGAACGTCGACAAAGTCCCGCCGCGCCGCGAGGTTGCCGACCCGCAGCACCGGCTCGGCCTCGCCCCGCGCGATGGCGGCGAGCTGGTTGGCGAAGCTCGGCAGGGCGAAGTTCGCCGCTTGTCCGGCGCCAAGCAGATTGAAGCAGCGCACGACGATTCCGCCCGCCGCCCGCGTCGCCGTCTCGGCCACCGCCTTGGTGAGCGCATAGGGCGAGCGCGGCTCGAGCGGCCGCTCCTCGTGGATCGGCTGTTCACCCTCCGGCACCGTACCGTAGACCTCGGCGCTCGAGCTGAGCAAGAGTCGACGGCCGGGCACCGCTGCGAGCAGGTTCTCCGTGCCGACGACGTTGACCGCGTAGTAGTCGGCGATGTGCTTCCAGGATTCACCGACGTGCGACAGCGCGGCGAGATGCACGATCGCCTGGGGATCGAAGTCGTCCACGGCGCGGCCGACCGCCGCGCGATCGCGAATATCGACCGGGTAGAAGGGCATCTCTT
The DNA here is from genome assembly GCA_963712855.1 of Thermoanaerobaculia bacterium. Taxonomy (GTDB): domain Bacteria; phylum Acidobacteriota; class Thermoanaerobaculia; order Multivoradales; family JAGPDF01; genus JACTMI01. Next base: position 1,038,184 of record CAVQJN010000001.1, read on the forward strand.
CCGGCAAGCCACCGCGCTCCAGCGAGAGCGCCGCCAGCTCCACGCCGTCGGCCGCCAGCGCCTCGACCAGGTGCCGGCCGAGAAACCCGTTGGCGCCGGTGACGAGGACGCGCAAGGGGCCCCCGCTCAGCCGCCGACCGGCTGGCCGCGGCCGGCGAGGCGGGCCCGCCAGTAATCGAGCGTGTCGGCGAGGGTCTTCTCGAGCGGAATCTCGGGGGCCCACCCGGTCGCCGAGCGGAACCTCGAGCTGTCACCGAGCAATACCTCGACGTCGGAGGGACGCAGACGTGCCGGATCGGTCTCGACCCGCACCTCGACGTTCGAGAGGGCGAGCAACTGGTCGAGCATGTCGCGGATGCGGATGCTCCGGCCCGACGCGAGGTTGTAGACCTCGCCGGCCTCGCCGCGGGTCGCGGCCAGCCAGTAAGCACGCACCATGTCGCGCACGTCGGTGAAGTCGCGCATCGCATCGAGGTTGCCGACCAGAATGTGCGGTTCCTGCAGGCCGGCCTCGATGGAAGCGATCTGCTTGGCGAAATTCGACATCACGAAGACCTCGCCGCGCCGCGGCCCCTCGTGGTTGAAGCCGCGCGTGCGGATAGCCCTCAGGCCGTAGCTGCGGAAGTACTGGTAGCCCAGCAGGTCTTGCGACACCTTGGAGACGGCGTATGGAGAGAGCGGGCGCAGCGGATTCGACTCCGAGATCGGCGTCTCGTCGGGATGCACCAGGCCGTATTCCTCGACTCGAGCACGCGATCTGGACCACCGGATCGAGGTCGAGCGAGCGGATGGCCTCGAAGAGGTTGATCTGGCCGATCGCGTTGATGTGGAACGTCTCCGCCGGGGCCAGCCACGAGGCCGGCACGAAGCTCTGGGCCGCGAGGTGGAAGATCGCGTCGGGACGCGACTTCTCGAGCGCCGCGCGCAATGCTCCCTGGTCCCCCAGCTCGGCCTGGACCAACTTGATCTTGCCCTCGAGGTGCTCGATGTTCTCGCGCCGGCTGCGCCACCGGTAGGTGCCGAAGACCTCGACACCCGGATGCTCGGCCAACACGTAGTCCGCCAGATGCGATCCGGCGAATCCGGTGATGCCCGTGATCAGAATCCTGTTCATTCCATCTCCTTGGGGGCGCGGGCGAGATGCTCGCGCAGTCCTTCCATCCAGGGTTCGACGCGACGGCCGAATCGGGACTCGAAGCGTTCCACCGAGAGAACCGAGTACGCAGGTCGCGGCGCCGGCAGTCCCAGCTCGCGCGCCGTCGTCGGCCTCACCTCCACGCTCGGATCGAGCAACCCGGCGATGGCGCGCGCGAAGTCGAACCAAGAGACCGGCTCGCGATTGCGATAGTGCACAATCCCGGTCGCGCCCGATTCTCCCAGATCGGCCAAGGCACGCGCCAGGAAGGGTGCATAGGTGGGCGCCGAGATCTGGTCGGCCACCACCTCGAGACGGCGATTCCCTCGTCGGATACGTGCCGCGATCGAATCCACGAAGTTCTTGCCGCCCACCCCGAAGACCGAGCTCGTGCGCAAGATCAGCGACTTCGCCGGGTCGCGCAGCCGCTGTTCACCGGCCAGCTTGGAGCGCCCATAGACAGACAGCGGCGCGGGCGCGGCTTCCTCGCGCAAGGATTCGTTCCGCTCGCCCGCGAACACGTAGTCGCTCGACAGATGGATCAGGCGCGCACCGACCCGCTCGCACTCCGCCGCGACGACGCCCACCGCGCCGTCATTGACCGCGAAAGCGGCCGCGGACTCGCTCTCGCTCCGGTCGACTCCGGTGAAGCCCGCGCAGTTCACCACCAACCCGGGGCGAGCGTCCTCGAGCGCGGCCCGGACCTGCGCCGCGACGGTCACGTCGACCGTCGCGCGCGGCCAGGCAACGAGCTCCCAGCCCCGGCGCCGCGCCTCGGCCGAGACCGCCTGGCCGACGATGCCACCGGCTCCGAGAACCGCCAAACGCACGTCGTCCCCTAGTAACGCGTCTTCGACTGGCCGCCGCCGAGATCGAGGAACGTGCCGACGTTCTTGAGATTGAGCAGGAGGCGATAGTCCCGCGTGCGGTAGGCGTTGGTGATCTGCTCGCGCCCCTGGAACACGACGCTCCAGCACTGGGAGGTGTAGGCGATGCCGTAGGTCTGCTGCAGCACCTGCTTATTGAGGATGTCGTAGTTGATCTGCCCAGTCAGGTCGAGACGATTCGGCAGCACGCCCAGTTTGAAACCGAAGCGGGCCTGGTCGGATATCTTCGTTCCCAGCTCCGCGTTGTAGTTCGTGTACCAGGTCGCGTCGACTCCCGCCCGGTCGCCGTGCGCCGAAAACGAGAGCGAGGTGGAATTGAGGCCCGACAAGAAGGTCGAGTAACTCACCTTCGCTTGCAGGTCGAAGCTCTGCGACGGGCTGTAGCGGATCTGACCGAGGATCGGCCCGACCTGCGAGGTCCGGCCATCGCTGGCGTGCTGCAGCGGCTGGTTCTTGTCGAACGAATAGATCTGCGCGAGCTGGAAGGAGAAGATCTCGAAGGCGCCTCCCTTGGTCTCGTCGGTCGGCTTGGCGAGCACCCGGTTGACGAGCGCGAACGATCCCATCTGCCCCGACCCGATGCGGTCGACCTGGTCGAACTGGAGCACCCGATTCTGATCGTTGAACTGTCCGACGTAGAAGTAGCTCCAGCGCGGCTCGATGACGTGCTTGAACTTGGAGAACTTGCCGCCGGGCGAATCGAAGATGCGCGAAAAGCTCGGCCCGATGATGTCCATCGACGCGTTGGGAAAAACTCGGGTCAGCGACTGGTCGCAGTAGATTTGGCTATTCGGCACGACCGTGTCACCGCACACCGTTTCGGTGACGCCGGTCATCGGGTCGACGCGCCGGGTCGGCTTGCTCTTCTGCCACCAGGTCCCGGACCCGCCAGCGCTGAACGCCACCGAAAGCCAGGGCGCCACGGTCAGCGGCAACGTCAGCTTCGGGTCGACGTCGAGCCGTCCGTACGTGAGGTCGGGCCCGTTCGTGCTGGTCGATTGCAGATAACTCGTCGTGGAGTCGAGCGAGAAATAGAGCGGCATGGAGCCCAGCTTGAGCTTGCGCACCCCGTAGACGATCTTGGGCAGCTGCCGGGTCGAGGTCGTCACGCCATTCGGGAAGAAGCCCTCCCGATCGTCGACCAGCATCGAAAAGGACTGCGCGCCCCAATTGCCCGACAGAAAGGCATTCGAATAGAGGAAGCTGCGCGTGTTCTCGGCCTCGAGCGTCTGAAATTCACGGAAGAATCCGTAGTCGGAATAGTTGTTGTAGCTCACCACCGCCTTGAGTCCGCCAGGCAGGGCGCTGGTGTGATTCCAGATGCCCCGCCACTCCTGCTGACCGGTGTCGCGGTTGTCGAGGATGTAGTAGGCCATGTCGCCCTTGGTGCCTACGGTCGGCGCGTATCTCAGCTCCGCGCCGACTCCAGAATAGGTGTTCTGGTAGCCCTCGGCTCGAACCGTGAGGTCGGCGCTCGGGCCCATAACCTGGTAGTAGGCGAGACCCAGCGACGCGCCGTGACGGCCCGAGTAACCGATCTGGGGAATCAGGAAGCCCGACGAGCGGTCCGTCTTGACCGGCCAGATCATGTAGGGCATGTAGAAGACCGGCAGCTTCTTGACCCGGATGCGGCTGTTGGTCAGATGGGCGTAACCGTTGATCCGGACCCTGGCATGCGAGACCCGGATGCTCCAGTCCGGGGTGCGGTCGCCGGTGCAACTCGTCAGGACGCCGTCGTGGAGCTCGAAGGTGTCGTCTCCTGTCTTGACCAACACCTTGGCGGTGAAGTACTGATCCGGCGAGGCGTAGGCCGAGGCGTTCCAGAAGGTGCCCTTCTCGGTGGCCAGGTCGAGATCGGTGCGCTGCGCGGCGATGCGTCGCGTTCCCTGGTCGAGAATCACGTCGCCTTCCGCCTCCACCGTCATCGTGTCCCGGTGAAACACCGCATGGTCCGCCTTGAACACCATGTTCTTGTAGTGGATCTCGACGGCGCCGGCCAGGGTCACTTCGCTCTCGCCGGCAGTCTCCACATTGTCGGCGGTGCCGGCGAGGGCTCCTCCCCCCTTGGCGGGCGGAACCTTGAACTCGAACGAGATCCGGTCGAGCGGCGGCGGGGCGGGCGTACCCGGCGCCGACGGCGTAGCTGGCGCGGGAACCGTGGACGATGGCGGCGCCGTCGTGGAGGGCGCCGGTTGCTGGGCGACCGCCGCCGGAGCTTTGGGAGCGGCTTCGGCCGGGGTCGTGGGAACTTGCGCGGCGAGGGCCGCGGAGAGCCCGGCGCCGACCATCGCCACGACGAGGCCGGCGCGGCGTCTCATGCGTCGAGGCGTTCGACGACGACCGCGGTCGCTTCGCCGCCGCCAATACAGATCCCGGCACAGCCCGTGCGCAAGCCGCGCTCGGCCATGGCGTCGAGAAGGGTCACCAGGATGCGGGCGCCGGAAGCACCGATCGGGTGGCCCAGGGCCACCGCGCCGCCGCGCACGTTGAGCTTGTCGTGTCCGATGCCGAGCTCCTTCGCGCACGCCAGAGCGACCACCGCGAAGGCTTCGTTGACTTCGAATAGATCGATCTCGTCGACGCTCTTGCCGGCGCGCTCGAGCGCTTTTCGGATGGCACCGACCGGCGCGGTCGTGAACCATTCCGGCTGTTGCGAGAAGGTGGCCTGGGAAACCAGGCGCGCCACCGGCTTCAGGCCCCGCCGCGCCGCCTCTTCGGCGGTCGCGAGCACCAGCGCCGCCGCACCGTCGTTGATCTTCGACGCGTTGGCCGCGGTGACCGTGCCCTCCTTGTCGAAAGCCGGGCGAAGTCCCGACATCTTCTCGAGGTCCGCCTTGTAGGGCTCTTCGTCCTGGTCGACGACCTTCGTGCCCTTGCGGCTCTTGACCTCGACCGCGACGATCTCGCGCGCCGAGGCGCCGGATTCCTGGGCGGCGCGGGCGCGCGCGTAGCTCTCGCGCGAGTAGTCGTCCTGCTGCTCGCGGGTGAAGTGGAGCTCGCGGGCGCAGAGCTCGGCGCAATTGCCCATGTGCTGGTCGCCATAGGGATCCCAGAGGCCGTCCAAGATCATCGAATCGACGAACTTGCCGTGCCCCAGACGCATCCCGTCGCGGGCGCCGAGCGCCAGATAAGGCGAACGGCTCATGTTTTCCATGCCGCCCGCGACGACCAGGGAGAAGTCGCCCGCCCGCAGATCGTTGGCGGCCGACATGAAGGTCCGCATGCCGGAGCCGCAGACTTTGTTGAACGTGATGGCGCCCGTGGAGGGTGTGCAGCCGGCGGCGAATCCCGCCTGGCGGGCCGGCGCCTGGCCGATACCGGCGGGCAGGACGCAGCCCATGTAGACCTGCTCGAGATCGCTCGGCGGCATGCCGGCGCGCTCGCAAGCTCCGGCGATCGCGCGGCCGCCCAACTGGGGGGCCGGCACGTCGCGGAACACACCCTGGAACGCGCCGATCGGAGTCCGCGCGGCGCTCAGGATGACAACCTCGGACATTTGGTTTCCTCCGGGACTTGCGGCCTTCGATCCGGGCCGGGAGAATGGCCGGTGAAAAGCCGCGGGAGCGCGGCGGATGCTAGCACACGCTCCCGTCGCGAAGACCATGATGAAAACCCTCGGAATCGACTTCGGAGAGCGCCGGATCGGCCTCGCGCTCTCCGATCCGGACGGACGCTTCGCGCTCGCCTGGCGGACCCTCGCACGGACGAGCGATCGGCAGGCGATCGCCCAGATCGCGCAGTGGGCACGCGAAGAGGGTATCGCCGCCCTGGTGGTGGGTGAGCCGCGGCGGCCGAGCGACGGCGCCCCGACCACCGCCGCGCGGCGGGCGCGCGCTTTTGGCGAGCGCCTCGCGGCGTCGACCGGCTTGCCGGTCGAGTGGATCGACGAGTCGCTGACCTCCGTCGAAGCGGAATCTCGTCTCCGCGAAGCCGGCTGGCCGCCCGCCGAACGGAACCGGCGGCGCGATGCGCTGGCGGCCGAGCTGTTGCTTCAGGACGCCCTGGATCGCCGGGCTCGCCAGGGGGGCGGATGAAGCGAATCGTGCGGGTTGGAGCCCTCGGCGTTCTGATCCTCCTGGCGAGCGCCGCGGCCGGGCTCGTCTTTGCCCGCCGCGTCCTCTTCTCGCCCTGGAGCTTCGCCGCGCCCGCTGAAGGGCGCGCCTTCGACGTCAAGCCCGGCGAGGCGACGCGGGGCATTCTCGAGCGGCTCGAGCGCGCGGGTATCGTGCGCTCCGCCTGGATGGCCCGTTTCTACCAGTCTCGGGTGCTCGGCGACCCGCCGCTGCGGGCCGGCGAGTATCGCTTCACGTCGCCGCTCTCGACGGCCGAGGTGCTCCGCATCCTGCGCTCCGGGGAGGTGGTCACTCACCCCGTCACCCTCGTGGAGGGCATGACCTACCAAGAGACCGCGCAGGCACTGGCCACGGCAGGCTTCGGCAAGGAAACCGAGCTCGAGGCCGAGTTCAAGCGGCCCGGCCGCGTCCACGACCTCGATCCGGCGGCCCGGAATCTGGAGGGCTATCTCTTTCCCGACACCTACCGCTTTCCCCATGGAATCTCGGCGAGCGCGATCACCGATGCGCTGGTGGGTGGATTTCGCCGCCATTGGGAACAAGACATCCGGCCCAATCTGTCGCCCGGCGACCTCCGCCCGCCCCGCGAGATCCTCATCCTGGCGAGCCTGGTCGAAAAAGAGGCCCGCCGCGCCGAGGAACGCCCACTGGTCGCGGCGGTCTACGCCAACCGGTTGCGACGCGGTATCGGCCTGTACGCGGATCCCACGATCATCTACGGCCTCAAGCTCGCGGGACGCTGGGACGGCAACCTGCGGAAACGCGATCTCGAGGCGGACTCGCCCTGGAACACCTACAGACGGCCGGGGCTGCCGCCCGGCCCGATCTGCTCGCCGGGTCTGGCCAGCCTGCGCGCCGCCGCGCACCCCGCCACGGTCGACTACCTCTACTTCGTCAGCCGCAACGACGGTTCGCACGTTTTCGCCAAGACGCTCAGCGAGCACAACCGCAACGTCGAGACCTGGCAGCGCCGCTACTTCCGCGAACGGAGGCACGAGCGGCCTCGCGATTGACAGGTTCGCGGGCAAAGTGGAAACTTCCACCAACATCGTTGCGAACGATGGAGGTCGAAAAGGGCTGATTCCGCCCTTTCGGCGACGGCGTCCGGAGGTGTCATGAACACGCGCGACCAATTCGGTAACTATCTGCTGCTCAAGAAACTGGCCGAGGACGCCCTCGGAGAGACCTTCCGGGGCGGCCGGGCGGGGCGTCAGGGCCTCGAGCGCGTCGTCCTGTTGCAGGTGCTCAACGGCCAGGGCTTCGACGCCGAACGGATCGCGCGCTCGATCCAGACGCGTTCAGGTCTCGCCCAGGCCCTCAAGAGCCCCAACATCGGCCAGGCGATCGACGTCGGACAGGTGCGCGGCGTTCCCTACGTCGCCTACGACTACTCGGCGGGACGCTCGCTGGGTGAGCTGCTCGACCAGGCCGGGCGCCGCAGCTCCCCCATCCCGCTCGATCACGCCCTGCTCATGATCGAGCGCGTGGCGCTCGCCCTCGCGGTGGCCCACGAGACCCGGTTCGGCGACGATCGGGTGCAGCACGGCTTCGTGGTGCCCCAGCTCGTCCATGTCTCGAACGAGGGCGAAGCTCAAGCTGTTCGGCTTCGAGGCGTCCACCGGCTTGCGGGAGTCCGCGGCCCATCCGATCGTCAAGCAGGCCGTGGGCCGCTATCTGGCGCCCGAGGTCGTCGCGGGCCAGCCGGCGTCGCGCTCTGACGACGTCTACAGCCTGGGCGCCATCCTGTTCGAGATGCTGACCGGCCAGCAGGTACCGATGTATCCCGCGACCGGACTCGCCACCACGATCGATCAGGCCGTGGTGGCCGCCGAAGGCGAGCACCTGAGCGCCGAGCTGGCGACCCTGCTGAAGCGCACCCTCTGCACGCGCGACCAGCGGGTGCCGGACGTGGTGAGCTGGCACAAGTCGCTCGCCAAGCTGATGGCGGACGCACAGCTCAGTCCCACCACCTTCAACCTCGCCTTCTTCCTCCACAGCCTCTTCCGCAATGAGATCGAGCGCGAATCGCGCGAGCTCGAGAGCGAGAAGACGCAAGCCGTTTCGCTGGGCGCCTCGGCCCCCGAGCTCGCCGCGGAACCCAGCGCCGCGGCGGCGGATGCGACGCTGCGCGACGCCGGCCCGATCCGCGAAGACACGGGCGTGTTGCGCGAGAAGTACGGCATGGAGGAGAAGAAGGGCGGCCCGCCGATGGGTGTCATCCTGGGCGGCATCGCCGCCGTCGTCGTCCTCGGAGTGGGCGGCTACTTCCTGCTCGGCCGCGGCGGTGCAAAGCCACCGGCTACCGCCACGCCGCCCGCCCAGGACACACCCGCCCAAGCCGCTCCGGCGGCACCCGCGGGCCCGACGCCCGAGGAACTCCAAGCGCAGATCGCCAAGATGGTCTCCGACCAGTCGAAGCAGATGGAGGCCGGCCTCAAGGCGAAGTACGACGAGCAGGTCAAGGCGCTCGAGAAGCAGCTCAACGACGCCCAGAAAGCCCGCCAGGTGGCCGCGCAGGCGCCCCCGATCACGATCGCCAATCCGCAGGCACAGAGAACCGTCCCGACCCCGGCAGCGGCCGCGCCGAGCGAGGCGAAGCCCGCGGTCACGACCGCGAAGGAGCCGGCGACGCCGACCGAAGAGATCACCCGCCCCCCGGCAGCGTCCGCTGCGGCGACTCCCGAGCCCAAGCCGGCAGCCCCGGTGACCCAGCCGAGAGCCCCCGAGCCGGCACCCCAGCCGAGCGTACGGGCCGGCGATCTGGTCTCCTCGGGTCCGGGAGTCGTGCCTCCGCGGCTGACTCACCAAGCCCTGCTCCACTATCCCCCGCTCGCCAAGCGGCTGCGCAAGGAGGCGACCGTGGTGGTGCGGGTGCTGGTGGACGAGAACGGACGTCCGGCGGACGTGCAACCGACCGGCGAGAAGGCCGGCTACGGAATGGAAGGGGCCGCCGAGGCCTTCGCCCGCGAATGCCAGTGGGCACCGGCGACCAAGACCGGGGTGCGCGTCAAGATGTGGTACGAGCTGAAAGTCGTCTTCAAGCTCTGACCGGCCGTGCCCGGCACGACCACGCAAAAACGTCGAGGGGGGCCAGCGGCCCCCCTCGTTGTCTAACCTTCTTTCGCCGCGCTGCCGACTACAGGTCGGCGGCCTTGATCGAGGCGGTGAGCTGCTCGATCACCGGCTTCATGACCTTGTCGAACATCCGCGAATCGCCGGAGACGCCACCGCCGAAACCGCCGATCGAGAGGCGGAAGTGCGAATCCTCGCCACGCGCTTCGTCCGCCCAGACGATTTCTCCGGTGGTGGTGTCGATGATGCGCGCGTTCATCGCCGCGACGAAGGTCTTCTTGCCGCCCGAGAAGCCCGGGAGCCCACGCACCCCAGCGCCGTGGGCCTCCGTTCCCTGGGCGCCGTACTCGGTCACCGCGCCGGTCAGGAAGTACTGACAACCAAAGAGCTTGCCCGCTTTGATCGCCGTCGCGGGGTCGATGTCGCCGGCCAGCGACATGTTCTTCTCCTGCATCAGCGCGGCGAGCTGCTCGCGATCGATGACGCGGAACTTGCCGCTCTTCACGAGCTCGGTAACGAAGACGTCCTGCGCCGCCTGTGCGCCGTTGCTGTACCACCACTGATTTTCGGCCTTGTTCTTGAACTCCAGCACCGCGATGCGAGGCTTGTTGTTCGCGGCGGCGGCGACGCTGGCGACGCCCGCGAGAGCGATCGTCGTCAGAACTGCCCATGCGATCCTGCGCTTCATTCCGGATCTCCTTCCCTGGTTGAGTGAGCCATTCTAGGCCAGCTCCTGGGCGTCCACCACGCAGATGGCCGCCATGTTGACGATGTCCGACACCTCGACGCCCTTTTGCAAGACGTGGACCGGGCGGCCCATGCCCAGCAAGACCGGACCGATGGCTTCCGCTCCGGCGAGCCTCCAGATCAGCTTGTAGGCCACGTTGGCGGACTGCAACTCCGGGAAGATCAACACGTTGGCGGGACGCTTGAGGTCGGACCAGGGGAAGTGCTCATCGAGCAGAGAGGCCATGACTGCGGTGTCCGCCTGCATCTCACCGTCGATCATGAGCTCGGGAGCCCGTTGCCGGGCAATCTCGACCGCCCGGCGCACCTTGCGCGCCGCCGGATGTTTGTTCGAGCCGAAGTTCGAGAAAGAGAGCAGGGCGACCCGGGGTTCGATGTCGAAGCGGCGCGCGAACGCCGCCGTGGCGAGCGCGATCTCCGCCAGCGTCTCGGCGTCGGGCTCGATGTTGACGGTGGTGTCGGCGAGGAAGAAGACGCGGTCGCGCAGCATGAGGACGAACGCTCCCGAGACCCGGTGGATGCCCGGCCGCATGCCGAAGATCTGCAGGGCCGGCCGGATCATGTCGGGGTACTCGTAGGTGACGCCCGAGATCACCCCGTCGGCGTCTCCCGCCTCCACCATCATGGTTCCGAAGTAGGTCCGCGAGCGCAACAGCTTGGCGGCTTCGGCCAGATCCACTCCATCCCGGCGCCGCAACTGATGGAGGCGCTCCTGGTAAGCGGTCCATTTCGGCCAGTCTTCGAGGTCGACGATCGTCACCCGGTCACGGTCGAGCCCGAGCTCCGCGAGCTTGGCGGCGATGCGTTCCGGCCGCGCCAGCAGGATCGGATGCGCGATGCCCTGGTCCGCCAGGATCTTGGCGGCGCGCAGGATCTTGTCGTTCTCCCCCTCGGGAAAGACGATCCGTTTCGGATCCTGGCGGGCCCGGTCGATGATGCCTCGCATGAGCTCGAAGCGCCGCGACACCAGCTGTTCGAGGCGCTGACGGTAAGCCTCCAGGTCGCCCACCGGCGCCCGGGCGACGCCGCTCCGCTCGGCGGCGCGCGCCACGGCGGGGGCCACGGTCAGCAGGACCCGGTAGTCGAACGGCTTCGGGATCAGATACTGCCGTCCGAAGCGCAGGCCTTCGAGGCCATACGCCTTGAGCACCGAGTCGGGCACGTCCTCGCGCGCCAGCTCGGCCAGGGCGCGCGTGGCGGCCAGCATCATCTCGTCGTTGATGTCGGTCGCCCGCGAGTCCAGGGCGCCGCGGAACAGGAACGGAAAGCCGAGCACGTTGTTGACCTGGTTGGGATAGTCCGAACGCCCGGTCGCCATGATCACGTCGGGCCGCGCGGCGGTCGCTTCGTCGTAGCCGATCTCCGGCACCGGGTTGGCCATCGCAAAGACGATCGGGTCGGGCGCCATGCCGCTCAGCATCTCGCCGCTCACGCAGCCACCGACCGAGAGGCCCACGAAGACGTCCGCCCCGACCAGCGCCTCGGCCAGCGTGCGCGCGGCGGTGTCGACCGCGAAGCGACCCTTGAGCGTGCCTTCGTCGCCGGGCCTTCCCTTGAAAATGACTCCCTTGCGGTCGCACAAGAGGACGTTCTCCTGGCGCAGCCCGAGACGCAGGTAGAGGTCGAGGCAGCCGAAGGCCGCCGCGCCCGCTCCCGAGAAGACCAGCTTCACGTCCCCGATCTTCTTGCCCGCGATCTCGAGCGCGTTGACGAGGGCCGCACCGGAGATGATCGCCGTGCCGTGCTGGTCGTCGTGGAAGACCGGGATCGACATCGCCTTCTTCAACCGGCGCTCGATCTCGAAGCACTCCGGCGCCTTGATGTCCTCGAGATTGATGCCGCCGAAGGTGGGCTCGAGCAGCTTCACCGTGCGCACGAATTCCTCGACATCTTCCGTCGCGACCTCGATGTCGAAGACGTCGATGCCGGCGAAGCGCTTGAAGAGCACGCCCTTGCCTTCCATGACCGGCTTGCCGGCCGCGGCGCCGATGTTGCCCAGGCCGAGCACGGCGGTGCCGTTGGAGACGACCGCCACCAGGTTTCCCTTGGCCGTGTACTCATAGGCCTTCATCGGGTCGGCGGCGATCTGGAGACAGGGCTCCGCCACCCCGGGCGTATAGGCGAGCGACAGGTCGCGCTGGGTCGCGGTGGGCTTGGTGGGGACGACCTGTATCTTGCCGCGCGGTTCGCGCGCGTGATACTCGAGGGCTTCTTCAGGGGTCACGTGTTGCATGGCGATAGGCAGTCTACCCCCCCTATCGGTGCGGCTTCGCTATCCTCCGGCGCATGATTGTCCGCCCGGCCGGGTGGGGCGTCGAGGTGATCCGTCAGGCCGATCACGCGCGCCTCGCTGGCCAGATGATCGCCCTTTTCCGGCGGCCCGAGCTGATCGACCATCCGCGCCGGGCCCGGCTGCTGCGCGCAATCTCGGAGCACGACAACGGTTGGTGGGAGGAGGACGCCGCGCCGCGGCTGGATCCGGCGACCGGCGGGCCGCTCGACTTCAGGGCGGTTCCCGACGAGGTGCGATGGGAGGTCTGGCAGCGGAGCGTCGACCGTCTCGCGGAGGACGACCCCTACGTCGCGGCGCTCGTCGCGGGCCACTTCCTGCGCTTGGCGCGCACCCGCTTCGTGGGCGACGAATGGGATGAATTCGAGCGCCGCGAGGAGACACGACGGCTCGAGCTGCTGACCACGGCGGAAATCGAGCTCGAGGAAGCCGCGGCCGACGACCGTTGGCTCGAGCTCGGAGACGCCCTCTCGCTCGCCGTCTGCACGGGCGCCCCGGGATTCCTGATCCCCCCCGGCCGACAGGTCGAGCTCGGCGGCGCGGAAGAGCTCGCCGAGCTGCGTCTCGACCCCTTTCCCCTCGCTGGGGCGACGCGCTTCGAGATCGAGCTCCGCCGCCTTCCGGCGAGCCGTTTCGAGGACGGCGTCGCGCTCGGCGTGGCCCTGGCGGGCACGGTGCCGCTTCGCCGGGTCGTCCGCTTGGCGTCCGCCTGAGCCTCAGCTCAGCGAGACGTTGGCGAAGGACTCGAGATAGCCGCAGCGCCGGCAACGCCGCGTTCGCACCTCGTAGCGCTTGCGGCCGCGCGTCTTGAGCGCCCCCCACCAGCTGAGCTGTGCCTCGCCTTCGACCCAGGTGGGCAGGCGGGTCACGTGCCGCTGCGTATGGTCGAGGAGAAAGCCTTCCTCCATCTCGGAGCTGCACCTGGGACAGCGTTCGCTTCTCATTTCTGGTCATCCTCGACGACCGCGCCGTGCGCGCGCTTGGGCAGACGCCCGGCGGCGATGGCGGTGCGGCGTAGTAAGTACTCGATCTGGCCGTTGACGCTACGCAGCTCGTCCGCCGCCCAACGCTCCAGGACCGCGTGGAGCTTCGGATCGAGCCGCAGCAGGAAAGCCTTGCGGTTGGCCAGGACGAGCTCCGTTCAGCGCGCGTTCAGTACAGCGATCCGGTGTTGATCACCGGAGTGGTGGCGCGGTCGCTGCAGAGCACGACCAGAAGATTCGAGACCATGGCCGCCTTCCTTTCCTCGTCGAGCTCCACGATGTTCTGGCTGGTCAATTTTTCGAGCGCCATTTCCACCATGCCGACAGCGCCGTCGACGATCCGCTGGCGCGCCGCGATGATGGCGGCCGCCTGCTGGCGCTGCAGCATCGCGTGCGCGATCTCGGGCGCGTAGGCGAGGTGGCTGATCCGCGATTCGAGCACCTCGACACCCGCCTGGGCGAGCCGCTCGTGGATCTCGTGTTGCAGGCGCTCGGCGATCTCGTCCGTCGAGCCACGCAACGACATGACATTCTCGTCGTGGGAATCGTAGGGAAAGTGGGTCGCCAGGTTGCGCAGCGCCGACTCGCTCTGCACGTGCACGAAGTTCTCGTAGTCGTCGACCTGGAAGACCGCGTCGAAGCTGTCGACGACCTGCCAGACCACCACCGCCGCGATCTCGACCGGGTTGCCGTCGGCATCGTTGACCTTCAGGTGCTCGGTCTCGAAGTTGCGCACCCGCAGCGAGATCGCCTTCTTGCCCAGGAAGGGGTTGGCCCACCGCAGACCGCTGCGGCGCTCGCTGCCGCGGTACGCGCCGAACAAGGTCAAGACCCGCGCCTGATTGGGTTCGACCTTGAAGAGACCGGACAGAAGCACCACGCTCACCACGAATCCGCCGACCGTCGTGAGGATTCCGGCGACGGAATCGGCGCGAACCGCGCCGGCGAATCGAAAGACCATCGCCGCCAGGATCCCGAGCAGCACGAGCAGGACGGGAACTCCGGGGAGAGAAAAGGGACGCCTTTCTTGCCTCATGGCTTCAGCTCCTCCTTCTCGAGGATGATATCACTGAGAAATCACTCTGCAAGCTGTCCCCAGAAAGGGCTTAGGATCCGAGAAACCCCATGATGCGAAGCCACCTCCGCCTCTGCGCCCTGTTGTCGTCCTTCGTCCCCCTGACCGCCGCCTTTGCCGCTGCGCCGGCCCAGCCGCTGCGACTGGCGGGAACGGCGCTCGGCTACGCCACCCAGATCGAGATCCGCGACCTCCCTCGGGATGCCGCGGACGCCGCCATCCGCGCCACCTTCGCCGATCTCGCCGCAGCCAACGCCGCCGCGCGCGGCGTCGAGCGGGAGGCCGTGGACGGCAAGCCGGTGGCGCTCGACGCCTCCACCACCGAGCTCTTTCGCCGCGCCCAGGCCTTTTGCGTCTGGAGCGGTGGCGCGGCGACGCCGCTCGGCGGTCGCCTGTTCGCGCTCTGGGGCCTGCGCACGCCGACCCACGCCCTGCCGACCGCCGACGCCGTCGCCGCGGCCGTCGAGAGCGGCAACTGCGATCGCGCAGCCTACGATCCCAAAGGGAGCACGTTGACGGTCGCCAAGGGAAGCCGGCTCGAGTTCTATCCCTTCGAGGTCGGCTGGGCGGTGGACCGCGCGACGGCTCTGCTGCGCCAGCGGGGGACCGGCAACTTCTGGGTCCAGGTCGGTCCGGTCGTGCACGGCGAGGGCGCGGGACCCGCCGGGCGCGGCTGGGAGATCCAGCCGGGCAAGCTACGCGGGATGGACGAGCCGCCTTCCTCGTTCTTCCTGCGCGACCGTTCGGCGGCGCTCTTGACGGCCCAGGATCGCCAGCTCGCCATCGCGGGCGAGACCTTCCCCTCCTATCTCGACCTGCGCCACGGCAAGCCGAGCTCCGGCATCGCCGCCACCTACGTGGTCAGCCAGCTCGCCATCGACGCCCAGGCGATCGCCTACACCATGTTCGTGCTCGGCGCTCCGGAAGGCATGTTGCTGGTCGGCGATCTGCGGCCTCGTCCTTCGATCCGTTGGTATCTCGGCCGCGGCGACGGCCCGCCCGTCATCACCGACGTCAACTGGTCGATCGTTCCCAAGCACTGACCGCTCCCGGGCGGCGGGGACTCAGCCCGCCAGGTAGGCCAGCAACTGGCCGACCGCGAGCCCCAGGTAGGTGCCGAGCACGTTGCCCACCACCGCCAGCACCAGGCCCACGGGCGCGAGACCGGGCTGGTAGATCTCGGCCACGATGGGCGCCGACGAGTAGCCGCCGATCGCCGCCTGGCTCGCCACGCCGAAGAAGAAGGAGGGCGCGCGCAGCAGGCGGATCGCGGTTCCCAACACCACCGCGTGCACGAGAATGACCAGCGCGCCCGCCGCGACCCAGAGCGGTTGCGCCACGATCCGCGCCAGATTCGCCTGCGCGCCGACCCCCGCCATGAGGAGATAGAAGCCCGCGTAGCCGAGGCTCGAGGCGCCCGCGCCGTCGAGCCGGGCGAGCGGGGTCAGCGAGAGCAGCAGGCCGCTCGTGGTGGCGAGCACGATCGTCCAGGCAAAGGGACTGAGCACCGCGCCCAGCGCCGGCAGATGCTCGCCCAACGCCCCCGCGCTCGCCGCGACGACGAGCGCGATGCCGACCAGTAGCGTGGCGTCCGCGACGCTGGTCGGCCGGCGGTCGCGCTCGAGTCGCTCGGCGACCCGTGTTCCCACGGCGGCGACCTCGCCGCGATCGGCGCGGAGCCATCGGTCGAGACCCGATTGGCGCGCCGAGAGCGCCACCAGCACCGCCATCCAGCTGTAGCCGACGATGGTGTCCACCACGATCGCGATGCCCTGGTTGCTCGGCGAGAGCCCGAGCGCGGTCGAGACGGCGAGCAGATTGGCGCTGCCGCCGATCCAGGTCCCGGTGAGCGCCGCCAGCCCCTTCCAGCCTTCGGGCCCCAGCGCCTTGCGGAAGACCTCGAAGGACACCACCGCTCCCAGAGCGATGCCGATCGCCGAGGCCGCCATCGCGGCGAGCGCCCGCGGACCGAGCCGCGCCACGGCGCCGAGGTCCGAAGAGAGGAGCAGGAGCACCAGGCAGGCGGGCAGCAGATAGTGGGTCAGCGCCGAATAGACCGGGCTCGCCTCGGGTAGCAGACCGAAGGTGGTCGCGAACATCGGCAGGACGTAGACCCAGAAGATCGGCGGCAGGCGGCGAAAGAGGGGCGCCAGCGCCGGCAGCCGCTCGAGCTGGAAGACCAGCGCGGCGAAAGCCGCCAGCACGGCGAGCAGGGCGAACGGAGTCGTCACCACGAGCGTTGCGGAGCCTCGGACAAGGTCCGGCCATCTTTGCCGACCCCACGAACCGGGTCAACCGCCTAGAATCGGCCCGTGTCCAATTTCACTCTGCATACGAAACGCATTCAGCTGCGTCTGAAGACGCCTTTCCGACTCTCGCGCGGCACTTCCGAGACGCGCGACAACGTCATCGTCGAAGTCGAGCACGACGGCGCACGCGGCCGTGGCGAAGCGGCGCCGATCTCACGCTACCGCGAGAACGCCGATTCCGCGGCTGCGGCCTTGGCCGAAATGGGCAGCCGGCTCGGCGATCCGCGGGCTTTCGCCGAGGAGGCGGCCCGTGTCGCGGCGCCCGGCCAGCATGCCGCCCAGGCGGCGCTCGACGCGGCGCTGCACGATCTCGCCGGCCGGCGCCTCGGCGTTCCGGTCCGCGAGCTCCTCGGACTCGCCCCGCGAACCCTGCCCCCCACCTCTTGGACGATCGGGCTCGATCCGATCGACGAAGCCTTGGCCAAGGTGCGTGCCGCGGGCGATTTCGAGGTCCTCAAGGTGAAGATGGGAGCCGCCGGCGATCTCGAGCTGGTGCGCGCGATCCGCGAGGCGACCCGGCAGGCGATCCGCGTCGACGCCAACGAGGGATGGTCCTTCGACCAGGCGGCGACCAAGCTCCCCGAGCTCGCCAAGCTTGGCGTCGAGCTGGTCGAGCAGCCGCTGCCCGCCGGCCGGCTCGACGAGACGCGCCGTTTGCGCGAGCTCTCGACGCTGCCGCTGGTCGCCGACGAGGACGTGCACGTCGCCGCCGACGTGCCGCGCATCGCCCACGCCTACGACGGCGTCAACGTCAAGCTCGCCAAGTGCGGCGGCATCTCCGGCGCGCTCGAGCTCATCGCCGTGGCACGCGCGCACGGGCTCAAGATCCTGCTCGGCTGCATGGTCGAAAGCTCGCTCGGCATCGCGGCGGCCCTGGCGGTTGCGCCGCTCGTCGACTGGGTCGATCTCGACGGCCACCTGCTGGCCGCCAACGATCCGTTCGTCGGCCTCTCCTTCCACGACGGCCGGCTCGGACCCGCCGCCGGGCCCGGGCTCGGCGTCGAGTGGCGCGAAGGCGTGGAGAGCGCGTGAGCGGCGAGCCTCCCGCCGTCGTGCTGGTCCGTCCTCAGGAAGAGGGCAACGTGGGCGCCGTCGCGCGCGCGATGGCGAACTTCGGCCTCGAGCGTCTGCTGCTCGTCGAGCCGGCGGCGCCGCTGCGCGCCACCGCGTATGCGTTCGCCGTGCACGCCGGCGGGGTCCTCGACCACGCCGAGCGTTACGACGATCTGCGCACGGCCCTGGCCGGCTTCGGCCGCATCGTGGCGACCACGGCCGGACGGGACCGCCCCTGGCCGCGCCGCCTCACGACGCCGCGCGAGGCGGCCCGCCGCATCGTCACGGACTCCTCCACGAGGACCGCGCTCGTCTTCGGACCGGAACCGTCCGGGCTCACCAACGAAGAGCTGGCGCGCGCCAGCCTTCTCGTCCGCGTCCCCACCTCGCCCGTGCAACCGACGCTGAACCTGGCGCAGGCGGTCCTCGTGATCGCCTACGAGCTTTTCCTGGCGCGGGCGGAGGAGGAGCCGCCGGAGGAAGGCGAGAGCTCTCCGCCGCGCGACGAATCGCGTGCCACCGGCGAGGAGCTGGCGGGCTTCTTCGACCACCTCGCCGACCTCCTGCGCGAGACCCGATTCGCCCGCGACGCCACCATCGCGGGCGTCGAGAGAGACCTGCGTCATCTGCTGGCGCGCGCCGCGCCCACCCGGCGCGAAGTCTCGATTCTGCGCGGCATCCTGCGGCGGCTCGGCCATGCGCTCGCGGGCACCCATGGACGCAATCCGGGAGGGCGGCGCACCTCCGGCTGACCGGCGAGCGACACCAGACCCGGTGATACAGTTTGCGCGATGTCGACCGGGCTCGCCGCTCCCTCGAAAGAAGCCGTATCCAAGAGCGTCCGTCGCTCTCCGATCGTCGCCGTCGTGCGCCATCGCGACCGCGCCGAAGCGGCGCGCCAAGCGCGCGCTTTCATCGCCGGCGGCCTCGAGTTGATCGAAGTCACCTTCACGGTGCCCGGAGCCACGGACCTCGTGCGCGAGCTGCTCGGCGAGCGCCGCTCGGAGGCCGGTCCCCCCTGGATCGGGATGGGCACGGTGACCACGCGCGAACGCGCCGCGGCCGCCGTCGCGGCCGGCTCCGAATTCATCGTGTCGCCCAACACCAGCCCCGAGGTCGCTACGGTCGCCCGTGATGCAGGGCTCTTCCTGGTCCTGGGGGCGCTCAGCCCAACCGAGATCGCGACCGCCGACCGGCTCGGAGCGGACCTCATCAAGGTCTATCCGCTGCCGCCGGTCGGAGGGCCCAAGTACCTCGAAGTGGTGCGCCAACCGCTCGGCGACGTCGCCCCGATGCTCGCCGGTGGCGGCTTCGGGATCGAGGAGATTCCAGCCTACAAGCGCGCCGGCGCGGTGGCGTTCGGCATCGGCGCGCCGCTGCTCGGGCCGGACGACGGCGCGACGCGTGATCGCATCGCCCGCGCGCTCGAGTCGGCACGCGGCTGATCCCGGAGCACCGGAGAACCATTCGACATGAACGACGCGCGCGAAGCTCGCACGCTGCAGATCCACTTCGATCCCACCCCCGAGATCCACGCGACCGATTCGGCCGGGGCTTTCGTTTGGCCGCTGCTCTCCGGCGGCGAGGCGTGGATCGACACCGACCTCTTCGACGAGGTGCGGTTCGTCTTCTCGGTCTGGCATCCGTCGGGCAACAAGGTGATCGACCTCGACCGCGCCTACGTCGAGCTGCAGGCCGCCTTCGATCCCGAGGAAGACCACTGGACGAAGCTCGCCGAGATCGAGCCCGTGGTCGCGCCCTACGGTTCCGGAGACACCTTCGACGGCTGGATCGTGCTCCCGGTGCTCTCGGCGCGCGGCGCCTTCGCGCTGGTCGGCGCCGGCTTCGAGCCACGCACCCGGCTGCAGATCCGCGCCACCGCCTACCTCGTCGCCTGACCCCGGGAGGACCTCCCCATGCGGCATCTCGACCTCCTCGCTCGCCTGGCGAAGCCGGGTGATTCCAAGATCGTCCTGCTGGTGCTCGACGGGGTCGGCGACATCGCGACGCCCGCGCAACCGAAGACCGCCCTCGAAGCGGCGAGCACGCCCCACCTCGACGCGCTGGCCGCGCGCGCATCGCTCGGCCGCCTGGTGCCGGTCACGACCGGCGTGACGCCGGGCAGCGGTCCCGGGCACCTCGGGCTCTTCGGCTACGACCCCGCGGCCGACGAGAACGACATCGGGCGCGGCGTGCTCGAGGCCTTGGGGCTCGGGATCGAGCTCGCGCCCACCGACGTGACCGCGCGCGGCAACTTCGCCACCGCCGCCGCCGACGGCAAGCTCAGCGACCGGCGCGCCGGGCGCATCCCGACCGCCGAGTGCCGGCGCATCTGCGAGAAGCTCAATGGTGCGCTGACCGGATTCGCCGGCGGCGAGGTCCACGTCTACCCCGGCGAGGCGCACCGCTTCGTGCTGGTTTTGCGCGGCGCGGGGCTGTCGGCTCGACTCGAGGACACCGACCCGCAGGCGTTGGGCGTGCCGCCGCTCGCGGCCCATGAGTCGGCGCCGGAGGGCGCCGCCACGGCGGAGCTGGTCCGACGCGCCGTCGAGGTGATGGAGCGCGCCATCGCCGACGAGCCGAAGGCCAACCGGGTGCTGCTGCGCGGCTTCTCGAAGCTGCCCCACCTGCCGCAGATGGACGCGCTCTACAAGCTCCGCCTCGGTGCCTTCGCCGGCTACCCGCTCTACCGCGGGGTGGCGTGGGCGTGCGGCATGGAGGTCGTCGACTGCGGCAAGCGGATCGGCGAAATCCTCGATCGGGTGGAAGCGCGCTGGAACGACTTCGACTTCTTCTTCCTGCACGTCAAGCAGACCGACCAGGCGGGTGAGGACGGCGACCAGGCGGCCAAGGTCGCGACGATCGAGGAGGTCGACGCGGCGCTACCCCGCCTGCTGGCGTTGGAGCCCGAGGTGATCGCGATCACCGGCGACCACTCGACGCCGGCGCCGATGAAAGCCCACAGCTTCCATCCGGTGCCCCTGCTCGTGGCCTCGCCGATCGCCTTCGTCGACGACGCCCGCCGCTTCGACGAGCGGCAGGCGCTCAAGGGCCATCTGGGAACGTTTCCGTCGCGGGAGCTGATGGGGCTGCTGCTCGCCCATGCCGGGCGGCTCGAGAAGTACGGCGCCTGATTCTCTGGCCGGTGGCCGGCGCGCGGCCGTGCTTCAACCGCGCTTGCGCGCGACCACGAGGTCCTGAAAGGTCAGCGCCTCGACCCCTCCGCACCAGGCGCCGTAGTGGATCGGCTCGACCAGCTCGAGGTTCGCCGCGGCGCACCAGGCACGGACCGCGCTCTCGTCGTGCGCCACCGCGGCCTCGGGTCGCGCCGGGTCGTGGACGCGAGCTTCGCCCAGCTGGGCCGGAAAGCGATAGGCGCCCCGACCCTCGGTGGCGACGGCGCGCGAGGCCTCGTTGAGCACGAAGAGGCTCGCCAGACAACAGCCCCCGGGCCGCAGGACGCGCGCGGTTTCCGCCAGGTAGTGCCGGCTTGCCGCGGGCAAGAGATGAGTGAGCAGCGACACGGCGCACGCCACGTCGAAGCTCGCGTCCTCATAGGGGAAGCGGAACGACTCCGGGGCGATCCGTCCGCGCCAGTTGTACTCGGCACTGCGGACGTCGACATGAAGGAAGCGGAAGTTTGGGTGGCGACGCGAGATTCGCCGCCCGCACCAGCGAATGGCGGCGCGGGAGACGTCGAATCCGTCGTAGGTGCCCCGATCGTCGAGCTGCCGCGTCAACGGAATGGCGACCCGGCCGATTCCGCAGCCCACGTCGAGGATTCGTGTGGCGCCCGCGAGGCCACAGAGCTCGACCAACAGGCGCGCGAATTCCTCGCCCACCGCCACGAAGTCCCCGGCTCCCACGCCGCGCAGACCGCGCGGCGGCAGCAGAGGATCGCGCCGCCCGAGCGCGGCCTCCCAGAGGTCGACCGGCAGATAGACGAACCGCCGCGCCGGCGGGCGCGCCGCGGGGGGTACGACGCGTGCCAGCAGGCCGTCGATTCTGTCGAAGAGATTGGGGGACAAGGTCGACCCCCGGGCGCCGGCGAGCGTTCGCGGCGCCGCTCGGCGGCTCAGCGGAATCCGCGCCGCAGCTCGCGGGCGAAGACCTTGTAGGCCGGCGGGTCGTAGAGAACCACGATCACCCGCTCGAGCTTGGTGCCGCCCTGCAGGTAGCGGTGTACCTCGGTCAGCAGGATGCGGGCCGCCCGATCCATCGGGAAGCCGAAATTGCCGGTCGAGATCGCGGGAATGGCGAGCGACTTGAGCCCGTGGCGGTCGGCCAGAGCCAGCGACGAGCGCACCGCCGAGGAGAGCTTGCGGTCCTCGTCTCCTTCGCCCCGGCGCGGCCCGACCGCGTGGATGATGTGCTTGAACTTCATCTTGCCGGCGCCGGTGATGACGGCCGTCCCGGTCGGCGTGGAGCCGATCCGCTTGCACTCGATCTGGACCGAGGGACCGCCCTTCTTCTTGATCACTCCGGCCACCCCGCCGCCGAGCAGCAGGTCCTCGTTGGCCGGGTTGACGATCGCCTCGACATCGAGATCGGTGATGTCCCCCTCGACCAGCTCGAGAGAGGTGTTGTTCATCGGGATGACGATGCGCTTCTGGGTCTTCGTTTCCGGTATGGACAACTCGAGCTCCGCTGGTGTCGGGTCCCCGAAAGACCGGAGACAGATTGGGCCGGTGGATCCTATCAAGCTCCCTCGATTCGCCAAAACTCCCGCTTTCTCCGTGAGATAGACTCACCCGCCCATGTTGGGACCGCTCCGCGAACAGCTCGCTCGAGATCTCCAGAGGACCTTGGCGAACCTCTACGGAATCGAGCACGACCCGGTCGTCGAGATCCCGCCGCGGCGCGAGCTCGGCGACCTCGCCTTCCCGGCGCCCCTCCATCTGGCCAAGACCCTGCGCCGCAAGCCGCGCGAGATCGCGGGCGAGGTCGCGGCGGCCTGGCAGCTCCCAGCAGGAGTGCGTGAGCTGCGGGTCGAGGGTCCCGGCTACCTCAACGTCTTCCTGGATCGGCCTGCCTTCACGGCTCGCCTCCTGACCGATCCGGTCATTCCCGCGGCGGAGCCCGGCGGCGCCAAGACGATCGTCGAGCACACCAACATCAATCCAAACAAGGCGGCCCACATCGGCCACCTGCGCAACGCCGTGCTGGGCGACGTCCTGGTGCGCAGCCTGCGGGCCCTCGGCCAAGCGGTCGAGGTTCAGAACTACATCGACGACACCGGCGTCCAGGTCGCCGACGTGGTGGTCGGATTCATCGACATCGAGCACAAGACGGTGGCCCAGGTCGCGGCGATCCCAGAACCCTTCGACTACTTCTGCTGGGATCTCTACGCCCGGGTCGGGCGCTGGTACGAGGAGGATCCCACCCGCCAGACCAAGCGGCGCGAGACCCTGCACGAGCTCGAGAGCGGCACCGGCGAGCGCGCCGAGATGGGCCGGTTGGTCGCCCGTCGCGTCGTCACCCGGCATCTCGCCACCATGGCGCGGCTCGGTATCGGCTACGACCTCCTGACCCACGAGAGCGACATCCTGGCGCTCCACTTCTTCGCGATCGCCTTCGAAAAGCTCCAGGCGACCGGCGCGGTCCAGAAGGAAGCCGACGGCAAGAACGCGGGCTGCTGGGTGATGCCTCTCGCCGAAACTCCAGAATTCGCGGGGCTCGAGGATCCGGACAAGGTCATCGTGCGCTCGGACGGAACGGTCACCTACGTCGGCAAGGACATCGCCTACCAGCTCTGGAAGTTCGGACTCCTGGGCAAGGACTTCGGCTATCGCTGGTGGAAGGAGGCCGAGCTCTGGACGACCACCACCGACGGCGCCGCCGAGCACCCGGCCTTTGGCGGTGGGTCGCGGGTCGTCAACGTCATCGACGCGCGGCAAAGCTATTTGCAGAGGGTGGTGCGCGCCGGACTTTCGGCGCTCGACTTCCACGATGCGGCCGAGCGCTCGATCCACTTCGCCTACGAGATGGTCACCCTCTCGCCGGCCACCGCGCGACTGCTCGGCGTCGAGGTCGGCGAGGGCAAGGGCGCCGAGATGTCGGGACGGCGCGGCATCGGCGTCAAGGCCGACGATCTGCTCGACCGCCTGGAGGAGAAGGCGCGCGAGGAGATCGGCGAGCGCAACCGCGAGCTCGAGCACGAGGAGCTCGTCGGCCTGGCCCGCCAGATCGCCACCGCGGCGCTACGCTTCTTCATGGTCAAGGCGACGACCACCCGGGTGCTCGCCTTCGACTTCGACGAGGCGCTCTCCTTCGAAGGGGACTCCGGGCCGTACCTCCAGTACTCGCTGGTCCGCGCCAAGGCGATCGGGCGCAAGCTGGTCGCCGCGGGACTCGAGGCCGAAGTGACCCGCGACGCGGTCGCGGCGCTACCGGTCGAGCTCTTCGGCGACGACCTCTGGGAGCTCGTTCACGCGGTGGCGCGCACCGGCGAGGTCACCGAGAAAGCCGCCGCGACGCTCGAGCTCTCGCTGGTCGCCCGCCACGCCCTCGAGCTCGCGCAACGCTTCCACGCCCTCTACCACCACCACCCGGTGCTGCACGAGGAGAACCCCGACCTGCGCCGCGTCCGCCTGGCCGTCTTCCAGGTCTTCGCCCGCGGCCTGCGCGCCTGCGCCGACCTCCTGGGCCTCCCCGAGCCCGAGCGGATGTGAGCCGTCGATCGCGGTAGAAGGCTCAGTCGCCGCCGTAGAGGACTTCGAGGCGGCCGGCGCGGCGCACCGCGATCGCCAAGAGCACCGCGATCAGGACGAGCAGGCCGCCGATGGCGAGGGGGGCCGGGGTCGGCTCGCCAGGCAGCGCGAAGGGCCCCGCCGAAACCGGCACCGGGCAGAGCGACTGCAGGTAGTGGAAGACCGAGAGGCGCTTGAGCGCCGGCGGCAGCAGGAAGTTCATCCACTCCCATCCCAGGATCGCCGCCGCCGGGATCATCGGGTTCTTCGCCACCAGTGCGAGGGTCAGGAAGACGGCGCCGTAACCCAACACGGCGAGCCAGGTCACGCCCAGATACGCGAAGGCCTGACCCGCGCCGGGACCGTGGAAGAGGTATGCGCTGCCGCCCACGGTCACGCTGGGGAGGAAGAGGAGCCCGAGCTGCGCGGCGAGCGACAGCGTGAAGAGCGCCCCCGCGGCGAGACATCCGGCGACGTACTTGCCGAGCAAGAAGACCGAGCGGCGCAACGGGGCGAGCAGATAGAAGTGCAGGCTGCGCTCGGCGATCTCGCCACGCACCAGGTAGGTGAAGATCGCGAAGCAGCCGAAGAAGACGATCAGCCGCACGAAGAAGAATTGGTAGATCGAGCCATAGGAGAGCGCCACCTGCGCCGCCGGTTGGGGGTTCGCGCCCAGATGGCGCGAGGCGGCTCTGAGGAGCAGGAGGAGCGCGGGCAGGAAGGCCACCACCACGACGGGCAGGGCGCGGGCGCGCAGAAAGGTCTTGCGCAGCTCGAGACCGAGCATCGCCTTGACCTGACGGCGCCAGAGCGCCACGCCGCGGGGCGCGGACACGGACTCGTCGATCGCCATCTCAGGCGCTCCCCGGCGCCGCCGCGCCGATCAGGTATTGATAGACGGACTGCACGTCGTCGTCGGCCGGCAGCACGGCTTCGATCTCCACCGCGCCCGAGGCGGCGAGCTCGCCAAGGCGCCGATAGAAGCGTTCGGCGCTGCGGGTCCTCACCATCAGACCCCGTCCGTCCTCGTCGACCCGCGCCTCGACCACCTCGTCGTCTTCGAACAGGCGGGCCGCCAACGACGACGGCCGATCGCAGCGCACCAGGACCTGGATCGGCGTTTCCTGCGAGATCTCGTCGCGCACCGCTTCCACCGCGCCTTCGGCGACCACGTAACCACCGTGCACCAGGACGACACGATCGGCGAGCTCGTCCACTTCGTGCAGCACGTGGCTCGACACGATCAGGAAGCGCCCCTCGGCCGCGAAGCCGCGGAAAAGCTCCACCGTCTCCGCGCGGGCGAGCGGATCGAGACCGTTGAGCGGCTCGTCGAGGACCAGGACGGGCGGGTCGTGGGCGATCGCCTGGCCGAGCTTGATGCGCTGCTTCATCCCTTTGCTGTAGGCGCCGACCGCTCGTCCTGCCGCGTCGGCCATGCCCACCCGCTCGAGGGCCAGGCGGGTGCGGCGGGTCGCCTCCGCCGCCGGCATGCCGTGCAGACGCAGGTAGAGGTGAATGAAGTCCCACCCCGACATGCCGCGCGGGAAGCTCTCGTACTGGGTGCAATAGCCGACCCGGCGGAAGAGCTCCTCCGGTTGCCCGGGCGAAAGACCGAGCACCTCGACCGCGCCCTCGGTGGGGCGCAGCAGGCCGGTCATCAGGTTCATCAGGGTCGACTTGCCGGAACCGTTCGGGCCCACCAGTGCGGTGATCCCGGATCCGATCTCGAGGTCGATCCGGTTGACGCCCAGCACCTCGCCGTAGAACTTGGACACGTTCCTGAAGACGATCCGCCGGTTCGCCGCGCCGTTCATCGCACGACCTCGAAGGCGCGGATCCGCCGATGCAGCACCCAGACCGCGAGCGCCAGCACGAGGCCCAGATCGAGCCACGCGGCGCCGACCGGAAGCAAGCTCTGCTCCCAGTTCCGGCTCGCGAAGGGAGCGCTTCCGAACAGAGCGTTCCAGATCGACTTGACGGGCTCGCCCAGTATGAGGAGCTTGCCCCACTTCGTCTCGAGCGTCACGTTGACGGCCGTGCCGAAGGCGGTGCCGACGAAGAAGAGGACGAACAGCGCCCCGGTGGCGAGCGGCCGCCAGCGGATCCACGCCGAGATGGCGAGCGCCAAGACGCCGAGCAGCAGGATCCAGATCCAGGCGCCGGCGAACATCGCGAAGGCGAGGCGAAGATGCGACGCGAACCACCCCGCCGGAGCCAACGAGCCCTCGATCAGGATGAGCAGCATTCCGGGTACCCAGGTCACGGCCGAGAGCAGGGTGAGCAGCACGAGCAGCTTGCCGAGCACGTACTCGGAACGGCCGACTGGGCGCGACAGGTAGAGCGGCATGGCGCCGTGCGCGAGATCGGGCCCCACCAGGGCCGGGCCAGCGAACGAAGCGAGGATGAAGGCGAAGCCCGACTGGACGAGCAGAAACCAGAAGAAGAGCTTGCCGGAGAGGCTCTCGATGAGCGGCCCCGGATCGCTGACCTGGATCGACGTCAGGACGTCGAGATTGTTGGCCACGTAGATCGCGACGGCGAAGGCGACGAAGGGCAAGCATGACGCCACGAACAGAACCAGCGTCAGGCGCGAAGAAAAAGCCTCGGCGAGCCCGTAGCGGGTGAGCACCAGGAGGCTGCGGCGCGGCGACCGGCGCTCGCCCTCCCAACCCCTGTAGCGGCGGTCATAGACCGGCACGGCTCTCCTCCATCGCCTTGAGAAAGAGGTGCTCGAGAGAATTGCGTGAGCTGGTCAGGCGCCGCAGCTGCACCTCGTGCTCCCCCGCCAGCTGCCAGAGCTGGCGCGTTGCCACGCCCTCCGGGAGCACGATCTTGATCCGCCGGTTGGGCAGCTCGGCGACCTCGCAGCCGAGCGCCGCCAACCCCGCGACGAAACGCTCCCGGACGCCGCCGAGTGGCTCGAGCTCGAGGAATCTCCGATCAGCATGGCGTTCCGCTGCGAGGTCGGCGATCGTCGCCACGCGCCCCTGCTTGAGCACGATCACCTGGTCGCAGACCGCCTCGACATCGCGCAACAGGTGCGACGAGACGACGACCCGCACGCCCGCCTCGGCGATCTCGCGAATCAGACGCAGCATGCGTTCTCGCGCCGACGGATCGAGGCCGTTGGTGGGCTCGTCGAGGAGCAGCACCTCGGGGCCGTGCGCGATCGCCTGGGCGAGCTTGGCGAGCTGCTTCATGCCGAGGGAGTAGGTATCGAGCTTGCGATAGCGCGCCTCGCCGAGCCCGACGTAGAAGAGCGTCTCGTGGGCGCGCTCGAGGGCCGCGCGCGGCGGCAGGCCGGCCAGCTCGGCCATCATGCGCACGAAGCGCACCGCGCTCAGATGGGCGACGAAGGCGTCGAGCTCGGGCATGTAGCCGACCCGGGCCACCAGCGCGGCGTGGTCGGTGCGAATGTCGCGGCCGACCAGACGGGCGCTCCCCGCCGACGCGGGATGGAAACCGAGCAGGGTCGCGATCAGGGTCGTCTTGCCGGCCCCGTTCGGGCCCAGCAATCCGACCACGCGGCCGTCCAGCCTGCCGGTCAGACCGGCGAGGACCGGGCGGCCTCCCAGGTGGACCTCGAGCCCGTCGAGCTCGAGGAGCGGCGGTCGTTCGGACATCGTGACGACTCTACGTCGTCGCGTGCACCGGGGTTTCGTCGACGGGCCGGGCCGCCGAGGCGGACGGAGCCGGCGTCGCCGGTTGGGGCCCGCCGAAGGCGCCGCCGATGGCGAACAGCTTCTCGAGCGAGAGGCCGAGCGGACCGTGCTGCCCTTGCGCCACCAGACGCACCTGGCCAGGCTCGCCGTAGGCGACCAACAGGCTCGGGCCCGCCTCCGCGGCGAGCTGAGAGATCGCCTGCTGCGGCGTGCCGACCCCGGCCAGCCAGTGGCCGAGATCTCCGATCGACGAACCGAAGTTCTGCCAGACCAGCGCGGAGAAGTTCGGATCGGCGTCGCGCGGCAACCGGTCGAGGAACGCCCGCGAGGTCGCGAGGCTCGCTCCCGCCGCGCGCCGGGCGATCGCCTCCGCGATCAGGGCCCGCGACGGCGCCGCGATCAGGTAGCCGTCGACGAAGCTCAAGTACGCGAGGTCCGTCCCGTTCTCGCGCGCCAAGTGCAAGTAGACCCGGCCGTCGACCTCCTCCTGGCCGAAGCGGAGACCCGGCTTGCCCTCCTGGGCGGCCTCCGTATTGGCCACGTCGACGGCACGAGAGAGCACGAACTGCACTCGCGACGGGTCAACGACCTCGGCCACCAGCTTCCACGAAGGCTTGGGCAGCCAGGGACCGTCGAACGCGAACGCGAAGTCCCCGCCCAGCGAGGCGGCGAGGTCGTCGCGCAGGGAGAAGCCGAGCTTCGATTCGAGGTCGGCGAGGTGGGAGAGGACCTTCGTGTTGTCGCCGCTCGCGCGCGCCATCGTCAGCAGGTCGTCGACCATCGCGCTCGGCTGCTTGACCAATCCGGCGACCGCGAAGGACGCGTCCGGCGAGACGAACTCGAGCGCTCCGGAAGGCGCCGGCTGGGCGAGCCAGGAAGCCATGCCCCGGCGCGCGCCCGAGAAGGCCAGGGTGGCGCGACTGATCGTCTCGCCGCCCGTCGACTCGCTCTCCAGGATGAGCTGGTCCGCACCATCGATACCCAAGAGGTGGAAGGCGCGGGCGTCGTTCGGTGCGCTGTGGGCGTGGGCGAAGATCGACGCCGCGTCGACCCCGAGCAGCCACCCCGTGCCCCCGGCATAGGTCGAGGCCAGGCGATCCCGGAAGGCGGCACGCAGGTAGGGTCCCGCGCCACCGGAGAGCGCACCGGCCAGGCGGCGCAAGCGCTCCGCCGACGGCGAGGCGACGATCAAGTCGCTCGTCGGACGCCAGACGAGCAGGGCATGGGAATCGGCCGCGCTCGCCGGATCGTCGATCCGCCGGATCACCTCGCCCTCGGTCGACTGGGCGTTGAGTCGCGCGATCTCGTCGTCGAGCACCGCGTCGAAGGCCGAGCCGTCCTTCACTTCCGCCATCAGGAGAGGAGGCGTCACCTTACCCGTCGCGTCGAGACCCACCGCCACGCCGATCTCCGGGCCCAGGTGCGAGCCCAGGTCGTGCAGGCGCGCGACGGCGTCTGCCATCTCGCGCTCCGCGTCGGCGCTGCCCAGATGCTCGTGCCACCAGACGGAGAGCACCGGGCTCTCGGCGACGCGGCGCTCGAGCAGACTCCAGGCGTCGGCGAGCTTGCCGGACACGTTGGGCAGTCCGGCCCAGATCACCGTGTCGCTCGGAGCCAGATCGAGCAGCCGGGTGGAGGTGCGATCGCCGGGGGTTGCCAGCGCCTGATCGAGCTCGTGCCCGAGGGCGCGCAACGCCGCGATGCGGGCGTCGTACTCGGTCGCGTTGCGGCTCCACGACACCTCGCGGGTCAGCGACACGCGCTCCAGGCGCGCCGTGGTCGCCAGCTGCTCGCCCGGGCGAAGCACCGCGAGATGCGCGCCCTGGTGCACCCGAACCTCGCCGTCGAGCACCGAGACGCGCGAGCCTCGCACGCCCGTGTTGACCGAAAAGATCGTGCCCACCACGGAAACCAGGCAGTCGTCGGTGCGCACATAGAGGTGGCCGTGCTTCTGGTGGGCCGCTTCGACGATCAGGGCACCCCGTCCCAGATCCAGCACCGCGCCGTCGCGGCGCCGGGCCAGTGCGAGCTCGGCCCGCTCACCGAGCTCGACCCGCGAGCCGTCCGCGAGCTCCAGGACCGCGTCGGAACCGCCCGCGGTGCGCAGGGTCACCCCCCGTCCGACCGTGGCTCCAGCCGCGAGGGTTCGCAAGTGACCGTTCTCCACCGCCTGCAGCTCGCCGTCGATGGCGCGTACCCGCGCCGTCACGGTCGGGCCGACCAGGCCTAGACGGCCGGCCAACAGCGCCGCGCCGGCGATGGCGACGCCCGCGAGACCCGCGGCGACGAGCCAACGGACGGCCGGCGCGCGATGTCCCAGCCGCCCAGGCGTGGGACGTGCCGCGCCGCCGCG
Organism: Thermoanaerobaculia bacterium; assembly: GCA_963712855.1. Taxonomy (GTDB): domain Bacteria; phylum Acidobacteriota; class Thermoanaerobaculia; order Multivoradales; family JAGPDF01; genus JACTMI01. Next base: position 1,068,512 of record CAVQJN010000001.1, read on the forward strand.
CCGAGCTTCCGCCAGGGCGCGCCGGCAGGGCACGCATTCGCGGGTGTGATCCTCGAACAGGATCCGTCGCGGTTCGGTGAGCGCCCCGGCGAGGTAGGCCGGAATCAGGACCTGGAACCCGGCGCAACCGCGGATCCGGTGCTCGCCGGCGGTCGCGTCATCCTCCGCGAGCGGCGCGAGCTCGGCCGCGAGCCGGCGGCGCACGCGCTCCAGCGCCGCGCCCTCGGTCCGTGGGTCGATCGACTCGTCGCGGATCGCCGCGACGGCTTGGTCAAAAAGCTCGTCGTTCTTGCTCATGATGCTTCTCCAGTCAGGGCCGCGAGCTCACGACGGAGCCGCGCCCGGGTGCGATGCAGGAGGACCGCCACGGCACCCTGCGAGACGCCGAACAGGCGCGCGATCTCGAGGTTGCCGATGCCTTCGAAGTAGCGCAGCGCGAACATTTCGGCGGCGCGGGGCGAGAGCCGGGAGATTGCCAATCGGAGATTTCCGCGCAGCCGCCGCAGGCTCTCGAGCCGCTCCGGGTCAGGACCCGGGGCGGCGGGCTCGCCGAGACCATCGCTCGGCTCGAGGGGCACCCAGCCGGCGCGTTGCCGGGAGCGCAGGACGTCGAGCGCCGCGTTGACCGCCGAGCGATGGAGGTAGCCGCCCACCGCGTCGCCCAGCTTGGCCTCGCCCCGCCGAGCCAGACGGAGGAAGACGGTCTGCACCACGTCTTCGGCGTCGGCGGCGTTGCCGGTCACCCGGATAGCGGTGCGGAAGACCGCCTTCGAGTGATCGGACCAGATCGCCTCGAGGCGGGAGAAACCGCCCTCGTTGTCGGGCGGGGCAGTCGGTTGGGGGGCTTGGGGGCGGTTCACCGGATTCCTCCGTTTCTCACCAGGAACTACGCCCAGGAGCGGGAATCCTTACGAACCGGCCCCCGAGAGGGGCGGAGAGGGGCTCAGCCGCCGAGGCTGTCGGGCGGCTTCTCGATCTCCCCTTTGGCGGTCAGCACCTTGTAATAGGACCAGCCGGTCAATCCCCAGACGAAGCTGAGCGAGACGACGAGAAAGATCCATCCGAGCGGCGTCATGGTTCCTCCCTCAGTCCTCGGCCGGGTGGCGGCCATCGAGATCCAGACCGGCGGCCCGCCACCGCTTCTCGCCGATCCGGGTGCAGACCAGCAGCAGCACGAGCGTGGCCACGATCATCGTCATGGCGCCCCGCTTGAGCGGCTGTGCGGCGACGGCACCGAACCAGCTCGGCAGGTTCTGGTAAGAGAACGCGGCGAAGACGATCAGCAGGTAGGTCGGCGTGACGTATCTCATGATGAAGCGGTAGAAGCGCGGAATCTGGATCTGGGCGCCCCGGTGGGCCTCATCGACACCCCGGCTGACCCCGAACACCCACGAGAAGCAGATGATCTGCACCATCGCCTGGATGAAGATCAGGAACGTCCCCACCCAGTCGTCGATGGTCGACCAGAAGATGCCGCCCTGGCTGTAGTACATGACCAGGAAGGAACCCACCATGCAGATCGACACCATGAGCGTCGTCGCGTTCTTGCGGCTCCAGCCGAGCGCCTCCTGGAAGAAGGCCAGCGAGGGCTGGTACATGGAGATCGAGCTCGTGATGGCGGCCAGGAAGAGCATGAAGAACCAGATGGCGCCGACCGCGTTACCAGCTGCCCCCATGTGCGCGAAGACCACCGGCAGGGTGTTGAAGCCGAGCCCGAAAGTGCCGCCCTTCACCGCACCGATCATGTTCGAGGTGCCGAGGAAGATGAACGCCGCGGTCAGCGTGATCAGTCCGCCGAAGCCGACCTCGAAAAGCTCGTTGGTCGCCGAGGCGGTCAGCCCCGAGAGCACGACGTCGTCTTTTTTACGCAAGTACGAGGCGTAGTTGATGATCACGCCGAAACCGACCGAGAGAGTGAAGAAGATCTGCCCCGCCGCGGCCAGCCAGGTCTGCGGATTGGCGAGAGCGTGGAAGTTCGGGTTCCACATGTAGCCGAGGCCGTTGATCACGTTCTGGTCGGGATGCATCGCGTCCGGCGTGCCGAGGGAGAGCACCCGGCCCAACACCACGAGAGCGCAGACCGCCATCGCCGGCATGGCGTAGGAGCAGAACTTCTCGATGCCTTTCGAGATGCCGCGGAAGACCAGCCAGATGTTGATCGAGAAGGTGATCACCCAGAAGATGAGCGTCTCCAGGGTCCCCGCGCTGAAGACTCCGTTGTGGGCGCGCCCCGTGAGGTCGCTGTAGAACTGGGCCGATCGGGCTGCCTGGTCAGCGATCGGCGTCGCCACGTTGATGCCGATGCCTCCGGTCAGGTAGTTCCAGGTGTAGCCGAGGCACCAGGACTCGATGTAGGTGTAGTAGAAGGAGACCGCGAGCGGAATGAGGACGCCGATCACCCCCAGGTAGCGCGCCAACTTGCCGCCTCCGAAGATGCCCAGGATGGCCGGCGCGGAATGGAATCCCTTCATGCCGCCGTAGCGGCCCATCGTCCATTCGGCCCAGCCGATCGGGATACCGAGAAAGAGCAGCGCGCAGAAGTAGGGAATCATGAAGGCGCCGCCGCCGTTGGCGGCCGCCTGGCCCGGGAAGCGCAGGAAGTTGCCGAGCCCCACCGCCGAGCCGGAGACCGCCAGAATCACTCCGACCCGCGTGCCCCATTGCTGCTCGTTCGAGGTCTTCTCCGACATCGAGCCTCCTCCCTTCAGAGGTCCATCCCCAGAGTCCGCGAATAAAGCGCGGGGAGAGTAACACCCCACCTCCGAGCGAACCAAACCAAACCGCCGGATGGGGCAAGTTTCCGGGACGGGGCGCGACAGCGAGGGTGCGGCCCGGCGGCGGTCTCTCCGCCTCCCGCCCGGCCCACGGGACGGGCCGGCGCCAGAGATGAGCTAGAATCCCGCCGCCCGAAAGGAATCGCCGGACCGGAGCATCGGCCCGCATTCGCAACTCAACGCCCAGGACCGTCTCCCGGCCGTCCCGTCCCGCGCGCGGCGGGTGCGGGGCCGGGAGAGCGAACAGCACTCGCCCGCGGTCCCCTTGAATCGGAGGAGAAGGATGCGTTCTCTCTACAAGTATTTGGTGGCCGGAGCTCTGGCTCTCGCTGCCGCGCCGGCCTCGGCGAGCGAAGCGGAGCTCGTGCTCCCGGACCTCGGCCGCGTGTCGTTCCTCGGCATGCCCGGCTCGACGCTGCTGGCCTTCGGCCTCGGGGTCTGCGTGCTCGGCGCGCTGTTCGGCCTGATCATGTTCCGCCAGCTCAAGAACATGGAGGTCCACCGCTCGATGCGCGAGATCTCCGAGCTGATCTACGAGACCTGCAAGACCTATCTGGTGACCCAGGGCAAGTTCATTCTCATCCTGTGGGCCTTCATCGCCTCGATCATCGTCGTCTACTTCGCCTGGCTACGCCACTTCACGGCGGACAAGGTGGCGCTGATCATCCTGTTCAGCCTGATCGGCATCGGCGGCAGCTACGGGGTGGCCTGGTTCGGTATCCGGATCAACACCTTCGCCAACTCACGCGCCGCCTTCGCCTCGCTGCGCGGTAAGCCCTTCCCCTGCTACGCGATTCCGCTCAAGTCCGGGATCTCGATCGGCACCCTGCTGATCTCGGTCGAGCTGGTGATGATGCTGATCATCCTGCTCTACGTGCCCGGCGACTACGCCGGCCCCTGCTTCATCGGCTTCGCGATCGGCGAGTCGCTCGGCGCGGCGGCACTGCGAATCGCCGGCGGCATCTTCACGAAGATCGCCGATATCGGCTCCGACCTGATGAAGATCGTCTTCAACATCAAGGAAGACGACGTGAGGAATCCGGGCGTGATCGCCGACTGCACCGGCGACAACGCCGGCGACTCGGTCGGTCCGACGGCAGACGGCTTCGAAACCTACGGCGTGACCGGTGTCGCGCTGATCACCTTTATCGTCCTGGCGGTCAAGGATCCGATCGTCCAGACCCAGCTGCTGGTCTGGATTTTCGCCATGCGCATCCTGATGATCGGCACTTCCGTGGTCTCTTACTTCATCAACGAGGCCTTCGCGCGCGCCAAGTACGAGCAGGTCGACAAGATGAACTTCGAGGCGCCGCTGACGACCCTCGTCTGGCTGACCTCGATCGTCTCGATCGCGGTGACCTTCGCCATCTCGAGGATCCTCATTCCCGAGCTCGGCGGCGACGCCTCGATGTGGTGGAAGCTCTCGGTGATCATCACCTGCGGCACCCTGGCCGGAGCGATCATTCCCGAGCTGGTCAAGGTCTTCACTTCGACCGAGTCGGCACACGTCAAGGAAGTGGTCACCGCCTCGCGCGAAGGCGGCGCCTCGCTCAACATCCTCTCGGGCTTCGTCGCCGGCAACTTCTCGGCCTACTGGATGGGCATGGTGATCGTCCTGCTGATGGGCATCGCCTCCTACATGAGCACCTTCTTCCCCATCACCATGATGATCGCGCCCGCGATCTTCGCCTTCGGCCTGGTGGCGTTCGGCTTCCTCGGCATGGGACCGGTCACCATCGCGGTCGATTCCTATGGCCCGGTGACCGACAACGCCCAGTCGGTCTTCGAGCTGTCGACCATCGAGACCCTGCCCGGTATCGAGGAAGAGCTGCAGCACGACTTCGGCTTCCGGCCAGACTTCGAGACCGCGAAGCACAACCTGGAAGCCAACGATGGCGCTGGCAACACCTTCAAGGCGACCGCCAAGCCGGTGCTGATCGGCACCGCCGTGGTCGGCGCGACCACGATGATCTTCTCGATCATCGTGATGTTGACCAAGGGGCTCACCGTCGACGTCCAGAAGCTCTCGCTCCTCCACCCCATGTTCCTGCTCGGGCTGGTCACCGGCGGCGCGATGATCTACTGGTTCACGGGTGCCTCCACCCAGGCGGTATCGACCGGCGCCTACCGCGCGGTCGAGTTCATCAAGGGCCACATCCAGCTGCACACCGACGCTCCCAGGGCCTCGGTCGAGGATTCGAAGAAGGTGGTCGAGATCTGCACCCTGTACGCGCAGAAGGGGATGTTCAACATCTTCCTGGCGGTCTTCTTCGCCACCCTCGCGTTCGCCTGCCTCGAGCCCTTCTTCTTCATCGGTTACCTCATCTCGATCGCGATTTTCGGTCTCTACCAGGCGATCTTCATGGCCAACGCCGGCGGCGCCTGGGACAACGCCAAGAAGATCGTCGAGGTCGAGCTCAAGGAGAAAGGCACCGAGCTCCACGCCGCGACGGTGGTCGGCGACACGGTGGGCGACCCGTTCAAGGACACCTCTTCAGTGGCTTTGAACCCGGTGATCAAGTTCACCACGCTCTTCGGCCTGCTCGCCGTCGAGCTGGCGGTCGAAATGACCGCGGCCGGCAAGGGAGCGCTGACCAAGGGGCTCTTCGTGGCCTTCCTGGCCATCTCGATCGTCTTCGTCTGGCGCAGCTTCTACCGCATGCGGATCGAGCACGCCGCCGCCTGAACACGGCGTTTCGTCGCGTTTCACCAGGACCCCGAGCAATCGGGGTCCTTTCTTTTCGGATTGGAATCGCCTAACGAGCGACCGCGAAGTCGGGACTGGTCGCCGTGGTGGCGCGGCCGTAGGCCCAGCTGCGGATCTTCTTCATCTGCTCCTCCATCGTGCGGGAGAGCGGCACGATGGAGGCCAGCGACCTCGAGAGATCGTCGGGGCCGAAGCGGCGGCTCTCGTTGTAGGCCTCGACCCGCGCCGCCACCACCGCCTGCTCGAGCTCCGCGCCGTTCCATCCCTTGGTCGACAGAGCGATCAGGTGGGTGTCGAAGGCCCGCAGGTCGGCGCCGTGGCGGCGCAGGTGAATCTCGAGGATCTCCTGGCGCTCCGCATCGTTCGGCAGGTCGACGAAGAAGACCTGATCGAAGCGCCCCTTGCGGATCACTTCCGCCGGCAGGTCCTGGATCCGGTTCGCGGTCGCCGCCACGAAGACCAGCGGCGGCTTCTCCTGCATCCAGGTCAGGAAGGCGGAGAAGATCGACGTGTTGGCGCGCGTCCCGCCGGCCTCCCGCTCGCCGTAGCCGAGCGAGTTCTCGATCTCGTCGATCCAGAGCACCGCGGGCGCCAGCGCCTCGATGGCCCGCAGGGCGCGGTGGAAGGTCGCCTCCGGCGAGCCGAAAATGCCCGAGAAGACGAGGTTCATGTCGAGACGGAAGAGCGGCACGCCCCACAGCGCCGAGGCCGCCTTGGCGCACATGCTCTTGCCGCAGCCGCTCATCCCCATGATCAAGATGCCGCGCGGGGTCGGCATCTGGTCGGCGATCGCCTGCAGCGTGAAGAGGGGCTTGCGTTGGGCGAGCCAGCTCTTGAGCACGTCGAGGCCGCCGATCTCCTCGACCCGGGTGGTCGGCGGCACGAACTCGAGGAAGCCGCTCTTCTTGACGATCGACTGCTTCTCGGCAAAGAGCTCGGCCAACGCCTCCTCGCGCCCCGTCTTGCGCCCCCGGAATATGCGCTGCAACAGATGTCCCGCTTCGTTGAGGGTCAGCCCGCGAAGCCCGGAGATGAGATCCGACGACAAGCCGGGATCGAGCGTCACGTCCGGAAACTGTGCGGCGCTCTCGGCCAGCTTGGCGGCCAGCTCCTTCTCCCCGGGCAGCTCGAGCTCCACCAGGAAGACTTCCTTCTGGAGCGCTCCGGGCAGCTCGAGCTCGGGCGAAATCAGGAACAGAAAGCTGTCGCTGCCGGCGAGGGCCGTGTAGGCCTCGCGAAGCGCCCGAATCACCTCCGGGCGATCGAACGACGCGGAAAGGTCGCGGAAGAGCGCGAAACCGCGTTTGGGAGGGTTCGCCGTGGCGGCCGCGACGAACGTCCCGATCGCGACGAGCGGGTCGGTGGATTCCGGGGCGGCGGGATCGTCCCCCGACCGTAGTCCCGTGACGCGGCTCCACGACCAGATGCACGGACCTTCGGGATAGAGCCGCTCGGCGAAGCCTTCGAGCAGCTCGACCGCACGCTCCTCTTCCCAGGTCCGGACCAGGACCACCGGGTGGTGGCCGTGGATCGCCAGGGTCAGCTGTTCGGCGGCCGAGCTCACGGCGGCGACCCTAGCAGGAGTCGGGGGCGCGGTCTCTCAACCCGAGGCGCCGGGCACCACCGCCGTCGCGGGCGCCGGCGCCGGCGCCGGCCAGGACGCCGTTTCGCTGGTCGGCCGCCAACCGAGGGTGAAGAGCAGGACGAAAAATCCGAGCACGTAAGCGAGCGGCACGTGCCAGCCGTGCTTGATCCAGAGGCCGACCGATTTCGCCTCGGTGAACATGTTCGAGATGGCGACCCCGGCCGACGAGCCGAACCAGATCATCGACCCCCCGAAACCCACTGCGTAGGCGAGGACGCCCCAGTCGTAGCCGCCCTGGCGGAGAGCGAGCGCGGTGAGCGGAATGTTGTCGAACACCGACGAGAGGATGCCGAGGCCGAAGGCGGTGTGCCAGGAGGCGTCCGGCAACTTCTCGACCGGCATCATCGTCGCGGCGGTGACCAGCGAGAGGAGGAAGACCGAGCCCCGGATGGACTCGGGGAGCAGTTTCCATTCGGGCTTGCGCAGCGGGACCGCAACCAGTAGCGCCACCCAGATCGCGACCCCGAGGAACGGGAAGGCATCTGCGGCTTCCGGGAACTTCAAGTTGACGATCACGTTCACGGTGACCGCGGAAACGAGCATCAGACCGACCACGAAGACCCGCCCCCAATCGACGTGAGTCCCTCGCGGCTCGTCCTTGAGGATCGGCGAGTAGCGCTGCTGCTGGAACGACGCCGGGACCCCGAAGACCAGGAGAGCCACGAACGCCGCTACGTAGGCGTGGTCGACCGCGCCGGGCGAGACCCGATGGATCCACATCATGGTGGTCGTGGTGTCGCCGATCACGCTGCCCGAGCCACCCGCGTTCGACGCCGCCACGATCGCCGCCAGATAACCGAGGTGCACCTTCTTGTTGAAGACCTCGTGGGCGACGGCCCCCCCGATCAGCGCCCCGGCGATGTTGTCCAGAAACGACGAGAGAACGAAGACCATGACCAACAACACGAAGGGCCCCTTCCAGTCGTTGGGCAGGAACTTCGGCAGCACCATCGGCACTTCACTGTCCTCGAAGTGCCGCGCCAACAGCGCGAAGCCCACCAGGAGGAGGAAGAGGTTGATCAGGATGACCCATTCGTGCTCGAGGTGACCCACCAGGCCGGCGAGGCCCGGCCCGGTCCGGAATCCGGTGAAGATCAACTTGTAGATCGTGATGACGCCGAGCCCGGTCAGCCCGACCTGCAGCGTCTTGTGGTGGAAGAGCGCCACGCCCAGCAGGGTGAGACCGAAGAGGATGAAATCGAGCGGGACGCCGACCAGCGCCGGTCCGGCCGACGGCGCCGCGGGCGGGCTCGCGAGCGCCGGGGCGACGAGCGCCGCTGCGCCGACGAAAGAGACTCCAAGCACGTGACCTCTGCTCGCCATCCCGGCCTCCCTGGTTCCCTGCGCGGCGCCGGGGTGCAACGGTGGCGACCGCTGTGGACGGAAGCGGAATTGTATGACGAAGCGGGGAAGCTCCTCAGCCCACGCAGGAGCTGACCACTGCGGCGGGGCGGGCCGAGACGTCCGCGGGCACGATGCCTTCCGCGGTTGGCCGCCAACCGAGTACGAGCATCACCACGATGAAGCCGACGATGTAGGCGACCGTCACGTGCCAGCCATTCTTGATCCAGAGGCCGACCGATTTCGCCTCGGTGAACATGTTCGAGATCGCGACGCCGGCCGACGAGCCGAACCAGACCATCGATCCGCCGAATCCGACCGTGTAGGCGAGGATGCCCCAGTCGTAATGTCCCTGTTCGAGCGCGAGCGCGGTGAGCGGGATGTTGTCGAACCAGGCCGAGAGAAAGCCCAGCCCGAAAGCCGTGTGGGGCGAGGCCGCGGGAAGCTTGTTGACCGGCATCATGGTCGCGGCGATGACCAACGAAAGCAGGAAGATCGAGCCGCGAAAGGACTGCGGCAGCAAGCTCCAGTCGGGCTTGCGCAACGGCACCGTGACGAGGAGCGCCAACCAGACCGCGACGCCGATGTACGGAAAATTCTCGGAATACTCGGGGAACTTCACGTTCACCGTCAGGTTGACCGCGATCGCCGAGACCAGGATCAGACCCACGATGAAGACGCGCGCCCAATCGATCTTGGTGTCGACCGGCTCGTCGCCCATGATCGGCGAGTATTTCTGCTGCTGAATCGAGGCCGGAATCCCGCAGACCACGAGCGCCACGGCCGCGGCGATATAGGCGTGCAGCACCGCCGACGGCGCGATGTGGTTGATCCACATCATGGTGGTCGTGGTGTCTCCCACCACACTTCCCGCCCCGCCCGCGTTCGACGCCGCCACGATGCCGGCGATGTAGCCGATGTGCACCTTCTTGCGGAACACGGTGTGCGCGACCGCGCCACCGATCAGGGCCGCCGCGATGTTGTCGAGGAACGACGACAGGACGAAGACCATCGCCAGGAGCGCGAAGCCCCCCTTCCAATCGTTGGGCAGGAATTTGGGCAGCACCTGCGGTATTTCGCTGTCCTCGAAGTGCTTGGCAAGCAGCGCGAAGCCCATCAACAGGCAGAACAGGTTCACCACCACGACCCACTCGGCGTGCAGGTGCCCGACGAAGCCGCCCACCCCGGGACCGGTCGCGAAAGGCGAGAAGAGGATCTTGTAGATCGTGATCACGGAGAGGCCCGTGACCGCGACCTGGAGGGTCTTGTGGTGGAAGAGGGCGACCCCCAGCAGGGTCAGTCCGAAGAGGATGAAATCGACTGGAACGCCGACCAGGGTCGGCCCCGTGTAGGAACTCGATTCGGCGGCCCGGGCGAGCCCGGGCAAGGCGAGGGCCGCCACGCATCCGAACACGACTACCCAACGCGCGCGCAATCGATGGCTCAAATGTTCCCCCCAGATGACGTTGCGGTTCAAGGCCCGGCCGCGTCGAGCGGCGGATTGTACGACACGGCTTTCACGCCGGTGGATGTTCAGTACGCCAGCACTTCCCGCGCCAACGCCAGGAGTTTCTCGCGGTTCGGCAGGAGCTCCTGCTCGAGCACCCGGGCATAGGGACTCGGCCGCTCCGGATAGCCGAGCCGCGCCACCGGGGCGTCCAGCCAAGCGAAACCCCGCTCGCCGATGCGGGCGGCGACCTCGGCGCCGAAGCCGCCGGTGGTCTGGGCCTCGTGGACGACGATCGCCCGGCTCGTCTTGCGCACCGAGGTGAGCACCGTCTCCTCGTCGAACGGGATCAGGGTGCGCAGGTCGACCACCTCGGCCTCGACGCCTTCCGTGGCCAGTGCCTCGGCGGCCTCGAGTGCCGTCCAGGTCGACGCTCCGTAGCCGATCAGGGTCAGGTCCCGTCCCTGCCGCGCCACCCGGGCGACGCCCAGCGGTACTACATGGTCGCCCTCGGGCAGCACTTCCTTGATCCGCCGGTAGAGGAACTTGTTCTCGAGGAAGAGCACCGGATTGGGATCGCGAATCGCCGCCTTGAGCAGCCCTTTGGCGTCCGCCGCCCCGGCCGGGCAGACCACCTTGAGCCCCGCCACATGGGTGAACCAAGCCTCGGGATTCTGCGAGTGGAACGGACCCGCCCCGACCCCACCGCCCGCCGGCAGCCGGACGACCACCGGACAGGGCCGCTCGAAGCGATAGAAGAGCTTCGCCATCACGTTGACGATCTGGTTGAACCCGCAGCTCACGAAATCGGCGAACTGCATCTCGACGACCGGCGTATAGCCGAGCAGCGCGGCGCCGGCGGCCAGGCCAAGGGTTCCGCTCTCGGAGATCGGGGTGTCGAGGACCCGTTCCGGCCAGCAGGCCTGGAGTCCACGGGTGACCCGGAACGCCCCTTCGAACGCTCCGATGTCCTGCCCCAGCAGGACGACCGAGGCGTCGCGCTCCATCTCCTCGACGAGTGCCGAATGGAGCGCGTCGAGATAGGTCGACTCGCCGGCGGCGAGCGGCGTCGCCGCAGCGCCGGTGAACGCCGCCATGGCGGCGGGCGCCTCCTCGGCCAGCGGCACCGCGGGCGAGAGCGGCTCCTCGTCCGGAACCGGCTCGCCGGGCTCGGTGGAGACCTGGAGAGGAGCCGGTGGCGGCAGCAGGGAGGCACCCCGCTGGTCCGCGAAGACCGGTCGCAGGGCGACGGAGGGATCGGGGTGCGCCGCCGCGAGGGCCCGCTCGATCGCCCGCTCGACCAGCTCTTTCGCCCGCCCGTCGAGCTGCCCGCGCGTCGGGCCGTCGATGGCGCCCTCGACCTCGAGCCGGTGCGCGTAGCTCGGCACCGGATCTTGCGAGCGGTAGAGCTCCAGCTCGCTCTCCGGCACCACCTTCATCGAGCCGTCCCCTTCGGCATGGCCGCGCAGTCGTCCGACCATCGCCTCGACGAGCGAGGGCCCTTGACCGGTGCGCGCCCGCGCGATGGCCCGCCCGAGGGCCCGCGCCATGCTGTCGGCGTCGTTGCCGTCGACGGTCTCCGCGGCGATGCCGTAGCCGGGACCGCGGTCGGAGAGCTGTAGACATGCGTACTGGAGGCGCGCTGGCGTCGAAAAGGCGTAGCGGTTGTTCTCGACCACCAGGACGAGGGGTAGCTTCCAGACTGCGGCGAGGTTGAGCCCCTCGTGGAAGTCTCCGGTCGAGGTGCCCCCTTCGCCGATGAAGTTGATCGCCACCCGGTCGCTGCCCCGGCTCTTGAGCGCGAACGCACAGCCGGCGGCCACCGGGATCATCGCTCCGAGGTGACTGATCATGCCGAGGTGGAGGATGCCCTCCTCGGGCGCGAAGTAGCCGTAATGGTAGGAGCGCTCGACGCCGCGAGAAAAGCCATCGGCGCGGCCCAGCATCTGACAGGCCAGCCGGTAGAAAAGCTCCTCGGGATCGGGGCGACGGCCATCCGGCTCCCCGAAGCCGAAGCCGGGAAAGGCCCGCGCCGGGTCGAGGTAGAAGCCGAGGATCGCGCCGACGTCACGGTGCAGGGAGCAGAGGACGTCGCCCGGCTCGAGCGCCAGGCCGGCCGCCACGGTGACCGCCTCGTTGCCGATCGCGCTGTACCACTTCGAGACCCGGCCGGTCAGGAGCATGGCCTCGAACCGGGCGTCGAACTCGCGCGCCAGGCGCATGAAGGCATAGCGCGCCAGACGCTGGGTGTCGTCGTTCACGGGCGGAGCAGTCTACGGTGCGCCGCCGAGCGGCGGCAAGCGCCGCGCCGGCTCAGGCGCGCTCGCGCAAGGCGCGCACCCGCTGCTCGAGGTGGGTGCGCTGCGGGTGATCCGGTGCCATCTGGACCACGATCTTGAGCGTCATCTCGGCCTCGCTCAGCTTGCCGTCGGCGAGAAACTTCTCGAGCTGCTGGATACCCTGCTCGATGCTCTGCTGCTTACGGTGGATCTCCTCGAGCCGCGAGACTTCCGCGAAGAGCTGCGCTGGCCGCGGCGAGTCCGGCGCCGCGCGCGAGAACTCCAGCGCGACCTCGCGCGCCGCTGCCCAGTCGTGGCCCTGGACACGCTCACGATAGCGCTTCTCGAATTGCTGGGCGTTCGACTCGCGCTCCGCGAGCGCCGCGATGTCGGCCATGCGCAACCGGTAGGACTCGACCGAGACGCGTGCCAGGCCGGCCGCCGAGAGACGCTCGAGCTCCCGCGCCGCGTCGGAGAGGCGCCGTTCCTCGATCAGCTGTTCGAGACGATCGCGCCGCCGGTCCAGCTCGGCGCCCGAACGGGCGCTCTTCTCGGCCTCTTCGAGCTCGACCCGCAGGCGATCGGCCAGATCGTGCGAGGGATCGGCATCCTCGAGCTCGCCGAGCCGGCGACGCGCGGCGTCGAGGTCGCCGTGCATCAGGGCATCGCGCCCCTGGTCGAGCACCTCCCCGGCGCTCTTGAGCTGCTCGGCCTCTTCGCCCATCAGACCCACCCAGGCCTCGTAGTCCGAGCGGCGCGGGTGGTTGGGCATCAGGTCGAGCAGGCTCTCGAGCGCGAAGCGGGCGAGCGACTGCTTGTGCTCGCGGATGTACCTCTCGAGCAGCTGTTCGGTCTCGGCGAGGCGCGCCTTGCGCTCCTGCTCCGCGGCGGAAGGCGGCGGCGCGGCCGGCGGGGGCGCGGGCACGGAAACCGCCGCCCCGGGAGCCGGCGCAGCCGCCGTACCCCCCGCCGGCGCGGGCGCCGGATCGCCGCGCCGCCGCGCGACCAGGCTGGCGCGCAGGCGGGGCAGCTCCGCATGGTGCGGGGAATGGGCCTCGAGACGACTCAGGGCGGCGGCGGCCTGTTCCAGGTCGCCGCTCTCGATCGCCGCCTGCACCTCGTCCTGCATCAGGCCCGTTTCGCTGGCCCGCCGGGCGGCGCGATCGATCTGCGCGAGCAGGTCGACGCGCTCTTCGCGCGAAAGCTCGCGGGCGGTTCCCCGTTCACCCTGGCGCGGCGAGATGGTCGGCGTCGCTGGAGCAGACGCCGACCCCTTTTGCACCGCCGGAATCTCCTGGGTGGAGACCCGGCGCAGCTCGTCGGCGACCTTGACGAGGGCGCGCAGGAAGGCGATCGAGTCCGGCCAGCGTCGCTCGCGATCCTTCGCCAAGCCTCTCGCCACGACCTCGTCGAGCAGCGGCGGCACCGCGATGCCCGGCGTCCGCCCGACCATCGGCAGCGGCGGCTCGGAAAGGCGCTTGAGCACGTAGCCATGCGGGTTCTCGGAGTCGAAGGGCGGCTTGCCGGTCACCATCTCGTAGATCACCGCGGAGAGCGAGTAGAGGTCGCTCCGGTGGTCGAGCGGCGTCGTGCCGATCGAGCCCGCCTGCTCCGGCGAGCAGTACATGAGCTTGCCCATGAAGACGCCGGCCTGGGTGATCTCGGACGATGCGGCCGCCTGCAGGTTCTTGGCCAGGCCCAGGTCGATGATCTTGACGATGACCTTGCCGCGCCGGTCGCGGGTCAGCATCAGATTGTCGGGCGAGAGGTCGCGGTGGATGACGCCGGCCGAGTGGATGGCGTCGAGGCCGCGTAGCGCCTGGATGGCGATCTCGATCGCGAGCGGGACCGGGAAGTGCCCTTTGGACTTGATGAAGGAGCCGACGTCCTCGCCGTCGATGTGCTCCCAGACCATGTAGAAGCTGCCGTCCTCGAGGCGCGCGAAATCGTAGAGGGTGGCGACGTTGGGGTGCTTGATCTGGGTGGCGATGCGCGCTTCCTGCTGGAAACGCTGCAGGGCCTGGGGGTCGGTCGCCTTGTCGCCGCGCAGGATCTTGATGACGCGGTCTTCGTGCAGGTGGACGTGGCGGGCGCGATAGACCTCGCCCATGCCGCCGGTGGCGAGGCGCTCCGCGATCTCGTACTTGCTGTCGAGGATGGATCCTCTTTCCCGCTGAGCCAACCGAGTCGCCCTTTCTCCGAGAGGCGACCATTCTATCCACGGTCCGCGAACTCGGTCGGCGGCTTTCTGCAGACTCCCCCGTTCGGGTGCAGGCGACTCTCGTGCCTAGAGCACTTCCTCCTCAGCCCTTCCCCTTGCGGAGCAGGAGGTCGCCGTTGAAGGTCTTGAGGAAGAGCTCCGGGCCGCCGGCGCCGATCTTGCCGGTCAGCTCCTTGGCGATCGAGACCCGGTACTTGCCCTTGCTCTGGTCCTTTTCGACCTTGGTCTCGCGGGGCAGGAGCGAGACGTCGAAGTCGGAGTAGATGTCGCCGTTGTCGGAACGCATGCGGACGTTGGCGTTGAGGTTCGCCGGCAGGGTGAGGTCGACGTCGCCGTTCAGGGTCGAGAAAGCCATCGACGCGGAGGCCATCGCGTTCGTGAAGACGACCTTGATGTCGCCATTGACCGTGGTGGCATTGACCGGGCCGCGGGCGTCGGTCACCCGGATGTCGCCGTTGGTGTTGTGGAGGTCGAGCTCGCCCGAGACACCGTCGACCGTCACCTCGTCTCCCGTCACCGTCGAGAGGGTGAGAGAGCTCGCCGGCGGCACGTGGATCGTCAGGACGACTTCGTGGGCCCAAGAGGAGGTCGAGATCTTGACCTTGTTGTGATCCTCCTCGGCCGACAAGTCGAGCGACGCGTTGGGAATGCGGTGCATGCGCGAGCGCTCGTGGTCGTGGTCGTGCTGGTCGCTGGCCCGGCCGGCGATGACCGAGATGACCCGCTCGTCGACGCCCGCGCGATCCGTCGCGTCGTGATCGCGGTCGGTGTCGTGGCCCTGATCCTTTTCGGCCACGGCATCGATGGTGACTTGGCCGGGCGGGCCGGCCACGACGTGGAGACTGCCCATGACGAGCGACGCTTCGACGGTCGCGGGTTGACCGGGATCCGACAGCGGCACCACGACGCGGCCGGGCGAGGCGGCGCAGAGCGGCGCCGCCACCACGGTCAGCGCGACGAGCAGACTGGAGGTGCGATTTCTCATGACGATCTCTCCTTCCGTCTCCAGAGCGCTCAGCGCGCCTGGATGACGATGTCTCCGTTGAGGGTCTGACAATCGATGCGCGGTCCGCCGGAGCCGATCCGCACCACGGTGTTCTTCTCAAGGCGATAACGATGGCGGCCGCCGCCGCGGTCGGCGGTCGGTTCGACCGGCCGCGCCAGGGCCACGACATCGAAGTCCGTGTAGATCTCGCCGTTCAGGGTCTGGAAGCCGAGCTCGGCGCCGCTCCCCTGGGGCAGCCCGACCCGCACTTCGCCATTGACGGTGCGGAAGCTCGACGCCTCGCTCGGCGCGCGGGCGAAGTCGGCCGTGAGGTCGCCGTTGACCGTTGCCGCTTCGACTCGGCCGATCAGCCCGGAGAGGTGCAATTCTCCGTTGACGTTCTTCGCATCGACCGCGCCACTCACTCCCGTCACCTCGACCGGACCGCCGTTGACGTTGCGGACCTCGAGATCCACTCCGGCAGGCAGGGTGACCTGCCACTTCCAGTCGATTTCGTAATCGGGATCCCAGTCGTTGCCCCAGTGGGAGTGGGTGTGGCGCCCGCTCCCCCAGCCGCCGTCGCGGAAGGGGCCATCCTGACCGAGCTCGATCCGGCCCGCGCTCGAGCGCGTTTCGAAGGTGACTTCCTTCATGCCGCGCTCGAGGTCGGCTTCGCGGCGGGCGTGAATCGTGCGATGGATGTCGACGGTCACGTGGTCGCCCGCACCGGCGCGCACGCTCACCGAGCCGAACACATTGTCGATCACGACCGACCGTGCCGCGCCCGCGAACGGGAGCTCACGGTGGATGTCGTCGCTCTTCGAGAGCGGGTAGTGGTCGGCGCGCGCCGCGAGCGCCGCGAGGGTCAGGATCGCGAACGAGAGGGAGAGGGTCTGGCGGAACATGGTCAGGCGCTCCTTCCGAGCCGGTCGCGCAAGTAGCCGCGCACGACCGGATCGAGCTTGGGGTTGTCGAGCAGTTGCTCGAGGTCGTGGCGCGCCGCGGCACCGTCGGATTCGAGCAGCAGGTCGATCAACGAGAGCTGGACGAGCGGCGAGCTCTCCGACGGGATCGCAGCCGCCAGGCGGTTCCGGCTAGCCGGGCGCGCCGCCACCGGTTTCAGGGCGTCGAGGGCCGCCAGACGCACGTTCACGTCCGGGTCCTTGAGCATCGCTTCGAAAAGGGCCTCGGCGACGCGCGGATCGTGAGCCGTGAGGTCGCGTCCGTAGGAGACGCCTTTCAAGCGCTCCGAGGGCGAGTGCTCGCTGAGCAGGGCCAGGGTGACGCTTTCGTGCAGGGAGTGGACTTCGTTCTGGAGATCCGCCATCGCCCGCGCGTCACGGCGCCGCGAGAGCTCGGAGCCCACGAAGACGGCCAGGGTGAGGATGGCGGCGAGGGCGGCGTAGCGCAGCAGCGGCGCCGTCGAAAAAGGTAGCCATCCGCCGGCCCGCCGCGCCTCGAGCGACAGGACCTCGCGCTTCTCGCGCGCGGCCTCGCGTTCGAGGAGCGCCTCGAAGCGCGCCCGCATGGGCGCGCTCGGCGTCTCGTCCGGAAGCTCGGCCAAGCCCTGCCAGAGCCGCTCCATCGCCCGCGCCTCGGCGGCGCATCCGGCGCAGCTCGCCAGGTGGTCGCGCAGCTCCGCGAGCTCGCGCTCTCCCAGCTCGCCCGTGAGCCATTCGGGGATTCGTTCGGACATCTCTTGGCACCTCATGCGGTTTCCTCCCCCGCCACCACCCGGTAGGCCGCCCGCAGCTCCTTGAGCGCCCGGTGCACGCGCACCTTGACGGCGCCCACCGAGACCCCCAGCAGCTCGCCGATCCGGTCGTAACGCATCTCGCCGAAGCGGGCGAGAAGCAGAAGCTCGCGCTTCTCCGGCGTGAGGCGGCCGAGCGCGGCCTGGAGGAGCGCCGACTGCTCGCGCTTCTCGAGCCGCGCCGCCGGGTGGTCGTGGGCCGTCACCGGCGCGGCCGGCTCGGGCGCCTCGGGGTCCTCCTGGAGCTCGCGTGGCCGGCCCCGGTAGCGGTCGACCGCGGCGTTTCTCGCCAGGGTGAACATCCAGGGCGTGAACTCGGCTTCGCTCTTGAAGGTGTGGCGGTACTTGAGCAGGCGCACGAAAACCTCCTGGACGAGGTCCTCGGCGGCCGTGCGATCCCCGGCCAGTCGCAGGAAGAAGCCGAAAAGCCTCCGGTGATGGCGCTCGAAGAGCTCGGCGAGCCGGTCGAGATCCCCGTCCCGCACCCGCGCCATCAGCTCCGAATCACTCGCCTCCGCGGCCACCGCCGCCCCGTCGGTCATGGCACTTAGGGATACATGGGTCCTGAAGGAAGGTTACCGCCGAGGGCGAAACAGGCCATTCGCGCGCTTTCTCACCAGCGAACTGTCAGCCGTTGTCAGCGCGGGCAGCGATTCTCGCTTTGAATGGACAATGCCTCCTCAGCCGAAGCAACATTGAAGACCGACACCACAGCTGCATACACTGAGGAAACCAAGCTATGAGACCTAGAGCTACGTGGCAGCAATGCCTTCGCTCGTCTTTGCCACCGCTCTGACCTGCTCCCCGCCACTCGGACCCTCGGGAAGTGACGGTCCGGGGGAGCCGGGTCTATCGTTCAGATGCGCGGGGCCGTGAGCAGCCGCTGTTCCTCGGTCGTGAGCTCTCCTTCGAGCTCCGGATGGTCTTCGACGAGCCCTTGGGCGTCGGCGAGGTCGAGGAGCCGTTTGGAGCGGCGGCGGGCCGGATCGGCGGCGGCGCGGAGCTTGGCTCGGAGGAGATCGAGGGGAGCGAGCACGTAGAGCGGTGAGCGGTCGATCTCGATCCGCACGGCGCGCTCGATGGCCTCGACCAGAGGTGGATCGTCGGTGATCTGGACCGGCGTTCCGTCCGGGCTCGTCCAGTTCTCGGAGTGCTCGAAGCTGCCCGTCTTGCGGAAGCCGGCCGCCTCGAGGGTGGCGGCCGGCCAGCTCGCGCGGTCGGCGACGACGAGGTCGATGTCGAGCGTCGTGCGGGGCTCGTGGCGGTGGACCTGCAGTGCGACGCCACCGATGACCGCATATGGGACGCCCGCCGCGGCCAGGAGCTCCGCCAGGCGGGCGAGAGTGGGGCGCTTGGATCCCTCCATCTGACCCTCCATCCAACGATAGAGCCGGTCGAGTGCGAAGCCGATTTCGAGCGACGTCGTGCTCACGCGGGGATGATACTCCCCGCGAGTACTGGCCTCGGTGCGCCTTCAGCCGCGCGTTCGCGCCCCTACTTCCCTCCCACGTAGATCACTCCGCCCTTCATGACGAAGGTGGGGTGCTGGGTGTCGGAGATGTCCTGGATCGGGTTGCCGGGGACGGCGACGAGGTCGGCGGACTTGCCGGGTTGGAGGGTGCCGGTGACGGCGGTAACGCCCAGCAGGTCGGCGGCGTTGGCGGTGGCGGCCATCAGCGCGGCGGCCGGGCTCATGCCGTTCTTGACCATGAGCGAGAACTCCTGGGCGTCGAGGCCGTGGGGCTCGACCGCGGAGTCGGTGCCGAAGGCGATCGGGACGCCGATCCGGACCGCGTGCTGGAACATGGTCTGCATCTGCGCGGCGGCGGCGCGCGCCTTGACGGCGATGGCGGGCGGGAACTCGTCCGCCTTCTCGCCCACCCAGTAGCCGGCGAACAGGGTCGGAACCAGGTAGACGCCCTTGTCCTTCATCTCCTGGAGGGTGTCGTCTTTGAGGAACGTGCCGTGCTCGATCGAGTCGACGCCGGCCTTGATTGCCATCTTGGCGGCCAGGTCACCGTGGCAGTGCGCCGCCACCTTGCGGTGCCAGGCGTGGGCCTCCGAGACGATGGCGTCCATCTCGTCCTGCGTGAGCTCGGGGACGTCTACCGGATCGGAGAGCGAGAGCACGCCGCCCGAGGGCATGAACTTGATCACGTCGGCACCGAACTTGATCTGGTAGCGCACCGCGGCGCGGCACTCGGCGGGGCCATTGCAGACCCCCTGCACCGGCGTCGCCGGCGCGATTTCCTGGGGCGGAAAGGGGGGCGCGTCGGCGTGACCGCCGGACGAGCCGATCGCGTAGTTCGAGACCAGCATGCGCGGCCCCTCGATCACCCCGGCATTGATCGCGTTGCGCAGCGAGGCCGAGATGTAGTCGCGCGAGCCCACGTCACGGACCGTGGTGAAACCCGCATCCAGGGTCCGCTTGGCGTACATCGCGCCATAGAGCGACTGCTCGGCCGGGAAGCGCATGACACCCTGGTAGAAGTCGCGGTACCAGTTGTCCGACATCTCCATCGACATGTGGACGTGCGAGTCGATGAAGCCGGGCAGGAGCGTCGCGTCGCCGAGATCGATCACCCGGGCGCCGGGCGGCAGCTGGACGTCCGCTCCGACCGCCGCGATCTTGTTTCCCTGCACGACCACGCGTCCGTGATCGACCAGCTTGCCGGAGACCGAATCGAACAGGTGCGCCGCCTCGAGCACGATGGGGCGGACCGCGGTGACGGTCCGGCCCTGCGCCAGGAGCGGCGCGGCCAGCAGAGACAAGGTCGAAACGATCAGCGGGCGCAGACGATTTCGCACAGCAGCCTCCTCGAAGTCGGTGAGTGGTGAATTTCGGAGACGGCGAGGATACTCCTCCTCGCCGCGCTCCGAAACAGGACCGTCCGGCTCAGAGCTCCAGCCCGAGCTTGAGACGCACCTCGAGTCGCTCGTGGTCCGACAGATTGAGCCCGGGCACGGAGCCGGCCGGCGAGCCCCAGATCTGTGGCGCCACGGCGAGGGTCCACCACCACTCTCCTCCCGCGTAGTGGAGGCTGGGGCCGAGAAAGAGCGTCGTCCCCTCGCGGTGCGAGAAGTCGGGCCAGGTCGAGCGGGCGCGCAGCTCGCCGCCCACCCACCAGCGCGGAGCGACATGGAAGGACACGCCGGTCGCCAGCTCCTCGCCGAGCTCGCGACGGGCCTCCGCTTCCGTTGCCGGTTCCCGCCCGTTGATAGATGGGCCAAACGCCCATTCCGGTTCCAGCGTGTAGTTGAGGCTCCAGCTCATCCGGCCGTCCAGGAGCTCGCGCTCCACGATGAGCTTGGTCTCGAGCTCCATCTCGCGTTCCCCCTCGCCCGAGACTCCCACCACCCGGCTGTAGCTCGGCTCGAAATAGAGCGCCAGGCCGTAGCCGTGCCGCGACGGCTCACGCCAGCGATACTCGAGCTCGGCGGACGCACCTCGCCACTCGAAAGAGCTTCGATCTTCGAGACCGGGAACGTCGTGAAGACGGTGGCCGATCAGGTCGAGGTAGAGCGCGCCCTGCAGCCGATCGGACAGGCCGGTCTCGAGCTCCGTGCGAAGGTCGAGTGCCCGGTAGGTGCCCGTGGCCTTGCCGGCGCGAAGGGTCGACCACTGGGTGATCTCCCACTCGCCGACCGGGGTGATCTGGGTGTCTTGGACGTAGGCGAAGAGGTCTTCGTCGGCGTGCACAGCGGGGGGGGCAAGGAGGAAGGCGACGGCCAGCGCCAGGCCGCAGCCCGGCAGGAACCTCCGCGAAGATTGCATATACACTTCCCTTCGTGTCGAGTGCCACGTTCGCGCGGCGTTCGATGCATGGGGGAGGCGCCTCGCTCCTGCCCGGACCTGGCGCCCCTCCCGCTTCTACGTTCGAGTCGTCTTTCCCTCCTCCTCGTTCCGGCGCGTCGGCAGCGGTCCCAGCCCGCCGGGCCGAGGACACTTGTCACACATCGGCTCCCCTTCCGTGCGTGCCCCCTTGAGCGCCTTGCGCAGGGCGAAACCGAGCGCCACGGCGGCGGCCGCGGTGACCAGCCAGAATTGCGGATCAGCGAGCGGCAGGGACATGGCTCAGGTGATCCCCAGGGACAAGAGCGTGTGGAAGGTCAGAAAGGCGGCGACCCAGGCGAGACCGGTCATCCAGGCGAACTGGAGCAGCGGCCAGCGCCAAGAGCGCGTCTCGCGCTTGACCGTGACCATGGTCGACAGGCACTGCATCGCCAGGACGAAGAAGACCAGCATCGAGACCGCGGTCGCGGGGGTGAGCAGCGGACTCCCGTCGTCGCGCTTGGCGTCGTGGATGCGCGCCAGAATGCCCGCGCCGTCCTGCGACCTCTCGGCGCCGGTCAGCACGGCGACCGTCGAAACGAAGGTCTCGCGCGCCGCGAACGCGGTCAGCAGCCCGATCGAGAGCCGCCAGTCGTAGCCGAGCGGCGCGAAGACCGGCTCCATCCGGTGGCCCAGCCGGCCCGCGAAGCTCCTCTCCTGCTGATGGCGGGCGGAGAGGAGCCGCGCTTCGTCGAGCAGTTGCGCGGATCGGGAAGGATCGCTCGTCGCGATCGACTGCGCGCTGGCTTGGAGCTCGGTCGCCCGGGAGGGCGGCGGCACCTTCGGATACGCGGACAGCCACCACATGACGAACGAGAGGGCCAGGATGATCGTGCCAACCGTGGAGAGAAAGGCCCACCCCTTTTCGATCGACTGCATGAAGGCGACCCGCAAGGACGGCCACTTGTAGCTCGGCAGCTCGAGCACCATCGGGCGGCTCTTGCCGGGCAGCAAGGTGCGCCGGGCGAGGAACGCGCTCCCCATCGCGGCGACCGCGCCCAGCAGATAGCAGGAGGTGAAGGCCAGTCCCGCGTACCAGGGCTGGTGAGGGAAGAGAAAACTGGTGAGCAGGACGTAGACCGGTACCCTCGCCGAACAGCTCATGAAGGGCGCCACCAGGATCGTCGCGAAGCGGTCGTGGCGGTCGGGAATCAGGCGCGTCGAAAGAATGCCGGGGATCGCACACGCGTGGCTCGAGATGAGCGGCACGAACGCGTAGCCGGGCAAGCCGAAGCGATAGAGCAGGCGATCCATCACGAAAGCGGCGCGCGCCAGGTAGCCGGTGTCTTCCAGGATGGTGATCAGGAAGAAGAGCAGGCAGATCTGGGGGAGGAAGACCACCGTGCTCGAGATCCCGGAGATCAGGCCGCCCACCAGGAGGTCACGGATCGCGCCCGCCGGAATCGTCGCCGAGAGGAAATTACCGAGATGGGCAAAGGTCGCCTCGATCAGATCCATCGGCACCGTGGCGATCGAAAAGATGCTCCAGAAGAGCACTGCCATCACCAGATGGAAGATCACCAGACCGGCAACCGGATGGGTGAAGGTGACGTCGAGTCGATCGAGGAGCGTGTCGTTCGCGCGGCCCACCGCCGCGTCGCTGCCGACGCTCTCGCTCACCACCTGCTCCGCCCAGGCTTCGATCGCGTCGCTGTCGCCTGCCGGCACTTCGGCGACTCCCGGCGGCGCCGCTCCCGAAAGGACGTCGGCCAGGGTCGATTCCAGGCGGTCGAATCCTTCGCCGCTGCGGGCCGAGACCGGAACCACCGGCGCTCCGATGGCGCGCGCCAGCCGCGCGAGCTCGAACGAGAGGCCCTTGCGCCGCGCCAGATCCATCATGTTGAGCGCCAGCACGAAGGGCAGTCCGTGGCGGGCGAGCTCGCCGACCAGGAGCAGATGGCGGGTCAGGTTGGTCGCGTCGGCCACGACCACCGCCGCGCTCGGCGCGACGCCGTCCGAGCCGGCGAGCGCGCCGGCCGCAACCCGCGACTCCGGCAGCTCGAGCCCGAAGCTGTAGATGCCGGGCAGGTCCACCACCTCGAGAGCCTCGGTCGTGCCGTCGCGCTGCGCGAGGGTGAGACGGCCGCGCCGCAGGTCGACCGTGGTGCCGGGAAAGTTGGCCGTCTTGGCGCGCAGGCCGCAGAGCCGGTTGAGGACCGTCGTCTTGCCCGTATTGGGGTTGCCGACCAGCAAGATCCGGCGGGGCCGCGCCGCTGGCGCGGTCCTCTGGGGCTCCGCGAGGCTCACTCTTCGAGCTCGGACTCGGCGAGCACCAGGAGCTGCTCGGCGACGCTGCGCGCCAGCCCGATGCGGGTCGAGCGCACCTCCACGATGCAGGGTTCGCCGCTCGAACGGACGACCAGCCGGCAGCCGACCGTCATCCCCATCGCCGCCAGCAGGCAGGCTTCGTTGTCGGAGAGCTCGCGCCGATGCAAACGGGCGGCGGCGCCTTTGGCGAGCTCGGAGAGTCGTACCGGGCGCGGTGCCTGCCCGGCGGGCGCCGGCGCCTTCCGCGGCGCTGCCGGCAGCTCGGCCATTTCAGCCATGGGCCACCGCCTCGCGCTCCTCCTGGCGCCCCACTGCGCAGGCGCTGCACAGGCCCGAGATCTGGATCTGATTCCCGGCGGGCTCGAACCCGTGGGCGCGACAGATTTCGGCGAGCAGCGAAGAGATGGCCGGGCTCACGAACTCGACCACGCGTCCGCACTCGCGGCACGCCAGGTGATCGTGGTGCAAACCCGGATGTACGTGCTCGTAGACGGTCCGTCCGTCGAGCTGAAAACGGCTCACCAGACCGCAGTCGACGAGCAGTTCGAGGTTTCGGTAGACGGTGGCGCGGGAAATCTCGTGCCCGCTGGCGCGCGCACCGGAAAGGATCTGATCGGCGTCGATGTGGCCATGCTGTGCGAAGATCTCGCGCAGTAACGTCCGGCGCTCCGGCGTCGCGCGCAGTCCGCGAGCTTTGAGGCGTTCGATGAAAAGGGTTTCTTCGCGCAGCGGAGTCATCTTCTTGAGATCCCGTCTCAACTACAGGAAAGCATTCTGGACGGATCTAGTCCGGATTGTCAACGCCCCTTCGGGGTGGGACCTCGCTCGTTCCGGGATGGGCGGCCTCGCCCAGCCGAATCTCCCTTTCAGAACGCCGGGCAAGCGCGGTGGAGCCGGCAGGCCCGTCTCGCGATGAAGTCTCACTCTCGCATACCCCGCGCCGAGCGCCTGCGCTATCGAAAGGCTCCCCTTCCTTTCGGGGTTCGAGTGGTCCTGATCGTGACCGGCTGGTTCCTGGTGGTGCTCGGCATCGTGGGGCTCTTTCTGCCGATCCTCCAGGGCGGACTTTCACTCGCGCTGGGCCTGGCTCTCCTCTCGATCGCCAGCCAGACGGTGCATCTCAAGCTCCGCCAATGGATGCGGCGCTGGCCCGGAGGTTGGAAGCGGATGGAAAAGCTGCGGCGCCGCCTCATCCGTCGGCTCACCCGCGGCGCCCGCGGCGGGGATTCGGCCGCGCCGCCGCCCGACTCCTGAATCTCCACTGCGAGAACCGAACGGCCGCGCCCCGAAAATCGGAACGCGGCCGCGTGAGGCGTCGACCCGTGGGGCCGCTCAGCGTTTCTCGACCGGCACCCAGGGACTCTCTTTGGGGCCCGTGTAAATCTGCCGCGGCCGGTTGATGCGCGAGCCCTGCTCGCGCATCTCCTTCCACTGCGCGATCCATCCCGGGAGCCGTCCGAGCGCGAACATCACCGTGAACATCTCGGTCGGAATGCCCATCGCCCGATAGATGATCCCCGAGTAGAAGTCGACGTTGGGGTAGAGCTTCTTGTCGACGAAGTACTCGTCCTCGAGCGCGATCCGTTCGAGGTTCTTGGCGATATCGAGCAACGGATCGTCGACCCCGAGCTGTTCCAGGACCTCGTCGGCGGCCTTCTTGAGAATCCGCGCGCGAGGATCGAAGTTCTTGTAGACCCGGTGCCCGAATCCCATCAGGCGGAAGCTCGAGTCCTTGTCCTTGGCCATCGCCACGTACTTGGCGTAGTCGCCGCCGTCGGCCGCGATGTGCTCGAGCATCTCGATGACCGCCTGGTTGGCTCCGCCGTGCAGCGGACCCCAGAGCGCGCAGACCCCCGACGAGATCGAGGCGAAGAGATTCGCTCCCGAGGAACCCACCATGCGCACCGTGGAGGTGGAGCAATTCTGCTCGTGATCGGCGTGCAGAATGAGCAGCAGATTGAGTGCCCGGTCGAGCACCGGCGAGATCTCGTAGGGCTCGGCCGGCACCGCGAACATCATGTGGAGGAAGTTCTCGGTATAGGTCAACCGATTCTGGGGATACATGAACGGCTGACCGATCGATTTCTTGTAGGAGAAGGCCGCGATCGTTTTGGCCTTGGCGAGCAGACGCACGACGTTGAGATCGAGGTCGTCGTCGTCCCGATAGTAGGCCGACAGCGACGCCACCATCGCCGAGAGCATCGCCATGGGATGCGCGGAGGCCGGGAATCCCTCGAAGAACTTCTTCATGTCCTCGTGCAGGAGGCTGTGCCGGGTCAGTGTTTCGCGCCAGCCCTCGAGTTCGGCCCGGGTCGGGAGATGGCCGTAGATCAGTAGATAGGCCACCTCGGTGAAGCGCGCCTGCGTGAGCTCTTCGATCGGAATGCCCCGGTAACGGAGGATCCCCTTCTCGCCGTTGATGAACGTGATCGCGCTCTCGCACGACCCCGTGTTGCCGTAGCCGACGTCGAGCGTGATCGCGCCCGTCTGGCCGCGCAGCTTAGAAATATCGATGCCGACCTCGCCCTCACTGCCGACGACGGTCGGGAACTCGTGCTCTTTGCCATCCAGAATCAACTTTGCGGTACTCATTTCGTCCTCTCAGCCATCGTTATGCCGCACCGCGGCGCATTGTACCGCCGGCATCCGACCACCGCCAATGTCGAACGTGCTGGCGTCTCACCCACCCCGACAGGCGGGAGGGAGGCGCGATCGTCTCAGGCTTCGCGCAGCGCCGCGGTGACCGGCAGCCGGGCGGCGCGGATCGCCGGAAGCAACGCACCGATGAATCCGACCACGACGGAGATCGCGATGCCGAGCAGGAGCAACTGCGGGGTCACGGCGAAGGCGAACGCCACCTGGCTGAAGCTCTGCCAGTTGAGGGTCGCGGCGCGGTAGCCGTCGAACGCCACCCAGGCGAGCGCACCGCCAAGCACCCCGCCGGCGAGCGCCAGGAGCATCGATTCGAGGAACACCCCGACGACCACCGGCAGCGGCGAGAATCCGAGCGCTCGCAGGGTCGCGATCTCCCGGGTTCGTGCGGCAATTGCCGTGTACATCGTGTTCATCGCGCCGAAGGCCGCCCCCAGGCCCATCAACACCGTAATCAGCGTACCGAGATAGCGAACGATCTTCACCAGGGCCTGCGACTGCCCCGCGTAGTAATCGTTCTCCCGCAGGACCGCCACGTCGAGACGCGGATCGTCGGTCAAGGCCTTCTTGAAGGCCGCGAAGCGCCCCGGCGAGGAGAGGCGCGCGTAGACCGACTGGTAGGTGTTGCCGCGCCGGTAGGCGGGCTGCAGGACGTTGGCGTCGCACCAGAGCTCGGATTCCGCCACCGTGCCGCCGGTGGTGAAGATCCCGACCACCTTCCAGTCATTGTCTCCCCAGTGCAGCGTGTTGCCGACCTCCAGCCCGGCGAACTCCCCCGCCGCAGCGCGGCCCGCGATGATCTCGTTCGAGCCCGGCTCGAAGCGCCGCCCTTCGACCAGGTGGACGTTGCCGCGCACGTCGAAGGCCGCTCGGCCGACCCCGCGCAACGGCACGTTGGCCGACGTTCCGGTCGACCGCTTGGGCAGATCGACCACCACGAAGAGCTCCGCCGAGGCGATCGGCTGACCTGAGCGTCCCATGGCCAATCCTGGCGCGTCCTGGACGATCCGCGTGGTGGTGCGGCCGACCACGCTGTTCATCTCGGTGTCGGTGCCACCCCGCAGCACGATCACGCTCTCGGGGTCGCCGGTCGAAGCCAGGGTCTTGCGGAAACCCTCGCCGATCGACAGCACGCCGACGAACACCGCCACCACGCCGGCCACCCCGAGCACCGTGGCGAGCGAGGCCCCCAGGCGCTCGGGGACGGTGCGTAAGCCGAGCTGCGCGACCGCGGCGACCTGCCTCAGGGTGGAGCCCGAGCGTCCCATCAGACCCTCCGCAACGCTTCCACGATGCGCAGCCGCATTGCCGAGAGGGCCGGCAACAGTCCGGTCGCGATGCCGAGCAAGACGACGAGTCCGGCGCCGACGACGAGGTCGCGCTCCGGCAGGTAGAAGAGCGGCAGGAAGCCTCCGGTCGGATCGCCCCGCGCGATGACGGTCGCTGCCAGACCGAGCCCGAGTCCGCCGCCGAGCACCGCCAGCAGGACCGACTCCGCCATCACCAGGCCGAGCACCTGCAGATTGGTGAAACCGAGCGTCTTGAGGATCGCCAGCTCGGCGGTGCGCTCCCGCACCGATTGGGCCATGGTGTTGCCGGCGACCAGCAACAGGGTGAAGAACACCGCGGCCAGAATCGCGCGCAGGATGGCGCCGATGTCGCCCACCTGGTTGGCGAAAGACTGCGCGAAGATCTTCTCGGACGAGGTCTTGGTCTCGTAGGCGGAGTTCGCGAACTCGTTGTCGAGCCGCCGCGACAGGAAGGCCGATTCGTCCGGGTGCGCGATCCGGATCACGTACCAACCGGTCAGGTTCTTCCAGAAAGTGCGGCCTTCGTTCAAGTAGTCGTAGTGGAAGAGGAACTGGGTCGTGTCGACCCCCTTCTCCTTGCCGTCGTAGATGCCGTCGACGACGAACTCCCAGTTCTTGTCGCCGCCTCTCTTGACGAAGACGGTCGCCTGGATGGGAATCCGGTCGCCGACCTTCCAGCCGAACCTCTGCGCGGTGGTGCGCCCGACAAGAGCGCCCTGACGATCCTGGATCCACGCGATCTTCTGGCTCTCCGGCACCAGGATCTCGGGGTAGATGCGCAGGTAGCTCTCGGGGTCGGTCGCGATCTGGGGAAAGAAGTTCTTGGGGTCCTGGTAGATGCCGCCGAACCAGACGCAATGGGTGGCGTCGGCGACGCCCTGGACGCCCAGGATGCGATCCAGGTACGCCAGCGGCAACGGCTGGATCAACGATGTCTTGTTGATCATCACCAATCGATCCACTCCGGCGACCTCGACGCCGGCCGAGAACGCCTGCCGTACCGCGGAGAGAAAGCCGAACAGCACGAAGGCCATCAGGACCGAGGCCAGGGTGAAGAACGTGCGCAGGCGCTTGCGCCGGAAGTTGGCGAGCAGCAGCGGCCAGTACTTCACGCCGGCGTCTCCTCCACCAGGACTCCCTTGTCGAGATGCACCAGCCGCTCGGCCCTCTCCGCGGCGTGAGGATCGTGCGTCACCATGACGATGGTCTTGCCGAAGTCACGGTTGAGCGCCCCCAGAAGGTCGAGCACCTCGTCGCCCGACTTGCGGTCGAGATCGCCGGTCGGCTCGTCGCAGAGCAGCAAGGTCGGGTCGGTGACGATGGCGCGCGCGATGCCGACCCGCTGCTCCTGCCCGCCCGAGAGCTGGCGCGGGAAATGGCGCATCCGGTCGCTCAGCCCGACCGCGGTGAGCGCCGCGCGGGCGCGCCGCCGGCGCTCCGCCGCCGAGAGATTCGTCAGGAGAAGTGGCAGCTCCACGTTGCGCTCCGCGGTCAGGACCGGCAGCAGGTTGTACATCTGAAAGATGAACCCGACGTGACGGGCACGGAAGCGCGCCAGGGCCGAATCGTCCATTCGGTCGACCCGCTGATCCGCCACCTCGATGGAGCCGGAGGTCGGCCGATCGAGCCCGCCGATCAGGTTCAGCAGGGTCGACTTGCCGGACCCGGAAGGCCCCATGAGAGCAAGAAACTCGCCGCCCCGGATCTCGAGCTCGATACCGCGCAGCACATCGATTCGTTCGGCGCCACGGGTGTAGACCTTGTGCAGCGCATGGATCTCGACCAGCGGCCGTGGGTCGACCAGGGGCTTGGCGATCACGACCCGGTCCGCGCGCGCACGGCTTCGCCGTCGGCCAGCTTCGCCGGCCCGCTCGTCACCACGGTCTCGCCGGGAGCCACGCCGGAGAGAACCTCGACCTGGTCGCCTTCACGCTTGCCGACCTCGACTTCGCGCCGCGACAGCTTGCCGCCGCTCGCCACGTAGACCACGGATTGTTGCTTCTCGTGGCGCACCGCCGTGCTCGGCACGAGGGCGTACTCGGGCGCTCCCTCCGCGCCCGCCGCGCCCAGGAAAGTCACCTTGACGCCCATGTCGGGCAGGATCCGGGGGTCGAGCGCCGCGAAGGCGATGCGTACCCTCACCGTCGCCTTGTCGCGGTCGGCGGCCGGAATGGTCGTGATGACGTGGGCGGGGATCTTCCACGATGGGTAGGCGTTCAGGCGGGCCTCGACCGGCTGTCCGGAATGGACCCGCTGGATGTAACTCTCGTTGACGTCGACCTCGATCTCGAGCGACGACATGTCGACCACCGTGGTGATCCCGGTGCGGGTGAATCCGCCGCCCGCCGAGACCGGCGAGATCATCTCCCCGGGCTGCGCGTTCTTCGAGATCGCGACGCCGG
Source organism: Thermoanaerobaculia bacterium (assembly GCA_963712855.1). GTDB lineage: Bacteria > Acidobacteriota > Thermoanaerobaculia > Multivoradales > JAGPDF01 > JACTMI01. The sequence continues at coordinate 1,098,128 of CAVQJN010000001.1, forward strand.
AGAACGGCGCCCGGATCACCGTGTTCTCGAGATTCTGACGCGCCACGGCGACCTGGCGTTCGGCCACCGTGACCTCGTCTCGCTGCTGCAGAAGCCGCGCCGCGTACGCGCTCTCGTCCGCGGTCGCCGCGTCGACATCCGCCTGGCTGCTCACCCCGTCGCTCGCCAGCTTGACGACCCGCGCGTGATCGGCCCGCGCCAGCGTCAGCCGCGCCTCGGTCTCTCCGAGCGCCCGGTGGGCCGCTTGCCGTTGCGCCTCGGTCAGCGCCAACGCGCGCTGGGCCTCGGCATCGTCGAGCCGGGCCAGAATCTGTCCCTCCTCGACCTTCATTCCCTCGTCGACCCGCACGTCCACGACCCGGCCGGTGATCTTCGAGGAGATCGTCGCCTGACGACGCGCCACGACGTAGCCGGACGCATTGAGCACCGGCACCGGCCCACGGTCCGTCGCGGCCGCCTTGGCCGCCACCGCCGTGCGCACCACCGGCGCTCGCTGCGCCACGGCGAAGACGATCGCCAGGATCACCAGGGCTCCCACCACCCACGGCCAGCGCCGGCGGCGCCGCATCGGCTCCCCTTCGTCACTCCGATCGAGCCGCAGCGCATCGAGCGAGCTGCTGAGCTCTTCGGTCATCGCTTCCCTTTCATGGTGGCCATTCCTGTGTCCGCCTCGACGACTTTCGAACCCTACGACAACCCTTCGCCCGGCGAGCGGCCCGGCCGGTGAATGGTGGGGCAGCGCCGGTGAGAGACGACCCGAACGGTCGTTACGGGGGGCTCAGACGCCGCGCGTCTCGGCACCCCAGAGAATCTTGTGGAGCTGCAGGCCCAAGCGCACGGGCAGGCGATCGCGCAGGATCCAGCCGGCCAGCTCCTCCGGCGCGAGCGAGCCCCAGACCGGCGAGAGGTGGATCGGAGGCCCGAGCTCGCCCAGTCGTCGCTCCGCGAGCATCCGCTTGGCCCACTCGTAGTCAGCCTCCCCGGCGAGCACGAGCTTGAGCTCGTCGCCGGGGCGCAGCAGGGCGAGATTCTCCCAGCGGTTGTGCTCCGCCTCGCCCGAGCCCGGGCACTTGATGTCGAGAATACGGCGCACCCGCGGATCGACCGCCGCGATGTCGAGCCCCCCGCCGGTCTCGAGCAGAACCTCGTAGCCCCCGTCGCAGAGTCTCGTCATCAGGGGATGCACGGCCGGCTGGAGCAACGGCTCCCCGCCCGTGATCTCGACGAGCGGAGTTTCGAGCGCCCGCACGCGCGCCAGGATCTCGTCGAGATCCATCCAGGAGCCTTCGTGGAAGGCGTACTTGGTATCGCACCAGACGCAGCGCATCTGACAACCGGTCAGGCGGACGAACGCACAGGGGCGACCGGCATGGCTCGACTCCCCCTGGATCGACCGAAAGATCTCGTGGATCTTCAAGCGCGGCGAGGCTCTGGGCCGCGCGCTCGCCGGCGCGCTCACGGCTCGTAGATCGCGCAGGAGGTCTCGGTCTCCCAGACCTCGACCCGCCGCACGCTGCGGCCCGCGGGAAGCCGCTTGCCGACTTCCTCGAAGACGTACTGGCTGATCAGCTCGGCGGTGGTGTTGCGTTCGTCGAAGGGCGGCAGGTCGTTGATCATCCGATGGTCGAACGGCCCCAGCACGTCGTCCACGATCGACTTGAGATCGGCGAAATCGATGACCATGCCGAGCCCGTCGAGCTGCTCGGCCGCCACGTGAACCCGCACCCGGTAGTTGTGACCATGCAGGTTCTGGCAGCCGCCGGTATGGCCCCGGATCGAGTGGGCGGCCGCGAAAGTGTAGTCCTTGAAGATGGTGAACATCGTCGTCCCGGGCGGGAAGCCTAGCAAGCCGCCGCGCTACCGGGCGCGTCAGCCCGAGCGCGGCGCGAGCTCGATCCAACCCATGCAGATTCCGAAGGCTCGCGGGATCCGGAAATGAGCGAATTGACTCGGCGGCGCGAACGGACGAGGCACATGGAACACCAACGACAACCGGCGCCGGCGCAACAAGCGGCGCGGCAGGACAATCCGCTCTCGTCGACTCTCGAGCTCCGAGCCCTCGAAGCACCAGCGCGCGACCCGGTGACCGTTGGCCCACACGTCGACTCGGCGGCGCGGAGCTTCCGGCCACAGGCCGACCACCATGTTGATCTCGATCTCGAGATCGCTCGGCACCCAATGCTCGGGCAGCCGGAGCTCGACGCGGGCCTCCTCTCCACGGCTCCAGCGACCGTGTTCGATGCCCCCTTCCCAGCCTTGGCCGAGGAAGGGCTCGCCGGACTTGCCGCGGCCCAGCTCGAGCCGCACCGGCGGCACCGGGCATTCGGGCGGCTCGCCGCGGCGGCGCAGCAGCTCCGCCGCAGCGCGCAACCAGGGCGGCCGGTCGAGTGCCACGAACGCGGCCCAGAGCGGGAAAAGGAGCGGGTTGCGCAATTGCTTGCGGCTCGACGTCGCGAGGGCGAGGCGGGCTCGCCACGCGGGCGGGGGACCGGGCGCGATCTCACGGCGAATGGCGCGCCCGAGGCTCGACCACCCGGCGGGCGCCTCGGTCGCGCTCCGCCGCGACCCGTCCCAAAGCGCGCCGCTCGGCCTGCTGCCAACGCGGCGTCGAGGCCAAGCTCCGCAGCACTTCCGCGGGAACGGGCGCACCGAACTCCCGCGACACCGTCCGGAGCCCCTCACCCACGATGGCCTCCAAGCGCAGGGCGCGCGCGTCCGCCACCAATTGCTCCCAATTCAGACCCGCCTCGGACTCCGCTCGAACGAGCATGAGCAGGTCCGCCACCCAGATCAGGTGGGGGGCTGCCTCCCACTCCGCGACATGCAGGAGGGTCTGAAAGAGAAGGTGGCGCGGTGCGGGAAAGAGAACCTCCAGATCCGCCAGGATTCCGGGTCGCGCGGCTTCCCAGACCATCCGGTCGGCACCTGGATGAGGAACCGCCGGCAGGGCATGCCAATGAAGGTCGAGCTCCGCTCCGCGGTCACTGCGGAAGTTCCAGCTCACCCGTTCGAGGATTTCGTGCTCGTTGGCGTCGCGATCGCCGTAGGGGACGAACCCGCGCTCTCTCAGCCGTCTCCAGCCCTCGACCCGGCGCTCGGCCGGCACGATGATGTCCAAATCGAGCATCGGCCGGGTGGAGAACCCCGTCGGGTAGAAGCGCACCGTGGCGCCCCCCTTGCCGATCAGACAAGGAATCCCCACCCGTGCCAGCTCGGCGAGCGCCGGCCTCGCTTCGACGAGCAAGCTCTGCCCCTTCAGCCACGAGGTGCGCACGATGCCGCGCACCCACCGGTCGAAGGCGTCGTCGCCGAGCTCCTCGCCCAGGTTCCGAAATGCGAGGGGAAGGAGGCGCAGCGCGCCGGCGTCGAGACGATCGAGGTCGGTCTCGCGACGCCACGCGCTCCAGGCCTCCCGAGCCGTCGCCGGATCGGCGAGCGCCGCGCGCAGAAGCATCCGGTGCCGACGAGTGAGAAGAAATCCCCCGACGTCGGTCACGGCTTCTCCTTGGACGCATCTCGCCCGCGCGCGGCGCGTCTGCGACGGATGAGCTCGTGGGCAAGCCGCGCGTATTCGCTGGTTCGGCTCGCCAGGCGAATGGATTGGTTCTCACCGTGAATCCGACGAATCGCGAAGGTCTTGGGCAGGACTCGAAACCGCAGCCCGGCGCCAACCGCTCGCGCGTACCACTCGATGAACTCGACGCGCTGGGTCGTCTCGTCGAAGCCGCCGCTCGCCACGAGGGCGTCCCGTCGAACGAGCAGTGTCGAGGCGCACACGCCGCGCACGTTCCCCTCCACCGCCCGGAAGCGTTGCTTCAGCTCGGAGCGGACGTATTCGTTCCGGATGTGGGTGAAGACGCCCGCCAAATCGGGTTCTTCGGCGAGCGCGGCGAGCTGGGCGGCGAGCTTCCCAGGAAGCCACAGATCGTCGGCGTCGAGAAACGCCACGAGCCGCACCGCGCGGCGCGAAGGCCCGCGTTGCGGGTGCCCCCGATACCCCGATGCTGCTCGCGCAGCACTCGTACGCCGGCGGCGAGAGCTTCCGTCACCGCCGCGGTCTCGTCGGTAGAGCCGTCGTCGACCAGCAGGACCTCCTCGGGAGCGGGGCGCTGGCCGAAGACCGTCTCGATCGCGTCTCGGATGAAGCGCTGCGCGTTGAAGGCCGGAATCACCACGCTGATCGGTGCGCTCATGGCCGGCTCCCGCCGGGCCGGGAGGCCCTCCATTCCCGGCTCGCATCGTGGGCGCGCGCCGCGATCTGCTCGAAGTCGGGCCAGAGCCGCTTCGGCACGGCCGCCTCCGCCAGACCTCTCAGGCGGGCCCGCCGGCGCGCCACCACGCCCGCGAAACCCTGCTGGATTTCGCGGGCGGTCGAGGTCGTGTTTCCGGTGTGTCGACGGTATTCGACCGTGACTTCGACGATCCACTTGAAGCGCGCTCCAACTTCCCAAGCCCGCAGGAACCAATCGGTGTCTTCGCCGATGACGAGCGTCTCGTCGATCGGGCCGACATGCGCGAAGAGTGAACGTCGGAAGAGACCCGCCGGGAACGAACCCATCGCGGGCCAGGGCGGACCGAGGCACTCGCGGCGGCCGTCCGCCGAGGTCCGGAAAGCCTGCAATTGACCGACCACCGCGTCGAGACGGTCATCGGAGCCCAAGGCGGCGAGCCGAGGATCGCCCGTTCGAGAAAAGTCCGGCCAGAGATCATCCGCGTCGAGAAATCCCAGAATCGAGCTTCGCGTCTCGGCGATTCCCCGGTTGCGCGCCGCTCCCACTCCGGTCGGCTCCTGGCGTATGCAACGGACCTCCGGGAAAGAGCTCGCGATCGCCACGCTCTCGTCGCTCGAGCCGTCGTCCACCACGACGATCTCGCTGACTTCCGGTCGACCGACGACACTTGCCAACGCCTCGCCCAAATAGCGGGCACCGTTGCGCACCGGCACGACGACACCACAGGAGAAGCTCTCCCGTCATGAGGGATCCAAGCGCCTCCGCCGCTCGAGAGCACGCCGCACGGCGATGACCAGAAAGTGCTCGCGGGGCTGCCGCTGCGCGGTGAGTGAGCCGCCGTGGCGACGATAGTGGAGCGTCGTCTCATCGCAGAAAGTCGGCACGAATCCCGTCCGCTTGGCGCGGAAGAACCAATCCAGATCCTCTCCGCAGGTCAGCGATTCTTCGATCGCACCCACCCGTTCGAAGATGCTGCGACGCACCAGAAACGCCCCGAAGGCGAGCAGTTCGCGGGGATCGCCGAGCTCCTCCCGGCCATCGGGGCGACGGCGCCAGTACCGGGTACGACCCCCCACGAAGGGAAGATCCGGATGGGCCGCCAGGATCGCCGCCCGCGGGTCCTGCTCCGCTGGTGGGATCGCCCAGCGATCGTCCGCGTCGAGAAATCCGAGCACCGGTGCCCGGCTCGCTGCGATACCGCGATTACGGGCCGCCGCGGCGCCTCGCGCCTCCTGCAGCACACAGCGCACCCTCGGGTCGCGACGCGCGACCACTCCGGTCTCGTCGGTCGAGCCGTCGTCGACGACCACGATCTCGGCGAGTTGGGGATGGGGCGGGAGCGACGCCAGGGCTTCGGCCAGGAAGCGAGCGGCATCGCGTGCCGCGATCACGACGGCGATCTCGGCGCTCATCGAGAGCCGTGCTCCGCCAAGGCCCGGGCGAGGGCTCGTCCGACGGCTGGGATTTCTGGGCCCACCTCTAGCTGAAAAGAGGGCACGGCGCGCGCGACGCGCGCTAGGCGGGCGAACTCGGCGCTGCCCGCGAAGGGGAGCTGAAAGATCGAGCTCGGCGCCAGTGCCCTCACGGCACGCGCCGGGGAGATCGGCACGAGCGCGCCGGTCCCCTCGGCAATCCGGGGAAGCACGATGGCCGCGAGCGCCCGGTGCCCATCACCCGCCGGGCGAGCTCGCTCCGGCAACTCGACGACGCTCTTTCCGTTCGCCTCGCGGCCACGCGAGACGAGATGAATCCCGGCCCGTTCGAGTTTCGCCAGGGAGGCCCCGTCGGCTTTGGCGGATGCGAACACTTGAGAGACGCGCGGACCTCCCGCTTCGTCGACGAGCACGTAGTCGTCGCCCAGCACCTCGAGGCCGACGCTCAGAGCCGCCAGGGAGGTCGTCGACTTCCCCGTACCGCCGGGCCCGGCGAGGAGCAGGGCCCGGCGGCCGTCTCCGACCGCGCCACCGTGGGTCAGCACGACCGACTCCTCCGCAAGCAGTAGGGGCAGCAGCCGCACGAAGGGCGCCGCCAGCTCCCAGGCCGGGAGCCGATCCGGGCTTGCCGTCCAATACCAGCCGATCCCGCGGTCCCGGTCGACGACCGAGAGCGCCGGCGGCTCGGTGACCAGGACGGTCGCGATTCGGGCTCCGGCTCCGCCGCTGATCTCGCCGCGCGAACGCTCGTCGAGTCGCCACGGGTTGGCCGGGAGGCGACCGCCGGCGAAAGCGCGGATCTCGAATCGAGGAAGCTCCGCGCGGTCGGCATCGACGAGCCACCTCAGCGCCGGCAGCAGCGAGCTCGCGAGGCCAGCCCCGGCGATGCGAAGCCGGATTCCGAGCCGGCCCGCGAGGCAGAGTCGCCGAGTCGTGCTGGCCTGCGTCTCGGCGGCGAGGAACGACTCGTCGAGCGCCGCGAGAAATCTCAGCTCAGCGGCGTCGAGCTCGCTGCGCCGCCTCGGGAGATTCATTTCTCCGCAGCATCGGACACCGAGGAGGAATCGGCGACCGGCCAACCGTTCTCGTCGAGATCGTGAATAGGGTCGAGGACGAGCAGGTCCTCGAGATCCGTGAAAATCTCGAAGTCCAGGGTCGCGTCATCGCGCGCCGCCAGCGGCTCGAACGGCACCGTTTCTCGATTCGGTGGTGGCGCAAGCTCGATCAGCTCTTCCTCTTCGAGGCGCTTCAGAAAGGTGCGGAGCTCACGCTCCGCGACCGCCGGATCGGACCACTGGGGAAGGGCGCTCTCCACCAACTCCCCGAGGGCGGGCGAGGCAGCGAGCCGCTCCCAGACTTCGCTCGCCAGGGGCGTGAACGCGTAGTAGCGGCCCAGGCGGAGGTTCACCACCACGGCCTCGCCGTCAAACGCCTCGGACACCACGTCGGGGCGACGGATGCGATAAACCTCTTGGTTCACCTCAGGGTTCCTCCCGCTTCCTCGTTGTGGCCGAATTATCTCTCACTCGTATCGTCTCATGTTCCACCCCCGGGCGATGCGAGGCCGGAGCCCCGAGGCGGGGACGCGCGGCGGCGCTCGATCGCGTCCCGGGCACCCGCCAGCAAGCCTCGATGAATTCGGCCTAATTCCGTCACGGTCGTCTGACGATCGTGGAGACGCTTGTGAAGCACCACGTGTTCGACGCACTCTCCCCGCGCCGCAGAGTCGCGCAGTCTCAGGAACAGATCGACGTCGCAGGACGGTGAGAACGCGGGCCGCAGGCGGCCCAGCATGCGCAAGAGCTCGCGACGAACCACCAGGGTCTCCATGATGCGCGCCGGAAGAATCTTCTCCAGGCACTCGGGCCTCGCCCCTCGAGGCAGGGCCTGACCGGGCGTCAAGAAGTAGCACACCCTGCCCAACCGTAGTCGAGGTCAGGCGTCTCCGAGAACGCGCGCAGTTGGACTTCGAGCTTGTCGGCGGTCCAGCGGTCGTCGCTCGACATGAATGCGATCAGCCGACTCCGTGCCCTCGCGATCCCGGTATTGAAGGCGTCCGCCAACGCGTCGCCGCGCTGCTCGACAATTTCCGCGCCCGCGAATGACCGCGCGATCTCCAGGCTGCCGTCCGTCGATGCACCGTCGACGACCAGGATCTCGTCCGCGGGACGGCTCTGATCCATGACCGAGCGCAGCGCTTCGGCGAGGAACTGCGCGCCGTTTCGAACCGGCAGGATGACGCTGACTTCACCGCTCATCGAGGTGGCGCAGGTAGGCGATCGTGGGCGGCAACCCCTCATCCAGGCCGCGCGGATTCCAGCCGAGCTCGCGACGGGCTTTCGTGTCGTCGAAGTTCCAGTGGCGCGCCAGGGAGTCGAGCTGAGTCAGAGCCATGGGCGGCCGCCGGCCTCGGATCCGATAGAGGGGCTGCGCGAGGCGCAACGCCCAGCGTGCCGTCCGGACCGACACCTCCCGGCGCGGCGCGCGCACCCGGGCGATCCGCGCCACCCGGGCGACCAAGTCGCGGACCGGCAGCGCTTCGCCTGCCAGCAGGTGGGCGCTTCCCGGCACGGCGCGTTCGAGGAGCCGAACCATCGCGTCGACCACGTCGTCGAGATGGATCCACGAGGCGATCCGGTCGGCGCCGACCAGCGCCGGAAAGCGTCCGCGGAGCAGTTGGCGCAGCACCGAGTTGGCGCCCTCCTTCTTACCCGGGGGGCCATAGATGAGGCTGGGATAGACCGTGTGGACGACCAGGCCGCGCTCGGCCCACCCCCGGATCGCCCGCTCCCCGTCGTGTTTGGTGGCGCTGTAGCGAGTGGGAAACGGTCGCCATGGCTCCGCGCTCTCGGTCGCCGGAGTGCCGTCGGCCGGGCTGCCGCCGAAATAGGCGATCGAGGAGACCGAGAGGAAATGCCCCACGCCGAGCTTGAAGGCCAACGACGCCACGTTCTCCGACCCCGTGACGTTGACCGCCTCCATGCGCCCCGGAGGGCCCGAGAGATCGAGGTCGGCCGCCGCGTGAATGACCCAGTCGGCGCCCGACATCCCCTCGCGCATCGAAGCCCGATCGAGCACATCGCCGTGAAACCGTTCGAGCGGCAGGTCGGCCAGCGCCTCCACCCGGCTGGTCGCCCGAACCAGCGCCCGCACCTCGTGACCTTCCGCCCCGAGCCGGCGGCAGAGAGCCCGGCCCAGATAGCCGCTAGAGCCGGTTACGAAGATGCGCTGACGCGAACCCAGTTCGCTCTCCCGGAATCGAGACTCGGCCGCGCCGGGGAATCCGGCGCGCCTCTTGCTTCGTTATCTCCTTCGGTGGGCCGCTTCGGGAGTTGGGCCCACCTCAGGGTCTGACCACCCTGCTCCATTCAGCTCCCTCTTCTCCCCCGTGCGGCACCCCCTCCACCGCACGGGGCTTTTTTCGCTCAGTCCCGGGCCAGAAGTTGGCGCAGCACGTAACGAAGGATGCCGCCGTGGCGGTAGTACTCGACCTCCTGCGGCGTATCGAGCCGCACCCGCGCCCCGATCTCGACCGTCCCCCCGCCAGGACGCTCCGCGCGGACGGTGACCTCCCGGCCGGACGCGAAGCCCGACTCCACGCCTTCCGCCAATCCCTCGACGGAGTAGGTCTCGAAGCCGGTCAAACCGTGGCTCGCCGCGCTCTCGCCAGCCGCGAACTCGAGCGGCGCGACGCCCATGCCGATCAGGTTGGAGCGGTGGATGCGCTCGAAGGACTCCGCGAGCACCGCCTTGACCCCCTGCAGCGCCGGCCCCTTGGCCGCCCAATCGCGCGACGAGCCCGAGCCGTACTCCTTGCCCGCCACGACCACGAGCGAGGTCCCCTCCTCGGCGTAGCGGGCCGCGGCGTCGTAGATGGTCATCGGGGTCTCCGACGGGAGATGAAGGGTGAAACCGCCCTCGAGCTCGGGCACCATCCGATTGCGGATCCGCACGTTCGCGAAGGTGCCGCGCACCATCACCTCGTGGTTGCCACGCCGGGAGCCATAGGAGTTGAAGTCGACCGGCTCGACGGCGTGCTCCATCAGATAGTGACCCGCCGGGCTGTCGCGCTTGATCGAGCCCGCCGGCGAGATGTGGTCGGTCGTGATCGAGTCGCCGAGCAGCGCCAGGCAGCGTGCCCCGACGATGTCCTCGGCCGCCTCCGGCTCCAACCCCATGCCCTCGAAGTAGGGCGGGTTGCGGACGTAGGTCGAATCCTCCTGCCAGGCGAACGTCTTGCCTTCCGGCACCGGCAGCTCGCGCCACTGCGTCTCGCCCGTGAAGACGTCGGCGTATTTCTCGCGGAACATCTCGGACCGCAACGAGACACGCAGCATTTCCTCGATTTCGGCCTGGGTCGGCCAGAGGTCGCGCAGGTAGACGGGGTTCCCTTCGGCGTCGGTCGCCAGGGGCTCGCGATCGAGATCGAGGTCGATCCGGCCCGCCAGCGCGAAGGCGACCACGAGGGGCGGTGACGCCAGATAGTTGGCGCGCACCTCGGGACTGATGCGGCCCTCGAAGTTGCGGTTGCCCGACAGGACCGAGACAGCGACCAAGCTGCCGTCCGCGATGGCGCGCGAGACCGGCGCCGGCAATGGCCCCGAGTTCCCGATGCAGGTCGTGCAACCGTAGCCGACCACGTTGAAGCGCAAGGTCTCCAAATCCTCGAGCAGGCCCGAGGCGCGCAGGTATTCGGTCACCACCTTGGAGCCGGGCGCGAGACTGGTCTTGACCCAAGGCTTCGGACGCAGCCCGCGCGCGGCGGCCTTGCGGGCCACCAGGCCCGCGGCGATCATCACCGAGGGATTCGAGGTGTTGGTGCAGGAGGTGATGGCGGCGATGACCACCGAGCCGTGACGCAGCGTGCAGGGCTGCCCGTCGATCTCCGTCGCGACCTCGGTGACCACGCCCTCCGCCACCGCGACGCCACCGCCCTCGCCTTCCCAGCGCCCGACCGTGCCGTTGCTCGGCTTCGCTGGCTTGGTCGAGACGAGCCCCGGGAGCTCACCCAGGAAATTCTCCTTGAGCGCCGAGAGCGCCACCCGGTCCTGGGGACGGCGCGGACCGGCGAGCGAAGGCTCCACGGTGGCGAGGTCGAGCTCGAGCGTGTCCGAGTACTCGGCCTCCGGCGTCGCGTCGGAGTGGAACAGGCCCTGCTCCTTGAGATAGGCCTCGGCGAGCGCGACCCGGGACTCGGGACGTCCCGTGAACGCCAGGTAGTCGAGCGCCACCCGGTCCACAGGAAAGAGGCCGCACGTCGCGCCGTACTCGGGAGCCATGTTGGCGATCGTCGCCCGGTCGGCGAGACGCAGATGTTTCAGACCCGGGCCATAGAACTCGACGAACTTGCCAACCACACCCCTCTTGCGCAACATCTGGGTCACGGTGAGCACCAGGTCGGTGGCCGTCGCGCCCTCGCGCAGGCGCCCGGTGAACCGGAACCCGACCACCTGAGGAATCAGCATCGACACCGGCTGACCGAGCATCGCCGCCTCGGCCTCGATGCCCCCGACGCCCCAGCCGAGAACGCCCAGCCCGTTGATCATGGTGGTGTGCGAATCGGTGCCGATCAGGGTGTCGGGATAGGCCCAACCGTCCTCGTCCATGACGACGCGCGCCAGATACTCGAGGTTGACCTGATGGACGATCCCGGTGGCGGGCGGAACGACCCGGAAGTTGCGGAACGCCTTCTGGCCCCAGCGCAGGAACAGGTAGCGCTCGCGGTTGCGCTCGAACTCCTTCTCGCTGTTGATGAGCAGCGCGGCGCGCGACCCGAACTCGTCCACCTGCACCGAGTGGTCGATCACCAGCTCGACCGGTTGCACGGGGTTGATGCGCTCGGGATCGCCGCCCATGTCGCGCATCGCGTCGCGCATCGCGGCGAGGTCGACCACCGCGGGGACGCCGGTGAAATCCTGCAACAAGACACGGGCTGGCGTGAACGCGATCTCGCGTGAAGGAGCGGCCTCGGGTCGCCAGTTGGCGAGCGCAGCGATCTCGTCGCCGGTCACCGCGTGTCCGTCCTCGCGACGGAGGAGATTTTCGAGCAGAATCCTGAGGGCAAAAGGCAGGCGGGCGAGGTTGAAGCCCTGCTTCTCGAGCGCCGCGAGGCGCGCGATCCGCCAGCTCCGGTCGCCCACCGAGAGAGCACCGTGGGTTTCGTAACTATCTTTCATGGCGTGATGAATCTCCGACGGATGAATTCGAGCAAACGATATCGCACGAGACCGGCGAGCGCCGCGACGGCGGCGGGAGGTCATCGCTCTCCGGGCCAGCGTATGCTTGCGACCATGAGGTCCGGCGCCGAGCTCGTCGCCCCGGTCTTGCTGCTCGCGATGCCGCAGGTGATCGATCCGTTCTTCCGCAAGAGTGTCGTCTTGCTGCTCGCCCACCAGGAGGAGGGCAGCTTCGGCTTCATCGTGAATCGCGCCACCGAACTGCGGGTGACGGAGATCCTCCGCGATCTCGAGCTCGAGTGGCGCGGCGAAAAGGACGAGTTGGCCGGCTTCGGCGGCCCGGTCCAACCCCAGATCGGCACCGTGCTGTTCAGCGGCGACCCCGGTCGACTTCCCGAGCTTGCCGAGTCCACCGAGGTCTTGCCCGGTGTCCGGCTCAGCCAGAACTTGACCGAGCTCGGCCATCTCGCCGCCTCGCCCCCGGAACATTTTCGGTTGCTGCTCGGATACGCCGGCTGGGGCGCGGGACAGCTGGTCGAGGAGATTCTGCGCAACGACTGGCTGACCGCGCCCGTGGACCTCGGCCTGATCTTCGGCGACGGCACCGAGGAGACCTGGGAGCGCGCCCTGCGCTCGGTCGGGGTCGACCCCGCGACGCTGCCCGCTTGGACCGGCGTGGCGCCGGCGCCGGAAGTGAACTGATGGCGGACGACCCGCTGCGACGTTTCGAGGCGGTCTTCGCGCGGGCCGCCGAGGCGGCGCCCTTCGACCCCACCGCCGTCGCCCTCGCGACTGTCGACGCGGCGGCGCGGCCCAGCGTGCGGATGGTGCTCTTCAAGGGATTCGACGAGCGCGGGTTCCGCTTCTTCACCAACTACGAGAGCCGGAAGGGGCGCGAGCTCGCCGTCAACTCGAGCGCCGCGCTCTGTTTCTACTGGCCCTGGGTCGACGAGCAGGTACGCGTCGAAGGTGCGGTCGAGAAGCTCTCCGCCGAGGAATCGGACGCCTATTTCGCGACCCGGCCGCGCACCCATCAGCTCGGCGCCTGGGCGTCGCGCCAGAGCGCGCCGCTCGACTCGCGCACCGCCCTGCTGGCGCGCGCCGCCGCCACCGGAGCGCGCTTCATCGGGCGCGACGTCGAGCGCCCTCCGCACTGGGGAGGCTTCCTCCTGCGTCCGCGGGCCATGGAGTTCTGGCGCTCCCGTCCCAGCCGGCTGCACGAGCGCGTCGCTTTCAGCCGCGACGGCGAGACATGGCGAAGCGAACGGCTGCAACCGTGAAGCGCCCGCCCACCCGGCGGCCACGCATCGAGCGTCAGAGATCCGCTGGCGGCGTCGTGAACCGAGAGGGAGACTTCCTGCTCATCGCCACGGGCGGCGGCCGCAGATGGCAGCTGCCCAAGGGACACATCGAGCCGGGAGAGACCTCGCAGGAGGCCGCCGTGCGGGAGGTGCGCGAGGAGACCGGCGTCACCGGGCGGCCGATCGCCGAGCTCGACGGCATCGACTACTGGTTCGCCGAAAGCCGGGATCTGAGGATCCGCAAGCACGTCGACTACTTCCTGCTCGCTTATGAGTCCGGGAGCGAGACCGACTTCGATCCCAACGAGGTCGATCGGGCGAGCTGGTTCCCCGCCGCCGAGGCGATCGCGTGCCTCACCCACGAGAACGAACGCCGGGTCGCCCGTCAAGCGTTGGTGCAGCTCGAAGCCGAGGCGAAGCCATGAGAATGCTGGCGCGCATCCTGCTCAATGGGCTCGGACTCGTCGTCGCGGCAACTCTGTTACCCGGCATCCACTGGCACGGCGGGCTTCTGGCGCTGGTCGCGGCGGGATGCGTTCTCGGCCTGATCAACCTGCTCGTCAAGCCCCTCGTGACCTTCCTCTCCTGCCCGTTGATCGTGCTCTCGCTAGGGCTCTTCTACCTGGTCATCAACGGCGTCATGCTGGCGCTCGCCGATGCGCTGCTCGAGTCGCTCAGGGTGGAGAGCTTCGCCTGGGACGTGATCGGAGGCCTCTTCCTCGCCCTGTTCAACCTGCTGATCAAGGTGATGCTGGATCGGGATTGAGGAGCCCATGACTCGAGCCCCGCGCACCCGCGAGAGCGCGGCCAAGCCGGCCCCCGCCCGGCCTTCCCGACCTCGCAAACGCGAATCGGCCGCCGCACGCCTCCACCGCGCGGGCGAAGTCTTCTCGCGCCTCGTCGACGAATATCCCGAAGCGCGCTGCGCACTCGATCATCGGAGCCCCCTCGAGCTGCTCGTCGCCACGATCCTGTCCGCCCAGTGCACGGACGTGCGAGTCAATCAAGTGACCCCCGCCCTCTTCCGGCGCTGTCCGACCGCCGCCGAGTACGCCTCGATTCCGACCGCGGAGCTCGAGGAGCTCATCCGCTCGACCGGTTTCTTCCGCAACAAGGCGAAATCGCTGCGCGGTCTCGGAACCACTCTCGTCGAGCGCTACGACGGCGAGGTCCCCGCCACCATGGACGAGCTGACGAGCCTTCCGGGCGTCGGGCGCAAGACCGCGAACGTCGTCCTCGGCAACGCCTTCGGCATGAACGAAGGCGTGGTCGTCGACACCCACGTCGCCCGCTTGGCGCTCCGCCTGGGCTTCACCCGCGAGAGCGATCCGGTCAAGGTCGAGCGTGATCTGATGCCGCTGTTTCCACGCCACGACTGGGCGCTGCTCGCCCACCTGCTGATCTTTCACGGACGGGCGATCTGCAAGGCACCCAGGCCGCGTTGCGCAGAGTGCGGCCTCGCGGACCTCTGCCCCTCGTCGCTGGTCTGATCCGCCCCCCAAGCCTCTCCGGGCCAACGCCTGTCGAGCCGTCCGCATCCCGACGCGGGCGCTTCGGCTACACTCCTCGGCCATGCGAAACGAGAAGAAGTTGGCGGTCGTCACCGGCGCATCGTCGGGCTTCGGTGCCGCGACCGCGCGCGCCCTGGCGGGCGCCGGGTTCGACCTCGTCCTGGGAGCGCGCCGCGAAGCGCGGCTGCGTGCCCTGGGCGAGGAGATCGGAGCGCGCTGGATGCGACTCGACGTGACCGATCCGGCCAGCGTGGATGCCTTCTGCGCCACGATCGATCGCGTCGACGTCCTGGTCAACAACGCAGGCAACGCGTTCGGGATGGAGACCATCGCCGAGGCGGAGGAGGCGAAGTGGCGCGACATGTTCGAGCTCAACGTGCTCGGCGTGCTGCGCATGACCCGCGCGCTGCTGCCCAAGCTGCTCGCTTCGGGGGACGCTCTGATCGTGAACGTGGGCTCGGTGGCCGGCTTCGAGACCTACCCCGGCGGCGGCGGGTACACCGCCTCGAAGCATGCCCTGAGGGCCCTCACCCGCACGCTCCGGCTCGAGTTGCTCGGCCAACCGGTGCGGATCACGGAGATCGCGCCGGGCTTGGCGGAGACCGAGTTCTCGCTGGTTCGCTTCGCCGGCGACGCCGCGCGCGCCACGAAGGTCTACGAAGGGATGACGCCGTTGGTCGCCGAAGACATCGCCGAGGTGGTGCGGTGGATCGCCACGCTTCCCGCGCATGTCGACATCGACGAGGTCGTGATCCGGCCGCGCGACCAGGCCACCGCGACGCGGGTACACCGGAGTACCGACGATTGAGGCCACAGCCGCTTCAGGCTCGTTCGTTCGCGCTGGCCGGCTTCTTGTTGGTTCTCCTCGCGGCCGGTTGCGACCTCCTGGCGCCCGCTCCACCCGGTGAACGGCTCTGGCGCAAACTCTGCGCCGACTGTCACGGCATCGACGGCGCCGGCAACACGGTTGGTTACATGGGCAATCCCTACGCCGATCTGCTCGACAACGACTGGAAGCACGGCGGCGGTGACCGCTATTCGGTCGAGTCGGTCATCCGCCAGGGCATCTTCGGAGAGATGCCCGCCAACGACCAGCTCACCGCCGAGCAGATGACCCAGTTGCTCGACTATTTCTATAAATTGCGGGGCGAGACTCCGTGACCCGCGCGAGCGGGCGCCTGGCGGTGGTCCTTGCCGTCACCGTAACGACGGCGCTCGCCTGCGGTCCGCCCACCAGCGGCACGCCGGTCGCGAAGCTCTGGCGGGAGAATTGCGCCCGTTGCCATGGCCCGGATGGACACGGCGCTCCCGCGATCAAAGGCATCGACCCCAAGGTCGACCTGACCCAATCCACCCTGGCGCACGAGCGCATGCGGGGCCTCCTGTATCAACGCATCGCCTACGGCTACGGCAGCATGCCCGGCTTCGCCCAAAAGATGCCGCAGGGAGACATCGAGGAGCTGGTCGATCTGGTCACCCATCTGGCTGCGAGGTAAACGCATGGATCCGCAACGCATCAAGGACGTCTACGAACAACTGGAGTCACTCGAGGATCGGCTCGGCTATCGAATGCGGGCCCGCAACAGCCCCTCCCGGGCGACCGTCGATCAGGTCGAGGACCGCCTTCGCGACGTCATCAGCTATGCCTCGGAGCTCCGCGAGTTGGTGCGCGATCTGATTCTCGCCCTGGCCGCCAAGCCACCCGCCCAGGGCTGATGCGGCTCAGGACGCGCCGCGTCCCGAGAACACCACCGGGACGGTCTTGGCGAGGATCTTGAAGTCGAGCCAGAGGCTCCAGTTGTCGATGTATTGCAGGTCGAGCGCCATCCACCGGTCGAAATCGAGTTGATTGCGTCCCGAGACCTGCCAGAGACAGGTCAGCCCGGGCTTCATCGCCAGGCGGCGGCGCTGCCAGCCCGCGTAGCGAGCCACCTCCTCCGGAATCGGCGGCCGCGGCCCGACCAGACTCATCTCGCCGCGCAGGACGTTCCAGAGCTGGGGCAGCTCGTCGAGGCTGAACTTGCGCAACGTCCTGCCTAGCCGAGTCACCCTCGGATCACGGCTCGCCTTGAACACCGGCCCCTTCATTTCGTTGAGGTGAGCGACCTCGGCCATCTGATCTTCGGCGTTCTCGACCATGGTGCGGAACTTGTAGAGGGTGAAGACGCGCCCGTTGAGGCCGCAGCGCCGCTGACGAAAGAACACGGCGCCACCGCCGCTCACCTGGATGGCGACCGCGACCAGGGCCACCACCGGGAACGCGAGAGCCATGATGACCAGCGCGAGCGCCACGTCGACGCTGCGCTTGAAGGCGAGCGCGAAGGGCCCCGGGGCCGACGCCAGCGAGACCAGCGGTACCCCGTCGAGCTCTTCGAGATGGATGCGCTCCTTGGCGTGCGGAAAGAGCTCGAGCGCGAAGCGCACCACGATGCCTCGATCCTGCAGCGCCAAGACCAGATTCTCCCAACGGCTGACCTCCGCCGGCGAGGCCGCGAAGACGATCTCGTCGACCAACTGGCGCTCGAGCAGCTCGTCGAGCGAAGAGAGGTCGCCCAGCACCGGCTCCACTCGTGGGTCCGGATTCCGCGCCTCGTCGCCGTCGTCGAGGCGAAGCGAACCGAGCAGGCGATAACCCCACCAGCGATGCTCCCGCAACGAATCCGCGAGAGCCGCCGCCGTCGCGCCGGTGCCCACCAGCAGCACCGTTCGATAGTTGAGGCCCTTCTCCCGCAGCCGACGCGCCACCACGCGGAGAGCGAGTTTCTCGGCGAGCAGGAGCAAACAGGTCAGGACCACGAAGATCAGGATCCAGGCCCGGCTGATGCGGTCGGCGCCGAGCAGCACCTCGTCCAGGCGAAAGATCCATAACGCGAGACCGAAGATGGCGACTCCGAAGAGGCAGACCCGGACCACCGCCGCCGCCTCGTTGACCAGGGGCACCCGGCGGTGCGAACGATAGCGTCCGCTCGACCAGAGCAGCATCCCCCAGATCAACAGCACCAGCGGGAGCAGCGGAAGATACTTCGCGAGCGGATAGAAACCGCTCTCCGACCCGTGTAGAAACGGCGAGAGCGCGCTCCGCAGCATGTGCGCACCCACGAAAGCCACGCCCACCAGCGTGAGATCCACGAGGAAAACCAGGGTGGCGATCAGGCGGGCTTGCTGCTTCAGCATCGGATCAATTCGACCGAGCGGTTCGAGGCTCGCGTCCGGAGATTCTTGACGAGTCTAGCCAACTTACGTCCATTCGCCTGCAAGAGAGTAGACAGGCAAACCAGACGCCGATTCCCCTTCAGCGGGCCGCGGGGCGCCCCGCCACCTGCCGCAAGAGACCCGCGTAGGTGTCCGCGATCCGCTCCCAGTCGAAGCGTTCGTGCGCCCACCGCGCGGCAACCACGCGCCGCCGAACCACTTCCTCCGGCGCGTCGAGCAGGGGGTTCAGAACACGCCCCAAGCCGGCGGGATCTTCGGCCCGGAAGTAGAGCGCCGCCTCGCCCGAGGTCTCGCGGTTCTCGGGCGTGTCGTGCACCAGGCAGCAGTTGCCGTAGCCGAGCGCCTCCACCAGGGCCGGGTGGGTCCCTCCCACTTCGGTGGCGTGAACGTAGGCGAACGCGTGCGAGAGCAACTGGCGGTAACCGCGGCCGTAAATGGGGCCGGAGAAGATCACCCGCGGGTCCGCGTCGCGCGTGAACGACGCGATGAAATCGGACGCGTATGGGGCGCCGCCGACCATCACGAGCGGCATCTCGCCGTGAACCCGCCGGTAGGCCTCGACGATCCGGTGCGGATTGTTCTCCGGTTCGAAGCGCGAAACGTAGAGCAGGTAGCGGCGACTCTCCAGCCCCAGCCGGCGCAGCATGCCGGTGCCCTTCTCGGGTCGCGCCTCCACGCCGTACGGGATGGCGGTCGAGTCGCATCCGTAGAGCTCTCGGTAGTGACGGCGAATCACTTCCGCGTCGGTCACCAGCGCGGCAGGCAAGACCGTTGCCAAGCGCTCCGAGAGCGCGTAGACGGCGCGTCCGAAAGGCCCCCACTTCGCGCGTCGCCTCTCGATGCCATCGACATTCAGTACGGACG
Organism: Thermoanaerobaculia bacterium; assembly: GCA_963712855.1. Taxonomy (GTDB): domain Bacteria; phylum Acidobacteriota; class Thermoanaerobaculia; order Multivoradales; family JAGPDF01; genus JACTMI01. The sequence goes on from CAVQJN010000001.1 coordinate 1,116,858, forward strand.
GAATACCGCCCACTCGCAAGAGCGGAAGGAAGAGCGCATTCGCGGCATTGACCACCAGCGCTGCGTCGAAGCGCTCTCCCGTCGCGTGCAGGCACGCGAGAAAGGTGTGGACCGGGGTATCGAGATGCTTGGTCGGAAGGGTCGGCAGAACGATCACGCGCGCACCTCGATAGCGCCGGCGGCGCCGCGACACGTAATGGGCTCGCCCGTAGACGGTCACGTCGAAGCCGCGCTCGACGAGGCGTGGCGCCAACTCCGCGCAGAAGGTCTCGTAGCCGCCGTAACGGGCCGGAACGCCCCTGCTGCCGATCAAGGCCACCCGTAGAGGAGCGTTCACAGCGGCTCGCCTGCGCGGTGGAACCAGCGCTCGACCGACTCCGCAGGCGCCGTACGACGAGCGCGCAACACGCGGCGACGCTCCCGGATCTTCCGGCGTTCTCGCCACAGCCAGGCGTAGGCGCGCAGGGAGGTTCGCTCGACAGCGAGCACCCAGAGGAGCGCGCCCAGGTCGCGGCTCAGGGTCCACGGCAGGGTGTAGACCCAATTCGCCACGTTCTGATGGCCAGCGCGCAGGAGGTAGCGATTCTTGAGGGAATGGAAATTCAGATCCGGCGGCAAGGAAAGACGCCGTCGCGGCTCGACGAGGCGGCGATGGCGGGCCTCCGCCGCCGGTTCGTAGACGACCTCCCAGCCGCGCTCATGGAGCCGGAAACAAGAGCTCCGCGTCTTCGCGGTACGAGTGAAACCGTTCGTCGAAGACCTCGCCTTCGATCGCCACGTCGAGCAACGCGGAACGCCGCCAGAGACTGGCGGCCCCCGTCGCGCCGAACACGCGCTCGACTTGCCCGTACTGCCCCCGATCGAGCTCCCCCGAGCCCCGGTCGAGGTGGCGCCAGGTGCGGGTCAGCCGCATCCCACACGCGTCCAACCGACGTGGCGAGCCCGGCCGCACCAAGCGCCCGGTCAGCGCGCCGACCCGGTCATCCGGTCGGTCGGCCACGCGCGCCAGCAGGCGGCCCAGGTAGTCGGGCGCCGGCTCCGCGTCCGGGTTGAGGGTGAGGATCCAAGCGCTCCGCGTGAGCGCGATCGCCCGGTTCGTCCCGCCGGCGAATCCCAGGTTCTCCGTCAACTCGACCACTCGCGTGGCCACGCCACCCGGCCGGGCGGCACGCGCCACTGCCGCGCTCGAGTCGGTGCTCGCACAGTCGATCACCACGACCTCTTCCGGCGTGGGATCGAGCTGGTCCACCGCCGCCAGACAGGCCGGCAGGTCGGCCGCCGAATCGTGACTGACGATCGCCACCGCGACCGGAGCGCTCACCGGCCGCTCGCCTCCGGGGCGGGCCAACCCCGCAAGGCGGCCCGCGCGGCTCCCCACAAAGCCCGCGCCGCGGCGGCGCGGCTCGGTGCGCGCGCCGGGCTTCGGGCCGGTAGCGCCGCGACGCGAAGGAGAGCGCCGAAAGGCACCAACGCGCGAAACGCGAGGGCCCAAGCCGTCCCATGATGGAGTCGCAGGTAGCGGGCCAGATTGCGATCGTAGGCTTCGAGGAAGCCCGCGTAGCCGAGCCCGGCGAGCGAAGCGCCACCCCGGTGCTCGAAGCTCGCCTCGGGCCAGTAGAGGATTCGCTCTCCCCCCGCCGCCAAGCGTTTGGCGAGATCGACGTCCTCGAACCAGGCGGGGGCGAAGCCCTCGTCGAACCCGCCGTATGCCTCCCAGCGCCGTCGTCTCAGCGCGAGCGCCGCGGCGGCCGGTTGCTCGACCGGAGCTCCCGGCGGCGGCTCGCGACGGGAGGCGCGGCTCGGATTCCAGAAGAACGCGTGCATGAGAAGCGCTGACGGTCCGGGCAGCCGGGCGAGCTGCCAGCGGTGTTGAGACCCCCCCGTCGGATCGATCAGCCGCGGCGCGAGTCCGGCCGCATCGGGGAAGCGAGTGAAGCCCGCGAGCAGCTGATCGAACGCGTCGTGGATCGGCCGGGTGTCCGGATTGAGAAAGAGCAGCAGGGGCGCCGTCGCGGCTTCGGCACCCCGGTTGGCCCCGCCGGCGAAGCCGAGATTCCTCCCCGGAGAGAGCAGGCGCACGTTCGCGGATGCGAACCCATCCACCGTCAACTCTCCGGAGTTGTCGACCACCACGAGCTCGTGGCGCGGATCACGCGGGAAATCGCGCGCCAGAGCGAGCGCATCGTCGCGCGATTTCCAGGAGACGACGATCGTCGACAGGGCGGGCGCGGCAGTCACGCCCGGGAGCCTACCCGGAAGCGTGCGAGCTCGGCTCGGGAAACCAGCGGCTGGCCGCTCCTCAGAAAAGCCCCCAGGCGCGGCACGGACGACGCTCCAGCCATCAGCGCGCCGAGGGCGACGGGTGGCGCGCCGCGAGCCAGCGCGCTCCGCAGACTGCGCAGGTCGGCGCGCAGGAGACGCGGCCACTCGCGTGGAAAGCTCCGCCCGAACAACCGCGCCGCCACGAGCCAGCGATTCCGCCCCACCAACACGGCGCGACGCCACGGCATCGTGGCGCCGGTCGCCGAGCCGCGGTGGAGCGTCCGCGCCGCCGGCACGCAGCGGGTTCGCCAGCCCCGCGCGCGTAACCGCACCGCGAGATCGACGTCCTCGTACCAGCTCTCCAGGCGCGTCTCGAAACCGGCGCCACCCGGAGTCCCGGCAAGGCTCTCCAGAGCCGCGCGCCGGTAGAGCGCCGCCGTGGCCGACACGCCGAACGTCTCGAAGGGGGCTCCGTCCGGCGGCGGAGGGCCGCCCTCGCCGAGTTGGACGGCCTCGTTCAGTCGATTCCACCCCAGGCCCCAGCCGTCACAGATCCCGGGATCGTTCCATCGCAGATTGACCCCTTGCACTGCCGCCAGGCCGGGATCGCGCTCGAGCTCCGCGCGCAACGCGTCCAGCCAGCCCGGTTCCACCCCCGCGTCGTCGTTGACCAACGCGACCCACTCCCCGTGCGTCGCCGCGAGGCCCGCGTTCGCCGCCGGCGCGAAGCCGCGCGCTCGCACCCCGACGCTCCGCCATTCCGACCCGGCATCCGGAGGCCGCTCAGTCGTGGGATGGACCAGCACCCGTTCGTCTTCAGGTGCGGCTTGCGCGGCGAGTCGGCGCAGCGCTTCCCCCAGGTCGGGTGATCGGCCCAGGGTCGGCACGACGAGGCTCGTCGAACCGCTCATCTCCACTCGAATCCGAGGCGATCGATCAGCACCGTCACGCCAGGACGCGCCTCGTCCACCGGCACGACGCGCAAGGTCACTTCGTCCCCGGATCGCCAAACGATCGGAGGTGCCTGTTCGACCCGCCATTCGAAATCCTTCGCCGGCCAGCTGGCGATGACCGCGCCGTCGCGCAACATTTCGAGCCGGGCCGGCGGGCTCTGCCGCCACATGACCCGCAACCGCGCGGAAACTCTCACCCGGCTCCCGCCGGCCACCGGGCGGAGGCGCAGCCGCGCGGCGGACGACATCTGCCACCCCCCCGTGTAATGCGCGCGGTCGGGGGTCCACGGCGCCGGATAGAGCTGGCCGCCGGACTTGACCACCCAGGGATCTTCCACTTCGGCCCAGCGGGTCGGTACCCACCGCGCCGCGGCGACCCAGAGCGCAACGCCGGCGAGCAACCACGCGGCAGCCCGGGCGATCACCGACCGCCGCGGGCCGCGGCGCCCCCGCAAGGCCGGCAGGACGGCCAGCGCGAGGACAAGCGGTGCCAGCCAAGTCGCCAGACGGGGTCGTATGGAGCTCGGCAGGAAGCGCGCCAGATCCATCCGGAACGGTGCGGCCAGGACATCCAGAAGCCGGCTCCGGCCGTCGGCGAAGCTGACGGCCCATCCGGGCTCGACGAGGAAGACGCCCGCGAGGATCAGGGTCGAGAGTCCGAGCGCCGCGCGCAAGGTCCGTTCGCGGCGACTGGGTGGCCGATCGAAGCCATGAGCGAGGCAGACGGTCAGAAGCGGCAGGATCACGATGCAGTAGCGAAACGGCGGCGACCACCCTCCGTACCACTCCGCGCGCGACGCCACGGCGAGAACGTAGGGCAACCCGGCCAAGACGATCCAAGCGGCCGCGCGGCTCTGGCGCGCCAGCCGCGGCGTGCCGAGCAGAGCGAGCAACCAGATCGGACCGCAGACGAGCAATCCGAACGAGAGGTCGGTCAGCAGGCCGTCGAGCGCCAGCAGATAGTGCGTCACGGGCACGTCCCAGACGAGGAGCTCGCCCAGCGCGTGAACACCCAACGCGTTGCCGATCGAGAGCCAGTTGGCCACCAGGGCAAGTCCGCCCGCGCCCGCCGCGAGGATCGGCAGCAACCAACGCGCGCGGCGTCGCCGGTCCGCGACGAACAGCGCCGCGGCGACCGGGAGGGCCACGAGAAGAAAACGGAGTTTGAGCAGCGGAAGGAAAGCCAGGGCGATGCCCGTGAGCCAGATCGCGGACGACCGGCGCGTCGAACCTCCGCCCGAACGCACCCAGACGGTCACCGCAAGCGTCACCAACAGGGCGGCCGGCACCTCGACCCACACAGCGCCCGCGTAGAGCAGTAACGGAGGCGAGAAGGTGGCCGCGAGCCAGGCCCGGAATGCCCCCCGAGGGGAAGCCCCGAGACCCAGGCAGAGCTGGAGCATTCGCTCGCCGAGCCACGCCCAGGCAAGGAGCATGGCGAAACGGGCGCCGAGCGCTCCGCCGGCGATCCAGAAAGGGACGAGCAACAGGGGCAGCATCGGCTGGTGGCGCGAGTAGAGCTCGCCATGGCTTCCGACCGGATCGCCGGGTTGCGGTCCGAGGTCGTGCGAGAGGAATGCGCTCGCCCGGTGAGCTTCGTATTGATTCCGGAGGTCGACGTCGCCGTCGTGCGCCAAGCTGTCGGCCAGCAGAAGATAGTAGGGCTCGTCGCCGTTCGGCTCGACGGCGGCATGAAGCCAGGGCAAGAACGCGATTCCGACCGCCAGCGTGAAGAGAAAGAAGACGCTCGAGCGGCGAACCGACCCTCCCGGACGCACCCGCCGTCGCAAGGCCGGCAGGAGGATCGCGCCGCGTACGCCGACCAGGATCAAGAAGCCCGCGAACAGGAACGGCGTCGCGGCGGCGCCGAGCCCGAGCGCCCCGCGCGCCAGGACGACGCCAACCCAGACGAGGCGAGCGACCCACTCCATCTTGCCCGCGCGGCGGCCTCCGCTCGCCGCGCGGACCCACTCGAAGAGCGCCACTACCAGGGGCGCCACCACCAGCGTCCCGCGCAACCCCGGGCTTCCCCGGTCTGGAAGCACCACCGCCAGACCGGCGACGGCGACCAGTCCGAGGCCCAGCGAAAGCAGTGGACCAACTCGCATTCGGTTCATTGCTCGAAACCCACCCGAGTCAGGACGACCGTTACGCCAGCGGGCAGCGATGGATTCCGAATGATCCGAAGTCGCTTCGCCCGGTGGGGGGTCGAGAGGTCGAACGCCGCACGAAAGGTCCGTCCGAAATGGCGTTCGCCGGGCGGGATCCAGAGCCGGTGCGGCGACAGAACCGGGCAGCCGATCCGCGCGGCCACATCCGGTCGCCCGGACGCCCAGTCCCCGGTGCCCTGGCCGATCGCGAGCGACCCCACGACCCGGTTCACGCCGTGGTCGACCAGTGCGAGGTCGGCCACCCGCGTGCCACAGGGCAGGCTCGCACTGTCGGTCGTGAAGGACTCGACGATCAAGCCGCGCGTCGATACGTCGGCGAGCCGTTTCTCGTAGACGGGCGATTGGACGCTGAGCCGCGGCGGTGGATCGACGGGTAGATCCCACACCACTTCGAATGGCCGCCCGGCGAGACCGGCGGCGAGACTCGCGACCGGTGCCGCCCGATGCCACGGAGGGGCGCCGACGACCAGAGTCACCAGGGCCACCGTGCCGAGCACCAACCGTGACGGCTCGCGCACCGCGGTTCCGCGACTCAGCGCGCCGATTGAGGCCGCCGCCAGGCCCACGACGAGCCCAACCTGGCCGGGGAGGAGTGCGGCGAGCGGTGCGACGAGAATCACGATCCATCGCCGGCGCCGCGCTCGGACGGCCCAGCCGGCTTCCACCAGGAGCGCCACGGCGAGAGCGCCGCAGGTCGCGAGATTCCAGCCCGGCCCGGCGGCGAAGGCGGCGAGCCCGCAAATCCACGCCAACTCGGGATCGAACCGCGCGATCCCGGCCAAGAGCGAGCCCGCCAGGACCGGCGCCACGCCCAGCCAGATCAGGGTCGTCCCCCCGAACGGTGAGCTCAACAGGAGGCCGGCGTGGAGCATCCATTGCACGACCATCGCCAAGCCGATCCAGGCAAGCAGCGACATGCCCGACCGCTCGGCGAACGCGTGCTCGGCGACCACCACGGCAACCGCGCTCGAGAGAACCGCCGCCAGCACGGCCAGGTCGAGTGACGTGCCGGGCTCGAAAAGCGTCACGAGCGGCGCGGCCGCGAGCGCCGCCAGCGCGGGGACGGCGGCGCAGCGACGCGCCGCGAGCGCGAGCAAGGTCAGCGCGAGGCCCGTGAAGATCGAGAGATCGAGCGCCGTGGCGCCCAGTGCGGCATCCACCAGACCACGCCGGGCCGCGAATCCGAGGCCCACCAGGGCGAGGCCGGGAAGCAGACTCGCCGGCCTGAAACGCTGTCGAGAGCCGGGCACCCGTGGAGTCTACGCGCGCCTCGTGGTGCGTTGACGCTCCCTCACGGCCCGGCTACACTGCCCGGCCTCATGCTGGCCCGCGCAGCTCCTCCGCGAATCACCCGAACGCGTCCGCCAGGCGTTGGCCGATCGGGGACAGGATGGCGACGTCGTCGTCACCTGGGGGCGACTCGACGAAGCGCGCCGGGCCACCGTGACGGAGCTCGACCAGCTCAAGCGGCGGCGCAACGAATCGAGCCGCGAAATCGGCCGCGTCAAGGCGGCCGGCGGCGACACCGCGGTCGCCATCGCCGAGGTGAGCCGCCTCAAGAGCGAGATCGAGGCGCTCGACGCCAGGTTGACCGAGAACGACGCCGAGATCGCCGAGATCGAGCTCCGGCTGCCCAACCTGCCGCACTCATCCGTGCCGCGCGGCACGGACGAGAAGGCCAACCGGATCGAGCGCACGGTGGGCGAGCCGCGGCGCTTCGATTTCGCGCCCAGAGCCCACTGGGACCTGGGCCCGGAGCTCGGCATCCTCGATTTCGAGCGGGGCGCGAAAGTCGCCGGCGCACGCTTCACCGCCTACTTCGGCGCCGGTGCCGCGCTCGAACGTGCGTTGATTCAGTTCATGCTCGACCTCCACACCTCCGAGCACGGGTACACGGAAGTCCTGCCGCCGTTCATCGTCAATCGGGACGCGCTGCTGGGCACCGGACAACTTCCCAAGTTCGAAGCCGACCTCTTCAAGCTCGAGGGGCACGACCTCTACCTGATACCCACGGCGGAGGTTCCGGTCACCAACCTCCACCGCGGCGAGATCCTCGAGGACTCGGTTCTACCCGTCCGCTATGCCGCGTACACGCCCTGCTTCCGCAGCGAAGCCGGTTCCTACGGCAAGGACGTGCGCGGCCTGGTGCGCCAGCATCAGTTCAACAAGGTCGAGCTCGTCCACCTTTCGCGGCCCGAGACGAGCTATGAAGAGCTCGAGCTCATGACCCGCAACGCCGGTCGTGTCCTCGATCTGCTGGGCTTGCCTTACCGGGTGGTCTGCCTCTCCACCGGTGACATGGGCTTCTCCGCCGCCAAGACGTACGACCTCGAAGTCTGGCTGCCCGGCCAGGAGGCCTATCGGGAGATCTCCTCCTGCTCCAATTGCGAGGACTTCCAGGCACGCCGTGCCGGATTGCGTTACCGCCCGGCGGGCGAGAAGCCGCGCTTCCTCCACACCCTCAACGGATCCGGACTCGCCGTCGGACGGACCCTCATCGCGGTGCTCGAGAATTACCAGGAAGCCGACGGTAGCGTGACGGTTCCGGAGCCTCTCCGCCGGTACTTGAACGGCCTGGAACGGATCACCAGCCGACTCTGAGCGGGCGCCTCCGGAGCGATCCTTTCTGCTACACTGCCGAGCAGTGATCCCTACAGAGCCCGCCGCCCGGCGATGCACGCATGGGGCGGCGTTTCGGCCTCTGGCGACGGGAGATCGACGGCGGGGAGACGCTCGGTGAAGGCGCGCCAACGGACTAGGAAGGGCTCGCTGCGGGCTCGCTAGGCCGGGGCCCGGATCGAGGAAAAGACATGTCCAGCTCGCGCGTGCTTTCGGTGCTCGTCGCCCATCCCGACGCCCAGATTCGACGTCAGTTGATCGAAGCGCTGCGCGGCGCGCTTCCGCATACGCCTCAGCACGCCGTGGAGGCCGGCTCGGCGGCCCAGGCGCTTCAAGCCGCGGCGTGGCTCGAACCGCGCGTCGTCCTGCTCGACCTCTCGTCCGAGCGCCGCCTGGCTCTCGATGTCGCGCGCTCGCTGCGGCACGCCGGTCGATGGATCCTCGGGCTCTACAACCCCATGCTGGTTGCCGATCGCGGAGACGCCTTCTTCCGCGCCGGAACGCGCGCCGGCGTGACCGATTTCGTGCCGCTGCCCGCCTCCGAAATCGAGCTCGCCGAGGCTCTGGCGGCCCTCGACGCGATCGGCGAGCAGACCCCCCGCGAGGCGCGCGTGATCTCGTTCGTGGCCGCTCAGGGGGGCTCCGGCTCGACGACTCTGGCCACCAGCATGGGGCTTGTCCTGGCCGGCTCGAAAGCGGCCGGCGAGGTCGTGCTCTGCGACGCCTCGCTCCAGTTCGGCAATGCCGCGGCCCATCTCGGACTCGCCCCCGATCGGGATCTGATCGATCTATTGCGTGACCTGGAGTCGGCGGCCTCGCTATCGCCCTATCTCCTGAGCCATCCCGACACCGGCCTTCGGGTGCTCGCCGCGCCACGCGACCCCATCGACGCCGAGCGCATCTCGCCGGAAGATCTCTCGCGCGTCATGGTCGCGCTGCGCCGGCGCTTCGACAGCCTGGTCGTCGACCTGCCGGCCGCGGTCAATCCGATGACTCTCGCGACGCTCGACCTCTCGGACCGCATCTACGTGGTCACCGAGGCCGTGGCGCCCGCCGTCGTCTCCACGCTTCGCCTGCTCCAACTGCTCGACGAGCTCGGTCTGGGAGATCGGGTTCGGGTGGTGCTGAACCGCTACGTCAGCTTCGAGGGGAATCTCTCCGACGGCGTGGTCGCCCAGCGACTGGGACGCCCGGTCGACCGGGTCGTTCCCTACGACCGCGCCGTGGGGGTGGCCGCCAATCGAGGCGTTCCCATGGTGCTCGGTCAGCGGCGCGGCGGCTTTTCCGACGCGATCGGCGAGCTGGCGGGCGAATTCGTCCAGGGGGGCCGTACCTCGTCCGCGGCCCTGCACCGATGACCACCATGCCGGACGGCGCTCCCACCTATCGCGAGATGCTGCGGGAGAGCTGGGCGGCGCGGCGCGCGTTCGGCATGGCGGGGCTCGAAGCGACCCGCTCGACGTCGGCGCGCCTCGCTCCGCCTCGGCGGCTCCGCCAACAGCTGTTCGAGCGGGTGCTGCACGAGATCGACTCCGAGGGACTCTCGACCGCGTACGACCGGGTCGCGGTGAGGACGCGCGCGCGGCGGGTGCTCGTTCAGGCGCTCGAGGAGCGCGGCGCTCCTCCGCTGACCCCGGCGGAGCGCGAACGACTCGAGAACGAGCTCGTCGCGGAGCTCTCGGGCCTCGGCCCGCTCGAGCCCCTGTTCGCCGACCCGACGGTCTCCGACGTGTTGGTCAACGGTCCCGACGAGGTCTGGATCGACCGCTTCGGCCGCCTGGAGCGGACCGAGGTGCGGTTCGACGACGAGACCCACCTGCGGAGGCTGCTCTTGCGCATGGTCTCCGCGCACGGCCGGCATCTGGACGAGGCGTCGCCGATGGTCGACGTTCGGCTGAGCGACGGCAGCCGGCTGCACGCCATTCTGCCCCCTCTCTGTGCGGGCGGGCCCGTGGTCTCCATTCGCCGGGCGCGCTCGGTTCCGTTGCGCCTGGACGAGCTCTACGCCAACGGCACCCTGACGCCGGAGATGGGCGACTATCTCGCCGCTCTCGTGCGCAGCGGCCTCAATCTCGTGGTCTCGGGCGGTGCCGCTTCGGGCAAGACGACCCTGCTCAACGTGCTGTCGATGTTCATCCCGGCGCACGAACGCGTGGTGACGATCGAGGAAACGGCGGAGCTGCGTCTCGATCACCCGCACGTCATCTCTCTGGAGGCACGCCTACCCAACGTCGAGGGCCGCGGCGAGGTGACCGTGAGAAGCTTGGTGCGCAATACGTTACGAATGCGGCCCGATCGACTGATCGTGGGGGAGGTGCGCGGGCCGGAGGTCTTCGACATGCTGCAGGCCATGAACAGCGGTCATGAGGGGAGCTTGACCACGGTCCACTCCAACAGCGCCGACGATGCGCTGCGGCGGCTCGAGAATCTCGTGCTGATGGGCGGCTTCGACTTGCCCAGCCGCGCCATCCGCGAGCTTCTCGGCGCTACGCTGCACGTCGTCGTGCAGACGACGCGCTTCGCCGACGGCGGCCGCCGGGTCACCTCGATCGGCGAAGTGGGCTGGGCGGGGAACGAGCTGACGACGCTCGAGCTCTACCGATTCGAACCCGATCGTGCGGGGAGCGGGGTCGGCCGGCACCTGGCGACCGGCGCGCAGCCCCGCTTCGCCGAGCGCCTGGCGCGGTCGGGCTGGCGTGCCCCCCGCCCAGCGGAGGAGGGTTGACGATGTCGGCCATCTACGAAGGGATTCTGTTCCTGTTGGCGGTGGGGGTTGCCATCTTCGCCGGCAGCGAGCTTTGGCGCGAGGGGCGCCGCCGCCGCGTCGAGCGTGAACATCTCGATCGCGTCGCGGGCGGCGCCGCCGGAGGCGACGACACGCGTGCCGACGAGCGGCGCCCCGGACGGCTGGAAAGGCGGCTCGTCGCCGCCGGGCTCCTCCTTCCGGCCTGGGCGTTCGTGCTGGCGACCGTCGTGGTCGCGGCGGCTTTCGGCTCGCTCGTCTGGGCGGTGCTCCCGCAACTTCCGCTGGCGGCGCTGCTGGCCGCCATTCTGGTGGCCTGGATTCCCTTCTCGGTCGTCGAAGCCGTCGCTCACACGCGGGCCCGGAAGTTCCTCGAGAAGCTGGTGGACGCCATCGACGTCATGTGCGCCGCGCTCGACGGCGGCGAGCCCCCGGCCAACGCCCTCGCCACCGCCGCGGACGCCGCCGAGCCGCCCGCCAAGGGCGAGCTCAAGGAGGCGTACCAACGCATCCAGGTCGGATTCTCGGTGCGGCGCAGCTTCCGGCGCATGGTCGAGCGCTACGACTCGGAGGGAGTCCGGCTGATCACCCAGACCCTGATCGTGAAGTGGCAGGCGGGAGGCGACCTCTCGCCGGTCCTGCGCTCCGTCAACACCATCGCCCGCGAGCGGCTCCGGCAAGATCGCGAGCTGCGGACCAATCTGGCGGGCGCGCAGAGCTCCGCGATCCTGGTCGCGGTGCTGCCCTACCTCCTGCTGCCGTTCTTCGTCTGGAAACGGCCGGAGTGGTTTCACGAGCTGACCGGGAGCGCGCTCGGTCTCGAGTTGCTGACCGGCGCGATCCTCCTGCAGTTCGTCGGCTTCCTCTGGCTACGACGTCTGATGAGGGTCGAACAATGAACGACTGGCTCGATCCCCTGCTGCTCGTGGGCGCTCTGCTGACGCTCGCGGCCTTCTTTCTCTTGCGCCGCCGCGGCGACGCGATGGACGCGACGGGCCCTCAGTCCCGCTCGTTCCGCATCGATGGCCTCTACCGGCGGGCGCTCCGGCAGGCCGGCTTCGAGCCCCAGTCGGTGCTGCTCTTCTTCTGGGCCCTGAAGGTGGTCCTCGCGGTCCTGCTGCCTCTCCTGCTGGTGCAGATCCTGGCATCCCGGATCGACTCGGTCCCCCTCTGGGCCGTGGTTCTCGCCGCGTTGATCGGCTTCTTCGGGCCGGACGCCTGGCTGGCCGGCGTCCGCAAGGAGCGGCGACGCAAGATCGCCTACAGTCTTCCTTACTTCCTGGACCTCGTGGTGGCCTTCCTGCGCTCCGGCCTGGGCCTCGAAGAGGCTTTCCGGCGGGCCGGTCGAGAGGGATTCGAATCCGACCATCCGCTCGGACGCGAGGTCGTTCTGGTCGCGCGGGAGATCGACCTCGGCAAGGAGCGTTCCGCCGCCTTTCGGGCCCTGGCCGAACGCACCGGGGTCCCCGCCATGAAGGCGATCGCCGCGGCGCTCGAAAGCGGTGTGCGGCTCGGCGCCTCGGTCGAGGCCACTCTGCGCAGCCAGGCCGACCTGCTGCGGGCACAACGCCGCGAGGACACCCTGCGCCGGGTCCAGATGGCGACGATCAAGGCTCTGGTGCCGGTTCTTCTGTGCGGCTTCCCGCTGTTCGCGGTCATCGTCTTCTTCCCGGCCGTGCAGGAGATCATTCGGACATTCGCCTTCCTGTCCGGATCCTAGGTAAGTGACTCAGGTGTCGGCTTTTCGTTTGGTGTCACCTCTTGCGCAGCTAGTGCGCAGCGGCTAACATGTGCCGCAATTCACTCGCCTTTCGTGACCCAATACGCGCGCACCGTGACGAGCGCGTAAGGTCCGCACGGAGGCATCGGCCCCGGATTGTCTCCGGGCTCGGAAAGGAGGAAGGGGATGAAGAAGCAGCAACGGAAGAAGGAGGCCGGGTTCATCATCAGCGCCGAGCTCATCCTCATCGCGACGATCCTGGTCATCGGCCTGATCGTCGGGATGGTGGCGATCCGCGACGCGACGACGGCCGAGATGCACGATGTCGCCGAGGCGATCGGCTCCCTCGACCAGTCGTATGTCTTCTACGGCGTCCAAGACGCGGCGCAGCTCTCGCAGGTGGCGGGCAGCGCGTGGGTCGACACCGTCGACACCACGGCAGGCGACCAGCAGGTGATCATCTACAACGTGGCAGTGACCCCGGACGAGGGGGACGGACTTCCCGGAGTGGTATTTCCCTGAGTCTTGAGTCCGCGGTCCGTTCGACGATCGGAGTCGCGGACGCAGTTTCGGGACCAGGGATTGCAGCGGCAATCCCTGGTCCCCTCCGTTGTCCCCCTTCCGTTCCCGGGTCTGGGCGCGAAGGGTTCGGCATCGGATCTGATGGCAGCGTAGTTTCGACCCGCGCGAAGCGAAGTGCCGGTGCCCTCTTCCGGTCGTCGAGCTTCGCGCAACCTCGAGGGGCGCGATGATCTTGACCATTCTCGATGGCCCGAACAGCCCAAGCGGCAACGATCGGCGCCGCTACGTTCAAATCGGTCTCCTGGCGTTGGCTCTCCTGCTCGTCGCCGTGCTCGGCTTCCGGCAGGTGCAGCGTCTGATCACGCCCAAGAAGGACGTCTGGGTGGCTTCGTCCAGCCTCTCACCCGGCGCCCTCGTCGGACCCGGCAATTTGAAGCGCGTCAAGATGTCGGAAAGTGCGCTCCCGAGCGGCGTGGTCACGGACGCACGCGCCATCGCCGGGCGTCAGCTCAGCCACGGCAAGAAGGCAGGCGAGCCGTTCGTGAGCAGTGATTTCGCATCCGGCACGCGGGCGGCGGCGGCGATCGCCGAGATGGTTCCCGATGGCCGGGTCTTGACGACGATTCGGGTGGGCCGCGGCCTGATCCCCTACCGCAACCTGAGAAACGGCGACCGCGTGGATATCGTGGACATCGGGAGTTCTCGCGGGTCCGCCCGGGTCATTGCGCACGACGCTTACGTCATCGGCGCGATGTACGCCACCGCCCCCCCCCTCCGACCCGGTCCGGGAACTCCTTGGCCGACATCGTGGCGAGTAGCTCGACCCAACCCAAGGTTCCCCCGACGATCGGCTTGCTGCTCGGAATTCGTCCCGAGGACGCGCTGCCGCTCGCCGAAGCGACGAATCAATCGAGGGAGATCCGGGTGGTCTTGCACGGCAAGGCCGAGGTGGCGAGCGGACAGATTCTCCAGCTTCCCGAGCACGGCCCCGTCGAGCTGATCGAGGGCTCCAAAGTCACGAACCTGGTGGTGAACCCATGACGAGCCGGAACCGGCTGAGCGCGGTTTTCTTCTGCTTATTGACAAGCCTCACTCTGCTGGTCCCGGCGGCGCGCGCCGCCGGCGTGGTCGAGGACCGCGGCACCCTGAGAGCCACGGTGGGCGGCGGCCAGGTGCTGACCTTCTCCTCCGCCGTCAAGCGCATCGCGGTCGCGGACGACAAGTTGGCGTCCATTCATCTCGTCTCGGATCGCGAAGTCCTGATCAACGGCACCAAGCCCGGCGTCACGACGCTCTTCATCTGGCTCGAAGACGATCGGCGGGTGCGCTACGTGCTGCGCGTCGGCCCGAACATGGACTTCGTCGCCCAATCGCTCCGCGAGCTGGATCCGCGCATCTCCGTCGACACCAGCCCGGACGGCGAAACGGTGGTGCTGCGCGGCGATGTCGCCGACGCCAAGACCGCCCGCATCGCCAAGCAGCAGGCCGAGGAGCTCTTGTCGCACGGTCATGCGGCCGGCGCGCTGCGCATCATCAACCTCCTGCATTTCCCCGGCATCACCGCGAGCGCGGAGGATCGGCTCCAAGGCTTGCTCGAGACGGTCGACCCGCGCATCCACGTGCGACGCATCCAGGTTGGCACCGAACCCGACCCCGACAAGGATTCGTTCGTGCTCGAAGGCAACGTGCGAACCGTCGAGGATCTCCAGCGCGCGATCGCGTTGGCTGAACGTCAGCTCGGCGGCACCGGAGTCGGCGTCAAGGTCTCGGATGACAACCGGATCGCCTTCTCGCGCTTTCGTGGCTTCACCGGCGCGATAGGGGGCGGCGGCACCGGATCCCGCGGCGGGCTTCAGGCACTGCAAGGGAGCCAGCCACCGCCTTCGGGCCTGGCCGCCAAGCTCGCCCGTGGACTGGTCGTCACCAGCGAGTCGGGGCGAGTCATCTCCTTCCTCAATGTCGACGAGCTCTCGCAGCTCATGGTGTCGATCCGGGTGCTCGAAGTCGACCGCGGCAAGGCGCGCAAGATGGGCATCAATTTCCGGCTCGATTCGGAGCACATCTCGATCGGCAACTACACCGGGCCCCAGACTCCCAATGGCATGCCCGGTCAGTTGGGCAGCCAACCGAGCGTGACGCCGCTCGCCCGGACGGGGAATATCGTGGCGGCCTTCGTGGACAAGGCGACCTCCATCCTCACGGCGATCGATTTCCTCGACTCGAAGAACCTGATCCGCTCGGTCGCCGAGCCCAACATCCTGACCCTGTCGGGCGAGCAGGCGACCGTCCTGGTCGGCGGCGAAGTGCCGATCCCGACCACCGCGGTGAATCAAGTCACCACGGTTCAGGGCTTCTTCTTCCAGGATTTCGGCGTTCGGCTCGACATCCGGCCGACGGTCGACGCGAGCGGAATCGTGACTCTCGAAGTGGCACCTTCGATCGTCAAGCCGGACTCCGGGCTCGGCGTGGGGCAGGTTCCGGGCTTCCAGATTCAGACGGTCGAAACGACGGCGCGGGTCGAGGCCGGGCAGAGCCTCGTCCTCGGCGGCCTGCTCTCGTTCGATGAGTCGCTCGAACAGCGCGGACTGCCCGGCCTCCAGAAGATCCCGCTCTTCCGCTGGAAGAACCGGACCCATTCCGAGCAGGAGCTTCTCTTCATCATCACTCCGCAATTGATGGGGACCTCCTCGGACGCCGCGCAGGCCGCGAAGTTGCCGGATTCGCTCGAGTGGCCCGAGGATCGCGGCGAGTGGCTCGAGTCGATGCCCGCCCCCGAATACGGCCCCGACGGGATTCCGCCGTCGTTCTCGAACGCTCCCGAGCCGGCCATCATCTCGCCGGCGCCCGCCCCGGCCCCGGCCCCGGTTCCCGCGCCCGTTCCGGTGACCCCGCAGCCCGCGCCTGTCTATCAAGGAACGGAGCCGCCGCCGGCGACGGACACCGCCACTCCGCCCCCTTCCAACGCCACGGGCGACTCGCCGCAGGCCGTAGCGCCAGCACCCGCGCCGCAGAATGGTGACTCCACCTCGCCACCCGCTGCGGAGGATCCGGGAGACAGTGGCTCCGGTCGGTCCTCATCATCCGGAGCGCACGGGTCATCCTGAAGCTCAGCTTCTTCAAGACGTGCCGATTCGAAGCGCCCTGGTACGCCAGGGCGCTTTTTCGTAGGCCCGCCGGAGTCGCCGAAGGCTAAACTCGACGCGCGGAGGGGTGGCTGAGCGGTCGAAAGCGCCGGTCTTGAAAACCGGAAGGCCTTTCCGGGCCTCGTGGGTTCGAATCCCACCCCCTCCGCCACCGCGCTCGCGCGAGCCGCGCCGGGCACGACCGCACCCTCGAGAAGCTCGTCGATGGGCGACGGCCACCTGATCGGTGGTCGTCGGGAAGTCAGGCGTCGGAGGTGACGAGGATCGGCATACCGGTTCGAAAGAGGTGATGCAGCTGGCGCCCGTCGTCGACGGAGACCACGAGCGTGATCAGCGGTGGATGATCCGGTTCCTGGCCGTGTAGACGCAGCCAGCCGTCATGCACCGCCGCCGCGAAGCGGCGCATCCAGTCCAATCGGGGCGGCTCGTTCACCAGGAGAAGCTGCCAACCGATGTCCAGCCGAACCCGATAAGTCGACGGGATCCGCGGCTTCTCGTCGGACGCATTCGACTTGCTGCCGGGCGCCGGAAGGGTCTCCTGGCGCTCGTCCTGCTCGGAATAGGGTCGAAGTGTCGTGGGCGCGATGAAATCCCGATCCGAGTCGCCTGGGCCCTCCGCGACCGTCCAGATCGCGGGCGCCGGAAGCTTGGGCGCTCGGCCCGGACGAAAAAGAGGATGGAACACCAGGCGCGAGACTTCCACCAGCTTGAACTGGCTGAGGACCATCCCGCGGGCTTTGACGTCGAGCGTCTTGGCCCCGGGATCGAGGACCAGGTAGAGATCGGGCTTCTTCGCCAGCTCGAGCTCGAGCTCCACGCTCTTGAGGCGACGAAGGTCCTCGTCGCCCCTCGCTTGGACGGCTCCGGCCAACAGACCGGCCAGGACGAAGAGGGCGACTCCGCGGACTGCTCGCGCCGGCTTCGTTCCGCACAGCGCGAAACGAGATTGGAAAGGCGTCGACCCCACCATCAATAGAGGAAAACTCGCGCGCCCACGGGGACCGTGCTGTAGACGAACTTGAGGTCCTTGTCGCCGAGGCGGACGCAGCCGTGCGTAACCCGCTTGCCGAGCAGCGTCTGAAAGACCGTGCCGTGGATGATGTATCCGTCCTTCATATAGAGCGCGTAGTCACCGAGCGAGAAATCATCCACCCGATCTCGCATTCCCCTGGGCGGCTCGTAGCCGTCTTCGATGAAGGCCCAGTCGGGCTTCACCCAGACGGGGTCCTTGACCTTGCGCCAGATCCGCATCTCACCTTGGGGGGTATCGAAGATCCAGGTCTTGCCATTGCGGGGATCGCGCAGCTTCTCTCCGGAACCGGTCGAGCAGATCGCCTCGCGCAACAGCTCCTTGCCCCGATAGACCCGCAGCTGGTTGTGGTGGGTGTCGACGACGACGTAGATCTCGTGACGTGGCATCAGCGCCGTCAGGCGGCTCTCCAGCGTGTCGGCCCGCTGGCTCGGTGTGACCTTGAGGCGGCTCAGATCCGGCGGCGAGGGATCCAGCTCGAGAGACGTCTTGGCGTAGGCGCCACCGTAGCGAGCCAGACCAAGCGCCACCCCGGCGCCCACGATGACGACCGCCACCCAAGTCAGCAGGATCACCCGCAGCCACAAAGGCAACCGGCGAGGCTCCGCAGGGAGTCGTCGACCTCCTGCCGGATCGGGCGTGGCGCCAGGTCCTGGATGTCCCGGGGAATGATCACGGTTGGATTCTACGCGGACCTCAGAGAGTACCCACAATCGTTACGTACATGCCCAATCGGGCTCGGGCGAAAACTCGATCCATGTCGCGGTTGCTCAATGCCACGCAGCCGTCCGTCCAATCGCGGCCCTGCCCTCCCTCGCCGTGGATCTCGATCAGACTGCCGATTCCGGCGCGCCGGGAGATCAGGCCTGCCCGCTGACCCCAGGCGAAACGCGTCCGGTCGGCGTCGTTCGGGTAATCGATCAACAGCGCCTTGTAATAGTGGCTCTGGCCCTCGCCGCGAAGCCTCGCGACCCGGTACTCACCCTCCGGGGTCGCCTGGTCGCCGGCGTGCATCTTCTGCTTCAGGCCCTTCGCCCCGAGCTCGGCCTCATACGTCCCGATCCTCACGCCCGCCTGATAAAGGTAGAGGCGCCGGCGCAACTTGTCGACGATCAATACCGCTTCGCCGGTTTCCCTCGAACGCGCGATCGTCTCTTGCGCCATCCGCCGCCAGAGCACCAGGTTCTTGCGCTCGCCGAACCGCTCGTGGAGGGCCGTGAATCCCCCGTGCACGATGCGAGAGAAGTCCTGAGCCTGCTCCGCCTCGACGAGCGCTCGGTCGACGGCACCCGACGCGGCATAGCGCCGCGCGAGATCCCATTTCAAATTGGCCTGCTTGGCGGCCGAGATCTCCCGCATTCCGATTCCGGCCTCCTCCGCCTCGGCGAGGGCCCGTCGGACGTCCGCTCCGACGTTCCCCTCGAGGCCCGCCCAGCGGCTCGCCAGGGTCGTGTTCCGGCTGTGCAGATCCACCAGGCCCCGTCGGGCGACGAGCAGGGCGCGTGTCCAGGCCGTCTCGACGCGGCCGGGCGTGCGGTCCCAAGGGAGGGACGTTCGCTCGTCCGCATGGATCACCTCGGCGTCCGCGACCAGATGGTCGATCAGCCGCGCGGTGGCCGGGGCCGTGGGACGCAGCGTACGTACCGCTGCGTAAGTCGCGCGCCGGGCCGCAGCGATCGAAACAGAGGGAGCGCCTCGCCCACCCTCCCAAGAGGAGGCGGCGAAGCTGGCACAGAGGGTCAAGGCCAGCCCCCCGAAAAGAAAAGACCGGCGGCGGGGAACCGCCACCGGTCTGGTCCTGCGCAGGCGCAAGACGATCAGCACTTGATCTTGGCCTTGGCCCCTTGCATGTCGGTAACCAGCGTGTCCACCTGCCCCTTGAGCGACTCGGCCTGGGAGCGGGCGCCGAAGAAGTCCTCGCTGCCGATGGCGCTCTCGATGCCGGCCACCTGGGCCTGGTAGCCATCGAGCGTCGCCTGCATGGACTCCATGTCCTTCTTGAAGTCCTTCGGCTTGCGCCGGCACGCGGCCAGCTCGGTCATCGTCGTCTTCGCCGTCTCCAGAGAGGCCTTGGCGGCGTTGAGCGCGTCGTTGGCGCCATTCTTCGCGGCTTCCTTACCAGCCACTGCCGCGTCCTTCGCTGCTGCGGCGGCCTGGTCGGCCGTAGCGACGAGCTCCTTCGTCTTGGTGTACGAGCGGAAAAGCGCGAACTTGTTCTGCTGCGCTTCGATCTCGGCGTTGACCGCGTTCTGCGCCTGCTGCGCCGCGTTCCATTCGTTGGCGGCGTACTTCGGAGCCTCGGCCTGCTCGGCTCCGGTCATCGCTGCCTTCAAGGCGTCCGTCTCCTGCTGTGGCGGCTTGGCGCAACCGGCGGCCAAGGTCAGCGTCAGCGCCGCGACCCCCAACAGTGCCAGCTTGTTGTTCCGCATTTCTCAGTTCCCTCCTAGGGAAGCTACGTTCCGATTGTCCCGGAAGCGATCCAATCCAGACATCCGTTCCCCAGGGCACACCGGTCCTGGGTAACGAACATGCTTGACAAAGCTATCACAATTCCGAGTCGTCTCCAATCTAGATCTAGCGTGAATTCGCGAGCCGGCGGCGAGCCCGGGACAGGACGCTCTCCACCGTGAAGCCGTACGCATCGGCCAGCTCAGCGGCGGGGGCCGACGCCCCGTAGCCTTCGATGCCGATCGCCTCGCCGCCCTCGCCGAGCCAACGGGCCCAGCCGAAGGGCGCGGCGGCTTCGATCGAAAGGCGGCGGGTGCCAACCGCTCCGAGCACCGACTCCCGATAGGCGTCGGCTTGGCAAGCGAAAAGCTCCCAAGACGGCATCGACACCACGCGCACGCTCACACCGTCCTCGTTTGCAAGCCGCTTGCCCGCTTCAAGCGCCAGCCCGACCTCGGAGCCGGTGGCCAAGAGGGCCAGCCGAGGTGTCGGACCGCTCTGCCAAAGGATGTAGCCCCCCCGGACGACGCCCTCCCGGGCGAGCTCTGCCGTTTCGGCCAGGAGGGGCAGCTTCTGACGGGTCAGGACGAGAGCCGTCGGCCCTTCCTTCCGGCCGAGCGCCAGCCGCCAGGATTCCCGGGTCTCGCGCGCATCCGCCGGCCGGAGGGTGACCAGTCCAGGAATGGCACGCAGCGCCGCCAGTTGGCTGATCGGCTGGTGGGTCGGTCCATCCTCGCCCAGGAAAATGGAATCGTGAGTGAACACGTAGGTGACCGGCAGCTTCATCAGGGCGGCCAGGCGTATCGCCGGTCGCATGTAGTCCGAGAAGATCAGGAAAGTTCCGCCAAAGGGCCGCAACAGGCCCGAGAGCGCCATGCCGCTCAACGCCGAGCCCATCGCGTGCTCGCGGACACCGAAGTGCAGATACCGGCCCTCGGGCGTCTCCGGCGCGAAGTTCGCGCTCCCCTGGATCTGCGTGTTGTTCGACTCCGTGAGGTCCGCCGATCCCCCGACGAGCTCCGGCACACGCTCGGCGAGCGCGTTGAGCACTCGGCCCGAGGCCGCCCGCGTCGCCATGGGTTTCTCGCCGTCGGGGAACTCCGGCAACGCCTCGTCCCAACCCGCGGGCAGCTCTCCCGCGCGGCGCCGCTCGAGCTCTCGCGCCAGCTCCGGCTCCGCCGCGGCATAGCTTGCGAGCACGCCGAGCCACTTCTCCCGGATCGCACCGTTGCGCTGCGCGGCTTCCGCGAAGGGTTCGCGCGCCGCCGCGGGGACCAGGAAATTCGAGTCCTCGGGCCAACCGAGGGCGCGTTTCGTGGCGCGGGTCGCCTCGGGACCGAGGGGCGAGCCATGCGCTGCCGCCGTGTCCTGCTTCGGGCTTCCGTAGCCGATGTGGGTGCGCACGACGACGAGCGTCGGAAGGTCGTTCTCCGCCTCGGCCGCCGAGATCGCCCCATCGAGAGCGACCAGATCGTTACCGTCTTCCACTCTCAGCGTCCGCCAACCGTAGGCTTCGTAACGCCGCGCCACATCCTCGGTGAAGGCGAGCGACGTGGAGCCGTCGATCGAGATGTGGTTGCTGTCGTAGAAGACCTTGAGGCGACCGAGCCGCTGGCGTCCGGCGAGCGAGGAGGCCTCGGACGAAATGCCCTCCATCAAGTCGCCGTCCGAGGCGAGCACCCAGACCCGGTGATCGAACAACTGTAGCTCCGGCCGGTTGAAGCGCGCCGCGAGCATGCGTTCGGCCATCGCCATTCCAACCGCGTTGCCGAGGCCCTGACCGAGCGGTCCCGTCGTGGTCTCCACTCCCACCGTATGACCGTGCTCCGGGTGCCCCGGGGTCTTCGAGCCGAACTGGCGGAAGCGCCGTAGCTCGTCGAGCGGCAGGTCGTAGCCCGCTAGGTGGAGCAGCGCGTAGAGAAGCGCCGAAGCATGGCCACAGGAGAGCACGAACCGGTCGCGGTCGGGCCACGCCGGATCGACGGGATCGTGTCGAAGATGACGTGTCCAGATCAGGTAGGCGAGGGGCGACAGCCCGAGCGGGGCTCCGGGATGCCCCGATTTCGCCGCCTCCACCATGTCGACGGCGAGAAAACGGATCGTCGAAATAGCGAGCGTGTCGCGGTCGTCGAAGGTCGGCAAGATCGTTTCGGGGTCGGGTCGAAGAATAATGGCTCATTCAGCCTATCCCATCGTCTCCCCTCGCCCAGCTTCTGCCTCGAGCCCGCAGCCTCTCCCATCCTTCACCCCTTCCGCCCGACCAAGTCCCATCCACCGGCCCGATCCGGGCTAGAATCCTGCGGTTCCGACCGCCCGCGGAGACGTGGCCGAGAGGCTGAAGGCGGCGGTTTGCTAAACCGTTATACGGGCTCAAACCTGTATCGAGGGTTCGAATCCCTCCGTCTCCGCCAATTCGGTCCCCTCCTCCCGCCGACTGCGAGTCGACGCCGCGGCGCGCGAGCCGGTAGGATTTCGCGCTCGTGGAGTCTTCATCGTCACCCGTGCGGGTGCGTTTCGCGCCCTCCCCCACCGGCTACCTGCATATCGGCGGGGTACGCACCGCGTTGTTCAACTGGCTCTTCGCGCGGCGCCACGAGGGCGTCTTCGTGCTGCGCGTCGACGATACGGACGCCCAGCGGAACGTCGCGGAAGCGCTGGCGCCGATTCTCGACGGTTTCCGCTGGCTGGGTCTCGACTGGGACGAAGGACCAGACGTCGATGGGCCCCACGCACCCTACTTCCAATCGGAACGGGCCGACCTGCACAAGGAGGCCGTCGCAAAGCTCTTGGCTCGTGGGTACGCCTACCAGGATTACGCGCGTCCCGAAGAGATCCAGGCCGAGCGTGCCGCGGCGGAGGCGGAGAAGAGGCCCTACCTGGCCAGTCGCCACTGGGCGGCGGAGAACGACGCCGACGGCGCGCGATGGGAAGCCGACGGACGGAGCGCGGTCGTGCGGCTCAAGATGCCCCGCGAGGGCAGCTGCATCTTCGATGATGCGGTACGTGGACGGGTCGAAACCGCCTGGGTGGCGGAAGCCGATCACGTCGTCCAGCGCGCCGACGGGAGCTGCCTCTACCACCTGGCGAGCGTGGTCGACGACGCCGCGATGGACATCACCCACGTCATTCGGGCCGAGGAACACCTATCGAACACGCCGCGCCAGATCTGGATCTTCGAGGGGCTCGAAGCCGAGTTGCCCGTCTTCGCGCACCTGCCGGTCGTCGCCGAGCCGGGCAGCCGCGTCAAGCTCTCCAAACGCAAGCTCGGCAAATACCTGAAAAACCCCGAGTTCGCCGCTCTCTATGAGCACGGACGCCAGATCGTCGAGCGGCTCGGACGCACGACCTCGGCCGAAACGTTCAACCCGGTCATCGTCGACTTCTACCGCGAGTCCGGTTTCCTTCCCGACGCGCTGCTGAACTACTTGTTGTTGCTCGGCTGGTCGCTGGACGATCGTACGGAGTTCCTCGACCGCGCCGAGCGGATCGCCCACTTCACCCTCGGGCGCGTCAACAAATCGGCGGCCAGTTTCGATCCCCGGAAGCTGCTCGCGTTCCAGGAGCACTACATGCAGGCGCTCTCGATCGACGAGCGCACCGCGCTCACCCTGCCGTATCTCGAGGGCGCCGGATGGATCGGCTCACCCCCCGATCCGGCTGACCGAGAGCTCGCCCGGGGCGTCGTCGCGGCGGCCGGCGAGCGCCTGAAGCTGGCGGGCGACGTGCTCGATTACGAGGAGTTCTTCGTCCCCGAAGAAAAGCTCACCTACGACGAGAAAGCCTTCGACAAGCGGATCCGCAACGCGGCGGACGCGGCGCTCCTGTTGGCCGAGCTGCGCGAGGCGTTGGCGCGCTCGGATCCCTTCGCTCCGGAGCTCCTCGAGGCTCTCTTCCGCCGCTTCGTCGAGGAACGCGAGCTGACGCTCGGCGCCGTGGTTCACGCCGTCCGGGTCGCCGTCTCGGGCAAGGCGGTGGGCTTCGGCCTGTTCGATATCCTCGCGCTCCTCGGACGCGAGCGGACCGTGGCGCGAATCGATCGCGCCCTCGCCCGCCTCGCCGAAACCTGAGCCAACCGGAGCGCCACGATGGGCCGCCACTTCATCGCCGACATCATCGAGAACGATCTCGCGACGGGCAAACACGCGGCGATCCAGACCCGCTTCCCGCCCGAGCCGAACGGCTACCTTCACATCGGTCATGCCAAATCGATCTGCCTCAACTTCGGCCTCGCCGCCGAGCATGGGGGCCGCTGCAACCTGCGTTTCGACGATACGAATCCGACCACCGAGGAAGCCGAGTACGTCGAGTCGATCAAACGCGATGTGCGCTGGCTCGGCTTCGACTGGGAGAACCGCGAGTTCTACGCATCCGACTACTTCGAGCAGCTCTACGCCTGGGCCGAGCAGCTCATCCGCGCGGGACGCGCCTACGTCGACGATCTCTCGGCGGAGCAGATTCGCGAGCACCGCGGGCCGTGGAGCGAGCCGGGGCGCGAAAGCCCGTTTCGGAATCGTCCGGTCGAGGACAACCTCGATCTCTTCCGGCGCATGCGGGCGGGCGAGTTTCCGGACGGCGCGAAGGTGTTGCGGGCCAAGATCGACATGAGCGCCGGCAACGTCAATCTGCGTGACCCGGTGATGTACCGAATCCTCCACGCGCCACACCACCGCACCGGCGACAGATGGTGCATCTACCCGATGTACGACTGGGCGCACGGCCAGTCCGATTCCATCGAACGGATCACCCACTCGCTGTGCACCCTCGAGTTCGAGGATCACCGGCCGCTCTACGACTGGTTCATCCACGAGCTCGGCGTCTATGCGCCCCGCCAGATCGAGTTCGCGCGCCTCAACCTGACGCACACGGTGCTCTCGAAGCGCAAACTCTTGCGCCTGGTGCAGGAGAAGGTCGTCTCCGGGTGGGACGACCCCCGGATGCCGACGATCGCCGGCATTCGCCGGCGCGGCTACCCGTCGGCGGCGATCCTGGACTTCTGCGATCGAATCGGGCTCACCAAGCAAGAGAGTCGGGTGGAACACGAGTTGCTCGAGCACTGCGTGCGAGAAGAGCTCAATCGCGCCGCGCCGCGCCGCATGGCGGTTCTCAAGCCCCTCAAGCTGACCCTCGTCGACTGGCCCGCGGATCGAGTGGACGAGCTCGACGCCGTCAATAATCCGGAGGACGAGGCGGCGGGCACCCGCAAGGTGCCCTTCGGGCGCGAGCTCTGGATCGATCGCGACGATTTTCTCGAGGAACCTCCGAAGAAGTTCTTTCGCCTCGCTCCCGGCCGCGAGGTTCGACTGCGTTGGGGTTACGTCGTGCGCTGCGACGAGGTCGTCAAGAACGGCGCCGGCGAGGTGGTCGAGCTCCGCTGCACGCACGATCCCGCGACGCGTGGCGGTGGCACGCCGGACGGCCGCAAGGTCCGCGGCACGATCCATTGGGTGTCCGCCGCCCATGCCGTCGACGCCGAGGTGAGGCTCTACGATCACCTCTTCACCGAGAGCGACCCGGATGACATCCCGGACGGCGTCGACTGGTTGAGCACGGTGAACCCGGGCTCCCTGGAGGTCGTCGGCGGAGTGAAGGTCGAACCGTCGCTCGCCGAGCTTCCGCCGGGAACGAGCGTCCAGTTCGAGCGGACCGGCTACTTCTGCGCCGACACCCGTGACCACTCGCGCGAGCACCCGGTGTTCAATCGCACCGCCACCCTGCGAGACACCTGGGCCAGGCTGCAGCAGAAGCACTAGGAGGTCCGCGCGCCCCACCGCCGACGCGCGACGCGGCGTGCCGGTCCAAGGTTGACCCTTCCGGGCCTCAGTCGTTAGTCTTCCGCGGTCCTGCTGGGAGGTCGTTCAATGGTAGGACATGCGGCTCTGGACCGCAGAATCGGGGTTCGAGTCCCTGCCTCCCAGCCAATCCTCGAGCTTCGCCGCCGCCTCTTGCCAGCCTGCCTGGCGGCTGGCTGAAGCCCCTTCAGCTCGAGTGGACGATGAGCCGTCGCTTCTCGGACGGCCCGCGCGGAATGGCGCTCGTGCGCTCGACCGCGATCCGCATCGCGGGCCCCAGAGCGTCGCCCAGGGCGGTTTTCAGCCGTTGCACGGTGCCGTCCCCGAACCCGGGTCCGGGGACGAGCCGGAGGATCATCTCGTCGTTCCGCGACACGACGGCCTGAAACTCGTCGACCTCGTCGGCGCTCCGGCAAGCCATGGCGACGATCCCGGCGAGCATCGCGGCGGAGAGCGTGCGGCCGTCCGGCGTCTCGATCCGCTCGGCGATCCGTCCGCTCACCCCGGCGAGGGTCGGGAATCCGCGTCCGCACGAGCAGGCCTCTCCGACCGTGGCCAGATCCTCGAGCTCGTAGTTCACGAGCGGCGCGACCATGTTGTCCAGATCGGTGACGACGACCCGTCCGGCCTCTCCGGGTGCGGCGTCCACGCCGTCCTCGCGCACCACCCGTACGATCGCGCGCAAGGGATTGACGTGCATCACCCCCGGTCGATCGGGACAGGTCATGGCCAGCAGCGAGACCTCCATCGACGAATAGAGATCGAAGACCGGCGCGCCGAAGATTCGGCTGATCATCGCCCGATCCGGCGCCGTCAGCGACTCCGCATAGCTCACCACCGTCACCGGCGGCGTCGCCAAGTTCAGATCGCGCCGCTCGAGCTCGTGCGCCAGGTGGACCGCGAACGAAGGGTACGTCCAGAGATACCAGCGCCGGCGCCGGGACACCCTTTCGACCCAGCGCACGAGCTCGTCGGCGCTCAGGCCGACGCCGCGCACGAACTCGACCGGCTCGACGGCGCTCCAGCGGCGGAGGCGACGTTCGAGGGCCGAGGGGCGGGATTGAAAATGGACCGGGCTCGCGACGTGGAGGCGGAGGTCGTTACCGGCCGCCCCGGCCCAGCCGCGGAAGAGCAGAAAATTGGCGAGGTGGAGTCCGGCGCCGCGGCGGTCGCCTTGGAATTCGAACGGACGCCCGGTCGAGCCGCCGGTGCGGTGTCTCTCCGCTCGCCACCGCGGAACGTCGGTCGACAACAGACGATCCAACGGCACCGTTCGCAGTCGCGATTTCGTGCTCGTCGGGATGCGACCCAGATCTTGGAGCCTCTCGACGTTCGACGCCGTGAAGCCCGCGCTCGCGAACAGCTCACGGTAATAGGGAACCGAACGCTCGGCATGATTCAGCAAGGCTCTGAGCCGGACGAGCACCTGTTCGTCGATCTCGTCCCGGCGTGCCCACTGCAGGTCTCGCCAGCGCCGCGCCAGGCTCCAGGGGCGGCGTCCGGAGTACCTCTCGTAGAGCCACGTCGTCCACCTTTCGGCCGGAAGAACCCTCGGAGACGGCGCGGCGATCTCATCCATCAGTTTCCGTATCATAGGCTTTCGTCTTGAGCTCCTCGCATTCCCGGCTGCTGCCTCGACTCCGCGAAGTCGCCCGCCAACGCGGCTGGCCCGGCGCGCTGGCGATCGCCATTCCATGGTCCATCGCGCCCTGGTATCGGGTCGAGGTACGCGATCTCTCGGCGGTGCCCGCCGAGCCGCCCGCTCTGCCGCCTGAGTGGAGGGAGGAGACGCTGCGTCGGACCGATCTGGCGCGGGTCCGCGACTTTCACCCCGGTCTCTCGGCGAAAGAGATCGAACGCCGCTGGCGTGAAGGGTCGATTTGCACCCTCGGCTGGGTGGGCGAGCGCCTGGCGCATTTCCGATGGGACAGTGACCGGGACTGCCACCTCGACTTCCTCTCCATCCAGCTCTGCCTGGCTCCCGGAGATCACTACACGAGCTTCGTCTACACGCATCCCGACTTCCGGGGATACGGTCTTCATTCGACATTCCTGCTGCGCTCGATAGCGCGCGCGAGGGAGAGAGGACTATCCCGGACCATCGCCCTGGTCGCGGAATGGAACCTCGTCGCGCGTCACGTCAGCGCGCGGCATGCCGGACGCAAGCTCGTCGGATGGGTCGGGCTGTGGAGGCTCGGCCCGCTCCGCGCCTTGCGGGTCGGCGGCGCGGTACGCCGCGTCGGCACGAACGCGATCGCGATCGCCCCCGACGCGCCGCCGCTCTAGGCGAAGGCGATCGAGAGGAGCGTCTTCTGCTCGAGGGCGTGCGCCTTCGCCGAGCCGGTGGCCGGCGAGGCGGATGCCGAGCGCTTGACCGAACGCACGCTGCGTCCCTTGGCCAGCCGATCGAGGATCGGATCGACGTAGGAGAAGGCGCCCATGTTGGCCGGCTCCTCTTGCACCCAGATCACCTCGCGCGCGCCGGCGTGGCGCTCGAGCTCGGCCACGAGCTCGCGCTCGGGAAAGGGATAGAGCTGCTCGAGGCCGACGATGGCGACGTTCGTGGTCTGACGTCTCTTCCGCTCCGCGCGCAGCTCGTGAAGGATCTTGCCGCTGGCGAAAAGCACCCGGCGCGCGCTCGTCGTCTCGCGGTCCGGAAGCACCAGCTCAAAGCGCGCCTTGGCGAAGCGCTCGCGGGGCGACGCCGCGTCGGGATGACGGAGCATCGACTTGGGCGTGAACACCACCAGCGGCTTGCGCCACTTGCGCAATGCCTGACGGCGCAGCAGATGAAAGTACTGCGCGGCCGTCGAGGGCTGACAGAGCTGCCAGTTGTCCTCGGCCGCGAGCTGCAGGTAGCGCTCGATGCGCGCCGAAGAGTGCTCCGGCCCTTGTCCCTCGAAACCGTGCGGCAGCAGCAGGACGAGCCCCGACAACAGGTTCCACTTGTCCTCGGCGGCGGCCAGAAACTGGTCGATCACCACCTGGGCGCCGTTGGCGAAATCGCCGAACTGCGCCTCCCAGGCGACCAGCGCCTCCGGATAGTCGCGCGAGAAACCGTACTCGAACCCGAGCGCCGCGGCTTCGGAGAGCATCGAGTCGCGAACTTCGAAGAAGGCTCCTTCCCGCGTCAACCCCGCGATCGGGATCCACTCGTTCTCGTTCTCGACGTCGATGAGCGCGGCGTGCCGGTGGTTGAAGGTGCCGCGCCGCGTGTCCTGACCCGACAGCCGGACGGGGACGCCGGATTCGACCAGCGACGCGAAGGCGAGCGCCTCGGCGCAGCCGTAGTCGATCGCTTTTTCGCCGGCCGTCATCTTGCGCCGCTCGTCGAGCAGCCGCACCAGCTTCGGATGGACATGGAAGTCGTCGGGCGGCCGGGTCAGCGCCTCGCCGAGACGCGCGACATCCTCCTCCGCCAATCCGGTCTCGACCTCGAAAGAGGGATCATAGTAGCCGCCCCGGAAGCCGTTCCAATAGGCCGGCATCTGGCGCAGGGGCGGCGACTTGGTCAACCGCCGCGCTTCCTCCTGGGCGCGCGACAGGTCGTCCTTGACGTGATCCGCCTCGACCTCCGCTTCGGCCAGCGACTGGCCGGAGCGTTCCGCGTAGCTCTTCCAGAGGGGTGGCAGGGCGTGGATCTTCCGGTAGAGCAGCGGTTGCGTAACCGTGGGATCGTCCACTTCACTGTGGCCGTAGCGCCGGTAGCCGATCAGATCCACCACCACGTCGCTCCCGAAGGTCGTCCGGTAGTCGATGGCGAGCCGCGCCGCCCGCACCACCGCGTCCGGCCGCTCGGCGTTGACGTGGAAGATCGGGATCGGCAAGCGCTTGGCCACGTCGGTGGCGTAGCGGGTCGAGCTGTAGGCCTTGGGCTCGGTCGTGAACCCGATCAGGTTGTCGACCACGATGTGCACACTGCCGCCGATCGAGTACCCGTCGAGGGTCTCGAAGTTGAACGCCTCGGCAGCGATCCCCTGGCCAGCGAGAGCCGAGTCTCCGTGCAGGAGAACCGGCAGAACGCTCCGCCCCGAGCGCTCGCCCGCCCTCGTCTGCTTGGCCCGCACCCGCCCCATCGCGACGGGAACCACGGCTTCGAGGTGACTCGGATTCGACACGAGGTGAAGCCGCATCTCGCGGCCGGAGGGCGTGCGGTGCACCCCGGTGGCGCCGCGGTGATACTTCACGTCCCCAGCCCCGAGCACGCTCTTCGGATCGATCTCCTCGAAGCCGGCGAAGATCTCCACCGGATCGCGGCCCACGACCCAGGCCATCACGTTCAGCCGCCCGCGATGACTCATCGCGAGCGTCGCCTGCTCGGCGCCCGCCTCGGCCGCACCATCGAGCAGGTGGGTCAGCAACGGGATCAACGCGCTCAGCCCCTCGAGCGAGAAGCGCTTGTAGCCCAGGTAGCGGGCCTGGATGGACTGCTCCAACATATCGGCCCGGATGAGCTCGAGGAGCACCCGTTTGCCGTCGACCGGAGCGAGCTCCCCCTCCATGCGCTCGGCGATCCAGGCGCGTCGTTCCGGATCCGAGATGTGGTCGAGCTCGACCGCGAGCGGACCGCAATAGATCTCGCGGGCCCGCGCCGCGTCTTCCCCTGCGCGCGGAAGATCGGGATGCCGCCAGGCCGGCAGGCGCCCCAACGGGTCCAACGCGGCCTCGAGATGACCCCACCGGCGGAAGGCCTCGAGAACCGGGGAGTCGACGAGGGGAGGCGCGGCGGTGGACATGGGCCAGGAAGTCTATCGCCGCGGTCCATTTAGAATGCCGCCATGCGACCATCTCTCGCGGCATCGCTCCTCCTCGTCACCCTCACCGCCCCGCTCGCCGCCACCGACGCCCACGTTCTGCCCTCGGCGCTCGAGCCGGCGGCGACCGGCGGCGCCGCAGCCGTCGACCACGCACTCGCCAAGCTCTCGCAGAACCGGCGCCTGCTGATCATCGGCGCGCACCCGGACGACGAGGACACCTCGACCCTCGCCCTGGTCTCCCGCGAGGAAGGGGGCGAAGCGGCCTACCTCGCCCTCTCCCGGGGCGAGGGTGGACAGAACCTGATCGGTCCCGAGCTCGGGGCCGAGCTCGGCGTGATTCGCACCCACGAACTGCTCGACGCGCGTCGCGTCGACGGCGCCCGGCAGTACTTCAGCCGCGCCTTCGACTTCGGCTATACCCGTTCCCTCGACGAGACACTCCGCCTCTGGCCGAAACAGAAGCTGCTCGAGGACACGGTGCGGATCCTGCGCCGCTTCCGGCCGCAGGTCGTCTTGTCGATCTTCGGCAACGACGGCTCGGGTGGCCACGGCCAACACCAAGCCGCGGGCCACGTCGCCTACGACGCCTTCCCGCTGGCCGGCGACGCGAGCGCCTTTCCCGACCTGACGAAGGAAGGGCTCGTCCCCTGGACGCCGCAGGCGCTCTATCGCTCCGCCTGGTTCGCGCCCGAACGGGCGACCGTGAAGATGTCGCTCGGCTACGTCGACCCCTGGAGCGGTCTCTCCCTCGCCCAGCTCGCCCGCCTGTCACGCAGCCAGCACCGCTCGCAGAACATGGGCCGGACGCTCGACCTCGGCGAGCAGCAGACCGCCGCGACCTGGGTGAGGGGATCGGGTCAGGGGGGCGACGATCTCTTCGCTGGCGTCGACACGACGCTCGCCTCGATCGCCGCCACGATTCCCGATGCGGCGCTGCGCGCGCGCGTCGCCGCGGAGCTGGCCCGGGCCGGTGAGCGCGCCGCGGCAACACGCCGACAGCTCGTGCCCGACGATCTGACGCCGGCCGCGCGCGCCCTCGCGGCGATCCTGGTCGATCTCGACGCCGCCGCGCGGGATCTCGACGGTTGCCCGGCGCCGGGCTGCGTCGCCGCGGCCGGCTTGGTGACCGAGAAGCGGACCGTCGCGAGCGAAGGCCTCGGCGCGGCGCTCGGCCTCGATTTCGACGCCACCGTCGATCGCGAAGAGCTGGTGCCCGGCGAGTCGGCCGAGCTCACCCTGACCGTCTGGAACTCGGGAACGACGCCGGTCGAGATTCCCGATCTCGCGGTCTCGACCGCGTTCGGCGATGCGCCTTCGGCGGCGCCGTTGCCGCGCACCCTCGCGGCGGGTGAGCTCGCGAGCTGGAAGGTGCCCCTCACGGTGCCAGGCGACGCCGCGCCCACCTTCCCGGCGTTTCTCGCCAAGCCGTTGGACGGCGACATGTACGACTGGAGCAACCTGCCGCCCGCCGAGCGCGGCGAGCCCTTCGGTCCGGCCGCGGTGCGGGTTCGTTTCCAGTTCGCCGCCGGAAGCGCGAACGCCGCGATCGACCGCGCCGCCGTCTACCGCTTCGGCGATCCCGATCGCGGCGAGATCCGCCGGCCGGTGCGGGTGGTCCCCCGGCTGGAGGTCGCCGTGACCCCGGACCTGGTGGTGGTTCCCCTCGACCGCGCCCAGATGCCCTCGGTCACCGTCACGGTGCGTTCGCATGCGGCCGCGCCGCTCGCCGGCACGTTGAGCCTCGAGCTCGCCTGCGCCGGCGCGCCGCGCGAGCTCGGCCGCTTCGAGCTCACGCCCGTCAGCGCCACGCGGAGATTCACCGCGGTTCTGCCACGCTGCTCGAGCGCGGGCAGCGACCTCGCGACAGTCGTGGCACGGACCGACGATGGCGCGACGTTCTCGCACTCGTTTCCGCTCGTCGAGCATCCCCACGTCCCGCCCACGCCGGTCCCCCATGCGGCCACCGTGCGGGTCGTGCGCACCGACCTCGAGCTCCCGCACCTGCGCGCCATCGCCTACGTTCCGGGCGCCGCCGACCGAGTGCCCGCCTTCCTCGAAGCGCTCGGGCTGCCGGTCGAGGAGCTCGACGGCGCCGCGCTCGCGACCGCCGATCTGTCGCGCTTCGACGTGGTGGTCGTCGGCAGCCGTGCCTACCAAGCCGACCCGAACCTCGGACGCGTCAACGCCCGGTTGCTCGACTGGGTCCGCGGCGGCGGCACGATGGTCGTGCAGTACCAGCAGTACCCGTTCATCCAGGGACATTTCGCGCCGCTGCCGCTCGAGATCGCGCGACCTCACGATCGCATCACCGACGAGACGGCTCCGGTCACCGTGCTGGCGCCGGACGATCCCGTCTTCACGACCCCGAACCGGATCGGCGCGGACGACTGGAAAGGCTGGGTCCAAGAGCGGTCGCTCTACATGGCCCACACCTGGGATCCGGGCTACCGGGCGCTGCTCGAGATGAAGGATCCCGACCAGCCTCCGCAACGGGGTGGCCTGCTGATGGCCGAAGTCGGACAGGGAACCTACGTCTATACCGGGCTGGCCTTTTTCCGGCAGATCCCGGCCGGGGTTCCGGGTGCCTACCGGTTGTTCGCCAACCTGCTGGCGCTCGGCACGCCGTCGCGCTGAACGGCCGGCGCCACGAGTCGGGCCACCACGCGCTCCGCCAGCGGCGCCGCGCGCTCGATCGAGGCGTTCATGCTGATGCCGTAGTAAGACTGGCCCGCGATCTCGAGGCCGGGCCACCGCTCGAGCGCCCGCTCGATCCGCCGGAGCCGCTCCCCGTGCCCGATCTCGTACTGGCTGATCCCGGCGCGGTGACGGAAGATCCAGTGCCGCTCCGGTTCGGTCGCGAGACCCATGGCCCGTTCCAGATCGGCACGCACCGCGTGCAGGAGCTCGTCCTCGGGAAGCGTCGCCGCCTCCGGATCGCGCGCTCCACCGATCATGGCGCGCAAGAGCACCTGACCCTCCGGGGCGCGTCCTGGAAAAATCGACGAGTCCCACAGACAACCGAGGATCCGCAGCCCCTCGCCGCGCGGCGCGAGAAAGCCGAAGCCGCGCGGCGCGCCGCCCATCTTTGCCGCGTCGTAGGCCAGCGCCACCACCGCCAGACCGGCCGTCGGAATGGCAGCGAGCTCGGCGCCGAGCGCGTCGTCGAGCGGTGCAAGGAGCGGCGCCACGTGACTCGCCGGGGCGGCGAGAACGACGGCGTCGGCATCGATCGGGGCGCCGCCGTCGGCCTCGACCCGCCATCCGTCCGTTTCGAGGAGCCGGATCAGACGCCGCACTGGCCGGTTCGTCTCGATGGTGCCGCCGTGCGCGCGCACGAGCCCGTCGATCAGGGTCTCGATGCCGTTCCGAAAGGAGGTCAGGGTGCCGCCGGGACCGGCGGGCCCTCCGGGACGGATCAGCTCCGGCGCGTCCTCGCCGCGCGCGCGCAGCTCGGCGAGCTGCTTCTTCGCCGCGCGGCGCGCCTTGCCGCGCGCGAACATGGCGCGCACCAGGCTGCCGTGCTCGGCTTCCATTTCGGCCATCTTGGGAAACGCGCTGACCAGCGACAAGCGCCGCGCATCGCCGGCGAAGACGCCCGAAACCATCGCGTCGACCAGCATGCGTGCCGCCTCGTCACCGATGTGGCGGGCCGCGAAATCGTAGACGCTCTCGTCGACCTCTTCGGGACGGGGTCGCGTCCAGGGCTCGCGCAGCACCCGAAGACGGCCCCGGAGCGAGAGCACCGGGCTCGTGAAGAACGCTCCGGGCGAGGTGGGCAGCGCGTGCAGCTTTCCGTTTCGAAACAGGAACCGGGTCGCGGCGATCTCGTCGGCGCGCTGCAGGTCGCCGGTGAGACCGATCCGGTCGACCAGCTGGAGCGTCGCAGGCACGTTGTCGAGGAAGCCGTTCGGCCCCCACTCGACGACGTAACCGTCGACCCGCTCGCTGCGCAAGTTGCCGCCCGGGCGCGGAGCGGCTTCGAGGATGCGGACCTCGCACGGCATCCCGACGCTCACGGCACGGTCGCGAACGGCAAGCCCCGTCACCAATCCCGCCACCCCGCCTCCGACGACGACGATCCGCCGCATCGCCGGCTCAGACGGTGCGCGAGAAGACCGGCCGTTCGGCCGCCTGCCGTTTCGCGGCGAGGTAGCGGTCGAAGGCCATGCACACGTTGCGGACGAAGAAGCGCCCCGGCTCGGTGACCGCGAAACGCTCGGCGCTCTCGTCGACGAAGCCCGCCGCGCGCTCCTCGTCGAGGCTGGTCAGCGACTCGGCGAAGTAGTCGTCGAATTCGATGCCGAAGCGCTTTCCGACTTCGCGCTTGTCGACTCCGAAGTTGCACATCAGCTGGCGGATCACCCACTGCCGCACCCGGTCATCGTCATCGAGGCGGTAGCCGCGGTCGATCGGCAGCCGGCCGGCGTCGAGCGCCTGATAGTAGGTCGAGAGCTTCTTTTCGTTCTGGAAGAAACCCCCTTCGACCTCGCCGATGCCCGAGACGCCGAAAGCGATCATGCCGCCCGCCGGCTTGACCGTATAGCCCATGAAGTTGCGGTCGAGGCGCCCTTCGCGTGCCGCGCACGCCAGCTCGTCGGTGGGCAGAGCGAAGTGGTCCATGCCGATCGGCTCGTACCCGGCGTCGACCAGGCGGGTCAGCGCCGCCAGGTAGAGCGCCAGCTTGCCCTCGCGCGCCGGCAGCTTGCTCGAATCGATGCGTTTCTGGTTGGGGCGGATCCAAGGCACGTAGGCGAACGAGTAGACCGCCAGCCGATCCGGCTTGAGCTCGATCAGACGATCGAGGTTCTCGTGGAAGCTCGTCTCGGTCTGGAAGGGCAGGCCATAGACCAGATCGAGATTGATCCCCTCGCGGAACCCGAGCTCGCGCGCCGCGGCGACCAACTCCCGCGTCTCCTCGAACGTCTGGCCGCGCCCGATCGCCTCCTGGACGACCGGCGTGAAGTCCTGGACGCCCATCGAGAGCCGGTTGAAGCCGAGTCCCGCCAGCGCTTCGAGGTGGGCTCGATTCGTGACCCGTGGATCGACCTCGATGGCGATCTCGGCGCCCGGATCGAGCGTGAACTGGGAGGTGACGTGCGCGAAGAGCTCCTCGAGCTCGTCGGGCTCGAGATAAGTCGGCGTGCCGCCTCCCCAGTGCATCTGCACCAGACGCCGCCGATGCGGCAGCTGGGCCGCCGTCATTTCGAGCTCCCGGCGCACGTAATCGAGATAAGTCCGGGCGACGTCGTGGCGCGGCGTCGCGATGACATGGCAGCCGCAATAGCTGCAGTGCTTGATACAGAACGGAATATGGATGTAGAGAGAGAGCGGCTCGTCTCCCGCCGCGTCTGCGCGACCCAGATGTTCGCGATAGACCGCCTCGCCCACGCCCTCGTGAAACTCCACCGCGGTCGGGTAGGACGTGTAGCGGGGACCGGGCCGATCGAAGCGGCGGACCAGCTCGGGGTCGACGCGGAAAGGCTGGGTCGTCATGCTGGAGCTCCTTGCCCGGTCAGGGGCACGCTGGACTGGGCCGTGCGCTGGTGGACGTGCTCGATCAGGAGCGCCACCCGCTCCGGGTCGGTCGTCGACTCGATGCCGTGTCCGAGGTTGAAAACGTGGCCCGGCTCCGAGCCCGCTTCCTCGAGCACCCGGTCGATCAGGCGCCGGAGCTCGGCCTCGGAAGCGAAGAGCGCCGCCGGATCGAGGTTCCCCTGCACGCCGATCTTGCTTCCCAGAATACGCCGGGCACGAGAAAGAGGCAGTCGCCAATCGACGCCCACCACTTCGACCGGCAGCGTGGCCACCGCGTCGAGCAGCGTGGCGCCCTGGTTGGGAAAATAGATCCGCGGCACGCCGAGCGAGCCGAGCGCCTCGAGGATGCGGCGCACCGGCGGTAGGGCGAAGTGGCGAAAATCATCCGGTCCGAGCAAGCCCACCCAGGAGTCGAAGAGCATCAGCGCCTGCGCCCCGGCGCGAACCTGCGCGGCAGCGTAATCGATCGTCAGCTCGGCCAGCTTGTCGAGCAGCGCCACCGCCGCTTCCGGCTCGGCGTGCAGGAAAGCCTTGGGGCGGACGAAGCCCTTCGAGCCCCGCCCTTCGACCAGATAGCAGAAGAGCGTGAAGGGCGCCCCCGCGAAGCCGATCAGTGGCACGTTCGGGGGCAGCTCGCGCCGCACCATCCGGATCGTCGCCGGGACGTGCGGCACACTCGTCTCGGCGGGCTCCCAGGTCAGCGCGTCGACGTCGGCGCGACTGCGTATCGGGCGCTCCAGCACCGGCCCCGGCTCGAAGCGCAGGCCGAGGCCGAGCGCGTCGAGCGGCGTCATGATGTCGGCGAACAGGATCGCCGCGTCGAGCGGAAAGCGGCGGATCGGCTGCAGGGTCACTTCGGCGGCGAGCTCCGGCGTGCGCATCAGGGTGAGGAAATCGTGCTCGGCGCGTAACGCCCGGTACTCGGGCAGATAGCGTCCCGCCTGGCGCATGATCCAAACCGGCGTGTGCGCCGCGGGCTTGTGGCGGCAGGCGGCGAGAAAGGGCGGCAGCTCGCGCGTCGTCGAATCGCTCACGGAGTCTCCGCCAGCCAGCGCGCCGCGTCGGGCGCGAAATAGGTCAGGATCATGTCGGCGCCGGCCCGCTTGATGCCGAGCAGGCTCTCGAGCGCCACCCGCTTCTCGTCGATCCAGCCGAGCTGGGCCGCCGCCTTGATCAGACTGTACTCGCCCGAGACCTGATAGGCCGCGGTCGGCATCAGGAACTCGTCTTTCACCCGGCGCACGATGTCGAGATAGGGGCCGGCCGGCTTCACCATCACGACGTCGGCGCCTTCGTCGATGTCGAGCGCCACCTCGCGCAGCGCCTCATCGGCGTTGGGCGGGTCCATCTGATAGGCCCGCCGGTCGCCGAACGCGGGCGCCGACTGCGCCGCGTCCCGAAAAGGACCGTAGTAGCCGGACGAATATTTGGCCGCGTAAGCGACGATCGGGGTATTGGTGAGCCCGGCCTCGTCGAGCGCGTCGCGGATCGCGGCGACGCGCCCGTCCATCATGTCGGAGGGCGCCACGGCGTCGGCGCCGGCGCGCGCATAGGCGACCGCGGCCTTGGCGAGCAGCGGCAGCGTCTCGTCGTTGAGGACTTGTCCCTTGTCGTCCAGAACGCCGCAATGACCATGGCTCGTGTACTCGCACAGGCAGACGTCCGCCCAGACGAGAAGCTCGGGCAGCTCCTGCTTGAGCGCGCGGATGGCGCGCGGCACGATGCCGTCCTCGTCGTAGCCCGCGCTCCCCACCGGATCCTTGTGTTCCGGGATGCCGAACAGGATGACCGCCGGAACGCCGAGCTCGAAGGCACGGCGAGCCTCGACGACGAGCCGGTCGATCGAAAGCTGAGCGACGCCCGGCATGCTGACGACCGGGTTGGTGACGTTCTCGCCCGGCACCACGAAAAGCGGATAGACGAAATCGGCGGCGGAGAGATGGGTCTCGGCGACCATGCGACGCCAT
The DNA here is from genome assembly GCA_963712855.1 of Thermoanaerobaculia bacterium. Classification (GTDB taxonomy): domain Bacteria; phylum Acidobacteriota; class Thermoanaerobaculia; order Multivoradales; family JAGPDF01; genus JACTMI01. The sequence goes on from CAVQJN010000001.1 coordinate 1,154,517, forward strand.
CCGGCGCTGGCGCGCAGACGGCGGGGACGAACCTGGGGAAAGCTCATGACGTGCGACCTCCGGCAGAGGCGGCGGCTGCCGCCGGGTTCTCGGAAAGGGGCTTGGAGAAGGCTCGCGCGACCGCGTCGACGAGCCCGTCGAAAGTGCTCGGCGCCGCCTCGGCGTCCGGCTCGCGGCCCAACTCGCGCAGCGCCTGGCTGGTCGTCGGCCCGATCGAAACGAGCGTCAGGCCAGACAGCAAGTCGAGGAGCGCGTTCTCGTCGAACGCGGCACGCAAGCCGGCGAGCGCGGACGGACTCGCCAGGGTCACCGCATCGACCCGCCCGCTCGCCACGTCGTGCCGGCAACGGGTCGCATCGAGCGGCGACGGGAGGGTCCGATAGGCCTCGACCCGGTCGACCGACGCTCCCAGCGCGACGAGCCCTTCGACGAGCGCGGGCCGCGCCTCGGAGCTCGCCGGAAAGAGGATCCGCGCCCCGCCGGCGTCGCCGGCTACGCGAAAGGCCTCCACCAGCGCAGCCGCGCCGGGACCTTCGCCGATCCGGTCCGCATCCCAGCCCCGGGCCGCGAGCTCCGCCGCCGTCGATGCGCCCACCGCCGCGATGCGCACACCGTGCGGCGGCGCCGGCCGCCGCTCGACCAGCGGCGCCACCGCGCGCGCGCTGGTCAGCGCGACCCAGTCGTAGTCCTCGAGGTGGGCCTGCGCCCGCTCGAGTGGACGCGGGTCGGCGGGCGGCACGCATCGGGTCGCCGCCCAGTCCACGACCCGGGCGCCGCGCGCGGTCAGGCGTCGCGAGAGCGGCCCCTCCGCCCCTTCGGCGCGGGTCACCGCGACGCCGCGACCGGCGAGATCGCTCACCCTCCGACCTCCAGCTCGCCGCGGATGCGGGCCAGGATCTCGCCCGCGCCACGTCCGAGCAGCTCGTCCGCGAGCTCGCCACCGAGCCGCTCGGCCTCCTCGGCCGCGCCCGATCGCTCGCCCGACACCGTCTCGCGGCCGTCGAGCGAGCAGACCTCGGCGCGCAGCACGAGCCGGCCGTCGCGGACCTCTCCGTGCGCGCCCACCGGAATCTGGCAGCCTCCTTCGAGGCGCGAGAGCAGGGCGCGCTCCGCAACGGTGGCGTGGCGCGTCGGCTCGTCGTCGAGCGGCTCCACCCACCGCCGCGTGCGCGCGTCCTCGGCGCGCACCTGGATCGCCATCGCGCCCTGCGCCACGGCGGGCAGGAAGCGCTCGAAAGGCAGACGCTCCCGCACGTGCTCGGCCAAGCCGAGGCGCTCGACGCCCGCGGCCGCCAGAATGATCGCGTCGTAGCGGCCTTCGAGCATGCGCTGAATGCGGGTCGGCACGTTGCCGCGCAGCTCGACGAGCTCGACATCCGGACGCGCCCGCGCCAGCATCGCGCGCCGGCGCAGGCTGCTCGTCCCGACCCGCGCGCCGCGCGGCAGGGTCTCGAGAGTGCTCGGACCCGCGGCGATCAGCACGTCGCGCGGGTCCGCGCGCTCGAGCACCGCACCGACGACGAGCCCGGGCGGCAGTTCGGTCGCCAGATCCTTCAGGCTGTGCACGGCCACGTCCACCCGTCCGGCCGCCAGCTCCTCCTCGATCTCCTTGGTGAAGAACGCCTTGCCGGCGACTTTCGAGAGCGGCACGTCGGTGATCTTGTCCCCCTCGGTGCGGATGGTCGCGACCTCGACCCGCGGCGCGCCCGGCAAGGCAGCGATGCGCGCCGCCACGTGCCGGGCCTGCCAGAGCGCCAGCTCCGAGCCTCGCGTGCCGATGGTCAGCGTCGTCTCGTCGAAGCTCATTCGCTCTCTCCTCGCACGGTCAGGCGGTAGCCCACTCCGCGCATGGTGTGGAAGTAGCGCGGCCGTTCGGGATCCGGCTCGAACCGCTTGCGCAGCCTGAGGATGAAATTGTCGACCGTGCGGCTCGACGGAAAGAGCTCGTAGCCCCAGGCCTTCTCGAGCAGCTCTTCGCGCGAGACCACTTCGCCGGGGCGCTCGGCGAGGGCTTTCAGGATCATCGCCTCGCGCTGCGTGAGCTGATGGGTCGAGCCATCGAAGGCGTGCGCCTGGAAGGTTCGGAAATCGATCTCGTTCTCGCCGAAACGCAGCGTGCTGCCGGCCGGCGCCGACTCCTCGTACCAAGTGCGCCGCCGCAGGATGGCGCGCACCCGGAGCAACAGCTCCTGGAGGTGGAACGGCTTCGGAAGATAGTCGTCGCCGCCCGCCTCGAGGCCGTGGATGCGATCGTCGAGACCCCCCTTGGCGGTGAGGAAGAGGATCGGCGTGACAATGCCCTGACGGCGCGCCTCCTCGCACACCGCAAAGCCGTCGAGCCCCGGCATCATGACGTCGAGGATCACCAGATCGTGGGTGCCGGCGAGCATCTCCTCCAGGGCGCGCAGCCCATCGCCCACCGTGGTCACGCGGAAACCTTCCGCGATCAGGTTCTCCGCGATGCCGCGCGCCAGGTTCGCCTCGTCGTCCGCGACCAGGATCGAGGGCTCTTCGCTCATGCCGTCTCCTCTCGGCGTGGGCGGGGCCATGCCACCGTGAAGGTCGCGCCCCGCCCCGGACCGTCGCTCGCCGCCCGCACCCAGCCCTGCTCGAGCGCCATCATGCGGGCGACGATGTAGAGCCCGAGCCCGGTGCCGCGCGTCAACCGTCGCAACTCGTCGCCCACCCGGTAGAACTTCTGGAAGATGTTCTCGGCCTCTTCGGGAGGAAAGCCGATCCCGCTGTCCCGAATCTCGAGGCGCACCTCGCGCTCGTCGCCCTCTCCTCGAATCGCGAGTTGACCGCCTCCCGCGGCCTGGGTCGCGCGCAGCGCGTTGTCGAGGAGGTTGCGCAGCACGGTCTGCACGCCTCCCGGGTCGGCGATCACCACCAAGGCCGCATCCACATCGAGCGTCAGATCCACGTGCGCCGCCTCGGCGCGCTCGGTGAGCGCCGCGAGCGCCTCGCGCGCCACGTCGTGGAGCACCACCGCCTGCTTCTCGAGCGGCCGTTGGCCGGCTTCGAGGTTGGCGGTGTCGAGCACCTCCGAGACGAGATTCTCGAGCCGCGCGAGATCCGCGCCCATTCGCTCCACCAGTTCGGCGAGACGCTCGGCCGCGGGTTGGCGGAGACGAATCGTGTCGAGCGAGAGCTGCAGACTCGCCAGTGGGCTCTTGAATTCATGGCTGACCGCGGCGAGGAAGTTCTCCTGGCGGCGCTGCAGCTCCGCCTGCTCGTGCAGCGCCCGCCAGATCACCGCCATGCAGGCCACCAGCACGACCAGGAAGAAGCTGCCCTCCCAGCCGTAGCGGCGCAACCGGCGCAAACGCTCCTCGGCGATCGCGGAGAGCGCCGCCGGCGCGATCCGCACCTTGCCGTCGACCCATTCCACCTGCGGCACGCGCGGCGCGACCTCCGGCCAGGTGTGTCCCTCGGCCAGGAGCTCGTTCGCCAGCCGCGTCTCGGCGTTGTAGAGCTTTTCGACCCAGCGCCGCTGCTCGCTCGCCAGGCGGCTCTGATCGTAGACCCACCAGACGACCTGCGCGGTCGAGAAAGCGAGCACGAGGAGGAAACCGATCTGTAGCGCTCGCGTATGGCGCCCCGGCGCCCGTCGCTTCATTCGACCGCAGCTCCCGTGGGAATCGCGCTCAGCGTCTCCGCGAGCGCCGAAGCCAGGCGCTCGAGGTGAGCGCTGGTGTGCGCGGTGGAAAGGAATCCGACCTCGTAGGCCGAAGGAGCCAGGGCGATGCCGCGCTCTAGCAGGGCATGGAAGATCGTTCGGTAGCGATCCGCCGCGGCGCCGTCGATGCCTTCGGCGGCGCGTGGCGCTTCGCCCTCCTGAAGGCTCAGCCAGAAAAGCGAGCCCAACCGCACCAGCCGTGCCGGGACGGGCGCCGCCGCGAGCACCGGCGCGAGGCGCCGCTCGAGCTCGCCTCCCAGCTCCTCCAGACGCGCCCAGGCATGTTCCCGCTCGAGCACCCGCAAGGTCGCCAGTCCCGCCGCCATCGCCACCGGATTACCCGACAGCGTTCCGGCCTGGTAGACCGGTCCGAGCGGCGCCAGATTCGACATGAGCTCCGTGGAACCGCCGAAAGCGCCCACCGGCATGCCGCCGCCGATGATCTTGCCGAAGGTCGCCAGGTCGGGCGTGATGCCGAAGCGTTCGGCGGCGCCGCCCCGCGCCACCCGGAAGCCGCTGATCACTTCGTCGAAGATGAGCAGCGCGCCGTGGGCGCGGGTCACTCGCCGCAGAGTCTCCAGGAACTCCCGACGCTGCAGCAGAAGGCCGTTGTTGGCCGGAATCGGTTCGACGATGACCGCGGCCACGCGGTCGCCTTGGCTCGCGAAGAGATCCTCGAGCGCCGCCTCGTCGTCGAGCGGCAGCACCCGGGTCAACGAAGCGAAAGCCTCGGGAACGCCGGCCGAGCTCGGCTGGCCGAAGGTGACGAGACCCGAGCCGGCGGCGACCAGCAGGTGATCTGCATGGCCGTGGTAGCAGCCCGAGAACTTGACCAGCAGGTCGCGCCCGGTGGCGCCGCGCGCCAGCCGCACGGCGCTCATCACGGCCTCGGTTCCCGAGGAGACGCAGCGCACCTGCTCGAGACCCGGGTAAGCCGCCACCACCGCCTCGGCGAGCTCCACCTCGGCGGCGCAGGGCGCCCCATAGGTCAGCCCGCGCGCGCTCGCTTCGCGGACCGCGGCGAGCACCTCCGGATGTGCGTGTCCGAGCACCAACGGCCCCCACGAGCCGACGAAGTCGAGGTACGTGCGACCGTCCTCGTCCTCCACCTCCGCGCCCGCGGCGCGGCGCACGAAGTAGGGCGTGCCGCCGACCGCGCGAAAGGCGCGCACCGGCGAGTTGACGCCGCCCGGGATGACACGCCGCGCGCGCTCGAACAGGGCTTGGGATCGCGATTCCGGGCTCATGCCTTCTCCACCGCTTCCTCCGCCCACCTCCCGAGCTCGTCGCTCTGGTCGCCCAGCTGACGTGAAAGCTCTTCGTCACCCGCGGCGAGGAAGCTGCGCACCGCCTGCAGACCTTCCTCGCTGGCCAGACCGCGTAACCCGACGGTGGGTAGATGCGCGAAGCGGCGCGCCAACGTCTCGGCCCAGCGCTCGATGGTCTCCTTGGTGGCGCTGTCGAGCTCGAGCTTCTCCTTGGTGAGCAGACGCTCGAGACCTTCGAGAGCGGTCCGCCGGTAGCGCTGTCCGAGGCTCGCCAGGACCGGCGCCAGCAGGCGTTCGGCCAGCCGGCGACGCAGCTCGGAGAGCGCCTTGTCGACCCGTTCGCGGGCCGCCGCGACCTCCGCTTCGCGTTGCTTGCGCTGCAGATCGGCCAGCCGGTTGATCTCGTCCATGTCGATGCGCGTCAGACCCGCGGCCCGCGCCACCTCGGGCCGGACGTCGGGCGGCACCGCGAGATCGACGACGAGCGGCGGCTCGCCGCTCGGGGCGCGCGCTGCGAGGCGCTCCAGCGCCGCGCGGTCGAGTACCGCTTCGGGAGAACCGGTCGCGGTCAGCAGCGCTTCGATGGCGGGTGGGCGTGAACGGAATTCGTCGAGGCTCAGGACCGTTGCTCCGCCCAGCTTGGCCGCCAGCTCGCGCGCGTGATCGAGCGAGCGGTTGACCAGGATCACCTCGACGTGCTCGCGTCTCAGGGCCTCCGCGGCACGCTCCGTCATGGGAGAGACGCCGATCAACGCCACCGGAGATGGCGTGCGACGCACTCTTTCGAGCAGATGGTCGGCCGCGATCTCGGCGAGCGACGTGCGGCCGCTGCCGAGACGCGTTTCGCGGTGCACCTGGTGGGCGACGCGCAGCGCCTCCTCGATCAGACGATCGACCAGCAGCCCGGCGGTCCCCGCCTCGCGCGCCATCGTCAGCGCCTCGCGCAGTTGCCCTTGCACTTCGCGCTCGCCGAGCTGCGCCGATTCGAGCCCACAAGCGACCAGGAAGAGCTGCTCGACGGCACCTTCGCCGTACCAGCCGCGCAAGGTGCGCTCCGCTTCGCCCGGCGCCGGCTCGACTCCGGCGAGCGCCCGGAAGACGTGCCGCCGCAGATCGCGCTCCGCGGCGATGCCGTCGACTCGGAAAAGCACGTTGACGCGGTTGCACGTCGCCACGTAGACGAGCTCGGTGACGCCGAGCTCGTCACGCAGGCCGGGCAGGCGTGCCTCGCGCTCGTTCTTGGGCAGCGTGAAGCGCGCCAGACCCGCCGACCCCTGACGACGAAACGAGAGTTCGACCAGCCCGATGGTGTCCATGGACAGCGTTCTAGCAAGTGCCGCCGGGCCTTGTGTCACGGTTCTGTCATGGCGCGCGAAAACTACCCGGCGGTGTTCGACCGCGGTCGCACCGCTCACGTCTTCGCGGGGCCGCGCTCCCACCCGGGCAGGCGGGAGCGCACTTCGGCCACTCGGCGCGCCCGTTCGGCCGCCTCCTCGCGGGTCGCGGGCTCCGTATCCCAACCCGCGAGGTGACGCAGCGCGAGCGTGGCCAGAAAATCGAGGTGATCCGCGCGGTCGTTCAGGCACGCGATGTAGCGATACCGCTCGCCGCCCGCCTGCATGAAGAACTCGCGGTTCAGGCCTTCGAGCTCGTCGAGGGTCTCGAGGCAGTCGGCGGAGAAGGCGGGCGAGAGAACGTCGAGGCGCTTGACACCCTGGCCGGGCAGGAGACGCATCGTCACGTCGGTGTATGGCTGCAGCCACTCTTCGCGGCCGAAGCGCGACTGGAAGGTGACCAGGCGGCGCTCCTCCGCGAGGCCGAGCCGGTCGGCCACCCGGCGCGCCGTCTTGTGGCAGAGGCAGAAGTAAGGGTCGCCGGCCTCGAGGTAGCGGCGCGGCATGCCGTGAAACGAGAAGAGCAGCTTGTCCGGCTCGCCCTCGCGCTGCCAGAGCTCGGAGACGCTCGCCGCCAGTGCCGCGACGTAGCCCTCTTCGTCGTGGTAGCCGTTGACGGTGCGCAGCTCGGGGACCCAGCGCCAGGTGGCGAGCTCGCGGGTGACGCCGTCGAGGGTGGAGGCGATGGTCGGGCTCGAATACTGCGGATAGAGAGGCAGCAGGAGGATCCTGCGGCAACCCTTCCCGTCGAGCTCGCGCAGCGCCGCGGCAAGCGACGGATTCCCGTAGCGCATGCCGAGGGCCACGTGTACCGGAGCTCGCAGCGCCTCCCGCAGCCGTGCCTCGAGCCCGGCGGCCTGGCGGCGCGCGATGACAAGGAGCGGCGAGCCCTCCTTCGTCCAGACGTTGCGGTAGAGGGCCGCCGACTTGCGGGGGCGGGTCGTCAGGACGAAGAGATTGAGGATGAGCCACCAGGCGAGGCGCGGCAGCTCGATGACCCGCGGGTCGGAGAGGAATTCGCGCAGGTAGGGGCGCAGGGCGGCGGCGGTCGGTGCCTCGGGGGTGCCCAGATTCGAGACCAGGACGCCGATCGCGCCGCTCTCTTCGTGGCGCGGGATCTTCGTTCCTCTGAATGTCGCCATCGACCTGCAAGTCTAGCCCGAGACTTTGGTCGTGCCCGGGGTGAAACGCCTCGCGCCTCGGGTCTCGTCCAATCTCCCCTAGAATCGGTCTCCTTGCGAATCGTTCGACTCTCTTCCAAGTGGCATTGGCTGGGCGTGCTGGCGATGGCCGGCACGCTCGCCTCCGGTTGTTCGGACGGGCGGACGCCGCTGGTCATCTACTCGCCGCATGGGCGGGATCTGTTGTCGCTCTTCGAGCAGGACTTCGAGCGTCAGAATCCATCGATCGACCTGCGCTATCTCGACATGGGGTCGCAGGAGGTCTATGACCGGGTGCGTTCGGAGCGCGCCAATCCGCAGTGCGACGTCTGGTTCGGGGGACCGGACACGATCTTCGCGCGCGGCGCGGCGGAGGGCTTGCTGGCGCCCTACCGGCCGTCGTGGGCGGAATCGGTTCCGAAGGAGAGTCAGGCGGCGGGGGACCTCTACTTCGGCACCTTCCGGACGATCCCCGCCTTGGTCTGGAATACCAAGGCCGTCCAGCCCGGGCAAGCGCCACGCGACTGGGACGATCTGCTGGCGCCGCGCTTCCGCGGACGCGTCCTGGTGCGCGACCCGATGGCCTCGGGCGTCATGCGCACGTTCTTCGGCTATGAGCTCGCGAAGTCGGTCGCCGACACCGGGTCGACGGACGCCGGCTTCGTCTGGCTGAAGCGGCTCGACGCGCAGACCAAGCAGTATGCGGCCAACCCGGCGTTGCTCTTCGAGATGCTGACCCGGGGTGAGGGGGACGTCACGGTCTGGGAGCTCACCGACGTGCTGCTCCACCAGGCGCAGGGAGACCCGATCGCCTGGGCGATCCCGCGCTCGGGCACGCCGGTGATCGACGACTCGATCGGGCTGGTCGCCGGGGCGCCCCATCGCGCCGCGGCGCTGGCGTTCATCGAGTACGCCGGCAGCGCTCCGGCGCTCACCTTGGCCGCCCAACGCGTCTACCGGATCCCGGTGCGCACGGACCTCCCGGCCGCGCACCTGCCGGCCTGGGCGCAGAAGGTGCTCTCGGAGCTGGTCGTGGCCCGCTACGACCGCGCGCTCGCCACCGCGCAGGGTCCGAAGTGGATGTCCGCGTGGGACGAGACCGTGCGCGGCCAGGGGTCGAAGGCGCCTTGAGCCACCTGCGCATCCGCGGCGTCGCCAAGCGCTTCGCCGAAACGCCGGTGCTCGAGGGGGTCTCGCTCGAGATCGCCGAGGGCGAGGTCCTGGCGCTGCTCGGACCCTCGGGGAGCGGCAAGACGACACTTCTGCGGATCCTGGCCGGTTTCGAGACGGCCGACGCCGGAGAGGTCTGGTTGGGCGACGAGCGGATCGACGGCCGGCGCCCCGAGCGGCGCGGCTTCGGGATGGTCTTCCAGCACTACGCGCTCTTTCCCCACCTGACGGTCGGCGGCAACGTCGCGTTCGGTCTCGAAACGCGGCGCCTCGGCAAAGCGGAGATCGCCCACCGGGTCGCCATGGCGCTCGAGCGGGTCGACCTCGGCGGATTCGAGAAGCGCCCGATCGGCGAGCTCTCGGGCGGCCAGCAGCAGCGCGTCGCGTTGGCCCGCGCCCTCGCTCCCGAGCCGCGCGTTCTGCTCCTCGACGAACCGCTCTCGAACCTCGACCCGACCCTGCGCGAGCGCACCCGGCGGGAGCTTGCCGAGCAGCTGCGGGCGATCGGCGTCACGACGGTGCTGGTGACCCACGAGCAGGAGGAGGCCTTCGAGCTCGGCGAGCGGGTGGCGCTGCTCCACGACGGCCGACTGGAGCAGGTGGGGACGCCCGAGCAGCTCTACCGGGACCCGGCGACCCGCTTCGTCGCCGGGTTCGTCGGGCACGGCAGCTTTCTCCCCGCCACCGTCGCGCGGACCGCTCCCGTGCTCGAGGTCTCCGGGATCGAATTGCCGGGTGGCCGCATGACCGCCGAGCTCCGTGACGGGGCGGGAGACGGCCAGAGCGGAGAGGTCTTCCTGCGCCCCGAGATGCTGGAGCTCTGCGCCCCCGAAGAGGCCGGTGCGGTCGCGGGCCGCGTGGCGCGGATCCGCTTCGGCGGCGCCGCGTCCTGGGTCGCGGTGACGCTCGCGAGCGGCAGTGAGCTCGAGGTCCTGATCGCCGGTGCGACGCCGCCCCGAGACGCCGCGGTCGGGGTCCGCCGGCGCGCCGCGGCGCGTCCCGTTTTCTTCCCGGCGGACGAGACGGCATGAAGCTCGCCCCCCGTCGGCGGCGCGGCGACACGCTTCTGGTCGTCGCCCTCGCCTGGCTGGCCCTCTGGCCGCTCGTCATCACGCTCGCGGCCGCGATCCAGAGCGAACGAGGTCCCGGCGCCGCCTTCGTCGAATTCGCGCGCCGCGCCGCGGAGTGGACGGCGCTCGGCCGCAGTCTGGTGGTCGCGTTCTCCTCGGTCGGCCTGGCCGCGGCGGTCGGGGTACCCCTCGCCTTCCTGTTCGCCCGCACGGAGTTTCCCGGCCGCCGGTGGCTGGGCGAGCTGGTGGCGCTGCCGGTCGCGTTGCCGCCGCTGGTCGGGGTGATCGCCTTCCTCTACCTCTGGGGGGAGACCGGCTTCGGGACGCGCCTGGTCATGCGCGCGCTCGGCTTGGCGACCTCTCCTTGGCGACTCTCCGGATTGGGCGCCATCCTGCTGGTTCACGCTTACTCGATGTACGTCTACTTCTACCTCCTGATCCGAGCGGCGCTGCTGCGCTTCGATAGCGAGCAGCTCGAAGCCGCCGCGTCACTCGGCGCGCGGCCCGCCCGGCGCTTCTTCCGCGTCGTCGTGCCGGCGTTGCGGCCGGCCCTGGCGGGCGCGGCGATTCTGACGTTTCTGACCGCGCTCGGCTCGTTTTCGGCCCCGTACATCTTCGGTGGCAACTACCGCGTGATGCCGACCCAGATCCTGGCCACGAAGCAGAACGGCGACATCGACCTCGCCGAGGTCGAGACGATCGTGCTCACGACGGTGGCGCTCGCCGCGTTGGTGGTGGCGCGCTGGTTCGAGCGCGAGACCACGCAGGCGCGGCGCCGCGGAACCGCACGGCCGCCCGTGCCGCCGCGCTCGGCCGTAGCGCGCAGCCTGGCCACCCTGGCCGGCTGGAGCCTGGCGCTCTTCCTGCTGGCGCCCCACTTGACGCTCCTCTTGCTCTCTTTCGTGCCGCGGGCGAGCTGGACGACCGAGCTCTTGCCGCCGCGTCTCTCCTGGGCCAATTACCGGATGCTCTTCTCGAGCTTCGAGGCCTTGCGGCCGATCGCCAACTCGTTGGCCATGGCCGGCGGCGCGACGGTCGCGGCACTGGCGCTCGGCTTCGCCGCCGCTCGAGCCGCGCGGCGAGGCGGTGGGCTGGGGCGCGCTTGCGCGAGCTCCTCCTCTCGGTGCCCTGGGCGGTCCCGGCGACCGCGTTCGCGGTGGCGCTCGCGACGACGCACTCCGTGTCGGCGCCCTGGATCGGACGCTTCCTCCTGGTGGGCACCCTCGCCATCTTGCCGCTCGCCTACCTCACCCGCTCGCTGCCCGTGACCGGCCGCGCCGCTCTGTCGGGCTTGGCGCAGTTGGATCCGGGGCTCGAGGAGGCCGCCGCTTCGCTCGGCGCCGGGCGCTGGCGCACCCTCTGGCGGGTGACCCTGCCGGTGCTCCGCCCGGCCCTGGTCGCCGGGGCGCTGCTCGCCTTCCTGACCGCGTTCGGCGACTTCGTGGTCTCGATCGTTCTCTACACCTACCAGACACGTCCGATCGCGATCGAGATCCTGGCCCGGCTGCGCATGCAGGAGACCGGCGTCGCGGCGGCCTACGGAGTCCTGCTGACCGTGCTCTCGGCGATCGTCTTCCTCGTCTGGGGACGCGAGCGGGAGATCGCGTGAACGAGCCGCTGCGTCTCGGCCGCCTCTGGGCGCTCATGTTGACGGTCTTCGTCGACATGCTGGGCTTCCTGATCGTCGTGCCCCTGCTGCCCCTCTACGCGAAGAACCTCGGCGCCACCGCGCTCGAGATCGGCCTGATGATCTCGGTGTTCGCGCTCGCCCAACTCTCGACCTCGCCGCTGTGGGGGAAGCTCTCGGATCGGCGGGGACGCCGGCCGATGCTCCTGCTGGGCATCTCGATCTCGACCCTGGCCCAACTGCTCTTCGCGCTCGCCTGCTCGACCTGGGCGCTCGGCCGGTTCGACGCGCGCGGACTGATCGGGGTCCTCTTCCTCTCTCGGCTGGTCCAGGGCGCCGGGGGCGCCACGACCGGTGTCGTGCAGGCGTACGTCGGCGACACCGTGGCTCCCGAAGAGCGGGCGAAGGCGCTCGGCTGGATCTCCGCGGCGACCTCGGCCGGAGTGATGATCGGACCGGCGCTCGGCTCGCTGGCTTCGCTCGACCGCCCGTCGACGCCCGGGCTCATCGCGGCTCTGCTCTGTCTGGTCAATCTCCTCTTCGCGCGAAGGTTCCTTCCCGAATCGCGCAGCCACGCGGCGCGCGCCGACTCGCGGCTCCACGGCACCGGCTCGGTGCGGCAGCGCTTGCTCGAGGTGCTCGCGCACCCGACCCGGCCGGTGGCGCGTCTGATCTGGGTCTACGGCCTCGGCATGATGGCGTTCATGGCCATGAACGCCATCCTCGCGCTCTTCCTCCAGGCCCGGTTCGGCTTCACGGAAAAGTCGATCGGCTATGTCTACACCGGGATCGGCTCCATCTCGCTCGTCATGCGGAGCGTCGTCCTGGGGCCGGCGGTACGCCGGCTCGGCGAGGCCGGAGTCCTGCGCGCTGGCTTGGCCGCGCTCACGCTCAGCTTCGCTCTGCAGCCCCTGGCGCCCCGCCTTCCCCTTTACTGTCTGGCTCTGGTGCTGATTCCCATCGGCACGGCATTGCTCTTCCCGGCGACCAGCTCGCTCGTCTCCCGATACTCGGAACCTCGCGAGCTCGGAACAGTGATGGGCGTTCAGCAGGCCTATGGGGGGATCGCCCGACTCATCGGTCCCATCTGGGCCGGCGCGGCCTTCGAGAGCATCGGTCCGGGGGCGCCCTTCTGGATCGCTTCGGTGCTGGCGTTCGCGACCCTGCTCTTCGCGCTCGGTGTCCAGTCGCCGCGGAAGGCCGAGCGGCCGGTCACCGTCGGGGCCGGCACCCTTCCCTGAGCCGCGGGCGGCACCGCGCGGAGCTCAGCGGTTGAGGTTCCGCATTCCCGCTTCCGAGTAGCGTTGGCCCGCGGCCACGCCATGCGGCAAGGCCGCCTCGATCGCAGCGCGCTCCGGGTCCGTCAGCACGATCTCGGCGGCGGCGAGATTCTCCTCGAGCCGCTCGACATGACGGGTCCCTGGAATCGGAATCACCCCCGCGTGGGAGAGCACCCAGCTGAGCGCGAGCTGGGCCGGAGTGCACCCTTTGGCGACGGCGAGCTCGCGGACCTTGTCCGCAACCTCCAGGTTGGCGGCGAGATTCTCCGGCGTGAAGCGGGGGTGGGTGCGGCGCCGCCAGTCGGTCTCGTGGAGATCGTCCACCTGCCGGATGGTTCCGGTCAGGAAGCCCCGGCCGAGCGGGCTGTAGGCCACGAACGTGATGCCGAGCTCGGCGCAGAGCGCCATCAGCCCCTCTTCCGGCTCCCGTGACCAGAGCGAGTATTCGGTCTGCAACGCCGCGATCGGGTGCACCGCGTGGGCGCGGCGGATCGTCTCCGGCGCGGCCTCCGAGAGACCGAGAAATCGCACCTTGCCCTCGCGCACCAGCTCGGCCATCGCGCCGACCGTTTCCTCGATCGGCGTCTTCGCGTCGACCCGGTGCTGATAGTAGAGGTCGATCGTGTCGAAGCCCAAGCGCTCGAGGCTCGCTTCGCATGCCGCGCGCACGTATTCGGGCCGGCCGTCGATGCCGCGAAAGCTGCCGTCCGCGTCGCGCACGTTGCCGAACTTCGTGGCCACGAAGGCGCGGTCGCGGCGGTCCGCGAGAGCCCGGCCGACCAGTTCCTCGTTGGCGCCCGGACCGTAGGCGTCCGCGGTGTCGAAGAAGTCCATTCCGAGATCGAGGGCCCGGTGGATGACCGCGATCGAACGCGCGTCCTCCGCCGGTCCGTAGAATTCCGACATGCCCATGCATCCGAGCCCGATGGCCGACACCATGGGGCCGTTGCGGCCAAGCCTGCGAGTCTTCATCCGGGTTTCGCCTCCCATCGCACGGCAGTGTAGCCCTCCGGATGGAATCCCGAACGGCCCAAAACAACAGGAGGCCGCCGGAATCCGGCGGCCTCCTGATCGAAATCGATTGGTTGCGGGGGGGGGATTTGAACCCCCGACCTTTGGGTTATGAGCCCAACGAGCTACCAGACTGCTCCACCCCGCGACACTTGCCCCCGAGAAATCGGCCTCTCCGAGGGCCGCGAATGATGTCACAGCGCCCTCATCGAGTCAAAGCGTCCGATCCCCGGAATCCACTCTCCGGCAGACCGCTCGTGAGCCACGCGTCCTACCAGCCGAGCCAGCGCTTGAGACGCACCAGCCCCCAGGCGTGCGTCCAGGCGAGGGCCGGCAACACCAGCGCGAAGGCAATCAGGCGGGCGCGTAGCGAGCTCCAGCGGCCGAGCACCCAGCTCCAGAGGGCCAGAAAGGCGACCGCGAGGGTGGGATAGCCGATCAGCGCGATCTTCGGAATGTCGAGGACCCGCGCCGTGCCCGGTTCCCAGCGCGCCATGTCGACGATCCTGAGGAAGGGCTCGTAGAAGCCGGCCAGCGCGATCAGGAAGAGCGCCACCGCGGCGTGAAAACGCGCCGAGAGACGGCCCGGCGCGAGCGGCTCGCCGGTGACGCGCTCGGCGAAGGCCACGCCGGCGTCGATCGAGAACGCCCAGATCACCGCCGAGACGACCGGCGCGCGGCCCAACATCAGGCTCAGGTCGGCGAAGCCGTAGAGCCAGCGCTCGAAGATGACGAAGTTCTCGCGCACCGCGCCGAGCAGCGTGACCGTGACGTAGAGCCACGCCCCGAGCGCGCCGCGGGTGCGCATCGACGCGATCGCGCAGGCGAGAAAGCTCGCCACCGTGAAGAGCTCGAGAAAGAGATGGAGTGGCGCCTCGTTCAACGCGCCGACCTCGGCGCCGGGGGATCGAGTGGCGCGCGACGCGCGAACGCCCATGCGAGAAGGGCGGCGAGGGGCAACTTGGTGAGCAGGAGGATTCGTCCATAGAGCGCCAGCTCGAGGCCGACGGCGATCGCGACCATGACGGCGAGAAGGATGAGCGGAAGTGAGAATCGCATCGCCCCGATTCTCTCAAACCCTTGAAAGAACGTACCCTTCGCGCTACCCTTCCCCAGTCCGCGCGCCTTCTTCGAGGAGCTCCGCCATGTTTCTGATCGATGAGATCTCGGCCCGCGAAGTGCTCGACTCGCGCGGCAACCCGACCGTCGAGGTCGAGGTGACGCTCGACGAGGGCGCCGTGGGCATCGCCTGCATCCCCTCCGGGGCGTCCACCGGTTCCCGGGAAGCGCTCGAGCTGCGTGACGGCGGGGCTCGTTACGGCGGCAAGGGAGTCACCAAGGCGGTCGACTTCGTGCACGAGGAGATCGCGCCCGAGCTCGAGGATACCGACGCGCGCGATCAGGCTCTCATCGACCGCGCGATGTGCGACCTCGACGGCACTCCGAACAAAGGGCGCCTGGGCGCCAACGCCATCCTCGGCGTTTCGCTGGCGGTCGCCAAGGCCGCGGCGGTGGCGTGCGACCTGCCGCTCTATCGTTACATCGGCGGCCCCGCAGCGACCGTGCTGCCGGTGCCGATGCTCAACGTGCTCAACGGCGGCGCCCACGCCGACAACTCGGTCGATATCCAGGAATTCATGCTGGTGCCGATCGGTTTCGACCGTTTCTCGGAGGGCTTGCGCGCCGCGGTCGAGACCTACCATCAGTTGAAGAAGGTGCTCAAGGAGAAGGGCCTGGTCACGGCGGTCGGCGACGAGGGGGGCTTCGCACCCAACCTCGGTTCCAATCGGGAAGCGCTCGACCTGCTCGTGGCCGCGATCGAGAAGGCCGGCTACCGGCCGGGCGACCAGATCGCGCTCGCCTTCGACGCCGCCGCGTCCGAGCTCGGCGGCAAGGGCGAGGCCGCGCAGGCGAGCTACACGCTGGCCGGCGAGGGCAAGCGCGGCCTGAGCGCCGAGGATATGGTGGCGCTCTACGAAGAGTGGGTGGATCGCTATCCACTCGTCTCGATCGAGGACGGCCTGGCCGAAGACGATTGGGACGGCTGGGCGTTGCTGACCCGCCGGCTCGGCAAGCGCGTCCAGATCGTGGGCGACGACATCTTCGTCACCAATCCGGAGATCGTGCGGCGCGGCATCGAAGGCGACGTCGCCAACGCGCTACTCGTCAAGGTGAACCAGATCGGCACCTTGACCGAGACTCTGGAGGCGGGCGATCTGGCCCGCACCCATGGCTGGTCGAACGTCATCTCCCACCGCTCGGGCGAGACCGAGGACACCACCATCGCCGACCTCGCGGTCGCCATGCGCACCGGGCAGATCAAGACCGGCGCACCCTGCCGCTCCGACCGGGTGGCCAAGTACAACCGTCTGCTCCGCATCGAGGAGGAGCTCGAGGGGGTGGCGACCTATCCGGGTCGCGCCGCCTTCCCGCGCTTCCGCGCGTGAGCGAAGCCGCCGCAGCCGCGCCGACGCATCCACGACCCCTGCGCTCGCTGGTCTCGGCGCTGGTCGTCTTCGCGCTGCTCGGCCTCGCGGCGGCCGCCCTCAAGGGGTGGCGTGACTACCAGGGCGCCCGCGCCCACGAGCAGCGCCTCGAGCAGGACATCGCCGGCACCCAGAAGCGGATCGGCGCGCTCGAGCGCCAGATCGACCGCCTGCAACACGATCCGGCGACCCTGGACGAGGTGGCGCGCGAGCAGCTCGGCCTCGTGAAGCCGGACGAAGTGGTCGTCATCCTGCCCAAGAATCCGCCCGCCACCCGGAACTGATCGCGCCTCGGCCAGAGCTCGCACGACCTGCTCCGCCGGGTGGGGACAGCGCGCTGTCCGGTCGCTAGAGTCGCGCAACCTCCGCCGCACCGACGTCAACGCTTCGACCCACCCCAGGGAGGAATCCAATGCTGCGCCCCATACCGAGATTGCTGAGCCGTCTCTCCGTGCTGCTCCTCTGCGCCGCGCCCGCCCTGGCGGTCGACGGTCCGACCAAGCTGCTCCGTTTCCCCGACGTCTTCCGTGACCAGGTCGTCTTCACCTACGGTGGCGATCTCTGGAAGGCCTCGACCTCCGGTGGCGAGGCGGTGCGCCTGACCGCGCACCCCGGCGTCGAGCTGTTCGGCAAGTTCTCGCCCGACGGCAAGTGGATCGCCTTCACCGGTCAGTACGACGGCGACGAGCAGGTCTACGTGATCCCGTCGGAGGGTGGCGTGCCGCGTCAGCTCACCTTCTACCCGGCACACGGTCCACTCGCGCCTCGCTGGGGCTACGACAACCAGGTCTATGGTTGGACGCCCGACGGCAAGTCGACCCTCTTCCGCTCGTTGCGCGACGAAGACGGCGGCAAGACGCTGACCGCGCTCTACACCGTGCCGGTCGAGGGCGGGTTGCCGGTCGAGCTCCCGATGCCGACCTCCGGCGCCGGCGACTTCTCTCCCGACGGCAAGCGGATCGTCTACTCGCCGCTCTTCCGCGACTTCCGCACCTGGAAGCGCTATCAGGGCGGCTGGGCCGAGAACCTCTACGTCTTCGACCTCGCCACCGCCGCGCTCACCCCGATCTCGCCGACCGTCTTCACGGAGCGCGATCCGATGTGGATCGGAGACGCGATCTACTTCGTCTCCGATCGCGACGGCACGCTCAACCTCTATCGGTCCGACCTCGCCGGCCAGGCGGCCGAGGAGCTCACCCACTCGACGAAATGGGACGTGCGCTGGGCGAGCTCGGACAACCAGGGCGAGATCGTCTACGAGCTCGGTGGCGAGCTCGAGCTCTACGAGACGGCGACCGGCCAGGCGCGTCATCTCTCGATCCACGTTCCGGACGACGGGCTCAACAGCCGTCCGAGCCGCATCTCGGCGGCCAAGGAGATCGAGGATTTCGGCCTGGCGCCGAAGGGCGAGCGCGCCCTCTTCACGGCCCGCGGCGACCTCTTCACCGCGCCGATCGAGAAGGGTCCGACCCGTAACCTGACCGACTCTTCGAATGCCCACGATCGCTGGGCGCGCTGGTCACCCGACGGCCGGCAGATCGCGTTCATCTCCGACCGCTCCGGCGAGGACCAGGTCTACGTCGTGGACCAGGACGGCAACGGCCAACCCCGGCAGCTCACCACCGACCTCGCGGCGATGCTCTACGCGCCCGAATGGTCCCCCGACGGCAAGCGCCTCGCCTTCTCCGACATGCACGGCAAGCTCTATGTGCTGACCCTCGCCGACCAGAAGCGCGTCGAGGTGGCCGACGACGACTACGGCCGCGTCTTCGACTACAGCTGGTCGCCCGACGGGGCCTGGCTCGCCTTCTCGCTCGGCCGCGACAATGACAACCGGGCGCTCTGCCTCTGGTCGGCGGCCGATGGACGAACCCGGCCCGTCACGACTTCGCTCTTCAACGAGTATTCGCCGGTCTGGGATCCGAAGGGCGACTACCTCTACTTTCTCTCCGAGCGGGAGTACGCCCCGCAGATCTCGCTGCTCGAGTGGAATTTCGCCGGCAACCGGATGACCGGAGTCTTCGCGCTCGCGCTCCGCAAGGACGTCGCCGCTCCCTTCCCGCCGGAAAGCGACGAGGTGACGCTCGAACAGCCGAAGGCCGACGCCGCGCAGCCGGCCAAGGGCACCAAGGGGAGCAAGAAGACGCATGCCAAGCCGGCGGCCGAGGACGAGAAGAAGAAGGACCAGGAAAAGAAGCCGGTCCGGATCGACTTCGACGGCCTCGCCGACCGCGTGGCGAGGGTGCCGATCGAGGCCGACGACATCAGCGGCCTCGCGGCGGTGCCGGGAGCGCTCCTCTACTCGACCTTCGGCGCCCCCTTCTATGGCCGCTCGAGCTACGAGAAGCCCGCTCTCCACATCTTCGACCTCGCGAAGCGGGAGTCCTCGACCGTGGCCGAGGACGTGAGCGGCTGGAGCGTCTCTCCCGACGGATCGAGGCTGATCTATCAACAGGGCAAGTCCTACAAGGTCGTCGACGCCAAGCCGAAGGCCGGCGACGCCAAGACCGTCTCGACAGCCGACCTCTGGGTGAACCGCATCCCGAGCGAGGAATGGAGCGAGATGTTCAACGAGGTCTGGCGCCGCTATCGCGATTTCTTCTACGCGCGCAACATGAACGGCTACGACTGGAAGGCGATCGGCGACCAGTACCGGACGCTGCTTCCGTACATCGCGCATCGCTCGGATCTCAACTACGTGATCGGCGAGATGATCGCCGAGCTCTCGATCGGCCACGCCTACGTGGCGGGAGGAGACTTCGACATCCCGGAGCGGCCGACCTACGGATTGCCGGGCGCCCGCTTCGCGCTCGACCCGGCGAGCGGCCGCTACCGGATCGCGCGCATCCTCGACGGCGATAACGAAGAACCGAAGTACCGCTCACCCTTGACCGAGATCGGCGTCGACGCCAAGGTTGGTGACTTCGTGCTGGCGATCGACGGGGAAGCGCTCGAGGCGCCCCAGAACCCCTACCAGCTCCTGCGCTACAAGACCGATCCGGTCACCTTGACCCTCAACTCCAAGCCGAGCCTCGACGGCGCCCGCAAAGTCACCTACAAGCCGATCGACGACGAGTCGGCGCTGCTCTACTACGACTGGGTCGCTGGCAACCGCAAGTGGGTCGACGAGCACTCGGGCGGTCGGGTCGGCTACCTCCACATCCCCGACATGGGAGGGGACGGCGCCTACGAGTTCATCAAGTGGTTCTATCCGCAGATCCGCAAGGAAGGTCTGGTCGTCGACGTGCGCTCGAACGGCGGCGGCAACATCTCGCAGTGGATCATCGAGCGGCTCGACAACAAGCTGCTCGGCACCCGCTTCGGCTACGCGAGCGACCACCCGCGGACCTACCCCTACACCGTCTTCTACGGCCACATGGTCTGCCTGCTCGATCAGACCTCGGCTTCCGACGGCGACATCTTCCCGTACCGCTTCCGCGAAGCCGGGCTCGGACCGCTCATCGGCAAGCGCTCCTGGGGCGGCGTGACCGGCATTTCGGGCACCGGACCGCTACTCGACGGCGGCACGATCTTCGTGCCCCAGCAGGCCACCAACGACGTCAACGGCGACTACATCATCGAAGGACACGGCGTCGACCCGGACATCGAGGTCGACAACGACCCCGCGTCGGTCATCGCCGGACACGATCCGCAGCTCGAACGCGGCCTCGCCGAGGTCATGAAGGCGATGGAGCGCGAACCGCGCCATCTGCCCAAGCGGCCGCCGGATCCGGTCCGGGCCCCGCAGCCCAAGCCGTAGTTCCAGAAGCGGCGCGCCGCCTGCGCAGAAAGGGTGGCGCGCCGCGCAGTTCTTTCAGCAGGACAGTGGAGTCTCTAGGAGTGCGCGCCGGTGCCTCTCTGCCCGAGGGGCCGGGATGCGGCTACATCTTCCGCTCAGCTGGATCCCCAAAGATCCTCCGAGGAAGCTGTAGACGCATACCGAACCCACGGAATGCCAATCGCCACGGCCGCCACACACCGCGCGGAAAGGACCACCCGTCCGCCGGTCCAGCCGCGAAGACGAGAGCGCCGGTCAGCCGAACGAGCGGATCGCGGCGCCTTCGTCCTCGAAGATGTCGAACAGCCCGATGAGCTGCGTCGTCTTGAGCACGTTGCCGACCCGCGGCGCCAGCTGGAGCAACTTCAACTTGGCGCCCCGGTTGCGCGCCGAGGTGAGGCTCGCCACCAACTCGCCCACACCCGAGGAATCGAGCGCCTTCACCCCGTGGAGGTCGAGCAGGATGTTCTTCTCGCCGGCGCCCAGCGCCGCGAGGATGGCGTCGTACATCGCCGATCCGCTCTCGATGGTGAGCTTCCCGTCGACGCTGATCACCTGAACCGTGCCGCTGCGCCGTGTCTGGATCTCCATCCGTGCCCCCTTTTCTTCCAGTCGTGCGCAGGGTACGACGCCTCGCCCGGTCGCCGCAAGCCCGCGTAGGCGTTCGAGCGGCGTGAGCGATTCGAGATTCAGGAGCCGGCGACCACCATCTCCACGGCCGCCGCTGCCACCTCGGCCACGCCGATACCGGCCAGGCAGCCGTGATAGACGAGCGGACAGCGACGGCGAAAGCAGGGCGAGCACCAGAGCCGACGGTCGAGCACCCGGTGGCCCGGTCCAGCCGGCGCCGTGCGCCGCGGATCGGTCGGGCCGAAGAGCGCCAGACAGCGCACGCCGAGCGCCGCCGCCAGGTGCATCGGCCCGGAGTCGTTGGTGACCAGGAGGTCGAGGTGGACGAGCACTCCCGCGAGCGCCGCCAGGTCGAGCTTCCGGGCCGACGACCGGGTGCAGGTGCCCGCTCTCTTCGTGCACCCGCACCGCCAGCCAGACCTCCTTGGGACCCGCGACGATCACTTGGCGAAGCTCCGGCACCTGACCGCGCAGCGTGGTGGCCAGAGCGGCGAAGCGGCGCCAGGGCCAACGCTTCGACGACCCCCACTCGGCGCCGGGGAAGAGGCCGACGAGAGGCCCCCGGCCGAGCTCGATGTGGGCGCGCCCCAGCCGCTCGCGGCCCCGCTCGCGGAGCTCGGAGGGCAGCTCGAGACGCGGCACCCAGCTCGCCGGCGCCGCCACGCCGAGGGTCGCGAGGAGCGACCCGTAATCCTCGATCTGCGGTCCCTTGCCGCGCGGACGCCGCACCGCCGGCGCGAGGAGTGGAGCGCGGAAGTCGCCCCGATAACCGATGCGGCGCGGTATGCCGGCGGCGCGCACGAGCTTCGCCGAACGAAACGAATGGGGGAGCACCACCGCCTCGTCGAAGCCGCCGCCGCGCAGCCGTTCCGCGTCCGCGCGGTCGTCACCCTGCCGTTCCACGACGTCCGCGACGCCGGCAAACAGTCTCACCAGCGGCGCCAGCGGCCGCTTGGCGAACAGCACCGTTTCGCGGCCGCTCCCCGCGAGCGCGCGCACCACCGGCTCCGCCATCACGGCGTCGCCCACCCAGTTCGGCATCACCACGAGCGTCCGCATCGTCAATGCTTCCAGCGCTCGTGGAGCCAGAGCCAACGCTCGGGGGCGCGGCGGATGATTCGCTCGCAGGTCTCGACGGCCGAGCGCGTGAGCGCCTGAGCAACCGCCTCGGCGGAATCCGGGCCCGGACGTTCGAGCGCCGGCAGAAACTCGACGCGATAGCGCCCCCCGGCGAGCGGCTCGCCGAACACCGGCACGACCGGAACACCGGTGCGTTCGGCCAACCGCCCGACGATCGGACTGGTCAACGCCGGACGGCCGAAGAAAGGCACGTCGACCGCCTCTTCGGCGCGCACCCGCTGATCGATGAGCAGCCCCAACCGGCCCCCGTCGCGCAACACCCGGAACATCTCGCGCACCGCGCCCCGTTTGTCGACCATTCGGTTGCCGAAGCGGTTGCGCAGCTCGCGCACCACCCGATCGAAATGCGGATTGTCGGCCGGGCGGCCGACCGCGACGACGGGGCCCCGAGCCTGCGCGATGGCGAGCGGCAAGATCTCCCAGACGCCGTAGTGCGCGGTGATCAAGATGACGCCGCGCCCGCCGGCCTCGGCCGCCACGAGATGTTCGAGCCCCACCATCGTCACCCGCCGACATAGCTCGACCAGGCCGAAGCGCCGCGCCGAGACCGCGTCGGCGAACGCGGCGCCGAAGTGAACGAAACAGCGCCGGGCGATCCGTCGCCGTTCGACCGTCGGCAGCTCCGGGAAGGCGTGGGCGAGATTTTCGAGCGCCACTCGCCGGTGCCCGGCGTCGACCGCATGCGCGACCGCTCCGAGCATCGCCCCGAAGCGGCGGCTCCCGGCGTGGGGCAGCGCCCACAGCCACCCCACGAAGGGGAGGAAGAGTCCGTACTCGAGGGCGTGACGAACCGGCGCCTGCCTCATCGCCCGACCTCCGCCAGCCGCCCGTCGAGCCAAGCCCAGAAGGCCGAGTCCGGTTCCGCTTGGATCGGCAGAACGGCGAGCGGCGACGCCAGGCGGCCCTCGAGTTTGGCGCGATCCTTCTCGGTCGTGAGCACGACCTCCGCGCCGACCTTCCGGGCGCGCCGCTCGATCTCCCGCCGCTCGCGCTCCGAATAGGCGGCATGGTCACGGAGGGCCATCCGGTCCGCGAGCACGAGGCCGGCCGCCCGCGCAGAGGCGAAGAAAGACTCCGGGTGGGCGATGGCGGCGACCGCGAGGACACGGGTGCCTTCGGCGAGCGGCGCGCCGTCCGCCCGACGCGCGCCGCCGACCCGGGTGAAGCTCGCGAAGCCGGGGCCCGAGAAGCCGAAGGACGCCAGCTGGCTGGCCAGCTCGACGCCGGTCCCGGGGCGAGCCGGGTCGGCGCCGGTCAGAATCACCGCGTCGGCGCGGCGCGCCGCGGTGATCGGCTCGCGCAGGCGCCCCGCGGGGAGCAGCCGGCCGCCCGACCAGGGATCCGCCGCCGCAAAGAGGAGCAGATCGATATCGCGCTTCAGCGCGCGATGCGAGAAGCCGTCGTCGAGCAGAAAGAGATCGGGCGGCGACGCGAGCTCCGCGAGCGCCAGCTGTCCGGCCTCGCTCCGTCGCTCGCCCACCAGAACCGCCACCCCGGGCAGGGCACGAGCGAGCAGATACGGCTCGTCGCCCGCGCTCTCGACCCCGACCTCGGGTCCACCGCCTCGCGAAACGACGAGCGCGCCGCGGCTCGAGCGGCCGTAGCCGCGCGACAGAATCGCGACGCGCCGCCCCGCCGCCCGCCAGTGCTCCGCGAGCGCGGCCACGAAAGGCGTCTTGCCCGCGCCTCCCCAACCGAGATTGCCGACCGACACGACGGGGCGCGGCAAGCGCGCCGCGCGCTCGTCGAGGCGCCGCGCCCGCCGCGCCAGTACCGCCGCGTAGAGGCGCTGCCAAGGCGACCTCGAAGCGGGAGGAACCGCCGGGATGGGAGCGCTCACTCGCCGGCGCTCCGCGCCGCGCGGACGAGCGGCGCGAGCAGCTCCCAGGTGCTGTCGAGGGCGCCCCGGTTGGCGTCCACGAGATCGCGACCCCGCCGCCCCACCTCCGCCGCGGTGGTCGGATCGAGCAACCAGCGATGCCAGACGCGCGCCAGCTCCTTGGCGTCGCGCACCCGCGCCCAGGCTCCGGCGCGGTCGAAGGCGGCCGCGATCTGTTGGAAGTTCGACATCGAACGTCCCACCACCACGGGCACCTGGAAGCGCGCCGCCTCGATCGGATTGTGGCCGCCACGCGCCACCAGCGTGCCGCCGATGAAGGCGATCTGAGCCATCCGATAGAGGCTCGCCAGCTCGCCCAGCGTGTCCAGGACCAGGACCGGTGGCGAGTCGGGAAGCGCCGCCGGGTCGAGCTCGCTACGCCGCACCGCGCCGGGGAAGCGGCGCACCGCCAGCTCGGCGACCGCGTCGAAGCGCTCCGGGTGACGGGGCGCCACGACCAGCAGGGCGCTGATCGTCTTCGCGACCTCGGCGAACGCCGCGAAGAGCTTCTCTTCCTCTCCCGGCATGGTGGAGCCGGCCACGATCACGGACCGGCCGGCCGCCAGACGGCCGACCCGGTCGGCGAGCTCGGGGAGCTCCGCCGGCTCGGACGCTTCGAACTTGAGGTTGCCGGTGACGTGGAGACGCGCCGCCTCGACGCCGAGAGCCCGCAGGCGATCACGGTCGAGCGTCGCTTGCACCCCGAACGCAGCTCACCCGGTCGAGCAGCAGCCGACGGACGATCGGCCTCAACAGCCGCAAACGGGGAAAGCTGCGATCCGAGACCCGGCCGTTGACGACCGCCACGGGCATGTCGCGCCGCGCCGCCGCGCGCAGGATCAAGGGCCAATAATCCCCCTCGACCAAGACCAGGGCGCGCGGCCGCGCGGCGGCGAAGAAGCGCCGCACCGCGAAACCGAGCTCGAAGGGGAGATAGGCGACCGTCGCACGATCGCCCAGCAGGCGCACTGCCCGCTCCTGTCCGGTCGGCGTGACGGTGGTGACCACGAGCGGGATCTCCGCCGGGAGGCGCCGCGCCAGGGTCGCGGCCACGGCGACCTCGCCGACGGAAACCGCGTGGATCCAGAGCCCGCCGCCGTGCGCCAACGGCTCGCGGGGTCCCAGCCGGCCGCGCAGGGTCGCCCAATAGTGGCGGCCCCGCACCAGGAGAAGCACCGGTCCGGCGGTTGCAAGGAGGAGCGCGAAGAGCGCCTGATAGAGCCACCACATGGCGCGAGATCGGCCAGTATAATCAACTCTTTCAAGAGCTTGCCGGTGCCGACAATCCCCTCCCATGCCCTCCGGTGCCCTCCCCCGGCTCCGGCCCCGGATCGCCCTGCGCGGATGAGCGGCGAATGAACTTCGTCTGCCACGTCGGAACCGCCGATGGACGGGTGCTGCGGCAAGTCCGGGCGGCGCCGAGCGAGAGCGCCCTGCGCACCGAGCTCGAACGCGAGGGCTTCCAGCTCATCGGCTTCGAGCGCGGCCGGCTGGGCGGCGCGCCGCAACCCGGGCGCTGGAGGAGCCGCGCGCGGCGCATCCCGCTCACCGACGTGCTGATCTTCACCCAGGAGCTCGGTGCGCTCTTGCGCGCCGGCTTGCCGCTCCTGCAGAGCGTCCGCATGCTGCTCGAACGGCAGCGCAATCCGGTCTTCAAGAGCGTCCTCGAGCAGGTCCACGACCGGGTCAAGAACGGCGCGGAGCTCTCCGAGGCTTTCCTCGATTACGCCGACATGTTTCCGCCCCTGCTCCCCGCGGCGATCAAGGCGGGCGAGCGCACGGGCGATCTGGAGAAAGTGCTCGATCGTCTGGTGCGCTACCTCCGGCTCGTGCTCGACGCGCGCAAGCGGGTCTACTCGGCGCTCGTCTACCCGACCGTCCTGCTTTGCCTCTCCGTCGGTCTGCTCGCCATCATGGCGCTCTACGTGGTGCCGCGCTTCCGCATCTTCTACCAGGCGATGGACATCGCCCAGCTGCCGATGCTGACCCGCATCACCCTCGGCGTGACCACCACGCTGCGCGCCAACCTGTTGCCGATCGTGGCCGGGCTCCTCCTCGCCTACTTCGCCCTCCGCCAATGGGCGAACACGCCCAAGGGTCGCATCCTGGTGTCCCGCCTGCGGCTTCGCATCCCCATTCTCGGCGGGGTCTTTCACCGTTTCGGGATCTCGGAGTACTGCCGGTCGCTTTCCACCCTGCTCTCGGGCGGCCTGCCGCTCGTCCAGGCACTCGAGATCGCGACCCGGGCGGTCGGCAACGCCTGGCTGAGCGAGCGCCTCCTGCCGGCGATCGGCCGGGTGCGCGAGGGACAATCGCTTCACGACGCGCTGGCCAAGACCGGCGAGATGCCGCCGATTGCGCTCGACATGGTGGAGGTGGGAGAGACCACAGGCTCGCTCGATCAGATGCTCGTCAGCGTCTCGGGCTTCCTCGACGAAGAGGTCGAGACGCGGATGCAACGGCTCCTGTCGCTGATCGAGCCCCTGCTCCTGCTCGGCGTGGGAGGCATGGTCGCCATCCTCCTGCTCTCGGTCTATCTGCCGATGTTCTCGGCTTTGGGCAAGATCCAATGAAGGGGTCCACCCGGTTAGGATGCGGACCATGAGCCGCCCCTGCCCACCCTGGAAGACATCTCGCCGCTGCGCCGCGCCGCGGACGATCGGGCGCGGGCCGAGGAGCTGGCACGGCGCCACGAATTGCGCTTCGCGGATCTGGAGCATGCGCGCATCGACGCCGATCTCTTCCACTCGATTCCCTTCGATCTCATGTTGCGCTACGGCTTCGTACCGCTCGAACGCGCCAAGGGGCGCTTGGTGGTGGCGATGAAGGACCCCACCGAGGTGGCCAAGATCGACGAGCTCGAGCTCCAGCTCGGCACCCCGCTCGAGATTCGAGTCGCCGCGGCGGCGGCGCTCGACGAGATCCTGCAGAAGTCGGAATCGACCCAGCGGGTGCTCGACGAGGCGACCGAGGACTTCCGCATCCAGCTCGTCCAAGAGGACGAGAGCGGCGAGGAGGTGCTGTCGCTCGACCGCATCACCGCCGACGCCTCGCCGATCATCAAGCTGGTCGACTCGACCATCCTGAACGCCATCCAGCGCCGCGCCTCCGACATCCATATCGAGACCCTCGACGACGAGGTGCTGGTCAAGTACCGCATCGACGGCGTCCTCTACCAAGCGATGGAGCCGATCGACAAACGCCACCACCAGACCATCGTCAGTCGGATCAAGGTGATGAGCGAGCTCGACATCGCCGAGAAGCGGGTGCCGCAGGACGGCCGCTTCCGGCTCCGCCTGCGCGGCCGTACGATCGACTTCCGCGTCTCGATCCTGCCGACCGTGCACGGCGAGGACTGCGTGATCCGCATCCTCGACAAGGAGTCGCTCTCGGCCGAGTTCCGGAACCTGCGGCTCGATGTCCTCGGTTTCGACGACGAGACGCTGCGCAAGCTGCACAAGGCCATCCGCGAGCCCTACGGCATGGTGCTGGTGACCGGCCCCACCGGCTCCGGCAAGACGACCACTCTCTACGCCGCGCTCTCCGAGATCCAGAACTCCGAGGACAAGATCGTCACCATCGAGGACCCGGTCGAATATCAGTTGAAGGGCGTCACCCAGATTCCGGTCAACGAAAAGAAGGGCCTCACTTTCGCGCGCGGCCTGCGCTCGATCCTGCGTCACGATCCCGACAAGATCATGATCGGCGAGATCCGCGACGAGGACACCGCTTCGATCGCCATCCAGTCGGCGCTGACCGGCCACCTGGTCTTCACCACCGTGCACGCCAACAACGTGATCGACGTGCTCGGCCGTTTCCTCAACATGAAGGTCGACCTCTACAACTTCGTCTCGGCGCTCAACTGCGTGCTGGCGCAGCGGCTGGTGCGCCGTATCTGCCCGCACTGCCGGCAACGCGCCGACATCGGGCCCGAGCTGCTCGAGGAGTCCGGCCTCTCGTCCGCCGTCTACGGAGACCACGAATTCTTCGAGGGCGCCGGCTGCCTGGAGTGCAACGGCACCGGCTTCCTCGGCCGGCTCGCCGTCTCGGAGCTGCTCGACCTCTCGGATCGCATCCGCGAGCTGATTCTCGACCGGCGTCCCGGATCTGAGGTCCGGCGAGCCGCCAAGGAGGAGGGCATGCGATTCCTGCGCGAGTCGGCGCTCGAAAAAGCGCTCGGCGGGATGACCACACTGCGTGAGATCAATCGGTTTACCTTCGTGGATTGAGCGGCTGATCGGCACCGCGCCGCAGCCGGTGCCGCCGCACGCCGTCGCGGTCGAGGCGGGGCGACTCGCCTACGCGGGATTCCGGCGCACCGCGTCCGGGCTCGTGTTGCGCGAGGCGCGCTCGGCACCCTTGCCCGCGGGAGTCTTCGGCGAAGGGCTGCTCGGCCAGCCGGTCGGCGATCCGGCGGCGCTCGGCGCGGCGGTCGAGGCGCTCGTCGCGCACCTCGGACATCGTCCCCGCCGCATCTCTCTGGTGCTTCCGGACTCCTGGGCGCACGGCATGGTGGTCGAGCTCGGCGTCCTTCCCGAGCGCATCGACCTGCGCCGCGAGGTCCTGCGCTTCCGGCTCAAGAAGCTGGTTCCCTTCCGGGTGGAGGGCAGCTCCGCGTCGCGGCGTCGCCGATCCCTTCGGTAACGGGCCAGGAGGATCCCGTCCGGGCCCTCGTGCTGTTCGCCGCCGAGGCGGTCTGCGGCGCACTCGAGCGCGCCTTCGGCGAGCATGGGATCACCTTCGGTCAGATCACCAATCACACCCTGGCGTGCCTCGAGGCACTCGCCCACGGCGGCCGGCTGCCCGGCCTGACGGCGCTCGCCGCCGTCGACCGCGCGGGCTTCACCCTCGTCTTCGCGCGGGACGGCGAGCCGCTCCTCTGGCGCCAGAAGAGCTTCACCGAAGGTCTCGACGACGTCGATCGCGCGCCACTGCTCGCCGCCGAGTTGCGCCTCACCCGGACCTTCCTCGCCGAGCGGCTGGGCGGCTCCGAGCTCGACGCGGTGCTGCTCTCCGCGCCCGAACAAGTGCGACCGTTCTGGCTGAACGCGCTCGAAGAGGGCCTCGATCACCCGGTCGCGGCGCTCGAGACGGCCCTGCTGCCGCTCGCCGGCGAGCTGCCGAGCCCGGCGCTCGGTGACCTGGCGCCTTTGGTCGGCGCCGCCTGTCGGGAGGTCGCGTGATCTGGCAGGCGCCCAACCTCGCCCGCGAGCCCTTTCTCAACCTGCGGCCGCTGCACCGCGTGGCGGCGGTGCTCATCCTGGCGGCGCTCGGCCTGACTGGCTGGAACGTGGCTTCCTACCTGCGGGCCGGACGGGGCGAAGAGAGCCGGGTCGCCGAGATCAACCGGCTCGACGGCGAGACCACCGCGGCTCGCCAGCGCCTCGACACCATCGAGCACGACCTCGCCGCGATCGACCTCGCGGCCGAGAACCGGCGGGTGGAGTTCCTCAACCAACGCATCGAGGAACGTTCCTTCTCCTGGAACCTGCTCTTCGACCACCTGGCCGCGAACCTGCCGGACGGCGTGCGCCTGCGCTCGCTCGCTCCGCGTCTGGCACCTGCGGCCGGGCGCCAGGGCGCCCACGCGGCGTCCGAGCGCACGCCGATCCTCCTCGGCATCCGCGCCGAGGCCGACGACGACGAGTCGATGCTCGCTTTCGTGGATCACCTCTACGCCGATCCCGCCTTCGCGTCGCCCGACCTCAAGAAAGAGCGCCGCGACGCACGCGGCGGTCCGCTCGCCTTCGATCTCTCGGTCGTCTACTTGCCGGAGGGCGCGCCGTGACGCTGCGCAGCTTCGGCGGCCGGCGCATCGGGCTCTGGGCCCTGCCGCTCGCGGTGGTCCTCGCCAATCTCGGATGGCTGCTCGTCTTCGGCAGTGGCGCGCGGGTCAGGGCGACCGAGCTGGCGCGCCTGAGCGATCGCTCCCAGCACGAGCACAACGCCGTCGCGGCACGCCTCGCCCAGCGCGAGAAGCTCTGGATCACCGCCACGGAGAACCGCAACAAGATCGAGCGGCTCTACCAGGACCGCTTTTCGACCCAGGCCGCCCGCTTCACCAACACGGTGCGCGAGCTCAAGAGCCTCGCCCGCCGCGCCGGTCTCGATCCGCGCGCCATCGGCTACCCAGAGGAGAAGCTCGAAGACTTCGAGCTGACTCGGCGCTCCTTCGTCTTCTCGGTCGGCGGCAACTACTCCCAGCTCCGTACCTTCCTCCATCTCGTCGAGCTCTCGAACGCCTTCTTCACGGTGCGCCGGATCGAGGTCTCGGAATCCGGCAACGGGTTATCGATCCGGCTCAGCCTGGCGACCTTCTTCGCCGCCGCCGCGCCAGCGACGGCGGCTCCCGCGCCCACGGTTCCGGCCGACGGTGCCGCGGCCGCGCCGGTGCCCGAGCCCTCGTCATCGGAGGGCCAATCGTGACGCTGTCGCCGCGCGAGCGCCGGCTGCTCGCCGTGCTCGGCGTCCTCGCGGGATTGGGCGCGTTGCGCGGGCTCTGGATGCTCGCCACACCGAAACCGATGCGGCCGCGCGTCGCGACCGGTGCCACCGCGCCGCGCGCCGCCGGCCGCCGGGGCACCCACGCAGCGACCATCGACCGGGTGATCGAGCTCCACGTCGACCAGCTCGATCCGACTCCGCACGAGCTCAAGGTCGGACGCGACCTCTTCCGATTCGCGCCACCACCACCTCCCCCGCCACCCCCTCCACCGTCGGCCGAGGACCTCGAAGTGCGGCGCCGCCAGGCGGCCGAGCAGGCCCGTCTCGCGGCCATTCCGCATCCCCCGCCGTTCGATCTGACCTACCTCGGCAGCTTCGGGCCGGCGGCGAAGCGGATCGCGGTCTTCTCGGACGCCGGAGGCAACGTGATCGACGTCCATGAGGGCACCACGATCGGGGGCAAGTTCATCGTCGACCACATCGGCTACGAGTCGGTGGACATCAAATTCGTCGGCTTCCCCGACCTCCCGGCCCAACGGCTCGGCATCGGGGGGTAGAGTCGAGCCTGGAGAACCACCCATGACCATGCGATCCCTCTCCCGGCGCCTCGCGCCGCTCGCGCTCTTCGCGGTGCTCGCCGCCGCCGGCTGCGCCACCTACCGGTTGCAGCGGCAGGCGGCCGACGCGGAGGCGCGCGAGCAGTGGGACCAGGCGGTGGTCTACTACCTCGACCTCGCCGACCGCGAGCCCACCAACGTGCGCTGGCGCGCCGCTCTGCAGCGCGCCCGCATGCGCGCCTCGCAGGATCACTTCGCGGCGGGACGCCGCTTCCAGGCCGCCGGGGTGATCGAGCGGGCGGTGGTCGAGTACCAGCGCGCCGTCACTCTCGACCCGACCAATCAGTACGCCCAGGTCGAGCTCGACAAGGCGCGCCAGGATCTGACCGAGAAGACCGCGTCGGCCAAGCCGGCGCCGACGATCGACGACCTCAAGAAGGAGGCCGAGAACGTCGAGGCGCAGCCGCCGATGCTGAATCCGCGCTCGAACAAGCCGATCTCGCTCAACTTCCCGCAGCCGCAGTCCCTCTTCGCGATCTACCAGGCGCTCGGCAAGGCGTTCGGCATCAACATCCTGTTCGATCCCCAACTGCGCGACCAGGAGATGGCGATCGAGCTGCGCGAAGTCACCGCCCAGACAGCCCTCGAGACGCTGATGCGCGCCGCCGGCCACTTCTACAAGGTGATCGACGAGCACACCATCTTGATCGCCCAGGACACCCAGCAGAATCGCCGCAACTACGAAGACCTGGTCATCCAGACGTTCTATCTCTCCAATGCGCAGGTCAAGGACGCCGTACAGCTGCTGCGCAGCCTGATCAGCGCGCGCAACATCGCCGCCAACGAGCAGCTCAACGCGATCACCATCCGCGACACCGCCGACAAGGTGAAGATCGCGCAGCGCATCATCCAGACGATCGACAAGGCGCGCTCCGAGGTGGTGGTCGACATCGAGCTCATCCAGGTCAACTCGACCAAGATGCGCAACCTCGGCATCTCGTTCTCGTCGAACCAGATCAGCCAGTCGCTCGATCTCGGCAAGGACGTGCCGATCCGTTTCTCCGATCTCCAGCACCTGAACCAGGGGAGCTGGTCGTTCACGATTCCCTCGATCCTCTACGACTTCCTGAAGACCAACTCCGACGCTCAGTTGCTCGCCAAGCCGGAGCTCCGGATCACCGAGGGCGAGAAGGCGAAGTTGCGGATCGGCGACCAGGTGCCGATCCCGGTCACGACCTTCAACACGAACCAGACGGTGGGCGGCAACGTCGTGCCGATCACCTCGTTCACCTACAAGGACGTCGGCATCAACATCGACATCGAGCCGCGCGTGCACCACAACAAGGAGATCACCCTCAAGCTCTCGGTCGAGGTCTCGCAGATCTCCGGCTACCAGGACGCCGGCAACGGTCAGCAGCAGCCGATCATCGGCACCCGCAACATCGAATCGACGATCCGGCTCAAGGATGGCGAGACGAACTTCCTGGCCGGTCTGATCCGCAGCGACGAGTCGAACGGCGAGTCCGGGATCCCGGGCATCTCCGACGTGCCGGTGCTGGGACGTTTGTTCGGCAAGACCACGACCAACGTGCAACGCACCGACGTCATGCTGACCCTGACTCCGCACATCATCCGCACCGCCGACATCACGGAGAAGGACCTGCTGCCGATCTGGGTCGGCACCGAGAGCAACATGAGCTTCCGGGGCGGCAGCCCGCGCGTCGAATCGCCCGAGGAAGGCCCCTTCGACCAGACGCCGGAAAGCTCGCGAGCCCTCGAAGAGAAGCTCCGGCGCGGTCAGCAGCAGGCTCCCGAAGCGCAGCCCCAGCCGGCGACGGCGACGGGGGTCAACCTGGTCCCGAACGCAAACGTGCCCTCGAGCCCGTTCAATCCGCCCACCGAGCAGCCCGCACCGCCGCCCACCGAGCAGGAGCCCCCACCGGCCGCGGCCGCCGCGTCGTCGGTGAGCCTGCCCACCGGCACGCCCCTCGACATCGTGCCGTCGTCCCCGGGCGTGGAGACCGGAGGCGACCAGCCGGTGCAGCTCTCGCTCCAACCCTCGGTGGTGAGCGTCGAGGCGGGCGAGACCTTCTCGGTCGGCATCCAGGTCGACACCAACGTGCCGGTCTCCCATCTGCCGACCACCCTCGCCTATGACCCGAAATTGCTCGCGGTCGACCATGTCGACGCCGGGGACTTCCTCGGCGGCAACGCGGCCGCCCAGGTGCTCGCGGATACGTCGACCGCCGGCACGGTGGTGCTCGGCGCCAGCCGGCTCGGCCAGCGGCCGGGCGTGGCCGGTCATGGCACGGTGGCGACGATCACCTTCCGGGCGCTCGCCTCCGGCGCCGCAACGGTCCGCATCACCGATCATCGGGTGCTCGATCCGAGGCTGCTCGAGATCGCGGGCGTCACGACGCACGACGCGTCGGTCGAAATCCGCAAGAAGCCGGACGTGACACCGCCCAAGCCGGGCGGCACGCCGCCCAAGCCGCGATGAGCCGTCGCGCCGCGCCCAGCCCCACCGGCGCGGGAGCCGGTTTCACGTTGATCGAGCTGGTGCTGGTCTGCGCGGTGCTCGGTATTCTGGCCATGGCGGCGCTTCCCGCGGTGCGCTATTCGCAGCTCCGCGGCAAGGAGATCGAGCTCCACGACGACCTGCGCCAGCTGCGCGGCGCGATCGACGAGTACAAGCGCTGGAGCGATGCCGGACTCATCGAGGTCGAGCTCGGCACCGACGGCTATCCGGCCGAGATCGAGGACCTCACCAAGGGGATCGACGTGGTCGGCCAGGTCGACAAGAAGATCCGCTTCCTGCGCCGCATCCCCGTCGACCCGATGACTGGAGAGGCGAAGTGGGGGCTGCGCAGCTACCAGGACGAGCCCGACTCGACGAGTTGGGGGGGCGAGGACGTCTTCGACGTCTACTCGCTCTCGCCAGGGCGCGGCCTCGACGGTACGCTCTACTCGACATGGTGAGATCCGAACTCCCGTCGCAGCGCCTCTGGCGCCGGAGCGAGCGCGGTTTCACCCTGCTCGAGCTGATCGTCGTCACGGCGATGATCGGCATCCTGGCGACGATCGCCATCCCGGCGCTCATCAACATGCCCACCCGAGCCAAGGAGGCGGTCCTGCACACCAACCTCCGGGCCATTCGCGAGGCGCTCGAGCAGTACCTGGGCGACAAAGGGCGCTACCCATCGGCGCTCTCGCAGCTCGAGCCCAAGTACCTGCGCCACATTCCCCCCGATCCCTTCACCAAGAACAACACCACCTGGGTCCTGGTCTACGAGGACGAGGATCAGGAGGGCAACACCGAACCCGGCCCGCCTCCCGACTCGGGTGAAGAGGATCAAGGGCCGGGGATCATGGACATCCACTCTTCTTCGACCCGCCTCGCGCTCGATGGTACGAAGTACTCTGACTGGTGAGCCCGGCGAACGATCCCGGGGCGAGCGCGGCTTCCTGCTCGTCTTCCTGGTCGGCCTCATGGCGGTGATGGGCATCGCGGTCGCGGCGGCGATCCCGCACTGGGTGGCGATCCAGCAGCGCGAGCGCGAGAACGAGCTGATCGCGCGCGGCTTCCAGTATGCCGAGGCGATCCGCGTCTTCCAGAAGCGCTTCGGACGCCTGCCCAACCGGCTCCAGGAGCTGGTCGAGGTCGAACCGCGCGCGATCCGCCAGCTCTGGAAGGACCCAATGCCCGACGGCGGCTGGCTGGTGCTGATGCAGGTACCCGGGGGCGGGATCGTGCCGATTGATCCGAAGACGGGCGAGGTCGTGGCGCCACCGCCCGTCACAGGGGGCGACGAGAACGACACCCCACCCACCGGTCGGACCGGCGTGCGCCCCATCCCGGGCGGCGCGCCGGGGCTCGGCGGCGGCGCCTCGCCCGGCTCGGTTGCCGGCGGTCCGAGCGGCGGCCCCGGGGTGTCCGGTCCGATCCATGGCGTCAAGAGTCGGGCTCACGGCGAGGCGTACCACAAGCTGTTCGGAGAGACCGACTACGGAGCCTGGGAGTTCACGGTCGAGCGGCTCGTCGCGGCGACCTCGGCCAAGACGCCGGACGGGCTGCCGCGCCGCATGAACTACGCCACGATGGGCAAGCCGTTCCGTTATCCGCCGCCGGGCGGCATCCCCGGCACCTCGGTGCAACCGGGCCAACGTGGCGCGCCGCAACCGCCGGGCAACCCACCGGGCAGCCCGTCGGGCAATCCGCCGGGGAGCGCCGGCCAGCCCACCAGCAACCCCTCGGGACGATGACCCCTAGGCCGCCGCTTCTCGTGCGCGTCGAGCGACTGCCCCACGCCGGGGACCTCGACCTGCCCGCCCACGCGACCGCCGGCAGCGCCGGCGCCGACCTGCGCGCCGCCGTGGAGGACGAGATCTGGCTCGCACCCGGCGAGCGGCGCGCCGTGCCGACCGGTCTGAAGCTCGAGATCCCCCCCGGCTACGAAGGCCAGGTGCGGCCGCGCAGCGGCCTGGCGCTTCGCCAGGGCGTGACGCTTCCCAATGCTCCCGGCACGATCGACTCGGACTATCGAGGCGAGATCAAGGTGATCCTGGCCAATCTCTCCGCTCGCCCGGTGCGCATCCGGCGCGGCGAGCGCATCGCGCAACTCGTCTTCGCACCGGTGGCGCGGGTGAACTTCGAGGAGACCACGGCGATCTCCGGCACCGCGCGCGGAGCGGGCGGATTCGGCTCGACGGGAAAAGGCTGAGTCGCCCCGACTAGCGCGCGCCCAGTCGCCCGGCGTCCTGGCGCGGCAGGGTCCCTTCGATGAGCTCGAGCGTCGTCTGGACGACGGCCCGCATCGGCGCCGCGTCCGCGACCCCACTGCCGGCGATCGAGAACGCGGTGCCATGGTCGACCGAAGTGCGCAGGATGGGCAGGCCGAGGCTCCAGTTGGTGGCCTCTCCGAAGCTCGCCGTCTTGACCGCGATCAGCCCCTGGTCGTGGTAGAGCGCCAGCACCCAGTCGAACTCTCCCCGGCAGGCGCGCGCGAAGAGTGAGTCGGGGCTCTCCGGGCCGTGCGCGTCGATGCCGCGCGACCGCGCCCGCTCGACGGTCGGACGCAGCAGCTCCTCGTCTTCGGTCCCGAGCAGACCGCCCTCCCCGGCGTGCGGGTTCAAGCCCGCGACAGCGATCGAGCCGCCCGCGTGGGCGTGCAGACAGTTCAACGCGTCGAGCACCGCGCCCGGCGTGATCATCCCGATCGCGTGCGCCAGCGGCTCGTGCACCGAGAGCAGGGCCACCTGGAGATCCGGCGCCAGGAAGGCCATCAGGTAGTCGCGCCCGTAGCGCTCGCAGCCGCACTTGGCGGCCAGGTAGTCGGTGTGCCCCACGAAGCCCGCGTGCACGTGGCGCGCGATCGAAGCCTTGGAGACGGGCGCCGTGACCATCGCGTCGGCGACCTTGCTGCGCGCGAGCTCGAGGCCCAGGTCGATCGCGGCCATGGCGCCACGCGCGTCGGCGGCACCCGACTCCCCGAACTCGATCGTGCGCGCCTCGCCGACCGGATCGACGAGCGGAATCGCGCCGGCCTCCAATCCCTCGAGCGCCTCCCGGCTCGGCGAAGCGACGGGCACCAGCCGCTCCCACGGGAACGCCCCGACCAGTGGCGCGACCGCGTCGAGCGCGGCGCGCTCCGCGATGACGAGCGGCACGACATCTTCGGGCAGCTCACCGGCCGCCAGCGCCTTCAGAATCACCTCCGGCCCGATTCCCGCCGGGTCCCCCTGCGTGAACGCCAGAACTCGCTTGCCCAAACGCTCCTCCCGCCGACTCCATTGCTTCTGGTCCCGCCCCTCGAACCTACAGGAGCAACTGGTTCCTGATCGTATCCTTCCCGATGCCGCCTTTCGCCAGCCGATCGCCGCAACCTCGAGGCTGACCCAACGAATCGCCCGCCAGCTCCCGCGCAGCTCGGCTCTGGCTCTCGGCGCAGACTCGCCGCCCCGCTCGATACCGCGGTGTAAGCTCGAGATTGGCATCGGCTTTACCGATCACGGCGGATCCGAGCGCGAGTCACGCCGGGCTGTCGGCCCATGCGCGAGAAAGGAGGAAGTCACCGTGAGGTGGCCACGCACCATGGCGGTCGGGCTCGCGTTGCTGATGCTTGCGGCGGGGTGTGCGAAGCCTCCGCCCCCCCCTCTCCGCGTCGGCCTCCTCCAGTTCCCGTCCTACGAGCTCTTCTATCTCGCTCAACACGACGGCGACCTCGATCCGCAAGAGGTCGAGTTGATCGGCTACCGGTCGCCCGTCGAGGCGGCGCGCGCCTACGATTCGGGACTCTTGGACGCCGCGGCGCTGACGCTCGGCTACGTGCTCGACATGGCCCGCGACGGCCAGGACAACCGCGTCATTCTGGTGCTCGACGAGTCCGACGGCGCCGACGCTCTGGTCGCCCGGCCGGGAATCGACTCTCTCGTCGCACTGCGGGGAAGGCGGGTCGCGCTGGAAGCGAGCGCGCTCGGCCGTTATTTTTTGGCGCGTGCGCTCGAGCGCGGCGGTCTCGCGTTCACTGACATCGTGCCGATCTCCGTCGATCTCGCCGGCCAGGAGCGGCTCTATCGCAGCGGCGGCGCCGACGCCGTGGTGACCTACGATCCGGTGCGTTCCCACCTCCTCGCCGCCGGCGCCCACGAACTGTTCACCAGCCGCGAGATCCCCGGGGAGATCGTCGACGTCCTGGTGACTCCAGCGTCCGGCCTGGACCGGCGGGCAGCCGTGCTGCGCCGGCTCACCCGAGCCTGGTTCCGGGCCGCGGCGCGGCTGCGTCGCGAGCCACAGAGCGCCGCGGCCGTCGTGGCGCCGCGGGAACAGCTCACCCCGGCCCAATTTCTCGCGAGCCTCTCCGGCCTGCACCTCACGACCCTGGAGGAGAACTCGGCTCTGCTCTCCGGTCGCGACCACGCGCTGGCCGACGCGCTCGCGCGCCACGCGCGTTGGCGCCGAGTCCAGGACCCGGCCTTTCCCACGATTCATCCCGAAGCACTGCTCACCGATCTCTTCGTCCGTGCCGGGACGACGCATTGAACCCTCGCCGCTTTCCACCCGCCCTGCGCTGGACGCTGCCCGCCGTTTTCCTTGTCGTCGGGGGCCTCGTCGCGATCGTCGCCTATGAGCTCGAAAGCCACCAGATCGCCGCCATTGTCCGGGACTATACCCACGACCAAGCCGCCCTGACCGCGGTGAGGACCGCGACCGAAGTCGAGCGCCAGCTGCGTGCTCAAAATACCGACGGAGCGCGGGAGGAGCTCGACGCGGCGCGTGTCGACCCGCTGTTGAACCTCGCGATGCTCCTCGACGAACAGCGTCGAGTCCTCTTTTCGACCGACTATGCCCTCGAGGGCCGGCTTCTCGGCGCGACGGACTTCGCGCCTCTGGACCCGATGGTCCAGAAGGTTCTCACGGAGCAGGGACGCGCGACTCGCGATCTCGAGTCCGGCACGCTCCTCTGGCTGCTTCTGCCCGTTCAGCTCGGCCCCGACCTCTCAGTCAACCCGACCGTCGGCCGCGGCGTGATCGCCTTTCGATTCGACCTTTCCGGACAACTCGCTCGCGGGGCCATGCTGGCGCGCAACCCGTTTTTGGCGATCTTGGCGCTTCTCGCCTTGCAGGTCGCTCTGGCCTGGTGGATCTTGAGCGTGCTCGTGACGCGCCGGATCGGGCGCTTGGTCGCCGCGACCCGCGCGATCACCAACGGTGACTTCTCGGTTCGGACAGGGCTCGAAGGCGGCGACGAGCTCGCCCGTCTCGCGCGCCGCGTCGACCAGATGACCGCAACCCTCGGAGCCAAGACGCGGGAGCTCGAGGATCGGGAACGCTGGTTCCGCCAGCTGATCGAGCAGGGATCCGATGTCCTCGCCGTCCTCGACGACCGGACCCGTGTCATCTACGTCAGCCCTTCCGTTTCGCGAGTTCTCGGTCGGACTCCCGACGAGCTGCTCGATAGCCCCCTCGACCGCCTGGTCGAACCTGCGGACGCCGAACGCTTCGCGTCGCTCCTGCGTCGCGCGCTGGCCGGCGAGAAAGAGACTTCGCGGGAAGAGATCCGCGTCCGCGGAGCAGACGGTGAGCCGAGGATCCTCGAGCTCGTCGTCTACGGCCCTCCGGAGTTCCTGGCCGTGGGACAGTGCGTGCTCAACGCTCGCGATCTCACCGCGTGGCGAAGGCTCGAGGACCAGCTGCGACAGAGTCAAAAGCTGGAGGCGATCGGTCGCCTGGCTGGCGGCATCGCGCACGACTTCAACAACCTGCTCACCGCCATCCTGGGCTACACGGAGCTGCTCGCCGCCTCCTTACCCGCCGACTCGCTCGCCACGGGCGAGCTCGCCGAGATCGAACGTGCCGCCAAGCGAGCCGCCGACCTCACGAGCCAGCTGCTCGCCTTCGGGCGTCGCCAGATGCTGCAGCCGGCACTTCTCGACCTCAACCAGATGGTCGCGGGGCTGGTGGAGCTGCTCCGTCGCTTTATCGGAGAGCGAATCGAGCTCGTCATCGATCTCACCGACCGGACGCTCGTCATTCGCGCCGACCGCGCGCAGATCGAGAACGCGATCGTCAACCTCGCCATCAATGCCCGCGATGCCATGCCGAAAGGTGGACGCCTGACCCTCGCGAGCCACGGTATGGAGCTCGACGAGGCGAGCGCGGAAGAGATCGGCCTGCCGGCCGGACCGGTCGCGGTCCTGACCCTCACCGATACCGGGGTCGGCATGTCTGCCGAGATTCGCGAGCACGCCTTCGAGCCCTTCTTCACCACCAAGGAGGTCGGCCGCGGCACCGGACTCGGTCTTTCGACCGTGCTCGGCATCGTCGAACAGACCGGCGGCTCGGTCCGTCTGGACAGCGCGCCCGGGCAGGGTGCCAAGTTCGAGCTCTACTTTCCGATCTCGGCTTCCGCGGCCGAGACCGCGGCGGCGGGTGCCGAGGAGGCTCCCCCGGCGCCGCGTGGCGGCGCCACGATCCTCGTCGTCGAGGACGAGGCGGCGATCCGCCGGATCGTCGTCTCGACCTTGAGCCGGCGCGGCTACCAGGTCCTCGAAGCGGCTTCGGCGAGCGAGGCGGTGGAGCTCGGTCGCCGCGCCGACCCGCCGATCGACCTGCTCATCACCGACCTGATGATGCCCGTCCTCTCCGGCCAGGAGGTGGCCACCGCGATCCGCCAAGTCCGGCCCGAGGCGCGTGTTCTCTTCATGACGGGTTACAGCGAGGAGATGCTCCGCGAGCAGGTCGATCTCGGGAACGGCACCGGCGTGCTCGGCAAACCGTTCACCGCTCGGCAACTCGTGCAGTGGGTCGAGAAGTTGCTCCCGTCGTCGTCCGAGTGAAGCAGTCGACGTCGCGTCGAGGTGCCCGCCGATTCGCCATCGCTAGCCCCCGCTCGATTCTCGAGCGTTCGCTCGCATCGTGCACTTGGCCGTCGGCGGTGTGGGTGTTGACCTGGAACCGTTCACCGGCGAGGGAGACCTGGGCAGACGCAAACGCCTCGATTGCAGGCGGAATCCGCAAGCCAAGGCGGAAGAGGTGGCCAGGCTACTTCGCCGGCGGACGTCGTAGCTCCTCGAGGTTGTGTTGGAAGAGCGCGTTGTCGGGCTCGAGCTTCAGGGCCTGTTCGAGGGCCGCGATGGCCCGTTTCTTGTTGCCCTCGAGGTAGGCGACGTTGGCCTCGTACTGGTAGACGACGACGTAGGCCGGCGCGATGTGCTTCGCCGCTTCGAGCTTGGCGTAGGCGTCCGGGTAGCCGCCGTGGCGGGCCAGCTCGGCCGCCGCCTCGCAGAGCTTCATCGCCTGTTGCTGCGCCTCGGTCGTGGGAGCGTTGAGCTCCGCGCTCCCGGTCAGACGCACCAGGGCCTGACGGGAGGCCTCGAAGTCGGGCCGGTAGCGCAACGCCGTCCGGTACTGCGCGATCGCCTCGGCGGTGCGCCCCTGGCGCTCCAGCAACACGCCCTTGTTGTGGTAGCCCTCGGCGTTGATCGGATCGAGCTCGAGGGCGACGTCGATCTCTTTCATCGCCTCGTCGTAGCGGCCCATCGCGCCGAGCACGCCGGCGAGGCTAGAGTGCAGGCCGGCGTCCTTCGGATCGGCGGCCACGAGCGCCCGGTAGCGCCGCACCGCCTCCTCGTACTTGTGCTCCTGGAAGGCGATCGCCGCCAGATTGCGGTCGGCCTGGGGCGAGCTCACGCCGGCCGCGCCCATGGCCTGGGCGCGGCGGGGTCCGTTGAGATAGCCGAGGCTCTTCAGGCGCTCGACCAGTGCCTGGTCGGCCGCCGTGTCACGCGCCGCGGTCTGCTTCTCGAGCGGCGTCCTCTCGTAGCTCGCGATCCGCGCCGGGGCTTTCAATCCGATGAAACCCTCCTCGAGCACCCGGCCCGGCATCTCCTTCGAGGCGGGAAGTCCCTCCAGGGCGAGAACGGTCGGCGTGATGTCGAGCAGCGAGGGATCCTCGAACCGCGCTCCCGGCCGCACGCCCTTGCCCCACGCGTAGAGGATGCCGTGCTCGCGGTGGAAGCGCTCCGAGACCCGGCGCATGTCGCGCAGCTGACTCGGATCCTGGGGCAGCACGCCGAGCTGGAAGCCGTGGTCGGAGAGCACGAGCACCGTGGTGTCCGGGCCGGCGGCGGCCAGAAAGTCGCCCAGGATCGCGTCGGCACGTTCATACATGGCCTCGACGGCGTGGCCGTACTTCGCCTGTTGCTTCGCCAGCTCCCCTTCGAGCCCCTGGGCGCGGAACAGATGGCCGAACAGATGCGCCACCGAGTCGGTCCCTTCGAAATAGACCATCTCGGCCACCGGTCGCTCCCGCTTCCAGAGACCAAGACCGACCCGGCGATAAGTCTCGGCGGTGGCGACCGCCCAGCGCAGCTCCGAGAGGTCGTCGGAGAGGTCGAGCGGCTTCGCCAAGTCGGCATCGCTGACGTCGGCGAACGGCGCCAGCTCCTGGCGTCCGATCGAAGCGGGCCGAACGACCAGGGGATCGACCTGCTTCTCGAGCTCCGGAGGCCACGTCTTCACGGTCGGATCGCCGAGGGTCAGCCCGTCGCCGAACAGGAAGTGGTACATCAGGTGATCGGAGACCACCCAGCCCTTGATGTGCTCGGGCGGCCAGGTCGCCCACCAGCCGATGACGGAAGTCGGCTTGCCGTGCTCGGAAAGGATGTTCCAGAGCGCCCGCACGCGGCGCAGGTTGCTAGTCACCGGCAACGACTCGCCGGTCTTCGGATCGAGCGCCACGAAGTGGCCGATACCGTGCGCGTCGGGCGTGCGCCCGGTCGCGATGGTCGTCCAGAGGATCGGCGACAGCATCGGCTTGAAGGAGCGGAGCGGCGAGTACGCGCCTTCGCGGCGCATCCGCGCGAAATTCGGGAGCTTCCCTTCCGACATCAAGAGATCGGAGGCCACCGGATCGAACCCGTCGAAGCCGATCACCAGAACGCGCGGCTCGCGCCGTGCGCACCCGAGTCCGAAGAGCAACAACGCACCGACAACCAACGCTCGCCTCATGCTGTAAGTCATCCTCGCAGTTTACTTCTTCGAGGCGCGCTCGCTGACCCACCACGATAGTCTGCCGAGCGCGCCGATCCCACGGAGGATTCACCCATGCGAGCCATCCATCCCGTCTTCGCCGCCCTGCTGATCTTCGCCGGCTCGGGAGGAGCTTGGGCTGGCGAGCCGGCGAAAGCGCCCGCGGCGACGCCCCGTCCCGCCTGGGCGATCGCCATCCACGGCGGAGGAGGAGCGATCGGGCGCGACATGCCGGCGGCGAGAAAGAAAGCCTACGTCGCGGCGTTGAGCTCCGTCCTCGCCGAAGGCAGAGCACGGCTCGAGCGCGGCGACCGGGGGATCGACGTCGTCGAGGCTCTGCTGCGCCGCTTCGAGGACGATCCGCTCTTCAATGCCGGACGGGGCGCCGTCTTCGACGCGGCGGGCCAACACGAGCTCGACGCGGCGATCATGGACGGCTCGAATCTCGCCTGTGGCGCGGTCGCCGCCGTGCGCACCGTGCGCCACCCGATCACCCTCGCCCGCCTGGTGATGGAAAAGACCCGCCACGTCCTCCTGGCCGGCTCCGGCGCCGAGCGGTTCGCCGACGAAATGCACGTCGAGCGGGAGCCCAACGAGTGGTTCTCCACGCCGGAGCGGCGCGCCCAGTTCGAGAAATGGCAGCGAGACCATGCCGCCCCGGCCAAGGAGCACGGCACGGTGGGTGCGGTGGTGCTCGACCGCGCCGGGCATCTCGCCGCGGCGACCTCGACCGGCGGGCTCACCGGCAAGCGCTGGGGCCGGATCGGCGACAGCCCGATCATCGGCGCCGGGACCTACGCCGACGACCGCACGGTCGCCGTCTCCTGCACCGGCACCGGCGAGGAGTTCATCCGCCATGGCATCGCGCGCGAGATGGCGGCGCTGGTCCAGTACGCGGGGCTGACCCCCGAGCAGGCAGCGCACAAGCTCATCTTCGAGACTCTGAAGCCGGGCGACGGGGGTCTCATCGCGGTGGGACACGACGGCTCCATCGCCATGCAGTACAGCACCGAAGGCATGTTCCGCGGCGCCGCCGACGCGAACGGTCGCTTCGAGGTCGCGATCTGGGAGCATCCCGAGACCGCACGGCCTTGAGCGCGGCCGGTGGCAGGACCGACGATGCGGCGGCCTAGGAGGCTCGGGCGGTGAGTCTCCACGAGCCCTTCACGTTCGCGAGCGATCTGCTCCTCGCCATCGTCGCGGGGGGGCTGGGGGCGCGGTTGCTCCGGCGCGCCGGAGCCTCGCGAGAGCCCCACGCTCGCGGCACGCGCGCATGGGGCTGGGCCCTGCTGCTGACCGGCTGCGGCGCGCTCACCGGCGGCATCTGGCACGCCGTGGCGCCCGAGATCCCCCCGTGGGCGGCGACCATCCTCTGGAAGTCCACCCTGGTCACGATCGGCGCCGCCAGCGCGCTGATGTTGACCGCCACGGCCTTCGCGCACCTCGGAGCCCCGGGCCGCCGTCTCCTCGTCGGCCTGGCGCTCGTCGAGCTGGCCGTCTATCTCGTCTGGATCGCCGGCCACGACGATTTTCTCTTCGTCATCTACGACTATGGGTCGGCGATGCTCGCCGTCCTCGCCGTCCATCTCTGGGCGGCGGCGCGCCATCGTCCGGGCGCCGGCCGCATCGCCGCCGCCGTCCTGCTGTCGCTCGCCGCGGCGGCCATCCAGCAGAGCCCCCTGGCGCTCGGCCCACTCGATCACAACGTGCTCTATCACCTGGTGCAACTCGCCGCGCTCGTCCTCTTCTTCGTTGGCGCGCTCGCGCTCGAGGTGCGGGCCTCCGCGGTAGATTGATGCTCGACCGATGACCGGGCCAGCCCTCCACTCCGCCGATCCCCATGACCGCGCGCGGAGAGTCCGCTATCCGACGGAGACTCCCGCCGCATGAATCACTTCGGCAGCGCGATCGTCTATTACGTCGTCTTCCTGTTCTCGACCACCTTGCACGAGGCCGCGCATGCCTGGGCGGCGCTGCGGGGCGGCGACCGGACCGCGTACCACGGGGGACAGGTGACGCTCAATCCGATCCCCCACATCCGTCGCGAGCCGATCGGCATGGTGGCCCTGCCGCTCCTCTCGGTGTTGCTCTCCGGCTGGCCGATCGGCTTCGCCAGCGCGCCCTACGATCCCGCGTGGG
This sequence comes from Thermoanaerobaculia bacterium, assembly GCA_963712855.1. Taxonomy (GTDB): domain Bacteria; phylum Acidobacteriota; class Thermoanaerobaculia; order Multivoradales; family JAGPDF01; genus JACTMI01. The sequence goes on from CAVQJN010000001.1 coordinate 1,198,759, forward strand.
CGCATCGCTACCCACGGCGCTCCGCCTGGATGGCGCTCGCCGGACCGGCCGGTAACCTGGTGCTCGTCTTCGCGGCCGCCCTCCTCGTGCGCTGGGGTCTCGCCACCGGATTCTTCCTGGCGCCCGAGAGCGTCGCTTTCGATCACCTCGTCACCGGCGTCGGAACGAGTGGCCTCGCGCCCAGCCTGGCGATGCTGGTCAGCGTCTTCTTCTCGCTCAACCTGTTGCTCGCCACGTTCAACCTGCTGCCCTTCCCGCCGCTCGACGGCGCGGGAGCGATTCCACTGCTGCTCGGCACCTCCGGCGGGCGGCGCTATCAGGAGATGTTGGTCACCCATCGCGGGCTCGGCTTGATCGGCATCCTCCTCGCCTGGCGCTACTTCGACCTCCTCTTCCACCCGCTCTGGTTGCACGCCGTCAACCTGGTTCATACGGTGGCGCAATATGGATGAACGGATCCTGCACGCGCGCGCCTCGAGCGCGCTCCGTTGGGCCTCGGTCGCGGTGGCGCTCTGGTGCCTGGGGGCGGCGCTCGCGGTCTGGTTTCAGCCGGTCGTCTGGGAGGGGCAGCTGGCCTCCGCGAAGTCTGCGCCGGCCGACTCCCTGCCGATCTACGGTCTGCAGTCTTTTTCCGACTGGGCCGGCCCGAGCGGCATCGTCCTGCTCACCGTCCCCTTCCTCATGGCAGCCGTGACGAGCTTCGCGCTCTGGCGCGACCGGCCGCTCGCGGCGTTGCCTCTGGCGCTTCTGCTCCTTCTCTACAGCCTCGTCGCCGGTTTCACGATCGGGGGCGCTTTCGTTGCCGCCGGCGTCGCGATGACCGCGGTGGCGATCGGCGCCTGGGGCGTCTCGTTGGTCGCGCGGCGCGCCTCGGGCCCGCCGGATCCCACCCGCTAGGCCGGAGCTCAGCGGGCGGCCGGGCCGAGCGGCGCCAGGCCGGTGAAGAGGCGCGCGTAGATCTCGATTCCGTTCCAGAGGTTGCCGAGGCGCAGGTTCTCGTTGGCGGCGTGCTGGTTGTCGTCGTAGTTGGCGATCGGCACCAGGACGACGGGCGTGTTCTTCGCTCCCGCGAAGAGGTACATCGGAATGCTGCCGCCGAGCATCGGCATCACGATCGGCGGCCGGCCCTCGGCTTCGCCCACCAGGCGCACGACCTCGCGGGAGAACGGAAGGTCCATCGGCGTGCGCCAGGCCGGGTAACCGGGAAACCAGACGAGCCGGGCGACCTTCGGATGGGCGCGGCGCGTCGCCTCGTCGGGCGCATCGTGCACGATGAAGTATCCCTGCTTGACGACGTGGGCCTCGACGAGACGCTCGATCCCGGCTGGCGTCTGGTCGGGGACCAGGCGGAAGTCGATCGAAGCGGTCGCCTCGGGCACGATCGTGTTCGAGGCGAGCGCGCCGACGTGACCGGCGGCGATGCCGCGCACGTTGATCGCGGGACGTTGGATCGCCTCGACGAGCGAGAGGCCGGGGCTCTCGGTGCGGCCGATCGCGAAGGCGTGCTCGAGCTCCTCGTCGACCCGCGGCACGCGAGCGAGCGCCTGTTGCTCGGCGGGCGAGAGCGGGCGCACCGCGTCGAGGTAGCCCGGGATCAGGATGCGCGCGTTCTCGTCGCGCATCGAATCGAGCAGATGGGTGAGCTCGGAGATCGGGTTCGGCGCCCAGTTGCCGTAGTGCCCGCTGTGCAAGCCGCGCACCGGTCCATAGACGGTGAGCTCGAGATCCGTCGTACCCCGCGCACCAAAAACCACCTGCGACTGCCCGCTCTGGTGGACCGGTCCATCGCACAGCACCCAGGCGTCGGTGGCGAGCGCGTCCCGGTAGCGGTCGAGAATTGCCGCCAGGTGGGGTGATCCCGCCTCTTCCTCTCCTTCGAAGAGAAAGTGCAGGTTCACCTGGGGCTTCAGTCCGGCGGCACGGAGCGCGTCGAGCGCTGCCGCGAAGCCGATGATCGGCGCCTTGTCGTCTCCGGCGGAACGGGCATAGAGACGCCATTCGGGGTCGAGCGTCGGTGGCAAGCGGTCGAGCCCGACCGTGGCCGCGCCGGCGGCGAGCCGCCCGGTCCGCAAGACCGGCGTCCACGGCGCCCCGGTCCACTCCTTCGGATCGACGGGCTGCCCGTCGTAGTGAGCGTAGAAGGTCACGGTCGACTTGGCGCCCGGACGATCGAGGCGCGCGAAGACGGCGGGCGGCGCATCCGGCACCTCGAGCAGCTCCACGGCGAGGCCGCGCGCCTCATAGAGCGTCGCGATGGTGCGCGCGTTCTCGGCGATGTGCTCATGGTCGGACGCGACGTTGGGGATCGCCAGCAGCTTGGCGAACTCGGCCAGAATCTCGCGCTCGTGGGTCTGCCGGTATGCCTGGATCGGATCGGTGGGCGACGACGAGGCGGCGAGCGCGGAGGCGCCGATCGTGACGAGCAGCGTGCCGAGAACGAGATGTCGCATGTGCATCCGGAGATTTCCTCTCGAGAGACGGTGTCGGTCAGGCTCGGCGCAGCACTTCGAACGGAGGCGCCTCGAGCACTTCGCAGCGGTTCACCATGGGCTCGATAGCGAGCCAGCCATCCGGGCGGCCTCCGGGAGGGTCGAGGGCGCGCTCAGTCTTCGCCTTCGCTCGACGGCTCGTCGACATCGTCGCGCTCGACCGGGCGCGGACCGGGCTGCCCCGGTACGCCGCCCGACACCCGCCGCGGCGCGCGGCGCCGCAACTCCTCCTCCTTGAACATGAAGAGGATGGAGGTCTTGGGGATGAGCAGATTCGGCTCGTCGTGGCGATGGAACTTGATGGCACTCTTGTCGTACCACTCCACCCAACCGCGGAGCTCGTCGCCGTTGATGAGCCGCAGCACCATCGGGGTACGCGCCTGCATCTGCTTGAGGTAGTAGAACTCCTCGGCGTTGGTCTGCTCGGGAGGGGAAACCTTGCGCCGCACGCCGCGCGGCGCCTCGGTCTTCCGGGCGTCGCCGACGTCGGGCCGGATCAGCTTGCGATTGGTCATGACGCCTCCGGCGTCTTCGGAGCGGGCGGCTTCTTGCCGCGCCCCTTGTACTGGTCGTCCTCGTAGGCCAGGCAGCAAAGCAGGCGTCCGCATTGGCCCGAGATCTTGGATGGATTGAGAGAGAGGTTCTGGCGCTTCGCCATCTGGATCGAGATCGGCCGGAATTCCTTCAGCCAGGTCGAGCAGCAGAGCGTCCGCCCGCAGATGCCGATGCCTCCGAGCAGGCCCGCCTCGTCCCGGGCACCGATCTGCTGCATGTGGACGCGGGCGCCGAAGCGCTGCGCGGTCTCGCGCACCAGCTGGCGGAAGTCGACTCGATGCTCGGCGGTGAAGTAGACGGTCGCCTTCTTGCCCGACAGCGCGAAGACGACTTTCGAGATCCGCATCTCGAGGTCGAGGGCCCGAGCCCGGTCCTGCACGAACCGTTTGGCGCTCGTCTCACGCTCGATCTTGCGGTCGAAGGCCGCCAGATCGTCGTCGTTGGCGGCCCGCACGATCTGCTTGGCAGACGCCTTCTGGCAGGGCTTGAAGACGGGCATCGGGGATTGCTCGATGCGTCCCACGGCGGGCTCGCCTTCGACCTCCACCACCACCCGGTCGCCGTGGGCGAAGATCTCCCCCGGCGACGCGCAGAGGGTGAGGTTGGTCTCCTCGCCGAAGCGCACTCCGACGAAGGCGGATTCGACCGCCGTCGACCTGCCTCGAAACGCGCAACCGCCACAGCTGGACATGATCGGAACGAGCCTCACGCTCGATTTATGCACATCGCCTGCCCGCGGAACGTCCGCGGGGTCGAGATCTCCGATCTCACTACGAAGCGCTGGCTCTGGCCGCGATTCTGGCTCCGGGACCGGGGCCTGTCAATCGAACGCGCGACGAACGCCCACGCCGATCAGGCACCGAGATCGCCGTCCGGCGCGGCTTCTTGACGCTCCACGAAGCGGCGCCCGATGTCCGTGCGGAGATGCTTGGACGGCCAGTGGATCCGTGCCGCGGCACCGTAGGCGGTGCGCAGCGCCGACGCGAGATCGGGCCCCGTCGCTCCGACGTTGAGCACCCGTCCCCCCGCCGAGACGACCCGCCCGTCCACTTCCGTCGTTCCGGCGTGGAAGACGACCGCGCCCGGCTGGGCCGCCGCCTCCTCGAGACCTTCGATCGGCTCGCCGCGAACCGGGTGGTCCGGATAACCACGGCTGGCCAGCACCAACACGGCCGACGCCTCCTTCTTGAAATGCAGGCGGGAGACGCCGAAGCTCCCCGCCGCACCCGCGCTCAGCAGCGTGGCCAGGTCGTCCTCCAGGCGGAGCAGGAGCGCCTGCGCCTCGGGGTCACCCATCCGGACGTTGAACTCCAGCACCCGCGGGCCGTCGGCGGTCAGCATCAGGCCCGCATAGAGCACCCCCACGAACGGACGTCCCTCCTCGGCGAGCCCTTGGATGGTGGGGCGCAGGATGCTCTCGAGGGCCGCGCCGGCAGCCTTGCCGTCCAGCACTCCCGAGGGGCTGTGGGCGCCCATGCCGCCGGTATTGGGTCCCTCGTCGCCGTCGAGCAGTCGCTTGTAATCCCGTGCCGTGGCGAAGGGGAGCAGATGGCGGCCGTCGCAGAGCGCCAGGAGCGAGACCTCCTCGCCGGCCAGGCAGCGCTCCACCACCACGAGGTCGCCGGCCGTACCGAACTTCCGCTCGTCGAAGAAGGCGGCGAGGCCGCGCTCGACCGCTTCGTGGTCGCTTGCCATGACGACGCCCTTGCCCGCCGCCAGCCCGTCGGCCTTGAGCACCACGGGCAAACCCAGCTCGGCGACCGCGCGCTCGGCTTCGTGCCGGTCGCGGGCGAGGTGGAACTCGGCGGTCGGAATCCCGTGCCGAATCATGAATTGCTTGGCGAAGGCCTTGCTTCCCTCGAGCTCGGCGGCCGCTTTGCTGGGTCCGAAGATGCGCAGGCCGCGGGCCCTGAATTCGTCCACCACGCCGAGCGCCAGTGGGATCTCGGGTCCAACCACGGTGAGATCGATCGCGGCCTCCGCGGCGAAGTCCGCCAGGGCGCTGACCTCGTCGGCGCCGTGCGGCAGGCAGTCGGCGAGCTGCGCGATGCCCGGATTGCCGGGCGCGCAGAAGAGCTCCTCGACCTCGGGACTCTGGCGGAGCTTCCAGCACAGCGCGTGCTCGCGCCCTCCTCCTCCCAGCACCAGTACTCTCATCGTCCCTCCTCCCGCCGGCGGGCCGCCTCGACCCCAGCCACCGCAAGCACGTCGAGAATGTCTTCCACCGTGCAGCCACGCGACAGATCGTGGATCGGCTGGGCGAGACCTTGCAGGAGCGGCCCCACGGCCCGCGCCCCCGCTAGGCGTTCGACCAACTTGTAGGCGATGTTACCTGCGTCGAGGTCGGGAAACACGAGCACATTGGCACGCCCGCCGAGGGGGCTTCCGGGCGCCTTGCGCTCGGCCACCTCGGCAACCAGCGCGGCGTCGGCCTGGAGCTCGCCGTCGAAGACGAAATCGGGCCGGCGCGCCGCCAGCCGCTCGACGGCGCGCCGCACCTTCTCGACCCGCGGATGCCGGGCGCTCCCCTTGGTGGAGAAGGAGAGAAACGCCACCCGCGGCTCCTCGCCGAGCAGTGTGCGGCAGGAGTCGGCCGCAGCGAGCGCGATCTCGGCGAGCTGGTCGGGATCCGGATCGGGCACCACGCCGGCATCGCTGAAGACCAGCGCCCGGTCCTCGGCCGGCAGGACCATCAGAAAGCAGGAGGAGACGAGCTCGAGACCGGACCGCGGACCGACCGCGGCGAGCGCCGCGCGCAGGGTCTCGGCGGTGGTGGCGACCGCGCCGAGCACCGCGCCGTCCGCTCCACCCGTGGCCACCAGGGCGCTGGCGAGATGGAGCGCATCCTCGGCGCGCCGGGAGCGTTGCTCGGCGGAGAGCGGCCGGGCCGCGAGCCGCTCCCCGAGATGGCGGCGCGCCACCTCGATGAGCTCGGAGTCGGGCGCCAGCGTCTCCACCGGCGCGGTGTGTCCCAACCCACGCCGCCGCGCCGCGACGTCGGCCGGCCGGCCGAGCAGGAGAGGCCGGCAGAGACCGGTCCGCGCCGCCCGATCCGCCGCCTCGAGCACCCGCTCGTCGTCGCTCTCCGCCAGCACCAAGCGCTGGGGGTGACGGGCGGCCTCGGCGCGCAGACGTTCGAGCGGCGCGCTCACGGCTCGGTGCTCAGGAAGTGGCCGGAGGCGCGACCGCGAGCTCGCCGAGCGCCGCCTCGACCTCGTCGATCACGTAGTCGGGAGTGGATGCGCCGGCGGTCAGACCGACCCCCCGTACGCCTTCGAACCAGGCGGAGTCGAGATCGGCGGCCCCTTGGATCAGATGACTCGCCTTGTAGCGCTGGCAGATCTCCCAAAGGTGGCGGGTGTTGGCCGACCGCTTGCCCCCGATCACCAGGATCAGGTCGACTTCCGGATCACGCCCCAGGTCGTGGGCCGCCTCCTGGTTCTCCTTGGTCGCGTAACAGACGGTGTCGGCTCGCCGCACCTCGGCCCCGTGCGTCTCGAGGTAACGGGCCAGCGCCTCGAAATCGTCGGCGTTGAGCGTCGTCTGGTAGAAGATCTTGAGCTTCGGATAGCGCGACCAGTCGATTCGGTGGGCCTCCTCGACCGTGGTCAGCACATGGTAGCTCGCCGGCGCGAGGTCGCGCGTGTAGCCGATCACCTCGCGATGGTTGGGATCCCCGATGAAGACCAGGTGGGCGCCTTCGGAAAGCGCCACGCTCGCCTCGTCGTGGATGTCGTAGACGAACGGACAGGTGGTGTCGAGGATGCGCAGTCCGCGCTCCCGGGCCCGCTCGTGAAACGACGTCGGAACACCGTGCGCCGAGAAGACGACGGTGCCGCTGGCGACCTCGTCGAGCGCGTCGACGGTGCCAACGCCCAGCCGCTCCATTTCCTCGACCACGCGCTCGTTGTGGACCACCTGGCCCAGGATGTGACCCCGGTTGCCAGCCGCCGCGAATTTCTTCACCTTTTTGTCGGCGATCCGCACGCCGGCGCAGAAGCCGTACTTGGCGGCGCGCTTCACCTTCATGCGCGAAACTCTAGCACCGGGACCCCGGCGGACCGGGGAGACTCGAGGCCGCGGTTCCAGTCATTCCGGAGCCGCGGGCGATGCGGCCACCGGGGGCGGCGAAGCCAGCTCGAGACGCAACCGCAGGCCACGCTGAACGACCAGGATCTCGACCGGCGTGGCGGCCTCGTCGTCGGCGATCCAGAGGTCGAACTGGCCCTTCCAGAGCCGGCGGTCCGGCAGATCGATGCCCCGCACCGAGTAGTGGCGCGTATGAACGTCGTGCCCTTCCACCTGTACGGTCGCTCCGCCGCGCGGAATCACCACGACAGGGTAGAGACGGCCGTCCGACCAGATCTCCAGACGCCGCGCCACCTTCGGCGGATCGTTGCGCAGCACGTAGATCGCCGAGACGATGTCGACCACGCCGACCTGGTCGACTTTCGACTTCCGCGCCTTCTCTTCGCCTCGCCAGCGGTAGGACGACCAGGCGCGCACCGCGCGGCCGGTCGCCGGCTCCCACTCCGCGCCGTAACGAAAATACTCGCCGGATTTGGCCTCCCGCGAGGTCACGAGCAATTCGCTCTCCAGGCGACCGTCCGGCTTGGCGTGGAGCGAGAGCTCCCCTTCGCCGCCCGCGGGAAAGAAGAGCGACGCCAGGGCCCCGAGAAACCCTTCGAGGTGCCAGTGGTAGTAAAGCGTCTCGTCGGCGCGGGCGGCGCCCGCGCCCGCGAAGAGCACCAAGAGGATCGAGAGGCGGACCAGCGCGGCGCGCATACCCGGAATCATACGGGAGTGAGACAATAGGGACCGGCCGCCGCGCCGACGACGAAGCATGGAGTCGCAAGCGCAATCCATTTCGCACGACGACGATCTCGCCCAGCTCCTGGCGGTTCTGCCGCCCGAGCTCGGCGATCGCATCGTTGCGCACGGCCACCTGGATCAGTTTCTCGAGGTGGTGCTCGACCTCGGCCGCCGGCCGGAGGCGCGTTTCGCCCACGGCTCGCTCGAGCTCGACGGCGCGCCGCTCACCCGCGACGACCTCGCCCACATCCTGAGCCGGATCGGATCGTTCGGGCCCGACAACCGGGCCGGCATCGAGCGCACCCTGCACCGGATCTCGGCGCTGCGCAACCGGCGGGGCGAGGTGATCGGTCTGACCTGCCGGGTCGGCCGCGCGGTCGTCGGCACGGTGGCGATCGTCCGCGACATGATCGAGACGGGGCATTCGACGTTGCTGCTCGGGCGTCCCGGCGTCGGCAAGACGACACTGCTGCGCGAGGCGGCGCGGGTTCTCGCCGACGAGCTCGGCAAGCGGGTCGTCGTGGTGGACACCTCGAACGAGATCGCCGGCGACGGCGACATCCCGCACCCCGGTATCGGGCGTGCCCGGCGCATGCAGGTGCCGGTCGGCTCCGAGCAGCATGCGGTGATGATCGAAGCGGTGGAGAACCACATGCCCGAGGTCATCGTGATCGACGAGATCGGCACCCAGGCCGAGGCACTCGCGGCGCGAACCATCGCCGAGCGCGGCGTACAGCTCATCGCCACGGCGCACGGCAATGCGCTCGACAATCTGCTCGCCAATCCCAGCCTCTGCGATCTCGTGGGCGGGATCCAGGCGGTGACGCTCTCCGACGAGGAGGCACGGCGACGCGGCACTCAGAAGACGGTGCTGGAGCGCAAGGCGCCGCCGACCTTCGATGTCTTGATCGAGATCCAGGACAAGGATCGTTTCGCCGTCCACCGCGACGTGGCCGAGGTGGTCGACCGGGCGCTGCGCGGCCTCGCGCCCCGGCCCGAGCTGCGGGTCCGCGACGAGACGGGGCAGGTCGAAGTGCGGCTCCCCGAGCCGAGCGCGCCGGAGCCCTCTCCCACCCATTCGGCGCGCGGGTCGTTCCCCGAGCGTCGCCGGCGGCTGCGCATCCTTCCCTACGCGATCTCGGCACCGCGCCTCGAGCGCTCGATCCGAGTCCTCCGCGTCCCCGCGGTGGTGGTGGACCGGCTCGCCGACGCCGATTGCGTGCTCACGCTCAAGAGCCAGGAGAAGCGTCTACCCAGGACCCTGCGCGCCGCCGAAGGATCCGGCCGGCCGGTTCACGTGCTGCGTGGCGGAGCGACCGGACAGATCGAGAGCTTCCTGCGCGCAACCTTCGGAGTCGGGGACGCGATCGACGAGCAGCAGGACGCGCTGCGTGACGCGGCCTCGGCGGTGCAGCAGGCATTGGACGGAGGCCGAGTGGTCGAGCTCGCTCCCCAGTCGAGCTTCCTCCGCCGGCTTCAGCACGAGCTCGTTGAGCGCTCGGGCCTCGCCTCGGCCTCGCGGGGCGACGAGCCCTACCGCCGGGTCGTCGTCTTTCCGGAGCGCTGAGCGCGCCGCACCGGCCCGCATCACCCCAGAAATGGCGGGTCGCTAGCGCGACGTCTCGGTGGTCATCCCCGGCTCCGACAGACGCGCCACGGCGCGTCGCAGCGCCTCTTCGCCGCGGCTACCCTCCTCGAGCAAGCGCTCCGCCAGCCGAGTGAAGACGGATCCATCGGGATCCCCGGCGTCGAGCAGAATCCACCCCGGAACGCGCGCCAGCTCGACCTCGCCGGGCCCCGGCTCCCGAGCCAGTAAGAGCGCGTGCTGAAGGTCCGCGGCCACCGCGTCGGGAGCGACTTCGTCGAGTGCCGCTCGTGCCGCCTCGGCGCCCTCGACCCGGAAGTGATCGCAACCCGCCGCCGAGAGCATGCCGCCGAACTGCATCCCGGTGTCGCGCGCCGCGGCGACGAGGGTCAGCGGTCGCCTCCCGACACTGCGCGGCGCCACCCCGGCGGCGCGCAGGGTTCGCCGCACCGCGCTCTCGTCGGCATCGGGGGCGAGCACGCCGGCGAAACTGAGCGCGAGCAACCGGTCGCCGATCCAGGGCAACAACAGCAGCGGTAGCCGTTTCTCGCCCGCCACCGCGAAGAGAGGCCGAACAGCGCGCCATGCCTGCGTCGAGACCGGATCGAAGGGCGCCACGATCGCGCGGGGCCGCAGCGTCGCCAGCATGCGGCGCAGTCCCTCGACGTTCTCGACCCGCAAGGCGAGGATGTCGAGACTCTCGCAGACCTGGGCGAGACGTCCGAAACGATCCCGATCCACGTCAACCACCAAAAGTTGGGCGCGCTGCGGCTCGAAGCCTCCCGACTCGATGCGCTCGGCATGCAGGCCGAGCGGCTCCGGGTCGGCCGGCAGCACGACCCGGAAGAGCGAGCCGTGTCCGAGTTCCGAGCGCACTTCGATCGCTCCGCCGAGCAGCTCGACGAACTGTCGGGCGATCGGCAGGCCGAGCCCGGTGCCCGCGACCGGTGCTGCATGTCCGTCGAGCTGCCGATAGGGCTCGAAGATGGTGTCCACTTCCTCTTTCGGGATGCCCGGGCCGCGGTCCCGGATCGTGATCTCGTAGGCCGGCACCCGCCAGGGAGAAATCGCCGCGCCGAGCCCCTGCGCGGCGAGGGTCACCTTCCCGCCGGCCGGCGAGAACTTCACCGCGTTGGAGAGCAGATTCATCAACACCTGGCGCAACTTGGCGACATCGACCCGCACCACCGGCAGCTCGGGTTCGCTCTGGATCTCGATCCGCACCCCGCGGTGGAGGGCATAGCCCTCCATCAGCGACGCCACGCTTTCGAGCATCGCACCGAGCGCGATCTCGTCGAGATGGACCTCCATGCGTCCCGCCTCGAGCTTGAGCTGATCGAGCAGGTTGTTGATCTGGCGCAACAGGAGCTCGCCGCTCGCGCGCACGTTCGCCAGGTAACGCGCCTCGCGTTCTCCCAGCCGATCGGCGAGTGTGCGGTCGAGCAGCTCCGAGAAGCCGAGGATGGCGGTGAGGGGGGTACGAAGCTCGTGGCTGGTGCGGGCGAAGAGGTCGCGGCGGGCGGCTTCGCTGCGTCGTGCCCGGTCGCTCGCCCGATCGACCGTCTGCAGGTGCTCGGACAGCGCCGCCGCGTAGCGCGCCAGGTCATCGGTGCGCTCCGCGATCTTGCGCTCGAGCTGCACGGGCGCGAATCTCGGCGCGGCGTACCCGCCAGCCGACCGCGAGAGCGATCAGAAGAGCTCCCAAGGTCGCCGCACCGTAGCGGAAACTCCCGGTCTGCCACCACGCCGGCTGGATCGCGAAGGCGAGCTGGGCGATCGGCCCCCAGGGACCGTCGGCGTGGGCGGCGCGGGCCTCGAGTCGGTAGGGTCCCGGATCGAGGTTGGTCAGATAGCGGAACGGTTCGCTGCGGGCGTCACTCCAGCGGTCTTCACCGCCCACCAGACGGAACTGGTAGCGCAAGTCGCCCCGGCGCAGGAACGAGAGCGCGCGAACCTGCGCGCGCACGCTGTCGTCGTCGTGGGGTAGCTCGGCCGGAGCGCCGCCGAGCCAACCCACCGGCCCCGACTCGACGCCGGAAAACGGCGCCATGAAGACCCGACCGTGACCGGATTCGAGGCGCGAGAAAAAGAGCGCCGGCGGCGCGGGCGGTGGCGGCACCAGCGCGCCGGCGACGCAGGTCAAGCCGCCTTTGAATCCGAACCACCAGCGCCCCCGCGAGTCGCGCGTGAAGGCGCTGCTATGAGAGACCTCCGACGCGGCCGCGCCCGACTGCGCGTCGAAGCGCACCAACACCGCGCCTCCGCCCTGGCGCGCCTCGGGATCGACCACCACCACGCCGCGGTTGGTCCCGAGCACGAAACGTCCCTGGTCGTCCTCGGCGAGCGTGAGGATGACCTCGCCTCCGAGTCCGGCGATGTGGTCCCAGACGCGAAACGGAGCTCGTCCGGGATGGGGTTCGTAGCGCGCCAGCTTGCCGTAACCGCCGACCAGCAAACGTCCATTCCGGTCGCGACCGAGGCCACGGATGAACCTCCAGTGCAGACCGTCGGCGGCGCCGATCGGCTGGAGCTTGCCGTCCTCGACTTCGCTCAGGACTTTGCCACTCGCCGCCCAAACCCGGCCCGAGTGGTCGACCGCCACCGCGTAGGCGTCGGTCGGTCCGGCCCCCGCCGGCGCGGGCAGGACTTCCACGCGCCGGATCCGGCCTCGCTCGTCGAAGAGCAGATGTTCGACTCCGACGGTCGTTCCGGCCCACAGGCTTCCGTCCGCCCCCTCCGCGAGGGAGAGAATGTACCGGCTGCCAGGGCCACCATCCAGCCGGACACAGTCGATCTTGCCGCCGTTCAGCCGGCAGAGACCTGCTTCCGTCCCCGCCCAGACATCGCCGCGGCGATCGCGCAACACCGACCAGACGAACTCCGACGGCAATCCGTCGCGCTTCCTCCAGACCCGAACGGTCGGCTCCCCATGATCACCGACCCGCACATGGGCCAGACCTCCGACGGTACCCGCCCAGACGCCACCCTCTCCGTCGCTCGAGAGCGCGTAGACGAACGGGCTCGGCAGACCTTCGGCGGTTCCGAAGCTCCACACGTCGTCGCGCACCAACTGGGCCAAGCCGCCTTCGGTACCGATCCAGAGCTCGCCCTCCCGATCCTCGAGCAGCGAGAAGATCTGGTCCTCCGGCAAGCCGTTCGCCTGGTCGAGCAAGCGGCACTTCGCCGGCTCGAGCGAGCGGCAGAGCAGCACCCCTCCCGGCGCGTAGCCGATCGCGACCGTGCCCGAGTGGCGGACCAGGAGCGCGTAGACGTCGTCCGAAGCGGGGTGGCCGGGTATCTCGAGCCGGTGCATGACGCCCTTCTCGAAGATCGACAGGCCGCCTTTCCGGGAACCGACCAGGATCCGCCCCGCAGCGTCCTGGGCGATCGCGCGGACCACGTTGCCACCCAATCCGTCGGCCTTGGTGAAGATCCGACAGCCGGCCGGGTCGCCGGCGTCGTCCACCTGGCAGTGCGCGACGCCGGCGCCGCGAGAGCCCACCCAAAGCGAACCGTCGCGGGCCACCTCGAGCCCATAGACATAGTCGTCCGCCAGACCGTCGGCGCGCCCGAAACGATGGAAGGCACCGCCCGCGTAGCGCACCAGCCCGAACTGGGTGCCGAACCAGATGCGGCCGGCCGCGTCGACGGCGCCCCCCCAGACGATGCCTCGCGGGGCGTCCGGAAGGTCGTGCATCGGCTCGATCGCATGCCCGTCGAAGCGGGCCACCCCGTCGTTGGTGCCGAACCAGAGATTGCCGTCCGAATCCTCGACCGTGCACCGCGCGTTGGCGGTCGGGAGCCCTTCGGGAGTCGAGAGATTGACGAACGAGACGCCGTCGTAGCGTTGGATTCCCCAGGTCGAGGCGACCCAGATCAGACCGCGGCTATCCTGATGAATATCCCAGATCTGGCTGCCGGACAGGCCGTCCTCGGCGGTGAAGCGGACGAAGGGGTAACGTTGCGCCGCGGCCGTCCCGCACAGGACCAGGACACCCACGATCGCCAACCCGACCGCGCTCGAGCCAACGAGCCGCAGCGGTCCTCTCCGCGCACGCCGACACGCTGGGATTGGCTCCATCGGGCCCCTTCCGTAGGATCTGGAAACGCTCCGGCGAGCGTAGCACGGCGCCGCGCGGCGGCATCCCGATCAGGGCGTGGATTCGGTCGAGACCTTCGTGCCCGAGCTCTCGAGCGCCGCCTTCAGGGTGTGCCAGGCGAGGGTCGCGCACTTGACCCGCATCGGGAACTCGCGGACCCCCTCCAGCGCGGCGAGCTCGCCCAAGGTTTCGGGATTCCCCGGGTCTCCCTCACCGGTGACCAGAGCGCGAAAGCGCTCGAAGAGTGACTCGACTTCCTGGCGCGACTTGCCGCGCAGAGCCTCGGTCATCATCGAGGCCGACGCGGTGGAGATGGCGCAACCGGAGCCCTCGAACTTGAGCTCGGCCAGGCGGTCGCCGTCGAGCTTGACCCGCACGCTCACCCGGTCGCCACAGAGCGGATTGTGACCCTCCGCCTCGTGGTCGCACTCCGGCAGCGGCCCGAAGTTGCGCGGCGCCCGGTAGTGGTCGAGCAGAATCTCCTGATAGAGGTCGTCGAGCTCGTTCACCGAGCCAACCTCGCGCGCGCCCGCTCGACCGCATCCGTCAGCCGGTCGACGTCGTCCACATCGTTGTAGATCCCGAAGGAAGCGCGCACCGTCGCCGCCACGTCGAAGCTCGACAGCGCCGGCTGCGCGCAGTGGTGGCCGGCTCGCACCGCCACTCCGGCCGCGTCGAGCACCGTCCCCACGTCGTGCGCGTGCGCGCCCTCGACGACGAAGGAGACCAGCCCGATGCGCCGTCGGGGCGTTCCGATCAGGCGGACTCCGGGGATTTCGGCCAGGCGTTGCGCCGCGTGCTCGACCAGCCGGGCCTCGTGGGCGGCGACCGTGCCGAGGTTCTTCGCGGCGAGCCACTCGATCGCCACGCCGAGCGCGTGCGCCTCCGGTCCGGTCGGCGTCCCAGCCTCGAAGCGTTGCGGCGGCGGTGCGTAGGTCGTCCGCTCGAAGGTGACCCGTTCGATCATGCCGCCGCCGCCCTGATACGGCGGCATCGCGGCGAGCAGCTCGTGGCATCCCCACAGGACGCCGATGCCGTTCGGACCGTAGATCTTGTGACCCGAAAACGCCAGGAAATCGCAGCCCAGCGCCCCGACGTCGATCGGCAGGCGGGGCACCGACTGGGCGGCGTCGACCAGGAGCAGAGCGCCGGCCGCGTGAACCCGCGCGGCGATCTCGGTGATCGGCAGCAGCGTTCCGAGAGCGTTCGACACGTGAGCCACCGCGGCGAGCTTGACCCGTCCCGAGGCGAGCGCCCGCTCGATCCCTTCGATCGGCACCTCGCCCCGACCGTCGATCGGCGCGACCACGAGGCGCGCCCCGGTCGCCGCGGCGGCGAGTTGCCAGGGCACGATGTTCGAATGGTGCTCGAGCCCGGTGAGCAGAATCTCGTCGCCGGCGCGCAGGTTGGCGCGTCCCCAGCTCGCGGCCACCAGATTGATCGCCTCGGTGGTGCCGCGGACGAAGACGACCTCCTCCGACGAGGCGGCGCCGAGGAAGCGCGCGACCTTGCCGCGCGCCTTCTCGTAGAGCCCGGTCGCCTGCGCGGAGAGCCGGTAGACGCCGCGCGCGATCGCGCCGTAGTGGTTCTCGTAGTAGTCGCGCAGCGCCTCCAGCACGACGGCCGGTTTCTGGGTCGTCGCCGCGCTGTCGAGATAGGCGATCGGATGCCCCGCCGCCGCTCTTCCGGCGAGAAGCGGAAACTCGGCGCGCAGCGCCGCGACATCGATTGTCGCTCCGGTCTCGGCGGTCGCGGGTTCACTCATCGTCGTCCCCATCCCCTTCAGATCGCCTCGCGCACGATCTCGCCTTGCGGGATCCAGCCGAGCAGGAACTCCTGGAGCTGATCGTGCACCGCGGGCACCTTGACGCGCGAGACCAGATCGCTCGCGAAAGCGTAGGTGAGCAGGCTGCGGGCTGCCTCGAGCCCGATGCCGCGCGAGCGCAGGTAGAAGACCGCCAGGTCGTCGAGCTGGCCGACCGTCGAGCCGTGGGTGCACTTGACGTCGTCGGCGAAGATCTCGAGTTGTGGGTTGGCGTTGACCATCGCCTCCTCGGAGAGCAGCAGGTTGCGACTGGTCTGCTTGGCGTCGGTCTTCTGCGCCTGGCGATGCACGTGGATGCGGCCGTTGAAGACCCCGCGTCCGCGCTCGTCGAGCACCCCCTTGAACATCTCGTGGCTCGTGGTGTGGGGCGCCGCGTGGTCGACCCGGAGGTGGAAGTCCGCGAGCTGGCGACCCCGCACCAGGTAGAGGCCGTTGAGCGTCGCCTCGGCGCCCTCGCCGCCCAGCAGGCCCTCGACGTCGTGGCGGGCGATCGCCGCGCCGAAGGAGAAGGTCTGGGTGGTGACCGCCGACGAACGCCCACAGGTCACGTGAAGGAGCGCCAAGTGGAAGGCCTCCCGACTCTCGCGCTGCACCTTGTAATGGTCCACCACGGCGTTGGCTCCCGCCACGATCTCGGTGACCGGGGCGCTCAGATAGGCCGCTTCCTCGCGGCCCGTATAGGTCTCGACCAGGGTCGCCTGGGCATTCTCGCCGGCCACCAGGAGGAGACGCGGAAAGATCGCGGTCGGCGTGGCGCCGCCGGTAGCGTGGAAGATCACGTGCAGGGGTCGCTCGACGACGCTGCCGCGCGGTACGACGAGCGCCGCGCCGTCCTCGAAGAGCGCCGTCGAGAGCGCCGCGAAGGGGCGCTCGACAAAGCTCGCGTGGCGGCCCAGATGAGCCTCGACGACGCCGAAGTCCGTGCCCGCGAGCGCCGCCAGGCTGCCGGCGAAGAGACCGGCCGGACCCGCCGCGGGATCCGACGAGAGCTCGGGCGAGAAACGGCCGTCGACGAAGACCAGCTCGAGCGCGTCCGCGAGCCGCACCGGGGCGAGGGCGCTCTCGACGGCGGCGCGGTCGTAGCCCTCCCCGGGCCGCGAAAATCGCGTCCGCGAAACCGGGGCGACATTCGTGAACCGCCACTCCTCCTGCCGAAGGTTCGGGAAGCCGAGCTCGCGGAAGCGCGCTGCCGCCCGTTCACGAAGCTCGACGAGCGGCGCCGGTTGCGGCGCGGCGAGAGCCGCCTCGAGCTCCGCCGCGAAAGCTCCGGCCACCGCTTCGGCGGCCGCCGTCTTTCCATTCATGCCCCGGTCTCCACCGCCACCTGTTCCTCGAGCCAGGAGTAACCCCTCTCCTCGAGCTCGAGCGCGAGCTCCTTGCCCCCCGAGCGGACGATACGGCCGTCGATCAGGACGTGCACGAAGTCGGGCACGATGTAGTTGAGCAGGCGCTGGTAATGGGTGATGACGAGGAAGGACCGGTTCGGCGAGCGCAGCCCGTTGACCCCGTCGGCCACGATCCGCAGCGCGTCGATGTCGAGCCCCGAATCGGTCTCGTCGAGCACCCCGAGCCGGGGCTCCAACACCGCCATGTGGAAGATCTCGTTGCGCTTCTTCTCGCCGCCCGAGAAACCCTCGTTGACCGGCCGCTTGAGGAGCGACTCGTCTAGCCCCACCAGCTTCACTTTCTCGCGCACCAGGCGCAGGAAGCTCATGGCATCGTACTCGGGCAGACCCCGGTGCTTACGCACCGCGTTGACGGCCGCGCGCAGGAAGTAGGTGTTCGACACGCCCGGGATCTCGACCGGGTACTGGAAGGCGAGGAAGACGCCTTCGCGGGCCCGGATCTCCGGCGCCATGTCCAAGAGGTCCTTGCCGTCGAAGAGCACCCGCCCAGCGGTGACTTCGTACTCCTCCTTGCCGGCCAGCACCGAGGCGAGAGTCGACTTGCCCGAACCGTTGGGCCCCATGATCGCGTGAACCTGTCCCGGCTCGACCCGCAGATCGATTCCGCGCAGGATCTCGCGGCCCTCGATCGAAGCATGAAGATTCTGAATTTCGAGAAGCATCTATTCCTTCCTCGTCACGTGAACTCGTAATCGGTGGTCGGTTTGGACGGGCGCGAACCGTTCCAGGTCAGCCCACGCTCCCCTCGAGCGAGACGGCGAGCAGCTTCTGCGCTTCGACCGCGAACTCCATCGGCAGCTCACGGAAGACCTCCTTGCAGAACCCGTTGACGATCATCGAAACCGCGTCCTCCGTTTCGATGCCGCGGCTGTTGCAGTAGAAGATCTGGTCCTCGCCGATCTTCGAAGTGGTCGCCTCGTGCTCCATCCGCGCGGTCGGGTTCTGCACGTCGATGTAGGGAAAGGTGTGCGCACCGCACTGGTCGCCGATCAACATCGAATCGCACTGCGAGAAGTTGCGCGCGTCGGTGGCGCTCTTGAGGATCTTGACCTGACCGCGGTAGCTGTTCTGTCCGTGGCCGGCCGAGATGCCCTTGGAGACGATCGTCGAGCGGGTGCGCTTGCCGACGTGGATCATCTTCGTCCCGGTGTCGGCCTGCTGGTAGTTGTTGGTGACCGCCACCGAATAGAACTCGCCCACCGCATCGTCGCCCTTGAGGATGCAGGACGGGTACTTCCAGGTGATCGCGGATCCGGTCTCGACCTGGGTCCAGCTGATCTTCGAGCGGGCGCCGGCGCACAGACCGCGCTTGGTGACGAAGTTGAAGATGCCGCCGCGCCCCTGTTCGTCGCCGGGGTACCAGTTCTGCACGGTCGAATATTTGATGGATGCGTCGTCGAGCGCCACCAGCTCGACCACCGCCGCGTGGAGCTGGTTCTCGTCGCGCATCGGCGCCGTGCAACCCTCGAGATAGGAGACCGACGCCCCTTCTTCCGCCACGATCAGGGTGCGCTCGAACTGCCCAGTGTTCGAGGCGTTGATGCGGAAGTAGGTGGAGAGCTCCATCGGACACTTGACGCCGCGCGGCACGAAGACGAAGGAACCGTCCGAGAAGACGGCCGAGTTGAGCGCCGCGAAGAAGTTGTCGTTCGGCGGCACGACCGAGCCCAGATACTTGCGCACCAGCTCCGGATGGTCGCGCAACGCTTCCGACATCGGGCAGAAGATGACCCCCGCCTCGCCCAGCTTCTCCTTGAAGGTGGTGGCGACCGAGACCGAATCGAACACCGCATCCACCGCGACGCCGGCGAGCTTCTCGCGCTCGTGCAGCGGAATGCCGAGCTTCTCGTAGGTGCGCAGCAGCTCCGGATCGACGTCGGCGAGCGAGGTGGGCCCGTTCTTCGACGACCTGGGCGCCGAGTAGTAGGAGATCGTCTGGTAGTCGATCGGTGGATACTTGACGTTGGCCCAGTCCGGCTCCTTCATGGTCAGCCAGTGGCGAAGCGCCTTGAGCCGCCACTCGGTCATCCAATCGGGCTCGCCCTTGATCGCGGAGAGACGGCGCACGACCTCCTCGTCCAGGCCCGGTGGAAAGCTGTCTTGCGCGATCTCGGTGACGAACCCGAACTTGTACTCCCGGGTCGCCAGCTGTTCGATGTTCTGGGTTTCGGTCGTCATGGTTCGTCCTGTCGATAGCTGTCGAGACGCTCGAGTGCGGCCGACGGCTCAGTTCGAGCCGGCCGCGCTCTCGGTCGCTCGTCCGATTTGCACCAACGTGGCCCGCCGGCTCGGTGCGGCGAGCTCGGCGAGGCTGATGTCCGCCAACGCGGCCTCGACGGCCACGTTGATGCGCTGCCAGTGACCGCGCACATTGCAGAAGGGCTCCAGATCGCATTCCCCCGGCGTGCCTTCGACGCAGACCGTCAAGGCCACCGGCCCTTCGAGGGCCCGCACGATCTCGGCCGCCGAGATCGCCTCGGCCGGCCGGGCGAGCGAGTAGCCGCCCTTGACCCCGCGATGCGACTCCACGATGGCGCCGCGCGCCAGCAGCTTGAGGATCTTGGAGACCATCGGCAGGGGCAGGCGGGTCTCCGCCGCGAGATCGGGCGCGTTGGCCACGCGATCGGGTGCTTCCGCCAGTCGGGAAAGCAACACGAAGCCATAGTCGGCCTGTTTCGTCATCCGGATCATCGGAGCCCTCGGTAAAAACAGTACACAATCGGTACTGTTTGCGGAAAGGATACCAGCCGGCGGTCGGATGTCAACCGCCGGGCGGTGCTCCTCAGGCGCCGATCAGATCGCGGACCTTGCGCTCCAGAACATCGGCCGAGAAGGGCTTCTGGAGGAAAGCGGCGCGGTCCTGGAGGACTCCATAGCGAAAGATCAGGCTGTCGGAGTAACCCGACATGTAGAGGACCTTCATGTCGGGGTGCCGGCGCAGCAGACGCTGCGCGAGGTCGCTGCCCGAAGCACCCGGCATCACGATGTCGGTCAGCAGCAGGTCGATCCGGCCTCCCGAGCGGTGGACGACATCGAGCGCCTCGCTCGCATTGGCGGCCGGCAGCACCTCGTAGCCGCGTTCGCTCAGAATCTGTTCCGCGAGCGAACGGATCAGGTCCTCGTCCTCGACCAGGAGCACGGTCGGCTTCTCCGGGTGGTGCGGCTCGACGGGCGCCGGCGACTCCATCGGCCGGGCTCGCGCGGGTTCGGCAAGCGGAAAGAAGAGGTCGAACGCCGTTCCTTCCCCGGGGCGGCTCTCGGCGAAGACGTAGCCATCGCACTGACGAACGATCCCGTAGACCGTCGAGAGACCGAGTCCCCGTCCCTTGCCGAGCTCCTGGGTCGAGTAGAACGGTTCGAACAGGCGGGCCGCATCTTCAGGCGCGAGCCCCGGGCCGCTGTCGCGCAGAGTCAGCCGGACGTAGGTGCCGGGCACCGCCTCGGGCGCTCCTCGCGCGGCGAGCTCCGCAGCGTCGGTGAGGCTCGAAGAGATCTCGATCCGGCCGCCGTCCAGCATGGCGTCCCGCGCATTGAGAAACAGGGCGACCAGCGCTTGCTCCACCAGGTCCGGATCCACGCGGATCCGCCCGAGCGGCGTCTCGGCCAGATTCACCACCATGATGTCCTCGCCCGCGATGCGGCGCAGCAACGCCATGCGCTGCTCGAGGAGCTCGGCCACCTCGACCGCCACCGGCCGGGCCGGCTGCTGACGGCCGAAGGCGACCAGCTCGCGGGTCATCTCGGCCGCCCGCTCGGCGGCCAGAAGGATCTCGGAGACTTCGGCCCGCAACGGATCGTCGGCCCGGATGCGGGCCAGGGCGCTCTCGCCATAGCCTCGGATGGTCACCATCAGACTGTCGAAGTCGCGCGCCACGCCGGCGGCCAGGCGGCCCCAAGCCTCCATGCGGACGGCCTGGCGGAGGCGCTCCTCGAGGCGCCGCCGTTCGGTGACGTCGCGCCCCGTGCCCTGGAAGCCGATCCGTTCGCCGTCCCGCACGACCGGGTGCGATCGCACCTCGAGCCAGGCCGGCTCGGTCTCCTTGCGATCGAGCCTCAGCTCGTAGGCGCTCACCGGCTTCGCGGCCTCGCGCGCCACCCGGATCGCCCGTTCCACCCCGGCTTGCTGGTCGGCCGGGAGGACATCGCGCCAACTCCGCCCCAGAATCTCCTCGCGCGGCTGGCGGAGCAGTTCCTCCAGAGCTCCGTTCACGGTCACGAAACGGCCCTCGAGGTCGATCGCCCAGACCGCGTCCGAGGCGTTCTCGATCAGGTCCCGGTAGCGCTCTTCGCTGTCACGCAGCTCCCTTTCGGCCCGCTCGCGTTCCACCGCCGCGCCGAGCACGCTGGCGCCGAGCCGCAACGCCATGACCTCGGGTTCGCTCCAGGTGCGATCCTCGCGGCACTCGTCGAAGCCGACAAAGCCCCAGAGCTCGTCGCGTATCCGGACCGGGGTCCACAGCAAGCTTCGGATCTGCTGGGCGCGCAGGAGCTCCCCGAGGGCGCCCGAGAACTCCTCGACTCGACCGGCGACGCTCTCTCCTGCCGCCAGACGTTGGCGCAACCAGGTCGCGTCGGAGTCGCGGTAGGACCAACCCTGCAGCGCCGGATCGTCGATCTGAGCCGCGACACCTTCCGCGACCCATTCGAGCTTCTGATCGGCCACCAGGTCACCCGCGTCCGAAACCCGCTCGACGAAGAGGTAGGCGCGGCTGGCGCGGGCGGCTCGCCCGAGACGGGCCAGCATCTCGGCGACCGTGGCGTCCGAATAGGGCGCGCGCAGGAATCCCTCCGCGGCCGCGGCCACCGCCTCGAAGATCGGCGTCGCCGGCGCGGCGACGGGCTCGTCGGAGCCCAGGCCTGGACGCTCCATCTCAGGAGCTCTCCACCGACGCAGGTCGCGACCGCGCCGTTGCGAGCGACGCATGCGCCGAAGAGTCGAGCAGCGTGGCGACCCAACCCCAGTCTTTGCTGTGCGCGAGGAGAATGCGCATCGACATGGTGAGCGGCACCGAGAGGAACATGCCGATGGGCCCCCAGACCCACCCCCAGAAGACCAGCGAGAGGAAGACCACCAGCGTCGAGAGGCCGAGCCGGCGACCGAGCAGGCTCGGCTCGACGAGGTTGCCGAGCAGCACGCCGATGGCGAGGTAACCGGCCACGAGAACCAGGGCCTTCACGGCATCGAACTGGAGGAGCGCGACCACCATCGCGGGCGCCGCCGCGAGCACCGCACCGATGTTGGGCACGAAATGACAGGCGAAGGCCACCAAGCCCCAGAGGACCGGGAAATCGACTCCCAGCATCGCCACCCAGGCGCCGCACAGGATGCCGACCGTGGCCGAGATCAGGGTCTTGATCACCAGATAGCGCTGCAGCTCGCGCGACACGTTGCCGAAATGCTCGAAGGTGCGCCGCACCTCGGCGGGAAGCCGCTCGAGCTTGGCGGGAAAGCCCGCCGCCTCGCCGAGGAAGAAGATCAGCACCAACACGATGACCGTCGCCTCGGAGAGCAGCGTGAAGGCGCCCTTGACGGTACCGCCGGCCAGCCGGACGATCGCCTCCGGATCCCGCCAGCGGGGGGCGTCAAGTTTTCGATCGAGACTCCTTTGCCCTGCCACCATTCGACCGTGTAGGCGGCGCGCTCTTGAAGCGAGGTCCAGTAGACCGGACCGGATTCGCGCAGCTCGCGGAGCGAACCCAGCGCGAGGACGACGAAGAGCGCCAATCCCGCGACGAGGACGAGCACCGTGGTCGTGACCGCGACCGGGACCGGGAAACGCCGCCGGACCATGGCGTGGAATAGCGGCAGGCTGAGCACCGCCAGAAAGAGCGCGAACGCAACGGGAACGAGGATCGGAGCGCCGAGACGAAGTCCCGCGATGACCACGACCGCGGCAGCGCTGCCGCGGAGGACGCTAGGCGTCGGGCTCCCGGCCGGTGCCGCTTCCGACATGCGGGCAGTCTAGCATCGGGGTGAGCGCGCCACGGCTCGCCGTGCGCGACGTAAACTCCTCTCCATCATGCGTCGAAACCTGCTTTCGCTGCTCGGCCTCGCGGTCGCCGTGGGAGCGGGCTGGCTGCTGATCACCAGCTTCGCGACCGGCGATTGGATCGCGAGTTGGGCCCCCTGTCCGCGCAACTGGGGCTGGGCACCGGCCTGGCAGCCGCGGCTCAGCCCGCTCGATTCCGTTTCGTTCCGCTTCGCGGATGGCGAAGCCAAGGTCTGCTACGGCCGGCCGTCGCTGCGCGGCCGGGTGATGATCGGCGGCGCGGCGGTGCCCTACGGACATCTCTGGCGCACCGGCGCCAACGAACCGACGACGATCCACCTCGACCTCCCGGTCCGCTTCGGGGGCCTCGCTCTCCTGCCCGGCAGCTACTCCATCTACACGGTCCCCGATTCCAAGCGCTGGCAGGTGATCGTCAACCGCTCCACCCGCCAGTGGGGGATCGAATCCGAGTACACGCCCGAAGTGGCGAGTCACGAGCTCGGCAGCTTCGAGGAGCCGGTCGAGCGCGTCGATCCCCCGATCGAGACCTTCACCATCCGCGCCGTCCCCAGCGCCACCGACGCCTACGACCTCGTCCTCGAATGGCAGAACAGCCGCATCCGGATCCCCATCGTCGCGGGGTTCGGCGACGGCGACGAGGGGGAGTGAGAAAGCCGCGGGAGCTCGACGACCGCCGAGAACCTAGGGAGTGGAGGCAGCCGCTTTCGCCGCGGGCGCGTGGGTCATCTCGAGGGGCGGCGCGGCCAGGGCCGTGACCACGAAGAGGGTCGCCAGCAGCAGGAGCGCGAGCGCCAGGCGGCGCTTCGGGATCCGCTGCTCCGGCTCCCAGCGGAAGAGCATCGCGTTCAGGGTCACGCCGACGAGGCCGCAGGCGACCAGCGCGCCGAGCATCGCGAGCAGCGCGCCGCCCGTTTCGCCGCGCACCCCGGTCCGGTAGAGCGCCTCGTTGAGGAAGGTCGCCGGCATCAGGCGGGCCAGCTTCTGGACCCAGGTCGGGAGCATGAAGAAGGGCACCGCGCTTCCCGAGAGGAACATCTGCGGGAAGACGATCAGGTTGTTGAGCACCGGCGCCGACCGCACGTCGGGCGCCACGCACCCCACGAAGAGCCCCATCGGCACGAACGCCGCTCCACCGCAGACGAGCGCCACGACGGTTGCCGCCGGAGAGGCCAGCCGGGCTCCGAAGACCGCCATCGCGATCGCGACTTGCACAGCGAGCGAAAGCGCCAGGATGCCGGCCGCGTGCAGCATGTGGCCGAGGATCACCGACGCCGCCGGGATCGGAGTCACGCGCAAGCGACGCAGCGCGCCCCGGTCGCGCTCGAAGACGAGCCGCACCGAGAAGCCGTAGAAGGACGACGTCATGGTGGTGATGGTGAGCAGCCCGGGAAGCAGGAAGGTGACCCGCTCGGGGTCCCCGCCGCCGAACACCACCGCGAAGATGACCAGGAAGAGCTGCGGGAAGGCGAACATCCAGAAGAGCGACAGAGGCGAACGCAGCGACTCGAGCAGGTAGGCGCGACCGAGCGCCAGGCTGGGACGGAGGAGCTTCACGCCGCCGGCTCCGATTCGTCCTGGCCCACCAGGTCGAGGTAGACGTCCTCGAGCGTCGGGCGGCGCAACCTGAGATCGCGCAGGGTCGCGCCCCCGCGCTCGAGCGCCTGGCCGAGCGCCACGATGACCGGCGCGGGATCGCGGGTCACGAAGCGCAGGTGGTTCCCTTCGTGCCCCTCCAGCGTCGCGCCGCCCGCCGCCAGCGCCGCGAGGTCGAGCTCGCCCTCGACCTCCAGCCACAAGGTCGAGATGCCCTGCGCCCGGGCCACCAGATCGAACGGCGTGCCGTCGGCGACCAACTCGCCGCGTCGCAGCACCAGGACGCGGTCGCACAGCTTCTCCGCCTCCTCGATGTAGTGGGTGGTGATCAGCACCGTCTTCGCCAGGTCGCGCGCGCGGCGGACGATCTCGTGGACGCCGCGCCGGGCCATCGGGTCGAGGGCCGACGTCGGTTCGTCGAGCAGCAGCAGCTCGGGCTCGTGCTGAAGGGCCAGGGCGAGCGCGAGCTTCTGGCGCTCGCCTCCCGAGAGGTGGCGCACCCGCTGCCGCTCTTTGCCGATCAGGTCGACGCGCTCGAGAACCTCCCGGGTCGGCAGCGTGCGCGGGTAGAAGGCCGCGAACAGGCGCAGCACTTCACGCACCTGCAACTCCTGCGGCAATTCGGTCGCCTGCAGTTGCACGCCGATCCTCTCCCGGATCCGGGCCGGCGCCGTCGCCGGGTCGAGGCCGAAGACGCGCGCCGTTCCGGCGCTCGGCGCCCGCAGACCTTCGAGGATCTCGACCAGGGTCGTCTTGCCGGCGCCGTTCGGACCGAGCAGGGCGACCACCCCGCCGGCACCGAGCTCGAAGGAGACGCCGTCGAGCGCCCGCTGACCGTCGTAGTCCTTGACCAGATTCGCGACTCGGACCAGCGGCTCGCCGCTCAACCGAGCCGCTCCTTCAGGCGCGCGTAGCCGCTCCGCGAGACCGGGAGCTTGGTGCCGTCGGTCAGGATCGCGATCCAACTGTCCTTCGAGTAGAGGTCGAGACGAGCGAGCCGCTCGACGTTGAGGAGATACGAGCGATGGACGCGCACGAAGCGCCCGGGGTCGAGCTGCGACTCGAGCTCGGCCAGGGTCTGTTGCTTGCGGTAGCGGCGTCCGGCGCTCGCGAACGACAGGTAGTCGTCCTGGGCCTCCACGAAGTCGAGCCGCGCGACCGGCAGCACGTGGACGCGCGCCGCCTCGCGGAAGAGCACCCGTTCGAGGCGCCGTCCGGGCGGCCGTGCCGTCGCGGCGAGGGCGCTGGCCGATCCGGCCTCGGCGGGAACGTCGAGCCGCGCGGCGGCGCGCTCCAACGCCGCCGCCAGACGCTCGGGCTCGACCGGCTTGAGCAGGTAGTCGACCGCGTGCACTTCGAACGCCTTGAGCGCGTACTCGTCGTAGGCGGTCACGAAGACGACCGCCGGCGGGTGCTCGCCCAGGAGCTCCAGCACTTCGAACCCGGAAAGCTTCGGCATCTGGATATCGAGGAAGACGAGGTCGGGCGCGAGCTCCTCGATGCGTTTCACCGCGTCGAAGCCGTTGGCGGCCTCGCCGACCACCTCGACTTCCGGGTGGGCGGCCAGAAGCTCGCTGAGCAGCGAGCAGGCGAGGGGTTCGTCATCGACCAGGAGAACGCGCACGGCGAGCCCAATCTAGCTCGCCGCGGCCGAAATCGGGAGGAGCAGACGAACCAGGTAGCGCTCCGGGGTGGCCTCGACCTCGAGGCTGGCGCGGTGGGCGAAGAGCGCCTCGAGCCGCGAGCGCACGTTGGCGACGCCGACCCCGGCGCCGCGCGAGGCCGGCCGCTCCGGGTCACACGGGTTCTCCAGCTCGAGCTCGAGCCGGCCCTCGCGCCGCCGCCCACGCAGCCGGATCTCTCCTCCTTCGACTAGGTGGGCGATGCCGTGATGCACCGCGTTCTCGACCAGCGGCTGGAGGATCAGCGGCGGCACCGCGAGGGTCAGCGTCTCCTCGTCCACCGCGAACGAGGTTCCCAGCCGATCGCCGAATCTCACCTGCTCGATGGCGAGAAAGGTCTCGGCGAGATAGAGCTCCTCGGCCAACGGAATCGCGTCGCGGCGCGCCAGGCCGAGACTCTTGCGAAAGAAGCCGGCCATCAGGAAGCACATCCGCCGCGCCGCCGGCGCATCGGTTCCGATCAACGCCGCCACCGAGTTGAGGCTGTTGAAGAGGAAGTGGGGATCGAGCTGCGCCTTGAGCGACTTCAGCTCGGCGTCGCGGGCCAGCATCTGGAGCTCGAAAGCCCGGCGCTCCGATTCGCGGGACCGTTCGACGGCGGCCAGGAAGTAGTGCACCAGGACCGCCGCGCAGACCCCGAAAGTGCCGACCAGGACAAGCACGGGCACCGTCTGGATCAGGATCTGCGCTCGCCGCGGATCCGGAACGTTGTCGAGCGAGAGCAGAAACGACGTCCACCCCAAACCGATCGCCGTCCACACCGCGACCGAGGCGACGACGGCACCGAGCCAACTGGTGACCAGACGAGGCCAGGGCGTCGACTGGGCCGGTAGCGTGCGGACCAGATACCAGGTGCCGAGCGACTGGAATCCGAGCACCACGGTGAGCGGCAACGCGAACTCGAGCGCCCAGGCGAGCGGCGCGCCGCCCCCGTAGATCACGACGCCGGCCATCAAGAGGCCGAGCACCAGCGCGAAGACGAGGTAGAGGGCGAGGCGGTCGCGGCGCGCCAGGATGGGATGCACCATGGCTCAGCTCTTGACCTCGACGCCGCCCATCACGACGGCGCCGCGGACGATCAGGCGCTTCGTGGGCACCGTGCCGGTGGGCCGCGTCTTGTCCTCGTAGCCCCCCATGAACGGGATCACCTTGCTGGTGACCGACCATTCCTTCGGCACCCGGATCTCGATGCCGCCCCAGAACGCCGTCACGTCGACGGTCGCTTCCGTCTCCTCCATCTTCGCCTCGGAGAGGTCGAGGTTCACGCCGCCCATGAACGCCATCAGGTCAGCGCCCCGGAACGCGGTCGAGGTCGACCGCAGAACGCTACCGGACATGATCGCCGATCCGCGGATGAAGTCGTCGCCGATCGCGGCTCTTCGCCTCCTGAACGAACCGCGTTCGCCCAGACGTCGATACCGCGAGCCGCCGCGGAACGATCGCCAGACCAGCGAGCCGCCGACCAGGATCAGCGCGGCGGGAAAGAAGACGTCCCAGAAGTCCACCCGAATCCAGCCGCGGTTCTGCGCGTAGATCCAGCTCCCCCCGACGATCCAGACGATCCCCCAGAGGCGACTGCTGCCCGTCTCGCGCGTCCGCATGAGAAAGGAGACGCCGATCGCCACCAGGGCGACCGGCCAGAACTGGCGCAGCACCTCGCGGCCGTCGAACCAGCGCAGGTTCGCGCCGAGAAAGATCACGCCGAGCGAAACCACCAGGAGCCCGAACAGCAAACGGGCCGGAGCCGCGCCGCGCTCGTCGTCGCGGTCACTCCACATGATCGTCCTCGCCACTCGGGTAGCGAGCGTCCCGGCTCCGCCAAGCGCGCCGTGAACGCCAGCCCACGGTCAGGACCGTGTGCCCGGACGCGATCATGAGCCCGGACGCGATCAGGAAGATGGGCCACGCGGTGCCCCAGTCGAGTCCGAATAGACGCCACTCGCTCACCCAACCGTAGATTCCGACCACCAGCAGCCAGTGGCCGCCGCGTCGGCGCTCGCCGTCGCCGGTGGTTGAAAGGAGCCGCGCGAGGCCCAACGCGATGAGCAGGAACGGCCACCATCGCGCCACCCGGATCGGCACGATGTAGCCCAGATTCGACGCCAGAAAAAGAACGCCGAGAACCAACAAGATCACTCCGCCGGTGAGACCGCCTACGCGTTGTCGCGCGCGTCGTTCGGCCGTCTTTTCGTGCATCGCCACCTCCTCGCGCAAAGTCCAGAAGCGCCCTTCACACGGGACCTTACGCGTGACGCGGGCGACATTCCATCCTCTACCGGCGAACGCCGTGCGCGGGCCGGCGAATCACGTTTGCGCGTCGCGATCGCGTCTCCGTGAGGTCGATTTTCGAGCCGCCGAGCGGACATCGAGACGCTATCCGGAGACGAGACGCGTGACGTCGACGCGCGACTCATGGTGAAAGATTTCTTTCGCTACCTCTTGCACTCTGGCGCGAAATGTTGACAATTACTGAAAGCAGAACCATCTCTCTCGCCACGCGCGGATGCGCACCACTCGCAAGGTTGCACGACGCGACGTGGATTCGAGGGGGAGGCGGTGGGAGGCACCGCCCAAACGCAAAGGAGGCAGGAATGGCAGCGAAGAAGAAAGCGAAGAAGGCCACCAAGAAGAAGGCCGCGCGGAAACCGGCTCGCAAGAAGGCCGCCAAGAAGCCCGCTCGCAAGAAGGTCGCGAAGCGGAAAGCCACCAAGAAGAAGGCCGCCAAGAAGCCCGCTCGCAAGAAGGTCGCCAAGAAGAAGGCTGCCAAGAAGCCAGCGCGCAAGAAGGCCGCCAAGA
Source organism: Thermoanaerobaculia bacterium (assembly GCA_963712855.1). Lineage (GTDB taxonomy): Bacteria > Acidobacteriota > Thermoanaerobaculia > Multivoradales > JAGPDF01 > JACTMI01. The sequence goes on from CAVQJN010000001.1 coordinate 1,227,613, forward strand.
AGGCTGCCAAGAAGCCGGCGCGCAAGAAGGCCGCCAAGAAGGCTGCCAAGAAGAAGCCCGCTCGCAAGAAGGCCGCCAAGAAGAAGGCTGCCAAGAAGCCAGCGCGCAAGAAGGCTGCCAAGAAGGCCACCAAGAAGGCTGCCAAGAAGAAGCCCGCTCGCAAGCGCGCCAAGCGCGCCAAGAAGGCGGCTCCGGCTCCGGCGCCTGAGGTGATGGCGCTTCCGATGATGTAACGCGGCGCTTCGCCGTTCGCTGTTTCTCGGCCCTGACGTCGCTCGTCCGACGTCAGGGCCGCTTCGTCTCCAGCGGAATCGATTGCCCTCTCTCCGTATACTTGAGCGACGCGCGGCGCTTCTGCCGAGCGCGCTCGACCTGGAGAGACCCGTGCCCCGACTTCGAACCGCCTTTTCCCTCCTCTGCGTTTTCCCGATCTTTCTCGCCGCCGGTTCCGCGGCGCGGGCGGCGGACGCACCGCAACCGATCGACGTTTTCGTCAAGGATGCCGCCGGCACGGCGATCGCCGCCGCCCAGGTCACCGTGACCGTGGAAAAGGGTGCCGCGTGGACCGGTACCGGCTCGACCGACGCCTCCGGTCGTCTCCCGCTCGTCCTCCCGGATCTGGAACGCGTCTACCATCTGCGCGTCACCCGCGACGGTTATGCCGATGTCGAACACTCCGTCGACCTGCACGGACACAAGACGCGGCTCGGCCAGCCGCTCACCCTCGCGGTCACGATGGAACCGATGGGAGCTCCCGACTGGTTCAATCGCGGCGTCGCCGCCCTGCGCGCCAATGATCTCGATGGCGCGGCGCAGGCCTTCCGCAAGGCGGTCGAGACCGATCCCCAGTTCGAGCGCGGCTGGAGCGTCGGCGCGATGGTGGCGGCGGAGCAGAAGCGCTGGCCCGATGCGCTGGACGGCGCCGAGCACGCGCTCGCGATCCAGGCCGACGACGCGCAGGCCTTGCGCACCCGCTACGACGCCATGACCGCGCTCGGCCGCGATACGGATGCCGCGGCGGCTCTCGACGCGCTGGTCGCCCACACATCCGGCAACGACACCGCGCGGCTGGCTTTCAACGCTGGCGCCGTGGCGGCGAATCAGGGGCACCTCGACGAGGCCCGCAAGCGTTTCGGTCAGGCGCTCGCGCTCACACCGACCCTCTGGCAGGCGCACGCGGCGCTGGCCGAGCTCTCGGTGCGCGACAAGAAGTACGAGGACGCCGTCGCCGAGCTCGACAAGGCGCTCGCGGCGCAGCCGAAGAACGTCGGCCTGCTCCAGCGAAAAGTCGAAGTTCTCGAGGCGTTGGGCGACGCCGCCCGCGTCGCCAGCGCCCAGAAGGCGCTCGCCGACGCGAAAGGCTCGGGGTGAGGCGCGAGCTCGCCCTTCTCGGCTCCTGATGGGGAGTCCCTCTTGTCCGAACGCTTGATCGAGCGCGCCGACCACTACCTCGCGGAATACCAGTCGAAGATCGAGCGCGCCACGACGGCGCTCACCGACGAGCAATTCTGGTGGCGGCCCGATCCCCGCACCAACTCGATCGGCAACCTGCTCCTCCACCTGCGGGGCAACCTCTCGCAGTGGGTGCTGGACGGGGTGCTCGGCGAGAGCTACGAACGCCACCGCACGCGCGAGTTCGGGACTCGCGCGGGGAGTCCCGGCGGGGAGCTCGTCGGCGAGCTCGGCGCCACCGTCGCGCGTTGCCGCGCGGGCCTCGCCGAGCTCGACCCGACGACGCTCCAACGCCAGCGCCGAATCCAGGGCTACGACACCGACGGCTACGGCGCGCTCTTTCACGCCGTCGAGCACATGAGCTACCACACCGGCCAGATCGTGCACCTGGCGAAGTCACTCTTGCCCGGGGACACCGTGATCGAGTTCTACCCCCAGCACCGCGGCGAATGAGCGCGCGCGAGCGGATGCTTCAGGCGAGCCGCGCGGCCGGTTGGACGCTGCTCCTGCTCGGAGTCGCGGCGGGCGCGCGGGCGCAGGGACCCGAGGCGGCTTGGCGGACCCTCGAAACGCCCCACTTCCGAATCTACTGCCCGGCCGAGGCCGAGGCGTGGAGCCGCCGTCTGGCGGGTCGTCTCGAATCGATTCGCCAAGCGGTCGGGCGGGAAGTCGGCTACACGCCGCCGCAACGAATCGACGTCGTGGTCGCCGACCCCGAAGCTTCGGCCAACGGATCCGCGTGGCCGTTGCTGGCGCGGCCCCGCCTGGTGCTCTGGACGACGCCGCCCGGCCCCACCTCGACGCTCGGGCACTTGAGCGACTGGGGCGAGCTTCTGGCGGTGCACGAGTATTCGCATCTAGCGCATCTCTTGCGGCCCTCGCGCAACCCGCTGCGCGCCGGGTTCGCGCGGGTGCTCGTTCCCGTGGGACCGCTCGCCGTCAAGACGCCCCGCTGGGCGATCGAGGGTTACGCCACCCTGCTCGAAGGGCGCCTGACCGGTAGCGGCCGGCCGGCTTCGGCGCTGCGCGCGGCGGTGGTGCGCACCTGGGCGCGCGCCGGGCGACTGCCGTCCTACGGCGCCCTCTCCTCGCGCGACGATGTGTTCCTCGGCGGCTCGATGGCCTACCTCGTCGGCTCGTCGTTTCTCGAATGGTCCGAGACCCGGAGCGCGGATCCGCGGATCCTCCCCAAGCTGTGGGCCGCCGCGACGGCGCGACGGAACCGCGACTTCGCGGCCGCCTGGACGCGCGTCTTCGGAGATCCGCCCGCCCACGCCTACGATCGCTACGTCGCCGAGACCACCGCCGCCGCTCTCGCCGAAGAACGCTCGCACGCCGCCGAGCTGAGCGACGGAGAGATCTGGCTGCGCCGCGACTGGGCGACCGGCGCGCCCGCCCTGTCGCGGGACGGCAAGCGACTCGCCGCGCTTCTCTACGAGCACGAGCGGCCGGCCCGCCTGGTCGTCTGGGCGACCGACGCCGCGGTGCCCGCGACCCGCGACGAAGCGACCGATCCGGAGGATCCTTCCGCGGTGTCGCGGCCCCCCGCGCGCCGCGACGAGCTCGCGAGCCTCGAAGAGCCTCCCGGGACGCGTTTCCTCGCGGCGCGCTTCCTGCCCGACGGCGAGTCCCTCCTGATCACCCTGCTGGCGCCCGACCACGGCGGCTTTCGACATGCCGAGCTGGCGCGTTGGACGCCCGGAGCGAAACTCCGCCAGCTGACCCGCCACGCCGACGTGCGCGACGCGGACCCCATGCCCGATGGCCGCAGCGCCGTGGCGGTGCGTTGGCGGGGCGGCGCCTCGCAGCTCGTCCGGGTCGAGCTCGCGGACGGCACGGTGACGCCGCTCACGCCGCCGAGCCTCGACGCCATCCAGGACGAGCCGCGCATCTCGCCTGACGGACGACACCTCGCCTGGCTCGCCCATCGCGGTGGACGTTGGGGAATTCGGCTCGCCGAGCTCGCGTCCTCGGGATCGCTGGGCGAGCTCCGCGACCTCGTCGTGCCGGCTGATGGCGAACCGATCGCCCTCGCCTGGCGCGGCAACGGCTCGCATCTCTACGCGTCGGTGGCGCGCGGCGGGCGGATCTCGATCGAGGCCCTGCCGGTCGCGCCCGGCGCACGCTACCACCGGGTCACCGAGACGCTCGGCGCCGACCTCGACCCCGCCCCGACGCCGGACGGCCGGACCCTCTTTTATCTGAGCCTGAGTCCCGACGGGCTGGATCTGCGCCGTCTGCCGCTCGACGCGGCGACCGAGCAGGAGGAAACCTCCCAGCTTCCCTCCCAGCCAGCGAATCGGCTGGCACCTCGCGAGCCTCGCGGCGACGCAGCCGGGTCGGTCGGGCCGGCGCGGCCTTACGGGCTCGGCCGCGCGGAGCTCACGCCGATCTTCGGTGGGTGGGTCGGCAGCGGCCCCGACACGCTCGAGCTCGGTGTGCGGGCGGGGGATCTTCTCGGACGCTGGCAGCTCCTCGCGCTGGCGGGGCTGGGCGGCGGCGAAGCGACGCGACACGGCGGGGCCTTGCGCGCCAGCCTGCGCGTCCTGCCGGCGACGCTCGAGCTCAGCGCGGCGCGGCTCGATCTCGAATCGACGCGCGCCGACTCTCTCGAGCTGGCGCTCGACCGCTCCCTCGACTTCGGCCGCTCCCACGCCGCTTTCACGCTCGGCCTGGCCCGCAACCGGTTCGAGACACCCGGCCGTGATCGCGACCTCGCGTTCGCCGCAGTCGCCCTCGATAGCGAGCTGCGGTGTGGCGCCTGGTCACTCCGCCCCGGGCTGCTGGCGCGTCAGTGGTCGCGGATCGGCGGCGCCGCGGGGAGCTGGAGCCGGGTGCGCGGCACCATGGAGCTCGCGGCCGGAGACGCCGCCCTCGTCGTGCTGGGCGAACGCGACGAAAGCCGTCGGGTCGCCGACGCGCTCGATCGGGTGCGGCTGGGAGGCGTTCCCTCGTCGCTCGCCCCACCTTCGCTCGAGCCCGGCCGGATCGATCAGCCGGCCCTGGCCGTGGACGCGCTCGCAGGCGCTCGCATCGACCGGCTCGCGGCGCGGCTCCGTCTGCCGCAACTCCCGCTCGACCTCCTCGCCGAGCGTGATCGCGTACCGGGCGGCGAAACCGTGCGGCTGATCGGGGTCGAGCGCGGCTGGGCGCTCGCGCCGCTCCCCCTGGTCGGACTGCCCGCCCTCGAGCTCCGGCTCGGCGTCGCCCGGGTGAGCGGCACGCTCCGCCGCGACAGCACTCGCTGGTGGCTCGGTCTGCGCGTTCCCTTCAACGTCGCGGGCGCGGAGGCCGCGCTAGACTCGCCGCGTTGAACGAGCCTCCGAAGCCTCCCGACGACGCCGTCCGCTCCTACCCTGCCGGCGGAATGGCGGCCGGCCCATCGATCCCGCGCATCCGCGTCGACGATCTCGACGCGAGCTTCGGTTGGCTCGCCACCGTCGCGTCCTCGACGGTGATCGGCATCTTCGTGCACGACTTCGAGAGGATCGTCTGGGCCAACCCAGCCATCGAAGGGATCACCGGCTACGCCCAGGCCGAGCTGCTGACCCTCAGCCCGCTCGAGTTGGTGGCGCCGGCGGCCCGCCAGTTCCTCGCCGAACGGATGCAAAGTCGCGCCGAGCGCGGCGACACGGCGCCGCGTCGTTACGAAGTGAAGGTCCTGCGCAAGGACGGTGGCGAGCGTTGGATCGAGTGCACGCTCTCGACCATCGAGTATCAGGGTCGCCTGGCGGGCATCGGCGCGGTCTTCGACGTCACCGAGCGCAAGCTCGTCGAGCAGGCGTTGCGGGCCAGCGAGGAGCGCCTCCAGCTCGCCCAGCAGGCGGGCGAGATCGTGGTCTGGGACTGGGACCTCGCCAACGACCGCATCTACTTCTCACCAAACGCCCGCGAGCTGCTGCGCATCGCGAGTTGGGAGAGCGCGCCGAGCCGCGAATTCTTCGCCCACGTGCATCCGCAGGATCAGGCGCGCCTGCAAGCGGCGCTCGACGCCACGCTCATCGACGATCGCGATTACTTCCTCGAGCACCGGCTCTTGCTGCCGACCGGACAGACCCGGTGGCTGGCCCAGCGCGGCCGCGTGGTGCGGGGCGGCGGCGGACAGGCGACCCGGCTGCTCGGAGTGGCGCTCGACATCACCAACCGCAAGCTCGCCGAAGAGGCGCTCTTCCAGGAGAAGGAGCGCGCCCAGGTCACTCTCGCCTCGATCGGCGACGGCGTGATCCGCACCGACGCGCGCGGCATGATCGACTTCATGAATCCGGCCGCCGAGCGGCTGACCGGCTGGCCGATCCACGAGGCCTACGGCAAGCACCTGCGCGACGTCTTCCGGGTGGTCGACCCGGAGTCGCACACCTCGCTGCTCGACCCGGTGACGCGCTGCCTGGCCGAGGGGCGCTACATCGAGTTTCCGGGCGAGCGCATGTTGCAGCCACGCAACGGGCACGCCATCGCGGTGCGCGACTCCGCTTCGCCGATCTTCAATCGCCAAGGACGCACGGTCGGCGCCGTGCTGGCCTTCAAGGACGTCACCGAGCTGCGCACCATGGAGCGCGAGCGCAGCTTCCTCTCGACCCACGATCCGCTGACCGGCCTGCTCAACCGGGAGAGCTTCGAGGAAGAGGTCGAGCACGCCGTCCAGGAGGCGCGGCAACATCGTCGCGTCCATTCGCTCCTGATCGCCGAGCTCGACCAGTTCCAGCTCCTGCTCGACACCTGCGGACATTTCGCGGGCGACGAGGCGCTCAAGTATTTCGCCGAGCGCCTGCAGGCGCGCATGCCCTCGGGAGCCACCCTGGCGCGACTCGGCAACGGCGACTTCGCGGCGCTGCTCGTCGACGTGCCGCCGGCGCGCGGGCTCGAGTTCGCGCGCGGCCTGCGCGAGGCGCTGAGCCGCGCCCACTTCCGCTGGCAGGACCGCCCCTTCGAGCTCACCGCCGCGGTAGGTCTCGCCGCCGTCACCGAGTCGGCGGCCGACGGCACCGCCGCGTTGGCCGCCGCCGATGCGGCGCGCTTCGCGGCCCGCCAGGCGGGGGGCAACCGGGTACACGAATACCGTCCGGGCGACGACGCCATCGCCCGACGGCTCGGCGAGCTGCAATGGGTGCAGGAAATCCGGCGGGCGCTCGACACCGGACGCTTCCGGTTGTTCGCGCAGAAGATCGTGCCGCTACAGGCCCGCGTCGAGATCGAGCCGATGGCGGAGATCTTCCTGCGCATGCTTTCGGACCGCGGCGACGCGGTGGCGACCTCGGCCTTCATCGCCGCCGCCGAGCGATATCACCTGATCTCGAGCCTCGATCGCTGGGTGGTCCGCGAGAGCTTGAGCGTCCTCTCGGCGCGCGACGGTAGCGAGCTGCCCGCGGGGACCACCTACACGATCAACCTTTCCGGTCAGTCGCTCGGCGAAGAGGCATTCCTCGAGCAGGTGCTGGCCGTCATCGAGGACGCCAGCCTGGATCCGCGCCGGGTCTGCTTCGAGATCACCGAGACGGCGGCGATCGCCAACCTGTCGAGTGCGCTGCGCTTCATCTCCGGCCTGCGCGGCCTCGGCTGCCGCTTCGTGCTCGACGACTTCGGCTCGGGGTTCTCCTCGTTCGCCTATCTGAAGAACCTGCCGGTCGACTTCCTCAAGATCGACGCCTCCTTCACCCACCAGCTTCCCAAGGACCGCATCCAGCGGGCTCTCGTCGAGTCGATCCTGCAGATCGGCCGCGTGCTCGGCATGAAGACCATCGCCGAAGGCATCGAGGACGACGAAACCCTGGCCGTGCTCCGCGACCTCGGGGTCGACTACGGCCAGGGCTTCATCCTCCACCGGCCACGCCCGCTCACCGAGATGCGCTGAGCCGGGGCGCGGCCCTCCGGTAGCCGGACGTTCCGCTCAGACGCGCGGGCCGGCGGCGCGGACGTCCTCGGCGACTGTCTCGGCGTACTGGGCGAAGTTCGCGGCGAACATCTCGGCGAGCTTGTGCGCCGTCGCCTCGTAGCTCGCCCGATCGGGCCAGTTCTCCCACGGACGCAGCATCGTGGGCGGCACGCCTTCGAGGTGCTCGGGGATGGCGACGCCGAAGATCTCGTCCTCGACGGTGGCGACCGAATCGAGCTCGCCGGAAAGCGCCGCGTCGACCATGCGCCGGGTCAGCGAGAGCTTGATGCGGCTGCCGACCCCATAGCCACCGCCCGTCCAACCGGTGTTGAGCAGCCAGACCTTGACCCCGTGACGGGCCAGCTTCTCGCCCAGCATGCCGGCATAGACGGCCGGCGGCAGCGGCAGGAACGGGCTCCCGAAGCAGGACGAGAACGTGGCGGTGGGCTCGGTGACGCCGCGCTCCGTGCCAGCCACCTTGGCGGTGTATCCGGAGAGGAAGTGATACATCGCCTGCGCCGGGGTGAGCCGTGAGAGCGGCGGCAGAACGCCGTAGGCGTCGCAGGTCAGGAAGATCACGTGGCGGGGATGACCGGCCACGCCGTCGACGTCACAGTGGCGCAGGTGGGTGATCGGGTAGCAGGAACGCGTGTTCTCGGTCAGGCGCTCCGACTCGAGGTCGAGGCGCCGGCTCTCGATGTCGAAATCAACATTCTCGAGCACCGTCCCGAAACGGTGCGACGCGTCCCAGATATCGGGCTCGCCGTCGCGCGAAAGACGGATCACCTTGGCGTAGCAACCGCCTTCGATGTTGAAGACGCCCTCCGGGCCCCAGCCGTGCTCGTCGTCGCCCACCAGCGTCCGCCGGGGGTCGGCCGAAAGCGTCGTCTTGCCGGTGCCGGAGAGCCCGAAGAAGAGCGCCACGTCGTCCCGCGTGAGACCGTAGTTGGCGCTGCAGTGCATCGACAGCACGCCGCTCTTCGGCAACATGTAGTTCATCACCGTGAAGATCGTCTTCTTGATCTCGCCGCCGTACTGGGTACCGCCGATGAGCGCCTTCTTCTTGCCCAGGTTGAGGAGGATGAAGGTCGAGCTGCGGGTTCCGTCGGTCGCCGGATCAGCGCGGAAGTTCATCGCGTCGACCACCACGAACTCGGGCTCGAAGCGCTCGAGCAGCTCCGGATCCTCCTCGCGCACGAACATGTTGCGCGCGAACAGGCTCTGCCAGGCCGATTCGGTCACGATGCGCACCCGCAGCCGGTGGCGCGGATCGGCGCCGGCGTAACCGTCGAAGACGTAGAGCTCCTTGCCGGCCAGATAGGCCCGCACCCGGGCGTCGAGGGCGTCGAACTTGGTGGGGTCGATGGGCTGGTTGACCTTGCCCCAGCCGATGTCGGCCTGCGAGCTCGGCTCCTCGACCACGAACTTGTCCTTGGGGGAACGGCCCGTGAACTCGCCCGTGTTGCAGATCAGGGCGCCGTCGGCCGAGAGCACGGCTTCGCCGCGCCGAATGGCGTGCTCGACGAGCTGGGCGGGAGGAAGGTTCCAATTGACGGTCGAGGCGGCGCCGAGGCCCTGATCCTCGACTCCGTGTCGGCTCACTGCCGGACCGCGGTTGTCCATGTCATGTACCTCGAAGGGAATTGTCGGTTGCTGGAATGCCGTCGAGACGGCCGTTCGCCCGCTCGGGGCGAACCGAAAAAGTCTATCGTGCGCCGCTCAGTCATCGGCGATCTCGGGCTCGGCTCCGGGCTTCAGGATGACGCCCTCGCCCCGGCGGCCGTCCATCTGGACGACCAGCGGCGCCGTGCATCTCAGGTGGCGTACCGGCCCGGCTTCGGCGAGCGCCGGCTGACCGGCGAGCCAGTCCCAGTCGATGCGTCCGCGACGTCCGGTCTCGACCGTGAAGTAGCCGATGTCCGCCGCGGTGAGATTGTGGAAGAAGTGGCTCCCCTGGGAAGGCGTGATCGCGACGCCCGGCGCCGACGCTTCGACGATCACCCGCGCGCCGGACACCTGTTCCCAGCCGACGGGTATGCCGAGCCACGGGTCGCGTGAACCCCAGCGTCCCACCCCGAGCAGGATGTAGGGCCTCCCGGCGGCCGTCAGCTGTCCGTTCAGATGGCCGACCTCGCTCGCCACCTCGGTGCTCTTGCCCCGTTCGAAGCGCGCCGGATCGACCACCACCAGATCGCGGATGCCGTCGATGCGACCGTTGCCGAGCACCGAGCTCGACCGGCAGAGCATCGTCCGCGGATCGAGCTCGCCGAGCTCGAGCGCTTCGCCTCCCGCGGTCATCGTCACCGGGCGCATCTGGAGCAACGCCAGCTCCGCCGCCGCGTCGGCCGCCGCCGGATCGAGATCGACCGCGAACTCGATCTCGACCGCACTGCCCATGCCGCGCGCGCCCTCCTCGAGCAGCACCTCGAGCAGCTCGGCCAGAGGCAGCAACCCGTGCTTGAGGATCGGCGCGAAGGTGACCAGACGGACCCCGGGGCGCCCGAGCCCGTCCGAGATCGCGTCGTTGGCGCTCGAGTAGACGGAGCCGACCGCGGTCAGCGTGCCGTCGGCCTCAGCGACGTCGAGACCGTAGAAGCTCTCGCGCATCGCGTCGGCGGCGTCGAAGGAGAGCGCCCAGAAGCCACGTTGGGTCGAGACCCGAGCCTCCTTGGCCGAGGCGAGCTGCGGCAGATTCTGCGGATAGCGCGGCGAGAACCGGAGACAGGGCTCGCCCTCGACGATGGTCCGGCCGAGCCCGAGCGCCACCGCCGCGATGCCGTCCTCGGGACGCATCGGCGGCGTCGGGTAGAAGTTCACCGAGCGGGCGACGCCCGAGAGCGTGGGATAGAACCGGCCGCCGCGCTGCGAGCCCACGACCCGCTGCACGATGACCGCCATCTTCTCCTCCTCCAGCCGGTAGCTGGTCGACCGCAGATACGCCTTGGCGGCGCGCGAGAAGGTCGACGCGTAGACCTGCCGGATCGCGGTCAGGAGGCGCTGGACGCGCTCCTCGCTCGTGCCCTCTCGGTTGGCGAGCATCAGGGTGTCGTAGACGCCGGTGAACGGATTGCGCACCGAGTCCTCGAGCAGCGACGAGGAGCGCACCGCGAGCGGAAAGCGGGCGCGCTCTACGAGCGCCGCGAGGTCGCGCGCCGGCTCGTCCGGAAACCGCGCCGCGGCGAAACGGCGACGCAGCTCCTCGTCGTCTTCGCACTCGATCGCGAAGCGGCGCAGGTCGTTCTCGTCGAGAAAGGCGTCGAAGACATCGGTCCCCACCACCACGGCGTGCGGCACCGCCACCTCGATTCCCGGGAAGCGCCGTCTCAGGCCGCGCCGGGAGAGCAGCCGGCGCACGAAGGCGAGGCCGCGCGCCTTGCCGCCCAAAGAGCCGCCCCCCAACCGGTAGAAGTCGCTCGCGAAGTCGAAATGCTCGCGCTCAAAATCGGCGACGAAAATCTGGCCCTGCTCGCGCCGGTACTCGGCGATGGAACGCACGAGGTAGGCGCGCAACGCCGCCGTCGAAGGGTATTCCTCGGGCCGCCGCGGACGCAGCGCGTGCGCGAGATCGAAGGCGCTGCGCGCCTTGAGCCAACGCGAGAAGTGGTTGCGCGCCGCATGGTAGAGGATCGACGCGTCGGGCGCCGCCGCGAGCTGCTCCTCGAGGCTCTTCAAATCGGAGGCGCGGGCGAGCTCGGTGCCGTCGGGAAGCCGAAAGACGAAGTCCCCAAAACCGAAATCCTCGAGCAGCACGCGGCGCAGCTCCTCGAGCAGGAACGGCGACCCCTTGAGCAGGAAACGGGTGCCGAGGCTCTTGGCCAGCTCCTCGTTCTCGGGCTGCGAAGAGTGGAGCACGATCGGGATGTCCGGAAAGCGCTCGCGCACCTGGCCGGCCAGCTCCGCGCCGGCGGTGGGCGACTTCACGCCTCGACGCGGGAACTCGACGTCGGAGACGATGCCCAACACCTCCTCGGCGTACTCCTCGAAGGTCGCTTCCGCCTCCTCGTAGGTCGTGCAGAGCAGGATCTTCGGGCGCGCCCGCATGCGCAAGATCTTCTGCGAGAGATTCACCCCTTCGCCGACCACCCGCTGCGACTGACGCAAGAGCTCGCCGTACATCGCCGGCAGGAACGAGCTGTAGGCACGCACCCGGTCCTCGATCAACAGGATCACCTGCACGCCGACCACCCGCGCGTCGTGGGCGGCGTTGCGACGGTCCTCGACCGACTTGACGATCGCCACCAGGATACGGGCGTCGCCCTGCCAGACGAACGCGCGCTCGATGCCAGCCAGTCCGTGACGGGCGGTGAACTCCGCGAGCTCGCCACGGTCGCGGGCCAGCAACACCACCGGCACGTCGAGCCCGCGCGCCCGCGCCTCGGCGGCGAGCTCGACGGCATTCATGTCGGCTAGATGCGGCGTCGAGACGATCAGGCTGAAGCGGCGCTGCGATTCCGCGAGGTCGAGGGCCTCGCCGCCGGTCGCGACGCTGGTCAGTCCCGGCGCGTAGTGGAGGTCGAGGTTGCGGAACTCCCCGAGCATGCGCTCGGGGAGCTCGCCCGCCTCCTCGAGAATGAAGCTGTCGTAGGGCGGCGCGGCGAGCAGGACGTCCGTGACGCGGTAGCGCGTCAGCTCCTGGAACTCGTGAAAGCGCGGCCGTGCCGGCGGCGTGCCGGCACGGCCCGGCGCTCGACGAGTCGGACCGACGGGGTCGGTCGTCACTCCACCCGGAGCTCCCTCAGACCACGCCCTGGTCCATCATCGCGTCGGCGACCTTGAGGAAGCCGGCGATGTTGGCGCCGTTGACGTAATTGCCCGGGGTGCCGAAGCGGTCCGCCGTCTCGACGCAGGCACTGTGGATGCTCTTCATGATGAGGTGGAGACGCTGATCCACCTCTTCGCGCGTCCAGCCGTAGCGCATGCTGTTCTGCGCCATCTCGAGACCCGAGGTGGCCACGCCGCCGGCGTTGGCCGCCTTGCCCGGGCCATAGAGGATCTTGGCCTCGAGGAAGCGTCCGACCGCGTCCAGGGTCGAGGGCATGTTGGCGCCCTCGCTGACCACGTCGACGCCGTTCGCGATCAGATGCGCCGCGTCCTCGCCGTTGATCTCGTTCTGGGTCGCCGACGGGAAGGCGCAACGCGCCTTGTGGTTCCACAGCGGGTTGGCCGCCGCGGCGCCGTCCGCGGGGGTGTAGACCGCGCTCTTGTAGCGCTCCGTGTACTCCTCGATGCGGCCGCGGCGCACGTTCTTGAGCTCCATGACGAAGGCGAGTTTGTCGCGGTCGATTCCCGCTTCGTCGTAGATGTAGCCCGAGGAGTCGGAGAGGGTGACCGGCTTGGCGCCGAAATCGAGCAACTTCTCGACCGTGTACTGAGCGACGTTGCCCGAACCGGAGACCAGGCAGATCTTGCCCTCGAGCGACTCGCCCCGGGTGGCCAGCATCTCGGCCGCGAAGTAGACCGAGCCGTAGCCGGTGGCCTCGGGCCGGATCAGCGAGCCGCCCCAATTGAGCCCCTTGCCGGTCAGCACGCCGGTGAACTCGTTGCGCAGCTTCTTGTACATCCCGAACAGGAAGCCGATCTCGCGGCCGCCCACGCCGATGTCGCCGGCCGGCACGTCGGTGTTGGGACCGATGTGGCGGAAGAGCTCGCTCATGAAGGCCTGACAGAACCTCATCACCTCGCCGTCGCTCTTCCCCTTGGGATCGAAGTCGGAGCCTCCCTTGCCGCCTCCCATCGGCAGCGTGGTCAGCGAGTTCTTGAACACCTGCTCGAAGGCGAGGAACTTGAGGATGCCGAGGTTGACCGACGGGTGGAAGCGCAGGCCTCCCTTGTAGGGACCGATGGCGCTGTTCATCTCGATCCGGAAGCCGCGGTTGACCTGCACCCCGCCCTGGTCGTCGACCCAGGGCACCCGGAACAGCATCACGCGCTCGGGCTCCAGGATGCGCTCGAGGATCTTGGCGTGGCGGTACTCGGGGTGGCGCTCGAGCACCAACGAGAGCGATTCGACAACCTCTTGGACGGCCTGGTGGAACTCCGGCTCGGCGGGGTTCTTGGCCCGGACTTCAGCCATCAACGACGTCACGTAATCCGGCATGGAATTCTCCTCGATTTCATGGATAGCGACTGAAGATGTGCGCGCAGACCTCTTTTCGAGTCTATCTTCGCGCCCGCCCCCGGGCGACGCGCCCCCCTCGGGGGTGGGTGCGACCGCCCCGCCGGACCGGAGGAGGGTGCGGGCTCGAGAGTCGGCTCAGCGACGGCGCGCGCCGCGCTTGGGGCGCGCCCGCTCACGCTCCGCGAGCAGGCCGGCGTCGGCGCGCGCCACGGTGCGCTCGAGCGACTCGCGTCCCTCGCGCACCGCCCAGCCGATCGTGATGCGCACGGAGAGGCCCGCCATGGCACGCAGGCGCTGGGCCACCTGCTCGGTGCGGGTCGCGGCGCGCCCCATCACGAGCACCAGGAATTCGTCGCCCCCCAACCGCACCACGGCGTCCTCGCCACGCGTCGAGTCGAGCAGGAAGCGCGCCACCCCGACCAGCACCGCGTCCCCGGCCTCGTGACCGAAGCGATCGTTGTACTGCTTGAAATGGTCGACGTCGACGACCACCGCGCCCCAGCGCGCCCGGCCGGCCTCGAACCGGGCGGCGAACTCGTCGAGGAAGTGCCGGTTGAAGCTGCCGGTCAGGGCGTCGCGGCGCGACAGCTCGCGGAGCTCGGCCTCGAGCCGTTTACGCGGCGTGATGTCGACCAGGATGCCGTGGAAGAGATCCTCGCCGCGCGCCGCGTCACGCACCCGGTAGCAGGTATCGAGCACCGTCCGCGACTCGCCGTCGGGGCGCCGCAGCTCGAGCTCGTACTCACGCACTTCGCCGTCGCGCGCCAGCCGGTCGAGCTCCCGCCGGCGCAGCTCCGGATCGACGTAGAGCTCGCTCGCCGAGGCGGCCTGCAGCGCGGCGAGCGACGGGTAGCCGAGGATCGCGAGCAGGGCGGGATTGGCGTCGAGGATCGCCCCGGTCGAGGAGGTGATGTAGATCCCCTCCTTGAGCTGGCGCACGAAGCGGCGCAGCGTGACGGCGTCATCGAGACTGCGGTGCGTCTTGCCTGCCACCCGGCCCCCCTCCCAAAAGGCGGTCCGGTCCGGTCCGGGGCTGCGCTAGACTATCTCTCGCTCCGCCGACAATGGCGGTCCGCGGCCTTCGGGCCCGGTTCCGCGAAGTCGGCGCAATGCCGCGCCGACCGATCTTCACCGGCGATTTCCCATGTCCGAAAACCTGAGCTTCTTCGACCAGGTCAACGCCAACTTCGACAAGGCGGCTACCTACACCAAACATCCCCAAGGACTGCTCGAGCAGATCAAGGTCTGCAACAGCGTCTACCACATGGCTTTCCCGATTCCTCGGGACGACGGCTCGATCGAGGTCATCCACGCTTGGCGGGCCGAGCATTCGCAGCACAAGCTGCCGACCAAAGGTGGCATCCGCTACGACTGGCGGGTGAACGAAGACGAGGTCATGGCGCTCTCGGCGCTGATGACCTACAAGTGCGCGACCGTAAACGTTCCGTTCGGCGGCGCCAAGGGCGGCATCCGCATCGACCGCCGCAACTACTCCGACGGCGAGCTCGAGCGCATCACCCGCCGCTACACCTACGAGCTCTATCGCAAGGGCTTCATCGGACCGGCGGTCGACGTGCCGGCTCCCGACTACGGGACCGGTCCGAAAGAGATGTCGTGGATCGCGGACACCTACCAGGCGCTCGCCAACCACGACGTCAACAGCCTCGGCTGCGTGACCGGCAAGCCGATCGAGGGCGGTGGCGTGCGGGGCCGCAAGGAGGCGACCGGGCGCGGCGTCTTCTTCGGTACCCGCGAGGCGGTCGCCGACGCCGACGACATGAAGAAGCTCGGCCTCGAGCCCGGGCTCGAGGGCAAGCGCGTGGTCGTCCAGGGCCTCGGCAACGTCGGCTATTTCGCCGCGAAGTTCTTCGTCGAGGCCGGCGCCGTGCTGGTGGGCCTCGCCGAGCGCGAGGGCTCGATCTCGAACCCGGCCGGGCTCGATCTCGAGAAGGTCATGGCCCACCGGGCCGAGACCGATTCGGTCCTCGGCTTCCCCGGCGCTCAGGACCTGCCCGACCGCAGCTCGGCGCTCGAGCTCGAGTGCGACGTCCTGGTGCCGGCGGCGCTCGAGAACCAGATCACCCACGAGAACGCGCCGCAGATCCGCGCCAAGATCATCTCGGAGGGCGCCAATGGTCCGGTGAGCTCCCAAGCGAGCGAGATGCTCTACCAGCGCGGCGTGATGATCATCCCCGACATGTACCTGAATGCCGGCGGCGTGACCGTCTCCTATTTCGAATGGCTGAAAAACCTCTCCCACGTGCGCTTCGGACGGATGGAGAAGCGCTACGAGGAGCGGACCTACCGGAAGCTCCTGGGCGCCGTGGAGCGCGCCGCGGGCAAGCCGTTCAGCGAGGAGGATCTGGCCGAGTTCAAGGAGGGACCCTCCGAGGTGGACCTGGTCAACTCGGGCCTCGAGGAGACGATGGTCAACTCCTATCGCCGCATCCGTGACACGCGCCGCCACCACGACGACAAGCCCGACCTGCGGACGGCCGCGTTCATCGTCGCCATCGAGATGATCTGCCGCACCTACGGCGACATGGGCATCTTCCCGTAAGGCGAAGCCCCGACGGCCGACGTTGACAATCGAGCCTTCCTTGCACAAACTCTTGTGCATTCGTCCGCACGGCCGTTCGGGTGCGTGCGGCGGCCGGGGCGCTGGGGCGGCGCTCCCGACCGAGCGGGGTTGGGTCCCGCTTGGTTCGCCCAGAGAGGAGGTGATCCAGTAATGTCGAGTAGCAAACCTGGCTTCGTGGAGGTGGTGTCCTCCTAGAAGGAACCTCCTGGGGCAAACGTCCTGAGGCGAAGGCCTTCTCCGAGGAGAAGCCCAACGCCACCGACACGAAACCCCGAGGCCCCGGATCGCGCGACGCGGTCCGGGGCCTCTCTGTATTCAGAGCGTCAACCAGAGAGTCAACGAAACGCCAGTGAGGTGCCCGGCGGCTCGTCCGTCAGCCGGCGAGCGCGGCGTCCGCCTTGGCGGCGAGGATGAAGTCGGACTCGGTCAGGCCGCCGATCTTGTGGGTCCAGGTCGTCATCTGGACCCGTCCCCAGCCGAGCAGGAGGTCCGGATGGTGCCCCTCCTGCTCCGCGATGGCGCCTACCCGGTTGACGAACGCCAGCGCCGAGGCGAAGTCCGGGAACTCGTAGTCCTTCTCCAGATGATGCTCGTCGACGACCCGCCAGCCGTTCGGGCCGAGCTCGGCGAGCAGGCGCTCGAGCGCCGCCCCGCCGAGCGGCGGAATGCCCCCCTTGCACGGAATGCACGTCTTCGTTGCGAGACCGGATGGTGACATGGTCGGTTCCTCCTTCATCTCTTCTTCTGCTTGAGCCGCTCGACCAACGCCCTCATCGCTCCCTGGGTCTCGGGCGAGAACCAGTCCTCGACGAAGCGGGCGAAGGTCGCTTCCTGCTGCTCGTCGAAGAGCTCGACCAGACGGCGGCGGCAGAGCTCGCGGGTGCGTATCATCGCGCGGGGCGGGAGAGCCAGATACTCGTGGGCGCGTTCCACCGCGCGGGCGACGACGAGATCGGGCGAGAGCAGCTCGTCGACCAGCCCGACCGACCGCGCCTCCTCGGCCGACACCAGGAGACCCCGCACGCCGAGCCGCATCGCCTGACGCGGCCCGACGACCAGCTCGAGCGCGCTGTGGATGACCTGGGGCAGCGACAAGCCCACCCGCACTTCGTTCAATCCGATGCGGAAATCGCCCGCCGCCATCACCCGGTCGTCGCAGAAGATGGACATCACGGCGCCGCCCGCGGGCGCGTGTCCGGTGATCGCGGCGACGCTCGGCAGCGGCGAGACCGCCAGGGCGCGCATGAGTCCGAAGAACTCGTGCACGAACGGCTCCATCGCGGCGCGGTCGAGGGCGAGCAACGCCGGCACGTCGAGTCCCGCCGAGAACATACCCGGCGAGCCGGAGAGCACCAGCGCCCGCGCCCCGTCCTCCGGCGCCTTCTCGATGGCCTGGCGCAGCGCGCTCACCAGCGCCGGATCCAACGCATTCGCGGGCGGCCGGGCGAGCCGCAGCTCACGCACGCCGTCGCGGTCGAAAGTCTCGATCATGCCGGAATGCTAGCAACTCGCCGTCGCGGACCTCAGCGCTCTTCGATCGAGATCCCGCCGCCGCTCGAGCGCAGCCTGAGGACGTTGCCGCCGCCGTTGAGCTTGCCGATCAGGGTGCCGCGGCCGATGTGCCCGCGCACGGTGATCGGCAGGTCGCAGTGGATCCCGCCGCCCGAGGAGTGGGCATCGACATCGAGCGCCACCTTGGAATCGAGGCTCACGTGCACGCCTCCGCCGGAGGAGTGCAGGTTGCCTCCCTTGTCGTTCCCGGCCGCGAAGCTCACGTGCACCGGCCCGCCGGAGCTTCCGGCCACGACCTCGCCGCCCGCCTCTTCGATGCGCACGCCGCCGCCGCTCGAGGAGGAATCGATGTCGCCCCCGACCTTGCGCAGCACGACCGACCCGCCGCTCGAGTCCACCTTGGCGCCGCCCGCGACGTTCTCCACGGTGACCCCGCCGCCGCTCGAGGAGAGGTCGACGTCGCCGCCGATATCGGAGATGTGGACGCTGCCGCCCGAGCTGCCCGCCTTGACGTGACCGTCGAGGTTCGAGATCTGGACGCTGCCGCCGGAGCTATGGACGTCGGCCGAGACCCCCTTGGGGAGCGTCACGTCGACGTGCGCACCGCCGTTGAACCCCCAATGGAATCCGAACCCGCCGCCCTTCCGCTCGATCACGACCCCCAGATGATCGCTCTGGGCATCGAACCGGATATCGAACAGATCCGCGAAGTCCGACCGATCCGAGGTGATCACCACCACAGCCTGCGAGCCGTCGCCGCCGTGGACCTCGACCGATCCGGCTGACGATCGCAGGGAGAAGCTTCCCCCCGAGGCCAGATCGAACTGCTTCTCCAGCCGGAAATCCGCCCGCGCCGCCGCCGCGGCCAACAGCGAAACCCCCAGCACCACTCCCAACCGAACACTCTTTGAACGCATGCGCAGGCCCTCCAGGGAACATAACGGAGCGAGAAGGCTCAAAGTTTCACCGCAGAGAAGCAGGCGCCGACACCTCGGTCTCCCAGACGGCGTCCGCAGAATCTTCGGGGCGGCGCTTGCCGGCGTCCGGACCGCGCCGCGTACTTGCGCGCCTTGCCGGTGGAGCTCACTCGGGCGCGTACAGGAAGCCGAGCGCTTCGGGGAACCGCGCTGCCCATGCCGCCTCGTCGTGCACCGCGCACGGAGTGACGGTTTCGTGGATCCGCTCCTTGCCCACGCCCGCCATCCGCAGCAGGCGATCGAAGCGGGCAAGGTCGCGCTCGAGGTCCGATTTCCCCCGCACGGCCGGATCGCACCGCGTCCGGAAGTCCTCGTTCGTTCCGACGCCGAGGTAGATGCGTCCCGGCCAGGACGTGACGCCGGCCGCCTCGCGCAGGATGTGGGCGTCATCGACGTAGAGCGACGGGCTCTCGACGAGCAGCTTTCCGAATTGCCCCGGGCGGTGGATCACGGCGTAGATCGCCGCCAGCGCGCCCGCAGACGACCCCCCGAGCCCCCGACCCGCGGGGTCGCGCCGCACGCGGTACCTGGCTTCGACGAACGGCACGACCTCGCCGAGGAGGAACTCCGGATAGGCGCTGCCGCGCGGATCGAGATCGGGCGGATGGAGGTATTGGTCGGCCCAGGGGAAGTACTCGTGGAAGCGCCCGCGCCGCCCGGCACTGTCGATGCCGACGACGACGAGGGGCGGGATCCGCCCCGCCGCGACCAATTCGCGGACGGTCTCGTCCACCCTCCACTCGAGCGGATGGAGCGCCGAGGTCGAGGCGTCGAAGAGGTTCTGTCCGTCGTTGAGGTAGAGCACCGGATAGCGGCGCCCGGCGTTCTCCGGCGCGTCGTATCCCTCCGGCAGGAGGACGCGTAGCTTCCGCGTGTTGCCGAACACGCGGCTTTCGAGCTCATGGATCCGCAGATCACCGACGACCCCGGCACCCGCCGCGCTCGCGACGCCGACGAGGAGCAGGAAAGCCAGCCCACGCCGTGGCGGGAGTGCGCGAGCGGAGCGGAGCGTCATCATCGTTCGAGGTTCTCGGGAGGCATGGACGGAGGACAGCCGGGCGAGTGAGCTTTCACCCTATACGCGGGTCGCGCCGGATCGGTTACCTCCGAACCGCGCGGCCAGCCGGCTCTTTCATCTTCGTTCGATGCGATGAGTCCGACGCCGTTCCTCCCTCTGCTTTGCTCCCGGTCGGGCCCAAAGAGGGTTCGGCGGAGCGGGGACAGGGCCGCCCCGCCGTGGCTGGTGCTAACGTCGAAGCTTCGACCAAGAAAGGGGGACACACATGGCGTACGGAGTGGTGCATTTCTTCGCGGGCGGGACGAGCGAGCAGTACGAGGCGTCGATCAAGGCGGTGCATCCGAGCCGCGACACGCTGCCTCCGGGGCAGCTCTACCACGCGGCGGGGCCGTCGGAGGGCGGGTGGACGGTGGTGGCGATCCACGACTCGAAGGAGACCTGGGAGCGCTTCCGCGACGACGTCCTGATGCCCAAGCTCAAGCAGGGCGTCCCGGGAGGCTTCACCGCGCCGCCCCAGGAACAGTCCTTCGAGGTCTATCTCAAGCTGCCCTGACGGACCGGCTCTCAGTGCTTGGCCGGGGCCGCTCCCTGGGGCTTGAGGAGGATCCCGCCGGTCTCGCTGCTCCAGGCGCCGAAGTTGGCGCTCTCGAAGCCGTCGACAAAGATCACGTGGAGCAGGTAGTCGGCGATGTTCTCGGCCATCCACTCGCCGTTCGTGATGTCGAAGCCCTTCGGCTCGGGCGTCGACTCCGAGACGGGCGCGACGATGATCATGGACTTGTTGTAGTTGCCGAGAATCCCGCCGAAGAGCACCGTGCGTCCGCCGTTGCCGACGATGATCGCGGAGTCGTTGGCCGGCGGGACGATCAGATCGGGACTGGGCGTGCCCGCCACGGGCGCCACCACGTTCGAGCCGAAATAGGCGATCGTCGTGCCGTAGCTCGTCGGGTTGAACTTGGCGCCGTCGATGGTGCCACTGGTGCAGGAATCGTCGGTCCAGTCCAGGGGATTCGGGATCTGGAGCGGCGTCGTGAAGAGCGGGTGCTGGCTCTCCCACTGGTAAATCGGCAGCGGCGTCGTGAAGTCCGACACGTAGGAGGCGTCGAACGTCGCCGCGAACGAAGGAGCTCCGATCCAATTCCAGTAGTCGATGCCGACGTGTCCCCCGTTGGCGATGTAGTTCGTGAGGTCGGTCTCCGTTCCGACGGAGAAACCACTCGCGTACTCGTCGACCAGAACGACCCGCCAGGGGATGCCGCTGGTCAGCAGGTCGTCGAAAGCGGCTTCGTCGTAAGTGACGTTGTACGGCTCGGTGAGGAAGTAGAGCCCGGCCGGATCGTGCGAAACGCTGCCACAGAACTGCTCGTCGAGCAGCAGGACGTCCGAGAGCCCGACCTGGAACGCCATCTCGGGGGTCTGATTCACGAAGCCAAAGGTCACCCCGGACGAATCGTTCGAGGCGTCGAACACGCCGTTGTCGTGGTAGACGCTGTTCTGAGTGTGTTTTGCCGCTGCCAGATACGCGCCCGAGCTCGGCTCGCCGACAACCGTGATGACGAACCAGTACTTCGTCCCCGGCGTGAGCGCGGCCGGAGAGCTGGTCACCGCGAAGGAAGTGAAGTTGAAGCTACTCGTCTCGGTCGGCGTCACCGATCCGGTCGTGGCGAGGATGGCGCTGTGATCCGGTCCCCCGTTGTCTCCCCAGATCTCGAGGCGGACGCTCTGCGGGGTACCCGACAGGAGCTTCAGCCAGGTCCCCAGCGTCGCGGGGACGTCCGTCCCCGCCGGCGCGACGAAACTGTCGGCGAAGACATAGCTTCCAGAGCTGGCGTTGAGCGATCCCCATTGGTCCGCCGCGTTGTTCGTCTTGGTGATCGTGATGGCATGAGCGGCGGGGGCCAGAGCGGCGCCGAGCGCCAGGGCGAGACCGACCGACTTTCGCATCGAGAGTTCCTCCCGAACGCGGAGCGCCGCCGATGGCACCTTGGCCTCCGCAGGCTGCCGCAGTCTCGAATGTAGACAAGGCCAGGGTACTCCACCCCTAAGGCAGTCCGTCCACCGTTCGGGCACATCAGGAGCCCGGTTCGTCCCTTGCGTCCACGCGACTCTAGAATCCACGGGTGGTCGCGCGCCGCCCGAAGATCTCTCTGCCGCCGTCGCTGCCGGCGCGGATGCTCGGCCGGCTCACTTTCGTCGGGTTCGCGCTCGGCCTGCTCGGCTTCGCGGGGTGGGCGCGCGGAGACACGCCGCGCGCCGCCCTGCAGCTCGACGTGCGGGCGCCGGCCGAGCTGGCGGCTCAGGTGCCCGAGGTCGAGCGGTTGGCGGCGAGCGGGCTCGCCCGGGTGCTGCGCCTGACCGGCCTCGCCGCGCCCGGTCCGCCGATCGTTGTGGTGCTGGCGCCGGAGGACTCCCCGCAGGCGCGCTCGGCGCCGCCCTGGATCTCCGGCTGGGCGTCCGGACGCGACGGCGTGGTGGTGCTGCTGCCGGCGCGGGTCGACCGCTATCCCGACCGCGCCTTGGGCCCGCTGGTGCGCCACGAGCTGACCCACGTGCTGGTGGCGCGCGCCGCGCGCGGACGGCCGGTGCCGCGCTGGTTCGACGAGGGGGTGGCCATGGCGGCGGGGCGCGAGTGGGATCTGGGCGACCGGGCGCGGGTGGCGCTCGCGGTGCTCTCCGACTCGACGCTGCCGATCGCGCGTCTCGACCGCGCGTTCGCCGGCGGCGAGAGCGACGTGGCGGCGGCCTACGCGCTGGCGGGCGACCTGGTGCGCGACCTCGAGAGCCGCTTCGGTGAAGGGATCACCGGCGCCATCCTCGCCCGCCTCGGCCGCGGCGAGTCTTTCGACCACGCCTTCGCCGCCGCGACCGGCGTGACCCTGGCCCGCTTCGAGCGCGACTACTGGTCGCGCCGCTCCCTGTGGGACCGCTGGATCCCGATCCTTTCGAGCTCGGTCGTCGTCTGGTCGGGAATCGCCCTGCTCACCCTCGCCGCCTTCCGCCGCAAACGCCGCGACGCCGCCGAGCTGCGCGCCCGCTGGGAAGCAGAGGAGCCCGCCGAGGAGGAGTGAGCGCGCCGGACGGCCGGAAGGCTGCGAGTCCGGGGTCGCCGCGCCGCGAAAAAAGAGCGCCGCTCAGAGATAGAGCCGCTGCGGATCGAGCTCCTCGCGCAGCAGGCGGAGCTCCTCGGCGGTGGGCGGCGGGGTGGTGCCGATCGACGCGGCGCAGCGGGGCTTCCAGCCGAGCTGCGCGCGCACCTCGTCGAGGGTGACGCCGGGGTGCAGCGTGGCGAGATCCATCTCGCCGTCGACGAAAGCATAGGTGGCGAGCTGGGTGATCACCCCGACCGGTCCCGCGCCGGGCAGGCCGAGGCGGGCACGCGCGTCGCCGCCCTCGAGATGGCCGGCCGAGGTGCGGAAGTCGAGACGCTCGGGGAAGCTGCGAGCGCTCTGCGGCGCGATGATCACCACCCGCCGGGCGTGGATCGCGATCTCGCAGGCGCCGCCGCTGCCGGGCAAGCGCACCATCGGGCGCGCGTACTCGCCGATCACCGTGGTGTTGAGGTTACCGTGGCGATCGATCTGCGCCCCTTGCAGGAAACCGACGTCGATCCGGCCGCCCTGCAGGTAAGGCCCGAAGATCTCCGCCATCGAAGCGATGGCCAGCGCGCCGGCGGCGAGCGCCGGATCGCCGATCGACACCGGCACCCGTGCCGGCTGGGCTCCGACGGCGCCCGACTCGTAGACCAGGACGAGGTTCGGCGCGTGCAGGCGGCGAGCCAGGTTGCAGGCGAGGTTGGGCAGGCCGATGCCGACGAAGACCACCTCGCCGTCGACGAGCTGGCGCGCCGCCGCGGCGACCATGAGCTCGCTCGGGCTCCAGCCGGAAGAGTTCCCGCTCATCGTCAATACCCGAAGCTGACGCTGCCCGACGGACGCTCGTCCGCGCGCAACCGCCGCAGCCGCTCGCCCATCTTCGCGGCATACTCGCCGCGGTCGGCGACGCCATGGACCCACTCGTCGAGCCAACGCTCGAGGGTGGCGCGTTCTCTCGCGATCTCTCCCCAGCCGACGTAGAAGTCGTTGTCACGGTCGTAGTAGCCCTGCGCGTAGGAGGGGTGGCACCCCCAGGGCTCCTCGACCACCGCGTCGACCACGAAGCCGGGCAGCAGCGTGCGGTTGGGGTCGGCGCGGACGACGCTCTCGTCGACGATCTCCTCGGCCACCACGAGCACGCGACGGGCGGCGAAGGCCGCTTCCTTCTGCACCCCCAGCAGGCCCCAGACCTGCGCCGTGCCGTCGGCCGCGGCGCGTTGCACGTGCACGATCGTCACATCCGGACAGAGCGCCGGCACCGTCGGAAGCCGCTCGCCGGTGTAGGGGCAGACGACCTCGCGGATCGCCGGGTTGACCGCCGGCAGGTCACTGCCGGTGAAGGTGCGCAGAGCCGCGAACGGCAACTTCGAAGCGCCCGCCGTGAAGCGCGCGACCATGCCGAAGTGGCTGTACTCCTCGAGCTCGAGCGGCGCCGGCACGCCCCGCTCGACGGCGCGCCGCAGGCCGTAGAGCGAGCCGGCGCCCGGATTGCCGGCCCAGCTGAACACCAGCTTGCGCGCGCAACCGGCGGCGATCATCTGGTCGTAGATCAGGTCGGGCGTCAGCCGCGCCAGCACCAGGTCGCGCCGGCGCTGGCGGATGATCTCGTGCGCCGAGGCGAAGCCGATCAGATGGGTGAAGCCCTCGATGACCACGCAATCGCCGTCGCCCACCAGGCGCGCGATCGCCTCGCGCAGCGTGGTGCGCTTGTCGGCGCTCCCGCGCGGAGCGGCGGAGCTCACTCGGGTCCCGTCACCGAGCGACTCTGCTCGCGCAGGAACTTGAGCAGATAGTGGGGGCCGAGCGCCGCCACCCCGGTGCCGCCCGAGCCCTTCCAGCCGCCGAACGGGTTGATCCCCGGCCAGGCGCCGGTAGTCGCTCCGGCCGCGCGATTGACGTAGACGACGCCCGCTTCGATTTTCTCGAGGAAGCGATCGATCTCGTCGCGGGCCGAGGAGAACAGGCCCGCGGTGAGGCCGAAACGCGTGCGGTTGGCGAGCTCCAGGCCCTCGTCGAGGTCGCGCACCGGACGCACCAGGACGAGCGGCACGAAGAGCTCCTCGTCCCAGAGCTCGTGACCGGCGTCCGGCAGCGTCGCCACGGTCGGCTCGGCGAAAGCGCCATGCGCGAGCTCGCCCTCGGCGAGCACCCGGCCGCCGGCGAGAATCTCGCCGCCCCCCGCGCGCACCCGCTCGACGGCGCGCTCGAAGCGCCCCAGCGCGCGCCGGTCGATCAGCGGCCCGACCGCGGTCTCCTTGCGTTCGGGCGGTCCGACCCGCGTCGCCCGGGCCGCCTCGATCAGCCGGGCGACAAACCGATCGAAGACCGGCGACCCGACATAGGCGCGCGAGCAGGCCGAACACTTCTGGCCGCCGTAGCCGAAGGCCGAACGGGCGACCGCCAGCGCGGCGGCGTCGACGTCGGCGCTGGCGGTGACGATCGCTGGATTCTTGCCTCCCATCTCGATCACCGCCGGCCGCGGGTACTCGCGCGGCATCGCCCGCGCGATCTGCATGCCGACCTCGTGCGAGCCGGTGAACGCCACGCCGGCGATGGCGGCGTGGGCCACCAGCCGCCGTCCCACCGCTTCGCCCCCGAGGACGAAACCGAGCGCCGCGCGCGGCACTCCAGCCTGCCAGAGCGCCTCGACCAACGCGGCGCCGGAGACGACGGCATCCTCCGAGGGCTTGTAGACCACCGTGTTGCCGGTGAGCAGCGCGCCGCCGATCATGCCGGCGGCGAGCGCCATCGGGAAGTTGAACGGCGAGATGACGGCCCAGGCGCCGTAGGGCCGCAGCACGCTCTCGGTCGCCTCGGTGGGCAGGGCTCGCGCCATCGCGCGCCGGTAGCCGCCGGCCTGCTCGAGCTGCTCGGCGTAGTAACGCAGCAGGTCCGCCGCCTCTTCGACCTCGGCCATCGCCTCGAGCCGCGTCTTGCCGACCTCGTGCACCATCCGCGCCGCGGTCAGGAACCGCGCCTCGGCGATGCGTTCGGCCGCGCCGCGAATCACCGCCACGCGCTCGCGCCAGTCGCGTTCGCGCCACTCGGGAAAGGCCTCGGCGGCGCTCCGTACCGCGGCATCGACTCCCTCGGGAGGTGTGGGCGCGAAACGCGCCACCTGCCGACGACGGTCGGCCGGCGCCCGCAGCTCGAGCATCTGCCCGGCCGGGCGCGCTTCGCCGCTGCCGTCGCGGACGAGGATCGGCAGTTCGGGCTCGACCGCCGCCAGAGCGGCTTCGAAATCGTGGTCGAACTCCGGCGAGGCGCCGATCGAGATGTAGGTGACGCGTTCCGCTTTGCTCATGGCTGCCTCCCGAGATCGTCGAGCGCCGAGCGCAGACGGAGCGCCAGCTCGCCGATCTCCTCTTCGCTGATGGTGAACGGGGGGCCCAACATCAGGAGGTCGCCCTCGCCCCCGAAGTGCCCGACGTTGGGCCAGACGATCAGCCCGCGCTCGAAGCAGGCCGCGACCGCGCGCTCGGCGACCCGCGCCGAGCGCGGGAACGGACGCCGGCTCTCCCGGTCGGCGACCAGCTCGACGCCGGCCAGCAGTCCACGCCCGCGCACGTCGCCCACCCATGGGTGCTGACGTACGCTCTCGAGCGCGGAGAAGAAGAACGGCTCCAGCGCCGCGACACGCTCGACCAGCCGGCGCTGCTCGAGAATGCGCAGGGTGGCCAGCCCCGCGGCGCAGATCGCCGGAGTGTGGGAATAGGTCTGCGCGTGCAGGAAGGCGCCGCGGGCGCGTGCCACCGTCTCGACCACCGCCGACGTGGCGACCAACGCCGACAGCGGCGCCGCGCCCCCGTTGAGCCCCTTGCCGAGCACCATCAGATCGGGCAGGGCGCCGACGTGCTCGCAGGCGAACCAGCGCCCGGTCCGCCCGCTGCCGCACAGCACCTCGTCGGCGATCCAGAGCAGACCGTAGCGGTCGCAGATCTCGCGCACGCGCGGGAAGTAGCCGGGCGGCGGCACCCGCGCGCCCGTCGACGAGCCGCCGATGGGCTCAGCGAGAAAGGCGGCGACCGTTTCCGGCCCCTGGCGCACGATCTCCTCCTCCAGCCACTCGGCCGCGTGCTCGGCGCCGGCCGGATCGCGGTAGGGATCGGGGCCCGGCACGCGCGGGAAGTCGATCAGCAGCGGCGCGAAAGGCGCCCGCGCGTGCTCGCGCCCGGAGAGCGCCAGCGCCGCCAGGGTGTTGCCGTGATAGCTCGGCAGCAACGAAATGACCTTCCAGCGCGCGCCCTCGCCGCGGTCGAGCTGGACCTGCCGCGCCAGCTTGACGGCCGCTTCGATCGCCTCCGATCCGCTGCTCAGAAAGTACGAGTAGCGCAGCTCGCCGGGCAGGTGGCGCGCCAGGGTCGCCGCCAGCTCCTCGGCCCAGAGATTGGTGAACTGCGTCCCGTTGATGTAGCCGACCGTGCGCGTCGCCTCGGCCATCGCCTCGGCGACCTCCGGGACACCGTGACCAAGATTGGCCACCAGCGCTCCCCCCGAGCCGTCGAGATAGCGGCGGCCGTTCTCGTCTTCGATCCAGCACCCTTCGGCGCGCACGGCGCGCGGCAAGCGGCGGTCGAGACGGCGATAGAAGAGAGGGCTCTGCGGGTAGCCCGTGGCACGGGTTGGAGCGATCGGATGGGGGTGCGACATGCGGTGCGCCGGGATGCTAGCGCAGGTGCGCGCGGCGCTGGGCTTGCGACGCCACGCATCCGGATCTAGTCTGCGCGCGTTCGACCGCAGCAGAGAATCGGCGCGCGGCGGGTACTGGGCGCCCGGGAGGTGAAGATTGACCCAAGCGGCGACGGAGCCGCAGGCAGGACTCGAACGTCGGTTGGGGACTCTCGACGCGACCCTGCTGACGATCGGCTCGGTCATCGGCACCGGGATCTTCCTGACCACCTCGGACATGGCGCGCCGGCTGCCGCACGCCGGCTGGATCCTGGTGGTCTGGTTGGCCGGTGGCCTGCTGTCGCTCGCCGGCGCGCTCACCTACGGCGAGCTCGGCGCCCTTTTCCCGCGCGCCGGCGGCATCTATCACTACCTCAAGGAAGCCTACGGACCCCTCTGGGGCTTCCTCTACGGCTGGACCGGCTTCCTGGTCATCCTCTCGGGGGGGAACGCGGCGCTGGCGGTGGGCTTCGGCACCTACCTCGGCGGTTTCGTCCCCTTCTTCGGCGTCGATCACGTCCTGGCCTCGGCGACGATCGCGGGCTGGAGCTGGACGCTCAACGGCGCCCAGGTGGCGGCGGCCGCTTCGGTCGTCGCGCTGACCGCGGTCAACGCGCGCGGACTCGCCGCCGGCGCCGGCACGCAGAACGCGTTGACCTGGCTGAAGGGCGCGGCGATCGCCTTCCTGGTGCTGGCCGGCTTCCTCCTGCCCGCGCGCGTCGACCCCGCGTGGACGGCGGCGCTGCCGGTGCACGGCGGCTCGCTGCTGGTCTTGTTGGGCGTGGCCGCGGTCTCGGCGCTGTGGACCTACGACGGCTGGTATGGCGCCACCTTTTCGGCCGGCGAGATGCGCGACCCCGGCCGCAACCTGCCCCGCGGTCTCTTGCTCGGTACCGCCGCGGTGACCGTCGTCTACCTGGCGATCAACGTCGTTTACGCCCGCGCCCTGACCCCGGCCGAGATGGCGGCGACGCCGCGCATCGGCGAGAGCGCGGCGGCGGCGCTCGCCGGCGCCGCAGCCTCGAAATGGGTGGCCCTAGCGATCCTGCTCTCGACCCTCGGCTGCCTCGCTTCGACGATCCTCTACTCCTCGCGCCTCTACCCTCCGATGGCCGAGGACGGCGTCTTCTTCCGCTACGTCGCCCGGATCGATCCGGCGCGGCACGTGCCGGTGCGCAGCCTCTGGTTGCAGGCCGTCTGGATCGTGCTGCTGACGCTCTCCGGGACCTACGAGCAGCTCTACACCTACGTGGTCTTCGCGGCGCTCGTCTTCCACGTCGCCACGGCGGCGGCGGTTTTCGTGCTGCGGCGCACACGTCCCGACGCCGAGCGGCCCTACCGGGTGTGGGGCTTCCCGTGGACGCCGCTCGCCTTCATCGGCGCCAGCCTGCTGCTGGTCGGCAATACCCTGGTCTCGAGTCCGGTCGAATCGCTCGCCGGACTCGTCCTGGTCGCCGCCGGTCTGCCGGCGTATGCCCTCTGGCGGCGAAGCGCTAGAAGGGTCCCCAGTGGAACGCCTGGGCGATGAGCAGGAGCACCAGTCCGGCGGCCATCCAGATCACCTGCAACGGCAAGAGGAACTTCGCCCAGCGCGCCCAGGGGACGCGGATCAGCGCCAGTCCCGCCATGAAGTAGCCCGAGGTGGGAGTGAAGATGTTGGTGAAGCCGTCGCCGAGCTGGTAGGCAAGCACCGACGTCTGGCGGGTGACGCCCACCAGGTCTCCCAACGGCGCCAGGATCGGCATGGTGAGCACCGCCTGGCCGGAGCCCGAGGGAACCAGGAAGTTGAGCGCCACCTGCACTCCGTAGATGCCGGTCACCGTCGCCCAATTCGGCATGCCGGCGACCGCTCCGGCGAGCCCATGCAGGATCGTGTCGGTGACGCGGGCGCCGTCGAGCAGCACCAGGGTGGCGCGGGCCAGGCCGACCACGAGAGCGCCGCCGGCCATCGCCGAGACGCCTTCGACGAAGACCTCGGCGGTGCGGTTGGCGCCGAGCCCCCCCACCGCGCCCGCGGCCACCGCGACGGTGAGGAAGAGGCCGGACAGCTCGAGGATGCCCCAGCCCCGAGCCAGCGCTCCGAAGACCAGGACGACCAGCGAACCGCCGAGCAGCGCCAGGACCGCGAGCTGCCGCGGACCGCGCGGCGTCTCGTCGCCCTCCGAGCCCGCCTCGGGAAGGCGCCGCACGCGGCGCGCGTGTCGGGTCACGAAAACCACGGCGATCGACGTCGTCACCGTCCAGACCACCCAGCGGTAGGCCATGCCCGAGAAGAGCGGCAGACCCGCGATCCCCTGCGCGACGCCCACCGTGAAGGGATTCATGAATGCCCCCGCGAACCCCGCGCCGGCGCCGACCAGGGCGATGGCGCCGCCGGTCAGGTCGTCGTAGCCGAGCCGCCGCGCCAGCAGGACCAGCGCCGGCAGGAAGGGCAGCGTCTCCTCGGCCATGCCAAAGGCGCCGCCTCCGAGGGCGAAGACCACCATCAGGAAGGGGATCACCAGACCCTCGCGGCGGCGGCACGCGGCGAGCGCCAGGCCGATGCCGGCGTCGATGGCGCCCGTGGCCTGGACCACCGCGAAGGCGCCGCCGATGATCAGAATGTAGAAGACGATGCGCGCCGTGGCCTCGAGCCCGCGCGGAAAGGCGAGCGCGAGATCGCCCAGCGTCGCCGGGTGTCCTTCGATGCGGTGGAAGGAGCCCGCATCCACGAGCGAGCGCCCCCCGTGCTCGACGCGCGCGTACTCGCCCGCCGGGATCAGGTGGGTGGCGAGCCCGGCGACCAGCGCCAGCGCCGCGAGCAGCACCCAGGTGTGCGGGACCCGGCTCGGCCGCGGCTCGCTCACCCGACACTCCCGCCGCAGAACCGACGCGCGCACTCGAGGTAGATGGCGGCGGCCTCGTAGAGCTCGGCGACCGGCAACGCCTCGACCGGCGAGTGCGCGAGGGCGAGGTCTCCCGGCCCGAGCACCGCGGTCGGAATGCCGCCGAAGCCGGAGAGCAACGCGCCGTCGGTCCACGCCGGGAAAGCGAGGGGCGCGGACGCGCGCCCGCTCACCGCGGCGACGGCGAGCGCCGCGGCGGCGGCGAGCGGATGGTCCGCGGCGATCTCGAGCGGCAGATGCTCGAGCGTCGCCATCCCGCCGGGCATCCGCGCGAGGGTGATCGCGAGGCCCGGCCGCCGCGCCTCGACTTCGCGCGCGAGCTCCGCGAGCTCGGCGACGACCTGTTCGTAGGTTTCGCCGGGAACCGTGCGGCGATCGAACTGGATCGCGCAACGCGCCGCCACCGTCGACGGCTGGTCGCCGCCGTGGATCGTTCCGGCATTGATCGTCGGGGCTCCCAGAAGCGGATGGACGCGGCGCGCCAAGCGCGGCTCGAGGCGCTCCTCAACGAGCGAGAGAACGTGCGCGGCGGCATCGATCGCGCTCACCCCGGCCGCCGGGGTGCCGCCGTGCGCGGCGCGGCCGGCGAGCTCCACGACCAGCCACTCGAGCCCCTTGTGACCGAGCGCCAGCCGGTTCGAGGTCGGCTCGCCGACCAGCGCGCCGTCGGCGCGCACCCGCGAGCGCACCAGCGCTTCGGCGCCCAGGCTCTCCATCTCCTCGTCGGCGACCGCCGCCAGGACGAGCGCGCCCGCCGGCAGGACGGCATCTTCGTGCGCCACGACCAGGGCGGCGGCCATGGCGGCGAGGGGACCCTTCATGTCGACCGCGCCGCGCCCCCGCAGCCACCCGTCCACCACGTCGCCGGAGAAGCCGAAGCCGGCGTCGCCGGCGTTGAGGGGCACCGTGTCGGTGTGTCCACACAGGAGCAGCGTGCGCCCGGGCGCCGCTCCTTCGACCCGCGCGCTCAGGTTCGGGCGGCCGGGAGCGGCCTCCGCGAGCTCGGCGGGAACGGCGTGCGCGGCCAGATAGCCCGCCAGCGCCCGCGCGACTCCTTCCTCCTGGCGGCGCAGTCCGGGATGGCTTGGAATGCGCACCAGCTCCTGCGCCAGCTCGAGCAGGCCGGCGCGCTCGAATCGCACGGTGGCTTCGGTCATGGCTCCTCCGACTCGGGCGGGATTCTCGTGCAAACGCGCGCGAGTCTATGCCTCCGGTGCTCGTCGCTGGACAGGCAGGTCACGGCTCGCAGAGGATAGGGCAGCCGTCCGATCCCACGAGGAGGTCGTCATGCCGGTGCAGAAGCTCGAAGTCCCCGGCCCGCGCGCGCGGGCCATCCTGGCGCGCGACGCCGCGGTCATCTCGCCTTCCTATCCGCGCGACCAGCCGCTGGTCATGGAGCGCGGCCGCGGCACTGAGATCTGGGACGTCGACGGCCACCGCTTTCTCGACTTCGCCGCCGGCATCGCGGTCTGCGCCACCGGCCACGCCCACCCGCGCGTGGTGGAGGCGATCCGCGAGCAGGCCGGCCGCTTCCTGCACATCTCCGCCGACTACCATCACGAGAAGTGGGTGGAGCTCTCGGAGACGCTCGACCGCATCGCCCCCTTCGCCGAGGACTCGGTGGTCTTCCTCGCCAACTCGGGCACCGAGGCGGTCGAAGCCGCGCTCAAGCTGGCGAGGTATCACACCCGGCGGCCGCGCTTCGTCGGCTTCTACGGCGGCTTCCACGGACGCACCCTGGGGTCGCTCGCTTTCACCTCGTCGAAGGTCCGGCAGCGCGCGGGCTTCTCGCCCTTCATGCCCGGCGTGACCCACGTCCCCTATCCCGACCCCTACCGGCCGCGCCTGGCGTTCGACCCGGGCACGAGCGATGTCGGCCGCGCGGTCGTCGACTACCTCGAGGAGGTCGTCTTCGTCCACGACGCGCCGCCGGACGAGGTGGCGGCGATCCTCGTCGAGCCGATCCAGGGCGAGGGCGGCTACGTCGTGCCGCCGGCCTCTTTCCTGCCGCGCCTGCGCGAGCTCTGCGATCGCCACGGCATCCTGCTCATCGCCGACGAGGTGCAGTCGGGCATGGGACGCACCGGCCGCTGGTGGGCGATCGAGCACGACGGGGTCGAGCCCGACATCGTGACGAGCGCCAAGGGCATCGCCTCGGGCCTGCCGCTCGGAGCCATGATCGCGCGCCGCTCGGTCGCCACCTGGGGTCCCGGCTCGCACGGCAACACCTACGGCGGCAACCCGATCGCCTGCGCGGCGGCGCTCGCCACCGTCGCGGTGCTCGAGGAGGGGGCTCTCGGCAACGCCGCGACGCTCGGCGCGCGCGCCTTCGAAGGTCTCACGCGCCTGGCGGAACGACACCCGTCGATCGGCCAGGTGCGGGGGCGCGGGCTGATGCTCGGCATCGAGCTGGTGCGAGACCGCTCGACCCGCGAGCGGGCGCCCGAGCTCCGCGACGACGTCGCCCGCCAAGCTTTCGAGCATGGACTCGTGGTGCTCGGATGCGGGAAGAACACGCTGCGCCTCACGCCGCCGCTTACCGTCTCTTCCGCCGAGCTCGACGAAGCGCTCGAGATCCTCGACACCGCGCTCAGCCTCGCCGAGCAACGACACCTCGAGTGAGTCTTACCCCCGAGAAGGCACAAGGCCGATAGCAGGTAGATCGCTCCTTCCTCTCGGGTGCTCCGCCGGTTCCGGCCCGCGCCAGACTCTCCCGCCGTGCCGGTGCCTTGCGCCCCCTAGGGCCCGATCAACTCCCCGCGCCACAGCGCAGGCCGTCCTCGCGCGCTCGCAGATCGACCTGGTAGAGATCGGCGCGGTTGCCGTGGGCGTCGAGCGCGGCGGCGGCGAGCGCCGAGATGCCGTCGACCGTCAGAGTGACGAGCGCGTTCGGCTGCACGTGGCCGGCCGGCGGATGGAAGGTCACCGTCAGCACGTCGGTGGCCGTCGCGGCGTCGTGCGCGACGCGCGCCTCGGCGCTGGCGGGCGTGACGGCGACGTTCGCGATGCGACCCGGGAAGGCCGTCAGGGTCAGCGTCGCCAGCCCGCCGTCGTCGGAAGCGGCGAAGCTCAGCTTGGCCGGGAACGAGCGCGCGAGCGCGCAGGCGCCCATGCCCGAGCCGGGCGAGTCGGTGGTGTCGAAGCTGGGATTGCCGGGCGCGTTCAGCACGGTCAGGGTGATGCGCGGCGGAACGCGATCGGTTCCCCGCGGCGCCACGACGGGTGCGCACGCCAGCGCGATCGTCGCGGTGCCGGCAAGTAGCGTGAAGCGGAATGTCCCCATCGTCGTTTCCTCCCTCTCCGTTCGCGAGCTCAGCGGCGGGTCATCAGCACGGTGGCGGCGAACGGGACCGACGGCATGTCGAGGAGCACCAGGCGACCGTCGACGGTCCGCATGTGCGCATCGAGCGCCTGCAGCACGATCATGTAGGTGTGTCCGGACTCGAGGTCGTGGAGCTCGGCGACCCGTGCACCGGACACGAAATCGGTCCGCGCGTCGACGGGATGCACCGAAACCCACTGCTTGCGCACGTCTCCCTGGTCGATCACTTCCACACGCACCATCCCGAAGTCGGTCCGTGGCGAATAGTTGGTTCGCAGGTCGATGTAGAGGTCGTTGGCGAAGACGGGCGCCGCGATCAGGAACGCGACGACCATCCCGAGCACTCTCTTCATGCGTCCTCCCTTCGTCGCTGGATGAGCTCGGAGTGAGTATAGACCCCGGCTCGGGGCCGAGAAGGTGCCAGGCGAATAGTTAGCAGACAGCGATCCTCGTCAGCGGGAAGGAGAAGGAGCCATACGTCCGTAGATCGGCCAGATCAGTGGCTTCTCTCCGTGCCACCGATCTCTGATCTCTGGCTTGGGTCCGAGCCGTCTAAGCCGTCGGCGCCTTGCTCGAATGTGGCCGTGCTGCTTTGGCGCCGCGGCGCTTGAAGCCGAGCTCGAGCGCGGCATCGAGCGCTGCGGACCAAGCGCGGAGGAAGGCCACGGTCGGGTTGCTCGCCCAGCGTTCCGCCTGGGCCACAGCCTGCTGGCTGATGCCGAGGCGCACGGCGGGCTCGCTCTGCGTGAATCCAGCCTCCTCCCGGGCGCGGCGCATCAGGTATCCGGCCGGGGAACGTTCCCACGCCGGAAGCTTGCCCCACGCGGCGAGCGCCTTCCATTCCTCGTAGGCGCGGGGCCGCGTTCGCTCGAGCGTGGGTGCGGCACCGGCTCGCGAGGCTCTCGAGGTCCGCTTCTTCATCGCTTCGCCGTCCCGCGCGCTCGCTTGCGGTGGGTGCCGCGGGGCGCGGCGCCGTAGGGGGGCTCGGGCTCGCGGATGATCGCCGCGAGCTCGCTGGGGGCGAGGTCGCCGCGCAGCTCGCGGTCGACGCGTTCGGCGAGGTAGACCTTGAGGAGCGACTGGTAGGGAACGTCCATCCGGTTGGCGAGGATCTTGAGGTCGGCGAGCAGGCCGGCCGGGAGGCGCAGTGAGATCGTCTCCGTCGAGGGCCGGAGGTTCGGGAACGCGGCGCGGCGGGCGCGCGACCAGTCCACGTAGTCGCTCGAGTCGTGCGTCCGCCAGAACTCCCGCTCCTCCCTCTGGTCAGCGAAGGTCGGGATCGCCTTCGGCTTGCGCTTCGGCATAGCTCCTCCTTTCCCGCCGGCTCATGTCCCGCGCCGAGATCACCCGCAGGCGCTCACCGCGCAACGTGAAGCTCACGAAAAGCCATCGGCCCGTGCGCGTCCCGCCCAAGGCCAGGTAGCGTCTCTCCGAGGCCGAGTGCCGGGGATCGTCGAGCACCAGCAACGGCTCGCACGCGAAGATCTCCTCGCACTCGCTCCGCCGCACTCCGTGTCGTACCCAGTTCTTGTCCTCGTTTCCCGAGTCCCATTCGAACCGGATCGGCCCGCTGAAGACTCGCGGCGGCGCGGTCATCGAGCGAGTATATGCTGAACATATACATCGGATCCTGATCGCCCTCGCAACGCCGGGCGTGCGAACCGTTGGCCCCGCCCGGCCGCCCCTCTTCCGGGTGGTAGCTTTCGCGCCGTGACGGCGAGCCGGGTGGGGTTTCTGGTGCTCTTCGCGCTGGTGGCGGGCGAGCGGCTGGCCGAGCTCGTCGTGTCGAGCCGGAATGCCCGGCGGATGCGGGCGCGCGGCGGGGTGGACGGCGAGAGCCGGGAGTTTTACGCGCTGATGGTCGCGGTGCACACGCTCTTCCTCGCCGCGGCGCCGCTCGAAGCGATCGTCCTGAAGCGGCCCTTCCTGCCCGTTCTCGCGGGCGCGATGTTGGCGCTGGCGCTCGCCGCCCAGGCGTTGCGCTGGTGGGCGGTGCGCGCGCTCGGCGGGCGGTGGTCGACCCGGGTCGTGGTGGTGCCCGGGGATCGGGCCGCGACCGGCGGGCCCTACCGGTTCGTCCGTCATCCCAACTACCTGGCGGTCGGCGTCGAGATGTTCGCCCTGCCGCTCGTCCATACCGCGTGGATCTCGGCGCTCGTCTTCTCGGCCGCCAACGCGGGGCTCCTGGCGCGCCGTATCGCCCACGAGGAGGCGGCGCTCGCGCGGCTCGCCGACTACGGGGAGCGGCTCGGCGGGCGCGGACGCTTCCTGCCGGCGAGCGCGCGAGCGGAGATCATGAAATGACCCGCGACCAGATCCTGGCCGGGATCGGCGAAGTGGCGCGCCAGCATCTCGGCTACGAGGGCACGCTCGCGCCCGGGCAGAGGCTCGTCGAAGACCTGGGGCTCGACTCGATCCGCCTCGTCGTCCTGGCGGCCGAGGTCGAGAACCACTTCCGCGTCGCGCTGACGCCCGAGGACGACGCGCGGGTGCGCACCGTGGGCGAGCTCGCCGACGCGATCGCCGGGAAGCTCGCGGGCGGTTCCGCGGCGGAGCCCGGCGGGTGAGCCGCGACACCCTGCAGACGCTGCTGCTGCGGGCGCGCGAGTTCCCGGGAACCGGGCTCCGCTTCGTCGACGGCGCTGAGCGCGAGAGTTTCCTTCCCTGGAGCGAGCTCGCCGAACGCGCCGCCGCGACCGGCGGCAAGCTCGCCGCGCTCGGGGTGCGGCGCGGCGAGCGCGTGGCGCTCGTCTACCCGACCGGCCCCGAGTTCTTCGACGCTTTCTTCGGCATCCTCCTCGCCGGCGCGGTGCCGGTGCCGCTCTACCCGCCGGTGCGGCTCGGGCGGCTCGCCGAGTACCACGCCCGCACCGCGCGGATGCTCGAGGCGGCCGACGCGGTGGCGTTGCTGGCCGACCCGCGACTGGCGCCGCTGGTGGGCGAGGCGGTGGCGGCGGCGCGGCCGCGCCACGGCTGCCTGAGCCTCGAGAGCCTGCCCGGCGACGCCGCGGCCACCTCGCTCGGCCGGCCGGACGACCTCGGCCTCGTCCAGTTCTCCTCGGGCACCACGGTCGAGCCCAAGCCGGTGGCGCTCGAGCAGCGGGCGCTCCTCGCCCAGGTGCGGGCCTTGAACGCGCTCTGGCCCGACCGCGACGGGGTGCGCCAGAGCGGCGTCTCCTGGTTGCCGCTCTACCACGACATGGGACTGATCGGCTGCGTCTTCCCAGCCCTCGAACGGCCCACAGTGCTGACCCTCATTCCGCCCGAGCGCTTCGTGGCGCGGCCGGCGCTCTGGCTGCGCGCCATCGCGCGGCATCGCGCCACCGTGTCGGTGGCGCCCAACTTCGCCTACGCGCTCGCCGCCGAGCGGATCCGCGACGACGAGCTCGCAGGGTGCGATCTGGCGAGCTGGCGGGTCGCGCTCTGCGGCGCCGAGACCGTCTCGGCCGACACCCTGCGCCGCTTCGCCGAGCGCTTCGCGCCCTGGGGCTTCCGGCGCGCGGTGCTGGCCCCCGTCTACGGGCTCTCGGAAGCGGCGCTCGCGGTGACCTTTCCCGAGCTCGGAAAACCCTTCTCGACCCTGCGCGTCGCGCGTGCCGCGCTCGCCGAGCGGGGCGAAGCGCGCCCGGCCTCGGAAGGCGACGCGGCGAGCGAGCTCGTCTCGGTCGGGCGGCCGCTCGCCGGCTTCCGGATCGAGGTGCGCGACGACGAGGGGAAGCTCCAGCCCGAGCGCCGGGTAGGGCGCGTCTTCGTCACCGGGCCGTCGCTCTTCCGCGAGTACCTCGGCCAGCCGCTCTCGACCGCGCAGGTGCTGCGCGGCGAGTGGCTCGACACGGGGGATCTCGGCTTCCTCTCGGCAGGCGAGCTCTACCTCACCGGGCGCGCCAAGGACCTCATCATCCTGCGCGGGCGGGGCTACGCGCCCGACGACCTCGAGCGTGCCGCCGACGAGGTCCCCGGCGCGCGGCGCGGCTGCGCGGCGGCGCTCTCCTACCGGCGCGACGGCGAGGAGACGGATCGATTGCTCCTCTTCGTCGAGCACCGGCGGCGGCTCCGCGCAGCTGGGCGCGCCACCCTCGGCGAGCGCTGCCGCGAGGCGGTGCTGACCCGCACCGGCCTGCCGGTCGACGAGGTGCACGTCCTCGCGCCGGGAACCCTGCCGCGCACCTCCTCAGGCAAGATCCGGCGCGGCGAGACGCTGCGCCGACATCTCGGCGGCCGGCTCGCGCCGCCCCGCCGGGTCGGACTCTGGGGGCTCGCGCGCGCCTTTTGGCGGGGTCGCCGCGCCCTGCGCTCCGCCGCCGCGCCCGAGCGCTCGGGATAGGCTCGGCGCGATCGAGATCCCGACCCTCTCGCCCATCGAAACATGATCGGAGGCCTCCGCGTCTGTGTCGTCCTGCCGGCCTACAACGCCGCGCGCACCCTGGAGCGCACGGTGTCCGAGATCCCATCCGAGGTCGACCGGGTGGTGCTGGTCGACGACGCGAGCCACGACGAGACGCCCGTGCTGGCGCGCCGGCTGGGGCTCGAGACCCACGTGCACCCGAACAACCGCGGCTACGGCGGCAACCAGAAGACCTGCTACCGCGCGGCGCTCGCCGGCACCGCCGAGATCGTCGTCATGCTCCACCCCGACTACCAGTACACGCCCAAGCTGGTCCTGGCGATGGGCGCGCTTCTCGCCTCGGAGCACTACGACGTGGTGCTCGGCTCGCGCATCCTGGGCGGCGGCGCGCGCCGCGGCGGCATGCCGCTCTGGCGCTACGTCGCCAACCGGGGCCTGACCGCGTTCCAGAACCTGGCGCTCGGCACCAAGCTCTCCGAGTTCCACACCGGCTACCGCGCCTTCCGCCGCCACGTGCTCGAGCGCCTGCCGCTCGAAGAGAACTCCGACGATTTCGTGTTCGACAATCAGCTGCTCGCCCAGGTGCAGGCGGCGGGCTACCGAATCGGCGAGATCAGCTGCCCGACCAGGTACTTCGCCGAGGCTTCGTCGATCAACTTCCGGCGCTCGGTCGCCTACGGCTTCGGCGTCCTCGCGGTGTCGCTCGGTGGCTGGACGCACCGCCTGCGTCTCTGGTCGCCGCGCTACCTGCGCCCCGGTGGGCGCCGCCTGGCGCCGCTCTCCGGCTGACCTCCCCGGTGCTCGATCTCGTCGTCATCGGCGGCGGACCGGCCGGGCTCGCGACCGCGCTCGCGGCGCGCCAGCGCGGCCTCTCGGTGGTCGTCGTCGAGGCCCGGCTGCCGCCGGTCGACAAGGCGTGCGGCGAAGGGGTGATGCCGAGAGGCGTCGCGGCGCTCGCCGAGCTCGGCGTGACGCTCGAAGACGCCCCGGGCCGCGCCTTCACCGGCATCCGCTACATGTCGGGCGACACCGTGCTCGAAGCCGACTTTCCGGACGGCGCCACCGGACGCGGCGTGCGCCGGACCACCCTGCACTCGACGCTGGTCGAGCACGCCGTGGCGGCCGGCGCCGAGCTCCTGTTCGGCGAGCGGGTGGAGAGTCTGATCCAGAACGGCGTGCGCCTCGAACAGGGCGCCGAAATCCGCGCCCGCTTCGTGGCCGGCGCCGACGGACTGCTCTCGAAAGTGCGCGAGTGGGGCGGCTTCGCGCTGCCCTCCCCCGGCCGGCCGCGCTTCGGAGTGCGCCGCCACGTCGCGCTCGAGCCCGAAGTCGATCGCGTCGAGGTCATCTTCGGCGACCAGGCCGAGGCCTACCTGACCCCGGTCGGGGCGGGCGAGATGGGCGTGGCGCTCCTCTGGTCGGGCGCCGCGAAGGGATTCGACGACCTGGTCGAGAGCCGCTTCCCGCCGCTCCTCGCCGAGCGCCTCGCCGGCGCCGCGGTGCTCTCCCGCGACCGCGGCGCGGGACCCTTCCGCCAGCGCCTGCGCTCCATCTCGCGCGGCTACCTGGCGCTGGTCGGCGACGCGGCGGGCTACGTCGACGCGCTGACCGGCGAAGGGATGGCGGTGGCGTTCCAGGAAGCGCTGGCGCTCGCCCGCGCGATCGATCGCGGCAGCCTGCGCGGCTACGGACGCGAGGCGGCGCGGCTGCGCCGGGTACCCGAGGCGATGACCCGGCTCACCGTCTGGATGGCGCGGCGCAGCGGCATGCGCCAGCGCGTCGTCGACGCCTTCGCGATGGATCCGGCGCTCTTCGGCCGAGTGCTCGGCGTGCTCGGCTGCGGGCGGCCGCTGCGCGAGCTCGGCCCGCTCGCCGTGGCCCGGTTTCTGGGACGGATTCTGATCTACGGCTAGCGAAGGCTGCGGCCCTCGCGCCGACTCACCACGGACTTGTGGCACGCCGCCTCCAAGTCGAGAACGGCGGCCCCCCACCCGGCGGGAAAGGACCGGATCGGCCTACGGACAATTGTTCTGCGCGGCGCGCAGTTTTTTCATCTCAGAGTTGGCGTGGTGGGGCTGGCGTCAGTGCCTCTCTGTCCGAGGGGCCGGGATGCGGCTACATCTTCCGCTCAGATGGATCCCCAAAGATCCACCGAGGAAGCTGTAGACGCGTACCGGACCCACGGAATGCCCAACCAGTGAGGCGGCACACCGCCTCGGCGCAGAGAACGGCAACCCCCCACCCGGCGGGAAAGGACCTGCGCGCGGGAGAGCGCTTCCGTGCTCGGTCCTTTCCCTGGACCGGATCGGCCTACGGGCAACCGTTCTGCGCGGCGCGCAGTTTCTTCTTCATCTTGGAGCTGGCGTCAGTGCCTCTCTGCCCGAGGGGCTGGGATGCGGCTACATCTTCCGCTCAGATGGATCCCCAAAGATCCACCGAGGAAGCTGTAGACGCTTACCGGACCCACGGAATGCCAGACACCTCGCCCCTACCCCTCGCTGAACTTGACGCTCAGATGCGTTCCATCGCAGAACGGCTTGTTGGAGGACTTGCCGCACCGGCAGAGCTCGACGCGGTTGCGCGTCTCCAGCCGCCGGCCGTCGGACAGCGTCACGGGGATCCCGCCGGTGACCCAGTAGGGACCGTCCCGGGTCACGGCAATCGCTATCGGAAGGTCGGGCTCGATCGGGGAGCCGCTCTCGAGCTCGTAGGCCAACCGGCCGGAGGGACAGCGCTCCACCCGCTGGATGACCTCGAACCGCGCCCGGCTGTCCGCCGAGCGCTCGAGCACATTCCACACCTTCTCGACGCGATTGCTGCAGAAGCCGGCCCGCGAACAGAGCACCTGGTCGTCCGTCACCGTGATCCGCGTTCCCTCGACGCGCGCGCGGCGCTCCGCGCTGGGCTCGACCGGGGCCGTCTCCGTGCCGTCGAAGCCGATCCGCGCGTGGCTACCGTCGCAGTAAGGCTTGTGCTTCGACTCGCCGCACCGGCAGAGCCGGTAGAGCGGCTCGGCCTCGAGCTCCGCGTCCTTCCGCCACGACATCGCTTCGTGCAATTCGGAATAGACGATCGACTTGCGGGCGAGCGGCACCGCACCCTCGACGACGTACGGACCGTTCTTGCGCACCGTGATTCTGAAGCCACCGGGTTCCGCGCTCGCGAGAGCCTGGCGCGCGACGTATTCGAACGACGGGCCGGCCGTGGTCACACCGTCGCCACTCGGCATCTGCATCAGCTCCCGCGCCAGGGCCTCCAGCTCCCGCATGCCGCTCAGCGACGCGACCATCTGCGCCGGCTCGCCGTTGAACGCCCGATGCAAGGCGCGCAGCACGTCGGAGCACAGCAGGTTGAACGCATCCATCTTCTCGCGCACCGGCGTGCCCGGCGCGTAATCGGAGGTTCGCGGGTTATCGCGCATCGGGTAGACAGCCGTCCAGTCCACCTCGAAGGCGGCGCCGGTCGGCCCGGTCGTCGGCGTGTCACCACGCCGGTACGAGCGTCCCTTCAAGATCTCCTGGTAGCGGAAGAAGTGCGCCACTTCCTCGCGCTCGGGATGGAACATGTCGCGATCGCCGTCCCAGACCTCCTTCGGGGTCGCCCCTTCGCCCTGCTCCTCGATCTCGTCGATGGCCGCGAGCGCGGACGTGAGGTCGGTGACCGCGATCACCTGCCCGCTGCCGTTGTACTCGAGCATCGCGGGAGTGACCTGGCGCGCGGGATCCCCCGAGAAGACCTCCTTCTCCCCGAGGGTCTCGCAGAGCGTGCGGAGACCGTCCTCGATCGCGTCGTAGAACTGCCCAATCGTGTGATAGCGGTCAGCCTCGGGCGGCGCGTTCTCGTCTTCCGGTTTCTCGATCTTCATGAACGTCTCGATCGTCGCCGGGGCGAACCGCGCCAGCGGCACGAGGAAGGCGTCGGCGCTGTGCGGCAGGTACGCCGGATAGCGCGGCATGAAGGTCGGGCTGTCGAGCACCGGCGACCCGCCGACCGCGTTGAGGACATTGGCGGCCAGGGTCATGTGCAACATCTCTTCGATGAAGACCGACGCGATGGCCTCGCTGGCCTCGCGGTTGTGACCCGGATGGATCTAGTAGAGCGCGCAGAGGTAAGGCGGAATCGTGGCGAATTCGAGCTCGATCGCCCATTGCAGATGCGTCCGGAGGTCGTCGAGGGTCGCGATCGGCATCGGTCGTCCGGGAGCTCGTCGAAGAAGGTCGGTGGCGGAGGCGGGGCCCGATCGGTGCGGCGATCCCGCGAGCGCGTCTGACGGATCCTAGC
The DNA here is from genome assembly GCA_963712855.1 of Thermoanaerobaculia bacterium. Classification (GTDB taxonomy): domain Bacteria; phylum Acidobacteriota; class Thermoanaerobaculia; order Multivoradales; family JAGPDF01; genus JACTMI01. Next base: position 1,269,733 of record CAVQJN010000001.1, read on the forward strand.
GGAGGCGCCCGGCGAACGAATCGACCAGCGCGCGCGAGCGACGGCAACGGGCGCGCGGGATCACTTCTCGAGCGCGGCTCTGGCCGCCTCCACGTCGAGCCGCTCCATCGCATCGCGTGGCTTACAGGCAGCAGCCCGCGCCAGCAGCTTCGCGGCGTCTCCACGCGCCTTGTCGCCTTCCAGCTTCACGAAACCGCGAGCGGCTTCGAGCATGGCGATGGCGCTCGTGGGGTTGAGCTTCAGCGCCCGGCGGTACATCTCGAGACCGGTGTGCATGTCGGCGCCCTCCAGCCGGCCCATCAGCCGGCCGACCTGGTCGATGACCTCGGCGTGGAACGCGCCGAGCGCCACGTGGGCGTCGGCATGTCTCGGCGCCAGGGCGATGGTCTTCTCGAGCGCGTGATGGATCTTGCCGCCGAGCCCCTGAGCCAATGCCTTGACGACGCTGATGCCCTGTCCGTAGCGCCCCAGGGCATACGCCTGCCAGTACCAGGCGTTCGGGTTGTCGGGCTCCGCGGCCTGCCGCGCCTCGGCGCGCCCGGCGGCGTCGAGGAACAGGGCGAGCTTGGCCGCCTCCTTCTTCTCGAGGTAGTGGGCGTAGATGCACTGCGCCTTGAGAGCCGCCGTGATCGCGGCGCCGCCCGCCTTCAGGCCGCTATCGACGGCTCGCCGGAAATCACCGGCATGGAAGAGCGCCCAGGCCGCCACGGCCGCGTCGTCCTCGGGCCAGGGCTCGACGTCGCCGGCGTGCAGTTTCCCCCAACGCTTGCGGAGCGTCGACGGGTCATAGATGTAGCTCGCGTTGTCGTACGGGAAGGCGGTCCACTTGGCCATCGTCGTTCCCCGATCGCCGTTCGAGCACGACGCAGCGGTGGAGAGCGTTGCTGCCGGAAGCTCGTCGGAAGTGAAGCGAATGGGTGGAGGCGGCTTAGCTCTCTTTCGTGGGGACTAGGCCCCCAGTACGGCCCCCAGGCGGAGCTGGCTTGCCTGCGACTCTACTTCACCTCGCTGCCGCGAGACGTGGTCTCTGCTCGGTGTCATGACCACGCTCGTGGGTTGGCGTCTTCTCCCCCGGGGGTCGGTGGAAGCCGGCCATCGGTCTCAACCGATCAGAGCCTCTAGCAGGAGAGCTTCTATCTCGGCTGTGCGCGATTTCGGGTAGCAGGTCATAGGTGCCTGTGGTGAACCTGCTGGTCGTGGTGGTGGTGGTAGTCAAGCTGCTGATGGTGGCGCGGCTGTTCATCTTTGCTCCATGTTCATGCTTCATGAACATCGACAAATATTGAACAGCGTCTTTCGGAACGCAGCGCTTGTTCACATCTTCCAAATGTTCATGTATCATGAACATCGGTGATTCGTGAACACTAAGCGCCCACCGAAGCTCAGACAGAGAGCAGCCGCCCTCCAGAAGAGAGCTGCTGAGATCGTTCGCGGCTACGGACTCCACTGGAGGGTGCTCGAAGCAGCGCCCCACCAGCACGGGCGCCGGGCGGATGCCTACGTCGAGATAGGGACGACCCAACTGAACATCGAACTCGCGGTCGAGATCAGACCTCAGATCAGGCGAGCACAGCTCGGGGCAATCCAAGCTCAGCTTCAGCAATTCGAATGCCCCGGGTTGCTGATCACCGACCATGTGAACCCGCGACTTGCGGAGGAGCTCGAACGCCGGGACATCTTCTTCGTTGACACAGCGGGTAACGCATTCCTTCGGGGCGAAGGCTTCTTGGTCCGGGTAACCGGAAAGCGAGACGCGCTCAAGACGCCGACTACGCGCGAAACACGAATGGGGCTCAAACCGACAGGACTGCGGGTGATCTTTACCCTCCTCTGCAACCCGCATCTCGTCGAAGAGAATTACCGAACCTTGGCGGCGACCGCTGGTGTCGCGCTGGGTGCTGTACCGGGGATCATGCGCGACCTCCAGGAGCGGGGCTACATCATTCAAAGAGGACGCAGGGAAAGACGACTCGTTGGCCTAGAAGAGTTGCTCGACGAGTGGACTCTCGGCTACGCGAGAACGCTCAAGAAGCGCCTCCTCCTGGGTCGATTCGATACAACGACCTTCAACGAATGGAGGAAGATCAATCTGCGCACCTATCACGCGGTTTGGGGAGGTGAGCCTGGCGCCGCTCTCGTCACGCACTACTTGCGGCCCGCGACCTTGACCCTTTGGGTCGACACAATCGCCCCTCGCCTACAAGCAAAGATGCGCCTGAAGCCCGCAGAAGAAGGGCGCGTTGAGATACTCAGGCGATTCTGGCATCCGGAAGTTGGTAGTGCCCCGCAAGGCCAAGATGCGCTCCAGGCCGGTACTAAGCACGGCGACGTTGCGCCGTTGGTGCTCATCTATGCCGACCTCCTGACGATCGGGGACGCCAGGGCTGTCGAAACCGCAAAAATGCTACGCACCGAGTGGATCGATGGAGCTTTCGAGCGTTATCGAGCTCGCACCGCTCGCTGAGGTCGTTGGAGAGGTCTCGCACGCAGCCGCGCGAGCCGGGGTGCCCATCTTGGTCGCGGGCGCGTTCGCCAGAGACCTGTGGCTTTGGTATGTCCATCACATCTCGACGGGCAGGGCGACGGAGGACGTGGACTTCGCCGTCCAGTGCGAAGACTGGAGGCAGTTCGAAGCCGTTTCGATCGAGATGGTCGGGGCCGGCCTGTCCTTAGAAGATCCAAGAGTCCAGCATCGTTTCCGTCATCCAAATGGCACCCGCATCGATCTCGTGCCCTTCGGCGGCATCGAGCGCCACGATCGGACGATTGCCTGGCCGCCCGATCAGGGCCAGGTCATGAATCTGCTGGGCTTTCAAGAGATGCTCGAAACAGCGGTTGTCTTTCGATTACCGAGAGACGTATCGATTCCCGTTGTCTCTCTCCCATCCCTGGCGTCCCTGAAACTGATCGCCTGGCGAGACAGGGCGGCTCGACAACCCGGCAAGGACGCGGCAGATCTCGACACGATTCTTCGCCACTACGCCGACGCCGGGAACAGCGGGCGAATGTTCGACGAGATCACGGGCCTCGCCGACCGAGAGGACTTCGACTACGAATTGGCAGGCGCTGAACTACTCGGCTGGGATTTGGCGAAAAGCGCAGGCCCCGAGCTTCTGGGAGTCCTCTGCAATCTCCTGGAACGTGAATCCGATCCCAGCGGCGAATTGCGGCTGGCGAGAGAGATGGTGCGAGGCGATGAAGAATCAGCTCGCCGTCGACTTGCCTCTCTCTTGGACGGCCTTACGAAGGGCAACGCCGCGGGCTGAAGTGGAAGTGAGAATGGTGGAGGCGGTGGGAATCGAACCCACGTCCGGAGGACGCGTTCCGTGGCGTCTACGTGCGTAGCCTTCGTTTCAGGTCATCGCCCTCGCGGAATGGCAGAAGGCCGCCGCCGCGAGCGCCAGTCCCGTTTCGACGATCCACGCAAGGTACCGGACGAACCTTGCGCTTCAATCCGTATTGGCGTCGCCTCGTCCCCCCGTCACGGATCAGACCGAGGAAGAGACGTCGCGGTCAATTAAGCCGCGAGTGCGAAGTTGTCGTTGGCAGCTATCGCTGACCGTTTTGACGAGTGGTTAACCCGGCACGCAACCGACGGTTCGCTCGTACCCCGTCGAACCCGGTACGCCCCCATTCAAAGAACCTGGCCGGTGAGCAACCGGCGCACCCAGTCTAACGGACCGGCGCGTCCGAAGATTCCACGGCGGCCTCGGCGGAGGCCTCCGGCGCGGCCAGATCGGCCAGAAACTCCGCCGGCCCGCTCGCGCGCAGGCGCGACACCACCAGCCACCAGGCGAGCAGCCCGGTCACCGCCGCGAACGGCACCAGCGCGAAGAGCGGCAGATAGAACGGCCAGGCCAGCGACGCGAGAAGCGGGACCGCCGCGATCGAGAGCACCATCACCGCACTGCGGTGAACCTCGAGCCGGCTCTCCTCGTGGGTCCAGACGACGCGGGTCCGATCGATGCCGGACGGCACCAGCTTCACCCGCCCGCGCATCATCCCGTGCCGCAGCCCGTAAACGACCGGCAGGGTCAGCGTGCCGCCGTCGCCGCCCGCCTCCCACTCGCCTCCCCAATCCTCGGCGGCCTGCGCCAGCGTCCGGGCGGCCTCGTCGCGGGAGAGCCCGAGCTCGACCTCCTGCGGATTCATCGCGCCGCCTCCGCGCTCTCGAGAGCGTCGAGCAGGCGCGCCAGCTCGCGCGTCTGGGCACCGACCGAGCCGTCGCCGATCGCTGTTCCGTCGAGGGTGACCAGGCCCCGCACTCCGGTGCGGGTGCCGCACAACAGCGCCTCCCGCCAGCCCGCCCGCTCGGTGAGCCGCGGCGCCCGCTCCTCGACCGCGAGCCCGGCCCCGGGCGCCGCCTCGAGAATCACCGCGCGGGTGACTCCGGGGAGAATCGCGTGGTCGCTCGGATGGGTGTGCCAACCCACCTCGTCGCGCACCATGAGGCTCGTGTTGCCCCCCTCGCGCAGCTCGCCTTCGGGTCCCACGAAGAGCACCTCGTCGGCGCCCGCGTCGGCCATCTCGAGCTTGGCGAGCACCGTGGCGGCGAGCGCGGTCGTCTTGACGTCGCAGCGCGCCCAACGCTCGTCGGCACGGCTCACCGCGGCGAGCCCGCCGAGCGTCCAGGGCTCGGACGAGAACTCGACCGGCGTCGCCAGGGCGAAGAGCGTCGGGGTGGCGACCCGCGGCGGCACGTGACTGCGCCACGGCGCCACGCCGCGCGAGACCTGCGCGTAGACCACGCCACTCGCGAGCTCGGTCGCGGCCACGAGCTCGTCGAGCTGAGGTCCGATGTCCAGCGGTTCCGGAATGCGCAGCGCCGCCAGGCTGCGCGACAGCCGTTCGAAATGCGCGTCGCGGAACAGGAGCTTCCCCTCCCGCACCTTGATCGCTTCGTAGATCGCGTCGCCGAACAGGAACCCGCGGTCGAGCGGCGAGATGCGCGCCTCGGCGAGCGGCAGAACGCGTCCGTCGAGCAGGCAGAGCGACTCGGCGGCCATGACCGACCTCAGGCCGCCACGCGCGGGTCGAGCTCGGCGAAGAAGGCCTCGACCGTGGCGAGAAAGGTCGGCACGTCGGGCAACGACTGGATCTTCTGACGCAGCTCGCGCCCGTGCGGCACTCCGTGGGTGTACCAGCCGGTGAACTTGCGCAGCTTGTGGAGGGCGTAGGTGGACGGCTCGCGCGAGGCCACCAGGCGGAAGTGATCGAGGATGAGATCGCGCCGCTCGACGAGCGAGGCCTCGACCGGCGGTCGCCCCGCCAGGAGATCGGCGGCCTGGCGGAAGATCCAGGGATTCTTGGTCGCGGCACGTCCCACCAGCACGCCGTCGCAGCCCGTCTCTTTCATCATGGCGAGGGCGTCGGCGGGCTCCTTGACGTCACCGTTGCCGAACACCGGAATGGTGAGCGCTTCCTTCAAGCGCGCGATCTCCCCCCACGCCGCGCGCGCCTCGCCGCGGAACATCTGCTTCGCGGTGCGCGCGTGCATCGCCACGCCGTCGGCGCCTTCGCCCTCGCAGATCCGTCCGAGCTCCAGGTAGTTGCGGCGCGTGTCGTCGACGCCGAGCCGGAACTTCACGGTGAGCGGAATGGTGAGCGCGCGGCGCGCCCGCCGCACGATGTCGCGCGCCAGCTCGAGGTCGCCCATCAACGCGCAACCGGCGCACCCCTTGAGCACCTTGTTGGCGGGACAGCCCATGTTGATGTCGCAGACGTCGGCGCCCATCTCCTCGACGCGGCGCGCCGCCGCGGCGAGGGTCGGCGCGTCGGAGCCGTAGATCTGGATCGAGATCGGGCGCTCCTCGGGCACGAAATGCATCAGCTCGAGAGTCTTCTTGATGCCGCGCGTGAGCGCCCGCGACTGGATGAACTCCATGGTCACGAGCCCGACGCCGCCGATCCGGCGCACGATCAGGCGGAAGTCGCGGTCGGTCACCCCGGCCATGGGGGCGAGAACGAACGGCGGATCGAAGGTCAGCTTCCCGAGACGCGGCACGGGACGAATTCTACCGGGCTTGGGAGGGCGGCCGCCGGGCGGCGAGGGCCACCAGGCGGGTGAGCCCGGCGGCGACGAGCGCCCACCAGGCGCCGCCCGCCATCAAGCTGAGCGCGAGGAAGAGCCGCCCGCGCAGCCCCGCGTAGAAGAGCGAGACCGGGAAGTCCATCCAGAAGAGCAGCCCGCCGCGCAGCCCGGAGGCCCAGCGCGCCCATACCCAGAGCGCCGCCAGGGCGTGGAGCGCGAACGCCCAGAGCGCCACTTCGCGGGCAGGCGAGCGACCGGAAACGAGGGGCACGGCGACGCGGACTCTACCGCTCCACCGCCACCCCACGATGGGCGCCGCGCCGATCGCCCCCCTCCGACACCCCTCCGACATGGCTCCGACTTGGCTCCGACGTGGCTCCGATAGGATCGGCGGTCCGGCCTCCGGGCCCGCGCCACCATGCCCACTTCCGACCTCCTGGACGTCGACTGTCTCGCCGCCGGCCTGGCGCGCGGGTTCGCCCGCGCCCTGCTGGCCGGCGAGGCGGGCGATCTGCTGGCGCCGCTCCGCTTTCTCACCCCCGGCGAGCTGCCGGGCGGCGAGCCGCGTCCGGTCGATCGCGCCGCGCTGGCCCGCGGACTGGCGGTCGCCAACGCCTCCTACGGACACCCGCGGGGCGACGAGCTCGCCGCCAAGCTGGCCGATCCGCGTACCCGGGTGATCGCGACCGGACAGCAGACCGGGCTGCTCGGCGGTCCGCTCCTCGGCTACGTCAAGGCCGCCGCGGCGGTGCGCTTCGCCGAGGCGCTCGAGGCGCGCGGCGAGCCCGCGGTGGCGGTCTTCTGGATGGCGACCGAGGACCACGACTGGGGCGAGATCGCGCACGCCGAGTTTCCGCGCCGCGACGGGCTGCGCCGCCTGAGCCTCGGCGACGATCCGCAACCGCTCGCACCGGTCGGCCTGCGCACCGTGGGCGCGGGGATCGACGCCGTGCTGACGAGTCTGCGCGGCCTCTATGCGCGCCCGTGGGCGGTCGCGATGCTCGATCGGCTGGCCGCGCTCTGGCGGCCCGAGGCACGCTTCGGCGAGGCCTTCGCGCGCCAGATGGTGGCGACCTTCGGCGCGCGATCGCCCCTGCTGCTCGACGCGATGCTGCCCGAGCTCAAGCGCGCCGAGCGTCCGCATCTGGCGCGGCTGGTGGCCGAGCGCGCGGCGCTCGACCGCCGCTTCGGCGAGCGCGAGGCGGAGATCACGCGGCGCGGCTTCGCGCTCCAGGTGCCGGCGCAGCCGGGCGCTAGCCCGCTCTTCATGCTGCGCGGTGAGGCGCGCCGGCGCATCGAGTGGCGGGGCGAGGATCGCTTCGCGCTGCGCGGCGCGCGCGGCGAGCACCCGGTCGCCGAGCTCCTCGCGGCGATCGAAGAGAACCCCGCCGTCGTCTCCCCCGGCGCGCTGGCGCGGCCCGCCATCCAGGACGCGGTGCTCGGCACCCACCTCCAGGTGATGGGCCCGGGCGAGCTCGCCTACCTCGCCCAGGCGGCGGCGGTCTACGACACCCTGGGAGGCACCGCGCCGCTGACCTCGCTGCGCCCCTCGGCGCTCGTCCTGACGCGACGTCAGCGCGCCCGGCTCGAGTCGCTGGGTATCGAGCTCAGCGAGCTGCTCGCCGACCCCGCGGCGGTGGAACGCGAGCTCGGGGCGCGGCGCGGCGGCGACTTCGTGGCTCCGGTGGCGGCCGAGATCGCGCGCCGCGTCGAAGCGCTCGGCGCGCCGGCGCGAGAGATCGATCGCGGCCTCGAGCGGCCCCACGCCAAGACGCTGCGCACCGTCGAGCGGGCGCTCGGACGCTTCGCGGACAAGGTGGCGCGCGCCGCCGCGCGGCGTGACGAGGACGCGCACCGGAGCTTCTCCTCGCTGCGCGACGCCTGTCTCCCGGGCGGCGCGCCGCAGGAGCGCGTGGTCGCGGCGGCCCACTTCGGGCTGCGCTACGGCGACGGCTTCGGCGCCCGCCTGCTCGACGGTCTGCGGCTCGATCCGCGGCATCTCTCGCTCGTGGATCCGGAGGAGGAGCGATGAGCAGCGCACGGGTCGACGTGCTGGCGATCGGTGCCCACCCTGACGACGTCGAGCTCGGCTGCGGGGCAACCCTGGCCGGCCTCGCCCGCGCCGGGCGGCGGGTGGGTATCCTGCACCTGACCGCCGGCGAGGCGGGCACGCGCGGCACCCCGGAGGAGCGCCGGCGCGAAGCCGCCGCGGCCGCTGAGATCCTGGGCGCCGCCGAGCTCGAGTTCCTGGAGCTCGGCGACGGCGCGCTGCGCACCGGTAGCGCCGAGGAGGATCAGGTGATCGAGGTGCTGCGCCGGCTGCGTCCCGAGCTGGTGCTCGGCCCGACGCCTTCCGATCGTCACCCCGACCATGGCCGCGCCCATCGTCTGGTCGCCGACGCCTGCTTCTACGCCGGCCTCGCGCGCCGCGCCACGGGGACGCCGCATCGTCCCGCGGCCTGCTTCTCCTACATGCAACACGATCCCTTCACGCCGGCCTTCATCGTCCCGGTCGACGCCACCTGGGAGCTCAAGATGCGGGCTCTCGACGCTTACTCGAGCCAGCTCTACGGTACCGGCGGCGCGTCCTCCGCCGGCGGACCTCCGACCAAGGTGGCCTCGCGCGAGTTCCGGCTCATGATCGAAGGACGGGCGCGTCACTTCGGACAGCTCGTCGGCGCCGAGTTCGGCGAGCCCTTCGCGAGCCGGTTGCCCCTCGCCGTCGCCAACCCCTGGGAACTTCTCCCCGGCGGGGTGCGTTAGAGCCTTCATGCGCATCGGGATCAGCTGCTATCCGTCGTTCGGAGGCTCGGGCATCGTCGCGACCGAGCTCGCCATGGCGCTCGCGGCGCGCGGCGACGAGGTCCACATCATCAGCTACGCGGCGCCGGCGCGGCTCTCGCTCGCGCATCCGAACCTCTTCTTCCATCAGGTCGTGGTGCCCGACTATCCGCTCTTCGAGTTCCCGCCCTACTCGCTGGCGCTCGCCTCGAAGATGGCGGAGGTGGCGCGCTTCCAGAACCTCGAGCTGATGCACGTCCACTACGCGGTCCCCAACGCGGCCTCGGCGATCCTGGCGCGGCTCATCCTGGCGCCGCGCCCGCTGCCGGTGGTGACGACGCTGCACGGCACCGACGTGACCCTGGTCGGCAACGATCCGAGCTATCTCGAGACCACCCGCTGGGCGATCCTCGAGTCCGATGCGGTGACCGCGGTCTCCGATTGGTTGCGCCAGACGACGCTCGAGCAGCTCTGCCTCGAGAACCGCCCCATCGAGGTAATTCCGAACTTCGTCGACCCGGCCCGTTACGAGCGGGTGCGCGACCGGCCGGGCGCGCGACGCTGGGCGCAAGCCGGCGAGAAGATCCTCGTTCACGTGTCGAACTTCCGCCCCGTCAAGCGGGTCATGGACGTGCTCGAGGTCTTCCTCCGGGTACGGCGGGTCATGCCGGCGCGGCTGCTCCTGGTCGGCGACGGGCCCGACCGCGCGAAGGTGGAGAGCCGCTGCCGCGCCGAGAAGTGCTGCGACGTGGTGACCCTGCTCGGACAGCTGCAGTCGGTCGAGGAGGTGATGACCGGCGCCGATCTCTTCCTGCTCCCCTCCGAGAGCGAGTCGTTCGGTCTGGCGAGTCTCGAGGCACAGGCCTGCGAGGTGCCGGTCATCGCCGCCCGGGTCGGCGGCGTGCCCGAGGTGATCGAGGACGGGCGCACCGGGTTGCTCTACCCACTCGGCGATATCGAAGGGATGGCGACCGGCGCCATCGCGCTGCTCTCGGATCCGGAACGTCACGCGCGGATGGCGCGGGAAGCGCGCCGCCGCGCCGTCGAGCGGTTCGCGCAAGAGACCGTGGTGGCGCGCTATCGCGCCCTCTACGAACGGGTCTTGCGCGGCGCGGAGGTGGTCGGCCACTGAGCGAGCGCCGGGTGCCGCTCGCGCCGGCAACGGCCGAGCTGCGCGAGCGCGGCTCGCGTTTCTACGCCCACCTCAGCCCGGCCGACTCACCCGAGATCGCCAAGCGCTGGCTCGCCGAGCTCGCCGAGCGTTACGCGGACGCCACCCACGTCTGCTTCGCCTGGCGGATCGGCTGGCCCCCCGCCGAACGCGCGGCCGATGCGGGCGAGCCGGCGGGCACCGCGGGCGCGCCGATCCTCGGCGCCCTGCGCGCCGCCGGGCTCACCGATCTGGTGGCCGCGGTGGCGCGTTATTTCGGCGGCACCAAGCTGGGGCGCGGCGGCCTGGTGCGCGCCTATGGCGGCGTGACGCGCGCCGCCGTGGCCGACCTCCCGACACGCACCGAACGGCCTCGCGTGCGGGTGGCTCTGAGCTTGCCGCACGAGCGTATCGGCGCGGTTCGCCGGCTGCTGCGCACCGGCCGGGTGGAGATCGAGAGCGAGAGCTACGGCGGCCGAGCCGATCTCGTGCTCACGGTGGCGGAGGAAGCGTGGAGCGGAGTCGAGGCCGCGCTGGCCGACCTCGGCATCGACGCGCGCCAGCTCTGAGCGCTCGCGTCGCGCTTGTAGGGCATCTTGGGCAGGTGTACACTGCCGATCGCTTACTGCACAATTCATCGCCGCACGCGCGGCTGCAGAACAGGAGAACTTGGCCATGAGCGAACCGAACGTTCCGCCGCCCCCGCCGAGCGCGCCCGCCGGAGGCTCGAGCGACAAGACCCTGATGCTGGTGCTGTCCTATCTCGGCCTGCTCGCCCTGATACCGCTGCTCACGGAAAAGGACGACGCCAACGTTCAATGGCACGCCAAGCACGGCTTGGTACAGTTCTTCTTCTTCGTGATCGTCTATGCGGTGCTCGGCGTCATCACCTCGGTGGGAATCGGCTGTTTCTTCGTATTCCTCTATCCGGTCGTCGGCCTCGCGTGGCTCATCGTCACGATCCTCTCGATCGTGAAGGCAACCAAGGGGGAGCGCTTCATGATCCCTTGGCTCTCCGACTTCGCGAACAAGTTCTGAGCCGCTGCAGAACGGCCTGACCTTCACGGGCCGTTCCCGCCGTCTCGACGAGGACGTCGCATGAGCGAACCGGCGCTGCCGCCTCCTCCACCACCGCAGGACGCCCCCGGCGGCCTGCCCTGGGAGGAGCGCGCGAAGCACGGCGCGCTCAACGCCTTCGTCGAGACGGTCAAGTCGATCGTGACCGCGCCGATCCCCGCCTTCGCGAGGGCGCGCCGTCAGGGCGATCTGATTTCGCCGTTCGCCTACGCGGTGCTGGTGGGCTGGCTTGGCGTCGTGGTGGCGCAGCTCTGGCATCTCGCGATGGGCACGAGCCTGCTCAGCCTGATGTCGCCCGAGGTGCGGCGCGGCGTGCCGTTCCTCGTCGCGGCCACCGGTTTCGGGCTCGCCTTTACGCTCGTGCTCGCACCGATCTTCATCCTGCTCGGGCTGTTCATCTGGGGCGCCATCGTGCATCTGTTCTTGATGCTGTTCGGCGGCACCAAGGATTCGCCGACCGGCTTCGAAGGCACGCTCCGGGTCCTCGCCTGGTCGACCACGGCGCAGCTCGCACAGGTCGTCCCGTTCGCGGGCGGTCTGATCGCGCTGGTCTGGGGCATCGCCCTGCAGACCCTCGGACTGGCCTCGTTCCATCGCACCTCGCACGGGCGCGCCCTGGCGGCGGTGCTCGCGCCGATCCTGTTCTGCTGCGTCTGCGCCGCGTTGCTGATCGGTTTCATCGCGGCCGGAGCCTTCACGGGCTTGATGCACGCCGCCACGCATTCCGGACCGTGAAGACCTTCCCCTTCCCGCGCCCGCTCGCGCTGGCGTGGGGGGGAGTGGCCACCCTCGCGACGGCCCTGAGCTTCTGGGTGGGGCCCCGAATCCAGCAACTCCCGGCCTGCCCCTTTCACGTCTGGACCGGCCTTCCCTGCCCCGCTTGCGGCAGCGGCCGCGCCCTGGCCGCGTTGGCCCGTTTCGACCTCGGCGCAGCGCTGGCCTGGAACCCCCTCGCCGTGCTCGCCATGCTCGTCTTCCTCGGCATCGGCTGGGGTGGAGCGGCGCTCGCGCTGACCGGCCGCATGATTCGGGAGCCACGGGACTTCTCGCCCGCCGTGCGCCTTCTGGCGGTGACGCTGCTCGCCACCAACTGGCTCTACCTCGTCTGGGCCGGAAGGTGAGTCGGCGCCGGATCGGACTCGGCGTCGGGATCGTCGTCCTCGTGCTGCTGGGAATCGATTCGACGCGGCCGCCCGCCGCGCAGTGGAGTGCCCGGGCCGAAATATGGGCGATCCACGCCTATCAGGCCGGTGTCTCGCCCCTGCTCGCGGCGAGCGGGGTGCGCTGCCGGTTCCGGCCCAGTTGCAGCCATTACGCGGCGGCCGTGATTCGCCAGGACGGCGCCCTGGTCGGCACCCTCCGCGCCGCTTGGCGGGTCGTTCGCTGCGGGCCCTGGACGCCGGCCGGCACGGTCGATCCACCCTGATCCGTCCGCCCACTTTCTCGGCGGCTCGTGGGTTAGGATCCGGCAGGAACCCGGAGTGCGAGTGGATTCGTCCGAAACGGTCGTGAAACCGTCGCATCGCCTGCGCTGGGCGGTGGTGGTCTCGCTGGGCATCTTCGCCCTGCTGATGGTCACCCTGCGCACGGGAACCGAGCTTTCGGATCGCCACATCGGGGTCACCTACTCGACCGAGAAGCCACAGATCGAGATCCTCGACGTCGCGCCGGGGGAGCCGGCCGAGCGGGCCGGCCTGAAAGCCGGCGACGCTCTGCTCTCGATCGACGGCCAGCCCTTGCGCGAGGCGGCCGACTTCGACCGCGTGGCCGAGGGCTTTCGCCGCGGCGTCCCGATCCGGGCCGACGTGCTGCGCGGCGGCCAACATCTCCAGTTCGTGCTCGTGCCGGGCGGCGCGCTCGACTGGAGCGACTTCCTGCTCACCGCGCTCGCTTGCCTCCTCTATCTCGCGGTCGGTCTGCTGGCGAGCGGACAGCGGGCCGACGACGAGCGCTCGACGCTTCTCGCCGCGTTCTGCTTCGCGGTCGCTTTCGAGCTCGCGCTGCCGGTCAGTCTCGGGCTGAGCGGCGGCCAACTGCTCGCCACCAACGTCGCGTTCCTCCTCATCACCGGCGTGCAGTTCGGGCTCGACCTCAACCTCGCGACCGTGCTGCCGAGCCCACCGAAGTGGCTACGCCGCCATCCGTGGGTGGTGCGCTCGTTCTACATCGTGGGCATCGGGCTCGGCGGTTTCCATGCCCTGACCACGCTGGGCGTCGGCATCGGCGAAAACTCGCTGCAGCCCTTGGACGCCATCGCGGACTCGCTGCTCTTCACCTGGCTCCTGCCGCTCTGGGCGATCGCGCTCGCGGGAATCATCGGCACGCGGACCCTGACCCATCCCGATCCACGCGGCCGTCAGCAGGCGGGGCTGGTTCTGCTCGGGGTCCTGCCGTGGACCGGGGTGGTTCTCTACGACAGCATCCGCCTGCAGATTCATCCCAACGCCAATCCGCTGCCCGACGCGATCTGGAACTTCGCTCTGCTCGCCTATCCCGTGGCGGTCTTCGCTGCCATCTACCTCTACCGGCTCTTCGATCTCGAGTTGTTGGTGCGCAAGAGTTTCCTCTACGGAGCGCTGACGACGCTCCTGGTGCTCGGTTTCTACGGCCTGGTCGGCGGCCTCGGAGGCCTCGCGGCCCGCCAGCTGGGCAGCGAGGGCGTGCCGCTCTGGGTGCTGTCGACCGCCGGACTGACGATGGGGCTGCTCTTCAACCCGCTGCGCAAGCGGCTCAACAGCATCATCGACCGGCGCCTCTTCCCGGAGAGGCAGGCTCTGCGCTCACGTCTGGTGTCGCTGACCACCGAGCTGCCGGCGCAGGGCACGCTGCCGCGCATGGGCGATCACCTGGTGCGCGAGCTGGCGCGCATCTTCGCGGTCGATCTGGTCGCGGTCTGGATCTGCGCTCCGCCCCAGGAGCAGCTCGTTCAGCTTTCGACCTCGCAGCGTCGCGAAACCGATCCCGAGCGGACCGGTCTGATCGGCGGCGACGATCCAGCGCTGAAGATGCTCGAGCGCTCGGGACGTCCCACCCCGGCACCGACCCTGGCCGCCGCGAGTCCGGCGATGGCGCAACGGCTGGCCGATGTGCACGCCGAGCTGATCGTCCCGCTCATCGCGCATGAAGACCTGGTCGGCATCCTTACCTTCGGCCGTAAGCGGGAAGGAAGCCGCTATGTGGCCGAGGAGCTCGAGTTGCTGACCCTGGTCGCACAACTCGCGGCGACGGTGTTCGAGAACGCGCGTCTGTTCGATTCGGCGACCTACGAGGGCCTGACCGGTCTCTACCGGCGCGATGCGTTGCTGGAGATTCTCGACCGGGAGTGGAGTCGATCGCAGCGCTACCAGAGGCCGCTCGCCGTGGCCATCGCGGATCTCGATTCCTTCAAGGAGATCAACGACCGCTGGGGACATCTGACCGGCGACCTGGTGCTGCAGCGGGTCGCAACGGAGCTCAACGACCTCTTGCGCGAAACCGATTTCATCGGCCGGTTCGGCGGCGAAGAATTCCTCATGGTGTTGCCGGAGACAACCCTCGAGGGGGCGCGGCATTTCGCCGACAAGACCCGTCAGCGCATCGAGAAGCTCGAGATTCTTCCCGAGACCGGCAAGCCGATCCGGGTCACCCTGTCGATCGGTGTGGCGAGTCGGGAGGACGTGCAGGGCGACAGCCGCACGCGCGCTCGATCATTGATCGCGGCAGCCGACGAAGCGCTCTACAAGGCGAAGAACAATGGGCGCAACCGCGTCGAGGCGGCGGCCGCACACGGTTAGCGCCGCGTGCTCCGCCGCACTCGCGCCGCGGGGCTCACCAGGCGAAGATCAGACCGACCGTTCCCATGCCCTGGGAGAGGTGGGAGCGAGAGTCGTAGCAGCCACCACCACCCGCTGGACAAACCTGCTGCGCGTTACCAACGTCGGTCCAGAACTCGCGAGCCTCGAAGCGGAGCCCGATGAAGGGATTGAAAAAGACCTTCACGCCGACTCCGAGCGAAGCGGAGAAATGATCGTCGGCGCCGGCCCCATTGTATTTCGGGTCGATGCGCGTCACCCCCACCGATCCGACGAAATAGGAGGTCACGGCGGGACGGCCGAACTGTGCCAGCAATCCGATGTGCGCATACGTGATGTCGGTCTTGACCACGTCGACATCGGGTCCGAAGAGGCCCGGATCGCTGGACAGCTTGGTCTTCTGCGTGTTGGCGAGCAGCTCGAGTTGCAGGTTGCTCGACAGCGGGATGTCGAAGGTGATGCCGAGCACCGCGCCTTCGTTGAGGTCGAGCCGCTTGTTGAAGGGCGCCGTCGATTCGGCGCCCAAGGAGCCGCCGAAATGGTACGAGATCTGGGGCGTCAGCTCCCAACGGAAGTCCCCGTCCGCCCGCGCGACGGCGGGTAGAACGAGCAGACAGGCGGCGAGCACGAGTTTCTTCATCGACGCATCTCCTCCTCGGAAGCGGAGCCTTCCAGGCCCCGGAGCCTGTTTGACACGCTCCTGATCGTTGGATCAAGCATAACCCGATGGCCGGCCGATGGGGAAAGTGCGGATAGGATCGTCCTCCGAATTCCAACTCCGAGGAGACCACCCGATGAGTCCCATGGCCGTTTTGCTCGCCGCCGCCCTGTTCGCCGGCAACGGATCCAGCGAGCCCTCCCAGAAGCCCGACGCCGACCAACCCCATGTCGCCCTCGAGACGTCGCTCGGCAAGATCGTCCTGGAGCTCGACGCCAAGCGTGCTCCGAAGAGCGTCGCCAATTTTCTCGCTTACGTGCGGGCCGGCTTCTATGACGGCACGATCTTCCACCGGGTGATCCGCGGCTTCATGATCCAGGGCGGCGGCTTCGATACCGAGATGCACAAGAAGCCGACTCAGCCGCCGATCCAGAACGAGGCCTCGAACGGCCTGCGCAACCTGCGCGGCACGATCGCGATGGCGCGCACGGGCGATCCGCACAGCGCGACCTCTCAGTTCTTCATCAACACGGTCGACAACCGGCCGCTCGACTACCGCGACTCGACGCCCCGCGATTGGGGCTATGCGGTCTTCGGCAAGGTGATCGAAGGCATGGACGTGGTCGATGCGATCGAGCGCGTGCCCACGACGACCCGCAGCGGATTTCAGGACGTGCCCGCCGAGCCGGTGGTGATCCGCAAGGCGGAGGTCGTCGAGTAGACGACTCCGCCGCACCTCGCCCCGAAGCGCCCGATCTTCGAGGGAGCTCGAGCTGAATCGACGACGCCGGCCGCGGCGCGGCCGGACGGTTCACACCTTGACGACGTTACGGGCCTGCAGCCCCTTCGGCCCCTGGGTCACCTCGAAGCTGACCTGATCCCCCTCCTTGAGGGAACGGTAGCCCTCGGCGAGGATCGCCGTGTGGTGGACGAAGACGTCCTCTCCCCCCTCTTCACGGGTGATGAAACCGAAACCCTTGGCATCGTTGAACCACTTGACCGTGCCCTTTTCCGTCATGCCCAGCGACTCCTCTCGAACTGCAACTGCGATGGTATTGGCCACGCGGGGCGTCAGGCGACGCCCCGCGGCGGGCCGAAAGCCCGCCGCGGGGGCGGCGAGCGACGAGCCGACCTGCAAGCTCGATCTGATCCTTCGAGGGATTCGAGAATCCGGCGGGAACGCCGGAAGTAATGGTGCCGAAGGCCGGACTCGAACCGGCACGGGTTGCCCCACACGCCCCTCAAACGTGCGCGTCTACCAATTCCGCCACTTCGGCATCGCGGCGATTCTAGTCAGTGGACCCGGCCGACGCTAGTTCGCCGGCGGCGGGGACGAGGGAGTCCCACCGTCAGGGGTCGCCGGGGCCGGATTCGAGGGAGCCGTGGCACCACCGGTGGCGCCGCTGGCCGGAGCCGGGGTGCTGGCCGGTGTCTTTGCCGGAGCACTGGCCGGAGCCTGCGCCGGAGGATTGGCCGGGTTCTGCGCCGGAGCGGTCGACTTGGTGCGCGCCCCGCTCATCACCGAGCCCCCTTCGAAGTGCGACTGCACGTAGGCGATGGAGACGGTCGTGAGCACGAAGCCCACGAAACCTCCCACCGTCAACTTATGCAGCATGTTGGTGGCGCTGCGGGCGCCGAAGGCGGTCATGGTCGCCCCGCCGCCGAAGACCGAGAGGTCGGCCCCCTTGCCCTGCTGCAGCAGAACCACCAGGATGAGGAAGATGCAGAGAATGATGTGCAACGTGTAGAGCAGATAGATCACAGAAATCCTCGCGCCGCGATCAACCCGCGGCGAAAGCGTGAATGATAGCCCGAAAGCGCTCCGGGTCAAGGCTGGCGCCCCCCACCAGAAAACCGTCGATCTCCGGCATGGCGGCCAGGTCGGCGGCCGTCGCGGGGACCACCGAGCCCCCATAGAGGATACGCAGCCGCTCCGCGGCCGCCGCCCCGGCGGTCCGCGCGATCCGGGTGCGCACGAAGGCCTGAGCGTCGTTCGCCGACTCCGGCGTCGCCGCCTCGCCGGTCCCGATCGCCCAGACCGGTTCGTAGGCCACCACCAGCCGGGGATCGACTGGGAGCGGCGCGAGCTGGCGGGCCAGTACGTCGAAGGTCTGCCCGGCCTGCCGCTCCTCGCGGCTCTCGCCGACGCAGGCGACCGGAGAGAGCCCCGCGGCGAGAGCCGCGCGGGCCTTGCGCGCCACCAGTTCGTCGCTCTCGCCATGGTCGCGCCGTCGTTCGCTGTGGCCGACGATCACCCAGTGGCAGCCGGCGTCGATCAACTGGGAGCCCGAGACATCGCCGGTGTGAGCCCCCTCGGCCTCCGGATGAAGGTCCTGGCCACCGAGACCGATCGGGCTTCCGGCGAGCAGCTCGGCGAGCGGGAAGAGCAGTGGATAGGAGGGAAAGAGCACCACCTCGACCTCGCCGGGCCAGGCCGTGGCGAGCAGCGAACGGCTCAGGGCGAGCGCCCGCTCCCGGTCCAGATGCATCTTCCAGTTGCCGGCCACCAGAGGCCGACGTGGCGCGCCCGCCATGCCGCTCAACCTTTCTCGAGCGCGGCGATGCCTGGCAGCACGCGCCCGGCCAGGAACTCGAGCGACGCGCCGCCGCCCGTCGAGACGTGACCGATCCGCTCGGTCACGCCCGCCTGGCGGGCCGCCGCGACGGTCTCGCCACCACCGATCAGGGTGAAGCCGGGGCAGGCGGCGAGCGCCTCCGCCACGGCGCGCGTGCCGGCGTCGAAAGGGGGCTTCTCGAAGACCCCGAGCGGGCCGTTCCAGAACAGCGTGCGGGCCCGTGCGATGGCCGCCGCGAAGGCGGCGCGGCTGTCCGGGCCGATGTCGAGCGCCAGGTAGCCGTCGGGCACCTCGTCCGCCGCCACGGTGCGGATCTCGCCGGGCGAATCCAGCGCGTCGGCGACCACCAGGTCGGTCGGCAGGAGGAACTCCATGCCGCGCTCGGCGGCGCGCGCCAGGATCTCTCCCGCCACCTCCAGCCGGTCACGCTCGACCAGAGAGCCCTTCAGGTCGTAGCCGCGCGCCGCGAGGAAGGTGTTGGCCATGCCGCCGCCGACCAGCAGCAGGTCGAGGCGCGGCAACAGGTTCTCCAGCGTGTCGATCTTCCCTTCGATCTTGGCGCCTCCCAGGATCGCCGCGAAGGGGCGTTCGGGCTCGCCGAGCAGACGGGATAGGGCTTCGACTTCGCGGACCAGGAGCCGTCCGGCCGCCTTGCGCGGCAGCTGTTCGGGCGCGCCGACGATCGAGGCGTGGGCGCGATGGGCGGCGCCGAAGGCGTCGTCGACATAGGCCTGGGCGGGCGCGGCGAGCTGGCGCGCGAACTCGGGATCGTTCTTCTGCTCGCCCGCGTGGTAGCGCAGATTCTCGAGCAGACCGAACCCGCCGGGAGCGAGACCGGCGGCGAGTCGTGCGACCGGTTCGCCCACGCAATCTTCGGCGAAAGCGACCGGCGCCCCCAGCAGCTCCGCCAAGCGAGCGGCCACGGGACGCAGGCTGTACTTCGGGTTCGGCTCTCCCTTGGGCCGGCCGAGATGCGAGGCGAGGAGCAGCTTGGCGCCGGCGCCGGAGAGCTCGCGCAAGGTCGGCAGCGCCTCCACCAGGCGCGTGTCGTCGGCCACCGCGCCATTCTGGAGCGGCACGTTGAAATCGACTCGCACCAGCACCGTCACGCCGCCGAGCGTCGCCAGGTCGAGGTCTTCGAGGGTCAACAGTCGGTTCATCGGAAAGCTCCCGCGGAGCCGGATCGACTCGAACGGGCGGAGTCTAACGGGTCGCCCGAGCGCCGCGCCCCGCGTCCGTGGGCGGGCCGGTTCAGCCGCCGGCGGCGGCGAGACGGGCGAAGAGCTCGACCAGCCGGTTGGAGTAGCCCCACTCGTTGTCGTACCAGGCGATCACCCGATGGAGGCGCGGGCCCGAGGGCTGCAACAACGGCAGATCCACGATCGCCGAGCGTGGGTCGTCGACGAAATCGGACGATACGAGCTCTTCGTCGGTCACCCCGAGGATGTCCGCGAGCTCGTCCGCCGCGGCCTCGCGGTAGGCCTCGGCGAGAGCGTCGCGGGTGGCGTCGCGATCGAGCAGGACGGCGAGATCGATCAACGATCCGGCGACGATCGGCACCCGCATCGCGAGTCCCTCGACGCGGCCCTCGAGCTCCGGCATCACCCAGCCGATCGAGGGAATGGCGTCGGAGGTGGTGGGGATAAGGTTGGCGATCGCGGCACGGGCGCGGCGTGGATCGGGGTGCGCCATGTCGACCAGGTTCTGGCTGTTGGTCACGCAGTGCACGGTGTTCATCAGGGCCCGCTCGACGCCGAAGCGGCGCACCAGGACGAACAGCATCGCGGCCAGGCAATTCGTCGTGCAGGAGGCGTTGGAGATCACCTGGTGCCGCGCGGGTTCGAAGGTGGCGTCGTTGATGCCGAGGCAAAAGGTGGCGTCGGCGTCGGACAGGGTCGCCGAGACGACGACCCGGCGCACGCTGCCGCCGAGGTGACCCGCGGCGAGGTCGCGCCGGCGAAACTGGCCGCTCGCTTCGAGGACCATCTCGACGGCGAGCGAGCTCCAGTCGATCCCCTCGGGCGTCATGGCGTGACTGAGCGGGATCGTGCGGCCGGCGATCACGAGCGCCTCGCCGGCGGGGGCGACCTCGCCGGGGAATGGGCCGTGCACCGTGTCGTGGCGGAGCAGCCGGGCGGTGGCTTCGGCGGTGGCCGGATCGTTGAGCGCCACGACCTGGACGCCCAGCTCGGGGCGGGTGTGCGAGAGACGCAGCAGAGCCCGACCGATGCGGCCGAGCCCGTTGATGCCGATACGGAGGGGTGGATGCGACATGGGGGGAGACTCTAGCGCGGCGCGGTGCGGCGATCGTCCACCCGAGAGCTCACCCGCGGCACCTCCACTGGCCGGCAGGGCGCGGCCTGGTCTACGATCGGCGACTCCTTCGTCATGCGCCCTCTTCCGCTCGCCCTGGCCTTGCTCCTGGTTGCGCCCTCCTGGGGCGCCACGACGAACCCGGCCGGCGGCCCGGAAGCCGCGCGCCAAGCCTGGCTGGTCGACGTCGAGGCTTCGAGCTTCGCCGTGCTCACCCACCGGGCGGGCGCGGCGGCCCGCCTCGCGCACAACCATCTGGTGGTGACGCGAGCCCCTCGAGTGACGCTGGTCTTCGATCCGGCTTCCCCGCGTACGGCTCGCGCCGAGCTCACCGAACCGGTCCTCGCGCTCGAGGTCGATCCGGACGCGGAGTGCCGCGCCCTCGCGCCGCGGCTCGGCGAGCTCGGCCTGCTGACCGGTCCCCTCGACGCCACCGCTCCGGCCGACCGGCCGAAGGTGCGCGCCGCCATGCTGGAGCCGCAACAGCTCTTCGCCGAGCGCTTTCCCGAGATCCGGGCGCAGCTCGACGAGATCGAGCCGCGACCCCCAGTCGCCGGCGAGCGCTCCGCCCTCGCGGCCTTCACCTGGAGCGGCCGACTGCGCCTCGAGGTGCGTGGCGAGACGGTCGAGAAACGGGTGCCGTTGCGCTGGACGCTGGTCGGCGACACCCTCCACGCCGAGCTGGTCGCCCGGTATCGGTTCTCGGAGTTCGGAATCGAACCCTATTCGGCGGTGCTCGGATTGGTCCGCAACGCGGACCGCTTCGACTTGCTCGTCGAGCTGGTGGCGCGGCGCGAGGCGGCGCGGTGAGCGGGCGCCGCGCCGCTCCGGCCGCCGGTGGCTGGACGCCTCCCTTGGCGCTCGGCATCGAGACCTCGTGCGACGACACCGCCTGCGCGCTCGTCGATGCCGCCGGCCGGGTGCTGGTCTCGGCGGTGTCGAGCCAAATGGCCGCGCACGCTCCGTTCGGCGGCGTGGTGCCCGAGATCGCGTCGCGCGAGCACCTCGCCAACTGGCCGGCGGTGGCGGAGAGCGCCTTCGCCCGGGCCGGACGCTCGCTCGCGGACGTCGACCTGGTGGCCGCCACGCGGGCGCCCGGACTGGTCGGCTCGCTGCTGGTCGGCCTCTCGCTGGGCCGCGCGCTCGCCTATGCGCGTGAGCTGCCATTCCACGCCGTGCACCACCTCGAAGGGCACATCTTCTCGCCCTACCTGCGGGTCGACGGCGCGCCGGCCGCGCCGCATCCCGAACGTTTCGTCGCACTCGTCGTTTCGGGTGGACACACCAGTCTCTACCGGATCGACGGCGCCGCCATCACCACGCTCGCGGAGACGCGCGACGACGCGTTCGGCGAGGCCTTCGACAAGCTGGGCAAGCGACTCGGTCTCGCCTATCCCCAGGGACCGAAGCTCGACGCCCTGGCCGAGCTCGGCGACGCGAGACGCGCTCCCCTGCCTCGTTTGGCGGGAACCGAGGAGCTCTTCTTCTCGTATTCGGGACTCAAGACGCAGGCGCTCGGCGCGCTCGAGAAGCTCGAGCGCGGCGGCACGCGGACCCGCGTCGAGGAAGGCGCCGAGCCGCCGCTGCCGCAAGCGGTGCTCGACCTCGCGGCGGGTTTCCGTGACTCGGCGGTACGGCAGGTGCTCGACCGCTTGACTCGGCTCCATCGCCGGGAGCCGTTCGCCGAGCTCGCCGTGTCGGGCGGCGCCGCCGCCAACCGGGAGCTCCGCCGGCGTCTGCCTGGCTGGGCCGCCGAGCGCGGCGTGGCGTTGCGGCTCGTGCCGCTCGTCTATTCGGGCGACAACGCGGCGATGATCGCCTTCGCGGCGCTGCGGCGCGAGCGGCTGGGCGAGCGTGATGATCCGCTGGCCGCGAGCGCGGCGAGCCGGGCGCCCATCGTTTCGTCTCCAGCCGGTGGAACGGACTAACCGGCGGCGGGAAAGAGCTCGTCGGCGACCGTCTCGAGAGCCCCCCAACGCTCGGGGTCCTGCAGCCAGAGAGCGTTCCAGTAGACACGGATGGCGCTCGCACCGTGGGTCTCCCGAAGCTGCTCGGCGACCGCGCGCACCGTCGTGACATCGGGGGCCGGAATCTCGACATCCTCGGCCAGCAGCCCCTCTTCGTGGGGGATGCCGAGGGCGTCGAGGAAATCGACCAACAGGCTGCGCCGTTGCTCGAGGTGGAGCGCCACGAGCAGCGCTTCCGCGACCGATTCCGCGGGATGCGCGAGCCCGGCGAGCGCGTGCACGCGTTGGGCGAGCGGGATCTTGCTGAACGCCTGCGGTCGCACCCGCAGCAGCTTGACGATCTCCTGCGCGGCGAGCGGCGCCGCCTGCTCGGGAGGATGCGCCCAGAAGGCGCGCGCCGCGTCGTCGCGGTCGGGACGGCCGAGGGAACGCCAGAGTCGAACGATCGAGGTCTCGAAGGCCATAGCAAAGTCCAGTCTACCGGCCGGGGCCGCAGCCCGGTAGGCTGGCCGTGCATCGATGCGCCGCCTCTGGAATCGGATCGCGCCCTGGCTCTGGCTGCCCGCCAATTTCGTGCAGGGCGCCTTCACCCTGCTCTGGTCGGCGCTCTGGATCACCGCCGCCCTCTGCGCCGCCGCCGTCGCGGGGCCGCCGCCCGCCCTGGCGTTGGCGCGCCGGGTGTGGGCGCCAGGCCTGCTGGTCGGCGCGGGAGCGCATCTCGTGGTGCGGGGCCACGAGCGTATCGATTGGTCTCGCCCCTACCTCGTCGTCGCCAACCATCAGAGCTGGATCGACATCCCGGCGCTCTTCCGCGCCCTGCCGGTGCCGCTCCACTTCCTGGCCAAGCGGGAGCTCGCGGCGGTGCCGTTTCTCGGCTGGTACATCGCATCGATGGGCATGGTCTTCGTCGATCGTCAAGATCCACGTCACGGACGCGCCACGGTCTCGCGCGCCGCGGCGCTGCTCGCGGCGGGACGCAGCGTGGTGTCGTTTCCGGAAGGCACGCGTTCGCGGGACGGGAGCCTCCGCCCGTTCAAGTCGGGTGGCTTCGGAGCGGCGCTCGAGGCCGGCGTCGATGTCTTGCCGGTCGCCCTGCTCGGTACCGGCGCTGTCCTGCCCGCCGGGGGCTTCCGGGTGCGTCCGGGCCGCATCGAGGTTCGAATCGGCGAACCGATTCGCTTGGCCGGCTCCAGCTGGCGTCGCGCCGAAGTCGCGCGACGAGCCGAGCGCGCCATCGCGGAGCTGGCCGGATAGGATTCACCCTTCGATGAGCGCCCCATCTTCCGACGACTCGGCCGCCTCGCGGGCCCGCATGCTGGTCGTGGACGATGACCCGCAAGTGGCGCGCTTGGCGGCGCGCGTGGCCGAGATGTCGGGTTTCGCGGTCACGGTGGCGACCCGGGCGGAGGAGGCGCGCGCCGCGCTCGCGCCGGAGCCCCGCCTGTTGTTGCTCGACCTCAATATGCCGGAGGTCGACGGACTCGAGATGCTGCGAGAGCTCGCAGCGCTCGGCTGCCGATCCCGCGTCCATGTCTTCAGCGGTGCCGACCTGCGGGTGGTGCGCACCGCGGAGCGGCTGGGCGTCGAGCTCGGCTTGCGCATGGGCCCGGCCCTGACCAAGCCCATCCAGCTCGACGCGCTGCGCGATGCGCTCGAAAGCGCCCGAGACGAGGGCACGCCGGCAACCGGCTTCGCGGTGCCGATCCTCGTGCCGGCGCGCTGGGAACCTCAGGCTGCAGACCTCCAAGAGGCGCTCGAGCAGCGTCACCTCTTCATCGTCTTCCAGCCGATCCTGGAGCTCGACTCGCTGCAACCGCGCGGCGCCGAGGTGCTGGTGCGCTGGCGCCACCCCGAGCATGGCGTGGTGCCACCCATCCGCTTCGTGCCGCTGGCCGAGCATGCAGGACTGGCCCTCGAAATGACCGAGCAGATCGCCAGCATGGCGATGGCTGTGGCCGCGCGCCCGGACTACTCGTATGGCGGCAAGCCCCTTTCGGTCTCGGTCAACCTCGCGCCGGCCGCGCTCGCGGTGCTCGACATGCCGAGCCGGATCTCGAACTTGCTGACCCTGGCCGGCCTGGCGCCCGATCGCCTGGTGATCGAGGTCACCGAGTCGGCGGCGATGGCCAATCGTTCGAGCGTGCTCGAGGTCTTGAGCCGCCTCAACCTGCGCGGTGTCGAAATCTCGGTCGATGACTTCGGAACCGGCACCTCTTCGCTCGAGCGCCTCGATCAGCTTCCGTGCGCCGAGCTCAAGATCGAGCGCGCGTTCGTCAGCGACGTGCTGCGCCGTCCGGAAGCGGCGGCGATCGTCCACTCGACGATCGAGCTGGGGCGCGGACTCGGTTTGCGGGTGGTGGCCGAGGGTATCGAGGATCCGGCCATCCTGCGCTGGTTACGCGAGGCCGGTTGCGAGCTCGGTCAGGGTTTTCTCTTCTCGCGCGGAATCGGAGCCGAGGAGTTCCTCGCCTGGCTCGGTGACTGGCCCGAACAGCGCCGCGGGCTCGAAGCCTCGCTCGCGGCCGGCTGAGCGCTCGACCCTCAGCGGCAGAAGCGCGCCAGCTGCTGGGGCTCGTGAACCAGGATGCGGTGACTCGAGTCCACCGACAAGTACTCCTTCTGGCGGAACTCGACCATCACCTGGTTGACGCGCTCGCGCGAGGCGCCCACCAGCTCGGCGAGATCGGACTGGGTGAGACGCAACGGAATCCGGGTGCCCCCTTCTTCTGCGCGTCCATAGCGCTCCGCGAAGGCGAGGATCTGGCGGGCCAGCCGTCCGGCCACGTCGAGCGAGGAGAGCGACTGGATCTGCTCGTTGGCCATCCTGAGGCGGCCGGCCAGCAGGCGCACCAGGTTCTGCGCGAACTCCGGCACGTTGCGGAGCAGGTCCTGAAACGTCGCTCGATCCATCCAGAGTAGCGTGCAGCGCTCCATCGTCATGACGTTGGCGGAGCGTCCGGCCGAGTCGACGAGGCTCATCTCGCCCACCGTGTCGCCGGCGCCGAGAAAGGCCAGAATGACCTCCCGTCCGTCCATCTGCTCGATGAGGATCTTGACCGTTCCTTCGAGGACCACGTAGACCACTTCGCCGGGTTGCTCGGCGGTGATCATGTTGGTGCCGGAAGGCACCGTCTTCTTGCGCAAGACCTCGGAAAGGCGCTTGAGGCGGTCCGGGGGCAGGTCCTTGAAGAGCGCGATCTCGCCCAATGCGCTCGGGTCGATGTTCACCGGCGTGTCCCCCTTTCTCGGGATTCCTCATCCGGCATTCTAGACGCAGACGACCGAAACCGAGATGCAACCTCGACAGACTTCGACCGCGACACGTGCAAGCACACTGTCGAGACGGGCTCGATCGCCTCAGCGGGTCGCTGGCGCGACCCGCACCCGAACGTCGAGCGCCGCCGAGCGGGCACCGTTCGGTGCGGCCAGGAACGGGTTGACGTCTAGCTCGACGATTTCCGGAAAGCGTTGCGCGAGGGCCGCGAGCCGGCAGAGCACGTCGGCGAGAAGCGCCCGGTCCGCCGGCTGCTCGCCGCGCACCCCGGCGAGCAGCCGGGCGCCGCGGATGCCGTCGATCACTTCGCGCGCCTCGGCCGGACCGAGCGGCGGCACGCCGAACTTGACGTCACGGAAGACCTCGACGTACTTGCCGCCGAGGCCGAAGGCCACGAGAGGGCCCCACTTCGGATCGGTCGAGATGCCGAACAACGTCTCGTGGCCGCCCCGCGCCATCTGTTGGAGCAGGAAACCCGAGAGCGCGAGCCCGCCGCTCTGGGCGCGAAAGGCGAGCGCGTCGAGAGCGCGGGCCAGCTGGTCCTCGTCCACGAGGTCGAGCGCCACGGCCTGGATCTCGCTCTTGTGCACCAGCCCGGGCGCCACCGCCTTGGCGACCACCGGAAAGCCGAGCTGGCGCGCCGCCGCGAGCGCTCCGGCACGGTCGGGCGCGAAGCGCCACGGCACCACCGGAACCCCGATCGACTCGAGCAACTGGAAAGCGGCGTCCGGCGGCAGGTGGCCGTCAGCCTCGGCGCGGGCCAGCAGCCCATGGATCGCGACCTCGTCGAAGGCGAACGCGGGGGGTCGCGCCACGGCCGGCCGGCGGCGCCACTCCGCGTACCGGACGAGCTTCGCCATGGCGCGCGCGGCGGCCTCGGGGAAGCGGTAGACCGGGGGCAGGTCGTGCCGCCCCTTGAGATCCTCGTAGAACTTCTCGGTCGCCATCATCACCGCGAAAACCGGCTTCGTGCTTCCGGCTTCGTCGACCACCCGCGCGATCTCCTCGACGATCTCGTGGGGGTCGGAGAGCAGCGGCGTGACGTTGATGACCAGCGCCGCGTCGACCTCGTCGTCGGCGAGCACCGCGCCGAGCGTGCGCCCGTACTCGACGACGCCGGCCGAGGCGATCATGTCGACCGGATTGGCCACCGAGGCGGTGGCCGGGAGGAACGAACGGAGCTCGGTGACGGTCGTTTCCGAGAGCTCGGCGATCTTCAGCCCCAGGTGCACGCAGGCGTCGGTGGCCATGATCGCCGGGCCGCCGGCATTGGTCACGATGCCGATGCGGCGCCCGGGCGGCAGCGGCGCGCGATCGAGCGCCCGCGCCGTGTCGAAGAGCTCCTCGATGGTGTCGGCGCGCAGGACGCCGCACTGGTCGAGAAACGCCGAGATGGTCAGGTCGGCGCCGGCCAGGGCGCCCGTATGACTGGTCGCGGCGCGCGCCCCCTCGGCCGTACGCCCGGACTTGACGATCAGGATCGGCTTCTTGCGTCCGACCCGCTTGGCGATCTCGGTGAAGCGGCGCGGGTTGCCGAACGACTCGAGGTACATCGCGATGACCCGGGTCTGCGGATCGTTCTCCCAGTATTCGAGCAGATCGTTGCCGGAGACGTCGGCCTTGTTGCCCATCGAGACGAACTGGGTGAGCCCGACGCCCAGCGATTCGGCGACGTTGAGGATGGCGACCCCGAGCGCGCCCGACTGGCTGACGAAGCCGACCGTGCCCCACGAGGCCGGAGTGGGCGCGAACGTGGCGTCGAGCGAGACGGCCGGGTCGGCGTTGATGACGCCCATGCAGTTGGGGCCGATCATGCGCGCGCCGGCACCGCGCACCTTCTCGCGCAGCCGCGCTTCGATTTCGCGTCCCTCCTCGCCGGTCTCGCCGAAACCGGCGGTGATGACGACGAAACCTGGCACGCCGCACGCCAGCCCTTCGTCGACCACCTGCTCGACGAGCGGCTTCGGCACCACGACGAGAACCAGGTCGACGGGATCGGGAATGGCGCTCAGGTTGGGGTAGCACTTGAGCGAGTGAACCGAAGTGGCCTTCGGATTGACGGGAAAGATGGCACCCGAGAACTGGCTGGCGACCAAATTGTGCACGATCGCCCAGCCGATCGAGTCGCGCGAGCGCGAAGCGCCCACCACCGCGACCGAGCGGGGAGAGAAGATCGGATCGAGAGATGCGGTCATAACGGGCGCGAGGCTATCGCGCCTGGCCGCTCAATGCCCCGCACCGGGGCGCGGGGCGAGCACCCGGAGACGCCGCGAGGAGAGCCGCACCGTGAACGGCGGGGTCTCGACGAACGGATCGCCGTCCCCCTGCAGCTCGAGCCGGGCGGGCGCGGTCAGGCGCGCCTTCGCGACACGCCGGATCTCCACATCTTTCCGCCGGGTGTGGCGGCCGAGCGCCAGAGCGAGCGCGAAGCCGAGCGCCGAGCGCCGTCGGTTGCCTTGGAAGAGGAGCAGCTCGAGCTGGCGGTCGTCGGGGCGCGCTTCGGGCACGATCCGGTAGCCGCCCGCATACTCGGCCAGGTTCGCGACCACGAAGCCGGTGGCCCGCATCGGCTCACCGTCCACCTCGAGCGCGAAGGACGGAAACCGGTAGCGGCTCCACTCGCGCAGACCGGTCCACGCGATGGCGAGCTTGCCGAAGCGTTGCTTGCGACGAGGGTCGACCGCCGCCATGATCCGCGCGTCGAGTCCGCCCGAGATCTGCATCAGGAAGACCCCGTCGCCCGCCCGCCCGACATCGAGCTCGCGGGCGGGCGCGGTGGCGAGGCGATGCGCCGCGGCCACCGGATCGGCTGGCAGGCCGAGCGCGCGCGCCACCACGTTCGTGGTACCTCCGGGAAGCGGCCCGAGGGCGGTCGCCGTGCCGAGGAGCTCGCGCGCCGCGATCCGCAGCGTGCCGTCGCCGCCGAGCACGAACACCGCATCGAACTCCCGTTCGACGGCGCGGCGGGTCAACTCCCGGCAGTGCTCCGGACCGGTGGTGGCGAAAGACTCGAGCGCGAACGCGTCCGCCAGCGCGGCGCCGATCCGGCCGAACGTCCGCGCGCCACGTCCCTGCCCCGCCCGCGGGTTGAAGAGCAGCGCGGCTCGGCGCATGGATCCGAAGTCAGCCGGCGAACAGCGGGCCGCTCGCGCCGGCGGGCGGTGGGTAGCCGAGGTGTTCGTAGGCGCGGCGGGTGGCGACCCGCCCGCGCGGCGTGCGTTGCAGGAACCCCATCTGCAGAAGATAGGGCTCGTAGAGGTCTTCGAGCGTTCCCGCGTCCTCGCCCACCGCGGCAGCAAGCGCCTGGATGCCGGCCGGACCGCCGCCATAGACCTCGATGAGAGTGGACAGCAGGTGGCGGTCGAGCTCCTCGAAGCCGTGCTCGTCGACCTCGAGCGCCGCGAGACCGTGCCGTGCGATGGCGCGATCGACGGTCCCGCTCCCCTCCACCTGCGCGAAGTCGCGGATTCGCCGCAGCAACCGGTTGGCGATGCGCGGCGTGCCGCGGCTCCGGGTCGCGATCTCCTGGCGCCCCGCCTCATCGGCCTCGACGCCGAGGATCCGGGCCGAGCGTTCGAGAATCTTGGCCAGCTCGTCGGTCGGATAGAAATTCAAGCGGTGGACGATGCCGAACCGGGCGCGCAATGGCGGTGAGATCAGTCCAGCGCGGGTCGTGGCGCCGACCAGGGTGAAGCGCGGCAACTCGATCTTCACGGTACGCGCCGCGGGTCCGCTGCCGAGCACCAAGTCGAGCTTGTAGTCTTCGAGGGCAGGATAGAGGATCTCCTCGACCGCGGCGCCGAGCCGATGGATTTCGTCGACGAAAAGCACCTCGCCCGGCTGCAGGTTGGTGAGGATTGCCGCCAGGTCGCCGGCGCGCTCGAGCACCGGCCCGGCGGTCGAGCGCAGCGGCGCGCCCATCTCGTGCGCCAGGATGTGCGCCAGGGTCGTCTTGCCGAGTCCCGGCGGCCCGAAGAGCAAGACGTGATCGAGCGGCTCGCCCCGCTCGCGCGCCGCGCGAATGAACACCCGCAGGTTCTCGACGATCCGCTCCTGTCCGACGTACTCCCCGAGCTCGCGCGGCCGCAGCGTCTGCTCGACCGCGACCTCCTCGGGCTCCGGCTCGCCGGTCAGGAAGCGTTCGGTGGACATGGCGCGGGCATTCTAGACCCCGGACCGGAGCTCAGCGCCGTCCGGCGAGCTGGCGGATCAGGACATACCAGTGGGTGAGGTCGGCGTCGAAGGCGGCGACGGGGATGCGTTCGTTCAGGCCGTGGGCGAAGTCGTCGGAGGGCTTGAGGAAGATGCCCGAGACGCCATAGGTCGGAATGCCCGCGGCGCGGAAGATCTTGCCGTCGGTGGCGTAGGGCGCCATGTCGGGAACGATGGGCACCTCGGGGTAGGAGGCGTGAACGGCGCGGGTGACCGCGTCGACGACATCTTGGCGCATCGGCGAGGCGGGCGCCGCGGTCGGATCGTCGTCGAGCTTCACCTCGACGCCTGGGCCGACGACGCCCCCGAGGGTATCCCGCACCTCCTGCGGACTCGTGCCGGGGAAGATGCGGCAGTTGACGGTCGCGTCGGCGGTCTGCGGCAGCGCGTTCTCGGCGTGGCCGGCGGCGAGCATCGTCGCGACGCAGGTGGTGCGGGTACGGCCGACGTAGCTCGGCTGATGGGCGAGGAGCTCGGCGGCCGCGGCATCGTGAGGGTCGGCGGCGAAGCGCGCCATCGCACGACCGAGTTCACCTTCCGTCACCTTGCCGGTCGCGCGGAAGCTGCCGATCGTCCAGTCGTTCCACTCGACCGGGAAGCGAAAGGCGGCCAGCTTGCCGAGCGCCCCGGCGAGGTCGTAGATGGCGTTGTCGTCGCGCGGCTCCGAGCTGTGGCCGCCTGGATTGTGGGTCACGAGCTCGTACGTTGCGGAGGTCTTCTCCGCGCCCTGGAGGTAGAAGACGTGCGGCTCGCCGGTGGCGTCGTCGTCGAAGCCGCCGCCGCCGTCGCCGTTCAACGCCAACTCCGCGTCGACCAGGTCGCGGTGGTGCTCGACCAGGTCCTGCGCCGTCGCCTGGGCGGTCTCCTCGTCGCCGCTCAGCACCAGCACGACGTCCCGCGTCGGCACGAAGCCCTCGTGCTTCAGGCGCACCAGCGTCGCCACCAAGGCCGCGATCTCTTCTTTGACGTCGTAGGTGCCGCGTCCGTAGAAGTAGCCGTTCTCCTCGATCAACTTGAACGGGTCACGCTGCCACTCCTCGGGCCGCGCCGGGACGACGTCCATGTGGGCGAGCAGCAGGATCGGCTTGCCGCCGCTGCCGTCGCCCGGGTAGCGGGCGACCAGCGACGCCGTCTCGCCGAACGGCAGGATGTGGACGTCCGCGGGCGCGAAGCCCCCCGCCTCGAGCCGACCGGCGAGGTAGCTCGCCAAGGCCGGCACCTGCCCCTTGCCCGCAGCGGTGTCGAAGCCCACGGCGGTCCGCAGGATCTCGCGCGCCTCGGCGCGCACCGGCTCGGGCGCCTGTGCCGCGCCCGCTGCGCCAGCCAGCCCCAGAGCGCCCACGAGCGCGGTTCCCATCCATCCCGTTCGCATGGTTCCCCTTCGCGATGTCTTTGCTTCCACTCGGCTCGACCCCGAGATTACCTTGAAGCGGCGAGCGGCGACGGACTCGACGACACATTCTCATCGAGGACCTCCTGAAATCGTCCCAGGGGAGGCACGTCTTCCAGCTCGCGGCGCCAGACCCACCCCGGAGAGTGGTGGCACGGCGCGGCGACCGTCCTAGATTGCGAGGTCGGCCATGCCAACCGAAAGCTCTCCGCGCGCTCGGTCGCCGCGACAAGAAGCCGTGGAGCCACTTCGCCCACACCCTTTGCTGCATCGCTACTACGCGACGGAAAAAGAGCGGCGGCGGCGGGTCGACGCTTGGTTCGACGCTTCGGCGTCGCGCTACGACTTCATCACGCAACTGATGAGCCTCGGCTCGGGGCACTGGTATCGGCGCCGGGCGTTGGCCGAGGTCGGGCTCGCGCCGGGCCAGGCGATTCTCGACGTCGCGTGCGGCACGGGTGTCCTGACCGCGGGCGCGCGGTCGATCGCCGGACCCACCGGCCGGGTGATCGGGCTCGACCCGAGCTTTGGCATGCTGCGGCGCGCCGAGCGGCGCGGCCGCGGGTCGCTGGTGCGCGGCTTCGCCGAGGCGCTGCCATTCGCCGACGCCAGCTTCGACCGGGTCACCATGGGCTACGCGCTACGTCACGTGGCCGACCTGCGCTCGACCTTTCGTGAGTACCGCCGCGTGCTGAGACCGGGTGGGCGGGTGCTGCTTCTGGAGATCACGCCGCCGAGCGCGAGGTACCCGAACCGCTGGCTCCGTTTCTACCTGCGTCGGGTCGTCCCCAGCCTGGCGCGCCTCGGGAGCCGGGGCGCGGAGGCGCGCGAGCTGATGCAGTACTACTGGGACACGATCGAGAGCTGCCAGCCACCGAAGGTGATTCTCGCCAGCCTCGCTGAGGCGGGTTTCGCGGCCGTCGAGCGGCAGGTCGACCTGGGGATCTTCAGCCAGTATCGAGGGACGGCGTGAGTCTCCTCGGCCGGGCGGCGCGGTCCTCCCATCCGCTCGTGAGAACCGAGCAGCTCCACGCCCGGAGGTCCGGACAACCGGCCGAGGACCTCGAGCGCCGCTTGTTCACGGTTCGTTTCGGCGGCGGGGGAAGCGAGCACGGAGTCGAGGAGACGCCCTTCGCCAGCGTCGCCAATCCGGCGCTCGGCGGCTCGCCGGAGCTCGAAGTGTGGCTCTCCGAGCGACCGGTGCGGCGCGGCCGACAGGGCGACGTGGCCTGGGCGGAAGACGGCGTCGTGCTCTTCGGGTGCCGCGAGCAACCTCCCGGCGAGCCGCTGGCCGCCGCGGCCCAGGCACAGTTCACGGCGCTGCTCGAAGCGACCGAGGCGCGCGGCTATCCGCACCTGCTGCGGGTGTGGAACTTCGTGCCCGGGATCAACGAGTTGGAGGGCGGCATCGAGCGCTACCGCCTCTTCAATATCGGCCGCGCGACGGCTTTCGACGAGCGCTATGGCGCGCAGGCGGCCGAAGGGCGCTTCTCCGCCTCGTCGGCGGTGGGGACACGCGGCACCCGGCTCGTCACCTGGTTCGCCGCCGCCCGCTCGGCCGGACGGCAACTCGGCAATCCCCGCCAGGTCCACTCCTTCCACTACCCGGTCGACTACGGGCCGCGCGCCCCTTCGTTCAGCCGCGCAACGATCGCTCCGCCGGAGCTCGGCCAGGTCCTGTTCCTCTCCGGAACCGCGAGCATCGCCGGCCACGAGTCACGCCACGCCGGCAGACTCGCGCTGCAGCTCGAGGAGACTCTCCACAACATCGACGCCTTGCTCGCCGCTGGCGGCGACGAGCAGAATCGGCTCCCGGGCTTGTCCGAGTTCGACCTGGTCCGCGTCTACCTGCGCCACGCGGACGACCTCGAAGCGATCCGCGAGCCGTTGCGCCGCCGGCTCGGAGAACGCCCCCAGCTCGTGTTCGCCGAAGCCGACATCTGCCGTGCCGAGCTGCTGGTCGAGATCGAAGGCGTGGCGCGGACCGCGCCCCGCTCACCGAGCGACGCCATCACCGAGCGCTGAGCAACGCAGGTCCGGCGAGACTCGGGCGTCGCGACGTCGGCGGGCGGGCCGCGACGTGAAAAACTCGGTCGCGATCCGGCACAGGCGAGCGCGCGGAGTCGGCGGGCTCGAGCTGCGCCCACACGCCACGATTCGAACAAGGAGGCTTCGACGATGGTCATCATCGGATGGATTTGCACGCTGTTGGCGCTCGCCGGCCTGTCGGTGTTGCTCGGGGGTGGAACCTACGACGGCGTGGTGTTCGCTCCGAACCTGCGCGGCGGGCCCGAAGGGCTCGAACACGGAAGGCTCTTCTTGTCGCGCGCGAATCCCGGCCGATTGTTCCGCGTCGCCTCTCCGGTCACTCAGGTCCTGCTCCTCGTCGCGACGCTGCTGGCTTGGCGGCATCCGCCGTGCGGCTGGATGCTCGGTGGGGCGCTCGTCGCCGTGGCGGCCGCGGACGTGATCACCTTCACGTTCCACTACCCGCGCAATCGTCTCCTGTTCACGCAGCCTCTCGCCGAGGACATGGCCGCTCTCGAGGCCGCCGCCCGTCAGTGGGCGCCGGCCAACTGGGTTCGGGTCGCGCTCGTCGCCGCCGCCTGGCTCCTGGTCCTCGACGCCTTCACGCGGCTCGTCGCCCCGACCTTAACCGGCGCCAGCTCCTGAGCACGCGAGTGAAGCGCGTCGTCAGACGCGCGAGAGACGACGCAAGGCGAGCGGCAGCAGGCGATGGAAGTCGGCCTCGGGAGCGTCGCGTCGCGCTTCGGCGACCGCGCGCTCGGCCTGGCTCGCTTTGTAGCCGAGGTTGACCAGGGCGGCGACGAGATCGTCGTCGGAGGTCGCCGCGGGGGTCTCCGGCGCGGCCTCTCGGGCGAGCGCCTGCAGGGCGTCGCGCAGCTCGACCACCATGCGCTCGGCGGTCTTCTTGCCGACTCCCGGAATGCGGGTGAGCCGGGTCACGTCGCCGGCCGCGATGGCCTGCAGGAGATCGTTGGTGGGCAGCCCCGAGAGCACCACCTGGGCGAGGCGCGGGCCGATGCCGGAGACCGTGATCAGGCGTTCGAAGAGCTCCTTCTCGCGCTCGCTGGCGAAGCCGAAGAGGGCCAGCTGGTCCTCGCGGACATGGGTGTGGACGAAGAGCTCGATCTCTCCGCCGCCCTGTCGCTCGAGCTCCGAGAAGGTGGCCAGCGAGACCTGAACCGCGTAGCCGACGCCCCCCGTTTCGACGACCACCCGCTCCGGGGTGGCGCGCACCAGGCGCCCTTTGAGATATCCGATCACGCGGCGCGATCCTAGCCCGGATCGCATCCGGCGCCGATCTCGAAAGATCCCGGCGTCGCGCTCAGCTCGCCAGCGCCTGCCGCACGTCGTCCAGCAGGTCGTCAGGGTGCTCGAGCCCGACCGAGAAACGCAACAGGTCCTGCGGGGTCGTCGAGCCCTCGCCTTCCGAGCTCGCGCGGTGCTCGACCAACGACTCGACGCCCCCCAGGCTGGTGGCGTTGGTGAACAGTCGCAGCCGGGAGGCGACCTCGATCGCGCCCCGACGACCGCCGGCGACGCGCAGCGCGAGCATGCCGCCGAAACCGCCATGCATCTGGCGCGCCGCGACGCTGTGGCCGGGATGCGTCTCGAGGCCCGGGTAGAGCACCGCCCCGAGAGCGGGATGCCCCTCCAAACCGCGCGCCAGCGCCAACGCGTTGGCCGAGTGGCGCTCCATCCGGCAGGCCAAGGTCCGTATCCCCCGCAGCACGAGCCAGGAGTTGAACGGCGATGCGACGGCGCCGAGATCGTGGCGCACCGCCAGGGCGCGCTCGGCGAGCGCGTCGGCGTCGCGGAAGACCAGCGCGCCGCCCTGCACGTCACTGTGGCCGCCCAGGTACTTCGTCGTCGAGTGGAGCACCACGTCGGCGCCGTGGGCGAGCGGACGCTGCAGGGCCGGGGTGGCGAAGGTCCCGTCGACGACGAGGAGCGCGCCGGATTGGTGGGCCAGCTCGGCCAGGGCGGCGAGGTCGAGGATGTCGAGCGACGGATTGGTCGGCGTTTCGATCCAGAGGGCGCGGGTGTCGCCGCGCAGCGCCGCGCGGGCCGCCGCCGGATCGCTCAGGTCGGCGAAGGTGGCGCTCTTGCCGCGCGACGGCAGCATCTCCTCGCCGAGCCTCTGGATGCCGCGATAGAGCACCCGGTGGAAGAGCACGTGCGCGCCCGCCGGCAGCGCATCGACGAGCACGCTCGCCGCCGCCATTCCGGAGGCCACGGCGATCGCCCGCGCGCCGCCTTCGAGCGCCGCGAGGGCACTCTCGAGGCGCTCCTCGGTCGGGCTGCTCTCGCGGATGTAGAGGCGTCCGTGCAGCGGCTCGGAAGCCGGCCCGTGCACGAACGTGGTCGACAGGTGAAGCGGCGGCGCCACCGCGCCGGTGGCCGGATCCGGCGCGCCGCCGGCATGTACCGCCAGGGTCTCGAATCGCATGCCGCGGAGCTTAGCTCGCGCGGCCCGCCCGCTCAGCCGGTGAAGGTGCCGCTCGAGATCTTGGCGAGCAGGGTCGGGTCGTAGCGCACCCCCAACGCGGCGCGCCGCTGCTCGATGAGAGAGCCCAGGACGCGGTCCATCTCGGTGCGCCGCAACTGGCCGCGGAGGTCGTCCTTCGCCTGCGCGAACTTGGCGGCGTCGAACGGCGTCTTCGCCGTGACCTGGAAGATCACCGCGCCCTGCGGAATCACGACCGGACCGCCCACCGCGCCGACGTCGATCTTCAGGGCCGCTTCCGCGAGCGCCGGCGCCGCCCCGAGGCCGGGGATCGAGCCGCCGCGGCTGAACTCCCCGGAATCCTTGACGTCGAGGCCGAGCGACTTGGCGACCTCGTCGAGGCTTCTGCCGCCGGCGAGCTGGGCGCGCGCGCGGTCGAGATCGGCGGCGGCGAGCTGCTGCGCCTTGTCGTGCTCGGCGGCGGCCCGCACCTTTGCCTCGACCTCGGAGAACTTCGGCAGATGGGCGGGCACGATTTCCTTCAGGCGCAGGATCGCGTAGCCACGCGGTACCTTGACCGCCTGCGAGACGTCGCCCGGCGCCGCGAGCGCGAAGGCGGTCTCGGTGAAATTGCGGTCCACGCCGATGCCCGGGACCGGGTCCCGCTTGCCGAACTTCGGGGTGGTCAGGGGCACCACGGTATCGCCGTTGGCGAAGCCCTTCCAAGCTTCTTCGCTGCCGGGTTTCTGCTTGGCGATCCGGTCGGCAAGCGCCTCGGCCTGCGTCTTGGCGAGGTTCTCCGCGCGCTCGGCGGCCAACTTGGCTCGAATCTGGCTCTCGACCTCCTCGAGCGGCCTCACCCGCGCCGGCTCGTGCTCCAGAACCTGGATCAGATGGAGGCCGAAGCTCGTCTGAATCGGCCCCACGATCTCACCCGGTTTGGCCGCGAACGCCGCCTGGTCGAAGGCCGGCACCATGGCGCCCTTGCCGAAGGTGCCGAGATCGCCCCCCCGGTCCTTGCTCCCGGGATCCTCCGAGTATTGCTTGGCGAGACTGGCGAAATCCTCGCCCTTGGCGAGCTTGGCCCGGATCTCGGCCATGAGCTTCTTCGCCTGCTCGGCGGAGCGGTTGGCGTCGATTTTGACCAGAATGTGGCGGGCATGGACCTGCTCGGGGGTCGAGAAGTCCTTCTTGCGTTCAGCGTACTCCTGGGCGATGTCGGACGGGCTCACCTGGATCGTCGCGCGGAGCTTCGCGACGTCGACCAGGAGGTAGTCGACCACCCGCTGGTCGGGCAGGCGGAAGTCCTCCTTGTGGGCTGCGAAGTAGCTCTGCAACTCGGCATCGTTCGGCGTCGCCTGAGCCTCGTAGCGCGAGCTCGGGGCGAGCAGATAGCGCACCGACACCTTCTCGTTGCTCTGCCGCCAGCTCCGCTCGACGGCCGAGTCGGGCACCACGATGCCGGCCTCGAGCAGCGCCGAGAAGCGCTGGATCATCAGGTCCTGGCGCACTCCGGCCTCGAACTCGGCGGGTGTGTAGCCATAGGCGCGGAGAAAACGATCGTAGGTCGCCTCGCCGACGAAGTTGCCGGACGCGTCCGTCAGGGCCGGGAACTTCAGGATGGCGTCCCGCACCGCCGCGTCGCTCACCCGAATGCCCGCGCGGCGCGCCTCTTCGGCGACCAGCTCGCGGTTGACCAGGCGCTCGAGGGCCTGCTGCGGCAGACGGAGCTGCTGCGCCATCTCGGAGCTCCAGCGGCTCTTGAAGGCGTCGCGGTACTGCTGCTCGAGCCGTTTGTACTCGCGTTCGAAGGAGCGGTAGCTGATCTTCTGGTCGCCCAGCGTCACCGCGGCGTCGTTGGCGCCACGGTTACCGGTCGCGAGGCCGCCGCCGAAATCGACGAAGACGAACGCCACGAAGACGAGGATCACGATCCAGAGGATCCAGGAGAGGTACTTGAGGTTGTCGCGCAGTATTCTGAGCATTGGGGGCTCCGGGACGCCGGCCGTCGCCGGAAGAAACCGCGGGATGGTACCAAGCTCGCTCGCCGAACGCCATTCCAACTCGCTAAACCCCAGCAGAATCAGGGTCTTCCTGCTAAACTCGCCGGCCGGTTCCAAGGGGGAGCACGTGCCGCAGGAGTTGCCCTACACCAAGACGCGAGGCTGGTACACGGTCTCGGTCGATACGTTGCGCGCCGTCGGCGTGGTGGTGGCTGTGCTCGTCGCGGCGTGGGGGGGGTGGCACCTCTACCAACGTTGGCAGGCCCGTCATCTCGAACGCGAGGCCGCGCAGCTCATCGACGAGGTCGCGGCGCTGGTGGATCGGGCCCACCAGGAGCGGCCGGGCGGCGCTTTTCACGACGAGTACGCCGAAGCGCTGACCAGCCAGAAGGCGGCGCTGGCGAGCTACGACCTACACGACTATAAGGGTTCGGTCGACCAGGGCCGGCGCTCCCGCGCCTTGCTTCTGGCGGTGCTCGACGCCTCCGGCTCGAGCAACGGCGCGGGCGAGGCGCAGTTCATCGCCGTGCAGGGTGACGTGGAGTTCCGGCGCGGCGAGCAAGGAGAGTGGGAGACGGCGCGCAGCCGCGACCTGCTGCATTCCGGCGACTACGTGAAGACCTCGCCCAACGGCTCCGCCGAGATCGTCTTTCTCGATGGGACCCTCTACACGGTGCGACCCAACACCCTCTTCCTGGTCACCCGCACGCGCACCGCGATCGGCGCCGGCACCGAACAGGCGATCTCCATGGAGTACGGCTGGGTCGACCTCAACACCGCCCAGCGCGGTGGCCGGGTGTCGACGCCGCGCGCCAACGCCCGGGTGTCGCGCGACGCCGAGGCGGCGGTCTCCTTCGACCGTTCGACCTCCGAGGCACGCTTCTCCGCCTACCGCGGTGAGGTCGAGGTCACTTCGCGTTCCGGAGTCAGCCGGCGGATCGGACCGCTCGAGGAGGTGCGTCAGATGGGCGACCTCATTTCCGACCCCAAAGCGCTGCCGCCTCCCCCGACGGTCGAAAGTCCTCCGCCCCAGCTCGAAACCTCCCTTGACGCGGATCGCAAGCTCGTGCTCTCTTGGCAAGCGGTGCCAGGAGCGGCTCGCTATGCGCTCCAGGTCTCCCGGAACCGGCTCTTCGTCGACAATCTGATCGACGTCGACTCGCGGACCAAGACGAGAGCCACCCTCGAACTGCGCGGCGAGGGAACCTTCCAATGGCGCGTGGCCGCGGTGACGAAAGAAGGTTTGCAGGGACCCTGGTCGGAGCCTCGTACCTTCCGCGTGTCCGCAGGAGTTCGGGCGGGAGAGCGCGGCGACAAGACTCCACCGACGATCGAGCTCGACCAGGTGCAGGTATACGGCAATCTCTTCATCGTCTCGGGCCGCACGGAACCGGACGCCACGTTGCGCATCAACGGCGAGCCGGTCGTGGTGGCGCAGAACGGAACGTTCACCAAGACGGTGCTCGTTCCGCGCGAGGGCTGGAGCGTTCTCGATTTGGTGGCCGCCGATCCGGCCGGTAACGTCTCGACGCTCCGCCAACGCGTCTTCGTCGAAACCCTCTGAGCTCAACTCCCACACGACCGTCATCTCCAGCGAGGAACCTCCTTCATGCCGTTCGGCTTTTTCCGTTTCTTCTCGAATGACCTGGCGATCGATCTCGGAACCGCCAACACGCTGATCTTCGCCCGCAACCGGGGCATCGTGGTGCGCGAGCCGTCGATCGTGGTGATCAACAAGCTGACCAACCGGGTCGAAGCGGTGGGCAACGAGGCCAAGGAGATGCTCGGTCGCACGCCCGGCAACATCGAGGCGATCCGCCCGATGAAAGACGGCGTGATCGCCGATTTCGAAGTCACCGAGAGGATGCTCGACTACTTCATCAAGAAGGCGCACGGACGCAAGATGTACGTGCATCCTCGGATCGTCATCGGGGTGCCTGGCGAGATCACCCAGGTCGAGAAGCGCGCGGTGCGCGACTCGGCACAGAAGGCGGGCGCCACCGAGGTTTTCCTGGTCGAGCAGGCGATGATGGCGGCGATCGGCGCCGGACTGCCGATCACCGAGCCGTCGGGCAACATGATCGTCGACATCGGCGGCGGCACCACCGACATCGCGGTCATCTCGCTCTCCGGCATCGTCTACTCGCGTTCGGTGCGGGTGGCCGGCAACGAGCTCGACGAAGCGGTGCTCTCCTATCTCAAGCGCAAGTACAACTTGCTGATCGGCGAGCGCACCGCGGAGCTCATCAAGTGGGAGATCGGCTCCGCCTTCCCGCTGCGCGAGCGCCTGACCATGACCATCAAGGGTCGTGACCTGATCGAAGGCATCCCGAAAGAGCTGACCATCTCGGACGAGGAGATTCGCGAAGCGCTCACCGAGCCGGTGAACGTGGTGGTCGAGGCGGTGCGCATGGCGCTCGAGCGCACGCCGCCGGAGCTTTCGGCGGACATCATGGACAAGGGCATCGTGCTCTCGGGCGGTGGCGCGCTGCTGCGCGGTCTCGACGAGAAGCTGCGTCACGAGACCGGCCTGCCGGTCGTGCAAGCCGAGGACCCCTTGGCCTGTGTGGTGCTCGGCACCGGCAAGGTGCTCGAGGACATCGACCTGCTGCGTAAGGTCTCGATCCGCTGAGGAGCGGGCGACGGAGCGGGACGCGTTTCCCTTGAGCCCGCGCCGCAGCCGCCTGCTCGTCGCAGCCGTGCTGATCGGCCAGCTCGTGCTGCTCGCCGGCCGGGCGCCTGACCGCGCCGATCCCCGTTCCAGCCTGCTCGAGGGCACCGCGTTGCGTCTCGTCGCTCCGTTCGTCGGCGCCGTCACCACGACCGGGGAGTGGTTCGCGAGCTTGGGCAGCGCGTGGCGCAGCAGCCGACGGCTCGCGGCGGAGAATCAGCGCCTGCGCGCCGAGCTCGTCGAGCTGAGGAGAAAGGGGTTGCGCGCCCAGGGTCTCGAGCTCGAGGCCCAGGAGCTCGCCGACCAGGTACGTTTCGCGCGCGAGTCGAGACTGCGCCTGCGTGCCGCCCAGGTGGCGTTCGTCGATCCGAGCTCCTGGCTGCGCACCCTGTTGCTGCGCGTCGGCACGCCGGGCGCGCGACGCGACCAGGTGGTGATTTCGGAGCAGGGCGTGGTCGGCCGGGTCATCCAGGCGGATGGCCCCTGGGCGAAGGTCCAGCTGCTCACCGACCGCGCGGCCGCGGCCGGCGTCTACCTCGAGAAGGCCCACTACCAAGGCTTGGCGCGGGGCGCCGGCCCGGCCGAGCTGGAGCTCGACTACGTCCCCCGGCAAGTCACGGTCGAGGTGGGCGACCGGGTGCTGACCGCCGGCATCGACGGCGTCTACCCGCGCGGTCTCCTGGTCGGCGAGGTCAGCGCCGTCGAGCCGGGCGACGAAATGTTCCATCACATCGACGTGCGCCCGGCGGTCGACTTCGCGGAGCTCGCCCGAGTCTTCCTGGTCGAGAGCGAGACCCCGCCCGTCCGGCCCGAGAGCAAGCCGAATGCGCATCCTTAAGTTCCTCGCTGGACTGGCGCTCGCCACCCTGCTCGAGGCGGCGGGAACGCGATTGCTGCCCGCCTTTCCGCGCTGGGCGGACCTCTTCCTCGTGCTCGTCGTCACCGTCGCGCGGGCGGGCGTGCCGGAACGGGCGCTTTTCGCCGGCGTCGCGGCCGGGTGGGCGACCGACGCTCTGGCGGGTGGCCCGTTCGGGCTGTTCGGCTTCGCCGATTCCGCGGTCGGCTATCTCACCGCCCTGGTGGCGCAGCGGCTGGTCGTTCAACGGCGCATCTCACTCGCCGGCATCTTCGCTGCGGCCGCCGCGACCCAGGGCGTGCTCCTCACGTTGCTCGGCTGGCTGATCGTGGGCGGCCGCGAGCTGCCTCACCCCACCGACCTGGCCATCAGGATCGCCACCACGGCCGCCGCCGGCGTGCTCTGGAGCGAGCTCTCGCTCCTCGTCACGCGCCGCTTGGCGCGCTCGCGCAAGCGGCCGAGCGGCGCCCTTCGGACGCCCCGCTCGTTGCTACCATGACGATGTCGCCACGGCGCGACGCGGCATCATGAGAGCCCTCCGGATCGGCGAACATTGCGACGCGTTGACGGCGCGGGTGCGGCTTCTCGTCGGCGCTTTCTGGGGCGTGCTCGCGCTGCTCGCCTGTGGCTATTTCTACATGCAGGTGGTGCGCGGCGACGACTACCGGCAGCTAGCCGACAACAACCGTCTACGGCGCAGCTCGATCGAAGCGCCGCGCGGCCTCATCTACGACCACACCGGCCGCGTGTTGGTCGAGAACCTTCCGAGCTACAACCTCTACCTCGATCGCAGTCGCACCGGCGACCGCGCGGCCAGCGTCGCGTTCGCGGCGCGCGAACTGGGCCGCGATCCGGCGGCGCTCGATCGCGTCCTGGCGCGCTACCACGGTACCTCCATCTATCAGCCCGTGTTGCTCGCCGAAGGCCTGACCCTCGGTGAGGTGGCACGATTCCGGGTCGAACGACTCGAACACCCGGAGTTCGAGGTCGAGGTGACGCAGCGCCGTTTCTATCGACTCGGCAGCTACGCCGCGCACGCGCTCGGTTACTTGGGCGAGGTCAGCGTCGACGAGCTGCGCCAGGAAGGCAACCGGTTGAAGGCCGGCGACTGGATCGGACGCCGCGGGGTCGAGCGCGCCTACGACGCGCAGCTACGTGGCCAGGACGGCGAGCGCATCGTGGTGGTGGACAGCCGCGGCTTGCCGGTCGAGGAGTTCGGACGACGGCTCGGCAAGCCCGGCAAGAGCCTCCACCTGACGCTGGACGCCGCGCTGCAGTCGGAGGCGGAGCGCCAACTCTCGGGCAAGGTCGGTGCGATCGTCGCGCTCGACCCGCGCGATGGATCCATCCGGGCGCTCGTCTCCTCGCCGGCCTACGACCCGAATCTGTTTGCCCGCAAGCTTGCCGCGGAGGACTGGCAGGCGCTGATCGAAGACCCCAACCACCCGCTCCAGAACCGGGCGCTCGCGAGCGCCTACTCCCCCGGCTCGGTCTTCAAGGCGGTGATGGCCGCCGCCGGGCTCGCCGAAGGGATCATCACGCCGGCGCACACCGAGCACTGCAACGGCGTGGCGATCTACTACGGCCGCCCCTTCCACTGCTACAAGCGCGGCGGGCACGGCACGCTCGACCTCGAGGGGGCGTTGCAGCAGTCGTGCGACGTCTACTTCTACGCTCTCGGCCAGAAGCTCGGCATCGAGCGGATCGCGCGCTACGCGAAGATGTTCGGCTTCGGGCAGCCCACCGGGGTCGACCTCGGCGGCGAGCGCAAGGGCCTGGTTCCGGACAACGAATGGAGCCAGCTGGTGCGGCACCACCCCTGGTACCCCGGCGAGACGATCTCCGTCGCCATCGGCCAGGGAGCGCTCACCGTCACGCCGATCCAGATGGCGCGGATGATGGCGGTCTTCGCGAACGGCGGACGGCTGGTGACGCCGCACGTGGTCGAAGGGGCGGAGGCGCCGACGCGACAGCTGCCGCTCGGGCCGGATGTGCTCGCTCCGGTCCGCGAGGGGCTCTGGCGGGTGGTCAACGCGCCGGGCGGCACCGGTGCGGCCGCGCGCGTCGCCGGGCTCGACGTGGCGGGCAAGACCGGCACCACCCAGATCGCCTCCCAGGAGGCGTATGCCGACTCCGCAAACCTCCCCTGGGAGCAGCGCAACCACGCGTGGTTCGCGGCGTATGCGCCCGCCCCGTCCCCCAGGCTCGTCGTGGTGGTCTTCGTCGAGCATGGGGGCCACAGCTCCGTGGCCGCGACACTTGCCAAGGCCCTGATGGAACGCTACTTTGGAACGCTTCCCGACACCGTCGCTGCCGCTTCCTGAGGCGCCGCCGCGGCTCGCGGCGCTGACCACGGTGCGGTGGAGCTTTCTGCTCGCCGCGCTCGCCCTCACCGTGATCGGACTGGTCACGGTGCGCAGCGCCTCGGCCGAGATGGGCTCCGACTACTTCGCCCGTCAGTTGGTTTGGATCGCGGCCGGCCTGGTCGCGATGTTGATCGGGTTCGCGATCGACTATCACAAGCTGCTCACCTGGTCGCCCTTTCTCTATGCCGCGGGTCTCGTCG
This sequence comes from Thermoanaerobaculia bacterium, assembly GCA_963712855.1. GTDB lineage: Bacteria > Acidobacteriota > Thermoanaerobaculia > Multivoradales > JAGPDF01 > JACTMI01. Next base: position 1,313,520 of record CAVQJN010000001.1, read on the forward strand.
GGCTGTTGTTGGTGCTGCCGCTCGGCCACCGGGCGGGCGGCGCGGTGGGATGGTTCCGCCTCGGCTCGGTCGGCGTGCAGCCGTCGGAGTTCGCCAAGCTGGCCACCGCGTTGATGCTGGCGCGCTTTCTCTCGGGAGAGGCGGAGCGCTTCTTGTCGCGCCGTCAGATCGTCAGCGTGCTCGCCCTGGCCGGGGCACCGATGGTGTTGACCGCGCTCGAGCCCGACCTGGGTGGCGCGGCGATGTTCGTGCCGATGGTGGCGGGGGTGCTGCTCATCGCCGGCGTCCGGCTGCGCACCCTGCTCGCCACGGCGGCGGCAGTGGCCGTGGTGGCCGGTCTGGTCTGGGGATTCGGGATGAAGGACTACCAGCGCGATCGGGTTCGCACCTTCCTGCAGCCCTCCCGTGATCCCCTCGGCGCCGGCTATCAGGTGCACCAGTCGAAGATCGCGGTCGGCTCGGGCGAGTTGACCGGACGCGGTTACCGGCAAGGCACCCAGAGCCAACTCCGGTTCCTGCCGGCCCGGCATACCGACTTCATTCTCGCGGTCCTGGCGGAGGAGCGGGGATTCGTCGGTGTCGCTCTGGTCCTGGCGCTCTACGGCTGGTTCCTCGGCGGCGCCGCCGCCGTGGCGGCGCGGGCTCGCGACCGCGCCGGCATCCTCCTCGTCGTGGCCCTGGCGGCGATTCCCGCGTTCCACATTCTCTACAACGCCGCCATGGTGATCGGCCTGGTGCCGATCACCGGGATTCCGCTGCCCTTTCTCTCCTATGGCGGCTCGTTCATCCTCATCAACTTCATCTCGGTCGGGCTCATCCTGGGTGTCGATTACCGGCGCCACGTCAACCGCTGATTCGGGCGGCGCGGCGCCTCGCGCCCGGTGCTACGCTCGCCGGTCCATGCCGGCGAAGATGCTCGTCGAGTCCGACCCGTACGAGACCCGCATCGCGGTGCTGGAGGAGGACCGCCTGGCGGAGATCCACCTCGAGCGCCGCCATCACCGGGGCGTCGTCGGCAGTATCTTCAAAGGGCGGGTCACCCGCGTTCTGCCCGGCATGCAGGCCGCCTTCGTCGACATCGGTCTGGAGCGCGATGCGTTCCTCTATGTCGCCGACGCGGCCCCCGAGATGCCGGCCGAGGAAGAGCTCGACCTGGGAGCCAACGGCGACGACGAGATGGCCCCACCGCCGCCCCAGACGCCGCCCATCGACACCCTGCTGCGCCCCGGCCAGGAGGTCATCGTCCAGGTCTCCAAGGACCCCCTGGTCAACAAAGGCGCCCGCGTCACCACGCACCTCTCCCTGCCCGGCCGATTCCTCGTCCTCCTGCCCACCGTCCACCACCTCGGGGTGTCGCGCCGCATCGAGGACGAGGCCGAGCGGGATCGCCTGCGGATCCTTCTCGACGGGCTGCCTCGAGAAGCGGGCGGCCTGATCGTGCGCACGGCGGGTGAAGGACGCGGCGCGGCCGAGTTCGCCGCCGATCAGCACTACCTGGGAGGTCTCTGGCAACGCATCCGCGACGCGGCGGCGGCGGCGAGCGCGCCCGCCCTGGTGCATCGCGACCTCGACTTGGCGCTGCGGGTGGTGCGCGACCGCTTCTCGGAGGATTTCTCGACGCTCTGGGTGGACGGCGAGGAGGTCTATACGCGCATCGTCGAGTTCCTCGACGAAGTGCAGCCGCAGCTCGTGCCGCGGGTCAGGCTCGACCGCGCCGAGAGGCGCCTGTTCGAGCGATTCGGCATCGACGAGGAGATCGAGGCGGCGCTCAAGTCGAAGGTCTGCCTCAAGTCGGGCGGCTACCTGGTGATCAACCAGACCGAGGCGCTGGTCGCCATCGACGTCAACACCGGGCGCTACGTCGGCGAGAGCAATCTCGAGAGGACGGCGCTCGCCACCAACCTCGAGGCGGTCGAGGAGATCGTTCGTCAGATCCGTCTGCGCGACCTCGGCGGCATCCTGGTGCTCGACCTGATCGACATGGTGGAACCCGAGAATCGCGAGCGTGTTTCGACGGCGCTCGACCGCGAGCTCAAGAAGGACCGCGCCAAGTACAAGGTCTTGTCGATCTCGGAGTTCGGCCTGGTTCAGATCACCCGCAAGAGGAGCCACACCAACCTGGAGCGCCAGCTGACCCGCGGCTGCCCCTGCTGCGACGGCAGCGGACGGATTCCCTCGACCGCGACCACCTGCCTGGCGGTGCGCCGCGCAGCGCTCGAGCGGCGCGGCACTCTCGAATCCAAAGAGCTCCAGTTTCGCGTCCATCCCGACGTCGCGCGCGCTCTGCGGCGCGAGGAGCGGCCGATCCTCGAGGAGCTGGAGAGCGAGCTCGGGGTGGCCATTCACCTGCACGAAGACGCCCGGCTCCACCCGGCGAGCTTCGATATCCTCGCCGTGTGACCGGCCACAGCTTCGTCTTCGACGGCTTCCGGGGGGAGGCTTCGGAGGCGCTGGTCGGCTCGGATCCGGCCGCCGCGGCACGCCGTCTGCTGGATCCCACCGCTGCGGAGGCGACGCTCCATTGGGGCCGCAACTACCTCTACCGGTCGAGCCTCGCCACGAGCGACGAGACGATCGCCGTGGTGGTCAAGCAGTTCCGGGAGAGCGGCTGGCGCGCCCGCTGGCGGCGCCACCGCGTCGGCAGCAAGGGGGCGCGCAGCTGGCGCACCGCGCGGGCGCTCGTCGCAGCCGGCATCGCCACGCCCGAACCCCTGTTCTACGCGGAATCGGAGCGGCCCGGTGGACCTTCCTTCTACGTCTGTCGTTTCCTACCCGATCGCCTCGAGGCGCGCTACCTCCTGCGCGCTCGCCAGGCCGGTGACGACGCCGAGCGCTTCCCCGAGATCGAGTTCGATGCTTTCCTCGGAGCGACCGCGGATCTGGCGCGACGACTGCACGAGGCGGACATCTGGTTTCGCGATTTCTCGGCCGGCAATCTCCTCCTCAAGCCCGGCGCGACGCCTCGCGAACCGCCGGCGATCGAGCTCGTCGACCTCAATCGCTGTCGGGCCGGGCGGCGACTCACCCTCGGTCAGCGGATGCGCGATCTGGCGCGCTTGCAGCTCGTGCGCGACGGCGACCGAATTCGGCTGCTGAGCGCCTACTTCGGCGGAATGCCGCCGGCGCGGGCCCACACCCTCTACGAGGTCGCGCGGCGCAGCTTCCACGGACGTCACCGCTGGAAGAACATGCTGCGCGGCGCCTGGGCGAGGCTCAAGTCGTGGCTCGTGCCACGCGGTGCGCACCCGCACATCCCGGCGCCGCCCGAGGGCGCCGCGTCGCGCGACAAGATCGTCTGGGACCGCCTCTCCGATCAGCCCCACTCGCACGCCGGCCGTCTCGAGCGGGCGGCGGTTCGCTTCGCCGATCTCGGCGATCACGCGCGCAGCGCGGCGGCCCTCGTCGGGGCGCTGCCGCGCATCCGGCGCGCTTACCGAGGGCTCGTCGCGACGCGCAACCGGACGAGCTTCGCCTGGCCGGGCCTGGGCGTCGCCTTGCGTCCCTGGCCGGCGGATCCCGAGCGGTTGCTGACCGAAATGGACGCTCTGGGCGCTCGTCAGGCGCTGGTGCGGCTGCACCCGTGGGAAGACGATCACGGGGCCGAGGAGGAGCTCGCCCGCGCGCTCGCCGAGCGCGGCGTCGAGGTCGCCTTCGCGCTCCCGCAGAGCCGCGAGCTGGTCAAGGACCCGTCGCGCTGGCGGAGCGCGATCGAAGAGATCGCCAGCCGATTCACGCCCTACGGCAGGCACTTCCAGATCGGCCAGGCGATCAACCGCAGCAAATGGGGGATCTGGTCCTATGGCGAGTACCTCGAGCTCGCCGGCGGCGCGGCCGAGATCCTCCGCCGCCACCCCGGCGTCGAGCTGCTCGGTCCGGCGGTGATCGACTTCGAAGCCCACGCCACTGCCGCCGTGGTCAATCGCCATCACGCCTCCTTGCGCTTCGACGCCCTGGCCAGCCTGCTCTACGTCGACCGGCGCGGCGCGCCGGAGAACCGCCAACTCGGCTACGACACGATCGACAAAGTGACCCTCCTCGCCGCCATCGCCGAGACTTCGCGCCTGATCGGCCGGCGCCGACACTGGATCACGGAGTTCAACTGGCCGCTCCGCGAGGGACCGCATTCGCCGGCCGGCCAGCGGGTGTCGGTCGACGAGGCGACCCAAGCCGACTACCTGGTCCGCTATGCGGCGCTGGCGCTCGGCTCCGGCTACGTCGAACGACTCTTCTGGTGGCAGCTCGTGGCGCGGGGTTATGGACTGGTCGATCCGGAGCGCGACGGCACGTTTCGCCGGCGTCCGGCACACGCCGCTTTGGCGACCCTCGAGCGCGAGCTCGGCGGCACGATCTGTCTCGGCCCCGTGGCGATCGCCGCGCCGTTACGGCGCTATGCCTTCCGTCGCCCGGACGGTGGGGAGACCCATCTCCTCTGGTCGACGGGAGAGACCGTGCGACTCCCGTCCGAGGCGCCGCCGCAGGCCGTCGTGAGCCGCGACGGCACGGCGCTTTCGGCGGCCTCAGCGGGGCGGATCGAGGTCGGACCGGCCCCGGTCTACTGGCGATTCGAGGCGGGATCCCGGACCCCGACGACCGTTCTCGGCACGAAGCGTGCTTAGACACAGGAAAGAGATGATTCGAGCTCCGAAGTTGACACTCGTCGTCGCGGCGCTCCTCCTGGCGGCCGCCGTCCACGCACAGACTGACGACATTCGTCGCACCCCGGTGGTGCGGGTGGTCGACAAGGTCGGCCCTTCGGTCGTCAGCATCGCCGCCGAGTCGATCGTGCGTGACGTCGATCCTTTCTTCGGCGGCATCTTGGGCGGCACCACCCATCGCGCCCAGGCCCTCGGCTCGGGGCTCATCATCGACCCATCCGGCGTGGTGGTGACCAATGCCCACGTCATCGAGGGCGCCTCGCGCATCGTTGTGGTGCTGCGCGACGGCCGCGAGCTCGACGCCGACGTGCTGGGCTCCGATCACGATGCCGACCTGGCGGTGCTCAAGGTCAAGGCGCGCGGTCTTCCGGCGACGCCGCTCGGCCGCTCCGACGGTTTGATGATGGGCGAGACCGTGGTGGCGATCGGCAACCCGTTCGGCCTCACCAACACGGTGACGAGCGGCGTGCTTTCGGCGCGCGGACGGGCGGTGCCCGACGAGTCGGGAGAGACCCGCTACACCGACTTCCTGCAGACCGACGCCTCGATCAATCCGGGCAACTCGGGCGGCCCCCTGGTGGATCTCGCCGGCCAAGTGATCGGCATCAACAGCGCCATCATCCAGGGCGCCAACGGGATCGGCTTCGCGATTCCCGCCGACCGCGCCCAGCGGGTGGTGGACGATCTGATGCGCTACGGCGAGCTGCAGCCGGTGTGGACGGGCCTGCGACTCGAGACGGTGGATCCCGAGCTGGCGCAACGCGGCGGTCTGCCGACCACCCGCGGCGCCCTCGTGGTCCGCGTCTTCGGAGACTCGCCCGCGGCGCGCGCGGGTTTCCACGAAGGGGATGTCCTGACCTCGGTCGACAGCAAGCCGATCTCCTCGCGCGAGGATGTGACCACGGCGTTCTACTCCGTCGCACCGGGCACTCCGGTCCTGCTCGGCGTCAACCGCCGGAGCCACACCCTGAAGCTCTCGCTCGCCGCCGAGCGCCCTCCCAAGGGGCTCGGCCTGACGGTGCTCGAGAGCGCCCTCGGCCTGTCGGTCGTGCCGGGCGCGCGGGGTCTGGTGATCGACCACATCGAACGCCGCTCCACCGCCGACCGGGTCGGGCTCGAGCCCGGCGACCGCATCCTGGCGGCGAATGGCCAGCGCATCAAGGACCTCGACCAGCTCGGCTACGAGGTGTTGCGCTCGGTCGATCGGGGCGATCTCTTCCTCATCGTCGGACGGGGACCCTACGCGTACAACCTCGACCTGCCGCTCTGAGCCTGAGCCGCCGGCCCGCGAAGCACCACCGTCGCGCGCGCCGCCGCGTAGAATGACCGTCTCGATGACGTCACAGGTTCTGGCCGGCGATCGCTCTCGACTCTTCACCCCCAGCTCGCTGGCCAGCTTGCCGCGTGAGCTGGGCCGCCGGATCGACGATCCACGCGGGGCGTGTCTCCTGGTCGTGGCTGGCCTGCATGGCAACGAGCCGGCCGGAGTGACGGCGCTCGGCCGCGTCTTCGCGGCGCTCGAGGTGGCGAGCGCGCCGCTGCGCGGAGGCCTGGTGGCATTCGCCGGCAACCGGGGAGCCCTGGCGGCCGGCGCGCGCTTCCTGGATCGCGATCTCAACCGGATGTGGACCTCCGAGACCTTGCGGCGGGCGCATGCGGGCGAGCTCGCCGAGCCCGAGGCGGCCGAGCTCGTCGAACTGGACGGGGCGGTGTCGCGGACTCTCGCGGAGGCTACCGGGCGCGTCTACTTTCTCGATCTCCATTCGACCTCGGGTGGCGGTCCACCCTTCGTGGTGCTCGACGACGCGCTGCCGAGCCGGCGCCTGGCGCTGGCCTTTCCCGTACCGCTCGTCCTCGGGCTCGAGGAGCAACTCGCCGGCACGCTGGTTTTTCAGACCACCGCGCGCGGCATCATCGGATTCGCTTTCGAAGCGGGCCGGCACGAGGATCCCGCCACGGTCGACCGCGCCGAGGCCGCCGTCTGGTTGGCGCTCGCCTCGACCGGCATCCTGCCGCGCACGCTCACCGCGCGGGCCGAGCGTGCCCGCCGCTTCCTGCGCAGCAGCCGGGGCGCTTCGCCCCATCTCGCCGAGGTGCTCTACCGCCATCGCATCGCCGCTGAGGACGAATTCCGCATGGAGCCAGGCTGGTCGAACTTCGACCGCGTGCGGGCGGGAGAGCTCTTGGCGCACGATCGCCGGGGACCGGTGGTGGCACCGCGCGACGGTCGGTTGCTGATGCCCCTCTACCAGACGCGCGGTGAAGACGGCTTTTTCATCGTCGAACCGATTCGACGCTTCTGGTTCGAACTCTCGGCGACGCTGCGTCGCTTACACGCCGACCGCCTGCTTCCCTTGCTACCCGGCGTTCGGCGCGCGCGCGAGCTGCCCGATGCTTTCGTGGTGAGCCGGCGTATCGCGCGCTGGCTGGTTCCCGAGGTTTTCCATCTGCTCGGCTACACGCGGCTCGACGCCGGCCCGGGACACTTCCTGTTCCGACGCCGCGCCGCAGACCAGGCCTGAGCGAGGCGCGGGCAAGAGGAGACGAAGCGAATGTGGCGTTGGCTCTGGATCTGCCTGGGAGGCGCCTTCGGCACGGCGGCGCGTTACCTGCTCTCGGGTTGGGTGCTCCGCCTGTCCGGGACGGGGCTCCCCTATGGAACCCTGGCGGTGAATCTGGTCGGCTCGTTTCTCCTCGGGCTCCTCATGCAACTCGGGCTGGGGAGCGAGATCCTCTCGCCGACCACCCGCCTGACGCTGACCACCGGAGTGATGGGCGGGTTCACGACCTATTCGACGTTCAGCTACGAGACCATGCGCTTGATGCAGGAAGGGGCCTGGCTCTACGCCGGCCTCAACATGGCGGTGACACTGCTGGGCTGTCTGGCGGCGAGCTTCCTCGGATTCGGTCTCGGCCGCGTCTGGACGAGTTGAGCGGGACGGAGAACGCGGGAAAGGAGAGCGATGTGCGCACCCTAGACGGCGAGCAGGTCCTGGTTCGAGTCTTCATCGGGGAGTCCGACCGATGGCACCACCAGCCGCTCTCGGCGGCTCTGCTCGAGCGGCTGCGCAGGGAGGGCTTCGCCGGGGCGACGGTCCTGCACGGGGTGGCTGGCTTCGGCGCCCACAGCGTGATTCACACCACCCAATTGCTGCGCCTCTCCCAAGACCTCCCGGTCATCGTCGAGATCGTCGAGAGCACCGAACACCTCGATCGCCTGCTCGCGCTGCTCGACGAGATGGTCGACGACGGATTGGTGACCATGGAAAAGGTGCGGGTGCTCAAATATCAGCCGGGAGCGCGCGGCGGGAGCGCGCCGGCGTGAGACGGCTTCTCAGTCGAAATCGAAAGGACGGTGGATCGGCTCGTCCGGTTCCTCGTCGGCGCGCTTCATGGCTTCCTTGAATTTCTCCTCGAGCAGGCGTCCGCGATCGGCCTGGGCGGCTTTCTCCTGTTCGAAGCGATCCTCGGCCTTCGCCTTGGAGGCGTCGAGATCGGCGAACAGCGCATCGAGACTCTTGCCACCGCCGGGCGCCACTTTCGCCTTGCGATGCGAGAGAATCTCCCCTGTCGTGGCATCGACCATCAGCTCCCCGCCGCATTCGGGGCAGACGACCACGAGGGATTTCGAATCCGCCACGAGCGAGATTGTAGCGCTTGACACCCCTCGTCGGGTGGAATACAAACATTGATTCTGGAGGGTTTTTCCGTGTCCAACTTGCGCCGCTTCGCCCCGCTTCTGGGAATCGGGCTCATCCTCGGCACCGTCGCGGGGTGCGGCAATGGATCGATCAAGTTCGGAGCCGTGCTGCCGCTCACCGGCCATGCACAGGTCTACGGCAAGGCGATCCAGAAGGGCCTCCAACTCGCCTACGAGCAGGCCAAGAAGGAGCCCGCCTATTCGAAGCTCGAGCTCGTGGTCGCCGATTCGGGGAGCGATCCCCACCGCGCCGACAGCGAGCTGCGCAAAATCTACAACGACGGTGCGATCGCGGCGATAGGCGGCGTGACCAGCGCCGAGGCGCTCACCATGGTCAAGGTCGCGGACGACCAGAACCGCGTCCTCCTCTCACCCTCGGCGTCGTTGCCGCAGCTTTCCGGGATCTCCTCCAATTTCTTCCGCATCTTCCCGTCGGACTTCGCCGAAGGCACCGTGATGGCGCGCTACGCGGTCGACAACCTGCGCCTGCGCACCGGCGTCGTGCTGGCCAAGCAGGAGATTTACGCCAAGGGTATCCAGAAAGTCTTCGCCGACGAATTCCAACGCAAGGGCGGCAAGATTCTCGAGACCATCGAGTTTCCGCAGAACACCTCCGACTTCGCGGCGCTGGCGGACCGCGTGGTGACGCTCAAACCCGACTTCGTCTACCTCGCCGCCTACGCGCAGGAAATCTCGTCGATCATCAAGGACCTGCGCGCCGATCAGTTCGGTGGCCTGATCCTCACGACCTCCTCGTTCGCTGCGGCGGAGACGATCGCCGAGACCGGCCCCGCCGCCGAAGGGGCGTACTTCACCCAGACAGTCTTCCAGACCACCGAGGGCAAGGAGCCTGACAACGTCAAGGCCTTCGTCGACGCCTTCAAGCAGCGCTACGGATCGGACCCCGACCTCTACGCGGCCCAGGGCTACGATGCGCTCAATACCCTGCTCGAGGCGTACCGTCAGGGGGGGACCAGCGCGATTTCCTTCTGGAAGGGGATGCGCGGCGTCCATGAGTACGCGGGCGTGACCGGCCTGATCCAGTTCGACGACAAGGGCGACGTGCAGAAATTCCCTCATGTCTACATCGTGACCAAGGGCAAGGCGGTCGACGTCGAAGAGGAGCGGCAACGTCAGATCGAGGCGGCGCGCCAGAAGATGAAAGAGCTCGAAAACGAGCTTCGCGCGCTGCAGAAGCCGCCGAGCAACTGAGCGCATCTTGATCGGGATCGCTCGCAGGCTGGTGCAGTATCGGAGCCTGCTCCTCACCCTTACCGTGCGTGAGCTCAAGGGTCGCTATCGCGGCTCCGTGCTCGGCTTCCTCTGGTCGTTCGCCCAACCTCTGCTGCTGCTGGCGGTCTACAGCCTGGTGTTCGGCTACATCTTCAAGCCGCGGGTCTCCGGAGCCGAGCCTTATCCCCTCTACCTGATCTGCGGTCTGTTCCCTTGGATCTGGTTTTCGACCGCGCTCATCGAGGGAACCCTCTCGCTGGTCATGAACTCGGGGCTCATCCGGCGCTCGGTCTTTCCGATCGAGCTCCTGCCGATGGTGTCGGTGCTGTCCAACCTGGTGCATCTCCTGCTGGCCCTGCCGGTGCTCTTCGCGGGCATCCTCGTGGCGCGGCTGGCCGGCGCGCCGGTCGGCGGTTGGGGTGCCTTGAGCCTGCCGCTCATCCTGGCGCTCGAGCTGCCTCTCATCTCCGGGCTGGCCCTCGCGCTGGCCGCCTTGCATGCTCATTTCAAGGACGTGCGCGACTTGCTGACCAGCGCGCTGACGTTGATGTTCTTCCTCACGCCGGTGCTCTATCCGATCGATGCGATCGGCATTCCCCTGCTGCGTTGGGTCGTGCGGCTCTCGCCCGTGACGCCTTTCACGCTCGCCTACCAGCAGGCCCTGTTCGAGGGTCGCTGGCCGGCTTTGCACCTCTGGGGCGAAATGATCGTGGTGGCGTTCGTGGCGTGGGCGCTCGGCGCGTTCGTGTTCAATCGTCTGCGCGAGACTCTGGTCGAGGCGGTATGAGCGTCACGATCCGCGCCGAGCACGTCAGCAAGCTCTACCGACGGCTGGCTCCCGGCCACCGCCTGCGCACCCTCAAGAGCGCCTTCGTGCGGGGCTCACTGGCCGCCGGGGCGCCCGCAGACGAGACCATCCCGGCGCTCGAAGACGTCTCGTTCGAAGTCGAGAACGGCGAGCTCTTCAGTGTCATCGGGAGCAACGGCTCGGGCAAGTCGACGCTGCTCAAGCTGATCTCTGGAATCCTCAAACCGACCTCGGGCCGGCTCGACGTCGCTGGCCGGGTCACCGCCCTCATCGAGCTCGGCGCCGGATTCCATCCCGAGATCTCCGGGCGCGAGAACGTCTTCATCGCGGGCTCCGTGCTCGGGCTCTCGAAGCGCGAAATCCAGGCCCGTTACGAGAGCATTGTCGAGTTCTCGGGATTGGCCGAGTTCCTCGAGGAACCGGTCAAGAACTACTCCTCCGGCATGTACGTCCGGCTCGGCTTCGCGGTGGCGATCCACACCGATCCCGAGGTGTTGCTCGTCGACGAGGTTCTCGCGGTAGGCGACGAAGCTTTCGCTCACCGTTGCCTGCGCAAGATCGAGGAGCTGCTCGCCGCCGGCAAGACGGTGGTCTTCGTCTCGCACGGCTTGGCGCTGGTCGAGGGCATGTCGACCCGCGTCCTGTGGCTCGACCACGGCCGGGCGCGCCTCGTCGGCGAGCCACGCCGGGTGGTCGACGCTTATCGCCAGGCGGTGGCCGAAGCGGAGGGCGTGGAGCACCAGACCGCGACCGCGGCGCGGCAGCATCGCGAGAGCGTGACGGTCGGCGAGACGAGTGACGAGTCCCTGCGTTGGGGCTCTCGTCAGGCCGAGATCGATGCCGCGCGTCTGCGCGGCGACGACGGCACGGAGCGCTACCACTTCGCGAGCGGTGAGCGCGTCGTCTTCGAGCTCGACGCCAGCACCCACCTGCCGTGCTCCGATTTCGTCTTCGGAGTCGGCATCACGACACCGCGCGGCGTCGACGTCTGGGGCACCAACACCGACCTCGCCGGCCTCGTGCCGGTACGCTTCGAGGGGCGCACCACGGTCCGCCTCGTCTGTCCGGCGCTACGGCTGGCGCCGGGGGAATATCTAGTCGACGTGGCGGTGCACGCGCGCGACGGGGCGCCGTACGACTACCGCCGAAATCTGCTCACGTTCACCGTGGCCGGTCCGCCCCTGGGCGTGGGCGTCTACTTCCCCGAGCATCGCTGGGAGGTGGAAGGTGGGGCGCGCTTCGCCCCGGGGAGGAAGAGATGAGCGACGCTGCCGCCGAGCCGGCGGAGACCGGCCTCGAGATCAAGATCTCCGACGAAGAGCTCAAGGGACGCTACTCGAACCTGCTTCGCATCACCCACACGCGCGAGGAGTTCATCCTCGACTTCATCCAGCTCGTGCCACCGGTGGGCGTCGTTACGGCCAGGGTCGTGACGAGTCCCGGCCATCTCAAGCGCATCGTTCGCGCTCTGGCGGCGAACCTCGGACGCTACGAAGAGAGCTTCGGCGACATCGCCGAGGCGCCACCGCCGGTCGACGCCGGCGGACTCAACTGAAGCCGGCCGCAGCCTCAGCCGCGCGCGTAGCGCGGGCGTGGCACATCTTCCGAGCCCCACTTCGCACGCGAGGAACCGATCTGCCGCGGCACGATCTCGGCGAGCACGCCGAGGTGGTCGGAGAGGCGATCGGGCAGCGTCTCGTAGCTCGAGAACGCGCAGCTCCTCCGAGATCAGGATCCAATCGAGCCTCACCAGCGGCCGCCAGGCCGGGAAGGTCGCGTGCGCGGCGATCTCGGCGGGCCGCAAGCGCAGCTCGTGCCTGAGCTGATCGAGCGACCGCCGGCGTTCGCTCCACTCGCAGTTGAAGTCCCCCATGACCACGAGCGGCCGGTCGTGGCCCCGGAACCGCTCGACGATCTGCTCGAGCTGGCGGCCGCGGACGCGCGGCGCGAGAAAGTCCAAATGGAGCGAGACGATGTCGATCGGCGGCATCGCGGGGCCGGGTGGCGCCACGGTCGCGGCGACGAAGCCCTTGGTGTCGCGCCAGTTCTCGGAGAACGCTTGCGAACGCGGTTCCACGAGCGGCAGGCACGAGAGCAACGCGGTGCCGTAGGAGAGCTCCAGGCGACCCAGCGCCAGCGGGTTGTGTTCGCCGCGGAAGGCGTAGTCGAAACCGCCCAGCTCGGCGAGCAGGGCGACATGGTCGAACCCTCCGCTCCAGGCCGACGGTCCGTCGGCTTCCTGCAGGGCGACGACGTGGGGCGCTTCCCGGCGCAGGACATCGGCGATGGCTTCGAGGTTGCGGCGTAACGCGGCGGGGGCCTGCAGGGCCTGATGGCGGCCCTCGCGCCGCGCGTGCGCGACGTTGAGGGTCAGGAGCCGGAGGCGGGACGAATGCTCGATCTCGCTGGATTCGGGCCGCGGTCCTGGCTTGCGACGACGGGTCGGACGGCGCGCCGAGCCGAAGAGGGTAATCGCCACCCGTCTACTCTCCGGCCATCCTCGAGAGACGCCGGCGAAGATTCTCGGGAACCGGCATCACGGAGAGACGCCCCATGCGGACCAGAGGAAAATCACCATACGCGGCATCGGCCTTGATCTCGGCCAGGCTCACCGGCCGGGCGAGACGGCGTTCGACGGCGAGCTCGACGTCCACCGCCCGCGCATCTCCCTCCCCCGAGCGCTGCGCGGCCACGCGCGCCAGACCCACCAGCGCGCGAACCTTGCCGGTCTCGTAGACGAAACAGGCGTCTCCCTTCCTCATCGCCCGCAGGTGCTTGAGGGCCAGCGCGTTCGCGACGCCATCCCACTTCGTCCGACGATCGCGCTCGAGGTCGGCGAAGGAGTAGTCCTCCGGATCGGATTTGACGAGCCAGCAGGCCATCGGCGCTCGCTCAGTCCTTCTCCAGCGAGACGACGCGGGTGACACCGGGCAGACGCTCGGCGACGCCCCTCGCTTCGCGACGCCGCCCACTCTCCATGCGACGCGGGAACTCGAGCGTCACCACGCCGCTCGCGGCTTGCGTTCCGATACGGAAGCCGTCCGAGCCCATCCGGTCGACCAGCGCCAGGCGCACCCGGGTCGCGAGCGCCGCATCGTCGAGCTGGTGTTGCGCCTCGGCGAGCGCGGCGTCGAGCTTGTTCTCCGGCACCGGCCCGCCGGCGACCCGGATCCGGTTGGTGACCGCGCTCACGCCTTCGACTTGGTGGGCGACCGTCTCGGCGAGCTCGGCCGTCGAGCGCTTCTTGACCTCACCCGAGAGAACGACGCGCCCTCCCTCGGCTTCGACATCGACCCGCAGGCCGTCGACGCCGAGCTTCTGCAGGAGCTCGAGACGGACGCGCAGCCCGAGCGCCTCGGCGCCCTTCGACGGTCCGCCGGCCCGGGTGCAGCCGGCCACGATCAAAAGTCCGGCGGTCAGCGCTACGCCGAGCAGTCCTCGCGTCGCTCTCATCCGAATCACCTCCCGCTGCGATGGATCCGCGGCTCGCCGTCGGCTAGGTCTGACGCGCCAAGTTGCCGGCCCGGAAGACCTCGCGCCCCCCCTTGACGACGGAACGCACGGGGTTGATCCCGTAATGATAGGCGAGGTCGAGGAGGTTGGGCGCGTCGAGCACCACCAGGTCGGCCCGCTTGCCGACCTCGAGGGAGCCGATCTCCTCCGCCAGTCCGAGCGTCGCCGCGGCGTTCAGGGTCAGGGCGACGAGGGTCTCTTCGATGCCGAGCCCGAGCTCGATCACCGCGAGCTGCGCGATCATGGGGAGCGATTCGGTGTGCGATGAGCCCGGATTGCAGTCGGTGGCGAGGGCGACCGGAACACCGGCCTCGACCAGGCGGCGCGCCGGAGCGTAGGCGTGCTTGCGCAGGAAGAAGCTGGTGCCGGGCAGGAGCAGCGCGGTGACGCCGGAACGGGCCAACGCTTCGATGCCGCGCTCGGAAACCGCCATCAGGTGATCGGCCGAGTGGGCGCCGAGCTCGGCGGCGAGCTCGGCACCGCCCGAGTCCACGAACTCGTCGGCGTGCAGCCGCGGCTCGAGACCGTGACGGCGGCCCGCTTCGAGCACCCGTCGCGACTCGGCGGCCGAAAAGACCCCCTGTTCGCAGAAGACGTCGCAGAAGCGCGCCAGCCGGCGCTCCGCGACCTCCGGCACGATCTCCTCGCAGATCACCGCCAGCCAGCGTTCGCGATCGGCGCGGTACTCGGGCGGCGTCTCGTGGGCAGCGAGCAGCGTCGGCACGAGCTCGATCGGATGAGCCGCCGCCGCGGCCCGCACCACCTCGAGTTGCTTGATCTCGTCGGGGAGGCTCAGCCCGTAACCGCTCTTGGCCTCGGCCGTGGTGGTGCCGCAGGCGAGCATCCAGTCGAGCCGCGCGAGGGTCGCGGCGAGAATCTCCCCGGCGTCGGCGGCCCGCGTCGAGCGCACGGTGGAGAGAATTCCACCGCCCGCCGCCGCGATCTCCTGGTAGGAACGGCCCGCCATCCGCTCCAGGAACTCTTCGGCGCGCGAGCCCGCCCAGGGCAGGTGGGTGTGGGCGTCCACGAAGCCGGGCACCGCGGTGCCTCCCGCGCCGTCCAGCCGGGGCGTCTCGGCGAGCTCGCCAAAACGCTCTTCGCGCTCGGCTCGGGAGCCGACGAAGACGATGCGCCCTGCCCGGATCAACACTTCGGCGTCGACGAGCCGTCGTACCCTGCTCTGCGCGGCGCCCGCCAGGGAGACCGTGCCTTGCGGAGTCGCCAGCTCCGCGAGATGGGTGACCAGAAGCTCTTCGCTCATCGACCGTTTCGCTCCGTGAGCGCCGCGCGTCCTCCCGCCGCCGCCTCGGCGAGCGCCCACTCCCGCACTTCCGACCACGCGAGAGGCGCGAGGAGCTCGGGCATCGGCTCGTCCTCGGCTGCGGAGAAATCGGCGAGGGCTTTCCAAGCCTGCAAGGGGAAGTCTCCCACGTGACCGAACTTCTCCCCGCTGCGCGCCAGGACCTCGGCGAGCGGCAGGACGCGCGAGATCAGGTAGAGCTCGACGAAGTCGCGGCGCGAGCCGCGGCTGATCAGCGCGCCGAGCTTCATCAACGCGAGGTCGGGCAGCGCCGCGACCGGAACGCCCGCCGCCTCCTCGAGCGGCTCGGCCAGCGGATAGGGATACCAGAAAAAGCGCAGCGCCACCTCTTCGGGCCAGCGCGCGAAAAGGTAGCCATCGCGCGCCGTCTCGACGCGGGTGGCGGGTTCGATCTCGAGCAGGTCGGCGAGGAGGTCGCGCCGGCCCGGCGAGACGAGCCGCTCCGTGGCGCTCATGAGGTCGAGGCCGTGCACTTCGCGATGACCGAGGTAGAGGGCCAGGGCGGCGCCGCCGGCGAGGTAGTGGTCGCCGGTCCATGCACGGCCGGCCAGGCGCGCCAGCGCGCGGCGCGAGGCCGGGGCCAGCAAGCCGAGCCGGTCCGGGGTCAAGCGAGTGGCCAGAGGGCCTCCGCGATGGCGGTGGGAGCCGGCGGCGGGGTTCGCCCGAGCACGGCGCTCCAGAACGCGCGGCTGCGGCGCGAGAGTCGGCGCGCGGCGTGGAGCTCGTACCAGGTGGCGATCTCCGCCGTCGAGAAGTGGGAACCCAGCCAGGCGAGATCGGCGCGATCGCCGTCTTCGAGCAGCCTCCCGAGGATCCGCGTTCGTGCGGCGGAATCCTCGAGCGCCAGCGTCTCGCCCGGAAAGTGGCGCGCGACGCCGGGCGGAAGGACGTTCATCCGCTCTTGCGGCGCCCCAGCGTCTGCACGTTGGCGGTCGTGCGCTCGTCTTCCATCTCGGCTTCGAGAATCTTGTCGAAGAGCTCCAGAGTGCCGCGCAGCTTGAGTTGCAGCTCCTTGCGCCGCATGCGCAGCTCGTGGATCCGGTTCTCCACTTCCTGGGCGCGCTCCATCGCCTGATGGACCAGTTTGTCGGCGTGGATCTCCGCTTCCTTGACGAGCAGCTGCGCCTCGCGTTGCGAGGTGGTGATCATCTCGTCGGAGAGCTTCTTGCCGCGCAGGATCGCGTCCTGGAGCTCCTGCTCGCGTCGCTCGGCGGCGGCGACCCGGTCGCGCAGCTTTTGGGTCTCGCGCTCGAGCCGCTCGGCGTCGGCGAGACGCCGCGTCACCTCTTCCGCCACCAGGGCGAGGAAGTGATCGACCTCGACCGGATCGTAGCCGCGTAGCTTCTGAGCGAACTGCTGCTTCTGAATCTCCAGGGGGGTCAGCGGCATCGGGTTTCTCCGATCAGAAGAAGAGTCGCGGCCGGAAGCCGAACGAGTAGACGAGGCCGTTCTTGAGAAATTGGAGGATCACCATCGCGAAGAGCGGCGAGAGGTCGAGACCGCCGAGCTTCGAGGGTGGCACGAGGCGGCGCAGCGGACGGAGCACCGGTTCGGTCACCAGCACCAGCGCGCGCACGATCGGGTTGTACGGGTCGGGGTTGACCCACGAGATCACGGCGCGCACCAGGATCACCCAGAAATAGATGTCGAGCAGCCCCACGACGACCTGGAGCAACGCGAGCGAAAACCCACCCAACACGTTCAACCTCTTTCCTCCCAGTCTTTGTCGAGCCCCAACGCGACCGCCAAGGGTAGCACGAAGCGCACTGCCGCTTGTGCAACCGGCGACACCCGGCTAGGACGCGGAGCGCGGGCCGAAGAGCAGCGTCCCGACCCGGACGTAGGTGGCACCCTCCTCGACCGCGACCTCGAAGTCGTCGCTCATGCCCATCGACAGCTCGCGCAGGCCGCCGCGCCACTCCGCCCGCGCCGCCAGCTCCATGGCGAGACTCCCGGAGGCGGCGGAAATGAGGCCGCGCCGCTTCGGGATCGGGGGCGGGCGGTGGAATCGCCATCAGACCGACGATCTCGAGGTGCTCGAGGGCAGCGAGCTCTCCCGCCTGCGCGGCCAGCGTCGCCGGCTCGAAGCCGTGCTTGCTCTCCTCGCCCGCGAGATTGACTTCGATCAGTCCCCGCACCCGGACTCCACGCGTCGTGGCCTCGGCGTCGAGCGCGTGCGCGATCTTGAGCCGATCGACGGCGTGGAAGATGGTGTAGAGATCGAGCGCCTTCTTGACCTTGTTCGATTGCAGGGGACCGAGCAGGTGCCACTGGATATCGGTGGGCAGCGAAGGCGCCTTGGTCAGCCCCTCCTGGACGCGGTTCTCGCCGAAGCGGCGCAGGCCCGCCGCGTAGGCCTCCCGCAGCGCCGCGACCGGTTGAACCTTCGACGCGCCGACCAGTCGAATGCCCGCGGGGTCGCGGCCGGCCCGCGCGGCGGCCGCCGCGATGCGGCTCCGGATCGCTTCCAGCCGCGCCGCGACGCCGCTCACGCCGGGGCTTCGCTCGCGATCATGAAGCGCTTGCAGCCCTCGCACTGGACCACCGCCCCATGGTTGCGGATCTCGACCGCGACCTGGGGACGCACCCGGTAGTTGCAGATGCCGCAGTGCCAGATAACCGCGCCGTTGGGGCGCTCGGTTCCCTGGACCTCGGAGAGCGCCTCGCCGGCGTAGCGTTCGGCGATGCGCTTGTACTGGACGACGAAATTGCGCGGCAGGGAGGAACGCAGCTCCGCGGCCTCCTTTTCGAGCCCCACCCGGGCGGCGACTTCGGGCTTCTTCTTCTCCCACTCGCCGAGCGCGGCGTTGTAACGCTGCTCGAGGTCGGCGAAGGTCGCGTTCGTCTGGTCGAGCTCGGCGGTGGTGGACTCCGCACGCTCGAGGATGTCAATGGTCCCCTCTTCGAGGGTGCGCAGCGTCGTCTTGGCGAGGTCGATCTCGCTCAGCAGGGCGCCGTACTCGCGCTGGTTGCGCACCCTCGAGACCTGCTGCTGGAACTTCTTGAGCTGCTCCTGGGCGTCCGAGACTTCGCCTTCGCGCAAGCGGCGTTCATGAGCGGCCTCCTCGGCCGAGGCTTCGAGCGCTTCGATCTCCTGACGGGCGGCGGTGAATTCTTCGTGCAACGAGCGCATCTCCTCCGGTACACCGTTGAGGCGCTCGGTTTCAGCGGTGCAGCTCCTTCATGATTCGGTGGTACGCGGCGAGACGCGAAGCAAGGTCATTCATAGCTTGGATTTCCTCGATTCCTCTGAGAGGGGTGAAGAACTGCGAATGGTGGGTCCACCTGGATTTGAACCAGGGACCTGCCGGTTATGAGCCGGTTGCTCTGACCGCTGAGCTATGGACCCGTATCGGGTGATGGACCGCGGGCCGAGGACGGCGGGGGCCCTGGGCAAAGCGACGGAGGCGTCAGCCGAGGTCGGGATAGAGGCTCCTGTAAGTCTCGGCGAGGATCAGGATCCGCTTCACGAAATCGCGCGACTCGTCGACCGAAAGGCCCTCGAGGAAGCGGTCGAGCTCGGGATCGGGTCCGGCGGCACGCCAGAGCCGCGAGATCCTGCCGGGCCCCCCATTGTACGAGGCCAGGGCCAATTCCACGCGGCCGTCGAACCGATCCATCAATTGACGGAAGTAGCGGCTGCCGAGCCGGACGCTGTAGGCGGGATCGAGCAGCCTGGAATAGGAGAAGGGCAGCCGCATCCGCTGCGCGAGCTCGCGCCCGGTCGACGGCATGAGCTGCATCAAGCCGCGCGCCCCGGCGAAGCTGCGGGCGCTGGGGTCGAAGGCGCTCTCTTGATGGACGATGCCGAAGACGAGCGACGAGGGGAGCTGCTCCGCCGCGGCCGCGGCTGCGATCGTGTCGTGAAAATCGGTCGGATGGTAGAGCTCGAGCGCCTTGTTCGGCAGATGCGCCTGGTGGGCCGAGCCGAGGTCCGGGAAGGCCCGCCGGAGGGCGCCCAGGCTGGCGCGGCGATCGCCACTCCGCGCCAGCACCACCGCGGTCAGAGCCGCCGCGGCGCGCCGGTCGGCGCGACCGCCCACCAGCTCGATCTCGGAGCGGGCGAGGTCGTCCAGGCCGAGCTCCGAGAGCTCGCCGGCGCGGGCGAGCGCGGGATCGGTCGGCCAGACGTTGCGCTCCGTTGGGGGCGCCGCAGCGAGCGCGTTCGAGCCGGCGAGGCGCAACGCCGCTTGGCGAGCATAGAAATCCGCGGTGTCGGCCCCCAGGATCTCGAGATAGAGCACCTTGGCCTCGCGCGCGCGGCCGAGCCGGTCGAGCGAGCGCCCCATCCAGTAGCGCGCGCTGCGCGCCGCCGAGGCGGTCGGGTAGAGATCGACGAGCGGGCGCCAGAGCGCCAGAGCCGCGCGCGGGTCGTGACGCTGGTAGGCATCCCAGCCCTCCTCCCAGAGCGGCCGCGCGCCGGTGCGGTCGCCCGGGTCGAGAGCTACGAGCTGGCGCAGCGTGGCCACGGCCTCGTCGAGCTTGGCCTCGTGCAGGTAGTCGGTGAAGAGCGCCCGCAACGCCGGGCGGGCGAGCTCCCCGGCGGGCTCCTCGCGCACGGTGGCCAGCCATTGCTCGCGCGCCTGCCGGCGATAGCGCTCGACCGCGTCGACGGCGAGCACGGAGCCCCGCCGGGGGCGCGACGCGACGCGCGACGCCTCGGCCCGGCGCCAAGCCAAACGGGCCCGGTCGTGCGGGGTTCGGGCCATCGCGTCCGCGAGGCTCACGAACCCGTCGGCGGCCCGCCCGGAGTCGGTCAGGGCCCGTGCCTCGAGGAGCTTCCACTCGAGTCCACGCTTCGCCTCGGGAATCGCGATCAGGGTGGTCAGCGCGCCGGCCGGCAGCTCCTCGTCGAGCAAGGCGCGCGAGCGCGCCGAGAGCTCGTCCGGGCTCAGCCAGAGCCGCCAGTCGCCTCCCGCGTCGGCCCGCCGGCCGAGCGTGTCGACGACGCGCAGCTTCGACGCCTCGAGGGGGGCCAGGACGAGCAGGCGCCGGCCCGATTCGCTCAGCAGGTCGAGGGCGTCGCGCTCCAGTCCGATCTTCCACGCCGTCCGTTCGAGCTCGACCGCTTCTTCGGCGGGCAGCCGCTCCGCGCGACCTTGCGCGATGCGCCGGCGCGCTTCCGCGAGATCGCCCGCTTCGCCAGCGAGATCGGCCAGACGCACCAGAGCACGCGGCCGCAAGAGCGAATCAGGGTGAGCCGCGAGCAGCGTTTCGAGTGCCTGCGCGGCCTGTTTCGAACGATGCAGATCGGCCCGCGCATCGGCCAGGGCGTAGAGACGCCAGTCCTCGAGCTCCTCGGGTCCGGGCGGCTCGAGCAGCCGCGCGGCGAGCTTCCGGATCGTCGTGGCCGTGCGCCAGCAGGCCGACGACGGTGCGGGCTCGCGCGGCGAGCTCGGGGGTCGCGGTCGCGGCAGGAGCCGCGTAGAGGGGGGCGAGGAGCCGCCGGGCGGCTTCGAGGCCCGAGGTGCGACTCGCCGCCGCGGCGGCGGCGAATCGGCCGGCGACCGCATCCCGATCGAGGGGTTGGCTCTCCGGCGGTGGCGTGGAGGCTCGGGCCTCCAGGGTCAGTGCCGTGGCGATCGCCACCGCCACACCGACTCGCCACGCCGATCTCAAATACCGAGTACCCGTGGATCGCCTCCCGCCAGGCTCCGCACCAGTTCCTGTTGGAAGTAGTCGGTCTCCGTTCGCACGTCGTCATCGACCCGTTCCTCGTAGATCTGGCGGGAGCGATCGATGTCTTCTTTCAAGCGATGGTAGAGGTCGTGGTTGCGACGCCCTTCCATGACCTGCTCTTCGTTATAGAGCTTGATCTCCGAGATGAGCAGACGCGCCAAGCGCTTCGCCTCCTCGTGCAAGGGCGGCTCGGCGGCGGCGCGCCCAGCCTGGAACGAGGAAAATGCGAGACCGGGCCCCTGCACTCCGGGTGGGGGAGCCACCTCGGTGGAACGAGCCATGCGCGACGCCGTGCGGTCGGCCGGGTCGTCGGCGGCCGGCGGGGGCGGAGCCGGGGCCGGCGGGGCGACCGGAGGAGTCAGGGACGGCCGGCGCATGGTGAGTATCGTCGCGTCTTCCGAGAGGTCGATCTCTTCCTCCTCGGGCTCGCGTCCCGGCGCTGTGCTCGGCTCCTGCGGCGGCTCCTGTGTGGGCTCCTCCGGAGGAGGTGGCGGGGCCGGAGGGGGCTCTGGCGCAGGCGACTCGAGCGTTCCGGGCGGCGCGGCAGCCGGCTCGACGGGCGGCGGCTCCGTGACCGGCATGGGCACGGCGAGCCGCACGGTGCCGAGAACGTCCGGACTCTCCTGAGGCTCCGCGGCGTCGGCGAGCTCGAAATCGACGTCGCCGGCCGAGTCCTCGGGCTCGGGCGGCGCTTCGGCCTCGGCCGGCGGTTCGACCTCCTCGACGCCCGGAGCAGAGGCGGCGGCCGGGTCGACCGGCGGCGCCGCTGCCGCTTCTTCCGGCTCCGTCGCCGGCTCCCAGAGCGGCTCCTCCTCGGGCGGCGCTTCGGCCTCGATCTCGGGTCGGGGAAGCGGTGCCTCGAGCGTCGTGGCCATGCCCCCGGGGCCCTCGGGCGACGGGCTGCGCTCTTCCTCGGCCGGCGGTGCGGGCTCCCAGAGCGGCAACACCTCCACCCCCTCCAACGGCTCGTCGTAGAGGGTCGGCGTGGCGGCCCGTTCGCTCAGCGCCTGAAGCTCGAGCCGCTGGGCGGCCAAGTGGGTCAGCAGCTGCAGTGCCGCCGTCTCCGGCGCCTCGGTGGCGCGCTCGGCCCAGAGCAGGGCCGCGGTGCGGTCGCGGAGGACGAGCGGCACGACGGCGACCTCACCCTGCGATTGGAATCCCAGCTCGGCGGCCAGGGGCGCGGCGGACGCCGGATCGAGACGCCGGGTCGCGGCGCCGAGCAGTCCTTCGCGCAGGCTCGGAGTCCAGGCGAAGCTGCGTCCGGCCGACCCCGCGTCGTCCGCGAAGCCGCGACTCCGCCAGACGACCAGCTCCTGCTCCCGGGTGAGCAGCAGGAGCGACCGGTCCGACCAGCGGGTCGCCGCGCGCAGCAAGGCGTCGAGCACGTCCGCTTGCGTGGCGGCGCGATCGCTCTCCCGCGCGGCGGCCAAAAGGGCGTCGAGCGTGCCGCGCTCGCCTTCGCGGCGCGGCTCGCGCGCCAGCGCCTCGGGATCGATATCGGAAAGAAGATTCTCGAGCGACGGAGTTTCGATCTCCGAGGACAGGGAGGCGAGGCGGGTGCTCACCTCCCGCAGCCGTTCCTCGATCGCGCGACGAAAGCTCGCGAAGGCTTCGTTGACGCGGCCGAGCAACCGGCCCTCGATGTCTGAGAGGTGCGGGGGGAGCGCCATGCCGGTTTCCTCCAGCGCCGAGATACGACGCCCGATCGGGAACTGCTCATTATCTGGACCCGGGGCGCCCGCGTCAAGGCGAGCGGCTTTACAAGTCGCGGCTTCGCAAGGAGTTGAGGATAGAATCGGGCGGCGTGCCGAGTTGGTTGGGAGACCCGGGCTGTGTTACGTTGAGAAGTCCGACTGGAACCGAGGAGAAACCATCCCCCATGAAGATGAGATCGCTCTGCTGGATCGCTTGTGCCGTCGCCGTGCTGGCCTTCGCTTGCGGCAAGGGCCAGAGCGCAGATGACGCTGCCAAGCCCAAGCTCGATTCGCAGGCCCGTAAGACCGAGCTTGCGGCGCTCGAAAAGACCAAGAAGGAGCTCGACGCCAAGCGTGAAGAGCTCGCCTCGCTGAAGGATCAGCTCAAGGGCGGCGCCGCGGTGGCGACCGAGATCGATACCACCAGCGCCGACATCAACAAGATGGCGGACGATCTCGGACAGAGACTGGTGGCCTACATCAACGCCAATCCCCCGGTCGAGGGAACGCCGTTCACGCCCAATCAAAAAGCCGCGATCCGCATCAAGAGCGGCGAGGACCTGCTCACCGCGACGGAGTACATCAACCTGGCCGGCGATTACCGCAAGGCGATCGACATCTATCAAGCCGCGCTCGCCATCGACCCGGACAATGCCGATCTCCAGGCCGCGCTCTCCGATGCCCAGGCCAAGCGCTTCATGACCGCGGATCGTTTCGCCGCGGTCAAGAAGGGGATGACCGAAGATCAGGTCATCAACGCGCTCGGGCGCCCATTGACTCGCAACATGCGAGATTACCCGCAAAAGCACGTCTCCGCCTGGTTCTATCCCAAGAATGATGGGGGCGAGGCCGCCGGAGTGTTCTTCAACTCCAAGAAGCAGGTCTATTCGACCGACTTCAATGCCGTGAAGCGCGAGACGGTCACGGAGCAGTGACTCCTTGTCTCGTGTTGACCCGGCGCTCGCGCCGGACCTAGAATCACCGCCCCCCGGAACCCGGGGGGCTGCGTCCGGCGTCAGCCGGCAGACCGCAGACGGAAGCGAGGTGATCGAGCTGTGCCAGTAGTTCATGTCCGCGAAGAAGAGAGCTTCGAGAACGCTCTGCGCCGTTTCAAGCGCAAGTGCGAAAAGTCAGGCGTCCTGACCGAGCTCAAGAAGCGGCAGCACTTCGAGAAGCCCTCCGTCAAGCGGAAGCGCAAAGCCATACAGGCCAAGAAGAAGATGATGCGCAAGGTGGCCGAGGAGCGCCGACTGGGTCTTATCTGATCGACCCGCGGCGCCGAGCGCCGGACGAGAGCGGGGCCGGGCTCAGCGAGCCGGGTCCCGCTTCTCTTTTTTCGACTCCCACCATGATCGCCTCACCCAACACTCTCGACGCACTCGAGCTTCCAGCGCTGCTGGATCTCGTGGCCTCCGAATCGCGAACCGACCTCGGCGCGGCGCGCCTTCAGGCGACGAGGCCCGCCCACTCCGTGGCCGAGCTCATGGCCCGCCGGAGCGCTTACGAAGAGGTGGCAGGCCTGGTCGTCGAGGCACCGCTCGTGCCCTCGTTCGACGCGCTTTTCGGACCTCTCCTGGAGCGGCTGGTGAGTGGGCAACCGTCGCTCGATGGCGCCGAGATTCTGGTCCTGGCCCGTCTGCTCGCGGCGGGCGGCGAAGCCGCGCGGCGGGTCACCGAAGCCGATCCACCCTGCGCCGAGCTGTCGCGACGGCTCGAAGAGCTCGGCGACCCCCGCCCGCTCGTCGCTCGCATCGAGCGGGTGCTCGACTCGCGCGGGCGGGTGCGCGACGATGCGAGCCCACGACTCGCCGCGCTGGGCCGGGATGTCCGCGCCTGTCGGGATCGACTCTACGCGCAGCTCGAGTCGCTGCGCGGCGCCCACGCCGACCTGTTCGCCGAGGAGACCGTCCCATTGCGGGGCGGCCGCCTCCTGCTGATGCTCTCGGCGGGCGCACGCGGACGCATGCCCGGATTGGTCCACGGCCGCTCCGCATCAGGCAAGAGCTTCTACTTCGAACCCCTCGACGTCGTGGAAGAAAACAACACGCTGGAGACTGCGGTCGAGGAGCAGGAAGCGGAGCGCCGGCGGTTGTTGAACGAGCTCCTCGCCGCGCTGGCGGCGGAGCTTCCCCTGGTCGAGCGACTGGCGCGCTTCGTCGCCGAGCTCGACGCGCTCGAAGCGCTGGGCCGCTACGCGCGCGCCGCGGCGGCCCGCTTGCCGGAGCTCGCGGCGCCGGGGCGCCTCCGGCTCGTCGCGGCTCGCCATCCGCTGCTCGATCCGCGGCTCGCTCGCCTGCGCGAACGGGTGCTCGGCGCACCGGGTCACGCCGGAGAGATCGTTCCGCTCGACCTCGAGCTCGATTCCGAACGCCGGATCCTCGTCGTCACCGGTCCCAACGCGGGCGGCAAGACGGTGGCCTTGAAGACGCTCGGTCTGGCGGTGCTGGCCGCGCAGTCGGGCTTGCCGGTTCCGTGCGCGGCCGGAAGCGAGCTGCCGTTCTTCACGCACGTCGTCGCGACGATGGGGGACGACCAGGATCTGCTCTCCGAGCGTTCGACGTTCAGCGGTCGCCTGGCGCGCCTCGCCGAAGCGTGGAGCACCGCCTCTCCGGCCAGCCTCGCGCTGCTCGACGAGCTGGGGTCGGGAACCGATCCGGAAGAGGGATCCGCCCTCGCGCTGGCGCTGGTGGAGCACTTGATCGCGAGCGGCGGTTCGGCGCTCGTCACCACCCATCTGACCCCGGTCGCGCTGGCGGCGCTCGAGCGGCCGGGCGCCGCGTGCGCGGCCATGGAGTTCGACCCGGCGAACGGCCGGCCGACCTTTCATCTGCGCCCCGGCTCGCCGGGAGCGAGCGAAGCGATCGCGCTCGCCCGCCGCATGGGGCTGCCGCCCGAATGGGTGAGACGCGCGGAATCTCTGCTCGGCGAAGGACATCGCGACCTGCGACGGGTGCTCGAGGAAGCTCGAGATGCAGCGTGGAGAGCTCGCCCGCGCCACGGCGGCCGCCGAGGAGCAGGCGCGAGCGAGCGCGGCGGAGACGGCGCGCGGGGAGCAAGCGCGAGCGGCGCTCGAGGCGGAGCGACGTTCGCTGGCCGGTCAGGTCAAGCGGGAGCTCGAGGAGTTCCGCTCGCGCGTCCAAAACCGCCTCGCCGGCGAGCTCGAGCAGGCCCGCAAAGAGGCTCGCGGCGGGCCGCCGCAAGAACCTGGCTCGTGGCGCCGCAGAACGTCTCTTCGCAGACCCTCCGAAGATCGCGAGCGAGGCCACAGACGACACGCCGACGGGACCGCTCGTGGTGGGCTGCAGGGTGCGCCACCGCGAGCTTGGCTGGGGTGGCCGGCTTCTGGAGCTCGCGAAGGATCATGCCGCGGTGGGAGTCGCCGGCAAGCGGGTCCGCTGTCGGGCCGACGAGCTGGTGGGACTGATCGGCGAAGTCGTCGAGCCCGCCCGATCGCCGACTCCGCCCGCGCCGTCGGACACGACGACAGGAACGGTGGAGCCGGAGCTCTTGCTGCTCGGTCGAACCGTCGAGGAAGCGCTGGACCTCCTCGACAACTACCTCGATCGCGCCCTCGCCGCCGGACGCGAAGAGGTGCGAATCGTGCACGGCCACGGAACGGGGCGTCTGCGGGACGCGGTGCGCGCTCATCTACGCGGACACGCCGCGGTGGATGAATTTCGCGCCGGCGCACCCCGCGAGGGCGGCAACGGGGCCACGGTGGCCCGGTTGCGGGCCTGAGCCGCCGCCCCGAAGCACAGGCAGCGTAGAGTCGGCACCCGAGAGCACTCGACCCGACCGATGTCGCTTTCCAACCTCCAGCTCACCCCCCCCTTCGTGCAAGCGGTGCGCGACGCGATCGACATCGTCGACATCGCCTCCGGCTACACGAAGCTCACCCGCGCCGGACGGAAGTGGAAGGGGCTCTGTCCACTGCACAAGGAGAAGACGCCGTCGTTCCACGTCGACGCCGAGCTGGGCTTCTTCAAGTGCTTCGGCTGCGGCGCCGGGGGCGATGCGATCAAGCTCCACATGCTGCTGACCGGCGACGATTTTCCAGCCGCCATGGAGGCGCTCGCTCAACGCTATGGGGTGGCTTTGCCGGCGCCTTCGGCGACCCATCGAGGAGCCCGGGCGCGCGCGGCGGCGGAGCGCGACCCGGGGGCGGTGTTGGAGGCGGCGGAGCGCTGGTTCCAGCAAGAGCTGGGGCGCTCGGAATTCGCTACCGGCTATCTCGAGCGTCGCCAGATCCCGCGCCCGCTCGTCGAGCGCTACGGCCTCGGCTTCGCCCCCGAAGGCTGGCGAAATCTGCTCACCGCGCTGGCCGGCAAGTTCTCGGCCGGGGACCTGATCGAAGTCGGACTCGCTGCCCGGCCCGACGGCGGCGGCGAGCCCTATGACCGTTTCCGCAACCGTCTGATCTTTCCGATCCGCAACGCCGCGGGCCGCCTGGTCGGTTTCGGCGGGCGGACCCTGGGCGACGACGTGGCCAAGTACGTCAACACCGCCGAGAGCGAGCGCTTCCAGAAGCGCACTCTGCTCTACGGGCTCGACGTCGCCAAGCGGGCCATCCGCGACGGCCGGCGGCTGGTCCTCGTCGAGGGCTACGTGGACGTGCTCGGCGCGCAGGCGGCGGGGGTCGAGACGGCGGTGGCCTCGATGGGCACTTCCCTGACCCCCGAGCAGACGCGCCTGGCGGCCCGTTTCGCCGACGAAGTGGTGCTCGCCTACGACGCGGACGAAGCCGGCGAGACGGCTTGCCGGCGGGCCTTGCCGGTGCTGCTCGCACAGGGCATGGTCGTCCGCCGGGCAGCCCTGCCGGCGGGCGAGGATCCCGACTCCTACCGCTTGGCGGAGGGCGCCGCGGCGCTCGGCGACGCGGTCGACCAGGCGGAAGACTTCGTGCTCGCCGAGCTCAACCGGGTGGCGCCTCCGGAGCTGCATCGCAATCCCCACGGTCGGGCCCGGGCAGGCAAGGCGGTGAGCGAGCTGCTGGGGGCGATCCCGGATGCCATCCTGCGCTACGGCTACGCCCGGATCGGCGCCGAACGGTTGGGCGTGCCCGCGCAGCTCGTCTGGCAGCGCATCGGGGTCGGCAAGCAATCTCTGGCCAGCGCCTTGGCGCCCCCCGCCGGGACCGCCACGCCGGGCCGGCGCGCCGAGGAGGAAGCTCTGCGGGCCCTGCTCCTGACCGCGGAGAGGGGGGGCGATCTCCCGGCGGTGGGCGACCTTCCCCCGGCCGAAGCCTTCCTGGATCCCGACCTGCGGAAATTTTTCGCCACCTTCCGCCGTCTTTATGAGGCAGAGGGGCGGCCGACGATCCGTCGGATGGTGGCGGAAGCGACCGATTTGGCCGACGCCGGGGAGAAGGCCGCGCAAATCCTGCTAGAATCGGAAGATTCGTCGGTTCCGCCCGTGGCGGAGGTACTCCGCAACCTCCGCCGGCGCTGGCTGCGGAGCCGGCTCCGGGAATTGAACCGGGACATCTCCGAGGCCGAACGTCAGGGGAACCGCGACCGCCTGACTGAGCTGATCGCCGAAAAGAACGCGATCAACGGGGAGCTTCATGGCTCGCCGGATCGTGAAGCGGACCTGGAGTGAATTCGTGAGCCCGACCAAAATCGCACACGTCGAAGACAAGTACACCGCTGTCCGGCAGCTCATCGAGCTCGGCAAGCAGAAGAAATATCTGCTCTACGACGAGATCTACGAGATCCTGCCGGACGAAGTCGTTGGCCTGCCGGACGAGGTCGACGAGATCTATCTCCGGTTCGACGAGCTCGGCATCGCCGTCGTCGACCGTCCGGAACGCTACGTCAACCGCGACGAGATCGAGTCTGGCACCCCGATCGATTTCGAGAAGAAAGAGAACGAGGAGCTTCTCGAGTTCACGGTCGACGACCGCGAGAAGACCTCGGACCCGGTGCGCATGTACCTGCGCGAGATGGGGACGGTGCCGCTGCTCGACCGCGAAGGCGAGGTCGAGATCGCCCAGCGCATCGAGCAGGGCGAGTGGTTGATCTACGAGGCGCTGTGCGAGAACCCGCTCGTCTTGCGCGAGTTGCTGCGCCTCAACGAGCTCGCCCAGAAGGACAAGAAGGTGATGCGCGAGCTCGTCTCGGGCAACGACCCCGACGAGCCGCTCGATTCGAAGGCGGCCGACCGCGTCAAGAAGAACCTCCGTACCTTCGACCAGATCGGCAAGCTCGACACGGAGATCGGCAAGCTGCGCAAACGCCAGGAACGCTACAAGCAGGGCGGCGCCAAGCACCAGGAGTACGAGCGCGAAGTCGATCGCATGCTGGGCAAGATCTCGCAGGAAATCCGCTCGATCGACTTTTCGCTGCAGACCCGCAACCGCCTGGTCGACTACTTGAAGAACCTCGACCGTCAGTTCTCGGCCCTCGAGCAGGACATCCGGCGCGCCAAGACGGCCTTCGACAAGGAGACCAACAAGGAGCTCAAGGATCTCCAGAGGCGGCGCATCGACAAGTACCGCGGCCGTTCGGTCGAAATCGAGGAGCGCTACGGAACCTCGCACGGTCTGGTCGCGACGACGATTCGCAAGATTCGCCAGGGCGAAGGGATGTGCGAGAAGGCGAAGGAAGAGCTCATCGTCGCCAACTTGCGGCTCGTGGTCTCGATCGCCAAGAAATACACCAACCGCGGTCTCCAGTTCCTCGACCTGATCCAGGAAGGCAACATCGGCCTGATGAAGGCGGTCGAGAAGTTCGAGTACCGGCGCGGCTACAAATTCTCGACCTACGCCACCTGGTGGATCCGCCAGGCGATCACCCGCGCCATCGCGGACCAGGCGCGCACCATTCGCATTCCGGTGCACATGATCGAGACGATCAACAAGCTCACCCGCACCAGCCGGTCGTTGGTCCAGGAGCTCGGTCGCGAGCCATCCGCCGAGGAGATCGGCGAGCGCATGGATCTGCCGGCCAACAAGGTGCGCAAGATCATGAAGATCGCCCAGGAGCCGATCTCGCTCGAGACGCCGATCGGTGAGGAGGAGGATTCGCACCTCGGCGACTTCATCGAGGACAAGTCGGCGACCTCACCGCTCGATTCGGTGGTCTCGACCTCGCGTCGCGACGAGGTCAAGCGGGTCATGAAGACGCTCACGCCACGCGAGGAAGAGGTTCTCGCCAAGCGCTTCGGCCTGGTCGACGGCACCGAGCACACCCTCGAGGAGGTCGGCCGCCTCCACAACGTAACCCGCGAGCGCATCCGCCAGATCGAATCGAAGGCTTTGCGCAAGCTGCGCCATCCCTCGCGCGCCGCCAAGCTCAAGCCCTTCCTCGACACGCCCTTCTGATCCGACGGCGCGCCGGCGGCGACTTTTGACCGCGGTCCCGAATCCGATAGGATTCGCGGTCGCGCCCGCGGGCGCATCCCATTCCTGGGTAGCTCAGCGGTAGAGCGATCGGCTGTTAACCGATTGGTCGGGGGTTCAAATCCCTCCCCAGGAGCCAGCCCTTCCTCCACGGGCCCCGAGGACGACGAGTTCCGGGGCCCGCGGTTCGTCTCGGGTAACGCGCGAGTGGCGTCGTTCGGCGAGGTCGCTCAGAATCGATAGTCTGCGCCCGACAACGAGCGCGAGGAGACCTGCCGGTGAATGAGACGATTGCCGTGCGCCGCGGCGAGAAGCAATGGGACGTCCGGGACTTCTCCCACCTCGCCAAGCGGATCCGCAAGGGGAAGATCCTGGGCTCGGACCTCGTCCTTCGCCCGGGCAGCGAGCGCTGGCAGCCGGTCGCCGAGATCCCCGAGCTCGAAGGCGAGCTCCGCTACGCCGCCGAAGTCGAAGCCTCCGGTTGCCTGACCCTGATGCGCGGCGGCATCGTGATGATCCTGCTGTCGCTCGGATTCGCCCTGCTCTCGAGCGGCCACTGACGATGCGACGCGGTAGACGAAGTGGATGGGCTCCTCCTCGA
This sequence comes from Thermoanaerobaculia bacterium, assembly GCA_963712855.1. Taxonomy (GTDB): domain Bacteria; phylum Acidobacteriota; class Thermoanaerobaculia; order Multivoradales; family JAGPDF01; genus JACTMI01. Next base: position 1,344,063 of record CAVQJN010000001.1, read on the forward strand.
CACGGAGGCCCGCCGCTTCGGCCTGGAGCACCAGATCGGCGAGAAACGAGAAGCCGTCGCCGCGGATCGTCAGGCGGCGCAACGCGCGCGCGCGGTAGGCACGGAAGCCGGACGTCTTGTCGCGCACCCGTGAGCCCCGCAAGCGGCTGAGCGCGCCTTTGATCCGTCGGCTCAGGAAGCGCTTCCAGCGCGGGATGCCATCGACCCGGCTCTCCGGCAGCTCGCGCGAGCCGATCGCCAGGTCGGCGTCACGCCGCTCCAGCGCCGCGCCCTCGAAGCAACATCACCATCTCAGTAGCACCAGCTCCGAGCAGAATCCCGGGCCCATGGCGAGGAGCATCCCGTAGCTTCCGGCCGGCGGGCGGCGCTCCGCCATCGTGTCGCGCAGCACCAGGAGCACCGAGGTCGACGAGAGATTGCCGACCTCGGCGAGGCTTCGCCAGGTGAGCTCGAGCGCCGCGGGCGCGAGCTCGAGAGCCTGCTCCATCGCCGTCAGTACTTTCGGTCCACCCGGGTGGCAAACCCAGGAGGCGATGTCGGCACGGGTCAGATCGCGCTCAGCGAGAAACGCGTCGACATCGGCCCGCAGATGACCCTCGACCATCTTCGGAACGTCGGGCGAGAGCACGATGCGAAAACCCGACGAGCCGACGTCCCAGCCCATCACCCGCTCGGTGTCGGGGTAGAAGACCGAGCGCGTGGCGAGGATCTCCGGCCCGGCCGCGGCTGGCGCCACGCGTCCGGAACCAACCAGGATCGCCGCCGCCGCGCCGTCGCCGAACAGGCCCGACGCGATCAGGTTCGGAATCGAGAGGTCCTCCTTCTGGAGGGTGAGCGAGCAGAGCTCGACCGAAAGGAGCACCGCGACCTGGTCGGGGAAGGCGCGCAAGTAGTCCGATGCCCGCGCGATGCCGGCCGCGCCCGCCACGCAACCGAGCCCGAAGATCGGGTTGCGTTTGAGACGGGTCGGCAGGCCGAGGCGATTGACCAGGCGGGCATCGAGCGACGGCGTCGCGAGACCGGTGACCGAGACCACCCAGAGGGCGTCGACATCGGCCGGCGCGAGCCCGGCGCGAGCCAGCCCATCGGCGAGCGCGACTGCGCCGACCTCGGTGCCAACCCGGATCCAGGCGTCGTTGGCGGCGCCGAAACCGTCGAGAGCGTCGTACTCCTCGATGGGCAGCGCCAGGTGACGGCCACCCACCCGCACGTTCTGGTGCAGGCGCTCGAGCCGGTCGAGATTGAAGTAGCGCTGCCCCCAGTGGCGCCGAAACTCGGCGAGCAGCCGCTCCTGCTCGTAGTAATGAGGGGGAAAGGCCGCGCCGACGGCGGCGATCTTCATGCGCGCAGGCGGGTGGTGCGGGCCACGATCCCGATCGCCAGACCGGCGGCGGGCAGCGCGATCAGCCCGACCCGCGCAAGCTCCCAGAAGGGTTGGGTCGGCAGGCGAGTGAGCTGCGCCACCGCGAGGACGAGGAGCGGGCCGCGGAAAAGCCAGGCGGCGATGCCGACCGCCAGACCGTCGACGAGCGGCGAGCTCGAGCGTCCCTCGACGAGCAGGAAGAGCGCCACCAGGGCGGTCGACTCGAAGAGCATGCCGGTGAGCTGGAGCGGCGTCGAGAGGGGTTCGGGCCGTCCCACGCCGCGCTGATCGAGCGGCGTGGCATCCGGCGCCACGCCGAGCGCCGTCGCCGTCACCGCGCTCAGGGCGAGGATCAACAACGCAACCGGTATCGCCAGGGCCAAGAAGCGCAGCACGGCGCGCATCTTAGCGCCGTCGCGCTAGACTGCTCGCCAATCCATCCGATGAGACCCTGGCTCGCACCCCTGCTCCCGGCGCTCGCCGTCGCCCTGCTCCTCGAGCTCGGCTACGTGCTGTTCGTCCGCAAGCACTTCTCACGTCTGGTCGAGAGGCTGCGCTACCAGTTCTTCGCGACGGCGCTCACGTTCCTCGTCTACCTGCAGTTCGGGGCCGCCGACCGGCTACCGGAAGTCGTGCTGCAATGGACGCAGCTCGTCGCGGTGGTCGTCGGCGCCGACCTCGGCTACCGGATGCTCGACCGCTTCTGGCTGGCGCGGCTGCGCGACGGACACGGTCGCCTCGCGATTCCGCAGCTGGTGCGCGACTTGATCGGGTGGTTGTTGATCACCGCCGTGGCGATCGCCGCCGCGGCGAAGATCTTCAAGGAGGTCAAGCTGGGCACTTGGGCGATTCCGTCCGCCGTCGTTTCGGCGGTGCTCGGCTTCGCGCTCCAGGACGTGCTCAAGAACCTCTTCGCCGGTCTCGCCCTGCAGACCGAGGCGCCCTTCGACATCGGGGATTGGCTGCTCGTCGACGGCGAGCCCCGTCAGGTGCTCGAGATGACCTGGCGTTCGACCCGCCTGCGCAACAACCTGGGAGTCGACTTCATCGAGCCCAACGCGAATATCGCGGCCGTGCAACTCACCAACCTCGGCTCGGGGAATTTACCGCGGGGCTTCGAGGTCAGGGTCGGCCTGCGCTACGGCGACCCGCCGACCCATGTCAAGGCGTCGCTCGAGCGGGCCGCGCGCAGCTCCCCGATGGTGGTGTCCAGTCCGCCGCCGCAGGCTCTCCTCGAGGGCTTCGGCGACTCCGCGGTGCTCTACAAGCTCCGCTTCTGGTCAAACCGCGTGCAGAGCGTCAGCCATCTGCTCGACGAGGTGCAGAGCCGGGTCTGGTACCAACTGCGGCGCGACGATCTGGTGGTCCCTTTTCCGATTCGGACCGTCGAACACGACTCGTCCCCCCGTATCGCCCGCGCCTCGCGCGCCGAGCTCGCGGCGCGCGCGGCGGCGCTCTTCGCGCGGGTCGAGGTGCTCGCCGCTCTGCCCGCCGAGGCCTTGGCGCGGCTCGCCGAGGCGGCGCGGCTCCAGGAGTACGACCGCGGCGAGAAGCTGGTGGTGGAGGGTCACCAAGGGGACTCCCTCATGGTCATCGCGCGAGGCGCGGTGCTGATTTCCAAGTCGGGCGCCGAGATCGGCGCCTCGAACGTCGACCTCGCGACCCTGGGAGAAGGCAAATACTTCGGCGAGATGTCGCTGCTGACCGGCGAGCCGCGCAGCGCCAGCGCGACCGCCGAGGAGGCGGTCGAGGTCTTCGTGCTCGACCGTGCCGCGCTCGCTCCCATCCTGCAAGAGGACCCCGAGCTCGCGGAGACTCTGTCGCGCGTGCTCGCGGAGCGAGCCGCCGCCACGGTGGCGCGCTTCGAGGATCGCCGCGACGCGCTCAAGCGGAGTCCGGTGGCCGAGCAGCGCTCGCTGCTCGAGCGCATCCAGAGCTTCTTCCGGCTCGGCTGAAGGCGCGAGAACCCTGCTCGGTCTTCGGTTTTCAGGCCGGCTTGGTGGCGCGGTAGGTCACCGCACGGACGGTGCCGCGGACTTCCTCGATCGTGACCCCGGCGCGGGCGAAGAGCGCCCCGAGCTCCTCGGGCATCGTGTCGCTCACGCTCTCGACGTAGTCGACGTCGCGGAGCATCTCGACCTCGGCGAGTCCGGCCGCAGCGAGCTGGGCGAAGTAGTCGGCGCGCGGCAGCGCTCCCGACACGCAGCCGACCCAGGCATAGAGGTCACCCGCGATCGCGGCGGGCAGCGGCCGGTCGAGCACGATGTCGGAGACCACCAGTCGTCCGCCCGGCTTGAGCACCCGCGCCACTTCCCGGAAAACGGCGCTCTTGTCGGGCACCAGGTTGATGACGCAGTTCGAGGTCACGGCGTCGACCGTCGCGTCCTCGACCGGCAGCTCTTCGAGCCGCCCCTCGCGGAACTCGACGTTGGCGTAGCCTTGCCGCTCCGCGGCGGCGCGGGCGCGGGCGATCATCTCGGGCGTCATGTCGACGCCGATCGCCCGCCCCTCCGCGCCCACCCGGCGGGCGGCCAGGAAGACGTCGATCCCGGCGCCCGAGCCGAGGTCGAGCACCGTCTCGCCCGGCACCGGCGCGAGTGCGGCGATCGGGGCGCCGCAACCGAGACCGAGGTTGGCTTCCGCGGGCACCGTATCGAGCTCGTCGACGGCGTAGCCGATTCCTTTCGCCACCTCGTCTTCGCGCGCAGTGCCACAACCGCAGCCGCAACCGCAGCCGGAGATCTCCCCGGCGGCAATCTGACCGTAACGTTTCCTCACCTGCTCGACGACCTGTTCGGGCGATTCGGGACGGAGGGTCATGTCGTGCTCCTTGGGGACCGCCCGCGCGGGGCGGCGAAGGCGGGGGCGCAGCCGGCCTCCCCGCAGCAGTTTTCGTAGAGGTAGGCCACCAGCTCCTGGATCGCCGGGTAGGTCACCGAGTAGATGACGGAACGCCCCTCGCGGCGCGAGTTCACGAGGCCGGCGCGGGCGAGATGGGCGAGATGGAAGGACAGAGTCGGCGCCGGCACCCCGAGCGCGGCCGCGATCTCGCCGGCGGGCAGGCCCGCGGGCCCGCGCTCGACCAGGCGGCGGAAGACCGTCAGCCGAGATTCGTGGGCGAGGGCGGAGAGACGCTCGACGGCGGAGATAAATTCCATTATTCGATAATTATCGAAAGATGGAATTGACTTGTCAAGCCCCCGTCTCGGCCCTTCCCTCGAATCCTCCGAGCGGCACCCTCGCGTGGACCCGTCGGCGTCCCCTCGAACGCCGCGGCCGGGTCAGTGCGTGATCGCGCAGGTGGAGCCGTCGATCACGTATCGCTCCGTCATCGTCTCGGTGCTCGAGCCATTGGCGTCGTGGGTCGTCGTCTTCACGGTCAGGGTGGCGTTGTTGCCGTCGACGACGAGCTCCCCACTCGCCTTGATCGCAGCGCTGAAGTCGGCTTCCGACTGCGCGGTCGCCTGCATCATGCCGGAGAACATCTTGCGGTCCTCCGCCGACATGGCGTTCCACTGGGATTGCATCTCTTTCGTTCCGAGACGGACGGCTTCGTCGATCTTGCCGGCGTGCACCAGGCCCATGTGTTGGACCGCGACCTTGCCGCACGGATGATCGAGGATCGCCGCACCCTGGATCGACTGCTTCGCGGCGGCGGGGTGAGCGGCCGCGGCGAGCGCGGCCAGGGCGACGAGCCCAACGAGTATCGGGTGGCTGCGGTGAGCGTTCATCGATGGTTCCTCCGGAGCGATTCCACGAGCGGTTCCCGGGACATCCCGGGATGGGGCTCGGATCCTCCGCTCCTGGTCGAGTCCCGGCGTGCGTCATGCCGCCGGGCCCTGCCTGTCCATCTAGGTAACGTCAATTCCCGCGTTTCGGGGCCACATTCCGACACTTCCTCGATGCGATCGCCTCAAGCCCGGACCGGCCCGAGCCAAGCGGGCAAGGTCGCCACCGACTCGAGGCAGACGAGCGGCGCGAGCGGCGCGAGCTCGGCGCGTGAGTGACCGCCCGAAAGCACGCCGATCGAATGGCTGCCCGCGTTGCGCGCCATCTCGAGGTCCCACGCCGTGTCGCCGACCATCACGGCCTCGTCCGCCACGACATCGAGCTCGGCGAAGAGCTGCAGGAGCATCCCGGGATCGGGCTTCGACGGCGCCTCGCTCACCGTGCGGGTGGCGTGAACGACCGCGTCGAGGCCGGTCTGCGCCAACTCGCGCTCCAATCCGGCCCGACTCTTGGCGGTGGCGACGGCGACCAGATAACCCGCCGCGCGCACTTCGGCGACCGCTTCGCGGGCGCCTGCGATGAGCGAGGCACGCCCCTTGTACTCGTCCAGCCAGCGGCGCCGGTAGGCCTCGATCACCTGGTCGAAGAGCGCCGGATCGCCGCCCGGAAAGAAGCGCTCCATCGTCTCGTGCAACCCGAGCCCGATCGCGTGCCGGATCTGCTCGGCAGGCGGTGCGGTCACGCCAGAGACGTCGCCGACCGCCGCCAGCGTGCACTCGACGATCGTGCCGATCGAGTCCATCAGGGTGCCGTCCCAGTCGAAGACCACCAAGCGGAGGTCGCGGGGCCGCGCGGTCGGCGGCAGACGGTTCGGCGAAAGGCGGATCGGAGGGTTCGGAAGCATGCGGCGCGGAAGGCGCATCCTAGCAGGCGCTGCACGTAGACTGCCGCTCGATCGTGAGCCCGCGACGGATTCTCCTCTACGTGCTGGCGGCCGGTGCGCTCGGCGCTCTGGTGGCGGCCGGTGTGCACGTCGGGCGAGCTCTGTGGTGGCGCGCCCAGGTGCTCGAATCGGGAGGAAAGCTCGACGCGCTCGAAGCGGCCTACGACGTGCGCCGCTATGACCTCGCCTTCACCTTGCGGCCGGACGACCGTGCGCTCGCTGGATCCAACGTCGCCACCGTCGTCGCGACGGCGCCACTGGCGACCTTCGAGATCGACTTGGATCATCGCCTGGATGTCGACTCCGTAGCGGTCGACGGCAACGCGGCGCGGTTCACCCACCACCACGACAGGATCCACGTGGAGCTTGCGCCGGATTGGAGCACCGGCGAGCGCCACCGGGTCGCGGTTCTCTATCACGGCCGACCCAAGGTGTCGGCCGATCCACCCTGGTACGACGGCTTCGTCTGGAGCCATACCGCCGACGGAACCCCTTGGTTCGGGGTGACCTGCGAGCTCGACGGCGCCGACGACTGGTGGCCGGCCAAGGACCACCCTTCCGACGAACCCGACGACGGAGTTTCGATCGAGCTCACCGTACCAGCTGGTCTGGTCGGCCTGTCGAACGGTCGCCGGGTCGCCGCGCACCGGAACGCGGACGGCAGCGAGACGACCCGCTGGGAGGTCTCGACCCCGATCAACAACTACGACGTCACGGTCGCTGCCGGCCCCTATGTGCCGATCGTCGAGCGCTACCACGGCGCCGACGGATCGCTCGATGTGCCGATGACCTTCTGGGCTCTGCCCGAGCACTGCGCCCGGGCGGCGGCGCTCTGGCGGCGCGCCCCGGCGATCCTCGCCGTCTTCGCGCGCCGCTTCGGCGAGTTCCCGTTCCTGGCCGACAAGATCGGCGCCGTCGAGGCACCGTTCGACGGCATGGAGCACCAGACCTTGATCGCGCTCGGCGACGGCTTGCTGCCGGACGCGGACGGCGACTACTCGACGCTCGTGCACGAGCTCGCTCACGAATGGTGGGGCAACAAGATCAGCGCCCGGGATTGGGACGACTTCTGGATCCAGGAGGGTTTCGCCACCTATGCCGAGGTGCTCGATCTCGAGGACGAGCGCGGTCCGGCGGCGGCGCGGACGCGGCTCGAGGTGCTGCGTCGCGACGTCGTCAACGCCGCGCCGCTGGTGAGCGGTCATCCGCGCACCGCCGCGTCGGCCTACGACGGCGACATCTACGACAAGGGCGCCTGGGTGCTCGCCACCCTGCGCTGGCAGATCGGCGACGCCGCCTTCTTCCGGGTGCTGCGCCGGTTCTCCGGCGAGCCGCCGGACCGCTGCCGGCTGGTGGACTCGGCCGAGCTCGAGCGACTGGTCGCGGCCGAGAGCGGCGAGGCGATGCCCTGGTTCTGGCAACGCTACCTGCGTGCCGCCGAGCTGCCGCGCTATTCCCTGACCCGCCAGGCGCGCGGCGACGCCGATCGGGTCTGCTTGGCCTGGAACCACCCGGGCTTCGCGCTCGCGCTCCCGGTGGAGGTGGACGGGATCCTCCGCCGGGTGGAAATGGTGTCCGGCCGCGCCTGTTTCGAGGTGCCGCGCGACGCCCGGGTGCGGGTGGCACGCGAGGGTCGCGTCCTCGCCGATCCGGCCGGCGCGCCGGGCGCGCGCTGATTCGTCCGCTCAGTCGGCCAGCGGCTCCAGGGTCTCTTCCTCGAAGCGCCAGCTGCCGCCCTCGCGCACCAGTTGCGCCTCGCCGCGCAGCTTGCCCTCCGCGTTCTCACCCTCGAACAGCACCAGGGCGTGGTCACCGTCGATATAGCCCTGGGTCACCGCGATGCGTGTCGGGTGGTCCTCGCGCAGGAAGGCCAGGAACTCGGAGCCCTGGCCCTGCTTCTCGGCATGCGCCCAGGTGGCGCGTCGCTCCTCGGAGAGGCAGCTCCGGACGGCGGCTGGATCGGAGCCGCCGAGCGCCCTGTCGTAGGCCAGGTAGGCCTGGCCGGGTGCGCCCCCTCCCGCTCCTTGCGTCGTGCCGTGGTCGTCGCCCTCCACCGGAACGTCGAGGGTCACGTCGAAGGAACGCTTGTCGCTCCCTTCGGCTTGATGCAGGGTGCCGCGCAGACGACCGTCGACCAGCTTCACCGTCGACTCGACGCCCCCCGAGCAATAGCCGCAGCCGTCGCCCGACCCGAAGTAGTAGGAAAGTCCACGGTAGCGACCGTCGAGACCGAACTCGAAGTAGACGAGCCCCGTCTGGTCGTCCTTGAAGAAATGCTCGAGAACGAAGCGGCGGTTCCAATAGCGGTCGATGACGGAGGGCACGAACCCCTGGTTGCTGACCGCCACCACGATCACCTTCTCGTCGCCGAGCGTCGCCGTGCCGTGGAAGGCGTAGGCGTCGGCGATGCCGAGCCGCGCACCGGTCGACTGAAACCAGCCGCCGGCGCGTTTCGGCTCGGCGGCTTGCTCGGTCACCTTCTCGGCGGCATGGACCGGGCCCACGGCCGCGAACGCGGCGGCGGCGAGCCAACTGCAGACCCAACGGCGGGGAGTGGGACGCACGATGTCACCTCCTGGAGGGATCAGCATTGTGCGTGCCCCCGGGATCGGGTGCAAGCGCTGTTTCCCGCGGCGCGCCCGTCCCATCCGCGGAACGGGTGAGCAGAACTCCCGCGAACGAGGTCGCGGCCGCGACCTCCACCCCGGGACCCACCACGACCCGCTCGAGGCGCGCTCCCGCGCCGACTCGCGCACCCGGCAGCACGAGCGCCTCCTCGAGGCGCGCTCCCTCTCCGATCTCGGCGCCACTTTCGACCGCCACCCGGCGCAGGCGGGCGCGTGCGGCGATCCGCGCGGCCGGGCCCGTCCAGGCGCCGAGACGCGGTCGCCCATCGAGCGCCCAGGCGAGCGCCCCTTCGAGGTACCTTGCCGGCGTGCCGAGGTCGAACCAGGCGCGGGCCGTCTCACACGTCGCGAGGGTCTCTCCCGCGTCGAGGAGAGGTTCGTAGAGCGCCGCGACGATGTCGCTCGCTCCGCCGGGCAGGCGCGCGAGAAGCTCGGGCGCGAGCACGGCGGCGCCCGCGAAGACCCGGCGGCAACGCGCCGTCTCCCAGGCGAGGTGTCCCGGCCGGAACGCCACGACACGCCGGCCCTCGACCGCGATGCCACCGCCGAAGCGGTGCGGATCGACGGTACGGTGAACGAGCAGCGTCGCGGCCGCGCGGCGGCGACGATGGGTCGCGAGGAGCTCGGCGAGCGGCCACCGGCAGAGCGAGTCGCCGTTGACGACCAGGACGGCCTCGGCGGCCCCCAGGAACTCGGCGAGCGGCGGCAATGCGCCCCCCGTGCCGAGCAGCTCGGGCTCCTCGGAGTAGACGAGCGGCAAACCGGAGAAGCGCTCGCCGAGCGTCGCGCGCACGGCGTCGCCGTGATGGTGGAGGTTGAGCGCCGCCGCGTCGCAACCCGCCCGGCGCAGGAGCGCGAGCGTCCAGGAGACCAACGGCCGGCCCGCCACCGGCACGAGCGGCTTGGGAATCTCGTCGGTGAGCGGCCGCAGCCGCGTGCCGCGGCCCGCCGCCAGCACCAGCGCACGCAGGCGCGGCCGCGCCGTCACCGGCCTATTTCTCTTCTTGGGTGAAGACCATGTCGAGCGGCGCTTCCGGATGCTCGGCGATGTAGTCCGCGTAGAGCATCAGGTAGCTCTTGCGCAGCGCGCTCTCGCCGTCGAATCCGCAGCGCTTGGCGACCGCCTCGGCGCGGTCTCCCTCGAACTCGACGAAATCGCCGATCGGGGTGTGGTCGAGGCAGATCGTCTCGGTGCCGAGCCGCCATTCCTCGCGCATCTTCTCGTAGCGGCGTTCGACCTTGTAGCCGAGGGCGGTGAGCAGTGCGAGCGCCTTGTCGGCGCTCTCGATGCGCGTTTCGAGCTCGGTGCGCACCTTGACCGGCCCATCGAAGCTCGCCGCGCCCTTGAAGGTGATGAGTGCGCCACGCCCTTCCTCGGCACGCACCCGGAGGATCGAGCCCCGCTTGCCGAGCTCCCCTTTGCGGTCGAGCAACCAGTTCTGCTCGAAGAGCACCGGTCCGACGCGCTCCGCTTCGAGCTCGAGCAGACGCTGGCGCAGCGCGTCGAGATCGACCTGAGCGAACTTGAGCTCGCGCTCCACCGGCGGCTTGTCGTCGGCGCTCAACCTGCGACCTCCCCCAGGCGGTCGAGCAGCCGCGCCACCGAACGGATTCCAGAGTAGAAGTTGGGGAGATCGAACTTCTCGTTGGGGGAATGCAGTCGATCTTCTTCGAGACCGAAGCCGAGCATCAGGACCGGCGCGCCGAGCGAGTCGACGAATGTGCCGACGATCGGAATCGAGCCGCCCGTGCGGATGCGCACCGGCGGGGTGCCCCAGACCTCCTCGAGCGCTTCCATCGCCGCCTGGGCATAGGTGCCGCTGGCGTCGACGGTGATCGGCTCGGCGCCGTGCAGCGGCTCCACCTCGACCCGCACCCCGGCGGGCGTGACCGACTCGACGTGCGCGCGTACGAGCTCCGCGACCTTGAGCGGCGTCTGGTCGGCGACCAGTCGGAACGAGACCTTGCAGCCTGCACGGGCGGGCAGGACGGTCTTCGCTCCCGACCCCTGGTAGCCGCTCCAGAGTCCGTTGACGTCGCAGGTCGGGCGCGCCCAGACACGCTCGAGATACGTGAATCCCTTCTCGCCGCCGGTCAGTCCGTCGACCCGCAGCTCCCGTGCCTGCGCGGCCTCGTCGAAGCCGAGCGCGGCGAACTCCTTCTTCTCCCAATCCGCGATCGGCAACACGTCGTCGTAGAAGCCGTCCACCCGCACCCGCCCGCTCTCCGGGTCGCGCAACGAGGCGATGATTTCGGCGAGCACGTTGGCCGGGTTCTGGACGCCGCCACCGTAGGAGCCCGAGTGGAGGTCGTGGCTCGGCCCCTGGACACGGATCTCGAAATAGGCGAGACCCTTCAGGCCGTAGGTGAGCGCCGGCACGCCGGGGGCCCACATCGAGCTGTCGGAGACCACCACGACGTCCGCCGCCAGCTTCTCGCGTCCCTCGCCGCGCACGTAGGCTTCAATGGAAGCGCCACCCGATTCCTCCTCCCCCTCGACGATGAACTTGACGTTGACCGGCAGCCGGCCACGCTCGGCGAGCATGGCCGCGACACCCTTGACATGGCAATACGACTGCCCTTTGTCGTCGGTGGCGCCACGGGCGACGAGTTGCTCGCCCTCGATGGTCGGCTCGAACGGCGGATGGCGCCATTCGGAGAGCGGGTCTGGCGGCTGCACGTCGTAGTGGCCGTAGAAAAGCACCGTCGGGCGGTCCGCACCGGCGCCGAGCCACTCGGCGTAGACCAGCGGGTGTCCCGCCGTCGGAATCTTCTCGGTCGTGAGGCCCGCCTCTCGAAGGCGGGAGATCAGCCAGTCCGCGCAGCGGTTCACGTCGGCCCGGTAGGCCGGATCGGTCGAGATGGACGGTATACGCAAGTACTCCTCGAGCTCGGCGAGATGTTGCTCCTTCTCGCGCTCCAGTCGGGCGAAGACGTCGGCAGTCGAATGGGTCATGAAAAGCGCTCCCGGGGACCCCCGTTCGGGGAGGTCGGGCAGTTTAGCAAAGGGAATAAACGTTCATCCGTCGAGCGGCAGCCCCGCCGTATCGTCGTGCGGCATGGCGCCGATGCGTCGCAGCTGCACCAGATTGACGAGCAGGTGGCCGAGGATCGCGGCCAGCAAGCCGCCACGCTCGTGGGTCACCATGCCGAAGGTGAGACCGCCCGCCAGGGCGTAGCCGCTCCAGAGCCGGAAGGGCGCGCCGGGACCGAGGTGGAGGAGCGCGAACACCACCGCCGCGCCGATCACGCCGATCGCCCCCTGGAGCGCGCCCCGGAACGCGACCTCCTCGGCGAGCGCCGAGATGAGCGCCAGCGCGACCAGCTCCTCGCGACGGACCGGTCCGAGCAGGCGGGCGAGGATCTCTTCGAGCGCGCCCGCCGCCGGCAGGACGCGCCGGGCCAGGAGCCAGAGCCCGAGCAATGCGAGGCCCACCCCGAGCCCCACCCCGACGTCGATCCACCAGCTCGCCGGATCGAGGAGGATCCGAACGTCGAGCCGCTTCCCTTCCGCGGCCAGCCCGACCAGGCCGGCCAGCGCCATGAAGAGATAGAAGATCCAGGCGACGCGATAGAGGGAAGAGGGTCTGGACATCGGGGCTCGCGCTTCGGAGACGAGCGAATGAGCTTATCGCGAGAGCGTGCCGCGCCGCCGCCGATCAGTTCGCGCCGTCGAGGCGCAGCAGCCAGATGTCGCCCGTGGTCGAGCTCTTCTCCGTCACGAGCAGATCGCCGCGCGGTGAGAACTTCGGATAGCGGTAGACGGTGGCGAAGCTCCGGTTCTCGGTCACCTGCCGCGCTCCCCGGCCGTCCGCTCCCACCGTCCAGACGTTCCAGGCACCGTCGCGCAGCGCCACGAAGGCAAACCGGCGGTCGTCGTGCGACCAGCCGCCGGTCCACGCCTGACCGGGGCCGCCGGCCAGCAGACGCAACCCGCTTCCGTCGGCGTGGACCGCCCAGAGATCGGTGCTGTGCGCTCCGCCGAGGCGCTCGAAAGCCACCTCGCGGCCGTCGTCGGAGATGGCCGGCCAATCCGCGAACTCGAGCGCGACGAGCGGCGGCGGTGGCCACCTGCCCCCCTCCCGCCAGAGACGGAGGACGTAGCGGCCGCCCTCCCGCGCGAAAAAGACGACGGTCGACCCGTCGGCCGAGAAGCGGAAGTTGGCGCCCGCGAGCTCGGTCAGATGGGAGCGGAACTCCGGAAACCCAGAAAACGACCGGATCTTTCCGCTTCCTGGATCGAGCAGGACCGGCACCCAGCCCGGGCGCGCCTCCTCGTCGTGCTGTTTGAGCAGCACCTCACCCTCTCCGAGCGCTACCGGCCCCCCGGTGAGCTCCAAATAGTCGTGACGCTCGCCGGTCGCCGGATTGACCGCCACGACGCCGCTCCGCGAACCGGGCGCCAAGCGCGAGAAGACGACCCACTTGCCGTCCGGAAGCGTGAAGACCGGCCACGCCAGACGGGTCGATTCGGGAGGCACGAGGTCGCGCGGCGGACCGTCGCTCGCGCCCTCACGCGTCACCGGCAGGAGCTCGACCTCGCCACGCGTCGCGCTGACGGTGTAGGCGAGCTTGCTGCCGTCGCGCGACAGAGAGGGCGAGGTGAAGCCGGCCGGCAGGAGCGGCAGCACGGTCTCGACCGCTTCACTCTTGCGCGGCGTCGTCGAAATCCGGATGAGCGAAGGGCCGAAGCCCATGCGGAGCGCGAAGACGCTCCGGCCGTCCTGGGTGAAGGTGGGGCTCCAGAGCCAGCCGGCCGTGCTGGCCAGCCGCACCGGGTCGCCTCCCGCCGCCGGCATGCGCCAGATGCCCGAGACCCGGAGATCGTTGGACGCGAAGACGATCCAGCGGCCATCCGGCGACCAGACCGGTGCACCCTGGCCACCCGGTGTCGAGCCCATCCGGGTGATCTGGCGCAACACGCCGGTGGTGAGGTCGGTGACCCAGAGGGTCGAATCGTGAGAGGCCACCCAGCCGAACCAGTTGAGCGCGAGCGCCTCTTGCGACTGGAAGACGATCTTCCGGCCGTCCGGTGAGAAGGAAGGGTGGGATCCGAAGTCGGTGACCCGCCGACGCTCGCCTCCGCTGGCGGGAATGCGCCAGATGCCGCGGTCGCGCACCGCGGTGTAGGCGATCCAGCGGCCGTCGGCCGAAAAGCTCGGCTCGACGTTGCACCGTCCGTCCGCGGTCAGCGCCCGCTCTTCGCCCGAAGGGAGCTGCTTCAACCAGAGCTCGGGGCTGCCGCTGCGGTCGGAGACGTAGACCACGGCGCTGCCATCGGGAGCGAGCGCCGGCTCGGCATCGAGCGCATCGCTGGAGGTGAGCTGCCGTGGCGCGCCCGGTGAGAGCGCTGCCGGACGGGGAGGCGCGCTCGGAGGACGCCACGCGAAGATCGCCAGCACCACGATCGCGAGCGCCGTGAGCCCGACCAGAGGCACCCCGACGCCGCGGTGAGGCCCGGCGCGCGGTGCCGGTTCCGGTGACGCTGGAGACGCGCTCTCCTCCCCGGCCGGCGACACGTCGAGGGCTTCGATCTCCGGCAGGAAGCGGTAGCCCCGGGTGCGCACCGTCTCGATCACCGCCGGATGTTCCGCGTCGTCGGCGAGCTCGCGCCGGAGCTGCGCCACCACCCGGGTCAGGGCGTTGTCGGTCACCGCCACGCCGGGCCAGAGCCGGGCGAAGATCTCATCCTTCTCGACCACCCGGTGCGGGTTGGCGGCCAGCAGCAGGAGCAGATCGAAGGCGCGCGGCTCGAGCGCCGCCTTCTCGCCGTCCCGTCGAAGCTGGGCGACGCCGAGCTCGACCTCGCAGCGGCCGAAGGCGAAGCGTTCCGGCAGCGCGCGCTGGTCGAGCGGGGGACCGGGGCGAAACATCACCGGAAGATCACCCGCGCCTCGCCGCGGCCTCACGACCCGGCCGCCGGGCGCCGGACACGCTGCGGCGCATGGACAGACGCGCCGCGCTCACCCTCGCCTTAGCTCTCTCGACTCTCACCGCGCTGGGATCTCCTCCCCTCCTCGCGCAGCCCGCCGGCGCGCCGATCTCTCTCACCCGAACTCCGCACGGGATGCTCGCGGTGGTCGCCGAGATCGGTGGCGAAAGGATGCGCATGGCTCTCGATACGGGGACGACGCGGTCGATGATATCCGCGTCCGTCGCCGGCCGGCTCGGGCTTCGCCCCCGCGCGCGCTTCGAGGTGGTCGGTCCGGACGGTCACCCTCGTTGGGCGGTCTGCGCCGGCCCGGTCGAAGCTCCGGATCGCCGGGATACCGCTGCGGGTCGATTGCCTCGGCTGGACGCCCGGCGGGGGCGACTCACGAGCCTCCGACGGATCGGACGGCGTCCTGGCAGCCGACGCCCTGGGCGCCGTGGACCTCTACCTCGACCCCCGCCGGCTGCGCGGGCGGATCGCTCCGGCGGGCTCGCTCGCCGACTGGGTCGACGGAACCGCCCGCCCTTTGACCCGATTCGAGGGGCGGCCGGCCGTGGACGTGACGCTGGCCATTCCCGGGGCGGCGCCGCTCACGGCGCGTCTCGTCATCGATTCGGGAAGCGATGCACCGCTCCTCTTCGGTTCGCTGGCCAACCACCTTCGCCACCTGCGACCGGCTCGGTTCGGCTCCGTCGAGTCGCGACGGTGTCGGCCCGGCGCAGCGTGAAGACGGTCAGGCTCGGAGAAGGCCGCTGCGGTGACGTCCCGCTACGGCTCGGCGCGGCGGTGCTCCTCGCGGGCACGCGGGACCGGGCGGAGGACGGCGTGGTGCCTCTCGACGCGCTCGGTGCTCTGCTACTCGAGGGTTCCGCCGACGAGGTGGTGCTTGCGCCGCGCTGGCGATCCGTGCCGCGACGCGAAGCCGCACGGATCGCCGCGCTGGGGCCGCCCTGAGGCGGCCGGCGGCGGCTAGCTCTCCTTGATCGCCTGGATGATGTCCTGGACCGCCTTCTTGCCGTCGGAGAAGTACATCAGGGTGTTCTCGGCAGCGAAGAGCGGGTTCGGGATGCCGGCGAAACCAGGCGAGAGCGAGCGCTTGATGACCACCACCGTGTGCGCCTTGTAGGCCTGGATGATCGGCATGCCGGCAATCGGGCTCTTGGGATCGGTCTCGGCCACCGGGTTGACCACGTCGTTGGCGCCCACCACGATGGCGACGTCGACCTGTTCCATCTCCTGGTTGATGTCGTCCATCTCGCGCAGCTTCTCGTAGGGCACGTTCGCTTCCGCGAGGAGCACGTTCATGTGCCCCGGCATGCGTCCCGCGACCGGATGGATCGCGAACTCCACGTTGACGCCCTTCTCCTCGAGCAGCATTTCGAGCTGCCGAACCGTGTGCTGGGCCTGCGCCACCGCCATGCCGTAACCCGGCACGATGACGACGCGCTGCGCGCCGTCGAGCATCATCGCGATCTCCTCGGCGGAGGTCGACTTGACGGTCGTGTAGACCTCGTCCGCGTCGGGCGTGTCCGCGGTCGGCCCCATGGTGCCGAACAGCACGTTCACCATCGAGCGGTTCATCGCCTTGCACATGATCTGCGTCAGGATGATTCCCGACGCACCGACCAGGGAGCCGGCGACGATCAGCACCGAGTTGTTGATCACGAAGCCGGTCGCGGTGCCGGCCAGACCGGAGTACGAATTCAGCAGGGCGATCGCGACCGGCATGTCGGCGCCGCCGATCGACAGCGTGAGCAGCACGCCGAGCACGCCCGCCACGCTGGCCAGAAGCCAGTAGAGAAGCATGTTCTTCGGGTCGAGGACGAGCATCACGCCGAGCCCGATGCTGACCACCGCGATCGTCCACTTGAGCGCGTTCATCCCCGGGAAGCGGTCCTTCTTGAGGAGCAGCAGGAGCCCGACCACGAGGAAGGAGGCGAAGGTCAGCCCGGCGAGCAGCCGGCCGTTCGCGGGAACCGCGGTGTTGGCCATGCCGACCTTCCAGAAGTAGGCCGCGCCGCCCAAGGCCACCACGGAGGAGAAGCCGAACTTGACGAGCTTCTGCCAACCCTTGAGCTTCCACTTGACGGCCAGGAACTCGGCCAGCTTGCCGAACGCCACGTAGCTGCCGAAGAAGGTGACCGCGCCGATGATCGCCGAGGCGACGGTCGCGATCTTCTCCTGCATGCCCATCGCGCCGCCCGCCATCGCCTGCTGGGCGGAGATGAGCGCCGCGCCGGCGACCAGCACCGAGGCGCCGCCGCCGAAACCGTTCAGGAGCCCGACCATCTCGGGCATCGAGGTCATCTTGACCTTGATCGCCATGACCAGGCCGATCACGGTGCCGACCGCCGCGCCGATGGCGACGTATCTCCATTCCATCGGCTGACCGAGCACCGTGGCGACGATGGCGATGGCCATGCCGAGCGCGCCGGCGTAGTTGCCGCGCACCGCGGTGCGCGGATGGGCCATCCACTTCAGGTCGAGGATGAACAGGACCGAGGCGACGAGATAGGCGAGGTCGCGCAGGCTTTGCGTCTCCATGGCGACCCCCTCAGCCCTTCTTCCGGAACATGCCGAGCATGCGGTGGGTGACCAGGAAGCCTCCCACCACGTTGATGGTCGCGAAGGCGACCGCGACGCCCGCCAGCACGTGCACGAGCGGTGGCATGTTTTCCTGCCCGGCGAGGATGAGGGCGCCGACGATCGTGATGCCGGAGATCGCGTTGGAGCCCGACATCAACGGCGTGTGCAGGGTGGGTGGAACTTTGTTGATGACCTCGAAGCCGATGAAGATGGCGAGGACGAATACTGTGAGCGCACCGACGAACCCAGTCATGAACCCTCCGAACTCTCAGCCGCTGGGGATTTTCCTCATGGCCGCGCGACGCGACCCTCTGTTCGATTCTCCGTGGAAGCCTGTCGCGCCGAGGCCCTCGATCGACGCTAGCACAGGGCCGCGCTCCGACCGACCGCCCCGGCGGGCGGGTGTGACCGGCCCGGAAGGAGCGCCGGCTCAGTTCACGGTCTGCTGGCCGTCGTCGTCACCGCCGCCCTCGGCCTCTTCCTCGCGCTCGACCACTTTGGCGAGTGCCACCAGACGATCCCCGCCTTCGAGGTCGATCAGCTTGACCCCCTGGGTGGAGCGGCCGATTTCGCGGATGCCGTCGACCGCGGTGCGGATGATCTGGCCCTCCTGCGAGATCAGCAGCACCTGGTCTCCGGTTTCGACCAGCCGGACGCCGATCACCGGCCCGGTCTTGGCGGTCACCTTGAGGTTGATGATGCCGAGCCCGCCGCGTCCCTGCTCGCGATACTCCTCGACCGCGGTGCGCTTGCCGATCCCGTGCTCGGCGGCAGTCAGGATCGAGCCCCCCTCCTCGAGCACCGCCATGCCGACGACCTCGTCCTTCTTGCGCAGCTTGATGCCGCGCACGCCGGCGGTGGCGCGACCCATCGACCGCGTTGCGGACTCCGCGAAGCGGATCGACTTGCCGCCGCGGGTGGCGAGGAAGAGGTTCTTGGTGCCGTCGGTCACCGCGACATCGAGCAGCCGGTCGTCCTTGGCGATGTTGATCGCGATGATGCCGCCGGCGCGCGGGTTGCCGTACTCGGAGAGCGCCGTCTTCTTGATCGTGCCCCGCACGGTCGCGAAGACGAGGAAGCGGTCCTCGGGGAAGTCCCGCACCGCCACCGTGGCGGCGAGACGCTCCTCGCCCGAGAGCTGGAGCAGGTTGACGATCGCCTTGCCCTTGGCGGCCGGACCGGCCTGCGGGATCTCGTGCACCTTGATCCAGTACACCCGTCCGCTCTCGGTGAAGACCAGCAGGTACGAGTGCGCCGAGGCGACGAAGAGATGCTCGACGAAGTCCCCTTCCTTGGTCGTCATCCCGGCCCGTCCCTTGCCACCCCGGATCTGCGAGCGGTAGAGCGATAGCGGCGAGCGCTTGACGTAGCCCGACGAGGAGACCGTGATCACCATGTCCTCGTCGGCGATCATGTCTTCGATCGTGATCTCGTGGCTCTCGGGGATGATCTCGGTGCGCCGCGGGTCGCCGAACTTCTCCTTCATGGCCACCAGCTCGCCGCGGATCTCCTCGAGCAACAGCTTCTCGGAGCCCAGGATGGCGCGCAGCCGGTCGATGAGCTTGAGCAGCTCGGCGTACTCGTCGACGATCTTCTGGCGCTCGAGCCCGGTCAGCCGCTGCAGTCGCATGTCGAGGATGGCGTCGGCCTGCGGCTGGGTGAAGCCGAAGTCGGCCATCAAGCGCTCGCGCGCCTCGGGGGGCGTCTGGCTGGCCCGGATGGTGGCGATCACCTCGTCGAGGTGGTCGAGCGCCTTGAGCAGACCTTCCAGGATGTGGGCCCGCTCCTCGGCCTTGCGCAGGTCGTGGCGAGTGCGCCGGATCACCACCGCTTTGCGGTGATCGAGGAAGTGGAGCAGCAGCTCCTTGAGGGTCAGGACCTTGGGCTGGTTGTCGACGATCGCCAGGAAGATGATGCCGAAGGTCGACTGCATCGGGGTGAGCTTGTAGAGCTGGTTGAGCAGCACCTCGGGCACTTCGCCCCGCTTGACTTCGATGACGATGCGGATGCCTTCGCGGTCGCTCTCGTCGCGCAGGTCGGTGATGCCTTCGATCTTCTTGTCGCGCACCAGGTCGGCGATCTTCTCGATCAGCCGCGCCTTGTTGACCTGGTAGGGGATCTCGGTGACGACGATCGACTGCTTCTCGCCGCGCCGCTGGGTTTCGATCGCGGCCCGCGCCCGCATCTGGATGATGCCGCGCCCGGTGGTGTAGGCGAGCCGGATGCCTTCCAGGCCGTGGATGAACCCGGCGGTCGGGAAGTCGGGACCGGGCACCTTTTGCATGAGCTTGGCGATCGGGGTGTCGCGGTCGTCGATCAGCAGCGAGAGCGCGTCGACGACTTCGCCCAGGTTGTGCGGCGGGATGTTGGTGGCCATGCCGACCGCGATGCCGCCCGAGCCGTTGACCAGGAGGTTCGGGAACTTGGCCGGCAGCACCGCCGGCTCGAGCTCCTGGCCGTCGTAGTTGGGCACCCACTCGACGGTCTCCTTGTCGATGTCGCCGGAGAGCATCTCCTCGGCCAGCTTGGTCAGCCGCACTTCGGTGTAACGCATCGCCGCGGCGTTGTCGCCGTCGATCGATCCGAAGTTGCCCTGGCCGTCGACCAGCGGGTAGCGCATCGAGAAGGGCTGCGCCATGCGCACCACCGTGTCGTAGATCGCCGAGTCGCCGTGCGGATGGTACTTGCCCATCACGTCGCCGACGATGCGGGCGGATTTCTTGTACGGCTTGTCGGAGCGGTTGCCCGCCTCCCACATCCCATAGAGCACCCGCCGGTGCACCGGCTTCAACCCGTCGCGCACGTCCGGCAGCGCGCGCCCGATGATCACGCTCATCGCGTAATCGAGATAACTGCGCTTCATCTCCTCTTCGATATCGACCGCCACCGGCCGCTCGAAAGGAAGCACTATGTTTTCGTCTGTCATATCTCGTTTGGCCTAGCTTGGCTCTCGCTGGGTGCGATCAGACGTCGAGGTTGCGGACGTTGAGGGCGTTTTGTTCGATGAACTCGCGGCGGGGTTCGACGTGGTCGCCCATCAGGATGGTGAAGATGGAGTCGGCTTCGAACTCGTCGTCGATCTTGACCTGGAGGAGGCGGCGGCGCTGGGGGTCCATGGTGGTCTCCCAGAGCTGCTCGGCGTTCATCTCGCCCAAGCCCTTGTAGCGCTGGATCGAGAGACCCTTCTTGGCGCCGGAGTAGAGCGTCTCCATCGCCTCGTCGAGGCTCTCGACCGTCGTCGGCTCGATCTTGGCGCGTTTCTTCTTGGCGGCCGCCGCCGGCGCCGCGCCCTCCTCGGGCTCCTCGTTCTGGCGCAGCTCGAACCGCTTGGCGGCGAGCGCTTCGAGGCCCGCGGCGTTGCCCGCCAGCGCCCGGTATTCGACCGAGGTCACGAGACCCCAGTCGATCGTCACCTGGCGCTCGACGCCGTCGCGGCGTGAGCGGAAGGTGATGGTTCCGAGTCCGTGCTCCTCCTCGCTGCCGACCGCCACGTCGTGGAAGCCCGAGGCCTCGAGAATCTCCGCCACCGCGCGCACCCGCTCCGGATCGGCGAGCGTCTTCTTGTCGCTCAGGCCGCCCAGGAGGATCACCTTGAGAGCGTCCTCCGGGTAACCGCGCGAGACCAGCTTCGCCAGGTTGCCGCGGAAAGCCTCCACCTTCTCGATGAAGCTCGCCAGACGCGAGCCGCGCAAGGTGCGCCCGCCGTCGATCGACATCTCCCAGCGCTCCTGGATGCGGGTCACGAGCAGCGCCTGGTACTCGCGGTCGTCCTTGAGATAGGTCTCCTTGCGCCCCTCCGCCACCTTGTAGAGCGGCGGCTGCGCGATGTAGAGGTAACCGCGCCGGATCAGCTCGAGCATCTGGCGGAAGAAGAAGGTGAGGATGAGGGTGCGGATGTGCGAACCGTCGACGTCGGCGTCGCACATGATGATCAGCTTGTGGTAGCGCAGCCGGGAGAGGTCGAAGTCCTCTTTGCCGATGCCGGTGCCGAGCGCGGTGATCATCGTCTTGATCTCCTCGCTGCCGAGCATCTTGTCGAAGCGCGCCTTCTCGACGTTGAGGATCTTGCCCCTGAGCGGCAGGATCGCCTGGAACTTGCGGTCGCGCCCCTGCTTCGCGGTGCCGCCGGCCGAATCCCCCTCGACCAGGAAGAGCTCGGCGAACTCCGGGTTGCGCTCCGAGCAGTCGGCGAGCTTGCCTGGCAGGGCCGAGGCGTCGAGCGCCCCTTTGCGCCGCGTCAGCTCGCGCGCCTTGCGCGCCGCCTCGCGGGCGCGCGCCGCCTCGACGCACTTGCCGATCACCCGTTTGGCGATCGCCGGGTGTTCCTCGAAGAAGGTGCCGAGCTTGTCGTTCATCACCTGCTGCACCCAGCCCTTGATCTCCGATGAGACCAGCTTGTCCTTGGTCTGCGAGGAGAACTTGGGGTCGTGGATGCGCACCGAGATGATGCCGGTCAGGCCCTCGCGCACGTCGTCGCCGGAGAGCGAGACTTCCTTGAGTTGCTTGGAGAGTCCCGAGGACTGCGCGTAGGCGTTGATGGTCCGGGTGAGCGCCGCCTTGAAGCCTTCGAGGTGGGTGCCGCCGTCGCGGTTGTTGATCGTATTGGTGAACGAATAGAGCTGTTCGGAGTAGCCGTCGTTCCACTGCAAGGCGACCTCGCAGGTCTCCTCGATGCCTTCGCGGACCGCCGTGTCCTCGAAGGCGATCGGCTTCGGGTGGAGCGCGTTCTTGTTGCGGTTCAGGTGCTCGACGAAGCTCGCGATGCCGCCGGCGTAAAGGAACTCGGCCTGCTTGTCGGCGCGTTCGTCGGCGAGCAGGATTCTGATTCCCTTGTTGAGGAAAGCCTGCTCGCGCAGCCGGGTCGCCAGGGTGTCGTAGCTGAACTCGGTCTGCGTGAAGATCTCGCTGTCCGGAACGAAACGGATCCGGGTGCCCGACTTCCTGGTCTGGCCGGTGGCTTCGATCGTCCCCTCCGGCTTGCCGCGCTTGTAGGTCTGGAACCAGACCTGACCGTCGCGCTTGATCTCGATCTCGAGCAGCTCCGAGAGCGCGTTGACGACCGAGAGGCCGACCCCGTGAAGACCACCCGACACCTTGTAGACGTTGTGGTCGAACTTGCCGCCCGAGTGGAGCTCGGTGAGGATCACCTCGGCCGCCGAGCGCCCCTCCCCTTTGTGCAGGTCGACCGGGATGCCGCGCCCGTCGTCCTCGACGGTGACCGAGTTGTCCGTGTGGATGGTGACCTGGATCGCCGAGGCGAAACCGGCCTGCGCCTCGTCGACCGAGTTGTCCACCAGCTCGAAGACCATGTGGTGCAGACCCGAGCCATCGTCGGTGTCGCCGATGTACATGCCCGGGCGCTTGCGGACCGCCTCGAGCCCCTTCAGGACCTTGATGTCTTCTGCCGTGTATCGGCCTTGTTTCGTCGCCAAGCGTCGCCTCTTCGGGGATCGTTTTCGCGTCTCGGAGACGGCGCTCGACGCGCCTCGATCCGGACGCCTTAAGCTATCACAGGGCGGCCTCGGCGGCCAAGCTGTAAGCTACTGAAAATAAATCGGATACGCGGACGTTTTCGCCCGCTTTACGGGGTCCCGCCGGAGCGCTCGCCGAGCCCCTCCACCGCCACCCTTTCGAGCCCCGCCGCGGCCGGCCAGAGCTCCGGCCGGTTGGTGCTCACCAGAAGGCCCGGGAACTCCGCGAAAGCGCGCAGGAGACCCGCCAGGCGCGCCGCGTCGAGCTCCGCGTCGGCGTCGTCGAGAAGCAGCGTCGGCTCCCGTCCACCCGCCGCGAGGCGGCGCCCCAGCGCGGCGAGCAGGAGCAGACCGACGGCGCGGCGTTCTCCCGCCGAGGCCGTGTGGCGCGCCGCCGCGCCGTCCCAGAGCAGCTCGACCTCGTCGCGGTGCGGACCCACCAGCGGCGCCCGTCGCGCCCGTTCTTCGGCGCGCGCCCGCTCCAGCGCCTTTCCGAGCGCGACGGCGTCGTCTCCCTCGGGAGCGCTGGCCCGATAGCGCAGCGCCAGGGGAGGAAGATCGAGCCGGGCCCGCTCCACCAGGCCGCGGAGCTCTTCTTCGAGCTCGCCGAGCAACCGCACCCTGGCTGCCTGGATCTCCGCGCCGTGGCGAGCCAGGAGGTCGTTCCAGGCGGCGAGTTGGCGCTCCCCGCCCTGCCCCGCCCCCGCCGTGAGGAGCGCCCGCTTCTCGCGCAGCGCAGCGCCGTAGCGGCCGTAGCTCTCGATCAGCGCCGGGCGCAGATGGACCAGGCCGCGGTCGAGGAAGCGGCGGCGCACCGCGGGGGGTCCCGCCACCACGTCACGGTCGGCCTCCGTCCAGACCAGGAGCGGCAACACCGCGAGATGTTCGGAGAGCGGCGCGGGCTTGCCGTCGAGGCTCCGTTGCCGGCCCGCCGCGCGCGAGTAGCTCAGCGAGAGCTCGCGCCGCGGCTCCTCGCCGACGCCGGCCCAGAGCCAGAGGCCATCGGTACCTCTCCGCACGCAGCTCTCGAGCCGCGCGACGCGGAAGCTCTTGCCCGTGGCCGCCAGGTAGAGGGCTTCGAGGAGGGTCGTCTTGCCGGCGCCGTTCCGTCCAACCAGGAGAAGGCGCGACGCGGGAGGCCGCCACTCGAGGGCGGCGAAGTTACGGAAGTCGCGAAGTCGGAGATGAAGCTCGGGAATCGATCGTGTCCGGACTGGAGGGCCGGCGCCTCAGATGCGCATCGGCATGATGACGCAGAGGTAGCGCTCGTCGGGCGCCTCCCCGGACTCGCTCTCGACGGCCGGTTTGCCGACGCACTGGCTGTTCTCGTCCTTGAGCTCGAGCAGCACCTTGTCGCTCTCGACGGCGGTCAGGAACTGGCCGAGGTAGTCGGGGTTGAGACCGATCTTGATCGCCCCGCCGCGATAGTCGCAGGCCATCGTCTCGCTCGCCTCCCCGAGGTCCGGGTTCGCCGCCGCCACGGTGATCTCGCCCTCGCTGAAATCGAGCCGCACGCCCCGGTTGCGGTCACCGGTCATCAGCGCCACGCGCTGCACCGCGTCGGCGAGCGCCTTGCGCTCACAGATGACCTTCTTGTCGTTGTTCCGCGAGATGACGCGCTCGTAGTCGGGAAAGGTTCCTTCGAGAATCCGGCAAACCATCTCCCGCTCGCCGGCACGGAACGAAAGGTGGTGCTCGCCGCGCCGAAACTCGAGCTCGTGCTCGCCCTCCAGGCGTAAGAGCTCCTGGAGCGCCTTGCGCGGCACCAGCACCGCGTCGTCTTCTCCGTCGGCGCTCGACAGAGCGGCATCGATCAGCGCCAGGCGATGGCCGTCGGTGGCGACCAGCTCGGCCCGCTTCTTCTTGAGGCTCAACAGCGCGCCGGAAAGTTGGAAGCGGGACTCCTCGCTCGACACCGCGAAGATGACCTTGCCAACCAGGCGTCGAAACTGAGCGAGCGGCACGCGTAGACGCGCCTCGCCCTCGACCTCGGGTAAGGTCGGAAAGTCGGTCGGCGGCAGGCCGTGGATTCGAAACCGCGACTTACCCGAACGGATGCGCAAAGAGCGCTCGCCTTCGAGAGCGAGATGGATCTCAGGATCGACCAGGGCGCGCACGATCTCGACGAACTTGCGTGCCTGTACCGCCAGCCCGCCTTCCTGTTGGACCTCCGCCGCGACCGACGAAACCAGCGACACGTCGAGATCGGTCGCCGCGACGTGGAGGCGACCTTCACGGGCGGTGAGCAGTAAATGCGAAAGCACCGGAATGGTGGTCCGACGCTCCACGATTCCTTGCATGGGTACGAGCTCGGCCAGCAGCTCGTCGCGCTTCAGGCGGATGTCCATACGGATGACCTCTCCGACGTCTACTACAAGAAGAAAAAGATAACATAGCAGTAGTCCATACATAGGGCCTGCGGAAGGTGCGGAAGGAAGTCGCACAAGCCCGTCCGGCAGGCATTCCGAGCCGCGTTGCTTGCGGATCCTGGATGTGGAACGGGAGAGGAAGATCTGTGGAGAATACGAGCCGCGCGACGCTCGCCGGTGGCGTTCCGCAGCCGGTCCACAGCAAGTTGAAGCGTTTTCCTCAGCTCAGGTGACGCAGCATCGACTCGAGAGTCCGCGCGAACTCGGTATCACCGCTGCGCAACTGCGCGATCTTGTCGACCGAGTACATGACGGTCGAATGATGCTTGTCGTTGAACTGACGTCCGATCTCGGGATACGAGAGATCGGTCAGCTGCTTGCACAGGTACATCGCGACCTGGCGGGGAAAAGAAATCTGTTTGGCGTTCGACTTGGACTTGATCTCACCCACCTTGAGACCGTAGTGACGGGCCACGAACTTGATGATCTCGGCCGCCGACGGACGCCCGTTCTCGTCCGGCAAGATGTCGCGTAGCGTTTCTTTGGCGAGCTCGAGCGAGAGTGGCTTGCCGGTCAGTGAGGCGAACGCCACGACGCGATTGAGCAGGCCCTCGAGCTCGCGTACGTTGGTGCGCACCTGGTGGGCGATGAACAAGGCGACATCGTCGGGCAGGACGGCGCCGTCGAGGTCGGCCTTACGGCGCAGGATGGCCACTTTGGTCTCCAGGTCGGGCGCCTGGATATCGGCGATCAGTCCCCACTCGAAACGCGAGCGCAGGCGCTCCTCGAGGGCCGGGATGTTACGTGGCGAACAATCGGAGGAGAGGATGATCTGGCGCTGGCTCGAATAGAGCGAGTTGAAGGTGTGAAAGAACTCCTCCTGGGTGCGCTCCTTGTTGGCGAGGAACTGGATGTCGTCGACCAGCAGCACGTCGATCGAGCGGTAGCGCTCGCGAAAAGCATGCATCGACTTGAAGCGCAACGAGTTGATGAGCTGATTGACGAACTGTTCGGCGGTCAGGTAGAGCACCCGCAGGTCGGTCATTCGGGAGGCGATGCGGTGGCCGATCGCGTGCAGGAGATGCGTCTTGCCGAGTCCGACACCGCCGTAGAGGAAGAGCGGGTTGTAGCTGCGCGCCGGACTCTCGGCGACGGCGCGCGCCGCGGCGTGCGCGAACTGGTTCGAATTGCCGACCACGAACGTTTCGAACGTGTACTTGGGATCGAGCCGGGAAACGCCGTCGCGCGCCGCAGCCGGCGCAGCAGGAGCCGGCTCGCTGGTCTCTTCCTGGGTGGTCAAAACGACCTGGAAGAGCTCGTCGCGCAGCGACGTCGCCTCGCGGTCGAGCAGCGCCCGGTAGTTCTCCTCGAGAGTGTGGACGAAGCGCGCGTTGGGGGCCACCAGAACGAGCTCGTTGTCGCGCTCGCTCGCCACCCGCAAAGGAGCGAACCACGTCGCGAACTCCTCGGGCGAGAGCGTGGCGCGCAGTCGCGCAGTGAGGGGTTGCCAGTAAGAAGGGGCCGTCATTTCGACTTCGGGGTGAAGCGTCGCGAAGAGGGACGAATCTAACACGCCCGAATCAAAACGGGTGGGCGAGCCGGGACCAGGTCTCGGGCAACTCCAGGGCTCCGGGCACGCGCGTTGCGCGGGCGAACGAGGCGACGCGGGCGAGCGCTCCGTCGAAAGGCAGCGAGTGGCCCGAGACGAGCCACTCCCAGAAGCTCCGGCGGCGCGGATAGAAGCGCACCTTGCCGCCGTCGGGAGCCATCCCGGCGAGTCGGCGCGCGGCCGCGAGAGCGGCCTCGAAGCCGCCGAGCTCGTCGACGAGATGGTTGGCCTTGGCGTCCTCTCCGGTCCAGACGCGTCCCTGCGCGATGCGCTCGACCGCGGGCACGGGCAGCGAGCGGCCGTCTGCGACCATGCCCACGAAACGATCGTAGATCTCGCTCAAACGGGTCGTCATGCGGGCGCGCTCGGCGTCGTCGAAAGGGCGCAGCGAGGAGTAGATACCGGCGTTGGCGCCGCGCGAGAGAGGATCGTGCGTCACCCCGAGCAAGTCCTGCTCGAACTGTCCGGTCGCGAGCTTGCCCGAGAAGACCCCGATCGAGCCGGTCAGGGTGCCCGGCTCGGCGACGATCTGGTTCGCTTTCGCCGCCATGTAGTAACCGCCCGACGCGGCGAGGTCGGACATCGAGACGACGACCGGCTTCTTGTGGCGCAGCAGATCGACCCGCCTCAACAGAAGGTCGGAGGCAACCGCGGAGCCGCCCGGACTGTCGATCCTCAACACCACGGCGCGCACGCCATCGTCATCGGCGAGTGACGCCAGGGTGGAGCCGAGGTCGCGCGAGCCGATGAAGCTCTCGCCAGTCCACGGGTTGGTGCCTCCGGTGCCGCGCAGAATCGTTCCCTGGGCGAAGACGACGGCGATCTCTCCACCGGAGCCCGCGGCGGGGGCATGGTTGGAGGCGTAGTCCGACACACTCTGCCAGTCCGCTCCCTTGGCGACTTCGCCATCCATCCGGGTGCGGAACTCGTCGGGGTACTCGACGCGGTCGATCAGCTTCGCGGTGCGTGCGCCGATGGCCGAGAGCGGCGCCTGGTCGATCGAGGCTCGCACTTCGACCGCGGAGAGGTGCCGGGCGCTCGCGATCGCGTCGACGATCTGACTGAAGTCGCTGTCGAGCACCGCGTCGAGCGCGGCGCGCGCCGCCGGAGAGTGGGCGCGCTCGGTGAACATCTCGGGCGCGCTCTTGAAGCGGCCGGCGGCCAGGAAGCTGGGCTCGATCTTGAGCTTGTCGAGAGCGTCCCGCAAGAACATGGAGTCGGCCCATAGCCCGAGCAGGTTGAGCTCACCGGCCGGAGAGATCGAGATCGACGGACAGGCGGAGGCCACGTAGTACTCGAGGGTGCCGTTCGCCCCCTCACCTGCGGTGTCGAGGTAACAGGCCACCCGCTTGCCGGCCGCCGCGGTCTCGGCGATCTGGCGACGGATCTCTTGAGCTTTGGCGAGACCGAAGTCCGCCTCGTCGATGCGGACGGCGAGGGCGGCGACCGAGTCGTCGTGGCGGGCCGCGGCGAGGCCGCGCCAGAGATGCGCGAGGTCGAGCGAGGTGGCGCCGCCGAGCCAAGGTAGCGGCGCTTGGGGCTGGTAATCGGCCAGATCGCCGCGCAGATCGAGGGTGAGGACGCGGGTCGAAGCGAACGAGCCCGCCGCGCCGCGCGCCAGCACCAGCCCCAGAGCGGCGAGCGCGACGCCGAGCGCGAGGAGGACGAGAAATAGGATCAGCAGGCGGCGCATCGCGGTCGAGTTCGCCGAGAATAGCGCGCCGCGCCGGGCGCGAGCGGTGCGTCGTGGCTCACAGCCTGGCACGCGTATTGCTGTAGAATCGGGCAGTCAGAACGTACACCGTCCCAGGGAGGTTCCACACACCCTTACTTTTCCTTCCCCATTCCGAGGTCCTGAAGAAGGCCTCAACCCCACCTTGTATCTCTCCAGATTCCCCTTTTTTTAACAGGGGTAGAGCCAAAAAACCTTTCCGACCCGGAACCCCCTTCGACGGTTAGCTTTGATCTGCGACCCCGGCTTCACGCCGGGGTCGCGGCTTTTCCGGGGGGTGTCGATTTGGCAGCCAGCGCCACGCCATGGGCTAGAGTGGCGCGTTCCATGTCGCCCTCGCCTCGGCCGGCAATCCTCCTCGCCTGGTACGACGGCTTCCGCCGCGACCTGCCCTGGCGGCGCACCCGCGACCCTTGGGCGGTCTGGGTCTCCGAGGTGATGCTGCAGCAAACCCAGGTGGCGACCGCCGCGCCCTACTTCGTCCGCTTTCTGGACCGCTTCCCCAATCCGGCCGCCCTGGCCGAGGCGAGCGAAGAGGAACTGCTCGCCTTCTGGTCGGGATTGGGCTATTACCGCCGCGCCCGGCTCCTGCAGTCGGGGGCGCGCGCCGTGGCGGCGCGGGGCGAGATGCCACGGCGCCCCGAAGAGCTCCTTCGGCTCCCCGGTATCGGGCCCTATACGGCCGCGGCGATCGCTTCGATCGCATTCGGCGAGCCGGTGCCGGTTCTGGACGGCAACGTCGCCCGGGTCATGGCGCGCCTGGAAGGGATTCGCGAGCCGGCGACGAGCGCGCCGGTGCGCCGGCGCCTGCGGGTGGCCGCGGCCGGCTGGCTCGATGCGACGCGGCCCGGGGATTCGAACCAGGCGCTCATGGAGCTCGGAGCGACCCTTTGCCGGCCGCGCGCCCCCCGGTGCGCGAGCTGTCCGCTCAGTGCAGCTCTGCGTGGCCCACGCCAGCGGCGAGACCGCGTCGATTCCGCCGCCCCGTCCCCGCCCCGCCGCGCGAACCGTCACCTGGAGCGTCGCGGTGACCCGCGATCCCGCGGGGCGGCTGCTCTTCGTCCGTCGCTCCGCCGAGGAGCCGTTCCTGGCCGGTCTGTGGGAGCTTCCGACGGTGGAGGAGGGGAGGATGCGGGCGGCGGAGGTGGCGCTCGGCGCACGCTACGGAGGTGAGTGGCGGCTCGCCGAGGCGCTCGCGCGGCTCCGTCACGCGATCACGTTTCGCGCCATCTCGATGGTCGCGCGGCGGGCCCGGTGGCGGGCCGGGGGGAACGTCGCCGAGTCAGGGGAAGCGGCTTGGCTCTCTCCGGAGGCCGGGCGCGGGCTGGCGCTGACCGGCGCGACGCGCAAGCTGCTCGCGCGGCTCGAAGCGAGCGCCGAGAAAAGCTAGCGGATCTCGGGGACGTTGCCGCCCGCGAGGATGTACCAGGTGATGAGCTTGTCGTCGATCTCGCGCAGGCGCTTGGAGACCAGCGCGCAGAGGATCATCAGCAGGCGCACCGCCGAAACCTTGTGGATGTCGAGCAGACCCTCGACCACCTCTTTTGGAATCTGCAGCACGACGGCGCCGCCCGAGTCATGCGCCTTGGCATCGGCCGAGCGGGGCTGGCGATCGATCAGCGCCATTTCACCGAAGTAGTCGCCGCGCCCGAGGATCGCCAGCGCCTCCTCGCCGACCCCGGCGATGACCTTGCTGATGCGGACCCGCCCCTCGAGCACGACGTACATCGCATCGCCCGGATCCCCTTCACAAAAGAGCATCTCGCCCGGTCGCAGCTTGCGCTCCCGCGACAGCGAGGAAAGCAGGTTGATCTCGAGCGAGGAGAGCTTTTGTTCGCTGAACAGGTCGCGTTTGGCGCGCAAGTCGATACGGAATGTGCCGGACGGGGGTCGCGCAGGACCGCCCTCGCCGGGCGGCGTGGGGCCGGCTTGGGAGAAGAAGCGTCCGATCTTTTCGTTGGTGCGCCGGAGCTTGGCCGAGAGGCCGCGCCAGAAGGTCCAGTAGAGCGCCGTGGCGAAGAGAGGATCCTCGTCGAGCCGCGGCGCGAGACGGTCGTAGACGAGCGTCGCGAGCGTGGTCTCGCTGGTGGTGAAGGCATCGCCCGAACGCGGGTGGGCATCGACGAAGCTGGCCTCGCCGAACAGCTCGCCGCGCGCCAGGATCGCGATCGCGAACTGACCGTAGGGCGACGCACGCTGGATGCGGATGCCACCTTTCTCGATCAGGAAGGCGTCGCACGACATGTCGCCCTGGCGAAGCACGTAGGTCTCGCGGGGCACGTGCCGCACGTCGATGCCTTCGACGAGGCGCGCCAGGTGCTCGGCCGAGAAGTGGGCGAAATGCTCGTTGCGAGCCAGCCGATCGAGAAGGGACAAGGTGCCAGGAGTGTAGCCCGAAACCGCGCCGCGCGCCGTGCGAAGATCCTCGCCATGCCGAGCTTCCGCTTGTGTCTCGAGTACGAGGGAACCCGCTACCGCGGCTGGCAGGAGCAGAAGAACGCGCGCACCGTGGCGGGCGAGCTGCGGAGCGCGCTCGAACGCGCGGCGGGGGGAGCGGTCGAGATCGGCGGCGCGGGGCGCACCGACGCCGGTGTGCACGCGCTCGGTCAAGTCGCGCATCTTCGGGTGCGCTCCCGGCTCGACGTCGCGCGGTTCGTCGACGAGGTGAACGAAGCGCTTCCGCCGGACATCAACCTGCTCGCCGCGGTGCCCGCCGACGAGCGCTTCCATGCCCGCCACGCGGCGCTGTCGCGCAGCTACCTCTACCAGATCTCGCGTCGGCGCACGGCGCTCGCCAAGCGTTTCGTCTGGTGGGTGCGCCGGCCGCTCGACGTCGCGGCGATGTCGAGCGGCGCGGCGCGGCTGGTCGGCCGCCACGACTTCGCTGCCTTCTGCGAGAAGCCGGGAGAACAGAGCTCGACGCTGGTGGTCGTGGAGCGCTGCGAGGTGGTGAGCGAGGGAGAGCTCGATTCTGTTTCGGATCGTCGCGTCTCACTTTCTCTGGAAGATGGTGCGCCGCCTGGTGGGTACGTTGGTCGAGCTCGGCGCCGGCGCGCTGTCGGAAGACGATCTCGCGGCGCTGCTCGAACCCGCCACCGAGCGCGTCGTCGGGTTCGAGCCGGCGCGCGTGACGGCACCCCCCTCCGGGCTCTTCCTGGAGCGCGTCCTCTACCCGGGCGAGCCGCCGCTCGACCTGCCGCGGGCGGCCTGCCGGGTCGAGACGCCGGCCGTGCCGGGGGATGGTGGCGCCACGCCGCGGGGCGGCGGTCGGAAACCGAGGTCTAGAGCAGGTCGAGCTGCGGGGGCACGAGGAGGCGCCGGGCCTCCGCCTCGGCGACGTCGAGCCAAGCGTCGCTAGCCGCCGGGTCGAGCTCCAGGACAGGCAGGCGGCGGCGCTCGATCTCGTGTCGCAGCCGCGCGTCGACGGCACGCTGAAAGCCGGGATCAGCGGCGCGGATTCCGTCGGGCGAGGGCTGCGCGAGGATGGGCACGTGGACGAGCAGGTCATAGCTCGCCAGCCAGCGCTCGACCAACGGCTCGAAAACGAGATCGCTTCCCGCAGCGAGCAAAAGGTAGACGTAGTTGTCGAGCACGCTGCGGTCACAGAGCACCACCGGGTAGCGTTCTGCGGCGACCAGCTCGTCGGCGATCTGGGCGAGCAGGATCCAGCGCTGCGCGGGCACGGTGGTCGCCTCGTTGATCGGCAGCGGCGCGCGCCGCGCGACCTCGTGCACGATCTCGAGAGCGATGTCGCTGCGCTTGAGGCGGGCCGCCAAGCCGTAGCAGAGCGTCGTCTTGCCGACGCCGTGCGAGCCGATGAAGGCGATCTTGGTGCGGGTCTCAGGCATGCGCCGACTCCCGGACCGCGGCGGCGAGAACGGCGAGCGCGTGCTCGAGCTGGAGCTCGGAGATGGTGAGCGGCGGCAGGACCTCGAGGACCCGTTGCCCGGGTCCGCCGGCGAGCACCAGGACGCCACGATCGCGACAGGTGAGGACGACGGCGCGCGCCGTGGCCGCGTCGGCGACCTCGATGCCCCACAGCAATCCGCGGCCGCGCACCGCGACGACGCGCAACGACTCCGCGGCGAGCGGCGCGAGGTGACGTTCGACGAGTGCGGCGCCGCGCCGGGCCCGCTCGACGAGATGCTCTTCTTCCAGGACCGCGAGCGTCGCGAGCGCCGCCGCGCAAGCCAACGGATGAGCGACGAAGGTACCGGTATGCAACGCCTCGCCGCTCGTCCGCCAGACCTCCATCAACGCGCGCCGGCCGACCACCGCGGCGAGCGGAAGGCCGCCACCGAGCGCCTTGCCGCAGCAGAGGAGGTCGGGGCGCACGCCCTCTTGCTCGGACGCGAAGAAGGCCCCGGTGCGGCCGCCGCCGGTCAGAATCTCGTCGGCGACGAAGAGAGCGCCGTGCGCCCGCGCCCGTACGGCCAGGTCGCGCAGCCAGCCGGCGGGCGGCACCAGGACGCCTTCGCGGCCGACCAGCGGCTCGACGAGCACGGCGCCGACCGGGTTCGCGGCGAGAGCCTGTTCGACGCGGTCGAGGTCGACGCCGAACGGCAGACGGACCACGTGGGGGTGCAGGTACGCCGCGAAGGGTTCGCGGAACTCGGTTCGCGAGGTGGCGGCCAGGGCGCCGAGGGAGACGCCGTGGTAGGCGGGATCGAAGGCGAGAACGCCGGCCCGGCCGGTCGACGCCAGGGCGGTCTCGAGGGCGATCTCCACCGCGTCGGAGCCGGAGACCGCGAAGTGCACGCGTGCCTCGTCGACCGGCGCCAGCGCGGCCAAGCGGCAGGCGAGCTCGACCCGTGCCGGATGGGCCGCGACGTCGCCGAGGCCGTGCAGGAGCCGCCCGGCCTGCTCGACCACCGCGGCGACCACGCGCGGATGGCGGTGCCCCACCGCGGCGGCGCCGAAGCCGGAGGTGAGGTCGAGGTAGAGGTTGCCGTCGACGTCGAGCACGTTGGCGCCCAGCGCCTCGTCCCAGACGACGCTCGGCTCGTCGGCCGGTCCCAGGGTGTCGATTCCGGGCGCTTCGCAGGCCGCGAGGCGGGCGCTCAAGCGCCGGCTGACCGGTCCGGGCGGCGGCAAGACGAGGCGTGGAAGCAGGGTGCCGCCGAGCAGGCGAGGCATCGCTTCGACCTCAGGCGATCTCGCGCCGCCCGGCGAACGAGCGGCCGAGGGTCACCTCGTCGGTGTACTCGATGTCGCCGCCGACCGGGAGACCGAACGCGAGCCGGGTCAGATGAGGAACCTTGCCGCGCAGCAGGCGGGCCAGATAGAGCGCCGTGGCCTCGCCCTCGACGCTCGGATTGGTCGCCAGGATCACCTCTTCGACGCCCTCGAGTCGGTCGACGAGCGACCCGATCGCGAGCTCCTCCGGACCGATCCCGCGTTGCGGAGCCAGGGCGCCGAGCAGCACGTGGTAGAGGCCGCGGTATTCGCCGGTGCGTTCGATGGGCGCGATGTTGAACGGCTCCTCGACCACGCAGATGCGGGTGCGGTCGCGCCCCGGATCCGCGCAGATCGGACAAGGGTCGACGGCGGTGATCGCATTGCAGCGCGAACAGTGGAAGAGCTTCTCCTTGACTTCGATGACGGCGGCGGCGAGCGCCCGCGCCTGAGCTTCGGGAACTCTCAGCAGATGATGGGCGAGCCGCGCGGCGGTCTTCGGTCCGATCCCGGGCAAGCGCGCGAGCTCGGTGATCAGCCGCTTGAGCGGGTCGGGCGCCGCCGCCATCTCAGCCCAGCCCGGGCATGCCGGGACCGAGGGCGCCGAGCCGTTCCTGCATCGCTTCGTCGACTTTGCGCCCGGCGTCGTTGACCGCCACGAGCACGAGGTCGGCGAGCATCGCCGGGTCGTCGGCGGAGATGATTTCGGGATCGATCGTCACGGCGAGCACTTGCTTGTGGCCCGACATCTTGACGGTCACCATGCCGCCGCCGGCGGACGCTTCGACGACCAGCTCGGCCAACTCGCGCTGCATGCGCTCCTGCATGTCGCGCGCTTGGCGCATCAGTTTCTGGATATTCATTCGGACTCCTCGGATTCGTCATGGTCGTCCCGTGCCGGAGTCACCGCGGCGACGGATCCCCCGAAGACGTCGAGCACGGCCTGGACCTGGGGAACGGTGGCGGCGCGCTGCTTCTCCTCGTCGTCGCCGGCCGTGGCGGCCGCGGCGGCCGCGGCGGACGGGTCGGCCTCTGGCACGCCCTCGAGCTCGATGCGGCGCCAGCGCGCGCCGGCGCCGAACGCGGCGACCACCGCGGCATCGAGAAGCTCACGGTTGGAAGCGCGCGCGAGCTGGCGCGCGGCGAGCGGATCGTCGCCCGGCAGGGCGATCGTGCAGCTCCCCGTCGCGCCACTCGCAGCGCGCCTTCTCGAGCTGCGCGGCGAGGGTCGGCCGGCGGATCGCGAGCTCCTCGCGGAAGCGCCGGAGAGGGGCCGCGTCTCCATCGGGGCGCGCGCCCGGCGGAGCGCTGGGTGCCGGCCGGGGGGGTGGATCGGCGGCTGGCGGATCGGCGGCCACCGGGTCCGCGGCGGCGCCGGTTGGAGCGGGCGGCTCGACGACCGGGCGTCGCGCGGCCGGAGCCGCCGCGCGGCGCGCCGGTTGCGGCGGCTCCGCGGTGGCTACGCCGGCGAGCAGCTCTTCGACCCGGATGAGCTTGGGCAGCTCGGCGGCCTTGAGCCAGGCGAGCTCGAGGGCCAGCGCTGCGGCGTCGCTGCGCCGCACGGTCGCCTCGCTGGCGAGCAGATGATGGAGGAGGCGAAGGAGATTCTCGTAGCCGGAGCGGCGGGCGATCTCGGCGATCTCGGCACTCTCTTCGCCGGGCAGGTCGAGCGCCGCGGCGTCGCCGCCGAGCGCCAGATGGAGCGCATCGCGGCAATAGGCGAGGAAGTGCGCGTGCACCTGGCGAGGGTCCCAACCCTGTTGCTCGACCTCCCCGGCAAGGGTCGCGACGAGCGGGGAGTCACCGTCCAGGATGGCGCGGAGGACGCGACCGAAGAGCGCCAGGTCCAGACCACCCACCAGCCGCGCCGCGTCTTCCTCTTCGATTTTTCCGTTGCCGAAGGTCGCCAACTGATCGAGCAGCGCCACCGAGTCGCGCACGCTCCCTTCGCCCGCCCGGGCGACCAGCCGGAGCGCCCGCTCGCTCGCGGTGATGCTCTCCGCCGCGCAGATCTCGGCCAGGTGCGCGGCGACTTCGCCGGCCGCGACCCGGCGGAAATGGAACTCCTGACAGCGCGAGAGGATCGTGGCCGGCACGGTATCGATCTCGGTCGTCGCGAAGATGAAGACGAGTCGCGGCGGCGGCTCCTCGATGATCTTGAGCAGCGCATCGAAGGCTTGGCGCGAGAGGCGGTGCACCTCGTCGAGCACCACGACTTTGTAGCGATCGTGCGCCGGTCCGTACTTCAGGCTCTCGGCGAGCTCGCGGACCTGCTCGACCTTGGAGTAGGTCGCCGCGTCGATCTCGAGCACGTCGAGGTCGGCGCCGTCGGTGATCTGGCTGCAGGTCGAGCATTCGTTGCAGGGCCCGACCGCAGGCCCCTTTTCGCAGTTGAGCGCCTTGGCGAAGATGCGCGCCGCGGTGGTCTTGCCGACGCCGCGGATGCCCGAGAAGAGGTAAGCCTGGGCGATCCGCCCGTCGCGCAGCGCGTTGGTGAGCGCCGTCACCACCGCCTGCTGGCCGATCAGGGAGGCAAAATCCCGCGGCCGCCACTTGCGGGCCAGCACCTGGTAGGTCATCGGGGTTCGATCTCGAGAGTTCGGTCGCGGCGGCGCGACGAAGGGTTCCGGCTCCCCTGCGGCACCCGGAGCGAGGACCTGATCGCTGCTCCCTTCCGGGCCTGACGAGGTTCGGAACCGTCCAGTGCACAGGACCCGAACCCTTCGCGACGCCGCCGCGAGGGCCGCATCGTACGTGCCACCCGCCGCTCTGTAAAGGCGCGGCGTCGCAGGAACGGCCGGCGGCAACCTGACGACAGTGGCCGGGCTGGTCTAGAATCCCCGGCTTGAACGGCGAGCCCCGGGCTCCGGGCGACGATCCCGCGTGGATGCGACAAGCGCTCGCCGAAGCGCACGCGGCAGCGGCGCTCGGCGAAGTGCCGGTCGGAGCGGTGGTGGTGAGCGCGACGGGTGAGCTGCTCGGTCGCGGCCACAACCGCCGGGAGATGGAGCAGGATCCCCTGGCGCACGCGGAGCTGCTGGCGATTCGGGCGGCGGCGCGGCAGATGGGGAGCTGGCGCCTCGAAGGAGCGACGCTCTATGTCACTCTCGAGCCCTGCGCGATGTGCGCCGGCGCCATCGTGCAGGCCCGGGTCGCGCGACTGGTCTTCGGGGCGGCAGACCCGAAAGCGGGTTTTTGCGGGTCGCTGGGAAATTTGGTGCGGGACGCGCGGCTCAACCACCGCGTGGAAGTCGTGGCGGGAGTTCTTGCAGAGGATTGCGGTGCGGCGTTGCGCGAGTTCTTCACCGGACTGCGGCGCGGCGGCCAGCCAGCTCTTTGAAGTCGAAGTCGAATGCGGAGAGGTGCCCGAGCGGCCGAAGGGGCACGCCTGGAAAGCGTGTATAGGGTTCCCCCCTATCGTGGGTTCGAATCCCACCCTCTCCGCCAACGTCGAAGCGTTTCTCGGAGAGGTGCCGGAGTGGTCGATCGGGACGGTCTCGAAAACCGTTGTATCTGCAAGGGTACCGTGGGTTCGAATCCCACCCTCTCCGCCAAATTTTGACGTGGTCTCGAGCCGCCGGATAGAATTGGCGGCTCCGCGCCGCGGCGGACCGGGAGGTCGCCGCGGGAGCCACCACCGAGCAGTCGAGATTTCGCAGGAAAGGCGGTCTACGTGAAGCGTACGTTCCAGCCGAACAACCGGCGGCGCAAGAAGACTCACGGCTTCCGTGAGCGCATGAGCACGAAGAACGGTCGCAAGGTGCTCTCGCGGCGCCGGCGCAAGGGTCGCAAGCGGCTCGCCGTTTGACGCCGTGCCGCTCGCTGCCTCGGCGCAGGAGCGACTTCCGCGGCGTGCGACCCTCCGCCGCTCGGCCGACTACCAGCGCTGTTATCGCAACGGCTCGCGTCGACAAGGCGAGTTGATGTCGTTGCACGTGCGCCCGAACGACGTCGGCCACGCCCGACTCGGCATCACTGCCTCGCGAAAAGTGGGAAAGGCCGTGGCGAGGAACCGCCTGAAACGTTGGACCCGCGAGCATTTCCGGCGTTGGCCGGGGCGAGTCGGCTTGCCCGCCGTCGATCTGGTGGCGCATTTCAAGCCCGGGGCGAGGAGCGCGGACTTCACGTCCTTCGTGGAAGAGTTCGATCGTCTGCTCGGATGGGTCGGCAAGAGGGTTCGATGACCAAGCTCCTGGTGAAGATGCTCGAGCTCTACAAGCGGTGGATCTCGCCGCTCCTCCCGCCGGCCTGCCGTTTCTCGCCGACCTGTTCGGAGTATGCGCGCCTGGCGTTGCTGCGCCACGGCGCCGTGCGCGGCAGCGCGAAAGCCCTCTGGCGTCTCGCGCGCTGTCAGCCGCTCGCCCTCGGCGGGATCGACCTGCCTTAACCCGGATCTCAAGGAGACCCGTTCCGCCGTGGAAAATCGTCGCCTTCTACTCGCCGCGCTCCTTTCGGTCGCGGTGCTACTCGTCTGGCAGTTCGTCTTCCCCCCGCCCAAGCCGACGCCGCGACCCGCGGCGTCGCCGGAGGCGGCATCCAGCGCGGCGCCGCAAGGATCGGCCGCGACCGCCGGCGGCTCGACGGAAGCCACCAAGACAGCCGCCGAAGGGGCGCCGGCAGCCAGCGCCCCGGCGGCGCAGCCGGAGGCGGACGCCGCGGCGTTGACGCCGGTGTCGGGCCAGGCGGAAGAGCACGTGGTGCTCGAAAATGACCTGCTCCGCGCCGAGTTCTCGAGTCGCGGGGCGCAACTCGTTTCGTTGGTACTCAAGGGGAAGACGGCCGAGGAGGGCAGACCGCTCGAGCTGGTGCAGCAACGCGCGCCGGGCGCTCCCTATCCCTTCGCGCTCGTCGACGAAGATGGCGGAAGCACGGCTCTCGACACGGCTCTCTTCGCCGTGGAGCAGACCAAGTCGCCGGAGCCGAGCGTCACATTCCGTTTCGCGGGTGCGGCGGGCGGCGCAGACAAGCAGTTCCGCTTGCATCCGGACGGGCGGCTCGATTTCACCATCAGCTTGGCGGGTGGAGTGCGGCAGGCGCGGATCCTGATCGGGCCGGGCCTGCGGGTGCGCACGGCCGCCGAGCTCGGAAACCGCTTCAACCAGCGGGCGGTGATCTGGCGCTCAGGCGGCGCGGTCAGTCTGGTCGACGCCCGGAACGCCAAGGAGGAGAAGCGTCTGCCCGGGCGCGGCCTCGAATGGGTCGGTCTCGAGACGACCTACTTCCTCACCGCGGTGGTGCCGCAGTCCGGTCTCGCCGAAGTGGTGGCGGAACCGGTTCTGCTGGTGCCCTCCGAAGGCGGCGAGAAAGCGCGCATCTTCACCGCGAAGCGCCTGGCGCCCGGCGCCGAGCTGAGCGATCAGGAGAAGAAGTACCCGCGCGACTACGAGATTCTGTTGAGCGCGACCGACGGCAAGCTCGCCGGCACGTCGTTCTGGGGAGCGAAGCAGTACGACCGTCTCGCCGGCTTCCCCTGGAAGTTGGAAGAGACGGTGCGCTGGGGTTGGCTCGGCTTCCTCTCACGCCCCCTGCTGCGCGGCCTGCAGTGGATTCACGCCCATGTGACGTCGAACTGGGGCTGGGCGATCGTGCTGCTCACCATCGCGCTCAAGCTCGCGCTCTTCCCGCTCTCCCTCGCATCGTTCAAATCGATGCGCAAGATGCAGATCCTGAACCCGAAGATGCAGGCCATTCGGGAGCGTTACCGGCCCAAGCTGCGGGACAAGAAGGGACGTTACAACCCGGAGCTGCAGCGCCAGATGAACGCGGAGATCATGGCGCTGTACAAGCAGGAGGGCGTCAACCCGGCCGGTGGCTGCCTGCCGATGCTGGTGCAACTGCCGATCTTCTTCGCGTTCTACGAGCTGCTCCGCAACGCCGTGGAGCTCTGGCAGGCGCCCTGGATGCTCTGGATCCACGACCTCTCGGCGTTCGATCCCTACTACGTGTTGCCGATCCTGATGGGCATCTCGCAGTTCGCGCAGCAGAAGATGAGCCCACCGCCTCCCGATGCGACGCAACGCCGGATGATGCAGCTGCTGCCGGTGGTCTTCACGGTCTTCTCGTTCGGTTTCCCAGCCGGTCTGGTGCTCTACTGGTTGACCAACAACCTGTTCACGATCGGCCAGCAGACGCTCTACAACCGGATGCACCAGAACGACCCGCTGCCGGTGGTGGCGACATCGCCGAAGGGCGGCCGGGAAAGGAAGCGCAAATGAGCCGCCCGAGCCGGCGCATCTTCTGGGGCCACTCGCTCGCGCAAGCTCTGGCCAAGGCGGCGCGTTATCACTCGCTCCCGGTCGAGCGACTCGCCTATCGTCTCTACGAGAGGCGGCACGGGTTCGTGAGGGTGCGTCGCGCCGTCCTGATCGAAATCGATCCGGAGCATCCGGCCCGCCCGCAGGCGGAGGCAACCCTTCCGGCACCTGTTGCCGCCGAGCGACACGCGGCGCGGCCGGCGCCCCGGCCGCCGGCGCCGCGCGGCGAAGCAGCCCCGGAGAGGACTCCCCCGCGCCCGGCGGCGGGCCGCCCGATCCCGAGCTGGGACGAACCGGACGAGGAGTCGGTCTACGGCGCGACGGAGGCGATGCGCCGGATGCTCGAGCTCGCGGGGCTCGACCTGGCCACCCGGGTCGAGATCTCGGAAGGCCGTCTCGAGCTGGCCCTCGAAGGCCCGGATGACGAGCGCCTACGGGGTCTCGGTGTCGAGTTCCTGGACGCCCTGGAAGGGCTCCTGCCGCGCGCGATTCTGGGCCTGTCGGGGCGCAGGGTGCGCTGCCGCATCGACGGCGCGGGTCTGCGCGACGCGCGAGCGGAGGAGCTGCGCGCCCGGGCGCGCGCGATCGCCGAGCGGGTCCGGGAGACCGGCGTTTCGGAGATGCTCGAACCTTTGAGCTCGGCGGAACGCCGGATCGTGCATCTCGAATTGCGCGACGCGCCCGGAGTCGGCACCGAGAGCGTCGGCGACGGCTTCATGAAGCGCGTCCGGATCGCGCCGGCCTGAGCGGGTATCCCGCGGGAATCCTGCGGGAATCCCGC
Organism: Thermoanaerobaculia bacterium; assembly: GCA_963712855.1. Classification (GTDB taxonomy): domain Bacteria; phylum Acidobacteriota; class Thermoanaerobaculia; order Multivoradales; family JAGPDF01; genus JACTMI01. The sequence continues at coordinate 1,384,634 of CAVQJN010000001.1, forward strand.
AGGAATCCCAGTACTCAGCCCTGGCCGCCGAGCCCATAGCGGCGGCGCATCTCCTCGAAGCGCTCCCACGCTCGCTGATCGATCTCGGCCGAGAGACGCTCGGCGAGCAGCGGCACCAGGGTCTCGCGCAGAAACTCGCCGCGCGCCATCCACTGAAAATAGGAGCGCCCCCCGTGATGGTAGGGGCCATAGAGCCGTCCACCCGGGAAGTGTCTCTCGAGCCATCGGAACAACGTCTCGTGGCGCGTGTGCATGCGCAGAGTGATCTGCGGTTGGCGGCCGTCTCCACCGAAGTGACCCTCTCCGATCAGGAGGCCGACGAGAAGTCCGAGCTCGAATTCACTGGTCTTTGACTGGAGCATGTTGTTTCACCGTCAGGTTTCCCGTGAAACTATGGCGCTCTTGTTTCACTGTCAAGTTTCTCGTGAAACAGGAGCCTGGAAGGGTCCATCGCGACTAGGATTATCGTCCGATGGCCCTTCTTCCCGAGATCTCGCTGGAGTCTTTCTCCGAGCATCTCGCCGCCGCCGCTCCCGAAGCGTTCCGGGTGGACCCGGAGCTCGCGAAGGGACTCTTCGCTCACTATCTCGAGCTGCGTCGCTGGGCGCCACGCGTCGATCTGATCGGTCCCGGAGCAGCCGGGGAGATCTTCGAGCACCACTATGGAGAATCGTTGGCCGCCCTTCCCTGGCTACCCCACTGCCCCTTCAGGCTGCTCGATCTGGGCAGCGGCGCCGGATTTCCAGGAATGATGCTCGCCGCCGCGCGCCGTGATGCCGAAGTCTGGCTGGTCGAACCGCGCCAACGGCGGGCCGCCTTTCTCGCCACCGCCGCGCGCAAGATGGGATTGGAGGTCCACTGCCTGAATGCTAGAGTCGCCGCCCCCGCACTTTCCGGCTTCCCGGAACGAATCGACGTGGTAACGCTCCGTGCCCTGCGCCTCCCCCCGCGCGACTTTCGTGCCCTCCTCCCGCACCTCGCGGAGGACGCGCGGGTCCTGCTTTGGGCGGCCGCCGACCCCCCCGAGCTGCCCCGCGAGTTGACCCCTTCGCGCCGAAGCCTGCTGAAGGGAAGCCACGGTCGCTACCTCCACGAGTATCGCCGCGCCAAGGAGACGCCATGAGCAGGGTTTTCGCCGTCGCCAATCAGAAGGGAGGGGTCGGCAAGACGACCACCGCGATCAATCTCGCCGCCGCCTTGGCAGCGCTCGAAGCGAGAGTTCTGGTCGTCGACTGCGATCCCCAGGGCAACGCAACGCGTGGTCTCGGCGCCGAAGCGACCTCGCCGAACCTCTACCAGGTTCTGGTCGATTCGGTACCTGCGGCGGACGCCATCCGGGCGAGTGGCTTCCCGAACCTCGATCTCCTGCCCGCCGATCGCGAGCTCGTCGGCGTGGAGGTGGAGTTCGTTGGCGTCGAAGGCTGGGAGCAGCGGCTGGCGAAGGCGTTGAAGCCGGTGATCGAGGGATATGACTACGTCTTCATCGACTCCCCCCCGTCGCTTGGCCACCTCACGGTCCTGGCTCTCGTGGCGGCGGACGAAGCGTTGGTGCCCATGCAGTGCGAATATTTCGCCTTGGAAGGGGTGAGCGAGCTCGTCTCGACCGTGCGTCGGGTGGCAGCGGCGCTCAATCCACGGCTCCGGCTCGGGGGCATCGTCCTCACCATGTACGACGACCGGATGAACCTCACCAAAGACGTCGAAGCGGAGATCCGCTCGCATTTCGCGGCGCAGGCCTTCGAGACGGTGGTGCCTCGCAACGTGCGACTGGCCGAAGCCCCGAGCCACGGGCTGACCATCTTCCAATACGACATCAAGAGCCGCGGTGCCGAGTCCTATTTGGCGCTCGCCCGCGAGCTGCGCGGAAGGAAGCCATGAGCGAAAAGAGAAAAGGACTCGGACGGGGACTCGCCGCCCTCCTGCCGACCGCCAGCGACGAGGTCCGTACGCTGCCTATCCGACAGCTCGTCCCGAACCGGTTCCAGCCACGGAGCCGCTTCGACGACTCCGATCTCGAGCAGTTGACGGAGTCGATCCGCGCCCAGGGCGTGATCCAGCCACTTGTTGTAACTCCTTTAAATGCAGACACTTACACAATCGTCGCCGGAGAGCGGCGATGGCGAGCCGCCCAGCGGGCCGGACTCGCCGCCGTGCCGGTGGTGGTGCGTGACGTCCGCGACGATCGCCAACTGCTCGAGCTCGCGCTGGTGGAGAATCTCCAGCGCGCGGATCTCAACGCGATCGAAGAGGCCGAGGCTTATCGCACCTTGAACGAGAATTTCGGCCTCTCCCACGAGGAGATCGGGCAGCGAGTGGGACACAGCCGGACGGCCATCTCGAACGGTCTGCGTCTGCTCAAGCTCCCGGAGAGCGTGCAGGAGCTCGTCCGCGGTGGGGTCTTGAGCGCCGGCCAGGCGCGGCCGCTCTTGGCGCTCGACGACGCGGCGGCCATCGAGAAGTGGGCGCGCCGCGCGGTGGCCCAGGGGTTGAGCGCCCGGGCGCTCGAAGCTCTGGTGGGAGCGGGCGAGGGCCGGGTCCCCGGCAAGCGGGCCAAGACCCCCCCCGAGCCGAATACTGCGGTGGCCGCCGAGAAGCTCACCCAGACCCTGCGCAGCAAGGTGGAGATCGAACGCCGGCGCCGCGGCGGCGTGATCAAGATCCACTTCCACTCCGAAGAAGAGCTGATGCGCCTGTTCGATCGTCTGGTCGACCGACCGCAGCGCGGCTGAGCGTCCCGTCCGCCGCTAGGGCTGGGGCTGCAAGCCCTCGAACGACGGGATGAAGGTGAGGGCCCGACGCTGCAGCTGCGCGGGCTCGAAGAGCTCCGAAAGCACCCGTCCGTCGAAATCCCGCGCAACCGGTAGCGCGGTCGCGTAGAGCAGCGTCGGCACCAGGTCGACGATCTTGCCGTCGGGAACCTGCACCCCCGCGCGCACTCCGGTGCCACGCAGGAGCAGCAGGCCATCCGGCGCCCCGGCGAGGGTGCCGTGCAGCTCGAGGTCCCCCACCAGCACCACGCGGGCCAGCCGGTCGAGTCCGTGCGGCGCGGCGATGCCGTAGGGCGAGGAGACGGCGAGCAGGCGGGGCTCGGGAAGCGCTTGCCAGAAAAGCTCGAGCTCCGCGTCGAGACCTGCCAGATAGGTCTCGTAGGCCTGCGCGGCGCGAGTCGTCGCCGCCGAGCGCGAGCCCTCGAAGGCGGCGTTGGAGAATCCGCCGTAGGTTTCGACAGACGCCTGCTGGAGTCCCGGTAGATCGACGAAGAGAGCGGCGGGCATTTCGTGGGTCAGCTCCTCGCGCGCCGCGATCAAGCGCGCCCGGTCGCTGCCCAGCGCTCGCGCGAGCTCGGGCCTCCCGGCGGCGGCGAGATCGCGATCCGCGAGCGCCGTGCCAACCGGCGTTCCGTAGGGGCTGACCTTCGCCCCGCCGAGCCAGGGCGGGAATCCCTCCGCCAGAGCGACCCGGCCGACGCGACGAAAGATCTCCCAGGCGGTCCGTGCCCTGCGGTCGCGCGACGTCAGATCGTGCCGTTCGCCGCCGGCCAGTCCCCAGAGCGGAAAGCCGGGCGCGATCGGGAGAAGACCCAGCTCCGCGCGGCGTCCGAGCACCGGTGCGCTCCACCGCGCGGCGCTCGTGATGCCATTGTGAAAAGGCAGCTTGCCGGTCGCCCAGCTTGCCCAGAGCGCCGCGGTGCGCGGCGGCGAAAAGCCGGCGAGCCGAGCCGCGGCGCCCGACTCGAGCAGACGCGCGAAGAACGGCAGCTTGCCCTGACGGGCGAGCGGCAGAATCGCGTCTAGGGTCGCGGTCGGCAACGTGACCACGGCGAGATGCGGCGCCTCCGACTCGGCTCCGAGTGCGATCGGAGGCGTCGGTTCGACGCGAGCGCGATAGCTCGTCCGCCGGTCGAGCGTCGCGTAGATGCTCCCCACCGTGGCGATGACGACCAGCAGGCGGCTGCGCGGGCCGTAGCGACGATGGTGAAGGGTGTGGAGCAGCGCGGTGTAGAAGAGCAGCACCGATCCGAGCGCCAACCAGAGGGCCGCCTTGATCAGCTGAACGTTGATCGCTTCGGGGAGCAGGTAGGCGTAGAAGGATGCGTGCACGCCGTCGCCGAGTGCCGCCAACGCCGCGACCAGCGTGAGGCTCCAGGGAATCAGACGCTCCACCAGCACGTCGCGCCAGCGGGCGATCCCGAGATGCACGACCCACGAGAGAGGGGCGAAGAGGAGCGTGAAATAGAGCGTGCCCCGGCCCAGGCCGGCCGCGGCGAAGGGCAAATCGGGGTTGAGGAAGAAGATCAATCCGGAGAGCTGCGCGCCGGCGAGCGCCGCCGGCACGACGGGCAGCAACCAACGCGTCCAACGCGCTGTGCGCTCGGGGGTGGCTCTGCTAGAGTTCGGCAATCGAATGATGGCGCGCGATGCGGTGGCCAGGGTCGTCGAAGTGGTGCCGCATCCACTCCCCTACTTCACACTGGTCCTCGAAGTTCCCGACTTCTACGCCGAGGTGGGCGCGGGTCAATTCGTGATGCTCGAGACGACCGGCACGCTCGAGCCCTACCTGAGGCGCGCCTTCTCGGTGGCGGATGTTAGCAACGCCGGCCGGCTGACGCGTATCGAGCTGCTCGGCAAGGTGGTGGGGCGCGGCACCCGCGCCATGGCAGAGCTCGAGCCGGACGAGACCCGGTCCCTGCTCGGCCCGCTCGGACAGGGTTTCGATCTTTCCGTGGAGGGTCGGTTGGCTCTGATCGCGGGGGGGGTCGGATCGGCGCCGCTGCTCCTCGCCGCCCGCCAACGGCTCGCCCGAGGGGGCGAGTTCGACTTCTTCTATGGCGGCCGCAGCGCCGTCGACCTGCCGCGCCGCGACGAGCTCGCCCGGCTCGCCGAGGATTCCGGTGGACGTTTCGTCGCCGCGACCGAGGACGGCTCGCTGGGCTTCCACGGCCGGGTCACGGAAGCATTCGCCGCCGAGCTCGACGCCGGACGGAGCTACGCGGCGAGCCGATCGTGCGGTCCGATGCCGATGCTCGCGGCGCTCGCCGAGCTCTCGGCGGTGCGCGGTCTGGCCGGCGAGGCGGCGCTCGAGACCGAGATGGGTTGCGGCTTCGGCGCTTGCCTCGGTTGCGCGGTGCCGCACGCTTCGGGCCGTTACGCCCTGTGCTGCAAGGACGGGCCGGTCTTTCGCCTCGACGAGGTGCGTTGGTGACCGGGACGCCGGTGAAGGCACCCGATCTCTCGGTCCGGGTGGGTCCGCTCGAGCTTCCCGAATCCGATCCTCACCGCCTCGGGAACGTTTGGATACGGCCTCGAGTTCGCTTCACTCGCGGCGCTCGAGCGGCTCGGCGGCATCGTCACCAAAGGGTTGTCGCTCACTCCCTTGCCGGGCAATCCGCCGCCGCGCGTCGGCGAGACGCGGGGTGGCATGCTCAACTCGATCGGGCTGCAGAACATCGGCGTCGAGCGCTTTCTCGCGGACGTGCTCCCCGAGCTCGGCCGCTACCCCGCGCGCGTCATCGTCAACCTGTTCGGCTACGAGTTCGACGACTACGCGCGCCTGGCGGAGCGGGTCGATTCGTTCGCGGGCATTGCGGCGGTGGAGCTCAATGTCTCGTGCCCCAACGTGAAGAAGGGCGGCATCGAGTTCGGGCACGACCCCGAGATCCTCGAACGGCTGGTGGCGAGCGTGCGACGAGCCACCGGCAAGCCGCTCGCGGTCAAGCTCTCGCCCAACACCAGCCGGCCGGTGGAGCTCGGAGAAGCGGCCAAGGCGGGCGGCGCGGACATTCTCTCGGCGATCAACACGGTGGTCGGCCTCTCCATCGATCCATGGACGCGGCGTCCCCGGCTCCACACCAACCGGGGTGGGCTCTCCGGCCCGGCCATCAAACCGATCGCGGTTCGGATCGTCTACGAAGTGGCGCGCCGGGTCGGACTTCCGGTGATCGGAATCGGCGGCGTCGAGACGGTCGACGATGTCGTGGAATTCCTGCTCGCGGGCGCCTCGGCGGTGCAGGTCGGGACCGCCCTGTTCCGGGATCCGCGCACCGCGGAACGCCTGGTCGACGGCTTGGCGGCACGGCTCGTCGAGCTCGGGCTCGAGCGCCCGGGCGACCTGGTCGGGAAGGTGCGGCCGTGGGGGGAGGACGAAACATGACGACTGCGCCACCCGCTCGTCTCGAGCAGGTCGCCGTGGCACTCGACACCTCCGACCGGCCGACCTTCAGCCGTTGGTGCGCCGAGCTCGGTCCGCGAGTCGGGGTTCTGAAGGTCGGTCTCGAGGCTTTCGTTCGTTTCGGCTCGGGCGCGGTCGAGGAAGCTCGCCGGAGCGGCGCCCGAGTCTTTCTCGATCTGAAGCTGCACGACATCCCGAATACGGTCACCGGGGCGGTCCGCGCGGTGGCCGATCTCGGGGTGGACTACCTGACGGTGCACGCCGGCGGCGGGCGCGCGATGCTCGAGGCGGCGGTCGAGGCCGCGGCGGGGAGGGTCGGGCTGCTCGCCGTCACGGTTCTGACCTCGCTCGACGCCACCGAGCTCGAGCGCCTCCGCCTGCCCGGAAGCGCCGTCGAACGGGCGCTCGTCTGGGCACGTCTCGCCCAGGCGGCGGGCTGCGCGGGAGCGGTCTGCTCGCCCCACGAGCTCGCCGGTCTGCGAACCGCTCTGGGGCGGCCCTTCCTGCTGGTCAGTCCCGGAATTCGCCCCGCTGGGACCGCGCGCGGCGATCAGAAGCGGATCGCGACTCCAGCGGCGGCGCTGGCCGATGGAGCCGACCTCCTGGTCATCGGCCGGCCGCTCACCCGCGCCGTCGATCCCACGGCGGCGCTGAGCTCTCGCCGAGGAGCTGGCGCGCGAGCGGACCGGCTGAGGTCGTCTAGAAGATGAAGATCGGGCGGTCGACTTCGAGCTTGAAGTCCCAGTAGTAGACGTAGCCCGGAAAATCGAGCGGCACGGTGAAGAAGGCTTTCATGCGGATGTGGTCGCCGTATCGCTCGACGGTCACCTGCTTGGGGTCGACGGGCAGCTCGAGCTCATTGGCTTTCTCGAGGATGTGACGCTTGATGCGCGCCGGGGGATTGCTGGCCGCCCATTTCGCCTGTTCGACCATGAAGTCGTAGAGCTCCGAGGTGGCGAGCTTGACCGGGATGGCCTTGTAACCGATCAGGGCGCCGACCGCGAGAAGCGTCAGCCAGAGAATGCATCCGATGCGGCCCTCGCCCTTCTGCCTGCGACGCTCGAACATGCGGCCCTCCGTTGGCGCTCGAAATCGAGGCCGGAAGTCTAGCGCACCAAGCGGAGCAGGCGTGGCCAGCGCACACCACCCCGTGGGCGCGCCGACCAGAGCACCAGGAAGACCCGGCCTCCCACCGCGGCCCGGGCCACCGGCCCGAAGCTTCTCGAATCGAGTGAATTGGCGCGGTTGTCGCCCTCGACGGCCAGCGTCCGGGGCGCCAGCGTCCGGGCGGCGAAACGATCTCCTGCTACCGCCGTGCAGCGCTTGACCAGAGCCGACGTCGGATCCTCGGGCGAGCGCAACCAGAGCACGTCGCCGCGCCGAACCTCACGGAGCGGCAGGAACTGCGCGCCGGGTGGCGGCGGCGCCACGAAGATCATTCGATTGACCAGCACCCGGTCGCCCGGTACGAGGGTCGGCTCCATCGAGGCGCTCGGAATGATCGCCGCGGCGAGGAGAAAGGTCTTGAGGTAGAGCGCCAGCAGCGTCGCCACCAGGCACGCCCGGGCGGCGCTCACGGCGCCGCCTCGCTCAGCGCGGCAGGTGGAGGGTGCGCGACCACCGTGTCTTGGTGAAGAAGCCGAGCAGAGTGTTCGCCAAGTCGCGCAGCTTCGCTCCCCAGCCGTGCCAGTTGCCGTCCGAAGTTCCGCCGCCATACGACCAGTAGATGACGAAGGCACGCCCCTTGAAGTAAGGCCGGGGCACCGTTCCCCAGTAGCGCGAATCGTAGGAGCGGTCGCGGTTGTCTCCCATGCAGAAGTAATGCCCCGCGGGCACCGCAACCGGTCCGAAGTTGTCGCGCAGGCGGCGCTCCTCGTCGAAATAGGGACGGTTCTCGAAGACCCGCGGATCCTTGTGCACAGCGTAGGCCGAGTCGTCGACGTGCCGGTCGTCGACATAGAGCTGCTTGTCGACCTCGCGGATCGTGTCGCCGGGCAGTCCGATCAGACGCTTGACGAGATCGATCGTCGGCTGCTCGGGCGAGCGGAAGACCACGATGTCGCCGCGTTTCGGAAGACGCAACGGCAGCAGGGCGCGCTCGAGCCGGGTCGGTGCGGGACCGTAGATGAACCGGTTCACGAACAGGTGGTCGCCGACCAGCAGCGTGTCCTCCATCGATCCCGAAGGGATGAAGAAGGTCTTCACGACGAAGGTGTTGGTGAAGCCGAGAAAGAGGGCGGCGATGAGCAGCGCCTCGAGGTATTCGCGGGCGGTCGAGGTGCGGGCGGTTTCGTTCACGGGCCGGAGAGCTTATCCGAGCGCGTCCCGGAGTCCCGGAAAGCGAAGTGGCGGCGGTCCATTTCGGTGGACGATCCGGGGCGGGCGAGTCGTCTCCGCCGCGGACGGCGCGCGGAGAGAGAGCGCCTCCATCGCGGCGCAGGACCGGTTTCCATCCGGCGCTTGCCGCGCGCCGCGTCGAAGCTTTGTAAACACTGTGAACAACTTACTTACTGTCCTTCTGTCCGGTTGGCAGCGAGCTTGATCCAGCTCCGGGCGACGCGGGGATGAGCCCCGCGGACGAACCGGAGCGAGGAGGTGCCCGAAGCACGAGCGAGACCGCAAGCCACGTCAGGACACGCAACGAGATGCATCGAACAGAGCAGTCCCGAAACCGCCGGCCGAGCCGGCACTCGATCCGCCCCGACGAACCGGGGCCAACCCGAAAGGAGCAAGTCATGAACCGTCGCAGCCATCGCAACCATCGCAACCATCGCGGCATCGCCTTCGTCGCCGCCCTCGCCGTCGCCCTCGCCGCGCTGCCGGCGCTCGCCGCGGATGCGCCCAAGGGCGTGGTCAACGTCAACACCGCCACCGCGGCGCAGATCGATCTGATTCCCGGAGTCGGTCCGGCGCTCGCCCAGCGCATCGTCGATCACCGGCAGAAGAACGGCGCCTTCCAGAAGCCGGAGGACCTGATGCTGGTGCGCGGCATCGGCGAGAAGAGCTTCGCCAAGCTGCGTCCCTACGTCGCGACCTCGGGCGACACGACGTTGCAGGCGCCAGCCCGGCGCGGCGCGCGCACCGCGAAGAAGGCATCCCCGGGCAACTAGGCGGAACCGCCGAGCGGGGGAGTCGGCGCTTCCGCCGGCTTCCCCGCTCCGTTCGCACCCTCCCGCAACCCCCTTTCATCCAGGAGAGAGAGGCAACCGATGAACAATCCGTCCTGGCGCAGCTCGTTGTCCGGCTACCAGCTCGTCGAGCTGCTCGTCGTTTGCGCGATCGTGGGTCTCTTCGCTCTCGTCGCCACGCCGCCGCTCGCCCGGCTGGCGAGCCGGATGGAGGTGGAACAGGCGGCGCAGGAAGTCGGGGCCGCGCTCCACGAAGCGCGCGCCTTCGCGATTCGCCACTCGGCCAAGGTGGGAGTGAAGTTCCGCACCGCCGCCGACGGGCGGGTCTGGTGGGCGCTCTATCGGGACGGCGACGGCGACGGGGTGCGCAACGATGACATCGTCTCCGGCGTCGATCCGCAGGCGGCGGCCGCGCGCACCCTGGAGCGCTTCGGTCAGCGGATTCACTTCGGCTTTCCGGCCGGACCGGCGCCAAGCGATCCGTCGGATCGCTATCGGCATCTCGATCGGCTGGACGATCCGATCCGGTTCAACCGCTCGGACATCGCCTCCTTCTCACCGCTCCAGGGAGCGACCCCCGGATCGATCTACGTGACCGACGGCGAGCGCCAGCTCTATGCCGTACGGGTCGACAGCCGAGCCGGTCGTCCCCACATCATTCACTGGAATCCAGACGAGAGGATCTGGAACTGAGGCCGGGCGCTGTCGATTGACAGGCCGGGAGCGCGGGAGTAACTTCCCCGGGCTCATGTCAGCGCTCGTCGTCCTGACCACCGTCGGTACCGAAGAGGAAGCGAGCCAGATCGCACGCTCCCTGGTCTGCCGTCGGCACGCCGCCTGCGTCAACGTCATCCCGGGCATCCGGAGCACCTACCGCTGGCAGGGCAAGGTGTGCCGTGACACCGAGTTCCTGTTGCTGATCAAGACGCTCGAAGAGGAATACCCGCAAGTGGAAGCGGCGATCCGCGAGCTGCACAGCTACGAGCTGCCCGAGATCCTCGCTTTTCCGGTCGGGCAGGGTGAGGCCGGGTTCCTCTCCTGGATCGCGGCGTCGCTCGACAAGAGCGAGGGACCCTGCTCGAACGAAGACGACGAGCTCGAAGATCCTCCGATCTCGCTCGACGAAACGAATTACTCAGCTCCGGCGGCGGGGCTGGCTGTCGGTGCCGCGGCGGCGCCGAGCTGGGCCAACTTCGGAAGCTGAGAGCAACGAGGCAGCCACTCTCTGTCGGGTACTCGGCACGCACGGCCGAAGCAACCAAAGCCGGTTCTAGTCGTAGCATGTGGCGGACCCCGACATTCAAGGAGGATTCGATGAAACTCAGCAAAGCGTTCGCCGTGGCTTGCTCTCTGGCCCTGATCAGTAGCAGCGGCTGGGCCCAGAAGGCGCCCGAGAAGGGAGGAGACAAGGGCAACAAGGAAGCCCCCGCGGCGGCGGCCGAGAAGCCGCAACCCGATCTCTCCGTCACCGAGCACTCGATCAAGATTGGCGGCCAGACGATCGCCTACACCGCCACCGCCGGCACTCTGGTGCTGCGCGACGACAAGGACCAGCCGACCGCCCAGTTCGGCTTCACGGCCTACGTCAAGAAGGGTGTGACCGATCCGACCCAGCGGCCGATCACCTTCGCCTACAACGGTGGGCCGGGCTCCTCGTCGATCTGGCTGCACATGGGTGCGCTCGGGCCGCGCCGCATCGTCACGACCGACGCCGGCCCCACGCCGCCGCCGCCGTATCAGGTGGTCGACAACGAGCAATCGATCCTCGACGTCAGCGACCTGGTGATGATCGACCCAGTCGGCACCGGCTACAGCCACGCCATCGGCAAGAAGGAGAACAAGGACTTCTGGGGAACCGATCCCGACATCGCGTCGGTCTCGCAGTTCATCTTCCAGTACGTGAGCGACAACGAACGCTGGAACTCACCCAAGTTCCTGCTCGGCGAGAGCTACGGCACGACCCGCTCGGCGGGCGTCGTCGACTACCTCTGGAACGAAAAGGGCATGGCGATCAACGGCGTCGTTCTGGTCTCGGTGGCGCTCGACCTCGAAGCGATCTTCGAGTGGCCGGGCAACGAACGTCCCTATCCCTTCTTCGTGCCGACCTACGCCGCCACGGCCTGGTACCACAAGGCGTTGCCCGAGCAGCCGGCCGAGCTCGAGCCCTTCCTGAAGGAAGTTCGTGCCTGGGCGATGGGGCCGTACCGCGACGCGCTCGCCAAGGGGGACCAGCTCCCCGACGCCGAGCGCGACCAGATCGTCGCCAAGCTCCACCAGTACACGGGTCTCTCCGAGGACTTCATCCGCAAAGCCAACCTGCGCGTCTCGGAGTCCGAGTTCACGCACGAGCTCTTGAATGACCAGCGGGAGACGGTGGGCCGGCTCGACTCGCGCTTCACCGGCTTCACCTTCGACCAGCTCGGCGAAGACGCCGAGTACGACCCTCAGTCCGAGGCGGTCTCCGCCCCGTTCACGGCCGCGTTCCTCGACTACTACCATCGCGATCTCAAATTCGGGAAGGACAAGACCTACCACGTCTCCGGCAACGTGTTCCGCGACTGGGACTTCAAGCACCACGCCCCGGGCTCGCGCTTCCCGATGCCGATGGTCAACACCGGTATCGACCTCGCGCAGGCGATGGGGCTCAACCCGCACCTGCGGGTCCTGGTCCTGAACGGTTACTTCGATCTGGCGACGCCGTTCCTCGCCACCGAGTACATGTTCTCCCACCTCGGACTGTCGAAGGAGCTCGCCTCGCACGTGACCATGAAGTACTTCCAGGCCGGCCACATGATGTACCTGCACCCGGCCTCGCTCGAGAAGATGAAGCACGACGTGGCCGAGTTCATCACCGGCAACAGCGGCAAGTAGAATCGCCCGAGATCGTTCGATCGCGCCGCGGGGCTCGCGCTCCGCGGCGTTTTCGTTTGCGCGGCTGTTCCTCAGACCGCTTCGAGGGCCTGCTCGAGATCGGCGAGCAGGTCGGTCGCGTCCTCGATGCCGACCGAGATACGCACCAGGCCGTCGGTGATGCCGAGCTCGGCGCGCTTGTCGGGCGGGACCGAGGCATGGGTCATGGAGGCGGGATGGGAGGTCAGCGTCTCGACGCCGCCCAGACTCTCGGCGAGCGACAGCACCTCGACCCTGTCCAGGAACTTCTTGGCGGCCTCGTAGCTCCCGAGGTCGAAGGTGAGCAGGGCGCCGAAGCCGGTCGCCTGCCGCTTCTGCACCTCGTGCCCCGGGTGGGCGGCGAGGCCCGGCCAGAGCACGCTCCGCACCTTGGGGTGGGCGTCGAGGAAGCGCGCCACCGCGCCGGCGTTCGCTTCGTGGCGCTCCATGCGCACCGCGAGCGTCTTGATGCCGCGCAGCACCAGGAACGAGTCGAACGGGGAGAGGATCGCCCCCTGGGACTTGGTCACGAAAGCGAACCACTCGCCGTGGTCGGGGCGCCGCGCGACCAGCACGCCGCCGATCGAATCCGAGTGACCGTTCAGGAACTTGGTGGTCGAGTGCACGACGACGTCGGCACCGAGCTCGAGCGGCCGCTGGAAGTAAGGCGACATGAACGTGTTGTCGACCGCGAAGACGAGCTGGTGGGCGTGCGCGATCTCGGCGGCGGCCGCGATGTCCGTGATCTCCATCATCGGATTGGTCGGCGTCTCGACGTAGAGCATCCGCGTGTTCGGACGGATGGCCTCGCGGATCGCGTCGAGATCGCGCGAATCGACCCAGCTCGACTCGACGCCGTAGCGCGCCAGCACCTGGGTCAGGAAACGGAACGTGCCGCCGTAGACGTTGCGGGAGAAGACCGCATGCTCGCCCGCCTTGACCAGCGTCAAGAGGGTGGCGATGGCGCTCATCCCCGAAGCGTAGGCGTGGCCGCTCACCCCCCCCTCGAGCGCCGCCACGTTGGCCTCGAGCGCGCCGCGCGTCGGGTTCTGGACGCGCGCATACTCATAGCCGAGGTGACGGCCGAGCTCGGGCTGCACATAGGTCGAGGTCGCGTAGATCGGTACCGTCACCGCGCCGGTCGTCGGATCGGGTGCCTGCCCGGCATGGATCGCTCGCGTCGCGAAGCCGCGCTTCTTCCAGTCGCCTTTCAATATCGTTCTCCTCTCGCCGGCCTGCGCCGCGCCGAAACCGCGGCAGTCTAGCAGCGGCGATAGGATCGCCCGGTCATGGCCGCCGACGAGTTCACCCCCGTCCGCTGGCGCGACGGCGCGCTCGAGCTGCTCGATCAGACGCGCCTCCCGCACCAGGAAGTCTGGCTCCGCTTGAGCCACGTCGAGGAGGTCGCCGACGCGATTCGCCGCCTGGCGGTGCGCGGCGCGCCGGCGATCGGCGTCGCCGCGGCCTATGGCCTGGTCGTCGCGCTGCGCGACGAGGACGATCCCGAAAAAGATCCCAGCCGACGCTTCGCGAACGCCGCCGCGCGGCTCCTCTCCACCCGGCCCACCGCGGTCAACTTGCGCTGGGCGCTGGAGGAGGGCGAGCGCGCCTACGCGCGGCTCTCGAACCGCCCGGCGGACGAGGCCGCCGCCGCGCTGCTCGACTGGGCGAAGGGGCTTCACGCCGACGACGTCGAACGCAACCGGCGCATGGCGCTCCACGGCGCCGAGCTCTTCCGGGCCGGCGACCGGGCGCTCACTCACTGCAACGCCGGGGCGCTCGCCACCGGAGGCATCGGCACTGCGGTGGGAGTGCTCGGCGAGGCCTTCCGCCAGGGACGGCTCGCCTCGGTCTGGGTGGACGAGACCCGGCCGCTCCTCCAGGGCTCGCGGCTGACCGCCTGGGAGATGCTGCGCCTCGGTGTCCCGCATCGCGTGGTCACCGATTCGATGGTCGGGGCGCTGATGAGCCGCGGCGTGGTCGACCGCGTGGTGGTGGGGGCCGACCGCATCGCCGCCAACGGCGACGCGGCGAACAAGATCGGCACCTACACCGTCGCCGTTCTGGCGCACCGCCACGGGGTGCCCTTCTACGTCGCGGCCCCGCTGTCGACGGTCGATCCCCGCACCCCGAGCGGCGCCGAGATCCCGATCGAGGAACGGGCTGGAGAGGAAGTGACCGATCTCGCCGGCCGCCGCATCTCGCCGGCCGGAAGCGCCGGCTTCAACCTGGCTTTCGACGTCACCCCGGCCGAGCTCATCGCGGGCATCGTCACGGAGGTCGGCGTGCTCCTGCCCCCTTACGTCGAATCCATCGCCGCGGCGCTCGGCGATCCGGTCGCCGAGCCGCGCCCGGTCCCCTGAGGCACGCCCGGGCCGCTGCGCGCGAAGAGGAGTGGGCGCGGTGTAGGCTGCCCCGCCTCGTGAGAGGGCGCCTCCCGGTCCGGGAATCCTTGGCGGTCGTGTTGCTCCTCTCGGGATCGACTGCGATGCCGCTGCGCGCGATTTCCAGAGGCCCCGAGATCGGTCACGTGGTCCGTTTCGGGGTCACCCCGCGGGCGCGCGACCTTACTCGGGCCTCGGCGAAGCCGGGCAAACGGATCGAGATCGAGGTTCCGAACCAACCCCTGCGACGGCGGGTGCCGGGCGTTCCGCCCGACCTCGACGCGGCGCTGCAACGCAAGACGGCGGCCAACCGCGCGCTCACCGCGCCGAGCCTCGGCGGAACCCAGTTCGACGCGCTGACCAGCCAGGACAACTCGGACGTCTTCGGCGGGCGGGTCTTTCCCCCCGACACCAACCTCGACGTGGGTCCGACGCAGATCGTCGAGGCGGTGAACCTTCTCGTCCGCGTCTACGACAAGAGCGGAACGCCGCTCACCGATCGATTCCGGATGAGCCAGATCTTCTCGACCCTCGGCGGCATCTGCTCGACCGATGACGACGGCGATCCGGTGGTGCTCTACGATCCGCTGGCCGACCGCTGGATGCTCACCCAGTTCGCCTACTCGACCTCCCCCGGCAGCGGCCAGTACGTGACCCACGAGTGCATCGCGGTCTCGCAGAGCGGAGACGCGACCGGTTCCTACTGGGCCTACGACTTCTACGGCCCCAACACGAGCGTCTTCGGCGATTATCCGCATCTCGGGGTCTGGCCGGACGGCTACTACATGACGACGAATCAGTTCACCACGAACTTCTCGGCGTGGCGCGGCGGCGGGGTCTTCGCCTTCGAGCGCGCCAAGATGATCGCCGGGGATCCGTCGGCCCAGGTGGTCTATTTCGATCTGTATACGGTCGATCAGAACATCGGCGGCATGTTGCCCTCCGACTTCGACGGCCTGATCCCGCCCCCGCCCGGTACCCCGAACACCTTCGCCTACTTCATCGCCACGGAGTACGGCGACGCGAAGGACGGTCTGCGGCTCTTCGATTTCCATGTCGACTGGTCGGCGCCCGCCAGCTCGACCTTCGGCGAGCGGACGGCGCAGGAGAGCCCGCTCTCCGTGGCGGCTTTCAATCCCCTGACCTCGTCGGGACGGGGCAACGTGCTTCAGAAGGACGGCACCTGCTCGAACGCGCTGGACGCCATTCCGGACCGGCTCATGCACCGTCTGCAATATCGCAATCTGGGCGACGGGCACGAGGTGCTGGTCGCCAACCACACGGTCAACGACAACGGCTCGACTGTCTGCTCGACGTCGGGGACGACCTTCCAGGCGGCGCCGCGCCTCTACGAGCTCGAACGCGCGACCGGCGCGGTCAACGCCTACTCGATCGCGCAGCAGGTGACCTTCGCGCCCGACGCGACCAGCCGCTGGATGGGCAGCGCCGCGTCCGATCACGACAACGACATCGGCCTCGGCTACAGTGCCTCGAGCCTGACGGTCTATCCGAGCATCCGTTACACGGGCCGCCTGGCAAGCGACGCCGCCAACACGCTCGAGACCGAGGCGACCCAGGTGGCCGGATCCGGTATCCAGACCGATACCCAATACAACCGTTGGGGCGACTACAGCATGCTGGCCGTCGACCCGGCGGACGACTGCACGTTCTGGTTCGGGCAGGAGTACTACACGGCGGCCAGCCAGGCCTCGAGCTCGCGGGGCTGGGTGACCCACATCGGCAACTTCGCCTTTCCCGGTTGCGGCGCTTCCGCGCGCGGCGCGCTCGAGGTCTCGGTGACCCGGTGCGGAAGCGGTGCTCCCGTGTCGGGCGCCACCGTCGCGACCGCCGACGGGTATCTGCGCACGACCGACGCCTCGGGTGTGGCGAGCTTCGACGCCATGGCGCCGGCGGGCTACCAGGTCACGGCGGCGAATGGTTCGGACCAGGCCGCCGATTCGGTGACCGTGGTCGCCGGGACCACCGCCCAGCTTTCCCTGTGCGTCCCGCTGCTGTCCGCGATCTTTAGCGACGGATTCGAGACCGCGGGGGGGATGTGCGCCTGGTCGCTCGTTCAAGGGGGCGAGGCCTGCCCCTGATGTGGCGCCGGCGAGCGAGGCCGGGAAACTGCCCGCTCTCGCCCCGGTCGCGCACTGCTAAACTCCGTCACCGTGTTGCGTCTGCGCATCGTCGCCCCGCCCCCAGCCGTCCCCTTCGAGCGTGAGGTCCCCGGCGAAGAGGCCCTGATCGGTCGTTCGGAAGACTGCAACATCGTCGTGCCGGACCGCGCGGTCTCGCGCCGTCACGCGCGCGTCGTTCACGAAAATGGCGATTGGTACGTCGAAGACGCCGGATCGCGCGGCGGCACGCGGCTCAACGACCGTCCCGTCGACCACCGCGAGAAGCTCTCGCTGGGAGACGAGATCAGCGTCGGCCAGAGCGTGATCAAGTTGCTGGGCGGTGAGCGCGCCGCCAGATCGAGCTCATCGGGTGCCGTCTCCTCGATCATTCCCGGCCAGTCGGTCTACAAGAGCGCCGACGCTCTGTTGCGCGAGTCGCTCTCGGGCGAGGTGGCGACGGAAGACGTGGCGACGCTGCGCCGTCGCGCGGTGCGACTCGAGCTGCTCAACCAGGTGCACCACGCCTTGGCGCGCTCGATGGCGCTCGACGAGCTGCTCGAGTTGATCCTCGACAAGGCGTTCGAGGCGCTGCAGCCGGAAGAAGGCATGGTGGTGCTTCGCGACGGTCCCGGCGAGTACCGCCGCGCGGCGACCCGACGGCCGGTGGGATCGGCAGGCGAGTCCCTGATTTCGCGCACGTTGCTCGAGGAGGTCGTCGAGAAGCGTCAAGGAGCGTTGGTCTGTGACGTGGCCGCCGACGAGAAGTTCGGCGCCGCGGCGTCGATCCGCATGTCGGGAGTGCGCAGTCTCGTCGCGGCGCCGCTCTTCGACGACGAGGGGCCGCTCGGCATGATCGCGCTCGACTCGCGCGCCTTCGTGCGGCCGTTCACCGAGGACGACCTCGAAATGCTGACCTCGCTGGCGGCGGTCGCGTCGTTGCGCATTCGCAATGTCGCGTTGGCGCAGGAATCGATCGAGCGGAAGCTGCTCGAGGAGGAGCTCCAGCTGGCGCGCTCGATCCAGATCGGCCTGCTGCCGAGCCAGCTGCCCGAGCCGGCCGGCTGGGAGCTTTTCGGGACCAGCATTCCCTCGCGTTTCGTCTCCGGCGACCACTATCAGGCGATCGAGCGGGAATCGGGAGGCGAGCTCTTCCTGATGACCTCCGACGTCTCCGGCCACGGGGTGGCCGCAGCCATCCTGACGGCTTCTCTCGAAGCCCTATCCGCGGTGCCGATCGAGGCCGGGTTGCCGGTCGACGACCTCTGCCAGCGAGTCTCGAAGCTCCTCTTTCAACGCACTCCACCGGCCAAGTACGCGACCAGTTTCGTCGCCTCGGCGACGCTCGCGACCGGCGTCCTGCGCTACACCAACGCCGGCCACAATCCGGGCCTGGTGGTGCGCACCGACGGCACCATCGAGCGGCTGAGCTCGACCGGAGTGCCGCTCGGCATGTTGCCGGCGGCCGAATACAAAGCGGGCGAGACGATGCTCGCGCCAGGCGACCTGCTCGTTGTGTACACCGACGGCATCGTCGAAGCGATCGATCCGGATGACGAGGAGTACGGTCTCGAACGCTTCGAGGCGCTCTGTCGCGACTACCGGAAGCGGCCGCTCGCCGAGCTGTCGCTCGAGATGGACCGTTCGCTCGAGAAGTTCGTGCGCGGCGTGCCCTTCCACGACGACCGGACGCTCGTGCTGCTGCGCCGCGATTCCGCCTGAGCGCGCGCCCTTCGCGCGTCCTGCCGCTGACCCCTCAGATCACCCGCTCGTTGCCGCCGTCGACGGGGATCTGCGCGCCCGTCGTCTTGGCGAAGAGATCGCCCGCGAGCTCCGCCACCAGGGCGCCGACGTCGGCAGCGTGGACTTCGCGGCGCAACAGGTTGCGCCGCCGGTAGGCTTCGATGCTCATCCCGTAGTGCGCGGCGCGTTCGGCGAGGCGTTCGGGCGTCCAGACGCCGGTGTCGAAGACCGCGTCGGGATGGACCACGTTGACGCGCACGCCGTCGCGCGCCAGCTCGAGCGCGGCGACGCGCGCGAGCTGAGTGAGGGCGGCCTTCGACGCCGAGTAAGCCGCCGCGCCCGGTCCCGGCGCCGGGACGTTCTTCGAGCCCACCACGATCACGGAGCCCCCGGCCGGCGCCACTCGCAAGAACGGGATCGCCTCGCGGAGCAGCTTGAGCTGAGCGTCGAGGTTGAGATCGAAGGTGCGTCGCCAGTCGGTGTCGGCGAGCTCGGCGATCTGGGGGCCGGCGAAGAAGATGCCGGCGTTCGCCACCACGATGTCGACGCCGCCGAAACGGCGCACCGCGAGCTCGATGGCGCGGCGCACGGTGCGCGTCGAGCGCGCATCCCCCGTCAGCGCCTCGAAGTCGCCGGCCAGCGCGGCCGGACGAAGATCGACGCCCACGACCGCGGCGCCGCGCGCCAACAGCGCCTCCGCGGCGGCACGCCCGATCCCACTGGCGGCACCGGTGACCAGGGCGACCCGGCCGGTGAGCGGCCTGGCCGGCGCGGCGCGCTCCCGTTTGGCGCGTTCCGGTCCCCAGTGCTCGAACTCGAATTGCGCGGCGGCGCCGAGCGGCCGGTATCCGCCCGACGCCTCGGCGCGCTCGATCGCCCACAGCGTGTGGGCGTAGACCTCGGCGGCCAGGGCCGCTTCGCGCGGCGTGCGCCCGCTGCCCAGCAAGCCGGTGCCGGGAACGAGCAGCACCCGGGGCGTTGTGTCGAGCGGCATCAGGTCGCGTCCGCGGCGCCGGCGTTCGAGCTCACGCTCGACCGCTGCCGAGTACCGCGTGCACGCGGCTTCCAGACCCGTCGCGGCGGTGACGACGAGGGGCCGGCGCCCGGTCAGGAGCAGGTGGTCCGGAGTCAACGGGCCGCGGCGGGTGATCGCGCCGAGATCGGGCCGCATGAGCACGGGCCGCAAGGACGCATCGTCGCGCAAGGTGAGCGCCAGCGGCCGATTGGCGAAGCTCGACAGGACGGCGCGGGCCCGGGCGAGATCGAGCGGCGACCACACCGCGGGTCGGCGCCGGCGCGGGCGCGGCCGGCGCGGGCGGGGCAGCCTCCTCGCCGCCCGGTCGACCAGCTCGAGCATGGTCTCGTAGCTCTCGTTCGCGTCGTCGGCGAAGCTGACCAGCCCGTGGTGGAGAAGCACGATGCCGCGCGGCCGCCGCCCTTCGCCGTCCGCGCGCCGCCAGAGCTCCCGGCAGCGTGTCGCCAGCGCGAAGCCGGGATTCTCGTAGGGAACGATCAGACAGTCCTCGCCGTAGAGCTCCTCGGCGCGTGCCGCGCCGTCGACGCGGTCGACCCAGGCGAGGAAGGCGTCGGCGTGGGTGTGGTCGACGTAGCGGAAGGGCACCAAGGCATGGAGCAGCGTCTCGACTGAGGGCGGGCTCGCCCGTGGATCGAGTCGTGCGTTGAGCAGCGCCCGGCTCAGCTCGTCGTCGGCGAGCGCCGGGAGCTCGAGCAAACGGCGCAGCGGTGCGAGGGCGAGGGGCGTGAAGTCGCCGCTCTCGACCGCGGCGAGATCGACCCCGCTCGCCTTGACGAAGAGCGTCTCGACGGACTCTCCGTAGAGGTCGGTAGTGGTCGCTTTGAGCGAGCAGTTGCCGCCGCCGGCGAGAACCAGGGAGCGATCGGCGCCGAGCAGCCGGGCGCCGTAGACGCGGCTACCGAGCTCGCGTGGGTTCGTGGAGGAAGACCAGCGTCGGGCCTCGCTCGCTCTCCAACGGCTGGTCGATTGCTTGGACGGCGCCATCGCTTCCTCCGTGCGAGCCCACAAGGGCTCGCGGCCAAGCGAGTGTATCGGCTGCGCCGCCCCGCAGCGGCTCAGGAAGCCGTCAGGCTGGAGCTCACCTCCGCAGCATTGCGAGCGGCGTCGCGCCAACGGTCGGCAGCGACGACGAGGGCGCGGGTGGCGTGGTAGATCGAGAACCAATCGCCGCTCTTGACGCGCAGCAGTTGGCCCCGATCGTCGAAGCCCTGCCAGGTTCCGCCCTTGCGCCGGTCGGTCAAACGTTGGGTAATGAACCGCCAAGTGTCGACCGAGAGACGGTAATAGCGCGCTTCGTCCTCGGGCCAGCGTTCGGCGAGACAGGCCAGGGTGTTGAGTGCCTCGAAAGGAACCCAGTAGCCGACCTGGAGGTCTCGGCTGCGCGCGAGGGGTGAACCGATTCCGGTCCAGGCGGCGACGTGTGGATCCCAGCCGAGCGCCAGGGCATGCTCGGCGAGCCGCCGCGCCGGTTCGACGAGTTGGGGGTCGTCGCGCCGCCCCAGCCGCTCCGCCGCGGCGAGCAGGAAGACCGCCCCTTCGAGATCGTGTCCGAACGAAACCTCCCCGGGAACCGGCCGGCACTGCGCGTCGAGGATGCGGTGCAGACAGCCGGGGTCGCTGTAGAAGCGGCCCAGGAGGAGATCGACCAGATCTCGCAGCGCGGCGTCGAGAGTGGCGCTCGGCACGGCGTCCGCCAACTCCAGGTAGGCCTCGAGCAGGTGCAGGTGGCTGTTGAGGTCGGGCCAAGCCGCCGGGCCCTCGAGGCCGTTTCGCTCGGGAAGCAAGCGCGCGGAATCGAAGGGCAGGCGGGAGCCGTCGAGCGCCACGGCGCTGAGGTAGCCGGGTCCGTCCGCGCGACGCAGCGTGCGCTCGATCCACTCGCCGGTCGACTCCGCCAGAGCGAGCGCTTCCTGGCGCGGAATCCACGGATCCTCGACCGCGGCGAGACCGGTCAACGCCAGGAGGGCGAACGCGTTGGAGTAGAGGAACTTTCGGCCTTCGGGAGCGCCCTCCCCGCCGAGCGCGACGCGGTTGAAGAACCCACCCCGTCGACGGTCGGCCAGGTGATCACGCAACGCCGCGTAGCCGTGGCGCGCCGCCGGCAGGAGGCGCTCTCGGAGCGCCGGCCGGCGGGTCACCAGAAAAGCGACGCTCCATGCGACCCTCGCCTGGTAGACGAGAAAGCGTCCGCGCTCCGGCTGCGGTTCCCAGTCGTGGTCGAAATGAGCCCGGAACCCCCAACTCTCGTCGTCGAACAGCGCCGGCAACCGCGGCGCCAGGACGTGGCGCTCCAGGTAGTCGTCGAGCTCGTCCGCGAGCGCGCCCGGGGTCGGATCGGGAGGCGTGGGTGCCTTGCTCACGGCGCCTGACCGACGACGTTGGACCAGGTGGAGAACGACGCGGCGCCCGTCTCGAAGCCGTCCGAGAATAGGTGCGGCGTCGCGCCGGAATCGGGATCGATCATCAGGGAAGAAACGTCGACGACCTCGAAGTCGCTACCGTGGATCTGGCCGAGCTCATGCAGCGCATCATCGTTCCACGAGGCGTTCGGGACACCCGAAACATACCAAGCGCTGCCATTGTCGGCCAGGATCAGGCCATAGCGTTTGAAGGCGACGAGCAGGACCTGCACCGCGGGCGAGAATCCCGAGATGTCGACGTTCGCCTTCAAACGCACGCGCAGACCCATGGGCGGATCGTCGCTCGAGCTGGTGCTGCCGGCTTGATGGCGCGCCGGCCAGATGTAGGCGCGGCGGGTGGTCTGGAGGGTGAATCGCAGGGCGTGGCGAATCTCGCCCGAGGCCACCTCCTCGTAGCGCGCCAGGCCGGGCAGGATGGGTAGCCCGGCGGCATCGGCAGAAGTCCAGCCGTCGGGTCGCAACGCATCGGAGCTCAGATCGTATATGGCTCCCGAGGCCGCGCACCAGGGGGAGGCCGCAGTCGGGGTCGGACAGGTGAGCGTCGCGGGATAGTTGTCGTTGAGCGTGGGCGCCGAATCGCCATTCGGATACGTGTAATAGGTCTCGTAGAGCTCGCATGCTCCCTGGCGTAGGACCAAGACGTGACGGTCGCCGGTGGCGTTGCCCGGCTCGCCCTCGATGGTGGGGTCGGACGGCATGGGATACGGACCGGCGTCGCTCTCGCCGGGCCAGCCATAGGTCGCGAAGTCGACCTCGACCAGGGGTTGGCTCTGCGGCACCGAGTCGAAAGGAATTCCGATGTTGCCGCCGAGCCACTGGGCGGCGCCGAAATCGGCATGGAGTCCCGCGGTGGGATCCATGTGGGCGATCAGGTTGGCGGAATCCGCGGCCACCGGCAAGCTCTCGACCGGCACGTTCCAAATGTCGTCGGTGGGAAAGATCTGGCAACCGTCGATGACCTGCTGCGCGGTGATCGGGGTCGCGAGCAGGGCGAGAAGGGCGGCGAGGACGAAGCGGCGCGTCACGGCGGAGCTCGTGGAAGGTCAGAACCGGCCCGATCTTTTCGCGGGCGCCTGGCAAGGTCTGCGGAGTGCGCGACACCGCCCGGAGGCGCCACCCCCGAGCGCGGGGCGAGCGAGCAGCGCGGGGAGTAGCATGGCGGCCAGCGGAGACACGTCGATGACGCAAGCGACGAACCGCCCGCCTGCGGTGGCGGGTCAGTTCTATCCGGCGCGGCCCGACCTCCTGCGCCACGAGGTCGAAGCGTTTCTGGCCGCCGCCGTGCCCGGGCCGGGCACCTTTCCCAAGGCGGTCGTGGCACCGCACGCGGGCTACGTTTTTTCGGGAGCGGTGGCGGGGAGCGCGTTCGCCTGCATCCAGGCGCTCGGCGGCCGAGTGCGTCGCGTGGTGCTGCTCGGGCCCTCCCACTACGTGGCCTTCCGCGGCCTCGCCCTTCCCACCTCGGTCACGTTCGAAACTCCGCTGGGCGCCGTTCCGGTCGATGCGGAGGCCGCGGCGGCGCTCGCCGATCTTCGGCAGGTCTTCGTCGATCCGCGCCCCCACGCGCGCGAGCACAGCCTCGAGGTCGAGCTGCCCTTTCTCCAGGTGGCGTTGGGTGAGTTCTCGCTCGTTCCCCTGGCGGTCGGCGACGCCGAGCCGGGAGAGGTCGCCGAGGTGCTCGAACGGCTATGGGACGGAGCCGAGACCCTGATCGTGGTGAGCACCGACCTCTCCCACTACCTCGACTACGAGACGGCGCGGCGTCACGATGAACGGACGGCTCACGCCATCCTGGCGCTCGACGAGGAGGCCATCGGCGAGGCCGATGCCTGTGGCCGCGATCCCCTGCGCGGCCTGCTCCGCGCCGCGCGCCGCCACGGCCTGTCCGCGCGGGAGCTCGATCGTCGCAACTCGGGAGACACCGCCGGGCCGCGCGACCGGGTGGTGGGCTATGGGGCCTATGCCTTCGCCTGAGGAAGGGATCGCCTCGCTGGGCGACGCGGACCGCGCCGCCCTGGCCGAGATCGCGCGCGGCTCGCTCGTCGCCGCAGTGCGGGGCGACGTCTACCGGCTCGATGGCGCGCGCCTCTCCGGCGCGCTGGCGCGCCACGGCGCGAGCTTCGTGACCCTGCACGAGAACGGCGCGCTGCGCGGCTGCATCGGCAGCATCGAGCCCCGCCGCCCGCTGGCCGAGGATGTCGCCGCCAACGCGGCCGCGGCGGCGCTGCACGACGCCCGCTTCGCGCCCGTCGAGCCCCGCGAGCTGCCGTTCATCGAGGTCGAGCTCTCGGTGCTCTCGCCGCTCGAATGGCGACCCGTGGCGAGCGAGCGGGAGCTGTTCGAGATTCTGGAGCCGGGAGTGCACGGCCTGCTGCTCGAAGCGGGACCGCGCCGCGCGACCTTCCTGCCGGCGGTCTGGGAGCAGCTTCCCGAGCCGCGCGATTTCGTGGCGCAGCTCAAGCGCAAGGCGGGCCTCCCGGCGGACGGTTGGTCGCCGAGCTTCCGCTGCAGCTTCTATCGCGTCGAGGCGTTCGCGGCGGGTCGCGCGCTCGGCGACTGAGCGAACCGTTCAGCGCTGGGTGAGCGTGCCCGGGATCATTGCCCGGGCGAAGGAGACCTCGCCCGAATAGGTGTCCGCGACCGCGACGCCGACCTCTCCCGTCGCGACCGGAAGGTCGACGTCGTAGGTGTAGTCGGGGGGGCCGCCGGCGGTCATCGTGAGCGGTACTTGGCGGCGCCGCGGCACGAAGACGTGGTTGCCCCGCCGCAGCGTGACGTAGACCACGAACGATCCGGAACGTTCTCCCGGCGGGACGTCGATCATCGTCAGGTGGGCGAGCGGCACCGCGACCCGCAGGCGGACGTGACCCGGCGCGGGCGGCGCGGGAAAGCTCAGCTCGATGCCGAGCGGATTGTCGATGTGATCGGCAGCGAAGACTTCCGCGAGCTGTCCAACGACGCGCTCGTCGCGGCTCTCCAGCCGATAGACCCGGCGGTAGCGCAGGTGCACTCCGGGGCGGTCCACCTCGACGCGGATCCGCCGGGCGTTCTCGGTGGCGGCCGAGCTTGGCGAGAAGGCCAGGGAGTAGTAGCCACCCAAGTCCCCCGCCATGCGCCCGACCTCGCTCTCGGCGCCGCGGTCGGCGCGCACCAGGAGGCCACCCGTCTCGCGCGCCAGCAGGGCCAGCGTGTCGACCGGATTCTGCTCGGCGAGCGACCGGACGCTCGCGGGCAGGATCCCGGCCTCGCCCTGGGGAAGGAACTGGGAGGCGGGATCCGAGGCCTGCACGGCGTAGACCGTGATGCCGAGCGCGTTGAGGCGCGCGGCCACGTTTCTCCACAGAGGCGCCATTTGATAGTCGTTCGAATCGAGTCGAGCCTTGTACGGGTCGAAGCGACTGCCCCGGCCCTCACCGGCCAACGCGACGCTGAAGGCGTTCGGAACGCCCTGCGATAGCGCTTCGCCGCTGCACATGTCGATGGCGTATTGGTAGACCTCCGCGCCGGCGACGAGCGGAATGCCGTCGCTGACGTGAACGAGCAGCCGGGGGCCGGGATCTCGCGAGAGATGCTGCGCATAGTCGAGCAGCGCGTTGGCCGAGCTCACGACGTTGCGGCGTACCAGGTCGGCATAGCTGCGGATGATCACTCCGGCGTCCGGGCAACCGCCCTCGTGCTTCTTGGCGACGGCTCCGGAGATGTCCCGCTGCAACTGGTTCCAGTAGTCGCGCAGGTCCTGACTCGCCGCGAGGCGGCGCACCGAAAAGGATCCGAGGGCTTCGAGGGCGTGATCGATCTTGTGACGATCGCTGGTCCAGGGCAGGACGAGCTCGAGCTCGGCGCCGTCGAAACGTACGATGCTGACCTGATCGTCGTGCCTCAGCCGGTCGACCAACTGGGTGGCGAGCGCGCGCAGCAGGGGGATCCGGCTGCGGTTCGAGATCTGGAGCTCGTCGAAGAAGATGGCGATCCGGCGCGCCGGCGCTCCGCCGATCGCTTCGTCGCTCGTGGCGGTCGCCGCCCCGGCGGCGTGACCGTCGGCCGGAATCCAGGCGAAGTTGCTGATCTCGACCGGCCGGTCACCGTCGAAGAGCTTGAAATCCTGACGCGTCAAACCGCGCACGGATTTCCCGTCGCGATCGGTCGCGTGGACGTCGACGTTGATCAGCTGGACGGTGATCTCCTCCTGCACGCGAGGGGGTGCCGTCGCGAGAGTGGGCGCCGCGAGCGCGAGCAAGAGGAACGACAGGAGCGAGAGACGCAAACGTTGCAGCATCGGAGTCCTCCAGGGTAGCAGGCCCAAGGATGCACCTCGGCAAACGGCGACGCAACACGATTCCGGGTGGATGTGGCGAGACGTTGGAAGGACGCGGTCTATCGTGTGCAACGGGGGACATCTGACTCGGTCAGAGACGCTCTGCGGGCACGACGGCCGTCCGACGACCGCGGTGCTCAGGAGGACGGCGCGTCGAGGATCTCGCGTGCTGCGGCGATCGCCTCCTCGAGCGAGGTGACGGAACCGTCGAGCTGACGCTCGTAGACGGCGCGCAGGATGCGCCCCACTTCGGGACCGGGCGCCAGGCCGAGCGCCAGCACGTGGCGGCCGAGCAGAAGGGGCGCGGGCGCGCCCCGCTCCACCGCGAGCGCGCGGAAACGCTCGCGCATCCATTCCGGAGCGGAAGACGGCGGCGCGGCGCCTCGTCCGCGCGTGTCGGCGCGGGCGAGCCGGCAGAGGAGCTCGGGGTCGACCTTCGTGGCCAGACGGCGGAAGGCGCCGTCGGAGACCCGTTGGCCGCGCTGCTCGGCGTTCCAGAAGTGAGTCGGTGCGAGGTGGTACTGGACGAGCGCCATGACCTGGCCGGCGACGTCGAAGCCACCGAGTGTCCGCACGTTCAGGCGGGCCAGAAAGCGACGCGTCGGCTCGACCCCCGCTTCCTCGTGGCCCCGCGAGCGGATACGACCTTTCTCGAGCCGGGTCGTGGAGGGCTTGCCGAAGTCGTGGCAGAGCGCGGCGAGAAGAAGGGTCGCCTGTTGCGGATGGGGAAGATCGTCGGCGAGCAGCCGTGCTTCGTCGAGCACCAGGCCGGTGTGCACGAAGACGTCGCCCTCCGGATGCCACTCGCTCTCCTGGGCACAGCCGACGAGCGCCTGGCACTCTGGCCACAGACGTTCGACGATGCCGAGCTGGCGTGCCGCCCACCACCCGATCGAAGGACGACGAGAGCGTAGGAGCCATTTCTCCACCTCGCCCCAGATCCGCTCGGCCGGCAGGTCGTCGAGCGGCACGGTGCGGCACAGCGCCAGGGTCTCGCCGTCGATTTCGAACTCGAACCGTGCCGCGAACTGCATGGCGCGCAACACGCGCAGGCTGTCCTCACCGAAGGTGGCGGGATCGACGTGGCGCAGCCGGCGCCGCTCGAGATCGCCGACTCCGCCCGTGGGGTCGACCAACTCCCCGGTGAGGGGGTCGTAGGAGATCGCGTTGACCGTGAAGTCGCGTCGCCGTGCAGCCTCGGAGAGGGAGAGCCCGGGATCCCCGGTGACCGTGAACCCACGGTGGCCACGCCCCGACTTCGATTCCCGGCGCGGCAGCGCGACGTCGAGGGTGGGCAGACCGGGCGCGTCGGCCAAGCGCAGTTTGTAGACCGTGAACGCCTGGCCCACCGCGTCGAGGTTGCCGAGAGCGGCGAGCACCTCCTTGAGTCGCTCGCCGGCGAGGCCGAAGACCTCGAGGTCGTACTCCGTCGAGGCGACTCCGCGCAACCCGTCGCGGACCCATCCGCCGACCACGAGCGCCCGGCCCCCCGCGCGTCGGATCGAGCGGCAGAGTTTCTCCACGGGCGGCGCGACGGCGAGGCGGGCCATGCGGGTCATTCTCCTCGATTCCGCGCCGGGGCCCACCCCGGCGGAGGGTGCCGGGCCGGCCGGCGGGCGTATCCTGATCGGGATGGGCGAGAAGGTCGAGTCCTTCGAGGGCGCGGTGGCGACCCGTTACTGGCACCGGATCGGAGACGGCCGGACCCAGTGCGATGTCTGCCCGCGATTCTGCAAGCTCCGGCCGGGGCAGCGGGGGCTCTGCTTCGTGCGCGCGGCGAACCCGCAGGGCGAGATCGTCCTCACGACCTACGGCCGCTCGTCGGGATTCTGTGTCGACCCGATCGAGAAGAAGCCGCTCAATCACTTCCTGCCGGGCACCAGCGTCCTCTCCTTCGGCACCGCCGGCTGCAACCTCGCCTGCACGTTCTGCCAGAACTGGGACATCTCGAAGTCACGCGAATGGGACAAGCTCTCGGACCGGGCGACGCCCGAGACGATCGCTCGCGCCGCCGAGGAGCTGGGCTGCCGCTCGGTCGCCTTCACCTATAACGATCCGACTATCTTCCTCGAGTACGCGATCGATGTCGCGGACGCCTGCCGAGCGCGCGGCATCCATCCGGTGGCGGTCACGGCCGGATACATCACCCCCGAGCCGCGGCGCGACTTCTACGCGCACATGGACGCCGCCAACATCGACCTGAAGGGATTCAGCGAGGAGTTCTACCGCAAGATCTGCGGCGGTCATCTCGCGCCGGTCCAGGAGACGCTGATCTATCTCGGGCGCGAGACCGAGGTCTGGTTCGAGATCACCACCCTGCTCATCCCCGGACAGAACGACTCCGATGACGAGCTCGCCGCCGAGTGCGCCTGGATCGCCGCCGAGCTCGGTCCGGACGTGCCGCTCCACTTCACCGCCTTCCACCCCGACTGGAAGATGCGCGACGTGCCGCCCACCCCGCCCGCGACGCTCACCCGGGCGCGCCGCATCGCGCTCGAGCACGGGCTCCGCTACGTCTACACGGGCAACGTGCACGACGAGGCCGGCGGGTCGACCTTCTGTCCGGCTTGCGGCGAGAAGGTGATCGGGCGTGACTGGTACGAGCTCACCGCCTGGCGGCTCGACGCCAAGGGGCGCTGCGAGCAGTGTGGCGGCACGATCGCCGGAGTGTTCGAGGAGCGTCCGGGGCGCTGGGGTTCCCGTCGTCGGCCCGTCCGTCTCGCCGACTTCGCCGCCCGGACACCATGAGAAAAGGCCCCCGCTCGCGCGGGGGCCTCGATGAAGCAGCCGCGGCCGAAGCCGCGGGATGAGTCCATGAATCAGTAGCTGAGCGCGCAGTAGCCGCCCGAGGCGTTGACCCAGTTCTGCTGGATCAGGTAGTCGCGGCTGCCGAGCGTCATGTTGGCCGAGGCGCCGTTCGACGTCGTGTACTCGCTGCCGAAGGTCCAGGCGCACTTGTCGGCGTTCTCGTAGCCGCGCCGGTCGTACCAGGCGTTGAGGTCGGGGTCGGTCGTGGCCTCCTCGAGCTCGTGGGCGATGATCGACGCCATGCCGTCGGCGCCGGTCGAACCGTTGGGACCGGTCGACTGGGCTTCACAGGAGCTCGGGCAGCGGGTCGGATCGCCGACGAAGGAGTACTTCGTGTCGACGCCGCCGATCGTGCCGTGGGTGTGCCAGCCGCAGTACTGGGTGCAGAAGCCGGACGTCTCGTTGACGTCGGACGAGGTGAGCACGAAGTAGACGGCGTTCGGATCGGGGTTGGGATAAGCCGCCGCGACGATCGATTGAATGTCGCCGTCGGCGAGCGCGGTGCCGTGCGAGTAGTTGTCGGTCGCCGACCCGCCGTAGCTCACGCTGTTGAGGACGTGCGTATTGCTGCCGTTGTAGTAGCTGGTGTTGATGTTGAAGTAGTTCGAGCCGCCGATATTCTTGGCGAGGTCGGTGAGGATCGTGGTCGCCGAACTGCCCGACCAGTTGCCGTACCAGATGTAATAGACGTTGACGCCGTTCACCATCACCGGGCCACCGTGGAAGTCGATGCCGTTGCTCTTTGAATGATGGCCACCACCACCGTGTCCGCCTCCCTTGGCCCGGCCCTGGGCGTGGTGCTCGCCCCAGCCTTTGCCGTTCGGGGCCAGGTCGGACTCGCCGTTCCTCGGCGTCGGATGGATCGTGTTCTGGCGGCTCGTCGCCGCGCCCATCGGATAGGCGAGCAGACAAGCGGCGAACGCTAACGCTGCGGTACGACTTTTCCAGCTCATGATTGAGACGCCCTCACGAAAAACCGCCGACCTCTGTGTTTGGCGCTCTTCTGGGCCCACGTGGGCCACGAGCACCCCTTCACGAACCGTGCGCCGGGCGGCGGGTCAACGGCGGCGGTCGCTACGATGGAGGCGAGATGACGGGCGGGAGTGCGCTGAAAATGCAGGGTCGCTCGAGCCCGTACTCACGCCTCGGAACTCTTCGGAAAGAACCCCTGCTACGGCGGCCCAACTCTGCTGACTGGAAAACGGACGGCGCAAGCTAGCACGGGACGGGAGGGCTCCGCAAGAGGGCGGAACAACGACCGGCAGGGACGAATCGTGCGGCGCCAGGGAGCGCCGCGCGAGCGAGTCGGGGCCTGCGCCCTCCGATAGACTGCCTCACCTCGCCGCGCCGGCTTCGCCCGGGCGTGGCTCCCCGGTCATGCACCCCATCGCGCGGATCCGCAACTTCTCGATCGTCGCCCATATCGACCACGGCAAGTCGACCCTGGCCGATCGCATCCTCGAGCGAACCGGCGCCCTCTCGCAGCGCGAGATGCAGGCTCAGGTGCTCGACGACATGGATCTCGAGCGCGAGCGCGGCATCACGATCAAGGCCCACGCGGTGCGGCTCAACTACCGGGCCAAGGACGGACAAGAGTACATCTTTCAGCTCATCGACACCCCCGGCCACGTCGACTTCAGCTACGAAGTCTCGCGTTCGCTCGCGGCTTGCGAAGGAGCGCTGTTGGTGGTCGACGCCACCCAGGGCGTCGAGGCGCAGACCCTCGCCAACGCCTACCTGGCGGTCAACGGAGGCCTCGAGCTGCTGCCGGTCATCAACAAGATCGACTTGCCGTCGGCCGACCCGCTCCGGGTCAAGGAGCAGATCGAGCAGGTGGTCGGCATCGACGCCACCGACGCCGTCGAGGTCTCCGCCAAGACCGGTCTCGGCGTCGACCTCTTGCTCGAACGGATCGTCTCCGACATTCCGGCGCCGCAAGGGGACCCGGAAGCGCCCCTCAAGGCGCTGCTGTTCGACTCCTGGTACGACGTCTACCGCGGCGTCGCCTGCCTGGTGCGGGTGGTCGACGGAGTGATCCGCAAGCGCGACAAGATTCGCTTCGTCGCGACCGGCCGCGTCTACACGGTCGAAGAGATCGGCACCTTTCATCCCAAGCCGCGCGAGGCGGAGGAGCTCGGCCCGGGCGAGGTGGGTTACATCTACGCCAACATCAAGGACCTCATCCAGGCGAAGATCGGCGACACGGTCACCCATGCCGACCGGCAGACCACCACCCCGTTGCCCGGCTTCAAGGAAGTCAAGCCGATGGTCTTCGCGGGTCTCTTCCCGGTGGTCTCCGACGACTACGAGGACCTGCGCGACGCGGTGGACAAGCTGCGTCTGAACGATGCCTCGTTCAGCTTCGAGCCCGAGAGCTCGGCGGCGCTCGGCTTCGGTTTCCGCTGCGGGTTTCTCGGGCTGCTGCACATGGAGATCATCCAGGAGCGGCTCGAGCGCGAGTTCAACCTCGACCTGATCACCACGGCGCCCGGGGTCCGCTACCGGGTGAATCTCTCCGACCGGAGCCGGGTCGAGATCTCCTCGCCGGCGCAGTTGCCCGACCTTTCCCGCGTCGACTCGATCGAAGAGCCCTACATCCGCTCGACCATCGTCACCCGCGACGAGTACGTGGGCGGCATCCTGGCCCTGGCGCAGGATCGCCGGGGCGTCCAGCGGGGTTTGCAATACGTCTCGACCGACCGGGTGCTCGTGGAGTACGACTTTCCGTTGGCCGAGGTCATCCACGACTTCTACGACAAGCTCAAATCGGTCTCACGCGGCTACGCCTCGTTCGACTACGAGCTCGCCGACTACCGGCGCGGCGACATCGTCAAGCTCGACATCCTGGTCAACGGCGAGCCCCTCGACGCGCTGTCGTTGATGGTCCATCGCGACAAGGCGTACGCGAAAGGCGCGGCGTTGGTCAAGAAGATGAAGGAGCTCATTCCGCGCCAGCTCTTCGAAGTGGTGCTGCAGGCGGCGGTCGGCAGCCGCATCATCGCGCGCTCGACCGTCAAGGCGCTGCGCAAGGACGTCATCGCCAAGTGCTACGGCGGCGACATTTCCCGCAAGCGGAAGCTGCTCGAGAAGCAGAAGGAAGGCAAGAAGCGGATGAAGCGGGTCGGTTCGGTCGAGATCCCCCAGGATGCCTTCCTGGCAGTGCTCAAGGTCGAGGACTGATCACTCCCACTCGATCGTGCCGGGCGGCTTGGTGGTGAGGTCGTAGGCGAAGCCGGAGATGCCGGGCAGGGCGAGCAGCGCGGTTCGCAATTCCTGGAGCAGTGTCTCGGGGAGGCGAGCCGGGGTCGCGGTCATGCCGCGTGCCGAGTGGATGGGGCGCACGATCACGAGCTCTTCTCCCCGGCCGTCGATGGCGAGCGGCACCAGCACCGTGGGGCACTGCCAGATCGAATCGTAGAGGCCGTGGCGGCGCAGGCCGTCCATCACGATCGCGTCGGCCTCGCGCAGCAGGTCGAGCCGCGCCCGCGTCGTCGTGGCGGGCCGGGGGCGGAAGTCGCTCGGAGTGCCATCCCCCAGCCACCAGAGACAGCGGTTGACGTGCGGAACCTCCTTGTAGAGGAGTCCGGCGGTGCGCAGCAGCTCCTCCCACGGCGCGCCGCTCGCGATGAGCACCGGGTGCTCGTAGGCGCGCAGGTCGGCCTTGACGCCGACCGAGCGGATGGGCAGCGCCACGGCGTGGATCCCGGTCCGCCCGACGATCGCGGCGATGGCCGGCTCGATCTCGTCGAAGTGCGCGCGATCCGGCTCGCCGGTCGAGCCGAGCAGGCGGACCCCCAGGCCCGGTCCCGGAAAGGGATGGCGGCGGATCGCGCCGGCGGGCACGCCGAGCTCGGCGCCGAGCTCGCGGACCTCGACCTTGTAGAGGTCGGCGAGCGGCTCGACGACGCGGCCGGCGGCGATCATCTCCTCGATCACCGGCACCCGGTTGTGGTGGGTCTTGATGGTGTCGGCGCGCTTCGTGCCGCCGGTCTCGATGGTGTCGGGATAGATCGTGCCCTGCGCCAGCAGGTGGCTCTCGATGCCGAGCCGGCGCGCCTCGCGCTCGAAGACGGCGACGAAGGTGTCGCCGATGGCGCGGCGCTTCTGCTCCGGCTCGACCAGCCCGGCGAGCGCCGCCAGGAAGTCGGCGCTCGCATCGACGAACTCGAGATGGGCGCCGAGCCCGAGCGAGTCGAGGAGCGCCACGACCTCACGGCTCTCGTCCTTGCGCATCAGGCCGTTGTCGATGTGGAGCAGGTGCACGCGCTTGGCTCCCAGCGCCCGTTCGAGCAGCTTCGCGGCGACCGTCGAGTCGACGCCGCCCGAAGCGAGCAGGAAGACGGAACGCTCCCCGACCTGGGCGCGGAGCCGCGCGGCCTCCTCGTCGGCGAAGCTACGAATCGTCCAAGACGGGGCGCAGCCGCAGATGCCTTGGACGAAGTTGGCGATCATCTCGCCGCCGTGCTCCGTGTCGTCGACTTCCGGATGGAACTGGAAGCCATAGCGGCGCAGGGAGTCGGAGCCGATCGCGGCGAAGCGGTGGGCCGGGCCGGTCGCGCCGAGCCGCGTATGCCCGAGCTCGGCGAACTCGGGCCCGACCGCGGTGACGGAATCGTAGTGGCTCATCCAGACGTTCTGGATCGGCTCGAGCCCGGCGAACAGAGGATGTCCCTGGTCGACCTCGAGCTCGGCGTGGCCCCACTCGCGACCCCCGTGCACCACCGCGCCGCCGTAACGCTTGGCGATCTCCTGGTGGCCGAAGCAGAAGCCGAGGATCGGCGTCTCGAGATCGAAGATCTCCTTCGTGTAGTCGGAATCCTCGCCCTGCGAGGAGAGCGACGGGCTTCCCGAGAGGATGATCCCCTGGTACTCCGCGAAGCGCTCGACCGGATCCTCTGGCTGCAGGATCTCCGCGAGCACCCGCAGGCGGCGGACCTTGGTGGCGATCAGGTGGGCGTACTGGCCGCCGAAATCGACGACGGCGATCTTGTCGTGGTGCAAAGCGCGCTCCCGGGGACCAGGCCGCGAAGGGCCGTTCGAGAGCCGAAGCTTACCCTCCGCCAGCCGCCGCCGACAGGCTCAGATCGCGTAGTCGGACGCCGCCGCCCGGGAGCCGCGCACCGAGAGCTCGGGCGGCTTCATCGCCACTTTCGAGCCGGCGGGTACCGAGCGGGTGAGGAAGACCGAGCCGCCGACGATCGCGTCGGCGCCGATGACCGTGTCGCCGCCGAGCACGGTGGCGTTGGCGTAGAGCGTCACGTCGTCCTCGACCGTCGGATGGCGCTTGGTCCCGCGCACCACCCGTCCCCGCTCGTCGCGCGGGTGCGACAGCGCGCCGAGGGTCACTCCCTGGTAGAGCTTGACGCCGGCGCCGATCTTCGTCGTCTCGCCGACCACGACGCCGGTGGCGTGGTCGATGAAGAAGCTCTCACCGATCTCCGCTCCCGGGTGGATGTCGACGCCGGTCTCCGAGTGCGCCCACTCCGCGAGGATGCGTGGCATGAGCGGCACCCCGAGCCGATGCAGCTCGTGGGCGACCCGATGCACCGTGATGGCGAGCAGCCCGGGATAGGCGAGGATCACCTCGTCGAGGCTCTGGGCCGCCGGATCGCCGTCGTAGGCGGCCTGGACGTCGAGCACCAGCGCGTCGCGGATCGCCGGAAGGCGGCCGAGAAACTCCGCCGTGGCAGCGCGGGCCGCCGCGGCGCAGCCGCCCGACGGCTCCCCCGCCTGCTCGTGGGCGAAGCAGAGGCAGGTCTCCACCTGACGCGCCAGCCGTTCCCGCAGCGCCGCGACGAGGGTCGTCAGGTGATCCGCCAGGTTGTCGTCGGTGAGGTCCTGGCGCCCGTAGTAGCCCGGGTAGAAGAGCTCGAGGAAGATCCGCACCAGCTCGACGATGGCGTCGCGCGACGGCAAGTGCCGGCGGTTGAGGTGCTGGCCCCGCGGGTCGCGCCGGTAGCTGGCGACGAGCTCGTCGACCAGCCGGTCGAGGTCGATCGTCTCGCGCTCGCGCATCGCGACCTCCCTCACCCGCCCACCGGCGTCGCCATCGCCGTCTCGATGTCACCGAACAGTCCCGCGTAGAGCGCCCCGGAGAGATAGCGCTCGCCCGAGTCGGGCAGCACGACGACGATCGTCTGGCCGGCGAAGGCGGGATCGCGCGCGAGGCGCAGCGCCGCGGCCATCGCCGCGCCGCAACTGATACCGGCCAGGATCCCCTCTTCACGCGCCAGCCGCCGCGCCATGGCGATCGCCTCTTCGTTCGAGACCCGCTCGACCCGGTCGACGAGAGCGAGATCGAGGTTCTTCGGGATGAATCCGCCACCGATCCCCTGGATCTTGTGCGGCGCGGGCGTCAAGGCCTCTCCGGCGAGGGTCTGGCTGATGACCGGCGAGGCCTCGGGCTCGACGGCGACCACTTGGACCTTCTTCTCCCGGGTCTCCTTCAGGTAACGGCCGACCCCGGTCAGGGTGCCGCCGGTGCCGACCCCGGCGACGAAGACGTCGACCGCGCCGTCGGTGTCGCTCCAGATCTCGGGCCCGGTCGTGGCTTCGTGGATGGCCGGATTCGCCGGGTTCTCGAACTGCCGCATCAGCACGTACTTCTCCGGCGCGGCGGCGAGCAGCTCCTCGGCCTTGGCGATCGCCCCCGGCATTCCCTCGGCGCCGGGGGTCAGCACCAGCTCGGCGCCGAGCGCCAACAGCACCTTGCGGCGCTCGAGCGTCATCGTGTCGGGCATCGTCAGGGTGCAGCCGTATCCGCGCGCCGCGGCGGCGAAAGCCAGCGCAATGCCGGTGTTGCCGCTGGTCGCCTCGAGGATCGACTTGCCGGGCGCGAGCAAACCCTGCTTCTCGGCGTCCCAGACCATCGCGGCGCCGATCCGGCACTTCACCGAGTAAGCCGGGTTGCGTCCCTCGATCTTGGCCAGCACCCGGGCGTGGGCGCCCTTGGTCAGACGGTGGATCTCGACCAGCGGCGTGCCGCCGATGGTGCGCGTGTTGTCCTGGAAGATTCCGCTCATGACGTTCCTCGCCTCTCTGCCTGCGCTCCACCGGCCCGCGGCGCGGACCGGGGTTGGATGAATCCTCACCCTTTCAGGGCACCGACCTCGTTGCATAGCGACAACACGCCAACGCCCTCCTCTTGTTCCCGGCCGCCCGTCGGGCGGCGCGGAGCAGGTACGATCGTCGTTCAGACGAGAGGAGCTTCGCCATGTCCGACCCCGCCCAGCCGTCCGGCATCGTCAAACGCGCCGACTCCGTCGCGAAGCAAGAGGTCGCCGCGGGTACGGCGACGGCCATGCAGGTGCTGGTCGGCCCGCCCGACGGAGCGCCCAACTTCGCGCTGCGCCGCTTCATCATGGGCGAGGGCGGCGGCATGCCCCGGCACACCAACCTCGTCGAGCACGAGCAATATGTTCTGACGGGGCGCGCCCGCATCACGATCGGCGCCGAGGTGCACGAGGTCGCTTCCGGCAACACGCTCTACATTCCCGCCGGCGTGCCGCATTCCTACGAGGTCGTGGAGGCGCCGTTCGAGTTCCTCTGCGTGGTCCCCAACGCGGAAGACCGGATCGAGATCGTCGAACCGAGCTGCTGAAGCTCCGGCCGCGCGCCGCGCGGCGGTAGAGTCGAGATCCCCGAAGTGGAAGAGCAGGGAGAAGTCACTCGCCTACTGGCCGGCTTCCGGAGCGGCGACGCCGCGGCCGAAGAACGCCTGCTGAGTCTCGTCTACGACGAGCTGCGCCGGTTGGCCCGTGGCGCGATGGCGGACGAACGCCGCAACCACACGTTGCAGCCGACCGCGCTCGTCCACGAGGCTTACCTCCGCCTGATCGGCCTCCAGCGCATCGACTTCGCGAGCCGCCAGCACTTCCTCGCGGTCGCCGGCCGGCTGATGCGCGAGATCCTGGTCGATCACGCGCGCCGCAAGCGCGCCGCCAAACGGGGCGGGGACGCCGGTCGGGTCACCCTGCGCGACGATTTGGTGGGGGTGGCGCCGGGCCCGCTCGACCTGCTGGATCTCGACGCGGCGCTCGCCGAGCTGGCGCGCATCGACGAGCGGCGGGCCCGGGTGGTCGAGCTCCGTTGCTTCGCCGGTCTCACTCTGGAAGAAGCGGCAGCGGCCCTCGACGTCTCGCCGCGCACCGCCAAGCGGCTCTGGCGCGGAGCCAAGGCCTGGCTGGCGAGCCGGCTCGGCGCGGAGTCGACCTGATGGACGAGCGAACCCGGAAGATGGCGTCCGAGGAGCTCGCCCGGCGAGCGCTCGACCTCTTCGACGCCGTGGTCGATCTGACACCGGAGGGGCGGGCCGCCCAGCTGGACGAGCGGTGCGGCGACGACGCGGCACTCCGCGGCGAGGTCGAAGCCTTACTTGCCGCGAGCCTGCGGACCGAGGATCTGGAACTGCCGGTCGTGATGCACGAGGCCGCTGGGGGAAGGGCGGGCGAGCGGATCGGCGCGTACCGCCTGCTCGAGCCGATCGGCGAGGGTGGCATGGGCACCGTCTGGCGGGCGGAGCGCGCCGACCAAGCTTACGACCGACAGGTGGCGCTCAAGCTGCTCGCCGCCCGCGTCCTCGATCCGGAGATGGTACGCCGCTTCGCGGTCGAGCGCCGCCTTCTGGCCCGGCTCGACCATCCCGGCATCGTTCGCATTCTCGACGGTGGGACCACCGCGGCGGGGCTTCCCTATCTGGTGATGGACCTCGTCGAAGGCGAACAGATCGACGATTACTGCGCGACCCACGATCTGCCGCTCGCCGACCGCCTCGAGCTCTTCGTCGAGATCTGCCGCGCCGTCGAGCACGCCCACCGCAATCTGGTCGTGCATCGCGACCTCAAGCCGTCGAACATCCTGGTCGGCGCCGACGGCTCGCCCCATCTGCTCGACTTCGGAATTGCCAAGGCCCTCTCGCAAGACGGCGCAGCGGAGCCCGGCCTCACCGCGACGCTCGCCGGCAGCCGTTTCCTGACCCCGGAGTACGCGAGCCCGGAGCAGGTGCGGGGCGAGTCGATGACGACCGCGAGCGACGTCTATTCGCTCGGCGTGCTTCTCTACCGTCTGGCCGCTGGCGTGTCGCCCTATCGGTTTCCGGACCGCCGGCCGACCACCGTCGAGCGGGTGGTCTGCGAGGAGCCGGTGACCCGTCCAAGCGCGATGGCGGCGCGCCACGGAAACGAGGTGGCGCGGCCGGTGCGCCGCGATCTCGACGCCGTGGTGTTGCGGGCGATGGAGAAGTTCCCGGCGCGGCGTTACGGCTCCGTCGAGCGGCTGCGCGATGACGTGGAACGGTTGCGCGCCGGCCATCCGGTCTCGGCACGCATGGCGCCGCCGGTCGAGCGGGTGACACGTTTCGTGCGCCGCCACCGGATCGGCGTCGCCAGCGCCGCCGTCGTCACGCTCGCGATCCTGGCGGGAAGCGCCGGCACGTTCTGGCAGGCGGATCGCGCACGCCGCGCGCGGGCCCACGCGGAAGCCGAGGCGGCGAAGGCCACCCAGGTCTCGGAGTTCCTGCGGGGCATGCTCGCGGCCGCCAATCCGGTGACCGGCGGACGATCCCTGCCGGTCGCGGATCTGCTCGACCAAGCCAGCGCCGGACTGGCCAAGCGCTTCGCCGATGAACCTCTGGTGGAGATCGCGCTCCGCCGCACCTTGGCGGAGAGCTACTGGGCGCTCAGCCTGCACGACGAGGCGCGGCGCGAGACCCGGCGAGGCATCGCGCTGGCCCGCGCGGCGGGCGCGGCGGGACGGACCGAGCTCGGCGCGCTGCAACGCATCCTCGGCGGGATCGATCTGGAGCGCGGCGCGTACGCGCGTTCGGCGCATGCCCTCGCGGCCGCGCGGGCGACCCTGGCCGGCGCGCCGGGCCACGCTGCGGCGGTCGAGCGCGCGCTGGTCGACGATCAGCTGGGGATGCTCCTCAACCGCACCGGCAAGCAGAGTTTGGCCGAGCCCCACCTGCGCCGCGCGGTGGCCGAGCTCGAGCGGCTGGGTGTCTCCGACATCCGCTACGGAACGGCGCTCAACAACCTCGCGATCACGGTCGGCAATGCTGGACGGCAACGCGAGGCGGAGGGGCTCCTGCGACGCGCGATCGTGGCGCTGACGGCGTGCTGTGGCGCCGACAATCCGCGCACCCTCGAAGTGCTGACCAATCTCGCCGGAGCGATCGATGCGCAGGGGCGCCACGCGGAGGCCGAGCCGATCTACCGGGATGCGGTGCGCCGGGTGCGCGCGGTCTACGGACCCGACCACCTGCACGTCATCCTCGACGAAGCGAGCTTCTCCACCAATCTCGAGCTGCAAGGCAAGTTCGGCGAAGCCGACCGGGTGGCGTCGCACGCCGTGGCCGCGGCGCGGCGCAGCCTCGGAGAGCAGCATCCGATCACCGCTTACGCGGAGGTCATGGACGCCGAGGCGCTGATCGGCCTCGGGCGGGCCCGCCAAGCCGAGCCGTTGGCGCGGCAGGCGCTGGCGACCCGCGAGAAGCTGCTACCTCCGGGTCACTGGCTGATCGCCACGGCGCGCGGCACGCTCGGCTGGGCGCTCGCGCACGAGGGCCGGCTGGACGAGGGACGGGCGCTCCTGGAGCGCGCCTACCGAGACCTGCTGGCCGACCGGGGTCCGGACCACGAACAGACGCGGCATCTCGCCGAGCGTCTGGCCGAGCTCAAGAAGCTGCGCCGGTGAGCTTGGCGCCCGCCACGGCGGCGCCGGTGGTCCACGCTTCGAAGGTAGGCGCGAGGGCGAGCTGCCGCGCCTCCTCGACGCTCCACGGGGAGTAGGTGCCCGGCAACTCGGCGAGGAAGCGCTCCCAGTCGACCCAGCGCGTCGCGGCGACTTCCGACGGGTCGGGCCGCAAGGTCGCGGGATCGACGCGACCGACCAGCACGGGGCAGAGCTCGTTCTCGACGATGCCGTCGAGCTCGGCCCGGTAGCGATAGTCGGGCAGGACCACCGCGAGATCGAAGGGGTCGATACCGAGCTCCTCGCGGCCGCGCCGCCGCGCCGCTGCTTCCGTCCCTTCTCCGGGCGCCGGATGGCCGCAGCAGGCGTTCGACCAGACGCCCGGCCAGGTGCGCTTGGTCCGGGCGCGACGCTGCAGGAGGGTGCGTCCGGCGCCGTCGAACAGGAAGAGAGAGAAGCCCCGGTGGAGCGGCGTCGAGGCGTGGTGAACTTCTTCCTTCCGCGCCCGTCCGAGCTCGCGATTCGCCTCGTCGACCAGCACGACCCACTCCTCACCCATCGCGCGCGGAGCGTATCCGAGAACGTCGCTGGCGCGCGGCAGGTCAGCTCTTCTGGATGATCGCGCCGAGCACTGCGCCGCCGACCATCGAATCGATCAGGCTGATGCCGCCCCAACACCAGCCCAGGTAGTACGGAAAGCCGGCAATGACCAGCGGGAAGTAGAAATTGACGAAGAACATCGCGAGGCCGAGGAAGAAACCGAACGTCAGACCGCCCCTCCAACCGGCGCCCCAGCTCTGCCGGGTCTTGGCGAAGAGCACCGCCACACAGAGCGCCATCGCGATGGCGATTGCGCCGAAGGCGAGCGGGCTCGCCTGGGTCTGGGTGAAGACGTCGGGATGCGCCTTGTAGGTCGCGGCCATGATCTGGCCGTGCATGACGAAATCGGCGAGGTTGACCACGATGCCCGCGGCGATGCCGCCCAGGACGATACGAGTCCACTTCATGAGGCCTCCTTTCGATTCCCCTCCAGGCGGGGATCTCGGCTCTGAATTTGCGCGCCAGTCTAGCGCGCGGGAGCGGATTCCGTGCTCCGCCACATAGAATGCGATGCACTTCCTGTGCGATCTCTTCGTCGACTTGCGGTTCCTCTGATCGCCGTCATGGTTCTGGGCGGAGCCTGCGCGCGCCGGCCCGCTCATCCCAACGTGGTGCTGATCTCGATCGACAGCCTGCGCGCCGATCATCTGAGCTGCTACGGCTATCCGAGGCCGACGACCCCCTCGATCGACGGCCTGGCGCGACGTAGCGTGCTCTACGACGCCACCTATTCCACCTCGACCTGGACGCTGCCGGCGCATATGACGATGCTGACCGGTCTCTACCCGGAAACCCATGGCGTGGTCGACGACTATCGGGCCCTCAACCACAACGTGCCGTTGCTCTCCGAGGTTCTCGAGAAGGCGGGCTACCACACCGAAGCGGTCGTCTCGGGCCACTATCTGCACAGGAAGTACGGTTACGAGCGCGGTTGGGCTCACTACGATCAGTCGATCCTCGATACGAAAGGCGTCGGACCGGAGACCTCGGAGCTCACCTACGAAGGGGCGATCCGCGCGCTCGATCGATCGGTCGCCTCGCAGAAACCGTTCTTCCTCTTCCTGCACTTCTTCGACGTCCACTACGACTACGTGCCGCCGCCCCCTTTCGACCGTCTTTTCGACCCCGATTACAAGGGCGAGGTCGACGCCGTCCACTACTACCCGAACCCCGCGATTCACGACGGCATGGACCCGCGCGACCTGCGGCACATCGTGGCGCTCTACGATGGCGAGATCCGGTGGGTGGACAGTTGGCTCGGGCGCTTCTTCGACACGCTGCGGCGCCAGGGGATGCTCCGCGACGCGCTGGTGATCGTGACCGCCGATCACGGCGACGAGTTCTTCGAGCACGGACGAAAGGGACACCGCCAGAACCTCTACGACACGACCCTCCGGGTGCCTCTGGTGATCCACTTCCCGGGCGACTGGCAGGCGGGCCGGAAGGTGCACGTGCCGGTGAGCCTGGTGGACCTCGCGCCCACCGTCGCGGCATGGACCGGAGCGCGACCCGCCCCGGACTGGCAGGGAGAGAACCTGGCGTCGCGCTGGCTCGGCGGGTGGCGCGATCCGCGCCCGACCGATCTCTACGCCGGTCTGGTCGGGCGCCGCGCGGCGATCATCCGCGGTGACCGCAAGCTCATGGTGCGCTTCGTGCGGCACGACCCGGAGCCCGGCACGCTCCGGCTGTACGACTTGGCGCGCGACCCGGGCGAGCTCGACGACCTGGCAGCGCGCGACCCGGCGACGGCGGCGCGGCTGCTCGCCGATCTCGAGCGCGCCATGCGGCGATTGCGCTGGGCGGGGCGCGATTTTCCGACCCGGCACATGAAGCCGGTCAACGCGTTCGGACACGAGAAGGTGCGTGAGCTGAGGGCGCTCGGCTATCTCTGAACGGAGATGGCGAGCGCGCGGCCGCGGCGCCGCTAGAATGCCGCCTGATTCCATGCGACCGGTCCGGCGTCTCGCCCTCGCCCTGCTGATCCTCGCCCTGGCCGCCACCGTTCTCGCCGGTTTCTCCACCCTGGCGACGCGCTGGCCGCTGCGGCTCGGCGTCCTGCTTTTCCTGCCGATCCTCGCCGGCTGGATCGGCAGCGCGCTGCTGCCCCGCTCGGCCAGGCGGCTCGGCCAGAGCGCCCGGGTGCGTGGCACGGCGCGCTTCCATCTCCTCATCGCGCTGGCGGTGGTGCTCGACCCGCTCGCCTTCGTGGTCGGCCGCCTGCTCGGCTGGGTGAGCCTCGCGGCGCCGGCGCCGCCTCAACTCGGCTGGCGGCTGCTCGCCCTGGCCGTGGCGCCGCCGCTGACCATCGCCGCGGCGACGCTGGGCAGCGAATGGGCGCTGCGGGCGCGGCTCT
Source organism: Thermoanaerobaculia bacterium (assembly GCA_963712855.1). Taxonomy (GTDB): domain Bacteria; phylum Acidobacteriota; class Thermoanaerobaculia; order Multivoradales; family JAGPDF01; genus JACTMI01. Next base: position 1,427,284 of record CAVQJN010000001.1, read on the forward strand.
GGTCGGTGGGCGCGCGGCTCGGACGCGGGCTCGAGGCCGGCGTGCTGTCGGTCCTCTGTGGCGCGGCGCTGACCCTGCCGGCGCTCGCTCCGGGGTTTGGGCTCGGCGAGCGGTCGACGATGCTCTATGCGGGGATCGGCGTGGCGCTGCTCCGCCAGACGGTGGCGTTGGCGCTCTTTCGGGGCGGCGGCCTGTTCGTGGCCGGCGCCTATTCGGGGAGTCTGGCGGCGCTCGACGGCTTCGGGATCGGGGAGCGGACCTCCCTCTATGCCCCGCTGCTGCGTTTCACGCCGGTCCACCCCGGCTTCGAGATCCTGCGCCTGCTCGGGCCGGCCGTGGCGCTCGTCGTCGTCGCGCTGGCCGCGCGCCGTCAGAAAGTCGCCAGCTAGCCCCTCGTCGGATCAGTTTTTCGTCTGCAGGTAACGCGCGAAGAAGGCGGTAGCGCGCGTCCAGGCGTCGTGGGCGGCCTTCGCGTTGTAGCGCTCGCCGGTCGGATTGGCGAAGGCGTGGTTGGCGTCGGGGTAGACCACGACGGTGACTTCCCGGTGCAGCTTCTCGAGCTCGTGTTGCATCGCGCGCACGCTCTCCTGCGGGATGCTCTTGTCGAGCCCGCCGTAGAAGGCGAGGAGCGGCGCCTGGAGCTTGGCCAATTCCGCAGGGCTCTCGACCGGCCGGCCATAGTAGACGACCGCGGCCGAGATGCCCGAGCCCTGCGCCAGCGCGGTCTGGAGCGACCAGCCGCCGCCGAAGCACCAGCCGATGACGCCGATCTTGGTGACCTCCGGGCGTGCCCTCAGCCAGGCATGCGCCTGGTTCAGGTTGTCCGTCAGGCGGTCCGGGTCGGCAAGCGCATGTTTCACCAGCGCCATGGCCTCGTCCGGCGTCGTCGCGACCTTGCCTTCGTAGAGATCCACGGCCAGCGTCTCGTACCCTTCGCCCGCCCAACGCCGCGCCATGGCGCGGATGTTGTCGTTGAGGCCCCACCACTCCTGGATGACGATGAGGGCGGGCAGCGAGCCCTTGGCCCCGGTGGGGCGCGCGAAGTAGCCGTTCACCGCCTTGCCGCCGAGCAGGCCATAGGTCACCGGGACCTCCTCGACCGGCTGGCGCGGCTCGAGGGTCGCGGCCGGCGACGGCGCCGTGGTGTCGTGGGCGTGCTCCTGGTGCATGCGGGCGGTGTAGTCGGCATCGCTCATTGCGGAATCGGCCGCCCACCCGGCGACGGGCAGCGTGATGGCGGCGAGCAGGGCGAGCGCGAGAGGGGAGCGGCGGAACATGGCGAAGACCTCCTTGGAGCCTTCGATCTTAGCGGGAACTGGCGCCGCCGCTCAGCGCCGCGCCACGAGATCGACCGCGGTGGCCGCGAAGAGAGCCAGAGAGAGGACGCCGTTGGCGGTGAAGAAGGCGGCGTTCAGCCGGCTCAGGTCGCCGGGCCGGACGATCGCGTGCTGGTAGGCGAGCAACGCGACGCAACCGGCGATACCGATCCAGTAGAAAACGCCGAGCCGCGGCGCGTAGACGAACGGCAGCGCGGCGAGCAGCGCGACGGTGGCGAGGTGCAATGCCCCCGAGATCCAGAGCGCCGCCCGGGTGCCGAAGCGCGCCGGCACGGAGAGCAGGCCGTGCGCGCGATCGAACGACTCGTCCTGCAGCGCGTAGAGCACGTCGAAGCCCGCCACCCAGAGGATCACCGCTCCGGCAAGAACCAGCGGTGTCGTCGCGACCGAGCCCCGCACCGCGATCCAGGCACCCACCGGCGCACCGCCGAGCGCCAGCCCGAGCAGCAGGTGAGCCCCCCAGGTGAACCGCTTCGCGTGGCTGTAGCCGAGCAGCACCAGGATCGCGAGCGGCGCCAGGTCGAGGCAGAGCGGATTGAGCCGCCAGGCGGCGAGCACGAGCAGCGCGAGCGAGGCCAGCACGAACCCGAAGACGAATCCCGGCGTGACGAGCCCGGCGGGCAGCGCCCGCGCCTCGGTGCGCGGATTCACCGCGTCCACGTCCCGGTCGACCAGCCGGTTCCAACCCATCGCGGCAGAGCGCGCCCCGACCATCGCCACCACGATCCACCCGACGGTCGGCCAGGCGGGCCATCCCCCCGCCGCCAGCATCATCCCCATCAGCGCGAACGGCAGCGCGAACAGCGTGTGCTCGATCTTGATCATCTCGAGCACGATGCGGAGATGGCGGAGGATCGGCATCGGGCGGCAACTCTATCTTCGCCGCTCGGAGGCGACCCGCTGCGCCGGAAGGAATCGCCCGGCGCTTGCCTCGACTCCAGGTGGTTTTTACCTGGTCGGCATGCCGGCGTCCGGGTAGTAGCTGCTCTTCCCGGCCGGCCATGCGGCGAATAGGTTGACGAGGCTCGCAGGAGACGCCCGCTAGGGTCGACGAAGGCTCGCCGGCGGCACGATGCGCTCCGATCTGTGGCCAAGTTGGAGGAGTCGGATGCTCGACTCGATACTGGTCGTCCTTTTCGTATTCTGTGCGGTGACGCCGCTTCCCCTCGACATCTCGGGGCACTGAATCGCAATCCTCTCCCTGCCGGGCCGTACGGTTGGCCCCGGGCGGGGTCTGCGTTTGTTGGCGATTCTCGTGCTGCTCGGCGGGCTCGGTCTGCTTCCGGCGTCGGCGCAGTCGCTGGGTCCGGAGTTTCCAGTCAACGCGTACACGACGTCACGGCAGAACCATTCAGCCGTCGCCGCGGACAGTGCCGGTAACTTCGTCGTGGTCTGGCAGAGCGTTGGCCAGGACGGCTCGGGCTACTACGGCATCTTCGGACAGCGATTCGATTCGCTGGGCACTCCGCAGGGCGGCGAGTTCCAGGTCAACAGCTACACGACCAGCTACCAGTTCGCTCCCGCGATCACCTCGGATGCCGACGGCGACTTCGTCGTCGTCTGGGGAAGCAACGGCTCGGCGGGCGACGACAGCGACGGCTACAGCATCCAGGGCCGGCGCTACGACGGGCTCTTCCGCGACGGCTTCGAGAGCAACTAAACGAGCCGGTGGAGCGTTTCCCCGCCGTAGCGAGCAGCACCGCGCCGGGCGTGGATCCGAGGGTGCCCCGTGCTGCCCGGAGTGTCTCCGGGCGATCTTCGAAATTTCGGCTGTGCGGATGCCTCTCGAGGCCTTTCTCGAGCCGAGCTGCCGGTGCCCGTCGAGGCGCTCGAGCGAGAGGCCCGCACGACGAACGAGAGTCGAGGGCGAGCTCGGGCCCAGCGCGGGGAAGCTCTGGCCCGCCCGGCTCTGCGTCGCTGTGGCGGAACGATTCTTCCGCAGCGCTGCTGCCCCCACCCGCCGAGGTGGTGCGGTCAGCAACGTCGAAGGCTCCAAATCATTTTGTCTTGACCGGGAGGGTCTATGTGTCGAAGCACGCTCGCTGGTCGCCACGTCGTCTCGATTCCGCTTCTCGCGCTTCTCGCTGCAGGGCTCTGTAGCCCGTCCCCGATTCCTGCCCAGGTCTCTCCGAACGGTCCCGAGTTCCAGGTCAACAGCTACACGACCAGCGCTCAGTATGCTCCTGCGGTGGCCTCGGACGCCGCCGGCAATTTCGTCGTCGTCTGGCAGAGCTACAATGGCTCCGACGACCACTACTTAAGCATCCAGGGGCAGCGTTATGCCTCCAGCGGCGCCGAGATCGGTGAACAGTTCCAGGTCAACAGCTACACGACCTCAGCCCAGCGCTTCCCCGCGGTCGCCTCGGACGCCACGGGCAATTTCATCGCCGTTTGGTCGAGCGTCGGCTCGAACGGCACCGACAGCAGCAATTACAGCATCCAGGGCCAGCGTTACGCTTCGAACGGCGCCAAGGTCGGCGACGAGTTCCAGGTCAACAGCTACACAACCAACTATCAGCGCGACCCCACCGTTGCCGCAGATGCGACGGGCAACTTCGTCGTCGTCTGGATGAGCAAGGGCTCGTACGGCACCGACAACGACCTCTACAGCGTCCAGGGCCAGCGCTACGCTTCGAACGGCACCAAGGTCGGCGACGAGTTCCAGGTCAACAGCTACACGACCTTGAACCAGTCCTTTCCCGCGGTCGCCGCGGACGCTAACAGCAACCTCATCGTTGTCTGGCAGAGCCGCGGCTCAAACGGCACCGACACCGACGTCGACAGCATCCAGGGGCAGCGCTACGCCTCCAACGGCACCCCGATCGGCGGCGAGTTCCAGGTCAACAGCTACACGACCTCAGCCCAGTACGTTCCCGCGGTCGCCTCGGACTACAATGGCAGCTTCGTCGTCGTCTGGGAGAGCTACGGCTCCGTGGGTGACGACAACTCCGCCTGGAGTGTCCAGGGCCAGCGCTACAGCGCGGATGGTCTCGAGGTCGGCGGCGAGTTCCAGGTCAACAGCTACACCGCCTTCTATCAGCGAGGCCCCGCGGTTGCCTCGGACGCCGGCGGCAGTTTCGTCGTCGTCTGGAAGAGCTTTGACTCCGTGGGCGACGACAACAGCGGCTACAGCATCCAGGGGCAGCGCTACGACTCCAGTGGTACGAAGATCGACGGCGAGTTCCAGGTCAACAACTACACGACCTTCGATCAGTTTGATCCCGCGGTCGCCGCAGACGCCGCGGGCAATTTCGTCGTTGCCTGGAGAAGCTACGGCTCGAACGGCAACGACAACGAAAGCACCAGCATCCAGGGCCAGCGCTACGACGCGCTCTTCCGCGACGGCTTCGAGAGCAACGACACGAGCCGCTGGAGCGTGACCTCGCCGTAGAGAACAGCACCGCCAGCCGTCGTCGCTCGCGTGGAATTTGACCTCGAGCCCCTCAGCTCGTAACCTCGGCGCCTCGGTTTCGACAGGAGCTTCTTTACTGAGCTTTCGAGCGAGGAGCGTCGTTTTGTCTAGACACCCCAAGATCGGACCGGTCGTCGTTGTCGGGATTGCAGTGCTGGCGCTGGGCTTGGCGGGCACGGTTCGCGCCCAGGTTTCTCCGAACGGGCCCGAGTTCCAGGTCAACAGCTACACGATTGACATTCAGGGCTATCCCGCGGTCGCCTCGGACGCCGCGGGCAATTTCGTCGTCGTCTGGGAGGGCAACGGCTCCGCTGGCGACGACAGCTCGGCCAGGAGCATCCATGGCCAGCGCTACGCCTCGAGCGGCACCAAGATCGGCGACGAGTTCCAGGTCAACAGCTACACGACCGGTTCTCAGGGAAGAGCTGCGGTCGCCTCGGACACCACGGGCAACTTCGTCGTCGTCTGGCAAAGCGCCGGCTCCGTGGACGACGACAACTTCGGCATCCAGGGCCAGCGCTACGCCTCCAACGGTACCAAGATCGGCGCCGAGTTCCAGGTCAACAGCTACACGACTGACATTCAGGGCTTTCCCGCGGTCACCTCGGACGCCACGGGCAATTTCGCCGTCGCCTGGTCGAGTAATGGCTCGAACGGCACCGACACCTCTGGCTGGAGCATCCAGGGCCAGCGCTACGACTCCAGCGGCACCAAGGTCGGTGCGCAGTTCGAGGTCAACAGCTACACGACCGACACGCAGTACGCTCCCGCGATCGCCTCGGACGCCAACGGAAACTTCGTCGTCGTCTGGTACAGCAATGGCTCCGTGAGCGACGACAGCTCCGACTCGAGCATCCAGGGGCAGCGCTACGCTTCCAGCGGCTCCGCGATCGGTGGGCAGTTCCAGATCAACAGCTACACGACCGACACTCAGCTCATTGCCGCGGTCGACTCGGACACCGCGGGCAACTTTGTCGTCGTCTGGCAAAGCGTCGGCTCCGTGGGCAACGACAGCTCCGGCCGAAGCATCCAGGGGCAGCGCTACAACTCGAGCGGCGTCAAGGACGGCGGCGAGTTCCAGGTCAACAGCTACACGAGCGGCGGTCAGTACACTCCCGCGATTGCCTCGGACGCCACAGGCAACTTTGTCGTCGTCTGGACGAGCGCTGACTCGAACGGCACCGACAGCGACGGCTTCAGCATCCAGGGCCAGCGCTACGGCTCGGATGGTCTCGAGATCGGCGGCGAGTTCCAGGTCAACAGCTACACGACCAACTACCAGATCCTTCCCGCGGTCGCCGCGGATGCCACCGGCAATTTCGTCGTGGCCTTGCAGAGCGACGGCTCCGCGGGCGATGACAGCGATCACGACAGCGTCCAGGGCCAGCGCTACGACGCGCTCTTCCGCGACGGCTTCGAGAGCAACGACACGAGCCGCTGGAGCGTGACCTCGCCGTAGAGAGCAGCACCGCCAGCCGTCGTCGCTCGCGCGGAATTTGACCTCGAGCCCCTCAGCTCGTAACCTCGGCGCCTCGGTTTCGACAGGAGCTTCTTTACTGAGCTTTCGAGCGAGGAGCCTCGTTTTGTCTAGACACCCCAAGATCGGACCGGTCGTCGTTGTCGGGATTGCAGTGCTGGCGCTGGGCTTGGCGGGCACGGTTCGCGCCCAGCTCTCTTCGAACGGGCCCGAGTTCCAGGTCAACAGCTACACGACCGGCAATCAGTACGCCCCCGCGGTCGCCTCGGACGCTTCGGGCAATTTCGTCGTCGTCTGGCAGAGCGACAGCTCGAACGGCACCGACAGCGACAGCACGAGCGTCCATGGGCGGCGTTATGCCTCCAGCGGCGCCCCGATCGGCGACGAGTTCCAGATCAACAGCTACACGACCAGATCTCAGAGCCATCCCGCGGTCGCCTCGGACGCCACGGGCAACTTCGTCGTCGTCTGGCGGAGCTACAAGGGCTACGGGGACGACGACTGGAGCGTCCAGGGCCAGCGCTACCACTCGAGCGGCGCCAAGGACGGCGCCGAGTTCCAGGTCAACAGCTACACGACCAGTAAGCAGCAAAACCCCGCGGTCGCCTCGGACGCCACGGGCAATTTCGTCGTCGTCTGGCGGAGTTACGGCTCCGGGGGCAATGACGACGACGGCTACAGCGTCCAGGGCCAGCGCTATGGCTCGGATGGTCTCGAGATCGGCGCCGAGTTCCAGGTCAACAGCTTCACGACCAACGGCCAGGATGCGACCGCCGTCGCCTCGGACGCCAACGGCAACTTCGTCGTCGTCTGGCGGAGCTATGGCTCGAGCGGCACCGACAGCTCCAGCTTGAGCATCCAGGGCCAGCGCTACGGCTCGGATGGTCTCGAGATCGGCGGCGAGTTCCAGGTCAACAGCTACACGACCAACTTTCAGATCTCTCCCGCGGTCGCCTCGGACGCTACCGGCAATTTCGTCGTCGTCTGGCAGAGCTACAAGGACTCCGTGGGCGACGACAGCTCCAGTTGGAGCGTCCAGGGCCAGCGCTATGGCTCGGATGGTCTCGAGATCGGCGGCGAGTTCCAGGTCAACAGCTACACGACCTCGAGCCAGTGGTACCCCGCGGTCGCCTCGGACTCCAACGGCAACTTCGTCGTCGTCTGGAAGAGCAAAGGCTCGAACGGCACCGACAGCAACGGCGACAGCATCCAGGGCCAGCGCTACGCCTCCAGTGGCACCAAGGTTGGTGGCGAGTTCCAGGTCAACAGCTACACCACGAGCACGCAGGAGTACCCCGCGATTGCCTCGGATGCTACGGGCAATTTCGTCGTCGCCTGGTCGAGCGATGGCTCGAACGGCACCGACAGCGACAACTACAGCGTCCAAGGCCAGCGCTATGACGCGCTCTTCCGCGACGGCTTCGAGAGCAACGACACGAGCCGCTGGAGCGCGACCTCGCCGTAGAGGGCAGCGCCGCCAGCCGTCGTCGTTCGCGCGGAATTTGACCTCGAGCCCCTCAGCTCGTAACCTTGGCGCCTCGGTTTCGACAGGAGCTTCTTTACTGACCTTGCGAGCGAGGAGCGTCGTTGTGTCTGGACACCCCAAGATCGGATCGGTCGTCGTGGTCGGGATCGCAGTGCTGGCGCTGGGCCTGGCGGGCACGGTTCGCGCCCAGCTCTCTCCGAACGGGCCCGAGTTCCAGGTCAACAGCGACACGCTCGGCTATCAGTACCATCCCGCAGTCGCCTCGGACGCCACGGGCAACTTCGTCGTCGTCTGGCAGAGCGACAGCTCGAACGGCACCGACAGCTCCGACACGAGCGTCCAAGGGCAGCGTTATGCCTCCAGCGGCGCCCCGATCGGCGACGAGTTCCAAGTAAACAGCTTCACGACCAGCGCTCAGGGCCGTCCCGCGGTCGCCTCGGACGCCGACGGTAATTTCATCGTCGTCTGGCGGAGCTACAGCGGCTCAGTGGGCGACGACAGCGACGACTGGAGCGTCCAGGGCCAGCGCTACGCCTCGAGTGGCGCCCCAATTGGCGTCGAATTCCAGGTCAACAGCTACACGACCTCAGGCCAGTCTTACGCCGCGGTTGCCTCGGACGCCGCGGGCAACTTCGTCGTCGTCTGGCAGAGCTACGGCTCCGCGGGCGACGACAGCTCGGACTGGAGCGTCCAGGGCCAGCGCTACGCCTCCAGCGGCGCCGAGATCGGTGGACAGTTCCAGGTCAACAGCTACACGACCAACGTTCAGCACTCGCCCGCTGTCGCCTCGGACGCCAACGGCAACTTCGTGGTCGCCTGGGCGAGCTGGGGCTCGAACGGAACCGACAAAGATTTCTACAGCGTCCAGGGCCAGCGCTACGCCTCCAACGGCGACGCAATCGGCGACGAGTTTCAGGTCAACAGCTACACGACCAACGTTCAGCACTCGCCCGCTGTCGCCTCGGACGCCACCGGCAACTTCGTCGTCGCCTGGAAGAGCAAGGGCTCGAATGGTACCGACTACGACGCCTGCAGCGTCCAGGGCCAGCGCTACGCCTCCAACGGCGCCGAGATCGGCGACGAGTTCCAGGTCAACAGCTACACGACGGGCGGTCAGTACGCTCCCGCGGTCGCCTCGGACGCCACGGGCAATTTCGTCGTCGCCTGGGAGAGCTATGGCTCGAACAACAGCGACAATGACGGTTACAGCATCCAGGGCCAGCGCTACGCCTCGAGCGGCACCAAGATCGGCGACGAGTTCCAGGTCAACAGCTACACGGCCGACTATCAGATAGCTCCCGCGATCGCTTCGGACGCCACGGGCAACTTCGTCGTCGCCTGGCAGAGCTATGGCTCCGCGGGCGACGACAGCAGCTACTACAGCATCCAGGGCCAGCGCTACGACGCGCTCTTCCGCGACGGCTTCGAGAGTAACGACACGAGCCGCTGGAGCGTGACCTCGCCGTAGCGGGCAGCCCCGCGCCGCCGGCGTGGCTCGCGCGAGTTTGACCTCGAGACCCTGCGGGCGTACCGTGGTCGCGCTTCCTTTGCGAGGAGGGTCGGAATGTCGAGGCACCGCACGGTTGGACCGGGCGTCGTGGTCGGAATCGCAGCTCTGGCTCTGGGGTTGGCGGGTAGGGTTTGCGCCCAGGTCTCTCCGAACGGCCCCGAGTTCCAGGTCAACAGCTACACGACCAGCCATCAGAACTATCCTGCGATCGCCTCGGACGCCACGGGCAATTTCGTCGTCGTCTGGCAGAGCCTCGGCTCCTCGGCGGATGACAGCAGCTCCGAGAGCATCCAGGGGCAGCGCTACGCCTCGAGCGGCGCCCCGATCGGCGGCGAGTTCCAGGTCAACAGCTACACAACAGATGATCAGATCTTCCCCACAGTCGCCTCGGGCGCCAACGGCAACTTCGTCGTCGTCTGGCAGAGCCTCGGCTCGGGCGGCACCGACAACGATGGCTGGAGCGTCCAGGGTCAGCGCTACGCCTCGAACGGTACCCCGATCGGCGGCGAGTTCCAGGTCAACAGCTACACGAACTCGTTTCAGAACAACCCCGCGATCGCCTCGGACGCCACGGGCAATTTCGTCGTCGTCTGGCGGAGCTACGGCTCCGCGGGCGACGACAACAGCAGCTTCAGCGTCCAGGGGCAGCGCTACGCCTCGAACGGCGCCCCGATCGGCGGTGAGTTCCAGGTCAACAGCTACACGACCGACAGTCAGTACGATCCTGCGGTCGCCTCGGACGCCGCGGGCAACTTCGTCGTCGCCTGGATGAGCTTAGGATCCGCCAGCGACGACAACAACAGCTGGAGCATCCAGGGCCAGCGCTACGACTCGAACGGCACCGAGATTAGCGGCGAGTTCCAGGTCAACAGCTACACAACAGGTGGTCAGTACTTCCCCACAGTCGCCTCGGACGCCAACGGCAACTTCGTCGTCGCCTGGAAGAGCAATGGCTCGAACGGCACCGACAGCAGCAACTTCAGTGTCCAGGGGCAGCGCTACGCCTCGAACGGCACCCCGATCGGCGACGAGTTCCAGGTCAATAGCTACACGACCGGCATTCAAGCCTGGCCCAAGATCGCCACGGACGCCGCGGGCAATTTCGTTGTCGTGTGGGAGAGCTTCGGCACCGACAGCGACTCCTACGGCATCCAGGGGCAGCGCTACGACTCCAGTGGCACGAAGATCGGCGACGAGTTCCAGGTCAACAGCTACACAACAGCTGGTCAGACCCGCCCCGCAGTCGCCTCGGGCGCCAACGGCAACTTCGTCGTCGGCTGGGAAAGCGTCGGCTCCGCGGGCGACGACAACAGCGGCTTCAGCATCCAGGGCCAGCGCTACGACGCGCTCTTCCGCGACGGTTTCGAGATCAACGGCACGAGCCGCTGGAGCGTGACCTCGCCACCATAGAGGGAAGCGCCGTGCGGCCTCGCGGTCGACGTCGCGTCGGACGATTCCCTTTCGCGGTTCGGCTTGGCAAGATGACGAACCTTCGGAGGTCCGGACCATGCCGACCCGACTGCTGCTCACGACCTACCGCATCGGCACGCCGCCCGAGCCGGGGCAGGGGCTGCGTATCGGGGTGACCCGCCGGCCGCCCCGCGGGGTGCCGAAGGAACGCTGGGTCGCCGACGGGCTGTTCGACGTCTGGGTTCCGGGACTGGCGCCGAGCGCCGAGCTCCTGAAGCGCATCCACGCCGTGAAAGAGCCCGACGCCAAGCTCTTCGCGCGCTTCTTCGACGCCTACGAGCGTGAGCTCCTGGCCACGGCCGAGGGGCGGGGACTGGTCGAGCTCGTCGCCCAGGTCGCCGCCCGCACGCCGATCGCCATCGGCTGCTTTTGCGAAGACGAGAGCCGCTGCCACCGTTCGCGGCTCGAAAAGATCCTGAGCGGGCACGCTTCGAAGCATCGGTGAGCTCGAGAACCTCGACGAGTCGCCGCGGAGCTCACTCGCCGACGATCTTGACCAGGACGCGTTTCCTCCTGCGGCCGTCGAACTCGCCGTAGAAGATCTGCTCCCAGGGGCCGAAGTCGAGCTCGCCTTCGCTCACCGCGACGACGACCTCCCGGCCCATGAGCTGACGCTTGAGGTGCGCGTCGGCGTTGTCCTCGCCGGTGCGATTGTGGAGGTACCCGCCGCGGCTCGGATCGTGGCCGGGGTCGAAGGGCGCCAAGCCCTCGAGCCAGCGCTCGTAGTCCTGGTGGAGCCCGCTCTCGGCGTCGTTGATGAAGACCGACGCCGTGATGTGCATCGAATTGACGAGGCAGAGCCCCTCGCGGATACCGCTCTCCGAGAGGGCGCGCTCGACCAGCGGCGTGATGTTCACGAAGCCGCGGCGCGACGGCACCTCCATCCAGAGCTCCTTGCGGTAGGACTTCATCGGCGGACCCTCCGTAGCGTGAGTGGCCAGTCTATCGGCGCGCCCGCGCGGCGGAGATAAGCTTAGGTCCTTCGCAGGACCTACTCCCCGTCCGGGCCGGCTCGCTCCCGAGCCGCATCTCGAGCCGCCCCGGCGTCCGTCGAAAGGAGCTGCACGTGGTCGATTCGAACCGTCGCGCCCCCCTGCGCACCGTGCTCACCATCCTGACTCTGGCTCTGGCGACTCCGTTGCTCGCCAAGCCCGCTCACAAAGCTGCCCAGAAGCCGGCGGCGGCGAGCGAGAAGAGTGATCCGCGCGCCGATCTCTGGAGCGGCCTCGAGCTGCGCTCGATCGGTCCGGCGCTGACCAGCGGCCGCATCATCGACGTCGCGGTCGATCCCTCCGACTCCACCCACTGGATCGTCGCCTCGGCGGCTGGCGGTCTCTGGTCGACGACCAACGCGGGCGAGACCTTCACCCCGACCTTCGAGCACGAGGGCGCGTTCTCGATCGGCTGCGTCACCTTCGCGCCCTCCGACCCCATGATCGTCTGGGCGGGCACCGGCGAGAACAACGCCCAACGTGTGGTCGCGTACGGCGACGGCGTCTACAAGTCGATCGACGGCGGGAAGACGTGGACCAACATGGGGCTCGGAGACTCCCAGCACATCGGCAAGATCCTGGTCGATCCGCGGGATCCGGACGTCGTCTGGGTGGCCGCGCAGGGACCGCTCTGGAACGGCGGCGGCGACCGCGGCCTCTACAAGACGACTGACGGCGGCAAGACCTGGAACCAGGTCCTCGCGATCTCGGAGAACACCGGGGTCAGCGACATCGCGTTCGATCCGCGGAATCCGGACGTCGTCTACGCGGCGGCCTGGCAGCGCCGACGGCACGTCTGGACCTACATCGGCGGCGGCCCCGAGTCGGCGCTCTACAAGACGACCGACGGCGGCAAGAGCTTCCGCAAGATCATGAAGGGGCTGCCCAAGGTCGACCTCGGACGGATCGCGATCGCGGTCTCGCCGGTAGAACCCGACGTCGTCTACGCGATGGTCGAGGCCGAGGGCGACAAGGGCGGCTTCTTCCGCTCGACTGATCGCGGCGAGAGCTGGGACAAGCGCTCCGGCTACGCGACCTCGGGCAACTACTACCAGGAGATCTTCGCCGACCCACACCGCTTCGACCGCGTCTACGCGATGGACGTCTTCATCCACGTCTCCGATGACGGCGGCAAGACCTTCCAGGAGCTCGGCGAGCCGCACAAGCACACCGACAACCACGTCATCTGGATCGATCCCAAGAACCGCGACCACTTCATCGTGGGCTGCGACGGCGGTCTCTACGAGAGCTACGACGGCGCGGCGAGCTGGCACTTCTTCGCCGACCTGCCGGTGACCCAGTTCTACCGCGTGGCGACCGACGACACGAAGCCCTTCTACCGCGTCTACGGTGGCACCCAGGACAACATGTCGCTCGGCGGTCCGTCGCGCACCAAGTCCGACGCCGGCATCGTCAACTCCGACTGGATCGCGATGACGACCGGCGACGGTTTCCAGGCGCGCGCCGAGCCCGGCAACCCGGAAGTCGTCTACGTCGAGGTGCAGTACGGCGTCCTCCTCCGGGTCGACATGAAGACCCAGGAAGAGACCTACATCACGCCGCTCACCGAGCCCGGCGAGGACGCGGCACGCTGGAATTGGGACGCGCCCTACGTCATTTCTCCGCATTCGCCGACCCGCCTCTACTTCGCCTCGCAGCGGGTCTACCGCTCCGACGACCGCGGCGACACCTGGACGCCGATATCGGGCGACCTGACCCGGCAGATCGACCGCAACCAACTGCCGGTGATGGGCAAGATCCAGCGCGCCGACGCAGTGGCGAAGAGCGCCTCCACGTCGATCTACGGCAACGTCGTGGCGCTCGCCGAGTCGCGGCTCGTCGAAGGATTGATCTACGCTGGCACGGACGACGGTCTCGTCCAAGTCACCGAGGACGGCGGCAAGAGCTGGCGCAAGATCGACGGCATCCCGGGCATTCCCGAACGCGCCTACGTGCGCCGGGTGATGCCCTCGCGGCACGCGGCGGACACGGTCTACGCGGTGTTCGACAATCACAAGATGGGCGATTTCAAGCCGTATCTCGAAAAGAGCACCGACCGGGGCCGAAGCTGGACCTCGATCGCCGGCAACCTTCCGGCGCAGGGCACGGTCTACTCCTTCGTCGAGGATCCGATCGACCCCGACCTGCTCTTCGTGGGCACCGAGTTCGGTCTCTGGTGCAGTCAGGACGGCGGCGCGAGCTGGTTCCAGCTGAAGGGCGGCCTGCCGACCATCCAGGTGCGTGACCTGGCCATCCAGGAGCGCGAGGACGACCTCGTGCTGGCGACCTTCGGGCGCGGTTTCTACGTGCTCGACGACCTCGCGCCGCTCCGCCTCGTCGCCCGGCATCCGCTGAGCGCGGACGCGACCCTCTTCCCGGTCCGTCCGACGCTCGCCTACGTGCCCGAGCAGCAGTTCGGCTACCCCAAGACGGGCTTCCAGGGCGCCAGCTTCTTCTCGGCTCCGAATCCCCCCTTCGGCGCGGTCTTCACCTACGACCTCGAGGCCGACCTGCTCTCCAAGCAGAAGGCTCGCAACAAGGAGGAGGAGAAGCTCGAGAAGGCCGGCGAGCCGGTTCCGTATCCGACTCCGGCCGAGCTCGAGGCGGAGGCGCGCGAAGAGGCGCCGGCCTATTTCCTGGTGGTGCGGGACGCCGCGGGGAACGTGGTGCGGCGGGTCGACGCACCGACGACCAAGGGCCTCCACCGCGTCGCCTGGGATCTCTCCTATCCACCGGCCGATCCCGTCGCGCTCCATCCTCCGGCGCACGTCAACGTCTACACCTACCTCCCGCAGGGAACGATGGCGGCGCCGGGTGCCTACACGGTGACCCTCGAGAAGCGGGTGGACGGCAAGACCTCGACCGCGGCGGGGCCGGAGAAGTTCGAGGTGAAAGCCGCCGCGGCGACGCTGCTGACGGCGCCGGACCGGCAAGCCCTCGAGACCTTCCTGCGCGACGCGACCTCACTCCAGCGCGCCGCGCTCGGCACCTCGAAGCTGGTCGGCGACACGCTCGACCGGGTGGCGCTGGTGGAGAAGGCGATCGACGAGAGCACGGCGCCCGATCCGGCGCTCGCCGACGAGGCGCGGCGCATCGAGTCGGCCATGAAGGACCTCCAGGTCGAGCTCGACGGCGACCATGCCTTGGCGCGGCGCAACTACCCGACCCCGCCGTCGCTGGTCGACCGGAGCGGCTACATCGTCTTCGCGCAGTGGGCGTCCACCTCGGCGCCGACCGCGACCAGCCGCCACCAGTACGAGCTCGCCGGCGCCGAGCTCACGCAGGTGCTCGCCAAGGTGCGGCCGCTGGTCGAGGACGACCTGCCGACTCTCGAGAAGAAGCTCGAGGCGGTGGGAGCGCCCTGGACCCCGGGACGGGTTCCCGTCTGGCCTCCGAACTAAAGTGTGCGCTTCGCCGCCCGCTCAGGGGAGCGGGCGGCCGAAGCCCGGGCCGTGCAGGAAGCGGCCCGGGCGGGCGGCGGTGAGCTTCCCGCCGTCGACCACCACCTGACCGTTGACCACGACGTAGGGCATGCCGGTCACCGTGTGGTGGGGGTCGGTGTAGGTCGCTCGGGTGGCGACGGTCGCGGCATCGAAGAGGACGAGGTCGGCCTTCATGCCGGGGCGCAGGATGCCGCGGTCGTGGATGCCGGCCTGTGCCGCCGAGAGCGAGGTCATGCGCTGGACCGCATCCTCGAGCGGCAGCACGTGCTCCTCGCGCACATAGTGGCCGAGGATTCGCGCCGTCGAGCCCCAGCCGCGCGGGTGCGACCCCTCGCCGGCGAAGGGCCCGTCGTTCGCCTGGGCGCTCGCGTCGGTGCAGAAGCCGACCAGCCGGTCGGCGAGCGCCGCGCGGACGTCGCGGTCGTCCATGACGAAGATGATGTTGGTCGTGTTGCCGCGGTCGGCGGCGACGAGGTCCATCAACGCGTCTTCCTCGTCCTTGCCTTCTTGCTGCGCGATCTGGGCGATCGTCTTGCCCTCGTAGCGCTTGAGCTTCGGGTCGAGCACCGCCGCGACGAGGACCCCCTTGCCGCCGCCCGAGCAGACGAACTGGTTCTCCCAGGTGCCGTCGTCGACGCGCATCGCCGCCTTGATCTTGGCCCGCTCGGCCGGGTCGCGGAGCCGCGCCAGCATCGCCTCGGTGCCGCCTTCGAGCGCGAACGGAGGGAGGTTCGCCGCCAGGCCGTTCATGCCCGCGTCCCACGGATAGATGTTCGCCTGGACGTCGATCCCTCGCGCGCGCGCCGCTTCGAGCTTGGCGAGCATCTCCGGCATGCGGCCGAAGTTGGACTGGCAGGCGGTCTTGAAGTGCCAGATGCGCGCCGGGATGTTCGCTTCGCGCGCGATCCGGAAGACCTCGTCCATCGACGCGTCGATGTCGCGCTGCTCGGAACGCTGGTGGGTGAAATAGACGCCGCCGTAGCGCGCCGCGACCCGGGCGAGGGCGACGATCTCCTCGGTCGACGCGAAGCGACCGGGCACGTACTGGAGCGCGGTCGAGAGCCCGAACGCGCCCTGACTCATCGCCTGGGCGACGAGCTTCTCCATTCTCGCCAGCTCTTGCGGCGTCGCCGGGCGGTTCTTCTTGCCGACGACCATGGAGCGCAGGCCGCCGGCGCCGACCAGGGTGCCGAGGTTGATCGTCGGCCGGGCGCCATCGAAGGCGCGCTCGTAGCCGGCGAGATCGTGCCAGTCGGGGCGCACGCCGTAGTGCTTCCAGACGTCCGCGCCGTCCGCGATCATGCGGTCGTCGAGAGGCGCGACCGACTCCCCTTCCCCGGTGAGCTCGGTGGTGATCCCCTGGGTGATCTTCGAAACCGCGCGCGGATCGACGAGGACGTTGTATTCCGACTGGCCGAGCAGGTCGATGAAGCCCGGCGAGACCACGAGCCCCTGGGCGTCGATCGTCCGCTTCGCCGCCCGGCCGGCGAGGTCGCCCATCGCCGCGATCGAATCTCCGACCACGCAGACGTCCTCCCGCTGCCAGGGCGCCCCCGTGCCGTCGACGACCTCGCCGCCGGTGACGAGGAGATCGCAAGCTGTGGGCGGAGCAGCGAAGACGGAAACGGATGCCGCGAGCGCGGCCACGGTAGCGGTACAGGCGATTCGACGAACCGGGATCATGCGCGCCTCCAAGGAGATCGAAATGGTGACGCGATGCTACCCGAGTCGTGGAGCCTTTCCAGGCCCAAGGAACGGCGAGGCTCCAGATCCTGGTGTCGGTGGACTCGAAGCCGTCGGAGAAGATCGATTCGGCCTCGTGGAGGGGAAACGTCGCGGCGAGAGCTTCTCGAACGGGATGTCGAGGATCGGGTAGAGGCGCCAGTCCTGGTAGTCGAAGTGCCACCACTCGTTCTCGTAGACGGTGAAGCCTTCGGACTCCATGACGCGGCGCAGGAGGTCGCGGTGGGCGCGCTCCGCGGGGGTGCCGCCGGCGTAGTCCGGGTGGGCGCGGTCGGTGAAGTCGTCGTAGGGCGAGGGCATGGGGACTTCCTGGCCGGTCGCGAGATCGAACAGCGACAGGTCGACCGCGCAGCCCCGGTTGTGGCGTGAGCCCTGGCTCGGATCGGCCACGAAGGCGCGCTTGGCCGGCGGGGTGAGATCCCAGAAGAGCTTGGTGACCGACCAGGGGCGGTAGCCGTCGAAGACGACGATGCCGAAGCCCTGCTCGCGGAGCTTGGCGTCGGCGCGCGCCACCGCCTCGGCGGCGGGACGCTGGAGGAAGGCGCGGGCCTGCTT
Organism: Thermoanaerobaculia bacterium; assembly: GCA_963712855.1. GTDB lineage: Bacteria > Acidobacteriota > Thermoanaerobaculia > Multivoradales > JAGPDF01 > JACTMI01. The sequence continues at coordinate 1,444,709 of CAVQJN010000001.1, forward strand.
GTAGACCGGACGGTGCAGGAAGTCGTTCGACGTCGCGTAGCGGATGTCGAGGTGGATCGCCGGATCGACCTTCACGAGCTCGACCAGATCGGGCTGGCGGAAGGGGCCCTTTTCGCGCGGCGGGTGCGCGGAGGCGCAGCCGGCGGCGATCAGCAGGGCGGCGGCGAGCGCCGTCGAGGCTCTCATGGGATGCAGCGAGATCGTTCTCCTCACTTCTTCGCGCTCCGTATGGCCAAGTCGTCCACGGCGTCGTCGAGGATGCCCCGGCGGTGATCGAGCGCCGCCCGGTCGGCCGCGTCGATTCCCGCCAGGTCGAACACCACCGAGAGCCGGACGTGGCCGAGGTAGGTCACGTAGCGCACCTCGTCTCCCCAGTTGACGTGCGAGGTGCGGACGATCCAGTGGAGGCCCGCGAGCGCCGCGAGGTGGCAGGCCTGAGCGGCCGGGCAGAGTCGGGCGACGTCGCGCCGGGCGAGCGCCAGCCGCTCGCGGCGCAAGTCGTCGAGGTGGGGGCGCCAGCCTTCGAAACAGGAGTCATCGTCGATCCGGCCGGTCTTGCGGCGGCAGGCCGCGTCGAAGCGCTCGATCGACGACGAGGTGTGGAAGAAGACTTCGCCGACCTGGGGATCTCCGGGCAGCTGGAACTCGGCGACCTCCGGCCAGCTCTCGATCTCCCACGCCGCGGCGGAAGCGGCACGGTGCGGCTCGGTCGATGGCGCGACCGCGACGTCCGCGGGAAAGGTGACGGTCGTGCCCTCGGCCACCACCTGGTGGGTCGCCGCGGCCCGTCCGGCCACGGCGCCGAGCAGCGCCGTGACGACGCCGGCGAACAGGATCGATGCGTGTCTCACGCGGGACCTCCCCATCTCAATCCGGGACCGTCGGGGCCCAGGCCGAGCAGATCGAGCAGGCGTTGCGCGTAGGCGTCGAGAAAGCGGCTCATCTCTTCGCCGCCGACGTAGAAGGCGGGGATCGGCGGCACCGCGACGGCGCCGGCGTAGGTGAGGGTGCGCAGGTTCTCGAGGTGCACCAGCGCGAGCGGCGTCTCGCGAAAGCCGAGCAGCAACGGCCAGCGCTCCTTGAGCGCCACCGCGCCGGCCCGGTGGATCAGGGTGTCCGAGATTCCCGTCGCGAGAGCCCCCAACGTGCCGGCGCTGCACGGCAGCACCACGGTGCCGGCCAGCCGGTACGAGCCCGAGGCGAGCGGCGCGTCGAGCTCGTTGTCGCGGTGGACGACCACCCGCGCCCGCGCCGCCGCGCCGAGGCCAGCCGCCTCGACGAGGGCTTCGGCGCCGGTCCTCTCGCGGCCGAGCTCGTACGCCAGCACCTGACTCGCGCCGCGCGAGACGACGAGATGGATCCGCTCGATCTTCGGATGGCGCGCCACCACGCCGAGGAAGTGCCGGGGCAACAGCATCCCGGAGGCGCCAGTAACCAGTAGGGCGAGATGGGTAGACACAGGCGCCATCTTAGCGGCGAAGGGGCGGGCCGAGGTCTCGGCCGGCAGGCGTCATTACAGGGACAGCTCGCCCCAGAAAAATTGACAGCTGGGTCACCTCGATGCAGCCTCGGTGCCTCATCGCCAGAAAGGAGAACCGCTGCCGATGCGCGTTCAGGCGCTCCAGGTGTTCGCCGTCGCTTCGGTCCTCGCAGGCCTGGGCCTCCCGTCGGCTCGTGCCGTCACCTTCACCGTGAACAGTACGCTCGACCTGCCCGACGGCGATCCGACGGACGGCATCTGCGCCACTTCGCCTCCGGGGGCTCCGGTCTGCACGCTGCGGGCGGCGGTGATGCAGGCGAACGCGACGGCCGGCTTCGACAAGATCTTGGTGCCCGCGGGAACCTACGTGCTGACCCGGGTCGGCTACGACGGCACGGCCCTGCTCGGAGATCTCGACGTGACAGACGATGTCGAGATCGAAGGCAATGGCGGAACCGTCGTCATCGACGCCAATGGCGCGACAACCTACGATCGTGCCTTCGAAGTCGTGAGCGGATCGCTGCAGCTCGCGGGGATGACGATCGAGAACGGCAACACCCCCGCCGACGGCGGTGCGATTCGCGCGGCGGCGTCGCTTGCGCTGAGGGACGTGATCGTCCAAGACTCGAGTGCCGGCGGAGACGGCGGCGGGGTGTTTTCATCCAGCGGCGACATGAACGTTTCCGATAGCACCTTCCAGAGAAACGGAGCGACCCGGGGTGGTGCCGTTGCTATCGAAGAAAGCGGTTCGGCCCCCTCCTCGCTATCGATCGAACGAACTCTGATCGCCCACAACAGCTCGAGCGGAGAGGGCGGCGGAATCTTCGCGAACGGCAACGCGACGACACAGGGTGAGCAGTACTACGTGAGGGTCGTCGACTCGGAGCTGCACGACAACAGTGGAAGCGCCGGCGGTGCCATCTACACGTCAACCGATGGCACCCTCGTGGAGACGACCTCGATTCACGACAACCATGCGAGCCGAGGAGGCGCCATCTTCACCGGATTTGCCTCACCCTCTCAGGGCGTGGAGCTGCTTGAGCTCTACGCGTCCACTCTTAGCGGCAACAGCGCGGTCACCAACGGCGGTGGACTCTTCATCGAAGGAGGTACCGGCGCCACCCTCTATGGCGTGACTGTCTTCAACAACCGTGCGCACTCGACGTTCCCGGGCTCGGGCACGGGCGGCGGCGTGTTTGTCGATTCGAGCGCGAGCTTCGAAGCGATCGCCACGCTTCTCGCGGATAATCGGGATTCGCTGGCCGCGACTCCGACGAGTGATTGCTACGGGACGTTGATCTCCGGCGGCTACAACTTCGTCAGCATCGACAGCGGTTGCACGATCACCGGCACGACGACCGGCAATCTCGTCGGTCACGCTCCGACGGCGATCGACCCGCTGGTCGGACCGCTCGAGTGGTTGATCGACCCGACCTATCCGAGCATCCCCTCCGCCAGCGGCAAGCCGGGGCACCGGCCGCTCGACGGGAGCCCCTTGATTAACGCCGGGCCCCCGGACAGCTGCGTACCCAAGTTGGGGGATTTCACCTGGGACATGATCGGCCAGGACCGGACGCTCGGCGGGAGTTGCGAGATCGGCGCGGTCGAGTACGGCGCGATTCCTCGCGACCTCTTCGCCGACGGCTTCGAGAGCGGCGACACCTCCGCTTGGTCGGCGGCCGTTCCGTAGACTCTGCTCGTGCCGCGCGGGATCGCGCGGCGGAACCGGAGGAGGCGGGGATGCGGATCGCATGGTTGGGAACGGGACTGATGGGGCGGCCGATGGCGGCGCGGCTGCTCGCGGCCGGCCACGAGCTGACGGTCTGGAACCGTACCGCCGCCCACGCCGAGGCCCTCGTGGGGCAGGGCGCCCGGCTCGCCGCGAGCCCGGCCGCTGCGATGGTCGAGGCCGAGGTGGTCTTCACCATGCTGCGCGATGGGCCGGTGACCAGAGCGGCGCTCTTCGGAGAGCCCGCACCCGAGCTCGCGGGGCGCACCGTCGTGCAGATGGGCACCATCGCTCCGGAGGAGAGCGGGGAGCTCGCCCGCGATATCGAGATCGACGGCGGGCGCTACCTCGAAGCGCCGGTGCTGGGGAGCATTCCGCAGGCGACCGCCGGCGAGCTGCTCGTTTTCGCGGCCGGCGAGGAAGCGCTCGTCGAGCGCGTGCGGCCGCTTCTCGAAGCGCTCTCGGCGGACCTCCGCCGGGTCGGCGAAGTGGGCGATGCCGCGACCCTCAAGGTGGCGTTCAACCAGTTGATCGGAGCGCTCGCGACCGGCTTCAGCCTGTCGCTCGCCCTGGTCCGGCGGGCCGGCCTGGAGATCGAGCTCTTCATGGAGATCCTGCGCAAGAGCGCCTTCTACACGGTCTCCTTCGACGGCCGCCTGCCCCGCTACCTGGCGCGCGATTACTCGCACCCGAACTTCCCGCTGGCGCTCCTGCTCAAGGACACCGAGCTGGCGCTCGCGGAGGCCGAGCGGCTGGGGCTCGGCGCGGAAGCGGTCGCGGGCGTGCGCGCTCTGCTGGCGCGCGGCGTCGAGTCGGGGCTCGGAGCGCTCGACTACGGTGCCCTCTACGAAGCCATCGATCCGCCGAGCTGACGGGTCGCGGGCGAGCGGTCCGCTGGCTCAGCGATGTTCCGGAATGACGAAGGGGGCGAGAAAGCGCACCGGCTCGCGCCGCGTGTAGCCGGTGCCCACCTCCTCGATCACCACCGAGAGAACGATCGGCCGTGCGAGCTCCTCGCGCTCGATCGACACCGAGATCGGCACCCGCGTATCGGCGAGCGAGTCGAGGCTCACCTCCGGCGTGCCGATCACGACCTCGGCCTCGACCGAGGTCTCGACCCGGATCCTGAACATGGCGGCCTGGGGAGCCTTGTTGACGAGGTGGATCTCGAACGCGTTGCGCACTTCGTCGCCGTCGAGCACGTAGGGATTCGCGCCGCGCGGCCGCAGCACGTTCGATTCGAAAGGAGTGCGCGTGACGAGACTGGCCCCGAGGGTCACGATCGCAGCGAGGAAGAGGGCCGCGTAGACGGCCAGCCGGGGCCGCAACACGCGCCCCGGGCGTCCCGCCAGCCGGCTCTGGGAATAGAGGCCGATCAGTCCCTTGGGCTTGCCGACCTTGACCATCACCTCGTCGCAGGCGTCGACGCACTGCAGGCAGGCGAGGCATTCCATCTGCAGGCCATTGCGGATGTCGATCGCGGTCGGACAGACCACGACGCAGCGCTGGCAGTCGATGCAGTCCCCGAGCCCGGCCGGCGCGTCCCTGCCCCGCTTGCCGCGCGGCTCGCCGCGTGCCTCGTCGTAAGCCACCGTGATCGAGTCGCGGTCGTGGAGCACCGACTGCAGCCGGCCGTAGGGACAGAGCACGATGCAGAACTGCTCGCGGAACCAGGCGAAGTTCAGGGTGAGGATGAGCGTGAAGCCCATGGTGAGGAAGAACGCGACCTGGTGCGCGGCCGGTCCCTCTTCGACCATGGCGACGAGCTCGCGCGGGCCGACGAAGAGCGCCGTCGCGGTGTGCGCGACCGCCAGCGAGACGGCGAGGAAGAGCGTCTGCTTGAGCGCGAACCGCCCCACCCGCCCGGCGCTCCAGCCTTCGCGCGCAGCGCGCAGGCGGCGGTCGCGCGGACCGTCGATCCAGCGTTCGATCGGCCGGTAGATCCCCTCGAGGAAGACGGTCTGCGGGCAGGCCCAGCCGCACCAGAGGCGACCCCGCCAAGCGGTCAGGAGAAGCAGCCCGAAAACGAAGCCGAGGCCGAGCAGGACGACCATCCAGAAGTCCTGGGCGTTGAAGGTGTGGCCGAAGAGATAGAAATGGCGCCGCGCCACGTCGAGCTGGATCGCCGGGTGGCCCCCGATCGGGACCAGCGGCGCCAGCACGTAGACCGCGACGAGCAACGCGAAGACGGCGCGCCGCGCGGTGATCCAGCGCCCGCGCACGTCGGCGGGATCGACCTTGAGGCGCGAGCCGTCGGGGCGCATCGAGCCGAGGATCGGCGCGGGCCCCCGGTGCTCGCCGGAGCTCGTGGTCGCGGGCGTCGTGGGATCGGCCATCGGCGCTTCAGTCCACCGGCTCGCCCTGCGGCGCCTTGCCGGGCAGGTTCTTGCCCTTCAAGGTCAGCACGAAGGCGGCGGCGCGCAGGGTGCGCTCCGGTCCGAGGATCGGTCCCCAGGTCGGCATTCCCTTGGCCGGCACGCCCTCGCGGATGGTCTTCAGGATGTCGGCCGGGGCGGCGCCATGCAGCCAGTAGCGATCCGTCAGGTTGGGTCCGATGAGGCCCTCGCCGTGTTGGCCGTGACAGGCCGCGCAGGTGGTGCGGAAGACCTCGGCGCCTTCCGCCACCGCCTTGGAATCCTTCGCCAGGGCGAGGATCGCCTCGGGCGACGCGGGGTTCGCCTTGATCCGCGCCGCGACCAGGTCGGCGACCTCTCTCTGATAGACCTCGTTCGGATTCGGAAGGAGCTTGGCGGTGTGGTAGACGAACCAGTAGACGAAGGCGAAGACCATCGTCGCGTAGAGGATGAAGAGCCACCAGTTGGGCAGCCGGTTGTCCTCCTCCTCGATGTCGTCGTAGATGTGGACGATCTTCGGCTCGGGCGCCTGGGCGTGGTCGACCTGGCTCACGGCTTCACCTCTTTGTTCTCGGAAGTCTTGGAGTCGTCGAGCGGCAGCGCGGCGATCGAGTCGTAGTCGCGGCGCCGCTTGAGCGCGAAAACGCGCACCAGCACCAGCACGAAGACGACCAGAAAGAAGAGCATCGCCGCGAGCGGCAGCTCGACCGACTCCAGGTTGGAGAAGAGCTCGCGATACATCTCAGTGAACCCGCTCGCCGGCGGCGCCGGAAGCGTGCGCCGCCGCCTGTGCCGGCGGAGTCGGTGCGATGCCCTGCTGGCGGCCGAGCCGCTGCAGGTAGGCGATCATCGCGACGATGTCGGCATCGGGGTCGACCTGGACCCCGTTCGAGTCGAGATCGGCCACGATGGTCGCCGCCTGATCGCGCTCGCTCTCGACCGCGCCGTCGATCTGGGCGTTGGTGTAGGGCACTCCGAGCTTCTGCATGAGCGCCAGCTTGCGGATGGCGAGCCGGGGGTCGATGTGCCCGCTCGCCATCCAGTGGAACGACGGCATGTTGGAACCCGGGCTCGTGGAGCGCGGGTCCATCAGGTGACTGTAGTGCCAGAGGTTCGGGTACTTGCCGCCCTCCCGCGCCAGGTCCGGCCCGGTGCGCTTCGAGCCCCATTGGAAGGGATGGTCGTAGCGCGACTCCTCGGCGCGCGACGCCTCGCCGTAACGCAAGTACTCGGAGATCATCGGGCGGATCATCTGCGAATGGCAGAGGTAACAGCCCTCGCGCACGTAGATGTCGCGTCCCTGGAGCTCGAGCGCCGTGTAGGGCAACTGCGCCTCGCCCGTCTTCGGCACGGCCTGCTCGATCATCAGGGTCGGCACCAGCTCGGCCACGCCGCCGGCCAGGATGGCCGCCAGTGTGCAAAGGGTGAACGCCAAGGGACGTCGTTCGATGATCGTGAACCAGGACGGTTTGCCGAGCCGCGCCTCGCGCCGCACCACCACGTAGCCCGCCTCGGTGACCGCGAAGACCAAGACCGCCAGGAGGATCGCCACGAGAGGTTTGGCGAACACGAAGAGAGAGGCGAGAGCGATTCCGAGGAGAGCGAACCAGAGCGGCCGGCCGGCCAGCACCGCGCCGACGCCGAGCTTGTCGACCGCTTGCGGCTCGTCCTCGACCACGACCTCGACGACCGTGTTCTGGGCCTTGCGCTTGCGCACCGTCATCGCCAGGTTCCAGACCATGAGCACGAAGCCGGCCAGATAGAGCGCGCCCCCCAGCATGCGCACGATGTACATCGGCCGGATGGCGAGCAGGGTCTCGACGAAGTTCGGGTAGACGAGCGTGCCGTCGGGATTGGTGGCACGCCACATCAGGCCCTGGGTGACGCCCGAGACCCACATCGCGACGAGGTAGACCACGATGCCGAGCAGCGCCATCCAGAAGTGGGCGTCGGCCGCTTTCTTGGAGTGGATCTCGGTGCGGTAGAGGCGCGGCACCATCCAATAGAACATGCCGAAGGCCATCATGCCGTTCCATCCCAGCGTCCCGCCGTGGACATGCGCGATCACCCAGTCGGTGTAGTGGGCGAGCGCCGAGACGGACTTGATGGCCAGCATCGGCCCTTCGAAGGTCGACATGCCGTAGAAGGTCACGCCGACCACGAAGAACTTGAGGACCGGGTCCTCGCGCACCTTGTTCCAGGCCCCGCGCAGGGTGAGCAGGCCGTTCAGCATGCCGCCCCACGACGGCGCCCAGAGCATCAGGCTGAACACCATGCCGAGTGACTGCGCCCACTGCGGCAGCGCGGTGTTGAGCAGGTGGTGCGGTCCCGCCCAGATGTAGATGAAGACCAGCGACCAGAAGTGGACGATCGACAGCCGGTAGGAGTAGACCGGCCGCTCGGCGGCCTTGGGCAGGAAGTAATACATGATGCCGAGGATCGGCGTGGTGAGGAAGAAGGCGACCGCGTTGTGGCCGTACCACCACTGCACCAGCGCGTCCTGGACTCCGGCGAAAATCGGGTAGCTCTTCCACAGGGTCAACGGCAGCTCGAGCGAGTTGACGATGTGGAGCACCGCGACCGTGACGATCGTCGCGATGTAGAACCAGATCGCCACGTAGAGATGCTTCTCGTGCCGCTTGGCGAGGGTCCAGAAGAAGTTGATCCCGAAGATCACCCAGATGACCGCGATGGCGATGTCGATCGGCCACTCGAGCTCGGCGTACTCCTTGCCCGTCGTGATGCCGAGCGGCAGGGTGATGGCCGCAGCCACGATGATCGCCTGCCACCCCCAGAAGTGGATCCGCGAGAGCAGGTGAGACGCCATGCGGGCGCGCAGCAGTCGCTGGGTGGAGTAGTAGATGCCGGCGAACATCATGTTGCCGACGAAGGCGAAGATCAGGGCGTTGGTGTGCAGCGGCCTGAGGTGCGAGAAGGTCAGGTACGAGATCCCGAAATTGGCCTGCCACCAGGCGAGCTGGGCCGCGATGAGCACTCCGACGACCAGACCGACGGCGCCGAAGAGCACCGAGGCGAAGACGAAGTCGCGGGCCGTCTTGTCGTCGTATTCGATGCGGATCTGACGCATCAAGCTTTCCCCCCCTTGGAGTCCGGCGGCGTCGCGGACGGTGGGCCGGAAGACCCGCCATCGTCTTCGAGCGGCGCGAGGGCCAGACGATCGGCATGTTCGAGAGTGCGCGCGCGAACGGTGGCGACGAAGAGCACCACCGCCGCGGCCACGAGAATCAGGCTGACGAATATTTCGAGCGCGAGGACGTTCACGGGTGGGCCTCCAGCAGGGTCGAAGCGGCCTCCGCCCGGGCGGCGGGACGGCGCTCCGCCAGTCCGGCCACGGTGAGCAGGACCAGCGCGACGGTGCTCGCCGGCATCGCCACGGCGGCGGCGAGCGGGGTGACCCAACCGGCCAGCGCCGCGCCGACCGCGAGCAGGTTGTAGGTGACGGCGAAGCCGAGCAAGCGGCGCACCGCGCGCCGCAGCTGGAGCGCGGCGGTGAACGCGTCCGCCAGCGGCGCCAGCCCCTCGCCGACCAGGAAGAAGTCGCTGCGACCCGGCATGACCGGACGGTCGATCGCCGGCGTGCCGGCGGCGAGGGCGCGCGTGAAGGCGAGCGCGTCGTTCACGCCGTCGCCGAGATAGAGCGTGTCGCGGCGATCGAGGCGTTCCATCCAGGCGGCTTTGGCCGCCGGGTCGAGGCCGCCGATCGCGCGGTCGGGAGAGAGCCCGATCCGATCCGCCAGAGAGGCGGCGCGCCCGGGTTCGTCGCCCGAAAGAAGCCAGATCTCGTAGCCGCGCGAGGCCAGGGCGGCGAGCTCCCGCGCCGCGTCGGGGCGCGGCACTTCACGGGTCGGCAGCTCCAGGACCGGTTCGCCGTCGCGCCCCAACAGGGTCGTGCCGGAACGCCTGGCCGCGGAATCGTGGGTGGCCCAGCCCGGGTGGCCGAGACGCCAGAGGCCGTCCGGACGCCGCCATTCCACGCCGCGGCCCGGCACTTCGAGGATCGTTGCCGTCGCTTGGTAGCGCGCCCCCCGCGTCTCGAGCTGCCGGGCCGTTGCCCGGCTCGCCGGATGGGCGCTACGCACCGCGAGATTGAACAAGATGTCGCGCTCCCGTGCCTCGAGCCGCTCGAGCGCGGCGGGCTCCGCGAGCTCGAGCCAGCCGAGGGTCAGCGTTCCGGTCTTGTCGAAGACGATCTTCCGCACCGCGGCCAGCCGGTCGAGCAGATCGTCGGCGCGCACGTAGAGGCCGCGGCGGCGCAACCGCACGTGCGCGAGCTCGTAGGCGAGCGGGATCGCGATGCCGAGCGCGCACGGACAGGTGACGACCAGGAGCGCGGCCGCGACGGCCAGCGCCCGATCGAATCCCGCCGGAAGCCAGAGCGCGATCGCCAGGAGGGCGAACGCCCCCACGCCGGCGACCCAGAAGCGCGCCAGGCGATCCCAGGTGCGCCGGTGCGGGGCGACCTTCGAGTCCCCCCGCGCGGGGAGCCGCAGGAGCCTGACGAGCGGCGAAGCGGCGAAGTCCTGGGTCGCCACGACATGGAAGGCGGCGGACCCCGCGTTGAAGCTCCCCGCGTCCACGAAATCGTCCGCGGCCAACGCCCGGGGCTCGGATTCGCCGCTGATCCAGTCGGAGGAGATCTCCGCCGCGGGCTCGACGAGGCGCGCGTCGACGGGTACCAGCTCGCCGGGTGCGACGAGCAGCCGGTCGCCCGTGACGATGCGGGAGGCCGGGATCGTGACCAGGCGTTCGCCCTCGACGCGGCGGGCCGTCCAGCCCTCGGCGCCGTCGTCCTCGAGCAGGTAGCGGCGATTGCGCTCGATCACGCGCTCCTGGAGGAAGCGGCCGGCCAGCATCAGCGTGATGAAGACGTCGAGCGAGTCGAAATAGGCGAGGTCTCCACGTGCCGCGCGCATGCGCAGGAGCGAGGTCGCGTAGACGAGCAGGATGCCGGCGGCGATCGGCAGATCGAGATGCAGGACGCCGCGTTTCAACCCGGCCCAGGCGGCACGGAAGAAGGGCCAGCCGCCGATCGCGACCACGGCGGTCGAGAGCGCGAGCGAGAGCCAACCGAAGAGCGTGAAGAGCGCGCCGTCCGAGGGCGCCAACCCGAAGTAGAAGCTGATCGAGAAGAGCATGACGTTGGCGGTCAGCGCGGCGCTGACGCCAAGCCGCAGAGGGAGCTCGATCGAGCTTCGCGTGGCGCGCTTGCGCGCCGGTCCGAAGCGATAGCCGAAGGCCTCGACCGCGCGGATCCAGGCGCGCGGATCGAGTCGCCCGCGCCGCCAGGTGAGACGGGTCTTGCCGAGCGCCGGATTCACGGTCAGCGCGGCCCCGGCGTGGCGACGGAAGGTCTCCTCCATGAGCCAGACACAGGCCGCGCAATGGATGCCCTGGACGTCGAGCTCCAGGGTGCAGAGTTGGCCGGGCGCGCGGCCGTCCTCGGCGCTCTCGACCAGGGGATCGAGCCACCCCAGACCGTGCGGGGCCGGCTCGGGCGCCGAGGGCGCCGGCCGTTCGCCGGCCAGATCGTAGAAGCGCTCGAGACCCTCGTCGTGCAGCAGCTCGTAGACGGCGGCGCAGCCTGCGCAGCAGAAGGGTGCGCTGCGCCCACCCGGCGGCACGAGTTGGTGACAGTGTGGACAGCGCTGGGCAGTCATCGGTCCCGCGCGATTCATTGATTTACACTCCCCCCGGAGCGCAGATTAGAGAGGCCAGCTTAGAAGTCCATGATCGTCGTCACACCACTCGAAGGGGCAGGGGCGCTGGCCGCTCTGGCGACCGGGCTGACCGGCAGTCCGCACTGCATGCTGATGTGCGGGCCGCTGGCCTGCGCCCCGCTGCCCGCCGCCGGCCCCGCGCGACGACGAGCGCTCATCGGCTGGCAGCTGGGTCGGGTGACGGGCTATGCGGTGGTCGGCGTCTTGCTGGGGTTCGCGGGCCGGGGGTTCGCCGCGCTGCTGGCGACCCGTGTGCAGCCCTTCCTGCCCTGGATCATGGCGTTCGGGCTGGTGGTCTCGGCGTTCGATCTGAGCCGTCGACTCCCGGCCGTGGTGGCATTCGGACGTCTGGCTCGGCCGCTGCTGCGGCTGGGCGCGCGGACGGGGCCCGGCGGCAGGGCCTTCGCGCTGGGCGCGGCCACGCCGCTTCTCCCCTGCGGTCTGCTCTGGGGCGCATTCCTGGTCGCGGTCGGCGCCGGTTCGCCGCTCGGCGGCGGGTTGGTGATGGTGAGCTTCGCGCTCGGCGGGGTGGCGGCGCTCGCGGCGGTACAGCTCGGAGCGATCTGGACGGGGCGCTGGCCTCGCGCCGAGCGAGTGCTCCGGGTCGCGGTGCCGCTGCTCGCCGCGGCGGCCTTGATCTGGAGGGCGCTCGCCGGCGGGCACGCGATGGGTGGAGGCCCGCATCCACGCGGTCCGGCCTAGGGGTCGGTTGGGTGCGCCGCGCCAGGCGGTCTGGTACGATGGCACCTCGCCGCTCCGGGGCCCGATCGGCGCCCCGAGGCTGAGAGTCGAAGATTTCCCCCCGAAGGAGTTGGATCCGATGAGAATGAAACCGGTACGCGAGGTGCGCCCGTGAGCCCTTGGTGGCTGCGCCCACCCGGCGCCGAGCCCGAGAGCTCCGAGGACACCACGCCCCAGGCCGAAACCGCCCGGGAAGAAAACGACCAAGGTCCGGCGTCGATTGCCGACCTGTTGGCCGCCCGCCCCGAGGATGTCGCCGCCGAGCCCGAGGAGTCTCCCCAGACCGCCGAGACGGCGGAAGCCTCGGAGGAGCCGGGCGAGAACGGCGAGAGCGGAGAGAACGGCGAGAGCGAGGAGGCACCGAAGCGCCGCCGCCGCCGCCGGCCGCGCCGCCGTCGCGCGAGCGGTGCGGCGAAGAGTGAGGATGGCACGCCCAAGCGCGCCGCCGAGGACGACGACGAGGACGACGACGACGAAGACGATTACGAGAGCCTGGCGCGGGAGATCCTCGAATCCCTGCCTGCCGCCGCGGCCTCGCGCCACCAGCGCGAGCCCGAGGAGCGCAAGATCGCCATGTTCTGCGATCTCGAGAACATCGCTCTCGGCGTCCGCGACAGCGAGGTCAAGCGCTTCGACATCACGCTGGTTCTCGAGCGTCTGCTCGAGAAAGGCAAGATCATCGTCAAGCGCGCTTACGCCGACTGGGAGCGCTACAGCGAGTTCAAGATCGCCTTCCACGAGTCGGCGATCGAGCTCATCGACATCCCGCAGCGCCGCTATACGGGCAAGAACTCGGCCGACATCAAGATGGTCGTCGACGCGATGGACCTCTGCTACGCGAAAGAGCACTTGGACACCTTCGTCCTGCTGTCGGGCGACTCGGATTTCTCGCCGCTCGTCTCCAAGCTGAAGGAGAACAACAAGTACGTGATCGGGATCGGGGTCAAGAACTCGAGCTCGAATCTGCTCGTCGACAACTGCGACGAGTTCCTCTACTACGAGGACGTCTGGCGCGACCGCGAGAAGGGGCCCGAGCTGACTGGCCTGACCAAGAAGAAGGCCGAGGCGTTCAGCCTGCTGATCGATTCGGTGCTCGCTCTCCAGCGCGAGAACAAGGACGTGCTCTGGGGGTCGCTCATCAAGCAGACCATGCAGCGCAAGAAGCCCTCCTTCAACGAGGGCTACTACGGGTACTCGACCTTCACCGAGTTGCTGCAGGACGCGGAGCGGCACCAGATCGTCAAGCTCACCAAGGATCAGCGCTCGGGGACCCACGTGGTCACCGGTTTCGCCAAGCGCAAGTAGCGCTCGGTGCGCTGGACGCGCTGGGCCGGACGCCACCCCGGGGTGCTTGGCATTCCGTGGGTCCGGTAAGCGTCTACAGCTTCCTCGTCGGGGCTTCGAAGCTCCATCTGAGCGGAAGCTGTAGCCGCTTCCCAGCCCCTCGGGCAGAGAGGCTCACGTGCGCTCTCCTCTCTGGAGAAACCGCGCGCCGCTTCGGCCGATCTGTCCGGTTTCGCTAGGTCGCGCGTTCGAGGGCCGCGCGGACGCGCTCGATCGCGGGCGCGATCTCGTCGACGCCGATCGCACCGACCGAGAGCCGGAACCAGCCGTTGTCGTTCGCGGTGCCGAAGGAGTGGAAGGGCACCATCGCGAAGCCGGCCTGTTCGAGCAGGTACTTGCGGATCGAGCGGTTGTCGCCGAAACGCGAGATCAGGTCGATGTGCACCGAGAGATAGAGCGCGCCGGCGGGCGGCAGGTGGCGGACCGGGAGGCCCGCGGCGGCGAGCCCGGTCAGCCCTTCGTCGAGCGCCGTGAGGCGCTGGTTGATCGCCTCCTTGACCTGTCCGGCGAGACGAAGCGCGGTCGTGGGCTCGGCGAACATCTCGGCGGTGGCGAGCTGCTCCGGCTTGGGCGCCCACGCGCCGACGTGCCCGAGCAGGTCGCGCATCCGCAGGGTGAGGAACGGTGGCGCCGCCGACCAGCCGACCCGCAGGCCGGTCGCCGCGAAGGCCTTGCTGATCCCGTCGACGAGGATCGTGTAGGGCGCGACTTCGGGAACCAGCTCGACCGGCGTCGCGTGGGGCGCGCTGTCGGCGGCGAGCAGCCAGTAGATCTGGTCATAGAGCAGGAAGAGCGGCTTCGCCTCCGGACCCCGCCGCCGGTTCTCCGCCACCACGAGGCGCGCGATCGCCGCGAGCTGCTCGTGCTGGAAGCTCGCGCCCGCCGGATTGAGCGGGCTATTGAGCGCCAGCAGCACGGCGCCGTCGAGATGCGGCGCCAGATCCTCGGCGGTCGGCAGGAAGCGGTTCTCGGCCCGCGTCTCGATCGCCACGCCGTTGGCGGACACCAGGTGGCAATAGTGATTGTTGTTCCACGACGGCACCGGGTAGAGCACCCTGTCGCCGGGGTCGACGATGGTCTGGTAGGCGGCCCAGATGAGGGGCCGCGCGCCACCGGCCACCAGGATCGCGTCGAGCGGGTAGTCGAGGCCGAGCTGGCTCGCATAGAAGCCGCGCACGGCCTCGCGCAGCGCCGGAACGCCGTCGGAGGGTGGATAGTTGGTCTGCCCGGCGGCGAGCGCTCGCGCGATGGCGGCTTCGAGCTCGGCGGGAATGCGGAATTGCTGAGGCGAGAAGTCGCCGACCGTCAGGTTGAGCACCGGTTTGCCCTCGGCGGCGAGCGCGCGCACCTCCCGCGCGATGCGCAGAATCTCGGAGCCGACGACCGTCGACGCCATTCGGCCAAGCCCCTGAAAGGGCGCCGCGGAGGGATCGAGCACGAGCGGATGGGTCGTGGTCAAGGTCATGACGCTCTCCTCGGATGTCGACCGGTATGGCCGCCTTCTAGGCTACCTGAGGCGCGTCGCGAAGGGAAAGGCGGGACGAGAGAGAGAGAGCGGCGAGGAATGCGGGGCCGTCTTCGGACGTTGCCCCTCGCGGGGGAGCACACCATGCAACCGATTCGCGGTCTGCACCACGTCACCGCCATCTCCGGCCGGGCGCAGGAGAATCTCGATTTCTACGCCGGCGTCCTGGGCATGCGCCTGGTCAAGAAGAGCGTCAACCAGGACGATCCAGGTACCTACCACCTCTTCTACGCAGACGCCGCCGGACATCCCGGAACCGACCTCACCTTCTTTCCTTGGGAGGCGATGGCGCCGATGCGGCCGGGCCATGGCCTGGCGAACGAAGTGGCGCTCGCCGTGCCGTCCGGGAGCCTTGCCTTCTGGGTGGAACGGCTCGAGCGTTATGGCGCCCGCCGCGGCGAGATCGAGACGCGCTTCGGCGAGCGGACGCTTCCTCTGGTGGATCCCCATGGGTTACGGCTGGCGCTGGTGGAGACGCCGGAGACGAAGCGGCGGGAGTTCGAGGCCTGGACCGGCGGTCCGGTGGCCGGAGAGCACCAGGTGCGTGGTCTGCACGGGGCTCGCCTGCGCGAGCGTCGGCTCGCGCCCACGACGGAGTTTCTCGAGCGGGCGCTCGGCTTCCGGCCACTCGGCAGCGAGCACGGTTGGGAGCGCTGGGGGACCGATCTCGCGGTGTCGGGGCAGTGGCTCGACCTGCGCTCGGTGCCGGAGCAGGAGCCCCGCGGCAGATGGGGCACCGGCGCCGTTCACCACCTCGCCTGGCGGGTCGAGGACGAGGAGCACCAGGGCGCGGTTCGAAAGCGGGTCGAAGCCGCTGGATGCCATCCGACGCCCGTGATCGACCGCTTCTGGTTCCGTTCGGTCTACTTCAAGGAGCCGGGCGGCGTGCTCTTCGAGCTCGCCACCGAGGGTCCAGGCTTCGCGGTCGACGAGGCGCCGGAGACGCTGGGGAAGAGACTGGTCCTGCCTCCCTGGCTCGAGCCCGATCGCGCCGCGATCGAAGATCACTTGCCGGTTCTCGAGCCGGCGGCCACCGGGCTCGCGTGAGGCTTCACGAGGGGGAGCCGACCCTTGCCGCCGGCGCGCCGCTCGCCGGCGCGCGCGCGGTGGTCGTCGCGGTACACGGCCGGGGAGCGGACGCGGCGGGCATCCTGAGTCTCGCCGTCGAGGCGTTCGCCGAGGACGGCGTCGCCTTCCTCGCCCCCCAGGCACGGCACGGCACCTGGTATCCGCGCAGCTTTCTGGCGCCGTTCTCCGACAACGAGCCGTGGCTCTCGTCGGCATTGGCGCGGCTCCGGGCGGTCGCGGACGAGGTCGCGGCGGCCGGAGTCGCCGCGGATCACGTGCTCTGGTTCGGCTTCTCGCAAGGCGCCTGCCTGGCGAGCGAGTTCGTGGCCCGTCATTCGCGTCGCTGGGGCGGCCTCGTCGCCGCGGTCGGTGCCCGGATCGGACCGCCCGGAGCGCGATTCGATCCGGTGGCGGGCTTCGCCGGCACGCCGGTCCATCTCGCGGCCGGCGATCCCGATCCGCACGTGCCGTGGGAGCGGGTCGAGGAGAGCGCGGCCTTCTTCCGGGCGAGCGGCGCCGCGGTCGAGCTGGCCCGCCTGCCCGGCTTCCCGCATGCGGTGCCTCCGTCGAGCCTCGGGCTGGCGCGCCGAATCATCGGCGAGCTCGCCCAGGACCGAGTCTGAGGAAAGGAGCCGGCGAGCCCGCGAGCGGACGGATTGCTATCCTGCGCTCCTCAGCCAGCGGAGGATGCGATGCCCGCCAATCGCGTCGTGGCGCGCTACCGGGACGGTCGCGTCGTCAAAGGCAGCACGGTCGATTTCTCGCCGATCCGCGATCTCTTCCATATCGCGTCGGAAGCTGGAATGCATGCGGTCCGCCACCGGGACCTCAAGGCGATCTTCTTCGTCAAGGATCTCGAGGGCGACGCCAAGCACCAGAAGAGCAATATCTTCGCGCCGGACGGCCCCGTCATCGGGCGCAAGATCACCGTGGAGTTCGTCGACGGAGAAACCCTGGTCGGCACCACGCAGGGCTACCGCTCGGATCGTCCGGGATTCTTTCTGGTGCCGGCCGACCATGCGGGCAACATCGAGCGCTGCTACGTGATCACCGCCGCGACCCGCGAAGTCCGCATGTCTTGAAGGGATAGAATTCGTCGCTCATGCGCTCTTCCCTCGCTCCCGAATCCTTCCCCGAGCCGCTCCGCGATCTGGCCGCCAAAGTGCGCGCGGGCGGGCGGCTCGACGACGCCGACGCCATGCTCTGCCTCGAGACCCCGCACGTCCTCCACCTCGGCCGCCTGGCCGATGCGGTGCGGCGCGAGCTGCACGGCAACGTCGCGTACTACAACGTCAACCGGCACATCAATCCGACCAACGTCTGCGTCTATACCTACAACTGCAAGTTCTGCTCGTTCGCAGCCCTCAAGGACGAGCCGCACGCCTGGCAGATGTCGCTCGAGGAGGTCTGGAAGAACGCCGCCGACCAGGGGGGCAACGACGTCACCGAGTTCCACATCGTCGGCGGGCTGCACCCCGATCTCGACATGGCCTGGTACGAGGAGATGTTGCGCGGCTTGAAGGAGCGCTTTCCGAACGCCCACCTGAAGGCCTTCACGGCGATCGAGATCGGCTGGTTCGCGCGCCGCGAGAAGCTCTCGATCCGCGAGGTGCTGGAGCGCCTCGTCGCGGCGGGTCTCGGCAGCCTGCCGGGTGGCGGCGCCGAGATCTTTCATCCGGACGTCCGCGAGATCATCTGCGACGGCAAGCTCGACGCCGGCGAGTGGATCGAGGTGCATCGCATCGCCCATCAGATGGGGCTCAAGACCAACTGCACGATGCTCTACGGCCACGTCGAGAAGCCGGAGCACCGGGTCGACCATCTGATGCAGCTGCGCCGGCTGCAGGACGAGACGGGTGGCTTCAACACCTTCATCCCGCTCGCTTACCACCCCGAGAACAACTACATGGGGCTCAAGTACCACACCACGGGCCTCGACGACCTGCGGCAGATGGCGACCGCGCGGCTGGTGCTCGACAACATTCCGCACATCAAGGCCTATTGGGTGATGGTGACGCCGAAGCTGGCACAGGTGGCGCTCTCGTTCGGCGCCGACGATCTCGACGGCACGGTGGTGCGGGAGACGATCTACCACATGGCCGGCGCCGAGACGGTGCAGGCGATGCCGATCCCCGAGCTCGAACGGATCATCCGCGCTGCCGGCTTTCGACCGGTCGAGCGCGACACCCTCTACAATCCGGTCGTCCGCGCCGCCTAGCTGATCGCCGGTCGAGGGCGTCTCACTCGTCGCGCAGCGTCGTCGCCGGGTCGACCCGCAACGCCCTTGCCGCGGGCCAGAGCGCGGCCGTCACGGCGCTGGCGGCGAGCGTCGTCACGGCGAGCAGCAGGGAGCGCAGGTCGAACCAGCCGAGCCGCGGCAGCAGGCCGGCGAGCAGGTGCACCAGAGCGAAGCCGAGCGGCAGGCCGAGTGCGATACCGAGGAGAACCAGGCGCGCCGGCCGTCCGACGACGCGTGCGGCGGCGTCGCACGGCCGGGCGCCGAGAGCGACGCGAACCGCGAGCTCACGGCGGCGGAGCCGCAGGTCGAGCGAGGCGATCCCGAACAGGCCGAGCGCGGCCATGCCTAGCGCCAGGCCGCTGAACAGCGTCGCCACCCGCGCCGCCAGCCGCGCCGATCCGGTGCGACGGTCGAGCAGGGCCTCCATCTCCGCGACGTCGATCAGCGCCGTATCCGGCGCGATCGGACGCAGCGCGGCCCGCACGGCGAGAATGCTCCGCTCGGGAGCGGGCGAGCGCACGAAGAGATCGATCCAACCGGCGGCCGCCGAGTCGGCATTCTGCGAGAAGGGTAGGTAGAGCGTCGAGGGCTCTTCGCTCGTCTCGAGCGTGTCGTCGACGACGCCGATCACGGTCAGCTCCGACGCACCAGGACGCATCAGACGGAGGCGGTGGCCGACGGCCTCGGCTCCCGGCCAGAGCGTCCGGGCGAGGCTGGAGCTGACGATCGCCACCGGTCGTCCGTCGGCGCGATCAGCCGCCACGAAGCGGCGACCGGCGAGCTGCGCCACGCCGGTGGTCGCGAACCACCCCGGCGTCACGAGGCGGTAGTTGGCGAGTGTGCTGCGGTTACTGTCGAGCGCCGTGAGCGGGGTCACCCAGGTGGCCTCGCCGAGCGGATTCGACGTCGCGACGGCTGCCGCCGCGATCCCCGGCGCGCTCTCGATCCCTTGCACGAGCTCCTCGACGAAGGCGCGGCGCCGCGCGGGATCGGCGAGACGTGCCCGCGGCGGCACGGCCTGCATGGCGACGAGGCCGCGCAGCGCCAGGCCGGTGGGGCGGTCGGCCTCGAGGCGGAGGTGACGGCCGAGCGCGGCGGTACCGAGGAGCACGGCCAGTGCGATCGCCACCTGCGCCACGATCAAGCTCGCCACCAGCCGACCCGCCGTCGCGATGTCCCTGCCGCGGCCGGCGTGGGCGAGTCGCGCCGCCGGGGCCCGCCGGGCCGCCCGCAGCGACGGCACGAGCCCGAACACTAGAGCCGAGGCCAACAGGATGGCGACCACGAGCAGCAGCAGGCGGCCGTCGACCGCGAAGCTTGCCAGGCCGAACTCCTCCTGGAAGTTCGACGGAATCATCGGCTCCAGCGCCGGCGCCAGCGTCGCCAGCAGGCCGCCCCCCAGAACCGTGCCCAGTAGCGACAGCAGCAGCGACTCGGCGAGCAGCTGTCCGACGAGGCGACTTCGCGGCGCGCCGAGAGCCGCCCGCATCGCCAACTCGTCGCGCCGGGTCAGGGCGCGCGCCAGGAAGAGCATCGCGGCGTTGAGCGAAGCGATGAGCAAGAAGGCGACGGCGACGCCGGCGAGTGCCCAGGAGATCCGCTCCTCGCCCTCCATGAGGCTTCGCCGCGCCGGCTCGAGGTCGACTCCGATATCGGTACCGGGGGGGCGTCCGAAGATCTCGGGCAGCCGATTGCCGAGCGCCGCCGCCTGGGCCCGCGCCGCGGCCAGGCTGACGCCGGGCGCCAGCCGTGCGAAGACCGCGGCCGAATCCGGACGAGCGGGGAGCGTCGGCGTCCAGACCTCGCCGGTATAGGGGAAACGGAATCGCGGCGGGAAGACGCCGACGATCTCGAGCGTGCCGCTCTCGAGCCTCAGCGGCTCGCCGAGCGCCGCGCGCGGATCGCCGAACAGGTCGCGCGCCAGGCTCCAAGCGACCACGGCGACCCCGGCGTCGGCGCCGCGCCCGAGCTCCTGTTCGGTGAACCAGCGCCCGAGCTTGGGAGCCACGCCGAGCGTCGCCTGCCAGCCGTCGGTCACCGCCACGCGGCTGATCCGGCGGGGTGGCTCGGCGCCGAGCAGCAGCTCCTGCTCGGCATCGAGCGCCACCGCGGCGCTCCAGCTCGGCAATTCGCGAGCCAACAGGTCGAAGACCGGTCCGGGCACGTTGACTCGCGACGTGGCGCCGTCCGCGGTGCGCTGCTCCAACCGCACCCGGACGAGCCGGCTCTCCTGGGGAAACGGGAGGGGTCGCAGGACCAGCGTGTCGATGAGAGCGAACAGCGACGTCGCGGCGCCGACGCCGAGCGCCAGCGTCAGCACGATCAACGAGGCAAAGCCGGGTCGGCGACGGAGCAGCCGGGCGGCGTAGCCGACGTCACGCGCGAGCGTCTCGAGCGTCGCGCCGGTGCGGGCTTCGCGAACCTGCTCACGTACCGACTCGAGCGATCCGAGCTCCTGGCGCGCGGCGCAGCGGGCGCTCTCGGGATCGAGGCCCTGCGCCGCCTTCTCCTCCACCAGGAGCTCGAACGTCGCCTCGAGCTCGGCTTCGAGCTCGGCTTCGACCCGGCCGCGACGCAGCAGGTTGCGCAGCAGCGAACGGAGCCGCGATCGCATCACGACTCCGCGAGCGACAACGCCGCTCCGATGGCGCCGGCGACCCGCTCCCAGGCGTTGCGTTCGCGCTCGAGCTGACGGCGTCCGCTGCGCGTCAGCTCATAGAAGCGGGCACGCCGGTGGTTCTCCGATTCGCCCCAGCGCGACGCCAGCCAGCCCCTTTCCTCGAGCCGGTGCAGGGCCGGAAACAGTGAGCCGGGACCGACCTCGAAGACGCTCTCGGTGGCGCGTGCCAGCCGGCGCGAAAGTCCCAGCCCGTGGTCGGGGCGCACTGCGACGAGTTGCAGCAGCAGCAGATCGAGCGTCCCTTGCAGCAGGGAGGCGGAGGAAGCTGGCTTTCGCTTACCTATCGTCATTCGATAGGAGAGTACGCCGGCGCCTGCGCGCCGTCAAGCGCTCCCCTGCGGCGGCGCTTCGAGCGCAGCCCCGGAGAGCCGTCATCCCTGTGCTAGCCTCGCCGCGCCCTCTGGAGAGACCGACGCACGTGGCGGAGCAGCTCCCATTCCGATACTTGGCGGTGGACGGCCCGATCGGGGTCGGCAAGACGACCCTGGTGGATCGTCTGGTCCGCCGTCTCGAAGCGGTGAAGGTGCTCGAGGACGTCGAGAATCCGTTCCTCCCCGAGTTCTACCAGGACAAGTCGGGGGCCGCGTTCCAGACCCAGATGTACTTCTTGCTCTCGCGGTTCAAGCAGCAGCAGGAGATCGTGCAGCAGGAGCTCTTCCAACGTCTGGTGATCTCGGACTACACGTTTCAGAAGGATCGGATCTTCGCCTACCTGACGCTCGGCGACGACGAGCTGGCGCTCTACGACAAGCTCTACGCGACCCTCGAGCCGAGCGTCCCGGTGCCCGACCTGGTGCTCTACCTCACCGCCGACGTCGACACCTGCCTGGGGCGCATCCGGCGGCGCGGCCGCGGCATGGAGCGGGAGATCTCGCAGGACTACATGGCCGAGCTGATCGACGCCTACAACCACTACTTCCACTACTACAATCGCTCGCCTCTGCTGGTCGTCGACACCCGCAACCTCGACCTGCCCAAGAACGCCGACGACTTCGACGAGCTCCTCGACCAGCTCCGCCGTCCGGTCCGCGGCACCGAGTACTTCGTCGCCGCCAAGCGGCGCTGAGCGCGGTCAGTCGAGCAGGCCGAGGCGCCGAGCCATCTCCATGTCGGTCGCGCGATCCGGCAGCGGTGGCACATAGAGCGTCGAAATCGCCGTGACGGGAGTGGCCGTCAGCTCACCCAGGGAAACGGTCCGGATCTTGGGCGGGCAGACCGGGAGCGTGGAGGCCTCGTAGACGGTCACGGAGTGTTCCCGGGGGTAGATCTCGAGCAGCGTCTCGGCGAGCACCACGAGCCCCTCGGAGCTCCACAAGTCGGTGTCTCGAACGTCCTCGACGCCGACCAATCCGATCTGCCAGAGAATCAGCGCCGCGGTCGGATCGACCCGGCGGCGGCGCAGGAGGAAATCGGTGGCCTCGTAGCTCTGGCATCCGGTGTCGGCGGGGTCCACTCCGAGATCCGCGAACAAACAGTCCTCGGCTGAAATGCCCGGCAACATGCGGGCCGCGAAGCCCTCCGAGCGCGCCCGGCGCACGGATTCGTGCGGTGGATAGGCGAAGACGCCGGGATGGCCGTAGAACACGGCGGCGACTCTGCGGCCCCGACGGACCGCGGAGAGAATACGCTCGATCATCTCCTCGTAACTGAGATCGCGCGACTTGCCCTCCGCGTAGGTGTCTCCCAGGTCTTCCGCGCGTGGGCGGAGGGTGCGTAGCCAATCGCGGGTGAGCGGATCGGCGAAGAGCGAGAAGACCTTGTCGGCGGCGCGGATCTCAGCCAACGCCTCCCGGGTGATGTGAGCCGGGCCGGCGATCCCGGTTCCGAGGACGATCAGGGACCCTTTCCGATGGGCGACCTTCGCGGAATCTCTGCTGTGTAGACTCATGGCAACAGGAGGAGAGGATATGGCGAAGAGAGATGTGGTTCGGTTGCTGGTCCGACTCTATGGCGATCCGAAGCTGTTGGACAGGATCCACGACGAGAAACGGGCCGAGAAACTCATGAAGGCCGCGAAACTCTCGGCGCACGAGCGTGCGCTACTCGCCTCGGGCGACGAAAAAGCGATCCGTGCGTACCTCGGCCAGGAGAGCCCGAAAGCGAACATCGTGCGAGCGGGCCTGGCGAACATCAAGACGAAGACCCGGATGCCGGTGGCCAACATCATCAAGACGAAATTCAAGAAGTAGCGAGCTTCTACTTGCCGCGGTGCTGCCGGCCGCCCGAGCCGGGTGACGGCAGATTCATCTCGCGGAGGAGGGTCTTGAAGTCCGCGCGATCGTAGAGGGCTCGCCAAGAGGGGTCTTCCGCCAGCCAGACCAACTCGGGGTCCCGTTCGCGATAAGCCCGCTCGAGCCATGCGGCAGCGCGGTCGAGCTCCCCCGCGGAAGCGAGCAGTGCCGCCCCCAGACCGATCGAGACGCGTTTCGTTCTCGAGAGCTCTTCCGCGCGCAGGCCAAGGGCTCGGGCCTTCGCTGGATAGTCCATGTGGGTCGGAAGCGAGTCGTAGAGGGCCAGCAGGTCGGACTCGCTGTTACCGACCAGCCAGCCGCGCAAGGCGCGCGAACGCTCGGCGTCCCTGTTCTCCATGTCATAGAGAACCCACAGGCCGCCTTGGGCGAAGGGCAGGTTCTCGTCGAAGGAGAGCGCCTCCTTGAACGATTGCTCCGCTTCGACGAGCGAGCCTTCGAAAAGGTGCTGGAAGCCGAGGTCGGCGTAGCACGAGGCGGAGAGGGGGTCGAGCTTCAACGCTTCTTCCAGCTGCTGCCGAGCTTCGTCGAGCCTCCCCTGGCTCGCCAGCAGTCCCCAGTAGCCGCGGTGAGCGATGGAAAAGTTCGGGTCGAGCGCGAGCGCCCGTTTGTAGGCGGCTTCGGACGCGGCCCAATCCCAGTGGAAATAGCGCAAGCTCTCCGCCAACAGTGCATGAGGGTAGGAGAGCTTCGGATCGAGCTGGATCGCGCGGCGTGCTTCCTGTTCCTCACGCCTTGCGTTGGTGCCTGGATCCTCGAAAAGGTAAGCCAGGCCACCATAGGCCCCGGCGAGGCCAGCATGAGCCGGAGCGAAGCTCGGATCGATCACGAGAGCCTTCTCGAATAGAGCCCGGGCCTGGCGAATCGGTTCGGGGCGCTCCTGTTCAAGGAGTCGCCGGCCCTGCAGGTAGAGATCGTAGGCCTCCGGGTCGACGGGTCTCGTGGCGCCCAGAGTCTGGTTCGTCGAGGCCGAGAGCCCGATGTGCAGGGCGGTCGCGACAGCGCGGGCGACGTCGGCGTGGAGTGCGAGAACGTCCTTGCTCGCGCGGGTGAACGAACCGCTCCAGATCTGCTGTTCAGGATCGGGGCGGAAGAGTTGGGCCTGCACGCGGAGTTCTTCTCCATCGCGGCGCAACGAGCCTTCGAGGACGTAGTTGACACCGAGCTCCTTGGCGATCTCGGGAAGGCGTTCGTTCGAGTTCTTGTAGTGCATCGCCGACTGCCGCGAGATGACCCGGAGCGTGTCGACGCGAGCCAGGGCACCGATGATCGAATCAGTCATGCCGTCCACCACCCACTCCGGCTCCGACGAGTAGTTGCTGAGCGGCAGGACCGCGAGTGCCGGAAGCTGCGGGACCGCGGCCGCGAGTGGCGCGGCGTGGGTCGTGGCTCGCGAGTGGACGAGCGCCCAGCCGCCGACCAACGCCGCCAGCACCCCGCCTGCGGCGGCGATCGTCCAGCCTCTTCGTCGAGCCGGCGCGTGCGGGCGCCGCCGCCGGGTCACGCCCGTCGTGCGCGAGCCGGGCAGTGCAGCGGTCTCGGACTGCAGCAGGCGGAGCGCGCCGTCGAGGGCGTCGCGGACCTCGAGGGCGGAGCCGGGGCGATCGGCGGGCTCCTTGGAGAGCAAACGGTCGACCAGATCGGCGATCTGTGGAGGGAGCTTGCCGCTCCGCTCGTCGATGCGGCGCGGATGGTCGCGCAGCATGGCGGAGATCACCACCGCGGCGCTCTCGCCCGGGAAGGGGAGCTCCCCGGTCGCCATCTCGAAGAGCACCACGCCGAGCGAGAAGAGGTCGGAGCGATGGTCGATCTTGCGCAACTGGAGCTGTTCGGGCGACATGTAGTGAAGGGTGCCGACCGCGAGTCCGTCCTGGGTGAGCGAGGTCTGGCCGGTGTGGGAATCGAAGAGTTCGAGCTCCCCGTCGAGCGCCCGGGCGAGGCCGAAGTCCACCACCTTGACCCGCCCATCCTTGGCCACCAGGACGTTGCCCGGCTTCAAGTCGCGGTGCACGATGCCGTGCGCGTGCGCCTCGCCGAGCGCGTCGGCGATGTCGGCGCCGATGCGCAGCACCTCGGTCGGCGAGAGCCCGCCCAGTGGAATCGCCTCGTCGAGGGTCGTTCCCTCGACGTACTCCATGGTGATGAAGCGGTGGCTCTTGTCCTCGCCGACCGCGTAGAGAGTGACGATGTTGGGATGGTTGAGCGCCGCCACCGAGCGCGCCTCGCGCTCGAAGCGAGCGCGCTTCTCGGGTGAATTCGCCAGGTCGTCGCGCAACATCTTCAAGGCGACCCTGCGGCCGAGGTTCTCGTCCTGGGCCAGCCAGACGACACCCATGCCGCCCGAGCCGAGGCGGTCGAGAATTCGATAGTGGCCGATGCGAGTGCCGATCATGAAGTGCTGCTCAGGCCCTCTTCGAGAGGGTTTCCCCCCGGATCGATGAACGTCGGTTCCGGATTGTAGCCGTCTGCAATCCCTCTGGTAGAATTTCGTCACCGCTGGGATCCCGCCACCAGGGTGGGACCGAGACGGGAAGAGAAGCTCGCCTACGAGGGCGGCCTGCGCCGGGGCGCGATCCCGAGCGATCCGAAACACTGGATCGCGGGACGCACACCCGAGGAGAGGATGGCCGAACCCGACCCTGGGGCGCCGCGAAACCCTTCCGTCGTACCGTAGCGGAAGGGTTTTCCGTTGATGGAGGCGCCCATGCCACAGAGCTCCAGCTCCACTCCGAAGAAAGTCACAGTTCCCCACGTCCGCGCGGCCGGTGAGCGCGGCGAACGCCTCGTCGTGGTGACGGCTTACGACTACCCGGGTGGCCGGATCGCGGATGCCGCGGGGGTCGACGTCGTCCTGGTCGGCGACTCGCTGGCCATGGTGGTGCTCGGCTACGACGACACCCTGAGCGTCACGATGGACGAGATGCTCCACCACGTGCGCGCCACCCGGCGCGGCGTCGCGCGCGCCCTGCTGGTCGCCGACATGCCGTTCGGCTCCTTCCATCTGGGGCCCGGGCAGGCGGTCGCCAACGCGCTGCGCTTCGTCAAGGAGGCGGGCGCCCAGGCGGTCAAGATCGAAGGCGCGCGCACCGACGTCATCCGCGCGCTGGTCGACGCCGAGATCCCGGTCATGGCCCACCTCGGTCTGACCCCGCAGTCGGTCCACCGGTTCGGCGGTTTCAAGGTCCAGGGGCGGGGCGAGGAAGCGCGCGCGGCGCTGCTCGACGCGGCCACCGCGGTCGAGGAGGCGGGCGCATTCGCGCTCGTTCTCGAGTGCATCCCGACCGAGCTGGCGCGCGAGGTCACCGAACGGGTCGCGATCCCGACCATCGGAATCGGCGCGGGTCCCCATTGCGACGGTCAGGTTCTGGTCTGGCACGACCTGCTGGGGATCGAGGAGCGCATCGCGCCACGCTTCGTGCGCCGCTACGCGGAGCTCGGTCTCGCCAGCCGCGAGGCCGTGGCCGCTTTCGGGCGCGACGTGCGGAGCGGCGCGTTTCCCTCCGCGGAGGAAGCCTTCGAGGATCCGACCGTCGCCAAGCCGCAGTCGATCGAGCGCCTCTACCGGGCATGATCGAGGCGACGACCGAGCGGGAGCTGCGCCACGCGGTCGCCAAGTGGCGCGCCGCGGGAGAGCGCATCGGCTTCGTGCCCACCATGGGCGCTCTGCACGCCGGCCACCTCTCGTTGGTGGAGCTGGCGCGGCGG
The DNA here is from genome assembly GCA_963712855.1 of Thermoanaerobaculia bacterium. Taxonomy (GTDB): domain Bacteria; phylum Acidobacteriota; class Thermoanaerobaculia; order Multivoradales; family JAGPDF01; genus JACTMI01. The sequence continues at coordinate 1,471,561 of CAVQJN010000001.1, forward strand.
CACGCGTCGCGGGTGGTGGTCTCGATCTTCGTCAACCCGACCCAGTTCGGACCGGGTGAGGATTTCAAGAGCTACCCGCGGACGCCCGAGCGCGATGCGGCCCAGCTCGCCGAAGCGGGCTGCGACCTGCTCTTCCTGCCCGCGGTCGAGACCCTCTATCCGCCCGGATCCTCGACCCGGGTGCGCGTCGAGGGCCCGTCGCGCGGCTTCGAGGGAGAGTTCCGTCCGGGGCATTTCGAGGGCGTGGCCACCGTGGTGGCGGGCCTTCTCGGTCTGGTGAGGCCCGACGCGGCGGTCTTCGGCGAGAAGGATGCCCAGCAGCTCGCGGTGGTGCGGGCCTTGGTGCGCGACCTCCACCTCGATGTCGAGATCGTCCCCGGGCCGATCGTGCGCGAGCCCGACGGGCTGGCCATGTCGTCGCGCAACGTCTACCTCGACCCGGCCGAACGCCGTGCCGCGACCGTACTCTCTCGGGCCCTCGACGGGGCGCGGCAGGCGATCGCCGCCGGCGAGCGCTCGTGCGCGGCGATCGTCGAGGGAATCCGCGCGACGGTGGCCGCCGAGCCGCTCGTCGAATTGCAGTACGCCGCCGTGGTCGCGGCGGAGAGCTTCGAACCGCTCGACTGGCTGGCCGGCGACGTGGTCGTTCCCGTCGGCGCCCGGGTCGGCACGACGCGGCTGCTCGACAACCTCCACGTTCGCGTGGACCGGCAAGGAGACTGAACCGTGCGCCGCACGCTGATGAAGTCCAAGATCCACCGCGCCACCGTCACCGACGCCAATCTCCACTACGTCGGCTCGGTGACCCTCGATCCCGAGCTCATGGCGGCGGCGGACATCCTGGAGAACGAGCGTGTCGACGTGCTGGACATCACCAACGGCAACCGGCTGACCACCTACGCGATCCCGGGGGCTCCGGGCCGCGGCGAGGTCTGCCTGAACGGCGCGGCGGCGCATCTCGTCTCGCGCGGCGACCTGGTGATCCTGGTCACCTACGCCGAGTTCGAGGAGGAAGAGGCGCGGCGCCACCGGCCGCGCGTCGTCTTCGTCGACGCGGCCAACCGGCCACAAGGCGAGCTGGTGAGGGCCGGGACCTGAGCCCTCGGCTACAATCGAATCGATGAGCGCCTCCGCCCCCGAAACCGCATCTCCGCCGGTCGTCGACCCGCTGGTCATCGCCGGCCGCACCTTCCACTCCCGTCTCGTTCTCGGGACGGGCAAGTACAAGGACGCCGCCACCATGGTCGCGGCGCTCGAGGCTTCGGGGACCGAGGTGGTCACGGTGGCGCTGCGCCGCGTCAACCTCGACGAGCTGGGGAAGGGATCGCTGATCGACCAGATCGACCCCGACCGCTACCTGCTGCTGCCCAACACCGCCGGCTGCTTCACGGCCGAGGAGGCGATCCGCACGGCGCGTCTGGCGCGCGAGCTGGGCGGCTGGAACTGGGTGAAGCTCGAAGTGATCGGCGATCCCAAGACGCTCTTCCCGGATACCCAGGCGACCCTCGAGGCGGCGAAGGTGCTGCTGGCCGAGGACTTCGTCGTTCTCCCCTACACCAATGACGATCCGATCGTCGCCAAGCGGCTCGAGGATCTCGGCTGCCCGGTGGTGATGCCGCTCGCGGCGCCGATCGGCTCCGGGATGGGGATCCGCAATCGCGCCAATCTGCGGATCCTGCTCGAGCAGGCCCAGGTGCCGGTGATCGTCGACGCCGGGGTGGGCACCGCCTCGGACGCCGCGCTGGCGATGGAGCTGGGCGCGGACGGCGTGCTCATGAACACCGCCGTGGCCCTGGCCGACGATCCGGTGCGGATGGCGCGCGCCATGCGCCTCGCGGTCGAGGCCGGCTGGCTGGCACGGCGGGCCGGCCGCATCCCGCGCCGCCTCTACGCCAACGCCAGCTCGCCGCTCGACGGCCTGATCGAGTAGCCCCCGGAAAGCCCCGCAACGGCGCCGGGTTGAAGGCCGGAGACGCCATCCGCTAGACTTCCCGGCCGCGGCAGGACCGTGCAGCCATAGCTCAACTGGATAGAGCGACAGACTACGGATCTGTAGGTTGGGGGTTCGACTCCTCCTGGCTGCACCACTTTTCATCTCCCCGCCGGACGCCCAGTAGCAGCCATAGCTCAACTGGATAGAGCATCGGACTTCGGATCCGAGGGTTGAGGGTTCGAATCCTTCTGGCTGCACCACGCTTACTCGATTACAACGTTGGACCTAGTGGGTGTCGGTTGGAGTGGCCCCAGATCTTGCTCGGGCGGCTGTGACCAAGAAGTGACCACGCCCAAGCGAAAGGTACCAGGCGAATAGTAGTGGCTCTTCTCCCCGAATCTTGGTCCAGTAGGACTCTCACAATCGAGGTAGATTTCGGCTCGTTCACTGGGCTCCGGAGCGAGCCAGGAGGACGGGCAGATGAGGAAGAGCCGATTCACGGAGGAGCAGATCGCGATGGCGCTTCGGCAGGCCGAAGCGGGGACGACGGTCGAGGAGATCTGCCGCAAGCTGGGAGTCAGCAGTGCGACGTTCTTCCGCTGGAAGAAGCTGTACGGAGGACTAGGCGTTCCGGAGCTGCGCGAGCTGCGGCAGCTGCGCGACGAGAATCGGCGACTGAAGGGGCTGGTCGCTGACCTGACGCTGGACAAGACGATGCTGCAGGAAGCCCTGCGAAAAAAATGGTGACCCCTGCGCAGCGCCGGGAACTGGCTGCGTGGGGCATTTCGGCGTACCAGGTTCCCGAGCGGAGGTCTTGTTCCGTGTTCGGAGTCTGCCGTAGCACCCTGCGCTACAAGAGCCGCAAGCCCAGCCAGGAGCCACTGCGACAGCGCCTGCGCGAACTCGCTGCAGCGCGGGTGCACGCCGGCTACCAGCAGCTGCACGTGTACCTTCGGCGGGAAGGCTGGGCAGTGAATCACAAACGAGTCCTGCGCCTCTACAGAGAAGAGGGGCTGTCGCTGCGTCGGAAGAAGCCGCGTCGACGGCGTAGCGCCGCTCGCAGAGAGGGACGACCTAGGCCTGTAGCGCCGAACGAGCTCTGGGCGATGGACTTCATGCACGACACGCTGGCTGGCGGCCGCGCGCTGCGGGTGCTCACAGCAATCGATGTCTTCACATGGGAGTGCCTGGCGTTGGTGCCCGCGCCAGCCTTCTCGGGAGCAGATGTCGCCGAGATCATGCACGCAGCCAGCGTCGAGCGCGGCAAGCTGCCAGCAAGGATCAAAGTCGACAACGGAACGGAATTCACTTCGAAGTCCCTTGACGCCTGGGCCTACTGGAATCGGCTCGAGCTGGACTTCTCCCGCCCGGGCAAGCCGGGAGACAATGCCCACATCGAGGCCTTCAACAGCATCGTCCGGCGAGAGTGTCTCTCACAGCATTGGTTTTCAAGCATCGAGGACGCGCGCAGGATCCTCGACGCGTGGCGGAAGGAGTACAACGAGGTCCGACCCCACGGGGGTTTGGGCCGCGAGGTTCCAGCCCGATATCGGGCTGGAACCTCGACGAACCCGAGCCGAGTCGAAGCTCGAAAGTCGCAGAGCTAGTGGATCAGATTCGGGGAGAAGAGCCTAGTCGGCGAGGACTAACACTCTAGCTGGACCGATTTTCGGGAAAGGGCGCACTCGGGCTCCCATGAAAACCAGCCGAGTTCCTGGTTAGGTCAGCCTATTGCGTCGAAGGGCGCGTGCGGTCTAGATCGCTACTATCTACTCTTTATTGTTGTACTTGTGGTTAGGCTCGTTAGCCTCGCTCTTGAACAGCGCAGCTCCTCTCATGTGAACCTGATCCATTTCCTCTTGGTATCGCCTACGGTAACGCTGGTAGCTCTCTGCAATCATCGACACATCGAACCCAATGAATATCCAGAACGAAGTGGCAAGTGCCGTGGCGAGCAGGCGCCAGGGTGTCGCGATGGCCGATATGTACCTATAGAGGTACCAAGTACCGACGGCAGCAACAAGGATGGCCAGGAGACACCCGATTCTCAAGCTGGCGTGCACGCGCCGACCAAGGGGAGCCTGCTTTGTGTTAACGGTGAATCCTCTCGTCGAAAGTTCCTCAGAGAAGCCGGGATGTTGAAGCTAGTTGGACTTGACCGGAAAGGGTACCAGGCGAATAGTAGTCACCTGGTGGTTCGGGACGGAAAGGCACTAGCCGAAGGCCCAATATGAGCAGCTACGAACGTCTCGCTACCAGTGGGAAGATCCGAGTAGGGCTCTTACTATTAGAGGGCGCCGCGGCCCTTCCTCTCTCATATTCGATGGCGTACTCCGCCATAGAGCTAGTCGGGGCAACCGTCGTCATCTACTCGCTCAGCGCAATCGCACTGAGCGGGGTACAGAGCCGAAGTCTCCGTATCGGTCTCGAAGCCGTGAACTTGGGTTTCTGGGCCGCTGCCCTAGCGCTAGCGATCCTTCCGTGGGTTTCTACAGGCGCCGCAACGCCGGCGGTGGTCCTTCCTGCGACCACCGCTTGCTTGATTGCAGCTGCCTGGCGATTCCTGCCCAACGCGGAAGGGCGAGCCGATTTCATTGCCGCAGAGCTGTCGCTGGCCGCGGTAATTTCCGCTTGGATTCTGGTCGAGCCCGCTCGGGCGAGTGTGCATTCGGGTGTCGTGCTTTCGAGTCCTCATCTTGTAATGGGTATTCGATTTCTCTTCCTGGGGCCCCTTGCTCTTGTCCCGATCGTTGCCTACGGCCAGGCAAATGGATGGAAGCTTCTCTCCAAGTGGCTTGCTGCGGCGTGTGTGTGGCAGTTCTGCTCTGGCTTGATAGAGGTTGGGGACCTTCTGGACAGCTACTGGGTCGGATTCTCCGGTATTCTAGTCGGAGGTCTGACGCTACTAGGCCTCTTGGCTAATCTGGTGGTGGCCCTCGTGCACAGACAAGACTCCGCTTCCGCCAGTGTGCCAGGCAGATAGCTAGGCGAAAGCAGCCAAGAGGGTGCCACCTATTGAGGGCGTCCGGGTCAAGGGGTAGTGATCACCTGTGACGGGTCGGGTCGGGTCGAAAGGGTGCAAAAGGGTGCCAGGCGAATAGCTAGAACCCAAGAGAAAGGGTGCCAGGCGGATAGCTAGCCGAACCCTTTGAGCGAAAGGGTGCCTGTTGTCTGCCTAGAGGGCGTGTGCCGGGCACCATCTGCAAACCATTACTGACCTTCGGCTTCTATGGAGGAGGAGCACGCCCATGCCTCTGTTCATGAGGCGAAGCAACCAAATTTGGTTCAGAGTAGCCGTTGTCGCTTCGGGTGCGACGTTCATGCTCGTAGAGATCATTACTGGGCGCTTCGGCTACGCACTTGAAGGGGCATTCATGATGTTCTGCATCTTCGGAGGTTTTCAGGTCTTCTTCTTTCCGGATGACCCAAGATAGCAGGCTGAAAGAGTGCCACTCATTGATGAAAAGGGTGCTGCTGAAAGGGTGCCAGGCGAATAGCTAGCCAAGCCCTTTGGGTATGGACGAATCTTCCCTTTTGGGGGACCCACGTTGATCTCGTCCCTCTCGCGCAACGAGGCACATCGATCTCTAGGTACGGCCAAGGCGCCGAGAGACTCCTGACGGTCTCGAAGCTCTACCTCGAAAGACCACACCCGCGCCCTTCCTGGGCCGCGACCCGCCTTGCTGCTGGCTCCAGACCTTTGTAGGCGAGCGAGTCTCTCTCTGGCTACGTCGCGGGTCGAACCCCGCGAAACGGCAAGGCCGGCGGGAAGCACCCTTGGGGAAATCCCACGTCGAGCTGACCCGCGCGGAATCGCTCGGAGGCACGGCGGAAAGCCGCCAGGAAGGTCGCGTAGGCGTCGCGGACCTGCCTCCGAACCTGCCGCGAGTAGGCGTGGATCAGCGGAGCGGGCCCCTTCTTGATCTCGAAAGGGTGCCAGGCGAATAGGAGTCAGCCCGCCTCGCGAGCCAGGTTCGAGTTGAGATAGCCCATGAAGGCGGCGAGGCGCCGCGCGTCGGCGACGGTGAGCAGCAGGTGGAAGTGATTGGACAGAAAGGCGAAGGCGTGGACCTGTACCGACCTGGTCGCGCGACTGGATCTACCGCGGCGGCGCCATGCTCGCCGCGGTCACGAGCGACGGCAACAACGGCGAGGTGGTCGACCACTTCACCCTCGACCACTTGGGCACCCCGCGCCTGGTCACCGACTGGCTCGGCAACCGCACCGGCTTCCACACCTACTGGCCCTACGGCACCGAAGCGAGCGACGCCACGCAAGACGACTTCGATAAGAAATTCACCGGACACGAGCGGGACCCGTACGACCCCAGCTCAACTGCCGACGACATGGACTACATGCACGCGAGGTTCGCGAATCCGCTGACTGCCAGGTTCATGTCGCTAGATCCGAGGCCGGGCGAAGCTGCGTTCCCTCAGTCGCTCAATCGCTACAGCTATGTACTCGGTAATCCAATGAAGCTCGTCGATCCGACTGGGCAGGGCCAAGTATGCATGCAGGTCGGGGGGGTTGATTATGGCTGCACCCCGACTCCCGATATCCCTACGCCTTTTGACGGTGGCTCCATCACGGTCATAGGCTCGGATCCCGGAAAGCCCGGTGGAGCGGTCCAAGGAAACGACAATCCAAACGTCACGGGTCGAAAGTTTCCACCAGACGGCTTAGATGTCAAGAAGCACAAGAAAGACGTGCCACCAACTACACCGCCCACTACGCCGACGCCGACCCCGCCAAGCGCTCCAAGGAATCCTTGGCCGGGCGACTGGAGCGACCTGCTAAAGGCGCTCGATGAACTCTCGAGGGAGCTAGAACCGCAGACGGGCTGCGCGGGGGTGGCGGTTGGCGTCATTCTTCCCGAGGCTTCCTCCATCAATCCCTGGACTTCCGGAAACGGCGGCGGGACCGCCGGTTTGAGTATGCAATTCTTGCCAAACGGCGCTGAAGCATACTCATACGCCACACCAGCGAACTCACCTTCGCTAGGCTTCTCTCCTGGTTTGAGCGGCGGGATGACTTATGCGATTGGCTCCGGTAGCTTCTCCGGCGTCTCGGATTCCTACGTACTTAGCATCGGTTTCCTCAGCGTCGGAGTCTTCTCGTCAGGCGGTTGGGCTGGATTAGACATCGAGGCCGGCGCGAGCTTGCCGGGCCTCTACCACACGACACAAGACTGGGTTCCGAGAGGCGGTCTAGGACCCGTGAGCGATTGCGTCCACTAAGGGCGACCTAATGAATATAGCTCTGGGCCTTGTCTCAGGCGTTGTTCTCATGGTCTATATGGGGCTGAGGCTGAAGATCTTCTCCACGCTGAGAGGTCAAGTCCGTCACGAGAGATGGCTCTTCCACCTAAGTATGATCGTGCCGGTCTTGGAGATTGCCTATCTACGCAACAGATGCCGCGTTGATTCGAAGCGGCTCGGACTGTTCTTTCTCAGCTCGTGGGTTGCTTTGCTTCTGAGTGTTGCGGCGGCGCTGTGGGCATTCGGCACTGCGCTACAGCTTTTCTAGATGTTAGTGCCCAAGAGGTTGCTGACCCGCGAGCAGAGCGGTCTTCTGGCGAGAGCGGCGTGCGGCCGGTGGAAATTGTAGCGGTGAAGGAAGGCTGGGAGAGTGTCCTGAAAGCGTGCCACTCATTGAAGGCGTCCCGGTCAAGGGGTAGTGGTCTTCTTGGCCGAGCGTGATCGTTCGGCGGCGGGTGGATCTTTCGAGCTTCGGTGGGTCGCAGCTTGGATCTTCTCGTCTGTGGTGTCGCCTCGTTCGGGAGGCGCACCAGCCGGCTCTTGACCCCATTTCTGGTTCAGGTTCTCTGCGAGTTTGGGGCCTCGCTCCGGCTCGTCTGGTCTGAAGTACCGGCCCTGTACAGGGCCGGTACTTCGCGGCCCAAACTCCCATGGGGCCTGACCTCGTTGTAGTCCTTCCTCCACGCTCGAAGGATCCTCTTGGCTTCCTCGAGATCTCGAAACCAGTGTTGCGATAGGCACTCTCGTCTCACGATGCTGTTGAAGGCCTCGATGAAGGCATTATCGCCCGGCCGACCGGGTCTAGAAAATCGAGCTCGACCCGATTCCAGTAGGCCCAGGCGTCGAGCGACCTCGAAGTGAACTCCGTTCCGTTGTCGACCTGGATTCGCTGGGGAAGATGACCTCGCTCGCGACCTGCGGTTCGCAGGATCGAAGCCACTGCAGCTCCGGAGAAGGATCTCCCGGCTACGAGCGCAACACATTCTCGCGTGTGGACGTCGATCGCCGTCAGCACGCGAAGCGTCGCCCCATCGGCCAGGGTGTCGTGCATGAAGTCAATGGCCCAGAGCTCGTTCGCACGAACCGGAAGCGGCCGACCGATCCGGCGAGCTGCGCTGCGTCTCCGCCGTGGCTTGCGCCGCCGCAGCGACAAGCCCTCGTCTCGGTACAGCCGATACACCCGCTTGTGGTTGACCCGCCAGCCTTCCCGAGTCAGGTAGACGTGCAACTGCCGGTAGCCGGCCTGGACACGAGCCGCGGCGAGCTCCCTCAGTCGCAGCCGCAACGCCTCCTGTTGGGGCCGTCGACTCCGGTAGCGAATCGTCGAGAGGTGCCGTCGAGGCCGGTCTCTGGGTCCCGGAGACCAACCCCTCTTCGACCAGCTTCGCGGATGGCTTCGACGCCGGCGACGCCTGCAACTGGGAGACCCGGGTGCCCAACACGCCTTGCGCTCAAGGTGCCCAGGTCCAGGGGGATGAGTCCTACGTCTACGACGCGTTCGGCAACATCCAGCAGCGCACGACGCAGACGGGTAACGGGAGCGCAATCGTCACCAACACTCCGACCGACCCAACGTCGAACCATCTCGACTCGGGCACCTATGATTCCCAGGGCAATCTGACAAGCTGGAACGCAGCGAGCTATGACTACGACGCTCTCAACCGGATGGCCCGGATGCGCAACGGCAACGAGGACTGGATCTTCGCCTACGACATCGGCGGCGAGCGGGTGCTCCAGATCTCGAGCGGTGGCTCGGGCAACCGGAAGTGGACGATGCGGGATCTCGGCGGCCAGGTGCTAAGGGAATGGGTGCAACCCCAGGGCGGCAGCCCGACCTGGTCCCGCGACTGGATCTACCGCGGCGGCGCCATGCTCGCCGCGGTGACGAGCGACGGCAACGACGGCGAAGTGGTCGACCACTTCACCCTCGATCATCTCGGCACCCCGCGCCTGGTCACCGACTGGCTCGGCAACCGCACCGGCTTCCACACCTACTGGCCGTACGGTACCGAAGCGAGCGACGCCACCCAGGACGATTTCGACAAGAAATTCACCGGGCATGAGCGGGACCCGTATGACCCAAGCTCCACGGCGGACGACTTAGACTACATGCACGCGAGGTTCGCGAATCCGTTGACGGGGAGGTTCTTTTCGATCGATCCGATGCCGGGCGACCCGTTGGTACCGCAGGCCTCGAATCGCTACGCCTATGTTCTGGGCGACCCGATTCCATATGCGGATCCTACCGGGATGGTTCACGTTGACTACGCCTGCGGCGATAGTGGACTACCGCCCTGTCCTGGCGGCGGCGAATCAATCACTACTCTGGATCATGCCATTGGCCTTCCGAGCTTTGACGGTATCGGGTTCGTCAACGGAAACGACAATCCGTTCCTTCCAAACAGGCTCGACGAGCCTAACTACTGGGTTGACCGGGCCCTTTCTGAACACTTGAAACATCCAGGTCTTCCTGAAGGGCCGAACACAGGAGACGGCGCCAGGAAGCCGGACTGCACGGAATTGCAGCGGCAGGCCGCGCAGGTTGGGCAAGCCTTCGAACAGCAAAGGCGAACTCTTGGGGCGGTCGCCTGGGGATCTGGCGCAGCCGCGGCGATCCTGGGTGTAGCCGAGATCCCTACCGACTTCCTCGATACCGGTCTCACTGTGATTGCAGGTGAGTTCTCAGGAGCCCTCTTCGGAGCGTCGTCCGCTGCCGACCTTCTAGCCTCAACGTTCAATTCCTTCGCCGCCGGAAATACCGCCGCGTTGCGCAAGTTCGGAACCGGCAAAATCACCGAAGCGCTCACCACGGTCGGAGCCGAGAAGCTTGGGTTTGGCCACGCCGGCAGTGAGTCGCTCGCCTATCTTGTGTCCCAAGCTGTAACTATTAGCCAAGAGGCGTCCGAGGTGTGTCAGTGACTATTCCAAAGGAATTGCGCAATCGGTTCCACATTCAGCGAGCTCTGGCTCTGGTTCTAGGACTGTTGGGCGCCGCCGCGCTCTTCTCTTGGCCGACCTCGCCTCAGGTGAGGCTTCTCGCCATGGTGCCGGTTGGCGCTGCGACTTGGCTCCTATATCGCGCGAACATCGAGGTACTGCGGGCGCGAGGGAAGACCCTGCGCATCAGCACACTTGCCAAGAAAGATCGCCGTCGCTTTTATCTTCAGCGAGTGCTCGCATTGCTCTTCTTTGCGACAAGCGGCGTCATCCTCTTCTCAAGGTCGAGTTCGCCCAGGCTCCAATACATCGCGCTTCTCGCGTTAGGAGCGGGCCTTTACACAACTCGGAGATCCAACCTCAGCGCCTCGCAGGCCGCAGGCAAAGTGGTACCAGCTTGGACGTTCAGCAAAGCGGCTAAGCGGGTGGGTCCAATAGCGTGGGCGATCACGGCGATTTCGGTCCTGGCATGTATCGTCTTCGTGATCGCGATGTACATAGACCAGATCCACGGGGGAAGAGAAGTGTGGCCAGTGAATGCACTCGCTGTGGCAGGAGTTGCCTTCGTTGTGAGCGTGGCATACGTGGCGATGAAGTTTTCGTCGCAGTAATTGGTCACTTCACGATTAATCATGTTCTGTGACGAAAGGGTGCGAAAGGGTGAGCGAAAAGGCGAAAGGGTGCAGTGAAAGGGTGCTGAAAGGGTGCCAGGCGAATAGCTAGCCAAGCCCTTTGGGCATGGACGAATTCTCCCCTTTTGGGGGACCCACGTTGATCTCGTCCGTCTCGCGCAACGAGGCACATCTGCGCAAGGGTGCCAGGCGAATAGCCAACCAACCGAAAAGGCGCAAGGGTGCCAGGCGAAGCGAAAAGGCGAAAAGGTGTCGAAAAGGTGCCAGGCGAATAGCCGCCAGCCAAGTCCTCTGGGTATGGACGAATCCTCTCTCTTGCGGGGACCCACGTTGATCTTCCTCACGCGAAAGGGTGCCGGGCGAATAGCTAGCGGCCGCCCCCCTCGCTCTCGACCTCGGGTATCGCGGGGGGCGACGATTGGGAAAGGGTGCCAGGCGACTAGCTAGCTGCAGGCACCTACGACACCCACGGCAACCTGACGAACTGGAACGCAGCGAGCTATGACTACGACGCTTTGAACCGGATGACCCGGATGCGCAACGGCAACGAGGACTGGATCTTCGCCTACGACACCGGCGGCGAGCGGGTGCTCCAGATCTCCGGCGGTGGCTCGGGCAACCGGAAGTGGACCATGCGGGATCTTGGCGGCCAGGTGCTAAGGGAATGGGTGCAACCCCAGGGCGGCAGCCCGACCTGGTCCCGCGACTGGATCTACCGCGGCGGCGCTATGCTGGCGGCGGGGACGAGCGACGGCAACAATGGCGAGGTGGTCGACCACTTCACCCTCGACCACCTGGGCACCCCGCGCCTGGTCACCGACTGGCTCGGCAACCGCACCGGCTTCCACACCTACTGGCCCTACGGCACCGAAGCGAGTGACGCCACCCAGGACGACTTCGACAAGAAGTTCACCGGACATGAGCGAGATCCGTATGACCCAAGCTCCACGGCGGACGACTTAGACTACATGCACGCGAGGTTTGCGAATTCGACGACAGGACGGTTCTTGTCGTTAGATCCGCTGCCGGGGAAGCTCTCCTCGCCTCAGAGCATGAACAAGTACTCCTACGTTTCGGGCAGGCCAACAATAGCCACTGACCCGAGCGGCGCTCAAATCATCATCTGGATCATCTTCGTAGGAGGTGGAGGTGGGTCCACCGACGCCCACGAAGAGAAGGGTGCTTGGCTTGGCGGGCCCGTCGGGGAACAGAAGAACCAGCATGACACCCCGGGACCGGACGACTCCGATCCAACGAAGCGAAAGAATGACAAACCCACTGGCCCGGGCGCTTGCGGTTCAGATGGCTTGCCCGACTGTCCGGGAATTAAACCGAACAGTCACCACAAGTGCAGCGACTTTCGAGCATCGTTTCACGTTACGGTCAACTTCTCGAAGGCCCTTCAAGGCTTAGGGCTCGTTGCGAGTGGTCAGCTTGAGCTATTTCCGCGTGTTGGCGACTACAAGATTACTGCGGGAAAAGGATTCGGCACTGCCACGGTTAGCCTGACAGGGAACATTGACCTTGAAAAGGGACAAGACACTGGACAGCTTGTCGACTCGGCCAGTGTCGGCGACGGCTGGGCGGGTACATACTCAGAGAGTGGCAATCTGTTCGGTGAAACCGGGTTCACGTTCGAGGCGGGCGGTGGCGTGGGCGTCGGTGGCGGTACTGCTTCGTCTGTCGGTACGACAGTAGACAAGGGCAACCTCTTTCAGGAACTCGGCTGGTTTTCATGGGAGCCCGAGTGTGAACCCTGAATCAGAGCGGATCGCGTCTGTTCTCTGGGATCTCGCATCGCCGCGACTTCTTCTACTGATGCTGGGAATTGGCGTGGCGGCGGGCCTGCTTCTCGAGTTGCGTCTTCGAATCGCGCATCGTGACTGGTGGCGCGAGAGAAGGCGCAACTTGGATCCCTCCTCAAGGGAACGCTTGACTGGAAATCTCGAGACGGCAAGGGTTTCCCGGAAGGATGTGCTCAGCCTTCAAGATCCGATAGCCACGGGTCTGTATGCCACGCGCATGGTGATCAACGCTGTAACGGCGATCATCTTCCTGAGTGTCATCCTCATACACAGATCATGGCTTAGCCGCACAGCAGTGGCCCGTGGGTCGAGCTTGGTCTGGCGTGGCTTGGTCCTTCTTCTACTTTCCGAGTTATTGCTTATCCTGGTCGAGAGAGTCCTGTGGTTCGCGCGATTTTCAGCGCAACGCCGCTCGCTTGATGGCATCTCGCTCTGGCCTCGGGGAAGCCTGCTACTGTGGCTCCTCATGCCCTCCCGTGAAGCCGGCCTATTTGAAAGAGAGCCAGGCAATCCCGGGTCGCGCTCGCAACCTTTCTGGAGGATTGACCGTGCCATTGCGCGCGCCACTTGGCTCACCGCCGCGGCGCTCTTTGTTTGGGCGCTATGGCTAGCAGAGTAACAATCCCCTGGCCGAGTACCGAAGCACGACGATGAGAATTCTGATGCTCTTCATCGCGGTAGATTTCCTCCTGTTGGTTATCATCAGGATCTCTTGGATCGCGACCAAACGGCTCCCGGAAGAGAGGGGCAGAGTTGATGACTCCGGGCTGACTCAAGCTTCAAGACCCGTCTTTGCCCCGCGCGTCGTGAGTTCCGCACTCCGGAGAATCTTGAGGCGTGGCGAACAGGCAAGTCCGGGCGAGTTGGCACCTTCCCAGTCCTTGCCAGCCGATAGCGAAAACGTTATGGGTGGCCCGTCGCCCGCCTACGTGCTATCTCTCGCAAGTAGATTTCTCTCGTATACGCTCTTGGCGCTCCTACTTATCTTCGCGCTCATGGTGATGATCAAGTTCGGCTAGAGATGGTGCCCAGAGGGTGCCACGCGAATTACTAGGCGACTAGCTAGCCAGAAGCCGGCTAGATGCGTCGGGAGCTGCCGGGTCCCTTCTTGATCCGGTTCGGCTCGAAGTGAGGATCCTGGCTCAGCACTAACGCTCGCCCGGCAACTGCCGAAGAGGTGCCACTCATTGAAGGCGTCCCGGTCAAGGGGTCGATGTCTTCTTGGCCGGGCGTGATCGTTCTGAAAGGGTGCCAGGCGAATAGCTAGCCAAGCCCTTTGGGCATGGACGAATTCTCTCCTTTTGGGGGACCCACGTTGATCTCGTCCGTCTCGCGCAACGAGGCACATCGATCTCTAGGTACGGCCAAGGCGCCGAGAGACTCCTGACGGTCTCGAGAGCCCTGCCTCGAAAGATCACACCCGCGCCCTTCCTGGGCCGCGACCCGCCTTGCTGCTGGCTCCAGACCTTTGTAGGCGAGCGAGTCTCTCTAGCGACGTCGCGGGTCGAACCCCGCGAAACGGCAAGGCCGGCGGAAAGCACCCTTGGGGAAATCCAACGTCGAGCTGACCCGCGCGGAACCGCTCGGAGGAAAGGCGGAAAGCCGCCAGAAAGGTCGCGTAGGCGTCGCGGAGCTGCCTCCGGACCTCCCGTGAGTGGGCGTGGATCAGCGGAGCCGGTCCCTTCTTGATCCGGTTCGGCTCGAAGTGAGGATCCTGGCGCAGTACGAAGGAACGGCCGGCAATCAGTCTCCCCGTTTCGGCCGCCTTGCGTGTGGCCTCCTGCTCGATTCCCTGGATCATCTCTGCGATTCGGCTCCGATACTGCTCGTCGTCGAGCCCGGCCCAACAGGGAATCGGGACGAGCTGGAGAGATTCCTCCTCGACCAGATCCCGCGGTTGAAGAGCGATCCCTTTGCGACTCGCCGTGTACTCGAGCGAATGGTTGATCCAACGACCGCGGACCGCCGATCCCGACAGGAGAAAGGGCGCCGCGTGGGCCCCCGGCCATTCCTTGGGCGAGCGAACCAGGCCCTCCTTGGATCCATGAGCGAGGAGGTAGTGCAAGCGTGCCACCTGGCTCGCTTCGTCGTCCGAGACGAGGATCGCCTGGTACCAGCGTCCCCAGAACTTCTCGCGCCAGCGAATGAGCCGGCCCGCTTCGCGAGCGAGGTTGGAGTTGAGATAGCCCATGAAGGCGCCGAGACGCTGCGCGTCGGGGACGGTGAGCAGAAGGTGGAAGTGATTGGACAGAAAGGCGAAAGCATGAACCCGCACCGGATAGAGGCGGGCTGCCCGTGCGAGAACGCCGAGCGTCAGGTCTCGGAGATTGGGCTCCGCCGCAAGAGCAGACGCCCCTGAACCGTGCGACAGGTGACCTCGACGAGCGAGCCCGGCGGAACGAAGCGGAGCCTTCGGCCCATGACATGCTCAACAGACGGAATCCACGGCCCAATTTCCTCGCTAGTCGGGTGGCACCTTTCTGGTGCTTCGCAATTGCCAACAGTCGGAGCCGGCGATGGCGGGTTGGCTTCTTTGACAGAGCGTGCGATGAAGTGGGCCAACAACTGGCGCGGCGTTGGCGAGGTGACTGGGGCTGTTATGGCCCTTGGGACCGGCTTTGACATTGGAATGCAGATAGAATGTAGATGGATCTCGCCCGCGCTCAACGGCGGCTATTGACGGCGGCTTCATGTCAATCTTCTCCTTTGCCAGTCGGCATCGGCCTTCCCGCCAGCAGGTATATTTCTCGCTGGTCGTTCTGGAGGGCTTCGCGTCCGGCCCGCTCGCCTATGCTTTGCCCTTTTCAAGGCTGGCCCTTGGTACGGCTGTAGCTTTTCTCGTCGCAATGAACGCGACACTCCTGGCTGGTGTGCAATCCCGCTCCCGAGCTAGCCTTCTTCACGGAGCCAATCTCGCTGGGGCGGGTGTCTGCTTGGCATTGACACTCGACGAAGGCCTGCGTCAGAGGGTAGAACGACCGGCCCTTCTCATCGCCGCCATGAGTCTCGTCGTCTTTCTCGTGGGCGCCCACAAGTTGTCCTCGCGTAGCGCCAAGGAGTGCTTCGCGGCACAGCAGTTCGCACTCTGCGCCACGTGTCTGAGCTTCCTCCTTACTTCACCAATCATCTCCAAGATCGTGTCGGAGCAAGCCCATGGATACATCTTCTTGCGCGGCGGGGTAACGGCCCTCTTTTTCGCGCCGCTTGCATTCGTCGCCGTGGCGAGCGCCGCAGGTCACTTCGGCTGGAACTCCTACCTGGTTTTCCTCGCGTCGATATGCGTTGCGCAGGCCGGGAGCGGTTTCATAGAGGTCGGGGTGGCTCGAGATAGCTCCGCTCTTGCGGAAGTCGGACTCGCGCTCGCGATCGCATTCGTGCTATTGCTCCTCTTCGCTTGGATCCTCGAGCGTCGCCGCATAAGAGTAGCCAAACTCAAGGGCGCCCCAGTTACATAGTCAAAGGGACATTGCACTAGCGCTTAAGACTCGTGCGTGTCATAGAAGACTCCTGCCAGTCTCGCTCTCCAAATCTTGCGGCTGGGAGAAGAGACTCTAGAGAAGAAGCAGTCGCCGCCTCTGGAGATGGAGATCGTCAGCGCGACTAGAGAGGGGCTGCTGGAGACCGGCGCCTTTCGCTCTCGAATCACGAATTTCAAGAGCAGACAAGATCCAGACTTAGGAGTTCATCTTGCCTTGCGCTGCCCAGTGCCGGTGTTGCAGCCCAATTGAAGTCTCGAGCCGGCTCGAGTTGACGTGTTCCCGGATTCTTGAGCCCAGCCCGGAAGGGTGCCAGGCGAATAGTACCCCTCTTGCTGAGGCTTGGAGATCTTGGAGCGAGGCTCTGATTCCCGTCTTCTTTTGACCCGTCTGTCATGAATTCTGTGGCGCCGCATTCGTCCTGAGTCGGTGGAGGTGCTCTGACTCGACTTGGATCTGTTGATCAACCTGTTTTGCCATCTCTTTGAGGAGATCGCGACCTGCTCTTTCCGCGGCCAACACATTCTCGCTGAGAGCGAAGAGATCGGAAGCCTTGAGCTGACCCTCCTCCTCGTCGAGTACTTTCATCCTCGCCTCTGCTCTCGCGATCTTTCGGATAGTGCGAATCAGTTCTTGCCCAAGACCATCTCCTGTGATCGCTCCTGGATGGCTCTGCCATTCCTGCAAAATCGCTCGCATCGCGGCCTCGTCTCCCCGAGCGTACGCTTCATTAAGCCTCGCCATCAGGTGAGTCCGCAACTGCCTATCTTCCTCAGTCCCGGCCAGGTCGGGATGAACCTGTTTGGCGATTTCCCGGTAGAGGTTCTTGGCCTCCTGGGATGGCGAGAATCGCTCTGCGAGGGTGCCTCCCTCTAGGATGTCCTCCGAAGCAGCAGCAGAACTCTCCGCCGCCTGCTCCCGGGCCCGTGCTGCTTCTGCTCGGAGGTCATGTCGCTCGGGCTCTCGTTTCGCGAGCAAATCGGCGAGCGCGGCACGAATTGCGTCAAGGTCAGCAAGACGAGATCCGACGACGCCCAGGTACCGCCTCTCGAAGGCGGCGAGTTCCTCGCGAAGAGTTGAGACGTCCAACTCGCGTGACGCTAGCTGGTTCTCAAGAACTGCAAGCCTTTCCTGCTTGGCCTTGAGCTTCGAACTGCTCTGGGGTCTCTGAGAGCATTCTGCTTTCGGGCGAGATTCCCGCACACCTGTCGGCGATCTCTGCCATTTGAGTTGCACTATTTATTGCTAATGCAGCATTATCCACCCAATTTCAGCAGATAGAGCGAGTCGACGAGTAGCTTGATGCTGGTTCGTGCGGCACCTTCATTCGCGAGACGCAAACGCATCGCTCCAGTGAGTGCGTCAGAGAACTTTGCCGTGTACGAGCCTGCGACAGTGTCACGCCAGACCAGCCTGCCTGTGGCTGCTTCTTTCAGGCTGTAATTGACCGTCATCGTAACGGTAAAGCTGAACCCGAAGTGGGGTTGCTGAACCTTTACCAACTCCGCGTTCAGCAGGTACTTCACACGCTCGGCAGTGGGTGCCAACAGCCCGGCTCCCAGTAGTGACTTCTCAAGTGCGCTCCGAAACTCGGGATTCCCGATCTGCGATTTCCACAGCGGGTTGGTTCCTTTTCCCCCCGACACTGAGGCCACTTGCAACGCCTGAGCCAACGCGAAATCGGCAGGTGGCGTCGCCAGCACCCCGGCAGAAACAACCATGTTTCCCGGGCGCGCAGCACTCGCGCATGCGGAAGCCAGACCCGCAGCAATAGCGATACCGAGCCAACGGAGGGCGAGAATTCTCTTCTGCATGGTTGACCTTTCGATGAGCACTTGCCGTGTCGCCTAACGGCTTTTGAGTTCAGCGGCGGGCCACAGAGCTAGGCTTGGCGACGTCATTTCTTGAGGTCAGGCTAAGTCGGGCGAGTTGTACTCGAAGACAACACCCGCGCGTCTGTCATCGAAGGAACGTTGCGTCTTGGTAGAAGGCGACAGGGATGCTGCCGCCTCGACGGCTTCCGGCTCTGAAGCCGGCACGACAAGAAGACTGCATGAGAGGCCCCTTGAGAATCCGTGTTCGAGAAGGGCCTTCGCGACCTTGGCGAGCAGGCCCTTGTCAGCAGAGGAACTACTGATTCTGGCGCAGACGTGGCCAAGAGACTCGACCAGTTGAGCTTGAGGCTCGAGAATGAGACTGGCGATGCCGAGGCGTTCAGAGCCCTCTTTGGGAAGGACATCGTAGAAGATGACGGGAGCGCCAGAAGGAATGAAGATTTTGGTGGCGGTCGGTACGAGCTTGAAGCCGTCCCCGCGGATCGGAGAGGTCTCCACCTCCATGTCGTTCGACGAGAGGGTACGAAGCTGATTGCCGGCTGGTGCGGTCACAGTCATCCTCCTCTTGTTGCGAGTGGCGGGGCTCGCAAGGTCTCTTAGTCACCAAGCTTGCCGTGGAGGCTAGGCCCTCTGCGGGCCAAGGGTCAAAGACTGTCAGGTTCTGTCAGGCGGGAGTGCCTGGGACCGGGCGTCACAGGAGCCAAAGGAGGGGCCTTCATGGCCGGCCCTGTTCCCTGGCGACTGGAGTACCCCGTTGGCCTGGTTAGAGTGCGAGTCCCTGAGGCTCGAGCGAGGTGCTCGTCTCGAGTCGGGGACGCCAGCGAGTTTCAGAAACCCGGGGCCTGCTCCACTCTGCCCACAGCCCCAACAACGCGATAAACCCAGATCGCCACACCTCACGCGCACGCGTGGGGCCCGACAGTTCGCCCGGTGATTGCGTTGTTGGAATGTGTCTTCGACGGGGATTGGTCTGCACTCAGAGGTCCGGGCAGTGTTGAGCCCGCATGCGATCCTGGTTCCAAGGGAGAGGACATGAACCGGCCAAAGGGAGGAACTGACAGTATCTGTCAGCGGTCGGTGTTAGCTTGAGGGAGCGCGCGCATAAGAGGAGGTTGGCGTGTCTCACTCTGAAACGAGCTCGCATGCTCGACGAACTGAACTGAAGCCGAAGAATTCGCTCAAGGCGACAATCACGGCTGTCTCGGCAGGCGCACTTGTATTTGCACTGGCTCTCGGGCACAGCTCGGTCGCTCTTGCCATTACAAGTGGCGAGCCGATCCTCATCACTGGCTTCGAATCTGGGACACTCTGCGCCTGGACGTCATCCACGGGGTCTCCTACATGTACTGCGACGGACGTTCTGTCCACTATCGCCTCTGCATCAGCTCCGGATGAGATCAGCCGGGCGCTCACTGCCGAAGCAGAGCTCTCGCTACATGAGCCGAATGTGCCTTCAGAAATCATTCAAGCACTCTCGTCGGCCGCGCACGTTTATGCCGATTTTCCGTACCTGAAGGACAGCGGCGGCCAGACTCTCGGCGAGATACATGCCGAAGTCCAGGCTGAGCTGGGCATTTCCGTGACCCTCGCTGAAATACTGCCCTCACTTACGTCCGATCTACAGTTTGCACTTGCGAATCCGGACCAGAGGCAGTTCCAGAGCTTGCAGTTCCTGTTTCAGCGCGATGGAACACAGCCGCCTCCACTTCCACTCTCACCCGACACCGAAGTCGCCCTTCTAGGAAAGCTAATTTACGAGCAGTGGCTGGAGGAGAACATCAATTCCGGAGTGTTCGGTCCAAACATTAGTGCGCAAGACTGCAACAGTGCCATCTTCTCCGCCGAGACACATGCGGGCTTACAGTTCTTAGCGATCAACGAGCTTGCACTGAACGAATCGCTACTCGAAATAATACTTCATTCGGGCGAGGCAGCTCTCGCGTGCGTGTCGGGCGGAATATCGGACCTTGTCAAAAGTGTGGCGAAGGCGTTTACCGGCTGCGTGAACTCAACGGCTTACGCTTATCTCCAAGTCGAAGCTCCAGCGTACTGCGTCGACCCGCTAGACGAACCAGAGTTCCTCACCTACCTTACGAACTGCGCCGCCACGGCCATTCCGTGCACCGGGGATGTCGCGGCAGCTGTCAAGAGTGCCATCACCGCAACTCAGACGTTCGACAACTTCACTAACGGTGGGTGCGCGTTTCACAACATCTATGGCCAGCTCTACGACGCTTGCGATACCGCCTGCAAGGTCCCCGGACTCGAGCTTCAGGAACAGACACCTCTTTGCCTATCGAACGGGGGGGATTGGTGCCTGGACCCCCTAAACATTGAGATCCCTGTGCTCAGCTGCGTGAGAGCGCACGGTCAGGTAACTCTCTTTTCGGACGACTTCAATGATGGCGTCTACGATCCAAGTAAATGGACTTGGTCTGGACATACCGTCGCTGAAGTCGCTGGAGAGCTGCACCTCGATCAAGCCGTTACTGACTCAGGTGGCGTCGCTCGGACTGCTGAGTTCCCCGTGTACCCGGTTGGGTTAGTAACGATCTCGCGACGGACCAAGATTCACGCGGCGAACAACTATTTCTTCGCGGGCGCGAGCTTTTATCCAGGCAGCGACACCGCGAATCGCTTCGAAGTTAGCTATGCGAACTACGTCTATACGGGAAGCGGCGAGTGCGAGTCGCACGGGTTTGCTCTTTCGAGAAACGGCGTCCTCCCTTCCAAGTGCGTCAATCAAGGAGTGGACGTCACACAGTGGATCCCGGGCGTCTGGGATAACTGGTTCGACGAGCGGTTCGAGTGGGACCCCCAATCGGGGGACTTGAACTACTACATCAACGATCAGCTCGAGCTCAGTATGAACGTTGGACCGCTGCCGGCCAACGCAACCACGATGCACATCAGCCTGAGCCCCTGGGGTTGGTACACTGGCCACTACCAATATACCGACGATCTCGTCGTTACACAGGATCTTCCTTAATCGCTCAAGGTGGGCGCGTAGGTCAGCGAACACGTCGAGATCCTCGTTGATCGGCGGCAAGAGTGTGTCCGCCTTCGAGTAGCTTAGATCTCGTGTAGCTCCACCGCCACCTCGTAGTCCTGATCGATTTCTCTCGGAAGCTTCCTTGCAGCGTCGTTCGCCAGTCGGTCTGCGAATCCGTTCTCCAGGTGGCCGTTGTGGCCGCGCACCCAAGCGAACTCGACGGCGTGTCGCGTCAGCTGCTGATCCAGACGAAGCCAGAGGTCCGCGTTCTTCATGGGTTCACCCTTGCGGGTTTTCCAACCTCTGTGGCGCCAAGAACGAATCCAATCTTTCGAGATTGCATTCACAAGGTATTTAGCGTCGCTAACGATCCGCACCCGCGATGGTCGGTCGAGGGCTTCGAGGCCGGTGATGGCGGCGAAGAGCTCCATCCGGTTGTTGGTGGTCCAGCGGAAGGCGCCTGAGAGCGTGTGCCAGTCGTTGTCGGCGCTCCAGATCACCGCGTAGCCACCTGGGCCCGGGTTGGTAGGAACCGCGGCGCCGTCGGTGAACATCTCGACGTCCCAGGTAGGAGTCACTTCGCTCACGTCAGGATCTCTTCCGGAACGGCGAAGGCTCGTGCAAAGGCTTGCCGTCGAGCGCAGAAGCAATCTCGCTTGAGATCTGGTCGGAGGCAGCGCGCACCGGATCGTCCGCCAAGTGTGCGTAGCGCTGCGTC
Organism: Thermoanaerobaculia bacterium; assembly: GCA_963712855.1. Lineage (GTDB taxonomy): Bacteria > Acidobacteriota > Thermoanaerobaculia > Multivoradales > JAGPDF01 > JACTMI01. The sequence goes on from CAVQJN010000001.1 coordinate 1,493,147, forward strand.
GTGCTCGTCTGAGAGTGTCCCAGCACCTTTCCGATAACGAAGAGGCCCAGTCCAGCAGCTGCTCCAATGCTGGCGAAGGAGTGGCGGAGATCGTGAAGGCGCACGTCGGTGAGTCCGGCGAGCTTCCGGACGCGCTCCCAGACCTTCTGGAGGCCCAGGAAGGGTGCTCCGGGTCTCGTTCCGAAGCAGACGAAGGGGTTTCCCTTAGCTCGAGGGGCCTTGCTGAGCAGTTGGAGCGCTGGAGCAGCGATCGGGACGGCCTTCCGACCCGTCTTCGAGTCCGGGAGGAGCAGGAGACCGTTCTGGAAGTCCACGAAATCCCACTTGAGGGAGAGCACCTCCCCCTTCCTCATCCCGGTCAGGGTAAGGAGCCGGATCGCCAAGATGGCTGAGGCGTGTTCCTTCTCCTCGGCTTCCCGGAGAGCTTCCCCAAGGTGACCAATCTCCGCGGGGGACAGGAACCGCTCTCGCTTGCTCTCCTTGAACCGTTCGACGTGGGGAGCCGGGTTGCTTCCCAGGGGGCGGAGACCCCACTTCTCGGCCCGGGAGAGCATGCTCGAGAGTACGGTCAAGGTCCGGTTGGCCTGGACGGGAGAGTTCCGAAGGGACCGATGAAGGTTGTCGAGGTCGGCGAGGGTCAGGTCAGCCACCCGACGGCGTCCGAGCTTGGGGAGGATGTCCCGTTCAATGGTCCGGCGGAACTCCCGAACCGTGGAGGCCTTCCGCTTGGGCTCGAGGTACTCGGAGAGGTAGCGCTCGGCCAGTTGGGCAACCGTAGGGGCCCTCCTCCCCTCGTCACGTAGCTCGGCAGGATCTTCCCCACGGTCAAGAGCGGCAAGAGCCCGGATGGCCTTCGTTCTCGCTTTGTCGGGGGTGATTCGGTCGCGACCGTAGACCCCGAGGGTGAGCTTCCGGGTTCGTCCGCCGAACCGGTACTGGAAGATGAAGGTCCGATGGCCGGAAGGTCTCACGTGGAACCCGAACCCAGGAACCCCTCCGTCGAAGACCGTGAGGTCCTTGCCTTTGGGCTTGATCGAATCGACGAACCGCTTGGTAAGTTTCGGCATCGGCTGATGGCTTGGGGAAGCACCGGGGAAGCAATCAATCTCGTAACCGAGCGTATCAGCCGGGAATTGGCGGAGTCAATAACTCCTTTCTTGACAAGTAGTTACTACGACAATGTGCGATGAGCTACGAGATGCTACGAGCCTACCCACCGTCTACGGATCTGTAGGTTGGGGGTTCGACTCCTCCTGGCTGCACCACTTTTCATCTCCCCGCCGGACGCCCAGTAGCAGCCATAGCTCAACTGGATAGAGCATCGGACTTCGGATCCGAGGGTTGAGGGTTCGAATCCTTCTGGCTGCACCACGCTTACTCGATTACAACGTTGGACTGACCGGCTCCCCAAGTTGACACCACCACGAACTGGACACTTGCGGTTCATTCTCCCTGAGTCCTGGCCTCGGGTGGCGTTGGCCTGGCCGGGACCTGACGGCCGTCATAGCGCGGGTCGGGCTCGCCCGATCGAATAGAGGCATGCAAGCCCTCCGACTCCTTCCGGCCGTTCTCGCCTCCCTGGTCCTGGGAGCGCACCTGCTTCGTCAGGGATGGCTGTCCATGGCGATCGCGGTGGCTCTGCTGCCGTTGCTCCTCCTCGTCCGCCGACCGTGGGCGGTGCGCACCGTCGAGGTCGTCTTCGCCCTGGGCGCCCTCGAGTGGCTGCGCACCCTGGCCGTCCTGGTCGATCTGCGACGCGCCCACGAGTTGCCCTATCTGCGCCTGGTCGCGATTCTCGCGACCGTCGCGCTGGTCACCGCCGCGGCGGTGCCGCTCGTCGAGTCCTGGTGGCGGCATCGCGCCCGGGTCGCGCTGGCGGAGGCTCTGTGAACGATCTCGCGCGGGGGCGCATGAGCCGGGAATGGAGAACCATCCAGGCGATGATCGCGATCTCCTGCCGGGCGCGCCACGGCGGGCGGCGGGGCGAGCTGTGCGCCGAGTGCGAGGCTTTGCGCGCCTATGCCGAACTCCGGTTGACGCGTTGTCCCTTCGGTCAGGACAAGCCGACCTGCAACCACTGCAAGGTGCACTGCTACAAGCCCGAGATGCGCGAGCGGGTGCGCGAGATCATGCGCTTCGCCGGGCCGCGCATGCTGACCCGCCACCCCTATCTGGCGACGATGCACCTGCTGGTCGACGATCGCCGCGCGGCACCGCTCAAGCCGAAGCGCAAGCCCGCCTCTTCGCCGGCGAGCTCGAGCTGATCCGGAATCCGCTCTTCAGCAGAGGAAGTGGGTCGGCGGCAGGAAGCTGAACCCCGATACCGGGCTCCGCGGCGCGAGGTTCCGCCGGTGCTCGAGAAGCAGCCGCGTGACTTCCTTCACGATCGTCACGGTCAGTACCGCCAGCACCATGCCGAGCACTCCGAGCAGGTGCTCGCCGGCAACGATCGATGCGATGACCAGGGCCGGATGGAGGTGCACGCTTCCGCCCACCGTGAGCGGCACGATCACCACGTCGTCGAGCAGCCGGATACCTGCATAAAGCGCCAGGATCCCGACCACCGTGCCGGTCCCGAGCTGGGCGGCGAGGGCCACCAGGGACGCCAGCGCGACGCTGGTGAGCGCGCCCACGTACGGGATCGGATTGATCAGGGCGGTGAACAGGCCGAGCAAGAGCGGCGCGGGAACGCCGAGAATCCAGAGGCCGATCGTGGCCAACACGCCGACCACGAGGCTCTCGATCATCAGGCCGCGCAGGTAGCGGCCGAGGATGCGGTCGATCGCGCACCAGACCGCGACCGTCGTCTCGATGTGCTGCGGCGCCAACTGTTCGACCGCCGAGTCGAGCAGCTTGCCGCCGTCGCGCAGCAGGAAGAAGGAGAAGATCGGCACCAGGAGGACGAGAGCGAGAACCGCTCCCGCCTGGCTCGCGTACTCCTCCAGCCGCGATGTCTGGCCGGCCAACAGGCGCCGGCTCCAGCCCGGCGCGGGAGGCTCCGGCAGCACGGACTGGAGGTAGGGCCGCTCGCGCCGCAGGGTCGTGAGCGTCTGGTTCACGGTCAGCTCGATGCGATTCGAGAAAGCCGGGAATTGTCGAATCGCGTTCTGAGATTGGACGCGAACGAGCGGCACCACGCTGCTCACGGAGACGGTCAGAAGCAGCGCCGCGGTCAGGAAGATGCCGGCCACCACGACGCCGCGCCGGACGCCGTGCTCGACGAAGAAGACCACGATGGGGTTGAGTAGATAGGCGACCAGCGAAGCGAGCAGCAGCGGCAGCGCAAGGCTGCGATAGAGATAGGCCACCGCGACGACCGCCGCGACACCGAGCAGCCAGAACCAGGCCGAGGATCCCGACGCCGTTCCCGAATCGGCTTCGCGGTGTGGGTCGCCCATCAGACCTCGCTCGAGTTGGACGGCGAAGCCATCGCGTCGGCCGGTTCCGCGTCGCTCATCGGCGCGATCTGCCGGGTTCGCACGTAGCGCGCCAAGGTGCGGAGCAGGTTGCGGCAGATCGCGAGAGCGACCACCGGGTCGCCCTCCATCAGCTCGTCGAAATGACTCCGGTAGAGGATCAGCAGCCGGGTCGGCGTGAGCGCGCGGGCGGTCGCGGAGCGCGGCAGCTCGTCGACGAGCGCCATTTCACCGAACGCCGAATCGTCCTTGATGACCGCCAGACGCTGGGTGCCGCGCGCCGACGTCCGGACCACCTCGACGCTTCCCTCCTCGACCACGAACAGGGCCCGCCCAGGATCGCCCTGCGAGAAGATCGCCTCGCCGGGCTGATACGTCTTGACGAACAGTCGAGTCGCCAGACGGCCGAGCAGCCGCTTGCGGAGCCCGGCGAAGAGCGGCGTCCGGGCGAGCAGCGCCACGCGTTGCTTGTGTTCCGGATCCTGCGCCCAGCGCAGGGACTCCATCAGGCTCTTGAGCATTGGCCCAAACTCTACTCGATTCCGATCTCATCCCGGAGGAGGGACGCGCCGGGCATTTCAGTCGGCGCCTCGGAGGCCGCGACGCGGTCTCGCCGCTGCGCTGTTCGCCGGAGCGCCCGCCGGCCGGTCCCGCGCGAGCTGGGGCAACGCCGGCTTGCGCACGTATTCGAAGATCAAGTGCGTCTCGAGGTGCGAAACCTCGGAACGCGTGGTGAACGAGTCCATGAGCAGGTTGCGCATGTGGTCGGCGTCGCGCAGTCCGATTCGAACCAGGAAATCGAACTCCCCGGTCACGTGGAAAACGCCGATCGCCTCCGGCAGAGCGAGTGCGTACCGGCGAAACGCCTCTACGCGAGCGCGCGAGTGGCGCTGCAACCGCACGAAGACGAGCGCCTGCAAGCCGATGCCGAGTCGGCGCGGATCGACCTCGGCATGGAAGCCCTGAATCACCCCGGAGCGCTCGAGCCGGCGGACCCTTTCCAGACAACTCGACGGGGCGAGCCCGATGCGGGCGGCGAGCTCTTTGTTGGAGAGCCGGGCGTTGTTCTGCAAGGCGGTGAGGATTTCGAAGTCGATTCGGTCGAGTGGTTCGGGCATGGTCTTTTTCCGAAGGAAATTCGTTTGCGTTGAACAGTATACAAGTCCTATCCTGTATGGACAGGAGGTGACCGACGATGATTCGAAAAAGAGAGGGCTCCACAGACACTCTGGCGGTCCACGCGGGGCGCGGGGACTTCGCCCGAATGGGTGTGCACGCCTCGCCGATCGATCTCTCGTCCACCTACCCGCTGCCCGACCTGGATCTCGCGATCGCCAGCCTGGACGAGCTCGCCTCCGGCGGCGCCGACGCGCCGAGCTCGATCTATGCGCGACTGCACAATCCGACCGTGGCCCGGTTCGAAGAGGGGCTCGCCGAGCTCGAAGGCGCCGCGGCAGCGGTCGCGTTCGCGAGCGGCATGGCGGCGATCACGGCAACGCTCCTCGCCGCCTCCGGGGGCGCTGATGGCGCGCGGCGCCGGCACGTGGTCGCCGTGCGGCCGGTCTACGGCGGCACCGACCATCTGCTGAGCTCGGGACTGCTCGGTCTCGAGACGACTTTCGTCTCCGCGGCGGAAGTCGGCGCCGCAATTCGGCCGGACACCGCGCTCGTCCTGCTCGAAACACCTTCCAACCCGACCCTCGACCTGGTCGACATCGCGCGCGTCGTGGACGCTGCGGGATCCGTGCCGGTCGTGGTCGACTCGACATTCGCGACGCCGATCCTGCAGCGACCGCTCGAGCTCGGCGCGGCCCTCTCGCTGCACAGCGCCACGAAGTTCATCGGCGGGCACGGTGACGTGGTCGCCGGAATCGTGGCGACGAGCGAAGCGTGGGCGCACCGGCTGCGTCAGGTGCGAATCGCGACCGGCGCGATCCTGCATCCGCTGGCGGCGTTCCTGCTTCATCGCGGACTGCCGACCCTGCCGATGCGGGTACGCCGGGCCCAGGAGACCGCCGGAGAGCTGGCGCGCCGGCTCGCGGTCCATCCAGCCGTGGCCGCGGTCCACTATCCGGGCCTGCCAGGACAGGATCCGGAAGGCATCCTGAAGCGCCAGATGAAGGGCCCGGGGGCGATCCTCGCCTTCGAGCTCGCGGGTGGCCACGAGGCGGCGCGGCATCTCCTCGGGGCATTGAACTTGCTCACATGCGCCGTCTCGCTGGGCTCCACCGACACCCTGATCGAGCATCCGGCGGGTCTGACGCACCGGCTGGTCGAACCGCACCGGCGCGCCGAGTGCGGCATCTCGGAGGGCCTGCTCCGGGTGTCGGTCGGTCTGGAGGACGTCGAGGACCTGTGGGCCGACCTCGAGCCCGCGCTCGCCATGACGGAAATAGAAGCCGCCGAGCTGGTCAGCGGAGCCTGAGCGCCGGCGGTTCTCTCCAGAAGAAAAGGCCCCCGGATCGCTCCGGGGGCCTCTTGATCGAACCAGCCGCCGACCTCTAGAAGGTCACGCGGAACATCTCGAGCATGGAACGGTAGAGCGGAGCCCTGGAAGCCAAGGCTTCCAAGGCTTCGTTGTCGAGCCCGAGCGTCGCGGAGCCCGACTCCTTCTCGGTGTCCTTCTTCTTCCAGTCGTCGAAGCTCGGCACGGAGATGGTCTCCTGCTTGGCCCGCGCGAGCTCCTTGTTGAGTGCCGCCAGGCGTTGCGTCTGGAAGGCGGCGAAGCGCTTCTCGACACCGTCGAGGTCACCCTCGAGGGATTGCGTGCGGTCGAGCTGGTTGGGGCTCGGCCGTCCCTCGTAGTTGAGCACCCCGCCGTAGAGGTCGCCGAAGTGCTCGCGCAGTTTCTCGTCGCCGCCGATGTAACCGTCGCCGGTGGCGACGAAGGTCTCGCGGAACGTGTCGGCGTCGGTGGCGAGCTGGCCGAGCTTCTTGGCCAGCGACTTCGAGGCCTTCTCCGCCCGCGCCTTGGCGTCGTCGCGGATCCCCACCAGCCCATCGCCGACGTAGGCGAGTCGTTCGATGTCGTGGTAGAGGCGCAGCTCGGTCGACTGCTTGAGCTTGCGGTCGGCCTCGGAGTGCGGGTTGCGCGGGTCGGCGACCAGTTGGACCGTCGACTCGTAGGTTGCCTTGCCCTTGAGGATCTTGACCGTGTAAGTCCCCTCGGGATTGCGTGGGCCTTCGAAGCCGCCGAACAGCAGGCTCGACGCCGGCGGCACCTTGGGGGGCTTCATGCGCATCGGCCAGTAGACCTTGTTGATGCCGACCCGCTTGCCGGCCGGCAGGGTGTCGACCAGCTTGCCGTCCGAGTTGTAGATCTCGATCTTGAAGTCGCCGAACAGGTGGCGCTTCTTCAGGTAGTAGACGATCGGCGCGTCGTCGGACGGATTGTCGCCGATGAACTCGTCGTCGCCGCTGAACCAGGAGCCGATCGAGGTCCGCATGATCTGCGCGGTCGGCCGCGAGGGCAGAGGCGCGAGATCCTGCTGCAGCGTCTTCGCGGTGAGGTTCCGGAGTGGCGTCAGGTCGTCGAGGATGTAGATGCCGCGACCATGGGTCGCCACCACGAGATCCCCCTCGCGCGGTTGGACGACGATGTCGTGCACCGCCACCCGCTCGGGGATGCCTCCCTTGAAGTGGGCCCAGTCCTCGCCGCCGTCGATCGAGATCCAGAGGCCCCACTCGGTGCCCAGGAAGAGCAGGTCGGGATCGACCGTGTCTTCGGTCAGCACCCAGACGTAGCTGTCGAGCGCCGGGGTGACCAGCGACTTCCAGGTCTGTCCGAAGTCGGTGGTCTTCCAGACATAGGGCTTCATGTCGCCGCGCCGATGATCGTCCAGGGTCACATAGGCGGTTCCCTCGTCGTAGCGGCTCGCCACCACGCGGGAGATCCAGCCGCCTTTGGGGGCGCCCGGAATCTTGTCGATCAGGTTGGTCCAGCTCTTGCCGCCGTCGCGGGTCAGCTGCACGTTGCCGTCGTCGGTGCCGACCCAGATGACGTCGGGATTCTTGGGCGACTCCGAGATCGAGTAGATCGTCGTGTTGTTCTCGGCGGTCGAATTGTCGATCGACAATCCGCCGGAGATCTTCTGGCGTTGGCGCTTGGGATCGTTGGTCGTCAGGTCGGGCGATATGCGCTCCCAGCTCTCGCCGCGGTCCTTCGAGCGGTAGAGATACTGCGAGCCGATGTAGATCGTGCCCGGCTGAGTGGGCGACCAGACGAAGCCGGCGTTCCAGTTGAAGCGCAGCTCCTCCTTCGAGTTCTCGGGGAACGGCTGGATGTCCTTCGACTCACCGGTCTTCAAGTCGACCCGCACCGCCTTGCCACCCTGGATCTCGGAGTAGACCGTGTTCGGATCGCTCGGATCGGCGAAAGTCCAGAAGCCGTCGCCGCCGGTGACCGGAATCCAGTCGCTGTTCTTGATGCCGTCCCAGCCGCGCGATGGGCCGACCCATGAGCTGTTGTCCTGCAGGCCGCCGTAGATCTTGTAGGGATTCTGACCGTCGACGGCCACGTGGTAGAACTGGCCGAGCGGCAGGTTCTTGGCGAAGATCCAGTCGCCGCCGTGGTTGTTCGAGAAGTAGAGTCCGCCGTCGGTGCCGAGCAGGAGTTGGTTGGGCGCCTTCGGATTGATCCACAGCGCATGGTGGTCGCTGTGCGGTCCGCCCCCGAATCCCCCCGTGAAGAGCGAGGTGAACGACTTGCCGCCGTCACGCGACGAGGTCAGGGTCAGGCCCGGTTTGTAGAGACGGTCGAAATCGGTCGGATCGACGATGATCTGGCCGAAGTAGAAGGGCCGCACCTGGATGTTGAACGAGTCGTTGACCTTGGCGAAGTGGGCACCGGCGTCGTCGGAGCGATAGAGCGCGGTCGTCTGCTTCTTGCCGGACTTGGACTCGACGAGGGCGTACACGACGCTCGGCCGCGAGGGCGCGACCGAGACGCCGACCCGGCCCCACGGATGGGGGGCCAAGCCGTTGTCGAGCTTCTGCCAGGTCTTGCCGCCGTCGGAGCTCTTGAAGAGTCCGCTCCCTTTGCCGCCGGAATCGAAGAAGTCCGGATAGCGCCGGAACTGCCACATGCCGGCGTAGAGAATCGAGGGCTCCTGCGGATCGATCGCGAGGTCCGAGCAGCCGGTGTCGGCGTCGACCGCGAGGACGTTCTTCCAGGTCTTGCCGCCGTCGGTCGTCTTGAAGACGCCGCGGTCGCCGCCCGCGCTCCAGAGCCGGCCGGTCGCGCAGACGTAGACCGTGTCGGAGCTCTTGGGATCGACCTGGATGCGCGCGATGCGCTCGGAGTCCTTGAGCCCCATGTTCGTCCAGTTCGCGCCGCCGTCGGTCGACTTGTAGACGCCGTCGCCGAGCGAGACGCTGTTGCGCACCCAGGTCTCGCCGGTGCCGACCCAGACGTTCTGCGGGTTCGAGGGATCGATGCGGATGGCGCCGATCGACTGGGTGTGCTTGTCGAAAACCGCCTTGAAGGTGTTGCCGCCGTCGATCGATTTCCAGACGCCGCCGGTGGCGGCGCCGACATAGATGGTGAGGGGATTCTCGGCGATGGCGTCGATGGCCGCCACGCGGCCGCTCATCGTCGCGGGACCGATCGAGCGCATCTGCAGCCCGCCGAAGGTGTCGGAGGTGATCTTGACCGCGTCGTCGGCGCGCGCGACGGCGGCCGCCGAAAGCAGCAGCGCCGCCACCGCGAGGCCGCGGAGAGGAGAGGGAGCTCTCATCGGCTCACTCCTGACCGGGCTTGGCCGGCGCGGCTTCGGCCTTCTTCTCCGGCATCACGAAGAGGGAGTCGGGGACGTCGACGCCGAGCTCGATCTTGTTGATCGTGAGCGTGCCGCCCTGCGGCGCTCCCTTGGGCTTCTGCTGCATCGAGAAGGGGAAGAGGATTCCATCGACTTCCTTGTAGTCGCCCGTGCTGGACTCCATCTGGATTTCCTGATCGCCCCGCTTGACGGTGCTCTCGCTGTTGATCTCGAGGTAGGCGTCCTTGTCGAGCCAGATCGTGTCGACATCGCCATTCTTGCGGGTCAGCTTGAGCTTCCAGGCGGGCGTGCCTTCGATCGTGTCCTCGCCCACGAGCTCGACCTTGTGCCCTTTCTCTTTCCAGTTGAAAAGCGGGCCTTCGATCATGTCGGCGTTCTCGACGATCTGCTTGAGGTCGTCGCCCGTCATCTCCTCGGGATCGGTCTTACCCAGGAAGGGCATGACCATCCACGCCGTCTTGCCGTCGTAGGCCTGCACGCCGGTCAGACCCTGCATGGTGAACTCGAAGCGGATTTCGTTGGGCCGCTTCCAGTAGATGGTGAAAGGAACCTCCTGCGGACCATAGACCTGTTTGCCGGTGATCTTGGCCGTCTGGACGGCGGCGATCTTGTCCTTGCCGCCGCGCGCGTCGTAGTACTTGGCGAGGACGTCGTCGAGCGACTGAGCCGTCAGCGGTGCGGCCACGAGCACCAGGGCGGCGAGGGTTTTGACGAGACGCATGAGAATCTCCTCCTTTCAGGGGTCTGGACTCCGCGCCGGAACCAAACGGCTCCGGCCGAGCCGAAGGGGGCTCGAAATCGGAGAGAATACGTGCCAGCGACTACATTGTTGCGATCGTACCGTAGGAAGGACGGCCCTCCCCCACCCCGCGAGAGCCTCTCCCCGCAGGGCGGCGTAACTCAGGGTCAGGATCCAGAACTCTCCCGGAAGGAGCAGCCGTGACGCCGACCGTCGAGCTCGAAGCGATTCGCAAAGCGTACGAGGGCCATGTGGCCGTCGACGACCTGTCGTTGACCGTGCCGTCGGGCACCGTCTTCGGACTGTTGGGCCCGAACGGCGCCGGCAAGACCACCACCATCCGCATGATCATGGACATCCTGGCGCCGGACCGGGGCGAGGTGCGGCTCTTCGGGCATCCCCGAACGAGCGGCGACGGGGCCCGGATCGGCTATCTCCCCGAGGAGCGGGGGCTCTACCGCAAGATGACTGTCGCCGACCACCTGGTCTTCCTCGCCGAGCTGCACGGGCTTTCGCGGTCGCAGGCGGCGGCCAGGTCCCGCGAGTGGCTGGAGCGGGTGGATCTCGCGAGCTGGGCGGACAAGAAGGTCGAGACCCTCTCGAAGGGGATGCAGCAGAAGGTTCAGCTCGTCGGCACGGTGATCCACGATCCCGAGCTCCTGGTGCTCGACGAGCCCTTTTCCGGGCTCGATCCGATCGCCCAGGGTCTGTTCAAGGACCTGATCGCCGAGATGCAGCGGCGCGGCCACACGATTCTCTTCTCGACCCACGTCCTCGAGCAGGCGGAGAAGCTCTGTGAGTCGATCGCCCTGATCGCCAACGGCAAGGTCATCCTCACGGGCGAGCTGGCGGAGGTCAAACGCGAGCGCGCCAGCCGCGCCGTCGAGGCGCGGTTCGAGAGCCCACCCGCGGGGCTTGCCGATGTGGCGGGCGTCGCGCGGGCCGATCTCGACGGCGACCGGGCGCGCCTCGAGCTCGCCGTGGACACGGCGCCGGCGGACGTTCTCGTGGCCCTGGTCGAGCGCGGCCTGCGGGTGAGCGAATACCGCTCGCTCGAGCCGGACCTGGAATCGATCTTCGTCGAGGCGGTGCGCGATGCGAATTGACCACGTCTCGACGATCGTTCGCCGCGAGTACTTCACCCGGGTCAAGAGCAAGGGATTCTGGATCGCGACGCTCATCCTGCCGTTGGCCATGGCGGCGCTCGTCATCCTGCCGTCGCTCGTGCTGATGAAGACCAAGGCGACCCATCACCTCACCGTCGTCGACGGCGTCGGCGGCGTGGGGGAGAAGCTGGCGCAGGAGCTCGCCCACCCGGACGCGGCGAAGCGCTCCCCCATGCCTTCGAGCGAGCTCGGCGATTCGTCGGAGAACGAGCCGAGCCGTTTTGCGGTCACGGTGGTGCCTGCCGCCGCCGATGCCGCCAAGCAGAGCGCCCAGCTCGACGCCGACGTTCTGGCCGGCACGATCGACTCCTGGATTCGCATCGCGCCCGAGAACCTGGAATCGAGCCGCGTCGAATACCACGCCGCGAGCGTCTCCAACTTCCTCACCCAGCGCCGGCTCCAGAAAGGACTGAGGCGCGTCTTCGATACGGTCCGGCTCGAGAAGCAGGGCTACGACGCGTCGAAGGTCGTACAGCTCACCCGCGACGTCGACCTCGACACCCTCAAGGTGACTGCGCAGGGGACCCGGGCGGAGGCCGGCGAGGCCGGATTCCTGCTCGCCTACCTGCTCTTCTTTCTGCTCTACCTCGGGGTCTCGATCTACGGAGCGATGGTGATGAACGGGGTGCTCGAGGAGAAGACCTCGCGCATCGTCGAGGTGCTCCTCGCGACCACGACGCCCGCGGAGCTGATGCTCGGCAAGCTGGTCGGCATCGCCGCGGCCGGCCTCACCCAGCTCGCCGTCTGGATGGTGACCCTGGCGGCGGTGACCGCGCCCGGCGTGGCGGGTGCCTTGGCGTTCGGGCTCGGCGACAAGATTCCCCAGCTCGCGCCGGTGGTCTTCTTCCACTTCCTGCTCTGCTTCCTGCTCGGCTTCCTGCTCTTCGCCTCGATGTACGCGGCGATCGGAGCGGCGACGAACTCGACCCAGGAGGCGCAGCAGTTCAGCTTCGTGGTGATTCCCTTCCTGGTGGCGCCGGTGCTCTTCATGGTCGCGGTCATCAACGATCCCGATTCGACCCTGGCGGTGGTGCTGTCGCTGATCCCGCCCTTCACGCCCCTCCTGATGCTGCTGCGCATCGCGGTGAAGATGCCACCGCTCTGGCAGATCCTGCTCGGCTACGCGCTGACCACCGGCTTCGTGGCCGGCATGGTCTGGCTCTGCGCGAGGATCTATCGGGTGGGCATCCTCATGTACGGCAAGCGCCCCACCTTCAGCGAGCTGGGACGCTGGATCCTGCGTTCCTGACCGGCTGGGGGCCGGGCGGCGCGACTTCGGCGCCGGGAACGTCGGCGACCGGTCGATAGACACGGCGGCCGTTGCTCGCGCCGCGCGAGCCCCGTCCTTCGAGCTCGACGGTCAGCATCTTGCGGTCGTGGGTGAGGATGTAGGTCTCGGTCGAGACGCGGTCCCGGGCCGTGGTCTCGACGACGAGATCGCCCTCGTCCGTCCAGTGCGCCGCGATCTCGGCGGCGCCGCCCTCGGGGCGCTCCACCTTGTGCTTCTGTCCGTCGGTGACCAGCGCGACGGAATGTCCGTCGGCGTAGGTGAGTGTGAGGCCGCTCGGCGTGGCGGCGAAGGTGAGGCGCTCGAAGCGCCGGCGGAGCGCCGCGGCGCCGTCCGGATTTTGCGCGTCGGGCGCCAAGCCGGGACCGTCGTCGGGCCGCCGCTCGCGGCCTCCCGGCCGCCGCTCACGACCCGGGCCCTCGTCGCCCCCTTCGCGGTCTCCCCAGCCGGTCGTCATGCGGGTGCTCTGCCGGCTCAGGTCGGGATCGAGAATCCAGGTGCCGCTCAGATCGGCATGGGCCGCCGAGGCGGTTGGCGCCGCGTGGCTCCGCGCGCCGGCGGGGACGACGCAGAGGAGCGCACCGACGAGCCAGATCGACAGGCCGCGCGCGGCGTTCGCGTTGACGAAGGACGCCATCAGAAGCAGTCTCCCGGCGGGTTTTCCGCGGCGCTCAGAGGTGCTCCACCGTGATCGTGTAGTTCTCGGTGTCGCCGGCAGCGAGATTTCCGAGCTCGCGCATCTGCACGCAGTAGCTGCCCGCCGGACGGCTGATCGACGAGAGCACCTGCCCGAGCGTCGCCGTGGTGTTCTCGCCGTAGAGCTTGCACGCCGGATCGGCCGTCGAATCGTAGTTGCCCAGACCGACCGCGACGACCAGGGTCTTGTTCGGATCCAGGCTCACGACCGTCACGACGATGTCGCCTCGGGCGGTCACCGTGAACGTGTGGACATCCGTGCCTTTCAGTCCGAAGGACCCGGAAAAGACCTCGGTCACCGGAGTGGTCGTCGTGGAAGTCGGCGAGTTGTTGCTGTGGCAGGCCGTGAGCAGAAGCGCCGCCGAAAGCCCGGCGAACACGGCGCAGGTGAGTCTGGACAAGATCCCTCTCCCGGTGTCGAGGACGCCCGGGGGAGTCCGGGCGCCTCGTAGATCGTACTCGATGCCCGGCGGGGAGACGCGGACGGGGAACGTCTCGGGGTGGACGCCCCGCCGGTGCCCCGCCCAGAGAAGGTCACTCCGGACGGGGGCCCGGGCCCGGACTCACCTCAGTTGTTCCTGCCGGGGGGCGGCGGCGCGGAGCCGAAGTGACGGGGGCCGGAGCCATCGCGCATGCCGTAGCCGCCATGCATTCCGTGGCCGCCCTGGCGCGCTCCTCGTCCCATGCCGGGGCCGGGACGCATGTCCAGAATGGCCTGGAAGGCGAACTGCTGCTCGGGCGTCAGGATCTTCGAGAAGGCGTCCTCGAAGCGCTTGCGCTGATCGCGCAGCTGGGTCCGCATCTGATCGAGGGCGATCACCTTCGTGCCGACCGCTGCGGGATCGGGCGATGGATTGGCGAGCAGCGTGCGCAGGTCGTCGCCGAGCTGCCGCATCTGGTCCATCTGGGTACGGGCGGTAGCGAGGCGATCCTGGCGCAGCTTGTCGAAGGCGGCCCGCTGCTCGGTGGTCAAGTTGAGCGCCTTGGCGATCTGCTCGGCGCGCGCCTGGAGGTGCTCCTCCATCATGGCGGGGTCGAAGTTCGGTCCGCCGCCGCGGCCATTCATGGCCCGGGGGCCGAAGCCGGCCCCCCTCATACCGTCGGGGCCGGGCTGGGCGGCGAGCGGAGCGACGAGGGCCAGGGTGAGAGCTGGGATCAGAATCCAACGCATCGATTTCTCCTTTCCTCTGGTGCGGCTCGGGTCGAGGGTAAGAGCCGCGATCGCACCGAGTAACCCGCCGGACGGTGGAAACCTGCGCTGCGGTCGCTGGCCCGGAGCACGGGGAGTGGGAGAGGCGAAGTTCGAGAAGATAGACTTTGCAGATCGAGCGAACACAAGGAGAGGAATCGTCACTATGAGAGAAGTCGGGAGATCCATCGCAACGGCCGCGCGGCCGTTGCTGCGCGCCGGAGCGAGCGGGGCTCTGCTCGCGGTTCTCGCCCTCGGAACGCTGCCGGCCCGGGCGGCGGAGTCGAGCACGGAGCCGGTGACGGCGCCCACCGGAGCGAGCCTGATCGCCAAGCTCAAGACGGGCGTCGATTGGACGACCTTCGGCCGTGCGGGAGAAGGCCAGGAAGCGAGCGCCACCCTCGGCGCCAAGCCCGCCGGATCGTCCTGGTTGCGCGACGGTTTCGAGCTCACCGGCGCCGATCTCTACCGGCTCGACTGCCGCTCCTGTCACGGCCCGGACGCCAAGGGCTCGCGGTCGGGCATCCCGCCTCTCCAAGATGCCTTCGCGCGCTCCGGCGACACCAAGGCCGGCCCCGACGAGGGCGAGCTGCGGGTCCGCCACCGGCTGCTCACTGGCGGTAACGTCATGCCCCCGTTCAATCACCTGACTTCGCAAGAGGTCAACGTGCTGCTCGGCTATCTCCACTGGCTCGCCAACGGGGCGAAAGGAACGCCGCCGAGCGCGCAGGTGCACCAGCCCGCGGACCGGGTCGGTGAGCACATCGTGAAGTCGACCTGTCAGGTCTGCCACGACGCGGTGTCGGGCCCGTGGCGCCAGCCGGTCGATCAGCAGACCGTGGTGCCGCTCACCCAGATGACCGAGCTCCTGTCGGTCAAGCAGTTCGTGCGCAAGGTGCGTACCGGATCGCCGGTCGCCGGCAACCCACACGGCCGCATGCCTCGGCTCGGCTACTTGAGCCCGCAGGAGCTCGAAGCCGCGTACGTCTATCTGACCGCCTACCCGCCGAAGGCGGAATAGGGCGCACCGGCCGCGCCGGTCGCACCGTGCCCGACATGGCGTTGCCGCTGCTGTCGAAGGCCGAGCTTCGTCGCGCGATGACGGAGAGGCTGGCGAGCCTCTCACCGGCCGCGGCGCGGCACGGTGCGGCACGCGTCGCCGAGCGGTTGCTCGGGCATCCCGAGATGGCCGCCGCGCGTCGCATCCTCACCTGCCTGTCGTTCGGCAGCGAGCTCGACACCTGGCCCCTGGTCGAGGCGTTGACCGGTCAGGGACGGCAGCTCTTCGTGCCGCGCGCCGATCCGCGCGACAGGCAGATCCACGTACACCCCTATCCGTGCGAGCTGGTGACCCTCGAGTTCGGGTTGCGTCAGCCGCCCCGCGGCGCGCCGGAGCTCGCCGGAGCGGAGATCGATTCCACCGTCGACCTCGTTCTGGTCCTCGGACTCGCGTTCGATCGCGCCGGCTACCGGCTCGGTCATGGCAGCGGCTACTTCGATCGCTTCCTGGCCGCCCACCCGCTGCCGGCGTTCGGGCTCGCCTACGACATCCAACTGCTGGACAAGCTTCCCCGTGAGGCCCACGACCTGCCAATGCATTGCATCGTGACGGAGAGCGCGGTCGTGAGCGGCGCGGGAGCCTGCTGACCGCCGCGGGTCAACCGGCTCGGCGAACGACTCCGACCGGAACCTCGAGGACGACATATCGATCGTCCGTCCCGGCGGGTGTGAAACCGAGCCGATCGAGCCGGCTCTGCAAGTCGGGCTCGTCCGCGGCTTCGAGGACGAGCGCGGCGGGTCTGCCGGACCGCTGGCCCGCCCGAAGCTCGATCCAGCTCGCGAGAGTGGACGGCGAGCCCGAGAAGGCGGTGATCCACTGTTCGTCGTCGCGCCACGGATCGAAGATCGCGCAGGCGTCGCCGATCTCGACGTAGCGTCCCTGGGTGAGCACCTCGGCGAGCCAGGCAGAAGACGGCGAGAAATAGATCCGCTTGAAATGCGCTCGCCCGGCGTGGCTCGCGAGGAGCCGGCGACGGCGCACCTCCACCGTCGCCCGGTCGAGCTCCTCCAGGCCGGGAACCCGGGCGGGCGCTGGCGGTGGACCGCTCACCCAGCCGGAAAGCCGGCGCCTCGCGACCAGGCCCGCCTCGCGAAATCCGATCTCGGTGAAGAAGGTGCGCGCGGCCGCGTTGGCGTTGGCGGTGACTCCACGGACCATCGAGACGCCGCGTTCGCACAGCCGCTCGTCCTGGAGGGCCATGAGGCTCCGCGCGACGCCCCGGCGGCGTAAGGCGGGCTCGACGCGCAACCCCTGTGAAAAGGCTTCGCCGGGCGCCACGATGCCGGCGCGAACGCACCCGACGATGCGCTCGCCGAGCTCGGCCACCACGTGAACGTCACCGGGCGTGCGCATCCAGTCGTCCCAGGTGTCGATCACGTAGTCGGAGGGGTTCAAACGGCGACAGAGCTCTCGCACGGCGGCGGAGTCGCCGTCCGTGGCGTCGCGGAGCAGGATCTCGTTCGAGCTCACTCAGAACTCTCCTCTCGGGTCACGCCAAGAGCCTTTCCGCCGTGGCTCAACGCAGGTGGCTCACGACGCACGCTCACCGCGCCAGCGCGGCGCAGCCGTTCCGCCATGCCACTCGCGCCTCCGCTCGCCGCCACAAGGACTTCGTAGACGGTTCGACAGACGGCCTCTTCGTCGGCGGCGTGCGCCGGATCGACGCGCACGACGAGGCGGGTCAATCCCGTGCCGTCTTCCTGTTCGAGGAGCTGATAGTCGGCGGGAGAGCCGCCGCAGCTCGCCGGCAAGAGGTCGCTTGCGAGCGCGTGGACGATGTCGGCGGAGAGGGTCACACCGTCGACCGTCAGCTTCTCCGCGCTGTGCACGGCGCGCACGTGCCAGAGCAGGCCGAGACTCTCGAATGGGCAGCCGCACCGTCGGGTGGTCAACTCGGCGAGGTCCCCGGTGTCCACGTTCAGCAGACTCCGGTGGACTTCTGGCACGAGAGAGGTCAAGAAGAGTTTTCCCTCCTGCGCACCGGTGCTTTCGGCGTCCGGCGCGCGGACGAGCGCAGCATATCGGTCGTCGAGGAGATGCATGTCGTCGGAGCCTTCGGGACGGAGGCATCCGATGCCGATGCGTCCGCAGTCCACCGAGCCGTACCAGGCATAGACGCGGTGCCCCTCTTCTTCGAGGACGGCTCGCTTGCGCGGACTGACCGGCTCGCCGCCGAGAATCCAGGTGAGTGGCGGCAGCGGGACGCCTTTCGCGCGCGCCCAACGCAGGACGCGTAGGGCGGAGCCCGGAAACGTTGCCACGACCGCGCCGCGCGGGGCCTGGCGGACGAGCCAATCGACGAGGGTCGAGGGTCGCTCGACCGCGGCGAGCCGCGGCACCGGCAAGCGCACGCCGCGCAGCCGCGCGCCGACCACCAGCGAGCGCCGCCAGAGGCGCCATTGCGAGAAGTTCCCGGCCCGCTCGGCGACGTGGCAGAACCAGGCCGCCGGGGGACGACCGGCGAGAGCGAACGAGACGAGATGGGCGATGCCCGCGGCCGAGTTCGCGGGGTAGTAGAGGACCAGGGGCCGGTCGCCGACCTCCAGGGCCTCGAACATCGCCGGCATGTAGGAGGCCTGGAGACGGAAGCCGTCGAGGTCCAAGGAGTTGGTGGCTCGTGGCCCGCTCGATCCGCTCGTGGTCAGCGGCACCGCGGGGCCGCGACTGGCCTCGAGATCGTGCGGAGCGAACGAGATCTCATGGCTCCCGCGAACGATCGCGCGGCGCCCTTTCGCTTCGGCGCTGTCGAGATAGACGCCGTCCTCGGCGAGGAGCGCGAGCGTTGGCTCGAGACCCTCCCGGGCGACCGCGAGCCGCACGCTCTCCGGAGTCCAGCCGGCGAGCTCGAGAAGCGCGCGATAAGGGCGGCGGGGCGAAATCCAGAAGTCGTTCTCCAGACGCTCGAGGAAGCTGCCGACGCGGTCCCGCGTCCGCGCTGCGATCCGGGCGGTCATCTCGGCGGTCGATTCGGGTCGGGCCAGGGCCGCGAGGAGCCCGAGACCGAAGCGGATGCGCTCCGTCCCGCGCGAGACGACCCGCGAGAGACCGTTCTTCCTGGATGCAGATTGGCCGCTGACCACTTGGGAGAGTCTAGAGCTTTGCCGGTCCCGATCGGCGCTTCGCGTCGTCGTCGCTGGCGGACCGTTCAGTCGCTCGGCTCGAGCGCCGCGAGCATCTCGGCGACGGTGCCGAGTTTGACGCGGGGCCGGCCGGACGGTCTGCCGCGCTCGACCTCGAGCCGGTCGAGTCGCTGCCAGGCCGGGAAGTCGACCGGGCGAGCGCGTCGCTCGGCGAGCCGCCGGTCGACTGCCGCCGGCTCGGGCTCGGGCGCCGCTGGCGTCGCGGCGCGGTCGGCGAGCATCGCGGCGGCGGTTTCGGCGCCGTCGGGCTTGTTGCTGCCGATCAGGCCGGTGGGGCCGCGCTTGACCCAGCCGGCGACGTAGAGCCCCGGCAGGGTGACGCCGGTCGCCGGGTCGACCACGCGGCCTCCGGCGTTGGGGACGATCGCCCGGCGGTCGTCGAACGGCAGCTCCGGCAGCGGCAGCGAGCGGTAGCCGATCGCGCGCACGACCAGGCCGGCAGGCAGCGTCTCGATCTCACCGGTGCCTTCGGCCGAGAGGCCGCGCGCGCCCTCCACCAGACGGTTGCGCTCGAGCCGCAGGCCGCCGACCCGGCCCGAGTCCGCGACGACTTCGGTAGGCGAAACCAGGAAGCGCAGGTGGATGCGCCGGGCCGCGCCGGTGGCGCCGCGCGCCGCCGCGGCGCGCAGGATCTCGAGGTTCTTCCGGGCTTGGTGGTCGTTCTCCAGTTCCCGCTCGCTCGCCGGATCGAGCTCGAGCTCGGATGGCTCGACGAGGAGATCGACGCCCGCGAGATCGTTCATCTCCTTGAGCTCGGCGGGCGAGCATTTCGCCTGGACCGGCCCGCGCCGCGCCAGCAGATAGACGTCGCGGATCCGGCTGTCCCGGAGCGCCGCGAGTGCGTCGTCCGAGATGTCGGTGGTCGCCAGCTCCTCCGGGTCGCGCGCCAGGATGCGCGCGACGTCGACTGCCACGTTGCCGATCCCGACCACCGCCGCGGTGCCGACGCCGAGATCGACCGCGAGCTCGAGAAAGTCGGGATGGCGGCTGTACCAGGCCACGAACGCGGTCGAGGAGAGGCTGTTCGCGAGATCCTCGCCGGGAATGCCGAGCCGTCGGTCACTCTGCCCCCCGACCGCGAAGACGATCTGGTCGTAGCAGCAGCGTAGGTCGGCGAGCGAGAGGTCCCGTTCGTACTCGACGTTGCCCAGGTAGCGGACCCGCGGATCGAGACCGATCCGTTCGAAGACGCGCGCGACCTGCTTGATCTTCGGATGATCGGGCGCCACGCCGTAGCGCACCAGCCCGTATGGCGCCGGCAGCCGGTCGATCAGATCGATGGAAAGCGCAAGGTTCTTCTCCGCCAGGAGCGCCGCGGCGGTGTAGAACCCGGCCGGACCGGCTCCGACGATGGCTACGCGCAGAGGTCGCGCGGGATTTTCGAGCTCGACAGACATGGCGCGAACGATACCGCGAGGCTCGCCGCGCCCGCGCCGTCCGGCGAGGTGGTGGAGGCGATTCGGCTCGTCGCGGACGCGCTCAGTCGCGGGTCAGCGCGGCGCGCGCGGCGGCGAGGTCGGACCGCGCCGCGTCGTCGAGCTCCGGATAGTGGAGGTCGAGCCCGGCGAGGGTTTCGATCACCGCCGCGGCCACCACGACGCGGGTGAACCACTTGGCGTCGGCCGGCACGACGTACCAGGGAGCCTCGGCGGTCGCGGTGGCGCGGATCGCCTCCTCGTAGGCGCTCATGTAGGCGTCCCAGTGGCGACGCTCCGCGACGTCGGCGGAGGAGAACTTCCAGTTCTTCTCCGGGTCGTCGATACGCTCCAGGAAGCGCTTCTTCTGCTCCTCTCGCGAGACGTGGAGGAAGAACTTGCGGATGACCGTCCCCTCGTTGGCGAGATAGCGCTCGAAGTCGCGGATGTCTTCATAGCGCCGCTCCCAGATCCGGTCGTCGATCTTGCCGGCCGGCAGCTTCTGGCGCTGCAGCAGCTCCGGGTGCACGCGCACGACCAGGACCTCCTCGTAGCAGGAGCGGTTGAAGATGCCGATCCTGCCGCGTTCGGGCAGGTGACGCTGGCAGCGCCAGAGAAAGTCGTGGTCGAGCTCCTCGTTCGAGGGCACCTTGAACGAGGCGACCTGACAGCCCTGGGGATTCACGCCCGACAGAACGTGCTTGATGGCGCTGTCCTTGCCGGCCGCGTCCATCGCCTGGAAGACGAGCAGCAGCGACCAGCGATCCTGCGCGTAGAGACGATCCTGGAAACGGGCCAGCGCCTCGATCCCGGCGGCGAGGGTCTCGCGGGCCTCTGGTTTGTCCGCGCGGCCGAGATCTCCCGTGTCCGCGGGGTCGTGATCGGCCAGGCGGAAACTCTTGCCGTCGCTGACCCGGAAAGGCCGCGCGAGCTTGCGCGCGGCCTCGACCAGCCGGTCGAGATCGCGCTCGTCGGGCGAGGCTTCGCGTTTTTGCCGAGCGCTCATGGCCAGCTCCTTTCGTGCACGTTCCCAAGGCGATTATGTCGCGCCGATGGCAAACGCCGGGAACCCGTAGAATCTCCCGACTCGATGCGTCCGCCCTCGACTTTCCCGCGCTGTCGTCGCGCCCGCGCGAGAGCACCGGCCAGGTGACTTCGCCCGCCGGTCCGCTCGCCGCCGCGCCGCTTCTCGACCAAGCGAGTCCGCTCCTGGTGCTCGCGCTGGTCCTGGTGGTCGGCGTCGCCGCGGGGCTGCTCTTCCGGCGGCTCGGTTGGCCGGCGGTGACCGGTCAGATCCTGGCCGGGGTGGCGCTCGGGCCCTCGCTGGCCCGCCATCTCGGCCTGCGGCCGGTCTTCGACCTGACGACCGTGCATGGCATGGCACCACTCACCAGCTTCGCGCTCGGCCTGGTCGCGGTCGCGATCGGCAGCCATCTCAACATTCAACGTCTGCGCAACGCCGGCCGTCGTCTCGCCTGGCTGCTGGCGCTCGAAGCGACGATCACGCCGCTGCTGGTCTACGTCGCCATCCGGGCGGTGCGTTCCGGCGTGCCGGAGATCGCGGTGCTCCTGGCGGCGCTCGCGGTGTCGACCGCGCCGGCCACGATCATCGCGCTGGTCAAGGAGACGCGCTCGCGCGGAGTCTTCGTCAAGACCCTGGTGGCTTGCGTGGCCCTCGACAACATGGCCTGCATCCTCCTGTTCGAGCTGGCGCACGCGGCGGCACGGGCCGGCCGGGTACCCGGCAGCGAGCCGAACCTCTGGGCGACGCTCACGGCGCCGTTGCAGGCCCTGATCTTCGCCGTCCTGCTCGGCGGCGGGATCGGCGTGGCGCTCCTCGCCGCGACGCGACGGGTGGTCAAGCCGGACCGGCTCGCCACCGCCTCGTTGGTGGCCATCCTCACGACGTCCGGCCTCGCCGACTGGCTCGGCGTCTCGCCGCTGCTCTCCTGCATGTTCCTGGGTATCACGTTGGCGAACCTGACGCCCGACAAGGACGAGGTCGGCCATGCGGTGTTCGCCGATTTCGAGAGCGCCATCTACGCCGTCTTCTTCACCCTCGCCGGCATGGATCTCGAGTTCGGTTACATCGTGCCGGCGGGTCTGCTGGCGATGCCGATGTTCCTGGCCCGCGGCGCCGGCAAGCTCTTGGCCGCGCGGCTGGCGATGCGAATCGCCGGCGCTACCGAGAAGGTGCGGCGGTACCTCGGGCTGGCGCTCCTTCCCCAGGCGGGCGTGGCGGTTGGCCTGATGCTCGTCGTCCAGCAGGACCCGGCCTTTCACGACATCCGCGAGCTCTTCCTGGCGATCGGGCTGACCGTGGTGACGCTCAACGAGATCGTGGGCCCGCTGCTGACCCGGTTCGCGCTCGTGCGCTCGGGAGACGCCGGCAAGGACCGGCCGCGCCTCATCGACTTCCTGCGCGAGGAGAACATCGTCACCGGGCTCAAGGTGCGACTCGAGACCAAGGAAGAGGCGATTCGCGAGCTCTGCACCATCCTGGTGCGAACCAACCACCTGCGGCTCGATCCCGAGGAGCTGCTCGCTTCGGTCATGGAGCGTGAGGCCCAGGTGTCGACCTGTCTCGGCGGCGGGCTCGCGGTACCGCACGGCACGCTGCCCGAAGGGTTGCCGTTCTGCGGCGCGATGGGGATCAGCCGCCGCGGCCTCGAGGTCGAGACGCCGGACGGCCGGCCGTTGCACTGCATCGTGTTGCTGGCGACGCCTCCCGATCAGCGCGAGCGCCATCTCCAGGTGCTCGCGGCGTTGGCCCGCGCCCTCGGCTCGGATCCGATCGTGCAATCGCAGCTCTTCAACGCCGACAGCCCGGCGCACGCCTACGAGATCCTCCACGCGGAAGAGGCGGAGGACTTCAACTATTGGCTGGAGTGACGGCTCCGCTCAGGGCGTCACGGCCGAGGACCAGAGACTCGTGTCGCCGGTCTCGAATCCGTCGGCGAAGAGAGGACCCACGGCGTTGACGTCGTCGATCAGCACGGTGAATGAGCTGTCACCGTAGAAACACTCTGGCCACAAGAGAATCGACTTCGTGCCTGGCGGCAGCTGCGTCGTGGCAGTCGAGCGGGTCCAACCGGTCGTGTCCGCCGTCACGCTGGACGTGTAGACGTATGCCGTGACCCCTCCTCCGCAAGAGGCCGCCGAGTGGTACTGGACGAGCATGTTGCAACCGGTCACGGGCGTGCCGCTCCCCCCCTTGAACCAGATATCGAACGTGTAGGGACCGCCGCTGTTGACCGCCAGACAATCACTGGAGGATTGGAAGAAATACTTGAAGGTGGCGTTGTAGTCGCCGTTGTTGTCCACCTCGCCGGACGCGCTGCCGCTGTGCGCGTCCGAGGTTGTGCGGCTGAGGGCCGGCGGCGAATTCTGATGCCACCCCGAGGTGTCGGTTTCGAAGCCGCAGTTCGGAACATAACCATTGGGATCGGGACAGGCGGCGGAGAGCGGCGACGCCGCGGCGGCCGCCCACCCCGCTGTGACGAGCACGACGGAAACCAAATTCTTGTTGAGCATTTTCACGACTATAGACAAGAACAAGCGAGATTCGATGGCCGCGCCGGAAGGCGCGGCACTCTCGACCTGCTCGTCCCTGCACAGGCCCTGTTCGCGCTTGTTGGCGCCCTCGCGGATAGCGATGGAGCGTCGCGCCGGCAACGCCTCCGATTCGCGAGAACGGTGACGGATTGGTTCAGAATGGGGGCATGAGTCAGCGGAAAATCGAAACGTCTCGGAAGTGGCTCGAAGATCTCCAGCGCGCGCTACCCGAAGGGAGGGTGAGCCGCGATCCCGAGATTCTCGACGCGCATCGCCACGACGAGGCGGGACTGGTGCCGTCGGGACACGCCGCCGCGCTGGTCCGTCCACGCTCGACCGCGGAAGTGCAGACGGCGGTGCGCGTCGCGTCGCGCCATCGGGTGCCGATCGTGCCGCGTGGCGCCGGAACCGGTCTCGCCGGGGGAGCCAACGCGATCGACGGCTGCCTGGTGCTCTCGTTGGTCGAGATGAACCGCATCCTCGAGATCGACCCACGCTCGCTTCTCGCGGTCGTGCAACCGGGTGTCGTCAACGCGGCGCTCGGTGTCGCGGCGCGCGAACATGGGCTCTGGTATCCGCCGGACCCGGCGAGCTACGAGATGTCGACGCTCGGCGGCAACGTGGCCACCAACGCCGGTGGCCTCTGCTGCGTCAAGTACGGAGTGACCCGCGACTCGGTGCTCGGTCTCGAGGTGGTGCTCGCCGACGGCGAGGTGCTGCGCACCGGGGCACGCACCCGCAAGAGCGTGCCCGGATACGACCTGACCAGCCTCTTCGTCGGCTCGGAGGGAACCCTCGGAATCGTGACGGAGGCGACGCTGCGACTGCGCCCGCTGCGCGGCAAGGGCGCCTCGGGTGCGGCGCTGGCGGCCTTCTTCCCGACCCTCGCCGCCGCCGGCGAGGCCATCACCGCGATCGTGGGGCGGGTCGTCCCCGCGTTGCTCGAGTTGATGGACCAGCACACCGTGCGCGCCGTCGAAGACTGGAAGCGGATGGATCTCGACACGGATGCCGCGGCGCTCCTGTTCGCGGCATCGGATGCCGGGGGCGACGAGGGACGGCGCGAGATCGCGGAGATCTCGGCCGCTTGCGAAGCCGCGGGCGCCAGCTACGTCGCCGAGGCGACCGACCAGACCGAGGTCGACCTCCTGCTCATGGCGCGGCGGCTCTGCTATCCGGCGTTCGAGCGTCTCGGCGCGACGCTGCTCGACGACGTCGCCGTTCCCATCGCGCGGATCGTCGATCTGCTCGAGGCGATCGAGCGCATCGCGGCGGAGCACGACGTCGTGATCGGCACGTTCGGCCACGCCGGCGACGGCAACATGCACCCGACGATCGTCTTCGACCGGGACGACGCGGCGGCCGCCGCGCGAGCCCGCGCCGCCTTCGACGCGATCCTCGCCGCGGCGCTCGAGCTCGGTGGCACGATCACCGGCGAGCACGGCATCGGCCTGCTCAAGGCCGCGCATCTCGGCGACGAGATCGGTCCCGTCGGTCTGCGGGTCCACCGCGCCATCAAGCGGGCGCTCGATCCGCACGGCCTGTTCAATCCGGGCAAGGTCGTCGTCGGCTAGCGGTCCTCGCGACCGACGCTCAGACTTCCGGACTCTCGGCGGTGCGGGCTGCGGCGACGAGCTGCTCGCTGAGCCGCCAGAGGCGGCGCCGGGCTTCGGGGTCGTCGGCCTGAGCGAGCGCTCGCGCTTCCTCGGAGCGATCGAAGTAATGTCCGCTCACGCCGGCGAGCTCGGGCGCGGTGACGAGCCTCGACACCGACTCGAGTCCCTCCTCGACGGTGCTCGACGTATAGCCGAACCATTCGTGCACCATCTTGGTGTCCATGAGCGAAGCCGGATGGACCGCGTTCACCGTGACGCGGCTTCCTTCGCCGCGCAGCTGTTCGGCAAGCTCGAAGGCGAAGAGAATCTGTGCGAGCTTGCTCTGCCGGTAGGCGCGCACCCCATCGTAGTCGCGCTCGAGCATCACGTCGTCGAAATCGATCGGCGCCTGGCCGGCCGAGGCGACGTTGACGATCCGCGCCGCCGCGGAGCGGCGAAGAAGCGGCAGCAGAAGCTCGGTGAGCAGGAAGGGCGCCAGATAGTTGACCGCGAAGCGCAGCTCGTAGCCGTCGGCGCTCTCCTCGCGCCGCTCGGTATCGGGGCCGGCGCCGATACCCGCGTTGTTGATTAGGCCGTCGAGGCGCGGAACGTCGTGTTCGATCTCGGCGGCCAAGCGGCGCACCTCGGCGAGGGAGCGGAAGTCGGCACAGTAGGTGCGGAGCTTGGCGTTCGAGGTCGCGCTCCGGATCTCCTGGTCGGTCGCCACGAGACGTCGCGGATCGCGTCCGTGCACGAGCACGGTCGCGCCGCGCGCTGCGAGCGCTTTGGAGAGGGCTCGGCCGAGGCCGTCCGTCGATCCGGTGACGAGGAGGATCTGTTCGCTGATCGATCGCACGGTTCGCGGCCCTAGCTTAGAGCCAAAGCCATCCCAGCCTGCGGATCGATGTCGTCGTCTGGCTAAGGTCGCTCGTGGGTGGACGGCGGAGCCGTGTCGAGCGCTTGGCGTACCTGTTCCAGTCGGTTTACGAACCGGGTCCGGTCGTGCGGCGACTTGACCGTGCGGGTCGCCACTTCGACAAGCCATTCCATCTGTTCCCGGAGCACCTGCCGCCGGCTCCCGCGGGTTGTCACGCTGGCGATGGTCTGAAGCGCGCCCAGCATGCGTGACAGAACGGCCTCGTTGCCCTCGGCGCTGCCGCGAATCTGATCGAACGATTCCTTCACGAGGCTGGCAAAGGTCGGCCCGATGGTAACCATCCTCAGCGTCCCCTCTTCGTAGCGAAGCGATGAAGGAATGTTTCGAGACGCCAGCCGCGCCAGTATCGCCGTCAGATAGTCCACGCACATCACCGCCGTCGTGGTGTCGTTGAGGCTGGAGAGAGCGCCCGCAGCGCTATATCCACAATCTGGCGGATGCCGAAGGCGGCGTCCTGCTCCGAGGTGCGATGGCGGCCGATGGTGTAGGCCGATCGGACGGCGGCAATGACTTCGGCCTCCGGCGGGACCGGCAGAGCCAGCGCGGCAACCGTGGTGTGTTGGACCACGAAGTCGCCGATGCCGCGCTCCATCCTCAGGATGGTTTTGTGCTCCCGCGCCAAGCGTAGGAGCGCACCGCTGTCAACGCTCTGGATATAGCCATTCTTGGATGCCGTGACGGCCTGCCATTTCAGACCTGACAGCGGGAGGGTGGACGAATCTTCGTCGTCGTCATCCGGCTCTTGGCCGGGCTTTCCCGCGAATAGCCGGTCCACGACCCCCAGGGTTTGAGCGGCCACGGAGGAAATGATGCTCGAGGCTTGAATCGATGCCGCGATGTGATGAATGAAGAAAATCAGTGCCGCGATGCCGCCGATTGCCAGCACCACGCTGACCGTCACGGAAAGGCTCGGAACGAATCCGTTGTCTTCGCCCCCCCGGATGGTGCGCAACACGATCAGGCAATAGGTGAAGATGCCGGCGAAGATTCCGAGCACGACTTGGGTGACGCGATCTCGCATGAAGTTGCGCAGGATGCGCGACGTGTATTGGCTCGAGGCGAGCGCGAGCGCCATCAAGGTCATCGAAAACGTGACCCCCACGACGGTCATCATCGAGCCGGCAATGGTGGCCAGCATCCCGCGAGCACCCGCCGCGCCGGTTCCGAACAGGCGCGGCCACTCGGCCATCCAATTCCGGCTACCGGAGGAATCCACTGCAATCAATCCCATGGCGAGCACGCCACTGAACACGACGATCAGCGTGGGCAGGAACCAGAAGCTTCCCCGCAGATTGCTCCCGAACTGTTTGAGCCTATTCATGGCTCAACGTCCCATGCGCATCGGTGAGAGGGCCTGCGAAATTCATGCTCTGCCGCTCCTTTTGCTCGCTCAGCGCCTGTTCACGGCCCACCAGCAGCAGGACGCAGTATGCCGCGAACCCCGCGACGAGCATAGCTGCGAGCGCACCCGCTGGAGCATGCAGGCAGGTCATCTCGCCGGATCGAGCCCGATAAGCTCACTTCGTGTTGAGCCTCTTTTCGCTGGTCAGCGTTCTGATTTCGCTCGCCGCGGTCTCGAGCTATCTGAACTATCGGTACATCAAACTACCGACGACGATCGGCGTCATGCTGGTGGCGCTCGTCGGCTCGCTGGCATTGATCGTTGCCGGACCCTACGCTGGTGGCTTCCGCGGAGAAGCGGCGCAGCTGGTTGGTCAGATCGACTTCGACCAGGTGGTGCTGCACGGGATGCTCGCCTTCCTGCTGTTCGCCGGCTCGATTCATGTCAACCTCGAGGACCTCGGCCGGGAGTGGCTGACGATCGGGCTGCTTGCGGTTCTCGGTACCCTGGTGTCCACCGCCCTGGTGGGCGGCCTGACCTGGCTGGTTCTGGGATGGCTGGGGTTGGGCGTGCCGCTGATCGCGACCCTCTTGTTCGGGGCGTTGATCTCCCCGACGGATCCGATTGCCGTCCTCGGGATCATGAAGTCGGTGGGAGCGCCGCGGCAGCTGGAGATCCAGGTCGTGGGCGAGTCGCTGTTCAACGACGGGCTGGGTGTCGTCGTCTTCCTGGTTCTGCTGGAGCTCTCCGCCGAGGCCACTGCGCCGGCGTCACTCGGCGTGGGAGCGGTGGGACTGCTGCTCTTGCGAGAGGTGGGCGGCGCGTTGGTGTTGGGGCTGGTCGCCGGGCTGGTCGTCTACCAGATGCTCAAGCGGGTCGACAATTACCAGGTCGAGGTGCTGTTGACACTCGCCCTGGCGATGGGCCTCTACGCCTTGGCGGATGCCCAACACCTCTCGGCGCCGATCGCCGTCGTAGTTGCTGGGCTGTTCGTCGGCAACCAGGGCCGTGCCTTCGCGATGACGGAGCGGACGCGCGAGCATGTCGACGCTTTCTGGGAGCTGGTCGACGAGATCCTCAACGTCGTGCTGTTTCTCCTGATCGGGCTCGAGCTGCTGGTGCTGCTGATCGAGCGCAAGTGGTTGGTGGCAGGAGCACTGGCGATTCCGATCGTGCTGATGGCGCGGTGGCTGACCGTCGGTGGCATCGTCGGCGCGCTGAGCCGGGTACGGTCGCAGTCGCGTGGGGCGATCACGGTGCTCACCTGGGGAGGGTTGCGCGGCGGTATCTCGGTGGCGCTGGCGTTGTCACTGCCAGGCAGCACAAGTCGCAGCCTGGTGCTGACCCTCACCTATTTTGTCGTGGTCTTTTCGATTCTGGTCCAAGGGCTTACGGTCGGCCGGGTAATTCGGTACGCGACCGGTCCGCCGGCACCCGACCTCTAGCTCGGCCTCAACGCCACCGCACGCGTGGTGAAGCCGCCGCCGGCGGCCGCGTAGTTCTCACCTGGATTCCACCTGCGATCCCGCGTGGAAACTACACTTCCCTGTGCGGCATCAAGGAACTAGCTTCATAGGCGGCGGAGGACGAAGGCCTGTCCGACGAGAGGCCTCTGGTCGCGGGTCGCGAGTCGAGGGTCGAGCCGACCCGCGGCAAGGCGGCCGCCGACAGCCAGAGCCGCGATCATGCACGACAACAAGCCACAAAGGAGGAAGCAATGCTCAGGAGCATGAAGGATCTCAGCGGTTTCACGATCGGGGCCACCGATGGGGATATCGGCAAGGTCAAGGGGTGCTTGTTCGACGATGTGAGCTACACGGTGCGCTACGTCGTGGTCGACACGGGGGGTTGGCTCTCGGAACGTCAGGTGCTTCTTTCGCCGATCGCGTTCCGCGCCATGGACTGGGGGCACAAGCGGATCACGGCTGCGCTGACCAAGAGCCAGGTGGAGAAGAGTCCGAATATAGACATGGACAAGCCGGTCTCGCGGCAGCACGAGACCGCCCTTCTCGGCTACTACGGCTACAGTCCGTACTGGTCGGGGAGCTACCTCTGGGGCGCTTATCCCTTTCCTTATTCCGGAAGCGGGCCGGCGCCGAGCACCGTGGAGCTCGAGCGCGAGCGGCACTGGGACTGGGCGGACAGCCATCAGGGCGATTCGCACCTGCGGAGCTCGCGCGCGGTGACGGGCTACCACATTCATGCGACGGACGGGGACATCGGCCACGTGAGCGACTTTCTCGTCGACGATCACTCGTGGGCGGTCCGCTACATGATCGTGGATACCACCAACTGGTGGCCAGGCAAGAAGGTCCTGGTGGCGCCCGATTGGATCGACCGGGTGAAGTGGGCCGAATCGAAGGTGAACGTCAACCTGGGGCGCGAGCAGATCCGGACGAGTCCCGAGTACGATCCGGCGCATCCCATCGAGCGCGGGTACGAGACGCGGATGTACGGTCACTACGGCCAGCCCGGCTACTGGGAAGAGTGGCGCGAGTTAGCGGGCGCTACGCACGTCGAGAAGTGACTCGCGGCCGGCGTTTCCCGGGCATGCGCCGGGCGAGCGATGCTGTGAGCCCTCCCTGGTTCTGCTCCACGGCTAAGCTGACGGTCCTGGTTGCGGGCCTGCAGGAGCAGTTTTCGAGCGGAGCAGTTTTCGGGGAGGGGCTCAGCCGGGACGGTATTGCCCTCAGACCACGACGAAGAAGAAGGCCAGCACCAGAACTGCGTAGACCGCGAGCAGCAGGAGCCCCTCGAACCAGGTCACCTCGCCGTCGAGGGCGATCGAGTTGACGGTGAAGGCCACCGCCGCCACCGCAATCAGCTCGAGCGGATTGCTGAACACTAGATTCATCGGGTGGCCGGCAAAATACGAAATCAGCACCAGCAACGGTGCGACCAGCAGGGCCACCTGGATCGACGAGCCGACGGTGATGCCGAACACCAGCGTCATTCGATCCTGCCGCGCGAAATAGACCGCCGCCACGTATTCCGCGGCATTGCCGATCACCGCCAGCAGGATCACGCCGAGAAAGAACGTCGACAGGCCGAGGGCGCCCGCCGCCGCGTCGAGTCGGTCGGCGACGATCTTGGATTCCCAGGCGGTGAACGCGGTCGCCGCGAGCAGCACCAGAATCGCCGCCCAGGTAGGCCAGGGGTGCCCCTGCCCATCCGCCGGCTGCACGT
Organism: Thermoanaerobaculia bacterium; assembly: GCA_963712855.1. Classification (GTDB taxonomy): domain Bacteria; phylum Acidobacteriota; class Thermoanaerobaculia; order Multivoradales; family JAGPDF01; genus JACTMI01. The sequence continues at coordinate 1,523,648 of CAVQJN010000001.1, forward strand.
CTTCGTGAGCGCTCTCGAAGACATCGCGATGGGTGATGAGGGAATACACCAGGTTTGCGGCGTAGACGAAGATCAGCACCAGAGCCACGCCCAGGCTGAGCCTCTCGTCGAGCGCGGAGACCGCAGACGGAGTCAGGGTGCTGCGTTCCGTGTAGTCGAACAGAGCCGGCACCATGAGCGCGATGACCGCGAGAATGAACAGGCTGGAGAGTCGCCCCGAGGCCTCCCGGTTGAACGTCTGTTTCGCGCGTCCCCAGCTGCCGACGACAATGGCCAGTCCGAGTCCGAGCAGACCGTTGCCGATGATCGAGCCGGTGATCTGGGCCTTGACCACGTCGCCCTTGCCGTCGAGCAGAACGAAGATGGCGAGGATCAACTCCGCCATGTTGCCGAAGGTGACGTTGAGCAACCCGCCGAGGGTCGAGCCGAGCCGACTCGCGAGTTGCACGGTGGCGCGCCGAATCCACTCGGCCAGCGGCACGATGGCAAGAATCGCCGCGGTGAAGATCAGCAGCGGTGGCTGCGCCGAGCCGTACTGGAGCCAGAGCGAGACCGGGATCAGGAGCAGCAGCCAGCGGAAGATCATGCCGGGCACCGTGTGGGAAATGGCTTCTCGCCGGCAGTGTACAACGCAGCCGGGTGTAGGTCTGTGCGCACGTCGAGGGCCGGAGGGTCCGCTGACGGAGGCTGATTCGGTCGGCCGGATTCGCGGGTTGGGCTGCCGGGTCGGATCGGAGTCAGCGGCCCCCGGGCCTGACTCGGCGTCCAGCACCCGCGCCGGGTCGACGCCCGACACCGGCGTTGCCGACCTCTCGGAGACGCTGATCCAGGGAGTGTGCGGGGGCGTCAAGCGGTCGTGCCCGTCTGGATGTCAAAAATCCTTGACATATCCTGTGATGTCAAATATCTTGGACATGACGAGTCGCGATACCCGTTCGACTCGAGCTCACGGGAGGCGTGATGAAGACTTCGTTCGAAGAAAAGAGCGTCTGGCTCCAACTGGCGGGCACCGTCGCGGTGCTCGGTTCCTACTTCGTCGCCGCCGGGCGCCTGATGGCGCGCGGCGCCACCAGGCTCGTGGCCTACGCGCCGCTGTTCACGGGCACGGTGATTCTTCTGATCCTGGTGCTGGTGGCGGGACACATCGTGGTGGCCATCGCGAGCCGACCGGAGGGACGGGACGAGCGCGACCGCCAGATCGAGTGGCGGGCGAAGAGCGGCTCCGGCTGGATCGTGGTGGTCGGGGTCTGGACCGCCATCGCCGGACTGGTCGCCTCGATCGAGGGCGTCTGGATCGCGCACCTGCTGCTGCTCTCGGTGTTCCTTTCCGAGGTCGCGCGCTTCGTCCTCCAGATCGTCTACTACCGGCGGGGTCTCGAGCCGTGAGCCCGGCGACGTCCAGGGTCCGCAACCGGATCCGGGAGCTGCGGCAGCAGCATGGCGAGATGACGCAGCAGGAGCTCGCGGATCGCGTGGGGGTGACCCGCCAGACCGTCAACGCCATCGAAGGTGGCAAGTACTCGCCGTCGCTCGAGGTGGCGTTCCGCATCGCCGAGGTCCTGCGAGAGCCTCTCGACCGGGTCTTTCAGCACGGTACCGCCCCCGAGTGATCGGCTCGGCGGAATCACCGATGGCGCCTCGATCGGCGAGACCTGCGCTCAGCCATCGAGGCTGCGCAGACGCTGTCGCATCCTGATGGCAACGACTCGGCGGCGGCCATCTCCTCTGCCGACAGAGAAGACGGAAACCTCGGCACCCGACGAGCGCAGCTTGCAGGGCAAGACTGGAGTTGATCTGGTGGCGTCCACGGGATTCGCTATTCAGCCTGCCGTACACGCGGTGCCGAATTCGAATCCCGGACGAGGTCGGTTCGGAACGGAGGTCACCTGGACTTCCCGGGTCCGTCGCTCCTCCGGATGAACGCCGCCACGTCGTCATGCAGCCTCTTCAAGGTCGGCACGTTCACGTACACCATGTGTCCCGACTCGTAGTAGCGGTACTCGATGTTCTTCTCGAGCGACCTCGGGATCGGCAGGTGGCCGAGCTCGAACCGGCCTTCGAAGTACGGTGTGGAGATGTCGTAATACCCGCCGAGTACCAGTACCTTCATCGTCGGGTTCTGTTTCATCGCCGATGCGAGGTCCGGCAGCACGTTCGGCAGTGCGATGAGCGGGCGGCTCGCGCCCGGCGCCTGGTGCTTGTAGTCCCAGCTCTCGTACACGGGGACGCCCGTCCTGTACGCGAACGGGCCCTGGTACTCGAGCGACTGCGCCACGTACGTGTGGAACGCCGCCACGTACGCCGCGTCGATCGCCGAGTCCTGCGGGTCGTACTCGCTGATCTTGCTGAGCGGGTCGAGTGTCGCGCCGACGAAGCGCGTGTCGAGCGTGCCCGTCGTCTTCGCCTCGTCGCCGAAGAGCTCCTTCTGGAATGCCCCGTACTCGATGCGCAGGTTCGTCTTCAGCAGGTACGCGACGGAGAGGCCGGTGTAGTCGTGCAGCTTCGCGGCGATCGCCTGGCGCTGCGCGTCCGGAAGCGCGTTGCCCTGGAGCAGCGCGAGCGCGTAGTCGGTCGTCGCGAACCGCTCCACCTCGGCGAGAAATGGCTGCAGCGCGTCCGGCGAGGACGGCAGCTTGTGGTGGTACCAGGCGGTGGCCGCGTAGGTCGGCAGGCTCACGATGTACGGCTCGTCAATCGAGGGATTCAGCTGCGGATCGTCGGGCATCGTGTCCCAGTCGAGGATGCACGACAGCAGCATCACGCCGTTGAGGTCGATGCTCTCGTTCTGCAGCGACAGAGTCAGCCCCGCCCCCCGCATCGTCCCGTAGCTCTCGCCGAACACGTACTTGGGCGAGTTCCAGCGGTTGTACTTGGTCAGGAACTCGCGGATGAAGACCGTGAACGCGTGGATGTCCTGGTCCACGCCGTAGAAGGCCTTGTCCCTAGCTTTCTTGTCCTTGCCCGTGATGCGGCCGAATCCCGTGCCTGGCATGTCGATGAAGACGAGGTCGCTCACGTCGAGCAGGCTCTGGTCGTTGTCCACCATCGTGTACGGCGCGCCCGGCGTGTGCGTGTGATCGTTCGTGACCACGCGCCGCGGCCCGAACGCGCCCATGTGCAGCCAGAGCGTCGCCGACCCGGGACCGCCGTTGAACAGGAAGGTGAGCGGGCGCTTCGACGCGTCCGCGCCGGACTTGAAGTACGCGACGTACGACATCGTCGCGACCGGGCTCGGCTTCGACGTGTCGGGCGGGGCAGCATCGTCCCAGCCTTTCGGGTGCACGACCAGCGTGCCGGTCACCGCGTCGTACGCGACCGTTCCGGCGGCGGTGCGCACGGACCCCGACGACTTCGTCGCCGTTGGCTCGGGTTCCGCGGCGACGCCATGTGCGGCTAGTGTGCCGCTTGACGTTGCGCCGCCTTGCGCGAGGAGCGCGGCTGGGACGAGGAGGGCGGAGATGAGCGAGCCGACGAGTCGATTCATGCGGGCGACGTTAGCTCCGCCGCTCTGCTCGTACAAGAGCGCGCTCCGGCTGTATCGGGAGGATCCGCACCGCCGTCGAGTCCTGGGGCCCAGACGGCCACGGCCCGTCAGCGCGCCGCTGCCGTCCGGCAAGTGGCGCCACGGTGAATTGTGCACGCTGTCGCGCCACGGATCGGCTTCTCGCCCCGGATCGCTCGCGATCGAAGTCTTGTTCGATGAACCGCCGCCAGCCTGGGCCATCGGCCGGCGCGCGACATCTAGGGTGTCGACGAGCTCCAGCCGTCGAGGCCGAGGAACTCGAAGCCGTCGATGAAGATCGCGGGGGCGCACTCCGGGAACTTGAACGTCCCGATCCGGGTCGTCCAGTTGCTGCCGTTCGCGGGGTAGAACATGTTGACGTACCAGAAGGTGCACTGGTCGACGTCGGTGTTCATTGCGCTGTAGTCCCCCCACCGATTGTAGCCGCCGGACTGGACGTACCGAGTGACCGTGGGCAGCATCGTGACCTCGGTCCGTGGCAGCCCATTGAGCGCGTCGGTGCTCAACCTCCCCGCGTAGCGGATGTCGGGAGCTGTCGAGGCGTTCGTGGCGCTGAAGCCGAGCGCCATGTCCCCTTGGTGGTCGACCGCCAGCGAGCCCATGAAGCGGTCGAGCGTGTCGCTACCGTTCTTGTAGATCTGCTGTTGTACCGGCGAGGTCTGCACCGTACTCCCGGTGACGTCGATCTGCGCCCACTGGACGGAGGTGGGAGATGTCGCGGAGCCAGACGTCCCGGTCGTGTGGTTGACCCAGAGTGACTCGACGCCGTCGATCCGCCGATACTGGTTCTGCATCATCAGCCGATCGTAGAGTGTGTCGACAGCCTCGCCCGGGGAAGGCTCCGGCACCGTGGCGGTGGCAAGGCCGTAGCTGGTCTGGGTGACGAGCGTGGGGCCGGTGAACGTCGAACTGCCCGGCGTGGTGTAGTTGGGATGGAACTTGAAGACCTCCCACGCGAAGACCGACTGCGATTCCTCGACCAGGTAGTTCGGTGCCCCCGCAGGGGGGGTCAACCCGCGATAGTTGCTCGGCAGCAGGCTGAAGTTCGCGGTGTTGCTGTTCATATCCACGGTGACGACGGGCGTGGTCGCGCCGTTTACCATCGTCGAGAGCTCCAGCGCGAAGACCCGGACTTCCTCGTACGAGGCGGAGGAGCAGTATGTATCCGCGCAATCGAACATGTTCGCCGTCAGGTACAGCCCGTCGGGCCAGATGCCCATCTTCGGATAGTCCGGGAGCCAGGGGTGGCTCGCATCGTCGGCGCGCAGGGCGTAGAGCCAGAAGCCGCCAGTCACCGGATCGGAAGTCTTGGACACCGCGATGCACTCGTAGTACGGCCCGTCCTTGATGTTGTCCCAGGCGAAGTCGGCGATGATGAAGCGGCGGTAGCCCGGATCGTAGACCACCGTCGGATCGCCCTGGTTGGCGTTGTCGCAGGGGGTGCCGGTGCCGTCCCAGAAGGCGTTGAAGGTGACGGTCGCGGCAGCCGAGCCGCTCTTGGTGTAGACGCCGATCGAGGTGTTGACCGCCTCCACGAAGTAGTCCGGCCCGACGTCGCCGACCGTGTCCGGCGGCCAGCCGGCGCCGTTGGTGTCGTAATCCATCGCGGTGAACGTGAGGTCCGGCCCGGCCATCGGCGCGACCGGCGCCGGCACGCTGGGAGCCTTCGGTGCCCCCGGGAGCGCGGTCTTCTTGTGGTTCCGGGAATACGGGTACTCGAGCTCGAGGGGCCGGTGGATCTTGAGCCTCTCAACCGGAGTGAAGGCCTGCGGGAGTTTCCTCAGGTCGCCATTGAATTCCGACGGCACGATCGCCGGAGCGGTGCTGATCCGCGGCGACGTCGGTCCGGCCTGGGCGCGAGACGATCCGCCGAACGCCAGCATCGCCGCGGCGACGATGCCGACCGCTCGATAAAGTCGCCGTGCCCGCGAGGTCGTGCGGCCCGCCGATGCTTCGGTCCCGCTCGTTCTTGTGGCCGGACGCTGCGTAGACATCTCGACTTCCTCCTCCTCGAAACACCATCCTTGAGAGATTCGGGCCCCCTTTAGAGACGATTTCGAACTGTACCCAGGAGGCCCCCGGGCTCTGCCTGTGTTTGAGCGGGGAGCATTCTTTCCCGGCAGGGCGCCCGAGGTCAAGCTTGCGGGCCCGCGGGCGGGCAGTGGCGTCTCGCGCCGCCTGGCACTCGCAGTCGCTCGTGGTGGCCCGTCCAACGCCGCGCGCTTCGCTTGGTCTTCACGTAACTCGACGTTGCCGGGAGCGCACAGCGGCCAGCGTTTCGGGCAATCGGGAGTCGGCCTCCAGTAGCAGACGGTCATTTCGCCGCAGCGGGCGCTCGGGCTTGGGACGAGGGGCATGATCCAGCTTCGCGCTAGTTGGGGCAGCAGCCTCGGCCAGGACTACGGGCAGACGTCGCTGCTGCCCACCCGGCTGCTCCACTCGCAGGTATCACCAGAGCGCAGGTCGAATCCGTCGGAGAAGATGGGAGTGATGTACCGCTGCCCGAAGATGCCCCAACGATCGCCGTCCTGGCCATGGCTCTGCCAGACGACGACGAACGAGGCGCCGGCGGCGTGGCTCACTGCAGGCCTGGTCTGGTCATCAAGAAACGGGGACAGGCGCCATTCCCACACAGTCTGCAGTCATCATGCAGGAAATTTTCGTGTAGGAACTCGCTTTTCACCTCGAGTCCTGAGGTCTGTGGTGAGCGGCAGGTGCGGTCCCCTTCGGGGGCCCCAGGAGTTGCATCGGGGCCGATGGGGTGATCTTCACGGTCGGTCGAGCACCCGGGCCAGAAACTCGAGCACATCCCAGCGCGCGACCGACTCTCCGCGGGCGTCGTGGCGCCCTGGCCGGGCCCGGCGGTGGCCATCTCCTCTGCGCACAGAGAAGACGGAAACCGCAGCGCTCAGCTGGCGCGCCTCGCGAAGAAAGGCTGGAGTGATCTGGTAGCGCATACGGGATTCGCTATTCAGCCTGCCGTGCAGGCGGTGCTGAATCCGAATCCCGGGCGAGGTCGGTTTGGACCGGAGGTCAACTGGTAGCCCATACGGTGGCGAGTTCGAACCACAGATGGGATTCGAACCGCATTTACGCCTGGCTGAAGGAAGTCGCGGCGCTGAGGCAAGCGGCTTGAGAATGAATGACTTCGAGAGCTCTTGCCCAGATTCCGTCCGACCTACCGCTCTGAGCCCGAATCTCGGCTCAGAAGGGGTCGTCCCTCTCTGGCGCCCGCCGGATCGCGGCGGTGCGGAGGGGCAACATGGGCGAGTGGAAGCAGCTCGGAGGCCTGCTCGATGAGGCTGGGGGACGGGAAGCGTCACAGTTTCATCCGACATCTGTTGAGGGGGGCGGACGCCGGTCGACGAGTCTGATCCGGCAAGCACTCCTCCTCGACCAGGAGGACGCCTTCTCGGCCGGCGAGGTCGGCTTCCTGGCCCGAGCGCTGGTCCAGGCCACTTTGCCGCACAGCGATCCAAAGCAGAACGAGTTTGTCCGCCGGAACGGCCACTTCACCCTTTCGATCCTCGCGCCGAAGGACGTTGGCCTGCCGTACGGCCGGTATCCCCGCCTTGTCCTGGCCTACCTCAACACCGAGGCCGTGCGCCGCAAGACCCGCTACATCGAGCTCGACCATCACTTCTCGCGGTTCTGCTCCTCGCTCGGAATCGCCCCGACGACTGGCCCCCGCGGCTCCCTGCCGGCGCTCCGCGAGCAGATGCAGCGCCTCTTCGCCTCGACGTTCCAGTGCATCCTTCACGACGAGATCCAGGGCCGGCACGCCGGCGATGGCTTCCTGATCGCCGAGAAGCGCTTGCTGTGGTGGGACCCGCGTCAATCCAAGGGAGAAGCCGCTTGGGGTTCGTACGTCGAGATCTCGGAGCGCTTCTTCCGGGAGGCGCCGGAGGCGTCCGGTTCGTGCCCCGCTGGGCCTGGGCCGCGCTGCTCGCCGGCGCCGCCTTCGCGGCGGGGATGCTGGCTGGGAACGGCCGGGAAGCGGCGCGGATCGCGGCCGCGCCCCCGGCCACGATCGAGCCGGCCGGCGCGCCACGCCTGGCGGGCGAGATCCGCCAGGCGGCGGCCCGCCACACGCAGCTCGCCGACGTCGCCGACTCGCCGTTCACCTACTCCGAGGTGCGGGTGCGGCCGCTCGACGGCGGCCGGGTGCGGCTGTCGTTCGACGTCTCCCGCCATCTCGACCTCGAGCTCGACCGCCGCGACCCGCTGGTCGCCGACGTGCTGGTGCAGGCGATGACCGCGTCGTCGTCGGTCGGCACCCGCATCGATGCGATCGACTTCGCCGGCCGCGAGGTCGAGCCGCGGGTGCTCGAGGCGCTGCTGGTAACGATGCGCCACGATCCCAACCTCGGCGTGCGGCTCGAGGCGCAGACGCGCCTGGCGGAGCTGCCGCGCCAGCCGGCGATCGAGCGGGCGATGCTGGCGGTGCTGGCCGAGGACGACGAAGTCCAGATGCGGCTCGGCGCCGTCGACTACCTGGCGCGCGGCCGCGTCGCGCCCGAGCGGCTCGAGCGCGCGCTCGATCGCGCCGGGAGCGACGACAGCGCGGCGGTGCGCGCCCGCGCCGCGCGCTACCTCGCCGGCGGCCAGCCCAACTCCTGACCACGACCGACCCTTCACCTTCCGAGGAGAGAACGATGAAGACGCAGACCCTGACGCCCATGATCCTCGCGGCGGCCGCCCTGTTCGGCTCCGCCTCCGCCGTCCAGGCCCAGCACTGGAGCTTCGACGTCGCGCCCGGCGGCGTGCTCGAGGTCGACCTCGAGACCGGCGGCGCGGTCGAGATCCGCGGCGGCGCCGGCGACCAGGTGGTCGTCGACGCCGACGTTCACGGGCGCGACGCCGACAAGATCCGGGTGACCGCCGAGAAGCAGGCGAACGGCGTTCGCGTGCACGCGGAGTACACGGGTCGGTCGCACAACGTGTCGGGGGGCGCCGACCTGACGGTGACCGTGCCGGCGAAGTTCGACCTCGACCTGTCGACGACCGGCGGCCAGCTCCACATCGAGGGGGTCGACGGGCGCATGACCGGCCAGACGATGGGCGGCGGCCTCGAGCTGCGTGACCTCAGGGGGCACCTGTCGCTGTCGACGATGGGGGGCAACGTCACCTTCCATCGCGTGTCCGGCGGCCTCAAGGGGACGACGATGGGCGGGCGGGTGCGCATCCTCGACGCGCCGGCGGACGCCGCCGGGGCAGCGGCAGGCGCCAGCGGCAGCGACAAGGTGGTCGAGATCTCGACCATGGGCGGCGAGATCGACGTCGCCAGCGCGCCGCGCGGGGCCGACGTCAGCACGATGGGTGGCGACATCACCATCGGCTCGGCGAAGCAGTTCGTCAAGGCCCGGACGATGGGCGGCAAGATCCGCATCGACGCCATCGACGGGCGGGTGGATGCCACCACCATGGGAGGCGACGTGGCGGTGCACGTCGTCGGCGCGGGGGGCGACGTCGCCATCGAGTCGATGAGCGGCGACCTCGAGCTCTGGCTGCCGGCCGGATTCGACGCGGAGTTTGACGTCGAGATCGCCTACACCCAGGGGATGCACCGGAGCTACGAGATCCGCAGCGATTTTCCGCTCACGCAGAGCCGCACGTCGGATTGGGAGTACGGCCACGGCTCGCCACGCAAGTTCATCCGCGGCAGCGGCACGGCCGGCGCCGGCACCCACACGGTCAAGCTGTCCACCGTCAACGGCGACATCGTCATCCACAGCGGCGGCTGACCGGCGCGGCCGGGGGCACGCGGACGGGCTAGCATCCGCCGCGTGCCCTTCGTCTACCTGCTGCGCTGCCGCGACGGATCGCTCTACGCCGGGGCGGCGGTCGACCTCGACCGCCGCCTCGGCGAGCATCGCGCCGGCAGGGCGTCGCGCTACACCCGCTCCCGCCTGCCGGTCGAGCTCGTCTGGTCGGCCGAGGTCGAGAGCTGGAGCGCGGCGCTGCGCGAGGAGAGCCGCCTCAAGGGGCTCGACAAGCGGCGCAAGGAGTCGCTGGTGGCGAAGCGGATGCCGGGGAGATCGGACTGAGCCGATCTCGGGCCTCGACGGCGCGGTTTCGCCACTCGGCGATTCGCCCGTAGGATAGGGGCTCCATGCAGGATCCCAGCGACGCCTCGGGCCGATCGGGGCCGGCAGCGCCCCGCGTGGCCGTCTGGAGCTCGGAGTCGAAGCGCCTGCACACGCAGCGCACGCTCTCCGAGCTGGAGGCGTTCTTCTTCTCGGGAGCCCGGCTGCGCTTCGACTCGCGCGAGGCGCCCGAGGTCAGCGTGCTGCTGGTGCTCTACAACCGCGCCGAGCTGACCCTCCGCTGCCTGCGCTCGCTGGCCGTCCGCCTGCCCTTCCCGATCGAGCTGATCCTCGTCGACAACGCCTCGAGCGACGCCACCGGCCGCTTGCTGCGCCACCTCTACGGCGCGACCATCCTGCGCAACGGCGAGAATCGCGGCTTCACCCTGGCGGTCAACCAGGCGGCCGCGGCGGCGCGCGGCCGCTACCTGCTGACCCTCAACAACGACTCCGAGCTGCTGCCCGGCAGCCTCGCGGCGGCGCTCGAGACGATGCGCTCGGAGCCCGGCGCGGGCGCCGTCGTGGCGCGGATCCTCAACCTCGACGGTAGCCTGCAGGAGGCCGGCAGCATCGTCTGGAACGACGCCTCCTGCCGCGGCTACGGGCGGGGCGAGCCGTGCGACCGCGGCGAGTTCCTCTACCGGCGCGACGTCGATTTCGGCTCCGCCGCGTTCATGCTCACCGAGACCGAGCTGTTCCGCAGCCTCGGCGGTTTCGACGAGGCTTACAGCCCCGCCTACTACGAGGACACCGACTACTGCATGCGGGTCTGGAAGGCGGGCCGCCGGGTGATCTACGAGCCGCGGGCGGCGATCGTGCACTACGAGTTCGCGAGCTCGGAGCTGCTGAACAACCAGATCGCGCTGCAGGTGGAGCGCCAGGCGATCTTCCGGCGGCACCACGCCGACGTGCTGCCCGGTCACCTGCCCCCCGCCGACGCCAACGTCCTCGAGGCGCGGGGCGCGCGCCGCGACCGGCCGCGCATCCTGGTCTTCGACGACCGCGTGCCCCATCCCTGGCTCGGCTCGGGCTTCCCGCGCGCGGCCAATCTGATGAAACGGTTGGTGGAGCTCGGCTGGCACGTCACCTTCGTGCCGCTGAGCGTCGTCGAGGACTACCGCGACCGGGTGATCGAGACGCTGCCACCGAGCGTCGAGGTGCTCTTCGGGTGGCCGGCGGCGCGGGTCGGCGAGCTGCTCGCCGCGAGGCGCGGAGCGTTCGATCGCGTGCTGGTGAGCCGCTCGCACAACCTGCGGCGGCTGCTACCCTACCTGGAGGAGCTGGCACAGATCGGACTGATCTTCGATGCCGAGGCGATCACCGCGCGGCGCGACGTCCTGCGTCGCCGGCAGCTCGGAGAGGAGGTCCCGGCCGACGAGGAGCGCGCCCTGGTGCTGCGCGAGGTCGAGCTGGCGCGTGCGGCGCGCGCGGTGCTGGCGGTCAACGAGGCGGAGCGGCGCTGGTTCGCCGACGGCGGCTGCCGCGAGCCGTGCGTCCTCGGCCTCGACGTCACGGAGCGTCCGGGACCGGCCAGCCTCGCCGGTCGCAGCGAGATCCTCATGGTCGGCGGCGTGCTCGAGGAGAGCAGCCCCAACGCCGACGCCCTGGAGTGGCTGGCCGGGGAGATCCTGCCCGAGGTCGAGCGCCAGCTCGGCCGGCCGGTCCGCTTCCGCATGGTCGGGCCGGTGGCGCCGCCGCGGCTGCGCGCCCTCGCCTCGGAGAGGGTCCGCGTGGACGGCATGGTCGGCGACCTCGGCCCGATCTACGACGGCGCCCGGTTGCACGTGGCGCCCACCCGCTTCGCCGCCGGCGTGCCGCAGAAGATCGTACAGGCGGCGGCGCGCGGCGTTCCCCAGGTGACGACGCCGTTGATCGCCGCGCAGCTCGGCTGGACCGACGGCGAGGAGATCCTCTGCGGCGGCGACGCCGCCGCGATCGCCCGCCAGTGCGTGCGCCTGCTGACCGACGACGATCTCTGGCACCGGGTGCGGGAGGGCGCGCTGCGGCGGGTCCGCGAGGAGCATTCCGCGGAGAGCTTCGTGCGCACCCTCGGTCGCGCCCTGGAGCTCGCCGGCTGGGCCCCGGGGCCGGTCACGGCGCCGGCGGGGGCGGCGGCTTGAGCGTCGCCGCCGGCGCGCGACCGGACGACTTCCGGGTCACCGCGATCCTCTCCGTCTTCAACGAGGCGGACGTGATCGAGGCGGTGGTGCGCTACCTGATCGAGCAAGGGGTGCAGGTCTACGTCATCGACGACGGTTGCACCGACGACTCGATCGAACGCCTGCGGCCGTTCGAGGGGCGCGGCCTGATCGGGACCGAGCGGCGCCCGCCCGCCGCTGCGAGCGACGTGGACGGCTTCCACTGGACGGAGATCCTTCGCCGCAAGGAGGAGCTGGCGCTCGAGATCGACTCGGACTGGTTCATCCACCACGACGCCGACGAGTTCCGCGAGGGTCCCTGGGAGGGGGTCGACCTGCGCGAGTCGATCCGCCGCGTGGATCGCCTGGGCTTCAACGCCATCGACTTCGCGTTGCTCAACTTCCGCCCCGTCGACGACCGCTTCGAGCCCGGCACCGACGTGCGCGAGGCCCTCAACCTGTTCGAGCGCGGCGATGCCTGGGACAGCCTGCAGATGAAGTGCTGGAAGAAGCGCCACGGCCAGCGGGTGGACCTGGCGACGCAGGGGGGGCACGAGGTGCTCTTCCCCGGGCGCAAGGTGTTCCCCCTGCGCTTCCTGCTGCGCCACTACCCGATCCGCTCGAGCGAGCAGGGGCGCCGCAAGCTCGAGGTGGAGCGCCGGCCGCGCTTCCGGCCGGAGGAGCGGGACCGCGGTTGGCACGTACAGTACGACGACATGCGGACCTTCCGCTTCTGGGAGGCGGCCGACCTCGAGCCCTTCGATCCGCTGCGGGTGCGCTTCGAGCTGCTGACGGCGCACCGCTGGCACGGCAAGCTGCGCGCCGAGCTGGCGGAGGTGCGGCGGACGCTCGAAGCCTCGCGGCGGGCGCTCGAGACCCAGGTCGCGGACCGGTGTGCCGAGCACGAGCAGGATCAGGCGGCGTTCCACCAGGCGCGCCGCGAGGCGGAGTCCTTCCGCGCCCGGCTGGCCGACCGCGAGCGGGAGCTCGACGAGACCGTGCGCGCCAGCGGCGAGGTGGCGGAGGATCGCGCCCGGCTGCGCGCCGCCCTCGAGGCGGCGCGCGGCGAGATCGAGCGGCTCGCCGGCGCGGCCGGAGCCCGTGAAGCGGCGCTGCAGGACGACCTCGAGACGGCGCACGCCCGGCTCGCCGCTCTCGAGACCCTGATCGATCGGATCCTGACCTCGCGCAGCTGGCGGCTGACGGCGCCGCTGCGCGGCTGGGCGAGCCGCCTGCGGGGATCGAGCCCGGGAGCCGATGGATCCGGTCGATGAGCGGCGCGGCGCCGACGGCGGTGCAGAGCCTGTGGGTCGGCGATCGCCTGGGCACCATGGAGCGGCTCGGCCTGGCGTCGTTCGTCTCCAAGGGGCATCCGGTCGATCTCTACGCCTTCGCGGAGGTCGCAGGGCTGCCCGCGGGAGTGCGCCTGCGCGACGCGCGGGAGATCCTGCCCTCCGGCCGACTGTTCGGGTACCGGGAGGGGTTCGGCCGGGGCTCCTGGTCGGCGGTCTCGAACGTCTTCCGCTACAAGCTGCTGCTCGAGCGCGGCGGCTGGTGGGTGGACACCGACGTGGTCTGCCTGCGGCCGTTCGCCTTCGACCGGGAGCACGTGCTGGCGTCGGAGGCGGCCGACCCGGACGAGGGGGGCGGGACGATCGTCTCGAGCTGCGTCCTGCGCCAGCCCGCCGGCAGCCCGCTGATGGAATGGGCGCTGACGATGAGCGAGCGGCGCGTCCCGGACGAGATCCGCTGGGGGGAGATCGGCCCGCGCTTGCTGGCGCGGGGGGTGCGGCTGTTTCGCATGGAAGAGCTGCTCGAGCCGCCCGAAACCTTCTGTCCGGTCCCCTTCTACCGCTGGCGGAGCTTCGTCGACCCTGCCGGCGTCGAGATCCCGGCGGCGTCGCACGCCGTCCACCTCTGGCACCAGATGTGGCGCGAGCACGCCGTGGATCCGGACGCCGAGCTGCCGCCGGCGAGCTGGTTCGCGACGACCTGCCGCCGGGTCCTGGCCGGTGCGCCGTGACCGCGAACCGGGCCGGCAGGGCGCCGCGGCCGGAGGGTCCCGCGTGACCCGGACGGCCACCGGCCCGGCCGCATGGCCTCTGCGCGGGTGCTCTCTGGAGACCCTCGAAGAGATCCTGCTCGCCGCCGGGGGGGACCTCGTCGAGGTGGGCAAGGAGTGGCTGCGGGCCGGGGTGTCGCTGAAGCGCCTCGCCCGGATCCTCGACCGCCTGCGCGGCGCGCGCCGCGTGACGCTCGCCTTCGCCGCGACCACCGACCTCGCCGGCTGCGACGGCTTCCCGTGGGCGAGATACCGGGACTACCTCGCAGTGCAGCGGGCGCAGGCGCGCTTCCTCGGCTGCTCGCTCTTCCGCGTGCTCCTCGGGCGCGCCTCGCCCGGCGCGGCGCCGGCTCCGCTGCTCGATCGCCTGAACGCGCTGTGCGCCGACCTGGCGCCGATCGAGGCCTGCGTCGAGCTGCACGGCGGCCGCGAGTGCGAGCCGGAGCTCCTGGCCGCGATCGTCGCGCAGACGCCGGCCTCGCTGGTCGTCGACGTCGAGAACGCCCTGCGCGCCGGCCTGACGGCGGAGCGGATCGCGCGGATCGTGCCGCCCGCGCGGGTGGCCTACCTCCACTGCCGGAACCTCGAGGGGCGTTGGGTGGAGAACCCCGAGACGCTCGCGGAGGAGCGCCGCTGGCGGGAGATCCTGCCGCACGGCCGCTTCCTCTGGGAGCCCAAGTCGATCGACGACCCGCACCGCATCCGGGAAGCTCTGCCTTGAGCCTGCGGCTGCTGATTGAGAGCCTCGGGCTGTCGCCCGGCGAGCTGCGCGGCTACCTGCTGCAGGAGGTCGACGAGCTCCTGGCGGCGGGGAGCCCGGAGGCCCGACGCGAAGAGCTCGGCGACGTTCTCTTCGCGCTCGCCGCGCTCGGCTGGTCGCTCTCCGGCGAGCACCTGGAGCTCGACCTCACGGCGATCGAGCCGAAGATCCGTCAGCGCCTGCGCCAGCACGCGGCGGTCACCCGCTACCCGCGGCGCTACCTGCACGACAGCATCGCCACGATGCGCTTCGACGTCGTCCATCTCGTCGCCGGGTTGTTCGGTGGGCGCTGGAAGGAGTTCGATCCGCTCAAGAACGGCACCGTGGCCGAGGTCTCGCTGCTGACCGACGCGCCGTCGCGGGCCGCGGGCGGGCCGGGGAATCACTGCCTGCTCAGCTTCGGCGACACCGCCTGGCTGGAGTACGAGGTGCTGCACGCCGCCTCCGACCTCGAGGGCGGCAACACCGTGGTCTGCCGGATCCCCGACTTCCTGTTCGCGCGCGCCAAGCGCGAGCTCGCCTATCGCGAGTCGGGCGACTACCTGGCGCTCCAGGTGCTGGCGGCGCTCGAGGGGGTGCGGCTCGCCGACGACGCCTTCCTCCATTTCCACAGCTGGGAGAACGGCTTCCTGGTCGCGAGCCCGGAGTTCCGCGCGGCGACCGCCGGATTGCGCACGATCTTCTCGCCGTACCTCACCATCGGCCCGCTGCGCCGGCGGATCGAGGCGTCGCCGGAGTCGGACTGGACGATGTCGCCGGCGGAGCTCGCGGTCGCCGACGGCTTCGAGCTCGAGCTGGCGGCCGCCTGCGACCGGGTGGTGGTCGAGAACGAGAGCGATCGCGCCTGGTTCGCGGAGCGGGTCGACGCGTCCCGCGTCGAGCTGCGATCGTTCTCGTCGGTGCGTGCCGCGCGCTTCGCCAGCGCGCCGCTCGACGAGCGGCGCCTGCGCTTCCTCGCCGGCGGCCGGCCGGCGCGCGAGAAGGGATTCGTCGAGCTCTGCCGGGAATTCGCGCGGGTGCGCGACTGGGCGGCGACGGCCGGCGTCGAGGTCGAGCTGGAGCTGATCTGCCGCGAGCCGAACGAGCAGAAGGGAGCCGACTATCTGCGGGCGATCGAGCGCGAGGTCGAGATATTCGGCCTCGCCGACATCGTACGGATCGAAACCAAGCTGCCCCTCGACCGGCTGCGCGCGCGCATCGCGCTGGCGAGCGCGCTGGTCGCGCCGTCGCTCTACGACCCCTTCTGCCTGATGCCGACCTACGCCACCGAGGCGCGCCGGCCGTCGTTCGTCTCCCGCCACGCGGGGGTGGCGGCGAACCTCACCTCGCCGCAGTTCCTGTTCGATCCGCTCGTCGAGGGAGACCTGGCGCGCGCCGTGGCCGCCTGGTACCGGGAGCGGCCCGAGTTCGGGTTCGCGGTGAGCGCGCCACCGTTCGACGGCCTCTACCTGGACGCCGGAGCTCCCTGATGGGGATCGGCGCCGACCTGGTCGGCGACGTCGAGCGGCTGCTGGTCACGCGGACGCTCGGCCGCCGCGCGCTCTTCCGCATGACCGGCCCCGAGTCGCAGTGCCGGCGGGCCGAGGCGGAGCTCGAGGCGATGTATCCGGGCATGCGCTGCCTGCTGCTGCCGTCGGCCTCGGCCGGCCTGGCGCTGCTGCTCGAGGCGCTGGCGCTGCCGGCCGGGAGCGACGTGCTGGTGGCGCCCTTCGGCTGGCTGTCGAACTGGTCGTGCCTGCGGCGCGCCGGACTCGAGCCCCGCTTCCTGCCGCTCGACGGCGACCTGCAGCTGCGTGCCGCGGACGTCGCCGAGCGCCTCGGGCCGGAGACCGCGGCGGTCGTGGTGACGCACCTGATGGGGCGCGGCCAGCAGGCGGTGGGGGAGATCGCGCGGCTCTGCGCGGAGCGCGGCATTCCGCTGCTCGAAGACGTCGCGCAGTCGCTCGGCGTCACGGTCGCCGGACGCCGCGCCGGAACCTTCGGCGCCGCCGCCTGGTGCTCGCTGAACCACCACAAGATCCT
Source organism: Thermoanaerobaculia bacterium (assembly GCA_963712855.1). Lineage (GTDB taxonomy): Bacteria > Acidobacteriota > Thermoanaerobaculia > Multivoradales > JAGPDF01 > JACTMI01. The sequence goes on from CAVQJN010000001.1 coordinate 1,540,239, forward strand.
CAGCACCGGCGACGGCGGCTTCGTGCTGATCCGCGACGCCGCGCTGTTCGACCGCGTCGCGGCGCTCCACGACCAGGGGTGCGTGCTGCGCGACGGCAAGCGGGTCGCCGCGGAGGGCACGGTCCCCGGCCTCTCGCTGCGCGTCGGCGAGCTGCCGGCAGCGCTGCTGCGCGCCCAGTTGGCGCGTTTCCACCAGGTGCGCGCCCGCATCCTCGCCCGTCAGCGCGCCGTCGCCGGGCTCTGTCGCGAGCGGCTCGGCGCGCGCGTCGTCGAGCCGGCGGCGGGCGACCTGCCGTTCACCGTGCTGGTCGAGCGCCCCGCCGGGATGCGCTATCCGACGCTCGCGGCGTCGGGCTGGCACGTCGCCGCCAACGTCCCCTGGCTGGGCGCCGCGGCGGCGCGCGCGGCGGCCGGCGACGCGGCGGTGCGGCGGACGTTCGACGCGCTCGCGGCGATCTCCGCCGTGGGCTCGGGCTTCGTCGACCCGTACTATTCTGTCGCCCTGGGACTGGGCATCGACGAACCGCTCGCCGCGCTGCCGCGGCTGGCGGAGGAGCTGGAGCGGACGCTGTGAGACTGACCTTCATCGGCTCGGGGATCGAGCGCGAGACCACCGCGCTCGACGGGATCGAGATCGAGGCGATCGCCCGGGTCGTGCGCGAACGATTCGACACGCTGGTCTTCGGCGGCTCGCGGGTCGGACTGATGGGGGACTTCGCGACCGCCTTCGCCGCGCGGGGAGGGCGGGTCGTCGCCGTCGTCCCCGACTGGCTCGAGTCCGCGGGCCTCGCCTGGGACGGCGGCGAGCGGCTCGCCTGCGGCAGCCTGGCGGAGCGCAAGCGGCTGATGTTCGACGCCAGCGACGCGGTGCTCTGCTACCCGGGCGGCGTCGGCACCCTCGACGAGCTCTTCGACCTGCTGGCGCAACGGGCGGTCGCCGGCGGCCCCGCTGCGCCGCCGGTCTACCTCTACAACTGGGAGAAGTACTTCGCGCCGCTCCTCCTGCAGATCGAGATCGCCCGCGAGACCGGACTGGTGCACGCCGGGGCGGTACGCCGCTTCCACCCCTTCGAGTCGGCGGACGGGCTCGCGGCGCTGCTGTCGGAGTCCGAGCTCGTTGGCGGCTAGCGGGAGGAGCGATCCGTTCGCCGGCGCGCGCGATCCGCTCGAGGAGGGTGCCGCGGCCTGCATCCGCGAGCACTGGATCCGAGGCGCGGCGCCCGCGCGTATCTACCGACAGCGAGACGACGGCACCGGCTACGCGCTCGTCGTTCCCGCAACGCGCGGCGAACGCCTGCTGACGATTCCCGGCCAGCGGGAAGCCGATTTCGCCTTCCACGGCGAGCCGGGCACGACGACCGCGGAGCTGGCCGACTTCGTCGCGCGGTCGGCCGAAGCGGCTCGCGCCGAGCTGTTGCGACTCCCGCTGCTCAGCCGCCGGCAGGCGTCGACGCTGCGCAGGGCCCTCGCGACCCGGCTGCCCGACTGGCGACTGGCGGCCGCCGCGAGCGCGGTCGCGCCTCTCGCACGCAAGCGCCGGGGGGGCGCCCCCGAGCCGAGCTCGCTGCGCCGCGCTCTGCAGCGGGCGGCGCGCGCCGGCGCGACCATCGAGCCCGCGCTCCGCTGGCCGGCGGCGGAGGGCCGAGCGCTGCATCGCGAGAGGTGGGGCGACAACCGCGACGAGGGCTTCTTCGGCATGCTGCACGAGCTGCTCGAGCGGCGGTTTGCGGAAGTGTTCGTCGTCCGAGCCCCCGACGGCCGGCTGGCGGCGCTGCACTTCGACATCCTCGGCGGGCGGACGCGCCACTACTACTACTCCGTGGCGGCTCCCGACCGCCTGGAGGGAGCGGGAACGATGGCGCTGGCGGCTTCCTGGCGGCGCTTCGCCGCCGACCCCCGGCAACGGCTCTACTCGTTCGGCCGCGGCGGCGAGCGCTACAAGTACCGGTACGCGACGGGCGTGCGCGAGCTCTACGAGCTGCGGGGATTCTACGCGCCGGTCGGCGCGCCTCGCCGCGGTCGCGCCCGCGCTCCGGGCGGGGTCAGCTCCGCCGGCTGACGCGCTCGGCCGTCGCCTCGACGAGCTCGCGGAGGATGGCTTCGAGGTCGCGGGTCACGCGCCATCCCGGGTAGTCGCGCTGGAAGGCGCGCACGTCGGAAATCCACCAGACGTGGTCGCCGCGCCGCGGTTCGTCGACGAGCTCGTACCGCAGAGGGTCACCGGTCAGACGTTCGATCTCTGCCGCCGCCTCGAGGATCGAGCAGTGGCTGGCGCGCGAGCCGCCGATGTTGTAGACGGCGCCGGGACGCGGGTCGAGGTGGTACCGCCAGAAGGCCTCCACCAGGTCGTCGCAGTGCAGGTTGTCGCGCACCTGCTTGCCCCGGTAGCCGAAGACCCGATACTCGCGCCCCGTCAGCTGGCACTTGACCAGGTACGCGAGGAAGCCGTGCAGTTCGGCGCCGCTGTGCGCGGGGCCCGTGATGCAACCGGCGCGGAAAGCGACCGTCTTCATGCCGAAGTAGCGGCCGTACTCCTGCACCATGAGGTCGGCGGCGACCTTGCTCGCGCCCATGATCGAGTGCAGCGAGCGGTCGATCGAGAGGCTCTCGTCGAACCCGTGCACGGCGTAGCGGCTGTCGGGCGAGAGCTCGAAACGGGTCGCGCTCTCCCGCATCGGCAGCGCGTTCGGCTGGTCTCCGTACACCTTGTTGGTCGACGTGAAGACGAAGGTCGCACCGGGGCAATGACGCCGGGTCGCCTCGAGGAGGCAGAGGGTTCCGAGCGCGTTGACCGTGAAATCGGTCCGCGGCTCGCGTGCGGCCCAATCGTGCGAGGGCTGCCCGGCGCAGTGGACGACCAGGGCGATGCTCCGGCCGTACCGCGAGAAGACCTCGTCCACCGCGCGTTCGTCGCGGATGTCGATCTCGTGATGGGTGTAACCGCGGCACTCGACCTCGATGCGCCTCCGGTTCCAGCGGGTGGAGCCCTCCGGACCGAGGAAGTAGGCGCGCAGGTCGTTGTCGATTCCGGCGACCTCGACGCCGCGGTCGCAGAGGAAGCGCGCGGTGGCGCCGCCGACCAGGCCGCTGGCGCCGGTGACGATGGCGACGGTCACTTCTTCCGACCGGGCTCGCCGCAGCGGGCGCTCAATGCAGCGCCGCCGACAGGCTCGCGAAGAGCGCGCGCATCAAGAGAGCGGAGTTGACCGCGGTGGCGGCAGCGAACAGGAAGAGGAGCAGGTCCTTCGCGCCGTCCCGCAGCGGCAGCAGCGCGATCCCGGCCAACAGGACGAGCAGCGACGCCTGCCAGTGGAGCGCGTAGAGAGCGTACTCGTGGCCGTAGAAGAGGTGCAGGACGAAGTTGAGGAGGAGGATGACCGTGGGCGCCGCGAGATCGAGCGGCGGACCTCGTCGAAGGACGAAGCCGGAGATCCCGAGAAGCAGGGCAGCCGCGGTCACCAGGCCGCGCCATGGCGCGGCGCGTGCCCGTGCGTCCGGTACCGAAAAGGAGAACAGATCCCGATAGTCCGGGCTCTCCGTGATGGGCGCCCACGTCGGAATTGTACCCGGCCGCGGCGCCAGAAAGGTGTGCCCGAAGCCCCGGGCGACCTGTGCCGCGCGGGAGAGAGTGGGCAGGTGGTAGAAGTACTCGACGTGCGGCACGCTGTGCAGCGAGACCGGTAGCCGCCAGCGGACGGCTCCCGCCCAGGCCGCGCCGCCCACCGCCAGCGTCGCCACGGCCAGCGTCGCGCCGAGCGCACGCAGGGTCGAGGCGCGCGAGGCGCCGGCGCGCAGCCGCGAGGTCGCCAGCAGGACGACGAACGGGATCGCGTTGGTGATCGTCACCGCGATCGCGGTCGCGCCCAGCAGGGTCCAGACGAGCCTGGATCGCCAGATCGTTCGCGGGTGCCAGCGGTAGGCGAGCAGGTACATCGCCGCGATGGCCAGAGCGCTGAGCGGATAGCTCTCGGGAATCGAACCGAAGGCGATCCCCGCGAAGGAGACCGCGTCGAGCAGGCAGAGCGCGATGGCGGGCCGCAGGCGTCCGACGAGGCCCCGCAGGAAGAGCAGGAGAACGACCGAGCGGCAGGCGCCGGCCGCGGGGGCGAGGAGCAGAGCGAGGGCACGGCGAACGGCTTCGGGGCTGGCGCCGACGAGGTGCAGAGGCTCGAGCAGGTGGGCGCCTGCCGCGATCGGTGCCTGGGTGAACAGCCAGATGGCGGGGTGTCGATAGTCGAAGTGGGGCGGGCGATCGGCGAAGGTCGCCAGGTAGACGTTGGGATCGGCGTTGAACCAGACGTCCCACTCATCGTAGACGCGCAGCTCGGAGAGGCGCAGGGAGACGACGGTCCCGAGCGCGAAGCTCAGCAGCGCCAGCACCAGGGCGGCGGCGACCGTCGAGCGATCGACACTGCGATTCGCGGCCGTTCGGGCTCGCAGCGAGAGGGATGCCCCGTCGGTCGTTGCCGGCGGAGGCACGTCGCCCGGTTCGCGGCGCCGAGGCTCTCTCACCAGAGGGGAGAGATCGGATAGGCGGCGAAGTCAGTGGCCAGCAGGCGGAGCTCGTGGACGTTCCAGACGAGCACTGCGCCGAGCACGACAGTGGACGCGACGACCCTCCAGCGCGGCGCGCCCCGCGGGGGCGTCAGCACGAGGAAGACCGGAAGCAGGATCGGCGCCAGGTGCTTGGTCTGGCGCCAGTCGACGAGCGAGAAGGCCGCGGCGGTCAGCAGCGCGACGAGGAAACAGAGCGTGCGCAGGTCGAGGGCGCTGGCCTCGCGGTGCCGTCCGCGGATCCGGCGGTCGACGAGGAACGCGAGCAGAAACGCCGGGAGGAGGATCCAGCCCGTGTGCCGCTGGAACTCTTCCCAGAGGGCGGCGAACGACGGGTAGCCTTCGTAGCCGAGCGGATTGTCGTGGGTGATGCGATCGAGCAGGTGGTTGCGCAGGTGGTCCTGGACGAACGCGCCGGCGTTGATGAGCAGGCCCCAGGTCCAGAACGCCACCGTGCCGAGCGCGAAGCCGACTCCGACGGGGTGCAGGACCCGCCGCGCGAGCGCACCGAGTGCTCGGGACGAGCCCCGCGGCACGTCGCGCGGCGCGTCGCGGGCGAAGAACCGCCAGAGGACGACCGCCAGCGCGACCAGGACGAGCTTGTGGTCGGCCAGCGCGGCGAAGGCGCCGGCGGCGACCGCGACACCGCCGTTCGCGCGCGTCGGCTGCCGCCGCCAGCGCTCCGCCGCGAGCAGGATCAGCAGCGTGGCGAACGCGTCGACGGCGAAATAGCCGCCGTAGCTGGAGCGTACGGCGACCTCGGACGTCGTGCCGTAGGCGATGGCCAGCAGCACGCCGAACCAGCCGCGACGCCCGATCTTCCCGGCCCAGAGCGCGAGCAGGGCGACCGTGGCCGAGGCCAGCACGAGGTTGGCCGTGCGGGTCTCGAGCCGGTGCGGGTGCGCGTAGAACCGCGCCTCGATGCGTTGCTGCTCGACCTCCTCGATCGGCATCCGCGACACGGAGCCGTCGTCGAGATCCCGGACGACATAGAGCGGCGGCTCGGCGGCGACGATCTGGAACGGATCGTCGGTCGAGCTCTCCGGCAGTCGCAGCGGGCCGGGATCGATACGGAAGGGGCGACCGGCCCGCGCCGCCCGCGCGCGCCGGCTCGCACGGTCGTAGGGAACCAGCTCGGCGAGCTCGCCGTAGCCGATGAAGGAGCCGGACACCAGGAAATGCACCAGAGGAGGGTGGGCGAAATAGTAGAGGGTGCCGCGGTCGGTGAGGAGTAGCGGCTCGAAGCGGGTCGCGAGTCCGTAGCCGGTCGCCTGGGTTTCGAGACCCTGGTCCAACTGGGGAGGTACGACGCGCGTCGCCATCCAGTAGTAGGTGGCGAAGCTCGCCAGGAAGAGAGCGGCGGCGACTGCGATCGTCCAGCCCTCGATGGCGCGCGGGCGACGCGCGCGGCGCCCTGCGGCGAACGCGCCGGCGAAGCCGAGGTTGGTCAGCGAGCCGAGGGCGGTCCAGGTCGCGAGGCGGGTCGGCGCGACGCCGGCCATGGAGAAGAAGCCGAGGGTGAGCACGAGGATCGCGACCGAGAAGGTCGCAGACAGGGTGGCACGCACTCCGATGCCGCGCGAAGGTTCGAGCCATTCGCTCCATCCCCAGCCCGAGACGAAGACGAGCGTGAGGCCGATCGTCAGAACGGACAGCGGTCCGCGGCCGATCCCCGTGAGGGACGGATGCCAGAGCGCCAGAAGGAGGTTCGCGCCCAGCCAGCTGGCGACGAGCTGGCGGTCGAAGCGGCCGCTGCGACCGCCGACGGGCGTGGCTCGCCGGCGACCGAACGAGGTCGGGGAGGGGGACGGCTCGGGCAGAGTTGATCGCATTGCGGACGCGGAGTGAGGCTGGAACGCTCGGCATCCTATCGCCCTCGCGCGCGGCGCAGCCGGCGGCGATCCAGCGTGGGGCAGCCGCCGCGGTCGGCGCCTCAGGGCGCGGCGCAGAGACGCTCGTGGAGCAGATCGGCTACAACGGAGGCGCCGCCGCTGCCGAAGCGATCGAGGAGCTGCCGTGTCGCGCTGCGTGAACGGGGCAGGAGGCGTGCGACGCCGGCCGCGACCGCGCGGCGGAATCGCTGGCGACAGTGGACGTCGTCGGCGAGGCGCAGGGCCCGCTCGGCGATTCCGCGAACGATCTCCTCCTGGGGACCGGAGTAGTCCAGGGGAGGAGCGTCGAGGACGTCGTGCCAGTCGAGGTGGGCGTCCGCGAGTCCCTGGCCGTGCAGCAGGCGGAGCTGGCAACCGTGGCTGTCGCTCGCGGGCGGAAGCCAGAGCGTCGGCAGGTCGAAGGCTGCGGCCTCGTAGATGTTGGCGAGACCGGGGACCATCAGCGCGTACCGGCAGCGGCGGAGCACGCCGCGCATCTCCTCCTTGTCGAGCGTCGCCATCTCGGGAGCGCCCAGGGCGCGGCAGACCGCGCGGCTCGCCGCGACCCGCAACGACCAGCCCGGCGGCAGCGTGGCGCGTGCGGCGTCGAGGCAGGCGCGCGCGTAGGCGACGGCTTCGTCGATCGTCCAGAGCGGGTTTTCGAGACCTCCGAGGCCGAGCAGGGCGAGGCGCTCGTCCGCCGACCGCGGTTCGATGCCGATCAGCGGCGGCACCACGACGGAGCGGGGGATCGCCCGGACGAGGCTCCGCAGGCGCTCTCGTACGCCCACGAAGTCCTGCGCGATGTAGAGATCGACCCGTTGCAGGACCTCCGGCAGGTCCCCGTCGCGCCAGTAGTAGGTCAGCATGTCGTAGAAGTAGACCTTCATGCCGGCGGCGAGCGCGAGCTCGGCCGCGGTGAAGTCGGTCGCCGTGAGCAGGGCGTCCCAGGAGGGAGCGACGTCCCGCAGGAGGGCGGCCAGGGAGGCGGTGTCGAGCCCCGTCACGTCGTGGATTTCGTCGTAGGGGAGCCCGCGCTGCAGATCGAGCGTGTGGGCCGCTCCGAGGTAGCCGATGCGCGCGAACCGGGTGCGCAGGTGCGGGAGGATCTCGGCGATCGCCGCAGCCGGGCCGAAGCCGAACGCCTCAGCATTGAGGAGGATGGAACGGTCTCGTGGCATGTCCCGGCCCAGTGAGCGCATGGCTGGAAGCGCTGGTCCTCGCCCCATCGTACGGTGTACGCCGGCGGCGGGCAACGGCGGCGCGGGGCGCTCGCGGCCGGCTCGGCGGATACGGCTACAATCGACCCGCCGACGGCCCGCCCGAGACGGTGCCGGTCGAGGCGGGACCGGATCCCGCTTCCGGGCTCCGGCGGACGATCGAGCGAATCTCATGACGGAATCCGACGAGGGGTCCCTGCGCCGCAGCGCGACTGGTTTCGCTCGACTCTTCGCGCGCCGGCGCGAGAACGACGAGGAGCGCCGGGCGCGGGAGGAGGAGGAGGCCGAGTTTCTCTCGCACCATGGCTATCCGCTGAACCTGCGGAATCCGCGGACCTTCAGCGAGAAGCTCTGCTGGCGAAAGCTCTACGATCGGAATCCGCTTCTGCCGGTCATCGTCGACAAGTACGCCGTGCGGGGCTTCGTCGCGCGGGAGCTGGGCGAGCGGCGCGCCGCCGAGCTGTTGGTGCCGCTGCTCTTCGAAACGACGGAGCCTGAGACGATCCCCTTCGATCGCCTGCCGGGCGATTACATGATCAAGGCCAACCACGGCTCGGGATTCAACCTCCTGGTCCGGGCCGAGCGTGCGCCGCCGCGCGACGAGATCCTCGAGCGATGCCGCTTCTGGCTCAGGGTGCGCTACGGCGTCGAGCTCCACGAGTGGGCCTATCAGGCGATGACCCGCAGGATCCTGGTGGAGGAGCTGCTCTCCGATCCGCGCGGGTTGCCGCCGGGCGAGTACAAGTTCCACATGTTCGGCGGCGAGTGCGCCGTCATCCAGGCGCTACACAGCGAGGGCTGGTACGACGGCAGCACCCATACCGACGGCAAGATGCCGACGCTCACCTATTTCACGCCGGAGTGGCGCTGGCTCGACGTCTCCTGGCTCTACTACTTCCTTCCCTACCAGTTCTCGCCCGAGCCGACGCTGCCGCGCCCGGCGGCCCTCGAAGAGATGCTCGAGATCGCGCGCCGCCTGTCGCGGCGGCTGGACTACATCCGGGTCGACCTCTACGACACCGCCGCCGGCATCAGGATCGGTGAGCTGACTCCCTACCATCTGACGGGGCGGGCGCGGATCACGCCGCCGGAATTCGACCTCGAGCTCGGTCGGCGGTGGCGGCAGCGGCACGGAGGTTGGCGCCGGAGGCTGCGGACGCTCTTCGGCGGAGGCGGGGTATGAGTGGCGCTCGGGCGGAGGTGGTGCGGACTCTCTGGCACGGCGCGCCCTTCACCGTCTGGGAGGAGCTCTCCGTTCGCTCCTTTCTGCGACAGGGACATCCGGTCGAAGTCTTCTGCTATGACGAGATCGACCTGCCGGCGGGAGCGGTGCCGATGGATGGGCGCGAGATCCTCCCGGAGTCCGAAGTCTTCAGCTACGCCGACGGCCCGGCGAAGGACAGCTTCGCCGCCTTCTCGAACCTCTTTCGAGCGAAGCTCCTGCTCGAGCGCGGCGGGATCTGGGCCGATCTCGACCTGCTCTGCATGCGTCCACTGACGGAGCTGCCTGCCGCCTGTGCCGGTACCTACTTCGATCGCGTCAACGGCGCCCTTCTCCGCTTCCCGCCGGGCAACGCGCTGTGCCGGCGTGTCTACGAGCAGGCCCGCGACCTGGGCCCGACGATTCCTCTCGGGGAGATGAGCGAGCTCCCTGACGAGGGCGGCACGTGAGCAGCCCGACGAGATCGCTCTCCTGCCGCATCCTGCGGTCTATCCCTTCGCCTGGTCCGAGACTTGGCTGCTGGTCGATCCTGAGCGCCTCGACACCTGCCGGCAGCGGGTCTCCGACTCGCTTTGCGTGCACTGGTGGAATACCGCGATCACGTTCGGCATCGGTTTGCCGAAGAGCCTCCTGCCGCCACCTGGGTCCTTCCTCCAGCACGCCGCCGTCGAGCTTCTTCGGCGACCCGGTGCCCGCGGCCTGTCCGGCCGAGACGGCGCGACCCTGGCTGGAGAGTTTCCGGCTGAGCCAGGAGACGAACAAGCTCGCGGCGCGCGTCCGCGAGCTGGAAGCACGGCTGGGCGAAGCGGCCGAATGGCGAGAGCGGGCCGCCGAGCTCGACGCGGTGCGCGCTTCGCGGGGCTGGCGCCTCGTCGAGTCGCTCTGGCGGCTGCGCGACGCCCTGCTGCCGGCTGGCAGCCGTCGGCGCGGCCTGTACGACAGGGGGCGCCGCCGCGGGCGCGGCGGCACCGGAAGCGCCGGGCCCACCCGGTAGACTCCGCCGAAAGCCCCGAAGCGATGTCGTCTAACCTACCGTGGAGTCGCCGCCGGTCGCCCCTCGGGGCGTTCGCGGAGCTCTTCCGTCATCTCCGCGACACCGTCGCGATCCGCCGTGGCGTGGCCCGTGAGAGGCGGCGCGAGCGCGAGCGACCCTCGGCGCCGCAGGATTTCTCCGAGGCATCGTTCGCGCCGACCGCCTACGTCCCGGCCGCCGACCGCGACGAGCGAAGCGCCAGCCTCACCGAGCTCGCCGATCTCTTCCGGACCGACAAGGGCACGATCCGCCATCTCTACACGCCGACCTACGAGCGCTACCTCGAAGCCTTCCGGCATCGCGACGACCTGGCGCTGCTCGAGATCGGGGTGGCGTCCGGGGCGTCGCTGCGCATGTGGAGCGCCTACTTTCCGCGCGCCCGCGTGATCGGCGTCGACGTCAAGCCCGAATGCAGAGAGGTCTGCGCCGGCGAGCCGCGGATCGAAGTGCGGATCGCCGACGCTGCCGAGGGCCGGCAGCCCGAGATGTTCGACGTGATCGTCGACGACGGCTCGCACCTCGCGGGTCAGATCGTTCGCGCTTACGAGGCGAACTGGCCGAGCCTCAAGCCCGGCGGCTTCTACATCATCGAGGACCTCGCCTGCACCCACGATCGTCGCTACGGGATCGCGGCCCTGGCGGTCTACCGGTTCCCCTGGACCGCGGGCCGGTTGGCGCGGCGTTCGACCTTTTCGGGCTGGCTGGAAGAAGAGCTGAGGAAGCTCGACCTCGGAACGTCCGAGTGGGAGTTCTGCCATCTCTACAAGGAGCTCTGCATCATCCGGCGGCGGTCCGCCCCGGCCGCCTGACGTCCGGCACGTCGAGCGCGACCTCGGCGGCGAGACGCTCAGCGGCGCTCGGTGCCGGCGTGGGCGTGTCGGGAGCGCCGCCGCCTGGAGAGCCATCCGGCGATGACCCCGCTCAGCAGGCTCCAGCCGTAGGCCGGCGTCGCACGCAGCACCCGGATCTTGGAGACCCCGTGCAGGCGGGCGTGCTCGTGCGTCGCCACCTCGACGATCCGATAGCCGCGCTGCAGCGTCTTCATGATCATCTCCTGCTCGATGGTCGTGCCGTTCGATCGCAAGCCGAGCTCGCGGACCACCGCCGTGCGGATCGCCCGGAAGCCGTTCTGCGAGTCGCTCAGCCGCTCGCCATAGGTGCGATTGATGCAGGCGGTGATGAAGGCGCTTCCCGTCAGCCGCAGGAATTCGTCGAAGCCGCCGTGGAACTCGCTCGATCCGCCGATCAGGCGCGAGCCGCCGACGTGGTCCGCGCGTCCTTCCAGGATCGGCGTGACGAGCAGGGGTAGCTGGCGGGGATCGTGCGAGCCGTCGGCGTCGACGAAGGCCACGATCTCGGTCGAGATCCGGTCGAGCGCGACGCGGAGCGCGTCTCCCTTGCCTCTGCCGTGGTCGAACAGGACTTCCGTCGCTCCGGCACGCCGGGCCTCCTCGACGGTCCCGTCGCGACACGTCCCGGCGACGACCAGGACCCGATCGACGGACTCGAGGCACCCCGAGATCACGCCGCCGATCGTCGGCTCCTCGTCGACGGCCGGCACGACGACCGTGGTGTGACGGCGGATCGCGGCGGAGGTCGAGGTCACGAGTCCCGCATGTCCTGCGGCGGCCCCGTCGCGAGGCGCGGCTCCGTGGCGGGCAGGCGGGCGGGGCGCAGCAGATTGCCGAGGATCGAAGGGTAGGCCTCGCACGCCGTCCAGCACTGCGGGCAGTCGCCTTCCCAGATCCCGGCCTGCGTGGCGCGCGTCTGCGCGTCGTTCCAGATCGCATCGAGCGAGAAGCCTCGCTCGCGCAGCCTGCCGAGCGGCCTCGAGTAGGTGATGCAGGGGAAGACGGTGCCCCAGGGATCGATGAAGCACGTCGAGCGCAGCGCATGACAGCGCATCGGCGTCCGACCGGTCTCGAGGAAGCCTCTCATCTCGCGGAGGAAGCGGCGCTCGAGCTGGTCGGACAGGGCGAACGACCGTCCCCTGAGCGCCTGGTAGCGGTCCAGGTCGGAGAGCACCGCCGACCTGGGCGCGAGCACCTCGGGCTTGCCGGCGTTGGAGTAGTAGTGGCCCGAGAGTTGCGCGATGTTGAGGTGGATCTCGGCCGGCGACAGGTCGGCGATCTCCTCGCGGCAGGCTGCGAAGGTCCTGGCGAGCGAACCGGCGTTGGCCGCCGAGAGCGTCACTCCGAGGACCGCCTGCACGCGATCGAGGGTCCGCAGCGCGCGGAAGGTCTCGATCTGGTGGCGGAAGCCCCCCTCGACGCCGCGGATTCGATCGTTCGTCTCCTCGTCGCCGTCCAGGCTCACCGTGACGACGAGGCGCCCACGAAACCTCGCGGCCAGGGACTCGACGGCCGGCACGATCTTGCGCGTCAGGTAACCGTTGGTCGGGAAGTGGAGCACGGCGAGGCCGCGCCAATGCTCGAGCAGTGCGTCGAAGATGGCGTCGAGATCAGGGCGCAGGAAGATCTCCCCGCCCGTCAGGTCGAGCCAGGACGGTGATCGCGAGGTGCGGAGGAAACGGACGATCTCGTCGAGATCCAGCTCGCCCTCGGGACGCTTCTTCCAGATGTCGCAGGTCTGGCAGCGGTACTGGCACCAGTAGGTCAGGGCCCAGGTGATCTTCCAGGGCGATGCCTGCACGCGCGCGTTCGCCGACAGCGCCCGAGCCGCCAGCCCGAGCAGGGGGCGCAGGGCGCGGCGCGTGGGCTTCTTCGGTCCGCTGCTGTGCATGTTCGCTGGCTTCCCTTCGCCGGACCTTCTGGAGGGCGGCTATCCTAGCCCCTGCGGAGTGGTTGGAGAAGCGCGGCTCCGCCGAGCGGGTGCGATCCGGCGCGTATTCGCAGGGCCATCGCCGGTCGGCGTCGGCGCTCCGGTCGCGCCCTGCTGCCGCTCGAAGATCCGTACCCGCGGGTGATCGAAGAGTCGAAAGGTGAGCTCCGAGCGGTCGTCGTCGATGCGGATCCCCAGCCACTCCGGATAGGTCTTGAAAGACGCGACCTCGCGAAAGCCGGCCGTCCCGTCCGCCAGTTGCCGGTAGAAGGCGACCACCGTCGGGTATTCCGCGGGCCGGTGCGCGTACTGTTCGGGGTACTCGTCGCCCATCACGAGGTACTGGACTCCCTGGAGTCGCTCGGCGAGGTATCGATCGAACGCCGAAGGGGGTACGTGCGGGAAGCCGCCGCGGCTCGCCAGATTGATGACCTTGATCCGGAAGTCGTCCTCGAGAACGCAATCGTTGTCGCGGCAGAGCGTGTTGTTGCGGCGCAGCAGGTCGGGGGTTCGAAAGTAGCTGCCGAGCAGGGGAGTCGTGTACGAGTTGTCGGCCAGCACCGTCGCTCCCGCGGGCACGTTGCGGGCGATCCAGCGTGCGGCGACGCTGCGCGCATCGGCCGTTTCGAAGACGTGGAGGTAGGCGACCGAGAAGAACGCCGAAGCCGCCAGCGTCGTCACTTCCACGGCGACGATCGCCCGCCGAACCGCAGCAGAACGTGCGAGGCGCCGGATCTCGACGAGGCAGCGAGCGCCGAGGACACAGAGGAACGGCAGCAGCGGGATGGCGTAGCGCACGAACTTCATGGGACCGAGGCCGACGACCACCGCGTAGATCGCCAGGAACGCGAGGATGAGCCGGTCCGCCGTCCGTCGTCGCCAGATGGCCCAGCCGATCCCGGCGATTCCGACGAGCTCGAGCGGCGGTCCGAGGCCGAACCAGAGCAGGTTGGTGATCCAGTAGAGGGGAGAGGAGTCGGTGAACTGGAATACCCAGTGCGGCTGCGAAGCACCGGCGACGAAGGCTGCGGTGATCCGCGCCTGCTCGACGAAGAGGCGCGGAACCAGGAACGGGTAGGGATCCATGACCGCCGCCGCCACCATGACGCCGAGCACGAAGGCGGCAAGCGGCCGCCAGTCGAGGAAGCGCCGCAGTCGAGAGCCCGGTGTCCTCGGCGCGGCTGGCGCCGTCCCGCCGGGCGAGAGCAGGTGGGCCAGCAGGACGACGGGAAGCGCGATCAGGGCGGTCTGCTTCGTGGCGCAGGCGATGCCCGCGACGATGCCGGTCCCCAGGTAGAAGCGGACACTCGCACCCGCCGCGATCCGCATCGAGAGAAGGAGGAGGAGGACGAGGAAGAAGGTGAACGGGACGTCGGTCGTGAAGAAGTGCGAATCGCGCACGTGGAGCGGGGCGAAGGCGAGGAATCCCGCCGCGAGCAGGCCCGTCCACGGGCCGTCCAGCCGCCGGCCGACTCGCTGGAGGAGGACGACCGTTCCGACTCCGAAGCTCGCCGAGATCGCACGCCCCAGCAGGCAGAAGCGCTCGACGGCGTCGACGTCCGTCGGCAGGAAGTGCCCGAGGCCAGCCAGCCACTTGGCGGCGAGGAGGCAGTGCATGAGGAACGGCGGGTAGATGAAGAACGAGAGCGAGAAGTCCGAGAGCATCTCGCTGAGCGGCCGGATCGTATCGAGTCGCCAGGCCGCGGCGAAGAGCAGTTGCTCGTCGCTGTTGTAGAGGTGGGGCAACCCCCAGCCGATGCCGCGAAAGCGAACCGCGGCGGCCGCCGCGGTGAGGACGACGAGCAGGACGGTTTCCGTCGCGGGGGACGACAGCCGCACCTGCAGGGCGCGGCGCAAGCCGCGCTCCCCCCGCTCGCGGGGCCGAACGCTCTCCTGCTGCGACGGGGTGGGCTTCACGGAGCGGTGAGCTTGCGCTGGTCGGGTGGACGAACGGTCGCTATCATACGCGGCCAGTGAGTCGATCGCTGCGAGCAACGGGAGGTGCGCCGGGTGCGAGTCCCGAGGATCCCCTCTCGGATCGAGGCGGTGGCTCGACGACCCGCGCGCGCCCGAACGCGCCGACCGGCACCCTCCTGATCCTCTTCGTCGTCCTCGTCGTCTTCGCGGCGTACTTCCTTCTTCTCGAGCGCTTCGCGCCTCGGGATTTCTCCGGGTGGTTCGGAGCCGACAGCGACGAGGTCGCCCACTTTCTGCGTCGGGAGTGGGAGCCTCTCGAGGACGCGGCCAAGCATCCGCTCTTCCTGCCGGTGGTGCGACCGGTCTACGCCGCGGCTCTTCTCGCCGCCGGGGGGGACTCGCGGCGGGCGATCGTCGGTGCCTTCGCGCTTCTCGCCGCGGTCAACGTCGCGTGCGCCGGTCGGGTCCTGCTCCGGAGCGGGCTCGGGACGGTCGGGGGTTGCGCGCTGACCCTGTTCTACGCCTTCGCCTTCGCCAACCTGATGACCTGGAGCATCCTCGAGACCTATGTCCTCTCGTCGATCTCGATCGTGCTGTTCTGCGGTCACCTGTCGTCCCTCGAACGAGGGCGTCTCCCCTACGCGCGGGTGGCGCTCGCCAGCGGCCTGCTGCTCGGTCTCGCGTCGCTGCTCAACCCGCCGCTGCTGCTGCTGGCGCTGCCCCTGGGTTCGCTTCTGGTGGCGCGGTCGGACCTCCGCCGCGGAGCCTCGACCGCGGCGGCAGGGGCGGCCCTCGGACTGACCCTCTTCGTCGCCGGATTCTGGTTGCTCGTGCGCGACAACCCGTTCGGCTTCTTTCGCGAGTACGCGGCGGGCTATTCGTCGCTGGGGAACCTCTTCGCGCCGGCCATCGTGGCCCGGGTCGTGGCGGCCCTCTCGTGCTTCGCCGTGGTCGGTCCGTTTTCCACACCGGGCGACGTCGCCACGCTCGCCGACTTCCGCGGCTACCTGCACTCTCCGTGGAGGCTCCTCGGGTTCGTCGCCTGGCTGGCGCTCGCCGCGCTCGTCGTCCGCCACTTGTGCCGTGAGCGCGATGCCCTGTCCCGAGGCCTGGCGCTGCTGCTCGCGGCCCTGATGCTCTTCTATGTCTACTTCAATCCGAGCGAAGCGATGCTCTACGCCTCCCAGACGATCTTCCCCTGGACGCTGCTCCTGGCGCGCGCTCTTCGTGGCGGGCGGCGCGGGCCGGCGTTGGTGTCGGTCGCGCTGATCGGTATAGTGGTAATCGCCAATCTCGCGACGGTCCTGACCTGGCCCCATCCGGTGAAACCGTGAGTTCGCCGCGAGACGCCCGGAGTCGCCGAGCGGGCGGAGCGCCCCCTCGCGCCGGCGGAGGCAGGCCGGCGGCCTGACCTCCGAGGAGACCGCGGTCCTTGGCAAGGAGCTGGATCCGAGCACTCGCCGCGGCAACCTTCGTCGCCACCGCCGTCACCGCCGCGTTCGCCCTCTTCCTGCCGATCTTCAGCGACGAGATCGGCTGGAAGATGCTGCAGTCGCGCCTGCTCGTCGACGGGGGAGTGAACATCCGGCAGCTCCCGGCGAGCTGCGGCGCGCCCTACGCCAGCGCGCCGCCCTTCTTCCTCTATCCGTTCCGCTGGCTCGACGCAATCGCCTACGGCGACCTCTCCTGGCCGCTCGGCCTGCGGATCGGCGGGATCGTCACCCATCTCGGCTGGCTGCTGTTCACCGGCTGGGGGCTGGCGCGCGCCCTCGGGCCCGGCGTCGACCGCTGGCGGCTCGCCGGCGCCTGGGCCGCGGCGTTCGGGCTCGGCACGCTCCCCTTCATCCTGGTGCTGAACCGTCCGGAGCAGATGCTGCTCTGGGGCGCGGCGGCGCTGGCGTTGGCGCCCTTCCTGGCGCGCCGGGCGGGAGCCGCCGCCGGCCTCCGTCCCTGGGCCGTCGCGCTGGCCCTACTCGTCGTGGCCGCCGGACTCTTCGGCGAGCACCCGAAGGGGCTCTTCTTCCTGCCGGTGGCGCTCGTCGCGATCGCCGCAACGATTCGTCGTCCGGCGCCGCGCTGGAGCGCGCTGGCAGTGATGGTGCTGCTCGCCGCCGCCAGCACGCGCTACTGGCAGCAGCGCTTCGCCTGCGACGGCGACCCGATCCTGGCGGCGCGGATCCGTAGCGAGATGTCGCTCGATCGCGTCGTGCGCGGTGAGTGGCTCGACGTCGCACGGGCCGCCGTCGTCGCCCAGGCGGATGCCGAACGCAGCTACGGCGCGCAGCTCGCCTTCGGCGGCGACTCCTTCCGCTGGCTGCAGCCGGAGGCGCCGCTCCGCCGGTTCGAACGGTGGGCGAACCGCGTCGTGCGCTGGGTCTCGGGGGGGATCCTCCTGGCGCTCCTCGCGACCGCGGCCGCGGCCGCCGGGCGTGCGCTCGTCGTCCGCCGCCTCGAGGCGCGGGACGCCGCCAGCCTGGCGCTCGCCGTCACTGCCGGCGGGCTCTTCCTGCTCCAGGCGCGGCGGCTGCACTACGAGGCGG
Source organism: Thermoanaerobaculia bacterium (assembly GCA_963712855.1). Lineage (GTDB taxonomy): Bacteria > Acidobacteriota > Thermoanaerobaculia > Multivoradales > JAGPDF01 > JACTMI01. Next base: position 1,557,377 of record CAVQJN010000001.1, read on the forward strand.
GGTGCCTGTTCGCGCTGGCGCTGCTGTCGATCGCTCTCGGAGCGTGGCTGCCGCGCGGCCGGTGGAGCCGGTCGCTCGCGGGCGGCCTGCTCGGCGGCCTGATGCTCCTCTCGATCGCCAGTCAGGCGGTGCTCTGGCACCGCTTCGCGCCGCGCGTGGCGGTCAACCGCGCCACCCTCGGCGCGATGCCGGGACAGGCGATGTCGATCTCCGCCTTCCGCCAGGACGAGCTCGCCGCCCGCGTGCTCGGCGCTGCGCGAAGCTGCGGGATCGACCCCTCCGAGCGGCTCGATGGGCTGGTGCTCGACGACCTCACCTATCCAGCGCTGGGGCGCGCGGCGCGGCTGCCGCTCCACATGCTCTACGTCACCGGATACTGGGCGCCGTCGCTGCCGAGGCTGGACCGCCTACTGCGCCAGCGCGGCTCGGCGGGCATCGTCGTCGATTGCCGCTTCCTCCGCGGAAGTAACGACAGCGCGGTGCGCGAGGTCGGCGGCATCTGCTGCCTGCCGGCGTTCCGGGACGATGCGGCTGCGGCGGAAAGTCGAAGCCCGCCCTGATCTTGCATAGCATGCGGCCCAGGAGGCCCTCCGTGTCCGACGCCGGACCCGGGCCCGCGCGGCCCATCGATCTGCTGCTCCCCGCCTTCGACGAGGAGGAGATGCTCGCCGCCCACCTCGCCGAGCTGCGCCAGCGACTGGACCGCGATGCGGCGCGCCGCTGGCGGATCCTGGTGATCGACGACGGCAGCCGGGACGCCACCGCCGCGATCGTGGCCGAGCTGGCGCGGCGCGATCCGGCGCTCCAGCTGCTGCGCCACGATCGCAACCGGGGCCTGGGCGCGGCCCTGCGCACCGGCTTCGCCGCCGCGACGGGCGAGGCGCTGGTGACCCTCGACGCCGACCTGAGCTACGGGCCGGAGGTCGCCATCGCCCTCGCCGACCGGCTGCTCGCCACCGGCGCGGACCTGGTGGTCGCTTCGCCGTACGCCCCCGGCGGCGCCGTGTCCGGCGTGCCGCCGCTGCGCCTCGTGCTCTCCCGCCTCGCGAATCGCCTGCTTGCGTCGAGCCTCGACGGCCGGCTGACCACGTCGACCAGCCTCGCCCGCGCCTACTCGCGGCGCGCCGTCGAGCGCCTGCGCTTCCGCAGTGACGGCATGGACGCCAACCTCGAGATCGTCGCCGGGGCGCTCGCGCAGGGCCTCGTCCTGGCCGAGATTCCGGCGGAGCTCGCCTGGCGCGGCGACGCGGCCGTGCGCTCGCGCAGGAGCTCCTGGCGCCAGCTCGCGCGCCAGGCCGGCCGGGTCGTACTCTGGAGCGTCCGGCTGCGCCGCGCGACGGCCCGCGGCCGGCGGCGTCCGGGGCTCTCGCCGGGCCTGCCGCCCGCCGAGCTCGGAGCCTGAGATGGCCGAGCTGCCCTCCGACCGGCCCGAGCTCCGGCTGCCGTCCGACCAGGACGCCTCCGGCCGGAGCTTCGGCGACGAGGAGCTCGCGGCGCTCGCCGACGTCCTCCGCAGCGGCACCCTGACCTCGACGCGCGGCCGCTGGACGAAGCGCTTCGAGGCGGCGTTCGCCGAGCTCCTCGGCGTCCGTCACGCCATCGCCTGCGCGTCCGGCACGGCGGCGATCCACGCGGCGATCGCGGCGCTCGACCCCGAGCCCGGCGACGAAGTGGTCACCAGCCCGGTCACCGACATGGGGGCGCTCGCGCCGATCCTCTACCAGGGCGCGATCCCGGCGTTCGCCGACGTCGATCCGTCGAGCCTCAATCCGACCGCCGCGTCGATCGCCGAGCGGATCGGCGAGCGCACCCGCGCCATCGTCGCCACCCACCTCTTCGGCAACCCGTGCGACCTCGACGGCATCCTGGAGCTCGCCGCGCGCCGCGGACTGCCGGTGGTCGAGGACTGCGCCCAGGCCTTCCTGGCGCGGAGCGGCGGCCGCCCGGTCGGGACCCGCGGCGCCCTCGGCTGCTTCAGCCTGCAGCAGGGCAAACACATCACCTGCGGCGAAGGCGGGGTGGTGGTGACCGACGACGACGCGCTGGCGCGGCGCGTGCGCCTGTTCGTCAACAAGGCGTGGGGCTATGGCGACCCCGATCCGGATCACGAGTTCCTGGCGCTCAACGGCCGGATGAGTGAGCTGCAGGGCGCGGTCTCCGCGACGCAGCTCCCCCGGCTCCCCGGCGTCGTCGCCCGCCGGCGCGAAGCGGCGCGGCGCCTCGACGGGGCGCTCGCGGACGTCGCCGGGATCGCCGTGCCGCAAGCGCTGCCGGGAGCGGAGCACGCGTACTGGCGATACTGCCTGACGGTGGACGACGCGGTCGTCGAGGGGGGCGCCGTGGCGCTCGGCGCGCGGCTGCGGCGACGCGGCATCGCGGCGGCGCCGCGTTACATCCAGAAGCCGGCGTTCGACTGCCGCGTGCTGCGCGACCGCACGACCTTCGGCCGCAGCGGCTGGCCGCTGACGCTGGCACGCCCCGAGATCGTCGACTGGCGCCCGGAGCGCTTCCCGGGCACCTATCGCGGACTGTCACGCGCGCTCGTCCTTCCCTGGAACGAGCGCTACCTCGACGCGCACGTCGACGCCATCGCGGCCGAGGTGCGCGCCGGAGCGGCGGCGCCGGGCGGAGCCTGAGCGGATGGCGCCCGCTCCGACGCGGATCCTGCTCGTCGGCGCCGGCGCCGTGGCGCAGACCTGGGTGGAAGCGGTGCGCCGGACTCCCGGGGCCCGCATCGCCGCCGTCGTCGATCCCCATCTCGAGGCGGCGGCGGCCCTCGCCGAGTCGCAGGGGTGCCACGCCTTCGCCGGCCTGGAGGAGACGGCGGGGGTCGCCGAGGTCGCGATCGTCGCCTCGCCGCCCGCGAGCCACGAACCGCTCACCACGAGACTGCTGGCCGCCGGCTGCGACGTGCTCTGCGAGAAGCCCCTGGCGCTCGACCTCGCCGCCGCGCGCCGCATGACCGGGGCGGCGCGCGAGCACGGCCGGCTGCTGGTGATGTCGTCGAAGTTCCGCTATGCGGCGGACGTGGTGCGCGCCCGCAGCCTGATCGCCGGCGGCGCGATCGGCGAGCCCGTGCTCTACCAGGGGGCCTTCACCGCGCGCCTCGACATGGCGCGGCGGTGGAACTCCGATCCGGCGACGAGCGGCGGCGGCGTGCTGATCGACAACGGCTGCCACGCCGCCGACCTGCTGCGCTTCCTGATCGGGCCGGTCCGCGAGGTCCTCGCCGTCGAGGCGCCGCGCGTCGCCGGTCTGGCGGTCGAGGAGACCGTGCACCTGATGGCGCGCGCCGGTGCGGGCACGCTGGCGGGCATCGACCTCTCCTGGTCGGTCCACGCGCCGCTCGAGCACTACGCGCTGGTGCTCGGGACCCACGGCACGCTGGCGCTCGGCTGGGAGGGCTCGCGCTACCGCGCCGCGGGCGCCAGCGCGTGGACCCCCTTCGGATCCGGGTATCGCAAGCTCGAGGTCTTCGCCGATCAGCTCGCCGACGTCCTCGCCGCCCGCGAGCAGGGGCGCGAGGCGCGCGTCGGCACGGCGGATGCGCTCGCCTCGGTCGCGGTCTGCGACGCGGCGTACGCTTCGCTGCGCTCCCGCGCCTGGACGCCGGTCGCCGCCGATGACTGAGCGGGAGAGCGGCGAGCGCTGGGCGATCGTCGGCGGCGGCATGCTCGGACTGGTGCTGGCGCGGTGCCTGGCCGTCGCCGGGCGGCGCGTGGCGGTGTTCGAGTCGGCGCCGCGGTTCGGCGGCCTGGCGGACGCCTGGACGATCGGGCCGGTCGAGTGGGACCGCCACTACCACGTCATCCTCGAATCGGATCGCACCCTGCGCGCGCTGCTCGCCGAGCTCGGGCTTCAGGTCGAGTGGCGCGCCGTCGAGACGGGGCTCTTCTGGCAGGGACGCGCCTGGCCGATGACCCGGCCGCTCGAGCTGCTGCGCTTTCCCGGCCTGGGGCCGCTCGACAAGGCGCGGCTGGCGCTCACCGTGCTGCGCGCCGGGCACCTCCGGCCGGAATGGCTCGATGGCGTGCGGGCGATCGACTGGTTGACCCGCTGGTCGGGGCCGCGCGCGGTCGAGCGCATCTGGCGGCCGCTGCTGCGCGCGAAGCTCGGCGCCGCGGCGGAGGCGGTGGCCGCGAGCTTCGTCGTCGCCACCATCCGGCGCCTGCAGGGGGCGCGCGGCGCGCGCGTGCGTCCCGACCGCTACGGCTTCGTCGCCGGCGGCTACGGCCGGATCGTGCCGGCCCTGGCGGCGGATCTCGCGGCGCGGGGAGTCGAGCTGCGGGCGGGCGCCGCCGTCGGCTCGGTCGTGCCCGATCCCGACGGCGGGCTGTGGGTCGACCTCGCGGAGGGCGGCCAGGAGCGCTTCGAGCGGGTCGTGCTGACGGTGCCCTCGCCGCGGGTCGCGGAGGTCGCGCCGGCGCTGCCGGCCGCCGAGCGCGCCGCGCATGCCGCGCTGCGCTACCAGGGGATCGTCTGCGCCTCCTGCCTCCTGCGCCGGCCGCTGTCGCGCTACTACGTGCTCAACCTGGTGGACCCCGGTCTGCCGTTCACCGGCGTGATCGAGATGACCGCGCTCGTCGGACGCGAGCGGCTGGGCGGACACGCTCTGGTCTACCTGCCGCGCTATGTCGCCGCCGACGATCCGCTCTTCCGGCGCGGCGACGGCGAGCTGCGCGAGGAGGCGATCGGCGGACTGCGCCGCATCGATCCGGCACTGGCGGAAGGGGATCTGGTCGCCTTCCGCGTGTCGCGCGCCCGTCATGTCTTCGCCCTGCCGAGCCCCGGTCAGGCGGCGCGCCTGCCGGCCGCGCGCAGCGGCGTCGCCGGCCTGTTCGTCGTTAACTCGGCCCGCATCCTGCACGGCGCCGTGCACGTCGACGAGACGCTCGAGCTGGCCGGGCGGGCGGCGGCCTGGCTGCTGGCCGGAGCCCCGGGCGGCGCGCCGGCGGCGAGGTGCGCGTGAGCCCGCGCGGCGCCCGTGCGGCGCTCTCGATCGACCTCGACGACCGCTGGACCTACCTGCAGGCGCGCGGCGGCGCCGGCGACGCCGCCGATCCGGGCTTCCTGCCGCTGGCCGTCGAGCGGGCGTTGCGTCTCTTCGCCGGTCTCGGCGCGCGCGCGACGTTCCTCGTCGTCGGCCGCGACGCCCGCCGTCCGGAGCTCCGCGACGCCCTCGCCGCGGTGGTGGAAGCGGGGCACGAGATCGGCAACCACAGCCTGGACCATCTCCCCTGGCTGACGCTGCTGGCGGAGGACGAGCAGCGCGACCAGATCGCGCGCGCCGAGGCGGCGATCGAGGCGGCCGCAGGCGTGCGTCCCCGCGGCTTTCGCGGTCCGGGACACGCCGCCAGCCCGACGCTCCGCCGCCACCTCGCCGCGCGCTCCTACCTCTACGACGCCTCGCCACTGCCGACGTTCCTCATGCCGATCGCCCGCCGCGTCTACCTTCGCGGTCTGCCGCTCGACGGGGCGCAACGGCGGCAGCGCCGCCACCTCGGCGGCGGCTTCGCCGCCGGCTTCGCAGCGAATCGCCCGCGCCGACTGGCCGCCGGCGGCGGGACGCTGGTCGAGATCCCGGTGACCACGCTGCCGCTCCTGCGGCTGCCGATCCACTTCACCTGGCTGCAACTGATGGCGACGCGCTCCGAACGGCTGGCGCGTGCCTACTGGAGCGTGGCGCGCGCCGGCCTGCGCACCGCGCACAACCCGCCGGCGCTGCTGCTGCATGCCACCGACCTGCTCGGTGCCGACGATGCGGTCGGGCTCGATTTCTTCCCCGCCATGGACGCTCCGGCGGCGCGCAAGCTCGAGCGCGTCGAGCGGGCGTTGACGGCGGCCGCCCGCGACTGGGAGCTCGGCACGCTGGCCGCGATGGCGGACGCGCTGCGCTCGCCGGAGGCGGCGTGACGGCGCCGGAGCGCCGCGCGCGCGTCGCGTGCCTCGTCGGCACGCGGCCGGAGGCGGTGAAGATGGCGCCGGTGATCGCGGCGTTGCGCGAGCGGGCGGCGATCGAGACGCGCATCGTCGCCTCCGGTCAGCACGGCGACCTGGTGCGTCCGACGCTCGCCGAGTTCGGTCTGGCGGCCGACGTGGACCTCGGCACGATGCGCCCGCGCCAGGGGCTGGCCGACCTGACCGGCCGCCTGCTCCGGCGGTTCGATCGTTGGCTCGGCGACGAAGGCCCCGACCTGGTCGTGGCGCAAGGTGACACGACCACGGTGCTCGCGGCGGCGCTCGCCTCCTTCTACCGCGGACTGCCCTTCGCGCACGTCGAAGCCGGGCTGCGCAGCTTCGACCTCGGGCAGCCCTTCCCCGAGGAGGCGAACCGGCAGCTCATCGCCCGCGTCGCCCGGCTGCACTTCGCGCCGCTCGACTCGAATCGCGAGCACCTGGAGCGCGAGGGCGTGCCGGCGGAGCGCATCCACGTCACCGGCAATCCGGTCGTCGATGCGCTGCGGGCGACGATCGCCCGGCGGCCGGATCCGCCCGTCGATCTGCCGGCGGCAGGGCGGCTGCTGCTGGTGACGGCCCACCGGCGCGAGAGTCACGGGTCGCGGCTGGCGGCGCTCGCGGCCGCCCTGCGCCGCCTGCTCGACGAGGACGCCTCGCTCGTCGCCTTCGTCCCGCTGCACCCGAACCCGGCCGCCTCGGCGCCGTTGCGCCGGATGCTGGCGGGGCACCCGCGCGCCCGGCTGCGGCCGCCGCTCGCCTACGGCGAGCTCGTCGCGACGCTGGCGCGGGCGACGCTGGTGATCACCGACTCGGGCGGCCTGCAGGAGGAGGCGCCGGCGCTCGGCGTGCCGACGATCGTGCTGCGCGAGCGCACCGAACGGCCCGAAGCGGTGGCGGCGAACGCCGCGCGGCTCGTCGGGCGGGACGGCGAGCGGATGCTGGCGGCGGCGCGCGAGATCCTGGGCGACGAGGAGCTGCGGCGCGCCATGGCCTCGACGGGCTCGCTGTTCGGCGACGGCCACGCGGCTCCGCGCATCGCGGCGATCGTCGCGCGCTTCCTCCGCGGAGCCGACGGTGCGGAGTGAGGACGCCGGCTCCCGCGTCGACCCGGGCCTCGCGGTCCTGACCCGGGCGGGCAGCGCCTTCGGCCTCCGCTTTCTCGACCGGCTCGCCGCGCACGGCCTCCGGCCGGCGCTCCTGGGCGTCGAGCGAACGACCTTCCGCGCGCGCTGGCGGATGGCGCGCCGCCTCGCCCGCCGCATCGGCGGGTGGGACGCGGCGCGCTACAACGCGCGCTTCTGGTGGCCCCTCCTGCTGCGCGCCGCGAGCCGCGGCCGGCTGCATCCATTGCCCGACTACGCCGGGCGCGCCGGGCTTGTCATCGAGCGCCCCGATCTGCACGCGTCCGACCTCGTCGCGGCTCTGGCGGCGCCGGCGATCGACCGCATCCTCCTCGCCCAGTCGGGACTGGTGCGGGCACCGATCCTCGACCTCGGCAAGCGGGTGATCAACTGTCACCCGGCGCGCCTGCCGGGCCTGCGCGGCGTCGACGTCGTACGCTGGGCGCTGCTCACGGGGGCGCCGCTCGAGGTGACGCTGCACGTCGTCGATGCCGGCGTCGACACCGGACCGGTGATCGCCCGGCGCGGCGTCCCGGTGGGCGCCGACGACGACCCGCGCGGCGTCGAGCGGCGGGCGGAGGAGCGGGCGGTCGAGCTCCTCGTCGACGCCGCGCTCGATCGCCGGCTGGCCCTCGCCGCGGCCGAGCCGCAGGGCGCGGCGACGGGTCCGCAGGTCTTCCTCATGCCCTTCGCGACCGCGGCACGGCTCGAACGAGAGTGGCCGGAGCTGCGCGCGCGACGCCTCGCCGAAGGCGAAGCACACGCATCCCGGAAGCCGGAATCCCCGGATCCGGGCTCGGGCGCGGCGGCCGGTATCGATTAGGCTCGTGACGACATGCGATGCACCACGACGGCGCGCGGCCGCGGCGCGTTCCCGCCGGCCTCGAGCGGATCGGGTCGCCGGGTGACCGCGTGAGTCCCCGGTCCGAACCTCCGCCGGCGGACCCGGCCGCCGGCCGAAGAGCCGTCTGGGTCGCCGCGGCGGCCGGCGTCCTGTTCGCGCTCCTCTACGCGCTGTCGGTGCCGGCGCGCTTCAACACCGTGTACGAGAACCGCCGCTTCTTCGACAGCGACGGCGAGTTCATCCTGCGCCAGTACGCGCAGGGCAGCACCTTCACCCACAACGACCATCTGCTCTATCACCTCCTGGCGCGGGCGCTGGTCGACTCGCCGCTGCCCGGGGTGCACGGCGATCCCCTGCGCGCGCACCTGGCGCTGAGCGTCGCGGGAGGCGCGGCGACGGTCGCGGTCCTGGTCTTCTGTGGCGTCGTCGAGACCGGCTCGCTGATGGCGGGCCTGCTCGCGGCGATGGTGATCGGCTTCTCGTCGACGCTCTGGTTCTTCTCGGCGACGATCGACACGTACGCGCCGTTCGTCGCGGTGTCCGCCGGGGCGACCTGCCTCGCGCTGCGGCAGCTGCGGGACCGCGGCAGCGCGAGCGCCGCGTGGCTCGGCGCGGTGATGGGCCTCGGGTTCCTGTTGCGCACCGACGGCGTGCTCCTCGGGACCCTCGCCCTCGCCTGTCTGGCGGGGCGGGAGCGTCGCCGGCGGCGCGTCGCCGCCCTGCTCGGAGCGGGAGCCGTCGTCGCGCTGCTGGGTTACGGCGCGCTCGCGCATCTCGGCTACGCCGTGGCGTGGCGCGACGTTCCGCGCTGGGCGACGGGCTCCCTGGCGCGGCCGGAGTCGCGGTCGATCTGGGGGCGGAGCGGCAACCTCGCGCCGGAGCACCTCCGGCTGGTGGCGGTCAATCACGCGATCTACGGCGTCCTCCTGCCGGACCTCGAAACGACGCGGGAGAAGCTCGGTCCGCAAAGCGTTCGCGGCGAGCCGTAGCGGCTTCCTGCCGCTGGCGGTCTACCTCGCGATCGTCGGCGCCTTCGCGGTCGCGCTGGCCCGCCGCTGCCTGCGCGACGACCCGCGCGGCGAGCGGGCGCGCTGGACGCTGGCGCTGGCGCTCTCCTGGTGGCTCGCCCACGTGCTGCTCCACGCCTGGTGGGATCCCTTCGACCCCTTTCTCTTCGCGTCGATGAACACGATTCCGCTCTGGCTCCTGCTCGTCGGCGTGCTCCGCGATGGGAGCTCGGGCGCCGCCCGGTGGCCGGCGTGGCGGGTGGGCGCCGCGCTCCTCGCCGGGGTGATCGCCCTGCAGAACCTGTCGTCGCTGATCCTGCCGCTGCGCGGCCTGCCCTGAGAGGGCGTGCCGCCCGGCGCTGCGGGTGCCTCAGGGAGCGGCCGCGCCGAGCTCCGCGGGCGGCGGGGCGAAGGCGGCCCGGCAGAGCTTGAACCGGTCGAAGTGCGTCTGCAGCCAGCCGCAGTCGCCGCTCACCACGACGCGCCCGAACGGACCGAGATCGAAGTACGGGTCGGGAAAGCTCACCGGCACGAGCACGTAGAGCGGCGCCGGTCCGTCGAGGCGATCCTCGAGGCGCCGCGCGAAGCGGCTGCCGTCGAGCAGCCCGGGCAGCTCGAAGAGGTTGCCGTGGATGCGGACGAAATGGGCCCGCGCCGGAAGATAGGGGAGCACGTAGGAATCGGGCCAGGAGCTGGCCATGAGCACGGTGGCGTCCGACGGCAGGTCGACGCCTTCCGTGCGCACGCCGAACCAGTCCGTCTGCCAGGAGAGGCGCTCCATCTCCGGCAGGCTGGCGAAGAAGACGATGCCCGCCAGCAGGAGCAGCAGGAGCGCGAGCGAGCGGCGCCGGGGCGCGACCCCCGCGCCGACATCCTCCGCCGCGTCCCGAGCGCCTGCGCGGCGGAGGACGTCGAGCGCCGCGGCGATCGCCAGCGGGCAGAGGAGCTCGACGTTCAGCAGGTAGCGGGCGTAGCCGAAGGCGACGAGCCAGAGGAGGTAGGCGGCAGCGGTGTAGCCGAGCAGCAGGCGCCGGGCGGTCGGTTCGATCCAGCCGTCGCCGGCAACGGCCGCCGACCGGCGACGGACGAGCCGGACGAGCGTCACCACCAGCGCGGCGGCGAGCAGCGTCAGGAGGACCGCCCAGCGCGCGTCCCGGTAGCCGTGCTCGAGCGACCGGGGGTCGCCGTGGAGCCAGGCGAGCGGGAAGCGGACGAGGTCGGCGACCCCGTGCGCCGGCCAGCGCATGTCCCGAAAGCCCATCGGCGCGAACTCCGGCGACCGGAAGACGTTGTTGAAGAAGGGGAAGATCGGGCTGCCGTAGAGGCGGAGGTTGTGCGCCATCCAGGGTCCGGCGCCCACCAGGATGCCGCCCGCGGCGCCGGCGGCGAGGGCGCAGGTCGAGCGGACGCGACCGCCGCGCGCCGCGGCGAGCCAGGCGAGCGTTGCGGCGGCGAGGTAGATCGAGTTGGTGAGCTTGAGGCCGGCGGCGAGCCCGAACAGCAGGCCGGCGCCAGCGAGGGCCGGCGCCGATCCCGGCGCCGGCTCACGCTGCGCCGTGCGCACCAGCAGCAGGAGTCCCGCGAGGATCGGGATCGACGTGGTCGAGTCGCCGAAGGTCGTGCCGAAGCTCGACGACGAACAGCGGGCCGGCGACGCCGGCGAGGGTGCAGACGGCGGCGAGGCTCCGCCGCGCCGCGAGGCCGAGCCGCGGCGAGAGCGCCCGCCGGGCGACGAGATAGAGCAGCAGGCCGTTGAGGCCGTGCAGCGCTCCGAGCAGGAAGCCGGCGGTGCGCGGCGCGAAGCTCCGGATCAGCGCGTAGGGCACCAGGTCGACGAGCGGATTGAAGTAGCTCTGGATCTGCGCCGCCGCCAGGTCGAGCGTCGCGCGACCGTGGAGCCAGGCCCAGGGGTTGTAGAAGTGATAGTTCCGCAGGTCCCAGTTGGCGTCCTGCCCGAGCGCGAGCGACCCGAGACCGCAGCCGACGATCGCCAGGGCGAGCGCGACGAGGATCTCCGCGGCCGGGATCGGCGTCCCGACCAGAGAGCCCGCCGCGGCCGGCGTTCGAGGGCGGGGCGTAGCGCTCACGGGGCGACGAAGCCCTGCTTGCGCATCCAGTCGTCGTTGTAGATGGTGGAGAGGTAGCGGTTGCCCGAGTCGGGGAAGAGGGTGACCACCCGCGCCGGCGCGGCGAGCCGGGCGGCGAGCTGGCGCACCCCCCAGAGCGCGGCGCCGGAGGAGCCGCCGGCGAAGATCGCCTCGCTCCGCGCAAGCTCGCGGGCGGCGAGGAAGGCGTCGCGGTCGGTCGCCTGCACCATGTCGTCGATCCGCTCCCACTCCGGGCAGCCGATGATCTCCTCGTCGCCGAGCCCCTCGACGAGGGTGCGGTGCGGCTTCACCCGCTTGTGCTCGCGGAACCAGTCGGTGAACACCGAGCCGGCGATGTCGACCGCCAGCACCTTGACCCGCGGATCCTGCTCCTTCAGGTAGCGCGCCACGCCGGAGACGGTGCCGCCGGTGCCGATGCCGCCGACGAACCAGTCGATCCTCCCCGCCATCTGCCGCCAGATCTCGGGGCCGGTGGTGCGGTAGTGCGCCTCGTTGTTGGTACGGTCGTTGTGCTGGTCGGGGAAGAAGGCGCGCGGCAACGTGGCCGCCAGCTCGCGCGCCTTGCGGTTGTAGCTCTCCGGGTGCTCGGGCGGCAGGTCGCCGTCGACCAGCACCAGCTCGACGCCGAGGGCGCGCAGCGAGTCGAGCTTCTCGCGGCTGGTCTGCCGGCGCACCACCATGACGCAGCGCAGCCGGTACTCGATCGCCATCATCGCCAGCCCCATCGCGGTGTTGCCGGAGGAGGCCTCGACGATCGTGTCGCCCTCGCGCAGGCGCCCCTCGGCAAGCGCCTGCTCGACGATGTAGCGGGCGATCCGGTCCTTGACGCTGCCCATCGGGTTGAACGACTCGACCTTGGCGAAGACCTCGCCGGGGAACCCCGGCAGCGACCGGCGCAGGCGCACCAGCGGCGTGCCGCCGGCGGCGTCGGAGATCCGTTCGCAGACGAGATCGGGGCTCATCGCCGATCAGAGGTAGCCGAGCGCCTTGAGCTTGGCGGCGGTCTCGGGGTCGAGCTTCTGGCGGTGGGCGGGGCGCTGGGCGAGGATGCCGCGCGATTCCTCGCGGTGGAGCTCAAGCAGCCGTTCGAGCTCGGCAGCCTTGTCGGGACGCTCGGCGAAGAGGTCGTGGCGCTCGCCGGGATCGTTCGTCAGGTCGAAGAGCTGGCGGCGGTCGCCGCGGCCGGTGGCGATCAGCTTCCACCCCCCGTAGCGCACCGCCAGCATCCGTTCCTCGGCGGAGAAGATCGGCCGCTCGCGGCCGCCGCCGGCGGCCACCAGCGGCAGCAGATCGCGCCCCTGCAGGTCGGCCGGCGTCGCCTCCGATGCCGGGTGCTCGACCGCCTTCTTGCCTTTCGCGATGACGATGGTGTCGACGGAGTCGATGAGCGCACGTGCCTCCCTCTCGCTGAGCGGCTGCTTGCGGCTCGAACGTTCCTCCGAAACTGTGGCCTGCCTGCGCGTGAGCACCTCCCGGGTGCGCTCGCAGCTGGTTCAGGAGGGGCGGGCGTAGAAGAGATCGACGCGTGCCATGCGGGAAGCGTAGCAAGGAGTGCAAAGACGACGCATCGGGTCGACCGGCCGATCTCCGGCCGGATCCGGGGAAGGGCGTCCGTCGAGGGCATCGCAAGCACGGAAGGTGGAGGCCACGGTTTCCGACTCCTCATCTCATGAGAGCGAACCGGTCCGGGAACGGCGCTTCGAGGAGGTCGTCGCCGGCCGTTGACGGCGATGCATGCACTGTGTATTGTCTGTGCATGGCCACAAAGACGATCTCGCTGACGGTCGAGGCGTACGATCGCCTGAGAGCCGCGCGGCGGCGACCCGACGAGTCGTTCACCGACGTCGTGCTGCGGGCGGAGTGGCCCGAGCGCGCGGCCACGGGAGCCGAGCTGCTCGAGCGGCTGCGGCGGGAACCGCCGCTGTTGACCGAGGCGGAGCTCGACGAGCTCGATCGCACCCTCGCCGGCGATCGTCCGCCGGAGGATCCGTGGAAGCCGTCCTGAGCCTCGACAGCACCTTCCTGGTGGATCTCGAGCGCGAGCGCGCTCGCGGTTCCGAAGGTCCCGCGCACCGCCTGCTCGAGGAACATGGCGGATCGCTCCTGACGATTTCCGTGACCGCGGCCGGGGAGCTCGCCTGCGGGCGATCGCTCGCCGCCCGTCAGCGTTGGGAGCGATTTCTCGCTCCCTTCCGCATCCTGGAGATCGATGCCAGTGTCGCCTGGGAGTACGGCTCGACGTTCCGGTATCTCGACGAGAACGGCATGCTCATCGGTGCCAACGATCTCTGGATCGCGGCGACCGCCCTTGCCCACGACCTCCCCGTCGTCACCCGCAACGCTCGCGAGTTCCGCCGCGTCCCCCGCCTGCGCGTGATCGGCTACTGAGGGCGGGAAACGAAAGACGGGAGGGTGGACTTCCGTCTTTCCCGGACATGGAGCCCCGCGCTCTCGGCTACGATCGACCGATGTCGTCCACCTCCTCTTCGCCGATCGAGAGGGCGCGGGAGCTCCTGTCTTCGGTCTTCGGGCACGCCGACTTCCGGCCGCCGCAGCGGGAGGTTGTCGCCGCGCTGCTCGCGGGGCGCGACGCGCTCGTGCTGATGCCGACCGGCGGCGGCAAGTCGATCTGCTACCAGCTGCCGGCGCTGGTGCGGCCGGGCACGGCGGTGGTGGTCTCGCCGCTGATCTCTCTCATGAAGGACCAGGTCGCCGACCTGCGCCGGCGCAAGGAGCGCCTGGTCGGGGTCTACGTCTACGAAGGGTCGCTCGACAAGGAGACCTACCAGCAGCACCTCTCACGGATCGAGGAGGAGCTGACCCTGGCCGAGCTCGAGCTCTACGACGCCAAGCTAAGCGAATTCGACGTCGAGGGGGTGGTGGCGTTCGCCGAGCACCTGGCGAGCCACGCGAGCCGGCTCTGGGTCGAGGCGGAGCTGGATCAGCGCCAGCGGCTGCAGAAGCTCTTTTTCCCCGAAGGCCTCACCTGGGCCGACGGAGAATTTCGAACCGCCGTAACGTGTCCGTATTTCTACAACTTCGAGGGAACTTCCGAAGCCAGGAACCGAATGGTAGCGCATACGGGATTCGAACCCGTGTTACCGGCGTGAGAGGCCAGCGTCCTAGACCCCTAGACGAATGCGCCAGGAGAGTGGGAATCTACGAAAAATAGGGCCTTGCGCGCAAGCGAGCCGCTCAGCCGGCGACCTGCTTGAAGACGATCTTGACGCCATCGGGGTCGTGGGTCCCGAAGACCATGGCGCCGTCGCCGTCGGTCCGCAGACCGCCGGGGATGTTGCGGTCGCGGAAGATCAGCTCCTCGTAGACCTTCTCCGCCGATGCCACGGTGAGGTTGATCACGAGCTTGTGGTGAGGTCCCTGGTAGTCGAACGCCTCGTCGCGCTCGGCGACGTTGGCGCCGTGCGGGCGGCCGAGCACCTCGATGGCGCCCGAGCCCGCCTGATAGAGCGCTCCGCGGCCATCCTCGCGATCCCAGCTTTGCAGCCGTGGCAGCGACAGAGTTTCCCCGTAGAAGCGGCAAGTGCGGTCGAAATCGCGGGCCTTGAGGACCACGCGGAACTGACGAATCTCCATGACATCCTCCTCGGATCGGCCGGAGCGCTGAGCCGGGAAATCTTTCCACGATCCCCACGGATGCGTCGAGCGCGGATGGTATTCTCGCCCATCGTGATGCGGATGGCCCTCGTCGGGGCCCTGTTTGTGCTCCTCGTGGGTCCGCCGCTCGCTGCTCAAGAAGCTCCGGAGGAGCCGAGCGTCGAGGCGCTGCCGGTTGTTGGCTCCGGCACCGGAACCCTCGAGAGCGGCGGCGGGTCCTCCACTCCTCTTTCCTGGATTGAAACGGCGCGTGGCGCCCTCGTGGCCCTGGCGCCCGTCGCCCAGAGCCTGGGCGGCGCGCTGGTGACCGGGCCGCTCGGCGATAGCTACGAGCTGACGATCGGGGGGGTGAAGTTCATTCTCGCGCCGGCGAGCGAGGCGTTGACCCAGGGGACGAAGATCCTCCCGCTGAGCCAGCCCCCTCAGGTGCTCGCCGACACGGTCTTCGTGCCTCTCGACCTGCTGCAGAGGACCTGGGGCGATCAGGAGGGGGTCGAGCTCGCCTGGGACGCTGCCGCGCACCGGCTTCGCGCGAGCCGCCCGGTGCCCCGCACCCTGCCGGCCGATGTGTCGGTGGTTCACGTGCAGGGCGTGACCACGGTCGTGCTCCGCTTTCCGGCGCCGCCGCACCTGCGGATCGATGAACGACCCGACGGTTGGGACGTCGTGGCGCTCGGAGATCGCTTCGCGGTGCCTCCCTCCAAACCGGTCGAGGATCCCTTCGTGAAGGAGATCCGCGTCGCCCCAGACCGAATCGAGCTGCGGGTCGCGCCCGAGATTCGCGGCGAGCACTATCGTCTGACCTCCCCCGATCGGCTGGTCTTCGACCTCTATCGCGCGAGCCCCACCGAAGCCGCGAAGACGGCCTCGACGCCCGCGGCCACGGCCCCGACGCATGGGATCCACACCGTGGTCATCGATCCCGGCCACGGCGGTTCGGAGACCGGAGCGATCGGACCGGCGGGGACCATGGAGAAGAGCTCACCCTGCTCATCTCCCGCGAGCTCGCCCAGAAGCTGCAGAGCCAGCTCGGCCTGCGGGTGACCCTCACCCGTACCGACGATGTCAATCTGGGACTCGACGAGCGCTCGGCGCTGGCCAACCAGAACCGGGCGGATCTCTTCCTCTCGGTACACCTCAACTCGACGACTCACGGCGACGCGCACGGCGCCGAGACCTACTTCCTCTCGCTCAAGGCGAGCGACCAGCGCGCCGCGGATGCGGCGGCACTGGAGAACCTGTCCGGCAGCAAGCCGGCGGCGCCGGGAAGCGACGAGTTCAACCTCCAGCTCATGCTCTGGGATCTCGCGCAGAGTCGACACCTGGCCGCCAGTCAGCGCCTCGCGACCCTGATCCAGGAAGAGCTCAACCGCCAGCTCGAGCTGCGCGACCGGGGCGTCAAGCAGGCGCCTTTTCGGGTCCTGATGGGCGCCAACATGCCGGCGGTACTGGTCGAGCTCGGATTCCTCTCCTCGCCCGAGGAGGAGCAGAAGCTACGCGATCCCGCCTACCGCACGGAGCTCGTGGACACGCTGGTGCGGGCAGTCGCGAAGTTCAAGAGCGAGTACGACGCCGCACCTGGTTCCGGCGGAGCCCCGCGGTGAGCCGGCGGACCGCCGCGGCGCTGGTGGCGCTCGCGGCGACGATCCTGGTCCTGGCCGGGATCTGGTCCTGGCGTGCTCGCCGCGCCGGCGCGCCCTTCGTGCCGCCGTCGTCGAGCGAGAGCGTGGCGCCGCCGGCGGCGCCCGCTGCGACTTCGCCCAGCTGGTCCGCCACGCTCTGGCTGCCCGGGCCCGCCGAGAAGATCGCTCCCCTGGCGGTCGAAATCACGAGTCCCCCCGACCCGCACGAGAAGGTGATCGCGCTGCTGACCGCGTTGCTCGCGGCGCGGCCCGATCCCCCGCTCGCCGCGCTCTTCCCGGATTCGGCGGTCCAACTCGCGGCGGCGGTGCTCGTCGGCGACGGCACGCTCTACGTCGATCTGCGCGCGACCGGCGGGGACGAGGAGCCGCCCGGCGCGGGCTCGGCACTCGAGCTGCAGCGTGTCTACTCGATCGTGCACACGGTGCTCCACAACGAGCCGGAGGTCGCGCGGGTCGTCCTGCTCTGGAACGGGGTTCAGCGGCCGTCGTTCGAAGGTCACGTCGATACCGGACGACCGCTCGTCATGTGGCCCGCGATGGAACGGCAATGAGCGATCCCCGGCCGATCGGGGTGTTCGACTCGGGAGTCGGCGGCCTGACCGTCGCCGCCGCGCTCGGCCGCGTGTTGCCGCGCGAGACGGTGCTCTACCTGGGCGACACGGCGCGCCTGCCTTACGGCACCAAGTCCGCGGAGACGGTGAGCCGTTACACCGAGCGCAACGTCGCCTTTCTCGCGGCGCGCGGCGTCAAGGCGGTGGTGGTCGCGTGCAACACCGCGTCGGCCCTGGCGCTGCCGCGCCTGCACTCGGCGCTCCCCATATGGGGAGTGATCGAGCCCGGCGCCGAGCGTGCCGCCGAGCTGTCGCGCGGACGCGTCGGTGTCATCGCCACCGAGGCCACGATCCGGTCCGGGGCCTACGAGGCCGCGCTGCGGAGGTACCGTCCCGAACTCGAGATCCAATCGGTCGCCTGCCCCCTGTTCGTGCCGCTCGTCGAAGAGGGCTGGGTGGACGACGAGGTCACCGCGGCGGTCGCGCGGCGCTATCTCGCGCCGCTTCTCGCCGCGAATATCGATACCCTGGTGCTCGGTTGCACGCACTATCCGCTGCTGGCCCCGTTGCTCACCCGGCTGGTCGGTCCCGAAGTGACGTTGGTCGACTCGGCGGCGGCGACGGCGAACCGAGTGGCTGCCGAGCTCACCGCTCGGCGGTGGCTCGCAGTCGAGCACGACGGGGCGGATCATCTCTTCGTGACCGACGACACCGAACGATTCGCCCAGCTCGCGCGCACGATCTTGACGCGCGAGGTTCGCCTCGAGCTGGTCGACATCGGAGAGCGAGATCGAGGAGGAGCGCCATGAGCAACATCGACGATTCGAACCGTGGGCGTCGCGACGGACGGGGCAGCGAGATCCTGCGCCCCATCGCGATCGAAACCGGCATCTCGAAATACGCTGAAGGATCGGCCCTGGTGGCGACGGGCGACACGCGCGTCCTGGTGACGGCTTCGGTCGAGGGCCGGGTGCCGGGCTTTCTCGCCGGCTCGGGCCGCGGCTGGCTGACCGCGGAGTATTCGATGCTGCCCCGCGCCACCGCGACCCGGACGTCGCGCGAGGTCACCAAGGGTCGCCCGTCCGGGCGCACCGCCGAGATCCAACGCCTGATCGGACGCAGCTTGCGCGCCGCGGTCGACCTGAAATTGCTCGGCGAGCGCACCCTGACGGTCGACTGCGACGTCCTGCAGGCCGATGCCGGGACCCGCACCGCAGCGATCACCGGCGGGTGGGTCGCCGCCGTGCAGGCGCTGGCGCGGCTGTTCCTGATGGGCGACCTGACCGCCTGGCCCCTGGTGAGCCAGGTCGCGGCCGTGTCGGTCGGGCTGGTAGGCGGCCGGCCGCTGCTCGACCTCGACTACGAAGAGGATCAGGTGGCGGAGGTCGATTTGAACGTGGTGGCCACGACCGATGGCCGCTTCGTCGAGGTCCAGGGTACGGGTGAGCGGCGCAGTTTCGCCCGCGAAGAGCTCGATCGGTTGCTCGACCTGGCGCTCGCTGGAATCGTGGATCTGGGCCGCCACCAGCGCGCTGCGGTGGCCGAGTCCCTCGCCGCGGTCGAGGAGCGGCAGGCGCGCGGCCCGCGGGCGCCCGCGAAGCCGCGCGACGAGCGCGAGCTGTGGGGCGCGCCCCCGCGCCGCGAGAAGTAGAGCCTCTAGTCCACCTTGCCGCGGATCGGGACCTCGAGCTTGTGCAGCACCGGGCTGGTGGTCGAGATCTCGAGCGTGCCCGAGAATTTGCCTTTCGGCGCGTCGGAGGCGAGATCGAGCTCGATCCGGAAGCGGCGTCCGTCCTGTTCCGGTCGAACCGACGCGGAGACGAACGGCAGGTTCGTGGAGACGCTCTCGACCTCGACCCGGGAGCTTCCGAAGTTGAACAGTTTGACGACGTAGCGGGTGCGCGGCGCGCCCTGGCCGAGCTTGCCGAAGTCGGCCACTTCGGGCACCGCCTCGAGGACGGGGCGCACGAAGCCGGAGAGAGGGATCCGGAGCTCCGGCTGCTTCGGATGATTGGTTCGCACCACCAGCGTGTCGTCGAGGGGTCCGAGCGGCGCGTCGGCGGCGGCCGAGACCTCGAGGCGCCACTGCTGCTTCGGGCCTTCGGGTCGCAGCTCGCTCGCGGTCGCCGGACGCGCTTTCGCTTCGATCCACGGGTGGGGCGCGCGCACGCCGCGAATCTCCAGCGGCGGATCGCCGTCTGACCAGAGATTGATCGCGGTGGTCGCGGACGGTTCGCTCTGTACCTGCAGGATGCGCACGTAGGAGGGCGCGGCGGTGACGAAGGAGAGGACCTCGGCCTTGACGGCAAGCTGCAGCCGCGGTGTCGTCGGGTCGTTGCTCGTCACGATGAGGAACTTCTCGATCGCCCCCGAGAGGGCCGATGTGTCGATCCAGGCGCGCACTTTGCCGGCCTTGCCGGGCGCGATCCGGCGCTCGAACGAGGCGACGGTGCAGCCGCAGGACGGCTGGACGTTCTTGATCTCGAGATCGGCATCGCCCTGGTTCTCGAGGGTGAACTGGACGGCGATCCGGGAGCCCTTGATGACCCGGCCGGCATCGTGGATGAGCTCGGCCGCGGTCAACTTCGGATGTTTCTCCGGAGGCGTCGCCGGGGTTTCCGTCGTGGCCGGCTGGTTGCTCGGGGCCGTCTCGTCGCTCGTCGCCGGCGGGTTCGCGGCGGAGGTGGGCGAAGCGGGTGTCGCGGCCTCGGGCTGGTTCTGCGCGGTGGCGCTCGACTGTGCGCCGAGCGGAACGGCGAGGGACGACAGGAAGATCGAGAGCGCAAGGAGGTGGAAGGGGCGAAGACGCGTCGCGATGGTCATGGCGCACGATGCTACACTCCGCCCCCTTCCGCCCGCGATCTCCAATTGACCTCCCCGGACTCCCTCCGCATCCATCTCGTCGCGATCGGTGGAACGGGCATGGCGCCGCTTGCCGCGTTGCTCGCCGCCGAAGGGCATCGTGTGACGGGTTCGGACGGACCGCTCTATCCGCCGATGTCGGAGCTGCTCGACGAGGCCGGCATCGTGCCCGAAGTGGGTTTCGATCCGCAGCACCTCGAGCCGCCACCCGATCTGGTGATCGTTGGCAACGCCGTGCCGCGCTCCAATCCGGAAGCCGTCGAGACCGGGCGACTCGGCCTACCGCGGATCTCGATGCCCGAGGCTCTGGCGCGATTCTTTCTCGCCGACCGCAGACCCCTCGTCGTCGCCGGTACCCACGGGAAGACCACGACCACCGCGATGGCGGCTTGGGTCTGGAGCTGCTGTGGCCGCGATCCGGGATACCTGATCGGTGGCGCCCCGCTCGACCTCGCGACCGGGTTCCGGCGTGGCGGCGGGGCGCGGTTCATCCTGGAAGGAGACGAATACAACGCCGCCTACTTCGACCGCGGTCCCAAGTTCCTCCACTATCGGCCCGAGGTCGCCATCGTCACCTCGATCGAGCACGATCATGCCGACCTCTACCCGACGCCGGAGGCGTTCCGCGACGCCTTCCGCCGGCTGGTCGACCTGGTGCCGAGGGAGGGTCTCCTGGTGGCTTGCGGCGACAGCGACGACGTCCGTACGTTGGCTGCCGCGGCGCATTCGCGGGTGGTCTTCTACGGAGCGAATCCGGCGAACGAGGTGAGCTTCGCCGCGCCGCCGGAAGGGGACGCGAAGGGCTGCCGCATGGTGGTTCGCGAGCCTGCGGGGGAGTTCGAGGTTCAGCTCGGCATGTGGGGCGCTCACAACGCGACGAACGCCCTCGCCGTCTGGGCGGCGGCACGGTGGGATGGCCTCGCGCCCGAGAACATCGCGGCGGCACTGGCGCGCTTCCGCGGCGTCCGCCGGCGGCAGGAGCGAGTCGCCGACGCTGGCGGTGTCGCCGTCGTGGACGACTTCGCCCACCATCCGACCGCCGTCGCGGAGACCCTCGCCAGCTTGCGCCAGCGCTATCCGGGTCGCCGCCTCGTGGTCGCCTTCGAGCCGCGCAGCCTCACGGCGGGCCGCGCGTTCTTCTACGCCGGCTACCGGGCGGCCTTCGGTGCCGCGGATCGGGTCTTCCTCGCGCCGATCTTCCACCGCGATCGTTTGACGGACGACGAACGCCTCGATGTCGATCGGCTCGCGCGCGAGCTCGGGCAGTTGGGTACGGAGACCACCGCCGAAGCCAGCGTCGACGCCCTCGCCGAGCGTCTCGAGCGGGAGCTCGAGCCCGGCGACGTGCTGGTCACCATGTCGTCCGGTTCGTTCTCGAACCTGGCCCGGCGAATGGCTCGACGACTCGCCGAACGGCGCGGCGAGAATCCCTGATCCCTCCAGATCACGACGCCGAGCGGGGGCGTGGCGAGGGTGTGAAAGAGCCGGTTGAGGGGCAGAGAAGCGCTTTGCTACGATATGCAAGCCGTTCGTCGATCCAGCTTACGCGGCCATGAGCTACCCGGGAAATCCGTCCCTCGCCGCTGACATTCAAGGCCGCATCTTGTCGGCCTACCGCTCCTCGGTCGAATCCGCGGCGGCGGGAAATCGCGATCAAGCGCTGCTCGGTTGCGATTTCATCCTGCGACTCGACGATCAGTTCCAACCCGCGCGCGATCTGCAGAAGATGCTGGCGGCCCGCCAGCCGGCCGAGACCTATCTCCAGCTCCTCGAGTCCACGCCCGGCGAGCCGCCGGCTCAGGCGCCGGCTCCCGCCGTGGCTCCCCTGACGGCTTCGTCGCCGGGCCTCGTGGCGACGTTCTCGCGCCTGTTGGAGGCGCGGCGGTTCGAGGAAATTCTCTCCGCGGCCCAGGCCCAGGCGGCGGCGGTCAACGGCGATCCCAAGCTGCGCGATCTGGTGGCGCAAGCTCAGGCGCAGTTCGAGGCGGAGCCGTTCGTTCGCGAGCTGCTCGACAAGGCCCGGCGGGCTCTCGGATCCGGTGAGCTCGACGAGATCGATCGCCTGCTCGAGCAGGCCCGTAGCCTCGATCCGACCAATCCCGGCTTGGCGGAGATCGACCGCCTGCGCTCGTCCGCATCCGCGACCGCGGTGAGCAGCTTGACGATCGATTGGGACGATGAGGCTCCGGCACCCACCCAGGTCAAGCCTCCCGAGGGAGTCGACGTCGCGACGAAGCCGGGTGTCACGCCTCCGGCCGCTCCCGTCGACGAGCCGGAACCGGAGGCGATCGCCAAGGAGCTCGGTGCGGCATCGGATCTCGATCTTCCGGAGATCGACTTCTCGATGGGCGGCCTGCCGGAGATGGAAGCCGGTTTGCAGCCGGGGCTCGACGAGAGCGCGGCGGCGCCCCCGGAAGATGCGGCACCACCTCCCGCGACGGGCGACGCCGAGCCGCGGGTGCAGGCGCTGCTCGATGAAGGACAAGGGGCATTCGAACGCGAGGAGTATCAGAGCGCCATCGATGCCTGGTCGCGTATTTTCCTGATCGACATCGACAATCAAGAGGCCGCCCGTCGCATCGAACGAGCACGCCAGCTGAAGGCGGAGCGCGAGCGGGAGACCGAAGAGGTCTTCCATACGGGCGTGGCACGGTTCGATGCGGGAGACTGGGAGGCGGCGCGCGAGGCGTTTCGCAAGGTGCTCGACGAGCAGCCCTCCTATGTTCTGGCGCGCGAGTACCTGGACAAGATCGACGAGCGCGAGGCCGCTGGCGAGAACGGTAAACCCGGCTTGCCTGAGATGGCCCCGCCGCCCGAGCACGCGGCCGCAGGCGGGCTCAAGTCGGCGACCGACCTCTCCTCGAGCGTCCAGGCGGGCCGGGCACCGTCCGAAGAGATCCTGGTACCGCCCGATCCCGGGACCGAACGCGAGGCGCGCCGGCCCGCCGTCGACGGCTTCGCGGTCAAGGCGCGGCGTGGCGCTCTGCCTTCCGGCCGTTTCCTCGCCATCGGCGGAGGGGTGCTGGTCATTCTGATCGTGGGCGGGTGGATTCTCGCCAGCCGATGGGATCGCCTCTTCCCCAATTCACGGCCTCCGTCCGCGGCGGCCGAGGCACCGTCCAATACCATCGCTCAGGCCAAGAAGCTGCACGACGACGGCAAGACCGCGGTCGCCATCGCGATACTGCGGCGAATTCCGCCGCAAGACAGCGCCTATGCCGAAGCGCAGTCGCTGGTGTCGCAGTGGGAGAAGCTCTCGTCCGGAACCGCGGCGACCGAACCCGCCGCCTTGCCTCGCGAGCAGGTCGCCGAGCGCAAGGCGTTGCTCGATCGGGCCGAGACCGCGGTGCGCGGCAGCGAGAACTACTTGGCGCGCAAGCTGTTCGAACAGGCGGCGGCCATCGCGCCGCTGGACGATCCGTGGTCCGGTCTCGCGGCGACCGCCGAAGAGAACCTCGGCGCCTACTCGCAAGAGCTCGGCCTGATGAAGGACGGCGAATACGAGATGGCGCTCAATCGCCTCTGGCGCCGACACCAGGCGGATCCGGGCGATCGGGACGCCCAGGCTCTGATGGTGGACGCCTACTACGACTTGAGCATCTCGGACCTGCAACGTGGCGATCCTCAGGCCGCGCGAGCCAAGATCAAGGACGCTCTGGAGCTCAACCAGGACGATCCGATGCTCGCGCGGCTCGACAAATTCTGCGCCACCTACGAACGGCGCGATCAGGATCTTCTCTACCGCATCTTCGTCAAGTATCTTCCGACCCGATGAACGAGAACTCTCGCCACGAGCCGGGCCTCTTCGATCTGCCGATCGAAGCGCCCCCGCCTGGCCCTCCGGGAGAGTTGGAAGGGGAAGCGGGGCGCGAGGAGGGAACTCCCTCCGAACCCGAGATTCAGCCGCTGTTCGACCTCCGCGCGACGAGCGCGAGTGCCCATTCCCTGCACGTGGAGCGAGTCACCGGCCGCGCGAGCGGGGGCTCGATGCAGGCCACGGGAGCACAACCTGGCCCACGGGCGGTACCCGGCCCGACGGGACCCCTGCCTGGCGCGCCGTTGTCGCGACGCTTGCGTGGCGCGTTCGGCGACCTCTTGATCCTGGCGTCGGCCGGAGTGCTCGCCGCGACCGGGGCTCATTCGCTGGGGTCGTCGTTGGCGCCCGAGAAAGTGCCGGCGCTCCTCCTCTTCGTCGTCGCCTTCAGCTTTCTCTACACGGTGATTCCACTGGCGTTCTGGGGAGAGACTCCAGGCATGGCGTGGGCTGGCTTGGTGGCGCGGGCGCGGGGCGTCGAACCGCTCTCCTTCGGGCAGACCGTCCTGCGGTGGTTCGGAACGTGGCTCACCTGGCTACTCCTCGGGCTGCCCGGGCTCCTGGCTCTGGGCGGGCGATCACTCGCCGACCGGATGAGCGACTCTCGAACCTACGAGAGCGCGGCTCTGTCTTCCTGACGTCAAGTCGAGGGCGCTCTCGCCGCTCGTCCCGAGGGTTTCGGCCGTCGGGCGAGCGCGAGCCCGATCCAGAGATTGCCGAGCGCCGTGGCGAGTGCGAAGACCCGCAGCTCCGGCACGCCGGGCAGCAGCGAAACCACGCCGCCGAGCTGATAGAGGATTCCGGCGGTGCGCTGGGGGCGATAGGCGAGGCCGCCGAGCGCGAAGAGCGAGTGGCCGAGCAGCAGGAGCCAGAGCCCGGGGAGCAAGCGCGGCTGGCCGGTCGCCACCAGCGCCGAGGAGAGCGCCACCGCCACCAGGGAGAGGTTTCCCTGCAGCGTCATGGCCCAGGAGCCCAGGGTGGATCGGGGACGCGCGTCGCGCCGGCGGAACAGGAAGTACGCTTCGACGGCGCCGCCGACCAGGATCGCGATCGACCAGAGAATGAGCACCCGGGGAAAGCCGCCGCGCGCGGCGCGCTGGGTGAGCAGGGCGGCCGCCGGAAGCACCACGGCCCACGAAAACCAGGGGAGCGGCGAGCTCAGGTACGGTCGGCTGGCGTCGGCGAAGAGAAGACGGGCGCGCTTCAGATCGTCGTCCGCCGGGTCGCGCGGGTCGCGCTCGGGGAAGACCGGGTCATAAGCGCTGCGACGGCGCGAGTCCACGCGGCGAGCCTACCAACGAGGGGGATCGAGGCACGGCCGGACCGGGGTGATCACGTCGTGCTCCCCGATCCGGCCAGCAGGGGCGCGCTCGACGTCAGCCGCTGATCGCGACGCGAAGCGCGGTGCGAACGCGGTGCACGGAGCGGTAGACGACGGCGACCTTCTCGCCCTTCTCGAGATCGGACCAGCTCGCCGGCTTGCCGCTCCTCGTGTAGCGGGTCGCGCTGTCCGTGAGGAAAGTCACCGATTCGCGTCGCGACTTCACCGTAAGGGTCTTCTTGGCCGCGTCGAGATTCGTGATCGAGCCGCTGCGATGCCAGTCCTTGAGCGTCGCCGGCTTCGCGGCCGATGTCTTGGTGGCGGTGGTACTCGTCGGTCTGGCCGCGGTCGTGCTCGCCAAAGCGGCTCCCGAGACGAGAATCGCACCCAGCCAGAGATACATGGAGCTCTTCGTCACGCTTTCACCTCCGATGTCATGTCGCGTCGGGCGCCGTCAGAGCCCATTCTCCGCGGCGCCCTGCCGGATCGATAGGGAGCAGGGCGGATGCCAGAAGCGCGACCTGGTGGAAAGTCCCGATGGTCCCTGCGGCGGACCGGCTGGACCGTCGCGGTTGGGTCGGCAGCGTCAGAATGACTCCATGCGGCTCGGCCTCCGAACTCCGGGCGAGCCGAAACGTACCTGTGTCGACGAGGCGGCGGGTCAGGCCGCGGAGAATGGAGGATGGAGATGGGAACGGATTCCGACACTTGGCGCTGGACGACGACGACGTTCGAGATACCGGGCTACCGGGTGGTGCGCAGCCTCGGGGTGGTCCGTGGCATCACGGTGCGGTCGCGCTCTATTCTTGGAACGGTTGGCGGAGCCCTGCAGACGCTGGTCGGCGGCAACATCACGCTCTTCACCGAGCTCTGCGAGAAGGCGCGTGAGGAGGCCTTCGAGCTCTTGCTCGATCATGCGCGGGCGCTCGGAGCGAATGGCGTCGTAGGCGTTCGCTACGACGCCGCGGAGGTGATGGACGGCGTGACCGAAGTGCTCTGCTATGGCACCGCGGTGGTGCTCGAGCCCGAACCGACCTGAGGCGGCGGGGCGCCGCCTCGCGGGAGAGCGGTCGCCGAGAGGCTCAGCGAACCGTGAGGCGATGCAACGCGCGGGCGCGCTCGAGGGCGCGGCGTTTCGTTTCGAACTCCTCCTCGCTGTGGCCCGCGAGCGAATCGGCGTCCGCACGTCCACGCGCCGCGAGATCGGAGGTCAGTGCCTCGGTCTCCCGGGTCTCCTCCGTCAGGAGGGTCAGCTGGTCTTCGACCATCTGAGCGAAGCCGCCGGAAACGAAGATGCGGCGTTCTCCTCCCGCGACCTCGCGCCAGCGCAAGAGGCCCGAGCCGAGCTGGGTGAGAAGCGCCGAGCGGCCCGGCAGCACGCCCATCTCGCCGTCGAAGGCGGGAAAGGCGACGAACTTCACCTCGGCCGAGAGCACTTGGCGCTCCGGCGTGACGACGCTGAGCTGAAAGGACGATCCGGCCATCGGAGAAGCTCAGGACATCTTCTCGGCTTTGGCTGCCGCCTCTTCGATGGCGCCAACGTACATGAAGGCCGAGTCCGGAAGGTGGTCCCATTTGCCGTCGCACAGCTCCTCGAAGCTGCGCATCGTGTCCTCGCGCTTGACGTAGACGCCCTTGAATCCCGTGAACTGCTCGGCGACGAAGAAGGGCTGAGAGAAAAAGCGCTCGATCTTGCGCGCCCGGCGCACAACCAACTTGTCGTCCTCGGAGAGCTCGTCGATGCCGAGGATGGCGATGATGTCCTGCAGGTCCTTGAAGCGCTGCAGGATCTGCTGCACCCGGCGCGCCACCCGATAGTGATCCTCTCCGACCACGTCGGCCGCCAGAATACGGCTCGAGGAGGCGAGCGGGTCGACAGCCGGATAGATGCCCTTCTCCGAGATCGAGCGCTCGAGGTTCACCGTCGAGTCGAGGTGGGTGAACGCGTTGGCCGGCGCCGGGTCGGTGTAGTCGTCGGCCGGCACGTAGATCGCCTGGATCGATGTCACCGCGCCGCGCTTGGTGGAGGTGATGCGCTCCTGGAGCTCGCCCATCTCGGTCGACAGAGTCGGCTGATAGCCGACCGCCGAGGGCATGCGGCCGAGCAGCGCCGAGACCTCGGAACCCGCTTGAGTGAAACGGAAGATGTTGTCGATGAAGAGCAGGGTGTCGGCGCCCGTCTGGTCGCGGAAGTACTCGGCCATCGTGAGAGCGGACAGGGCGACCCGCAAGCGGGCTCCGGGCGGCTCGTTCATCTGGCCGAAGACCATGACGGTCTGATCGATGACCGACTTGCCCGTGTCGCCGATCTTGGCCTCCTGCATCTCGAGCCAGAGGTCGTTGCCCTCGCGGGTCCGCTCACCGACTCCGGCGAAGCAGCTGTAGCCCGAGTGGAAACGCGCCAGACGGGCGATGAGCTCCTGGATGATGACCGTCTTGCCGACGCCGGCGCCGCCGAACAGTCCCGCCTTGCCACCGCGCACCAGTGGACAGAGCAGGTCGATCACCTTGATGCCGGTTTCGAAAATCTCGGTCTTGGAGGAGAGATCCTGCATCTCCGGCGGCGAACGGTGAATGCTGCGCCGCTCCGAGGTCTCGACCGGACCGCGATCGTCGATCGTCTGGCCGACCAGATTGAATACGCGTCCGAGGGTCTCGAGGCCGACCGGCACGGTCACTGCCGAGCCGGTGTCGACGATCGTCTGACCCCGCCGCAGACCATCGGTGGAGCCGAGCGCGATGGCGCGCACCTGGCCGCCACCGAGGTGCTGGGCGACCTCGCACCAGAGCGTTTCTTGGATCTTCTCCCCGAGCACCGTGCGCTCGACCTCGACCTGCAGCGCGTTGTAGAGCGCCGGCAGGTTCTCCTCGTCGAAATGGGCGTCGAGGGTCGAGCCGATGACCTGGGTGATGGTGCCTGTGTTCATGAGCAAGCCTTTCCTGAGTCTCTCAAGCGAGCGCGTTGGCGCCGCCGACGATGTCGAGCAATTCCATGGTGATCTGGGTCTGTCGCGCCCGGTTGTACTTGCGGGTGAGGGTCTTGATCATCTCCTCGGAAGCCTCGGTGGCGGCCTTCATGGCCACCATGCGGGCCACCTGCTCCGAGACGGCCGCGTCGAGAAAAGCCTGGAAGAGCCGGATTCGCACCGTGGCCGGCAGCAACTCCGCGAGCAGCGTCTCGGCGTTGGGCCGGAACTCGTAGTCGATCGCGCGACGCGACGTCTTCTCGGCGTCGTCCGCGGCCGCCTGGACGAGCGGCAGCAGCTGCACCACCTCGGGGAGCTGGCGACCGGCCGAATAGAAGCGCATGTAGGCCACGTGGACCGCAGAGAGCTTGCCGGCGAGGAAGTCCTCCATCAGCCGACGGGCGACGGGCTCGACCTGCTCGAAGCGCGGCGCCTCGCCGATCGTCGCGTCCTGGGCTGCCATCGCTTCCTTCTGGAAACGGAAGTAGGCGATGCCCTTCTTGCCGAAAACCCGCAACTCGGCCGCGCGCGCGCCGCCCCGCCAGCCCTCGAGCTGCGTCTGAGCGCTGCGCAGCACGTTGGCGTTGTAGCCGCCGCACAGGCCGCGATTCGAGGTCACCACGACGAGCGCCGCCGGGGCCTCCGGGGCGTGGCTGCGCAGCAACGGATGATCGAGATCGCCGGCGTCGCGCGAGAGGTCCCCCACCAGCTCCGCGAGCTTCTCCGTATAGGGGCGCGAAGCGACGGCGCGGTTGAACGCCGCCTGAAACCGCGCCGTGGCGATGAGCTGCATGGTCCGCGTGATCTTGCGGATGTTGCCCACCGCCTTGCGGCGCTTGACGAGGACGCGCCGGTTCGCCATCGATCAGGCCTTCTTCTGCCTGGCCAGGTACGCCGACTTGAAGTTCTTCAGGACCTCGAGGAGCTTCTGAGCCAACTCGTCGGAGAGCTGTCCCGTGCTCCGCATCTCGTCGAGGATCTCGGGGAATTCGTTGCGCAGATGTTCCAGCATCGCCGCTTCGAAGGGCTGGACCTGCGCGATCTGCAGATCGTCGAGCAGGCCCTGCGTTCCGGCGAAGATCGACGCGACCTCGTCGAAGGTCTCGAAGGGCTGGAATTGGGGCTGCTTGAGCAACTCCACCATGCGCCGTCCGCGGTCCAGCTGCTTTTGGGTCGCGGCATCGAGATCCGTGCCGATCTGCGAGAACGCTTCGAGGGCTCGGAACGCGGCGAGGTCGAGCCGCAACGAGCCGGCGACCTTCTTCATCGCTTTGCGCTGCGCATTGCCGCCCACGCGCGACACCGAGATGCCGACGTTGACCGCGGGTCGGACGCCGGCGAAGAACAGATCGGGTTCGAGGTAGATCTGGCCGTCGGTGATCGAGATCACGTTGGTCGGAATGTAGGCCGACACCTCGCCCTCGAGGGTCTCGATGATCGGCAACGCCGTCATCGAACCACCCGAGTCCGGGAACTTGTGAACCCGGTACTTCTCCTTGTCCGGGAGGCTGGCGAGGAAGGCCTCGGCGCGATGCTTGCCGTGCGGGCGATGGTAGAGGCCCAGCAGGTCGTCCGGCCGGACCTCTTCCGGCGCCTTGAGCCCGTCGGGGTGCCGGACGGCGAGTCCGCGATCGGTCGCGTCGGCGGGCGTGTCCTTCGGGACGACGGCGCACTCGTCGCGCAGCTTGACGGCGCGCTCGAGCAGCCGCGAGTGGAGGTAGAAGACGTCGCCGGGATAGGCCTCGCGGCCCGGCGGCCGGCGGAGCAGCAACGACAACTGACGATAGGCGGCGGCCTGCTTCGAGAGGTCGTCGTAGACGCAGAGCGTCGCCTTGCCCTCTCGATACATGAAGTACTCCGCCATCGCGGCGCCGGCGTAGGGGGCGATGTACTGCAGCGGAGCGGGATCCGACGAACCCGCCGAGACCACGATCGTGTAGTCCATGGCGCCGTATTCGCGCAGCTTCTCGACCAGGCCGACCACGTTGGATTCCTTCTGGCCGATCGCGACGTAGACGCAGATGACGCCGGCGCCCTTCTGGTTGAGGATCGTGTCGATCGCGATCGCGGTCTTGCCGGTCTTGCGGTCGCCGATGATCAGCTCGCGCTGCCCGCGGCCGATCGGAATCATCGAGTCGATGGCCTTGATGCCCGTCTGGAGCGGCTCGTTCACGGGCTGACGCTCGGCGATGCCGGGCGCCTTGAATTCGAGCGGCCGCCGGTGCGGCGTCTGGATCGGCCCCAGCCCGTCGAGCGGCCGGCCGAGCGGATCGACGATCCTGCCGATCATGGCCTCGCCGCAGGGCACCGAAAGGAGCTCGCCGGTGCGGCGCACTTCGTCGCCCTCTTTGATCTCGAGGAAGTCGCCGAGGATGACGACGCCGACCGATGCCTCCTCGAGGTTGAGAGCCTGTCCGAAGGAGCCGTTGGCAAAAGCCACCAGCTCGCCGGACATGACGTTGGAAAGCCCGTAGACGCGGGCGATGCCGTCACCGATCTCGAGCACCCGGCCGACCTCGGCGAGGTCGACCTCGCTGCGGTACTGGCGGATCTCTTCGCTGATGACGGAGGTGATCTCGTCGACCCTGAATTTCATGGGAAAGCCTCTCCCTCTTCCACCCTATTGATCTTCCGTGACGTACGACTTCTCGGACATGAGCTCGCGCGAACCACGCTCGAGCAGGCTGCTTTCGATTCGAGTCAGCTCGGTCGCGACGCTGCCGTCGAATTTCTGATCTTCGATCGACACCACCAGGCCGCCGAGCAACTCGGGATCGACCCGCTCGACCAGCATGGGCTCTCGCGCGGTGCGACGGGCGGCGACCCGAACCAACTCCTCGCGCAGCGACTCGGAGAGCGGCACGGCGCTGGTCACGCGAACCTCGACCCGCTTCTTGCGCCGCAGCCAGGCGACCCGGTAGGCGACGGCGATCGCACGAACCATGTCCAGGCGCCCCTTGCGTCGCATCACTTGCAGGGCGTCGACCAGGAGGTCGCTGGCGCGGCCGCGCAGAGCCTTCTCGAGCAGGGCGCGCTTGATCTCGCCCCCGGTGAGCGGACTGGCCAGGATCGACTCGAGCTCGGGATCGGCGTCGTAGAGCTCGACCAGCGTGACGAGCTCGTCGAGTACCGCGTCCTCCCGACCGTCCTGAGCGGCGAGCTCGATGAGCGCCTCGGCCCAAGCCGCCGCGATCGTGCCCTGCTTCTCGCTGCCGCCCGCCACGCCGGCCTCAGTGCCCCTGGCCCGCGAGCCGATCGATCGACTCGCGAATCAGCCGCTCGTGGTCCTGAGGCTTGATTTCACGCTCGAGCACCTTGCTCGCGACCTCGGTGGTGAGCCGCGCGGTGAGCGAGTAGAGCTCGTGCACCGCGGCCTCCTTGGCGAGGCCGATCTCGCGGCGCGAGCGCTCCACGATCTTGGCGGCTTCGGCGTTGGCCTCGTCCTGGAGGCGCCGTTTGACGGCCTCGGCGTCGCGCTTCGCCTCCTCGACGAGGGCGCTCGCTTCGTTGCGCGCCTCGTCGAGCTTGTCGAGATACTCCTGGAGGCGCGCTTCGGCCTCGGCACGATCGCGCCGGGCCTCCTCGAGCGACTCGCGAATGAACTTCTCGCGTGCCTGAAGACCCGAGAGAACGGGCTTCCAGGCGAATTTGCCGAGCACGAAGACGACGATTCCGAAGATGATGAGCGTCCACAAAGCGCTTCCGACGTCGCCCGCGAAGGGCGTCATTCCGGCCTCGCCACCTTCGGAGGCGAACGCGGGCGCGGCGGCGGCGACCCACCCGAGGCAGGCGATCCAGCGCTTCATGCTCGCTCGCTCGACCACGCTCCGGATCACAGGACGGCGAGCAGACCGACGACGACGGCGAACAGCGCCACGCCTTCGATCATCGCGGCGGTGATGATCATCGCGGTGTTGATCTGTCCGACCACCTCGGGCTGGCGGGCGATCGACTCGGCGGCGGAGCCACCGACCCGGCCGATGCCGATGCCGGCTCCGACGACGGCGAGGCCGGCGCCGATGGCGCCACCCATGGCGCCGAAACCCTTGGTCGCCGCGGCTCCGGCGGCGGCTCCGGCTTCCTGGGCGAAGGCCGCCGGGGCGAAGAGGAGGGCGAGACCGAAGACGGCCAGCGCGAGAGCGATCTTCGAAAGATTCTTCTGGTTCATGACGGAATTACCTCTCTTGAGGGAAGCGCGCGCGGTCCTCGCGACCGCCGCGAGTTCGGTGGAATCAGGAATGGGCTTCCGCCCCCTCCGGGTGGTCGTGTCCGACGTGGATCGACATGCCGATGAAGACGGCGGTCAAGAGCATGAAGATGAAGGCGTGCAAGACGCAGATGAAGATCTCGAGCAGTCCGACCGCGGCCGCGCCCGCCACCACCGGCACCGCCACGCCGAGCCCGGCTCCGGTGCCGACCGAAGTCCCGACGCTGAGCATCAGGCCGATCAGCACGGCGAGCAGAATGTGTCCCGCGATCATGTTGGCGAAGAGTCGGACGGCGAGCGCGAAGATACGCGCGAAAGTGCCGATGATCTCGATCGGGATCAGCAGCCAGGCGAGCCAGAGCGGTCCCGGGTTGAAGTGCTTGAGGTACTCGATGCCGCCGTAGCGAAGGCCGTTGATCACCATCATGGCCAGGGTGAGCGTCGCCAGCGTCCCGCAGACCCAGATGTTGCCGGTCGCCGTGCCGCCTAGGTGCAGACCACCGAAGGCGGCGAGCGGTTGAATCGGCAGCTGGCCGAGCAGGTTGAGGGTCAAGATGAAGTAGAAGACGCTCCAGATGTAGGGGATGAACTGATCCGTGTGCTCGCCCAGCACCGGCTCGATCGCCTCGACGCGGAGGTACTGGCAGACCGCCTCGAAGGCGTTCGCCCATCCCGTCGGCACGAGTCGTGACAGGGGATCGTCGCCGGCCCGGCGCCGGATCAGCCGCGGCACGAAGAGGCTCAGCAGGAAGCCGGCCACGATGATCATCACGATGTGATCCGAGAGAATCGTGATCTTGTGGTCGGGCGTCAAGAATCCGAGATTCGCGTCCATCTGGCGAATCGGATGCTGGACGATGTGCCCAAGAGGGTTTTCCGACGCCATCGTTCGACTCCGCTCCGTCTCTTGCTCAGTGGCCGCCGGAGTTCAACCAGCGGACCGTCCATCTCGTTTCCACGACCAGCAGGGCGACGTAGGCGACCCCCACCCAAACCACCAGTGGAGCTTCTCGGCAGCGAGCTGGCGAGAACCACCGCGACAGCGGGGATCAACGTTCCTCCGGCCCGCCAGGCCATTGCTCGTAACGCCACCACGTTCGCGGCCTCCGCGCCGGGCCGGCGGAGGGCTCGCAACACCGGAATCGCGCCGAGCAACGAACCGACCCAGCCGATTCCGCAACCCGCCGCCAGAGCGAGCAGGGCATCCTCGCCTCCCCACCGCAACGTCGGCCATGCACCGAGCGCCGCAGTGATCGAGAGCGCCGCCAGGCTGCCGGCGATCCAAACCCGGAAGGCTCGCCGAGCTTCACTCACTGCGGGCTGTCGTCCCGGTGCCGGGGCACCGAGCCCGACGCGGGCGGCCGAGTGGCCGCGAGGGCCGTCCGGATCAAATTGTAAAACCCTCCCACCGCGCCGACCGCCGCCAGGCCGATCAGGGCCCATGGCGCCGTCCCGAACTGGCGATCCAACCACCAGCCGAGCATCGCTCCGCCGACTACCGAGGCTGCGAGCTCGAATCCGAGCCCGGTGAGCCGCATCCAACTGCGTGAGGCGTTGCGCTCGACCACCGAGAGCCCCCGAGTGGTTCGGAACTCGAAGCTACCGAGATTGTCCGGGTCGACCCTTACAGGGTCCGTGTGACCAGGTGCGATCGCGCGACCCGGCAAATCCTATCTCAGGCTCCGGCGAGCGGGCAAGATCGAGGCGGCTCGTCGGAGCCGCTAGGGGCACTTTCCGCCGCAACGCTCGCAGTCGGCCGAAAGAGGCAGGTGGAGCTGAAATCCGAGGTTGAAGCCGCAGCGCGGGCAACGGACCGAGAATTGGACCGCGGTGCCGAACGCCAGGATCACCGCGAGCAGGGCGAGGGCGAGCCGCGGCCGCGCTTGATCGTGCGGCAGCACCGCCCAGGCGAGCAAGATGGTCAGATAGCCGATCGAGACGAGCCAGAGGGTCCGGCGAAACCGGCGTCGCCAGCGTCTCAAGCGCAAGATCTCCGATGGGGTGAGGGGAGCGTCGGGAGCGATCGGCGCAGCCGCGACGTGGCGAAGGGAGCGCAGGCGCAGTACGACCAAGATCAGGGTGCCCACGACGAGAGCAAGCGGCAGAACGAGGGGTTCGGTCACGCCGATTCTCCCGGAACCACGTCGATCGCCGAACCCGTCATCGGGAGCAGTGTAAAGGACGGAAGGCCGGTCGCGTCCTGCTTCGACGAGCGAGCGCGAGGAGCGCTCCTGCGCGCATACTAAGATGCTGCTTCACTCGGATCGGGAGGACGTCTGGCGATGGGTGCGGCGAGGAGACCGCGAGCCGTTGAGGGAGCACCGCGCGGCGGCCGAGCGGCGAGCTCGCTCGCCGCGGATCCAGTTCTGCGCGGCTTCGTCCTCGCCTGGCTCGCCGTCACGGCGCCCTACCTCGTTTACCTCTGGGGCGGCCGCCTCCCCCTCACCTACCGGGACTCCTGGACCTTCGTCCTGCTTGGCGCGGCGGTCACGGGCGCCGCGATGATGGGCGGTTTCCGGGCCGGCAACCCGGAGGAGAGTCGTCTCCAGGGGTTTGTCGCGGGAGCTTTCGCGGTCTGGGCGTTCGAGGAGCTGCTCGAGCTGCGATTCTCGGGCCCGGCTTTCTTCGTCCTGCACGACGCGCTCTTCGTTCTCTTCTACGTGCTCTTCGGCTTTACCGCGATCGGTCGCGTCCAATCGGGAGGCAGCCGGCAGGTTCGTCTGCTCCGTCGTCTGGCTCGTGTCGAGACGGCGCTCTTCGCAATCGGACTGCTCTTCTATTTCGTCGTCGTCCCCTTCCGGTTGTCGACGGGCGTGGCCGAACCCGGCTGGGGTTCGGCCGTGCTCTACGTCACCCTCGATGCCTGCTTGATCGGCCTCTTCGCGCTCCGCCTGTACCGCTCTTCGTCGGGTCGGGATCGTCGTCGCTGGTGTTTCATGGGCGCCGCCGCCACGTTCCTGCTGGCGACCGACGCGCTCTTCCTGGCTTCTCTGGCGTTCCGCATCGACCTCGATTCGCAGGCGGGTTTGAATCTGCTCTGGTTCGTGCCGCACATCTTCGTGGTGTTGGCCGTGCGGACGCCCTCCGCGGGGGCTCACGGCTCGGGCGCGGTGGCACCGAGCGATTCCGTCACGACGTCGCTCAACCTGGCGCCGGCTTTCCTCTATGCCGCCCTGGTGCCGGTCATTCACCTGGTGTCGGAGCTCGTCGGCGGGGTGGGCTCGCCCGCGGTGGCGCAGGCACAGAGGGCCTTCGCGGTTGGACTTGCCGCTCTCTTGGGCGCCTTGGCCGCGCTGCATCAGGTCTGGATCGCGCGCGTCCAAAGGGAGCTGCGGCGCGAGCTGGTGGTGTCGCGGCGACGCCTCGCCAACGCGGTGAAGCTGGAAGCGATCGGCCGATTGGCGGCCGGCGTCGCGCACGACTTCAACAACCTCCTCACGGTGGTGGTCGGACGGACCGATCTCCTGCTCTCCAAGACCGACGACCCGGTGACGGGCGAAAGCCTCAAGATGGTGCTGCGAGCGGCCCGTCGCGCCGCCGCGCTGACCTCCGAGTTGCTCGCCGTGGGCCAGCGCGAGATCGGTTTTCGTCGCCGGGTCGACGTGGGTGAGCTGCTTCGCGCCCTGCTCCCGGAGCTGTGCGATCTATGCGGCGATTCGATCGAATTACAGACTCGTCTGGCGAACGAGCCCCTCGAGGTCGCGATCGACCCGCTTCACCTCGAGCGGGTGGCGCGAAACCTGGCGGCCAATGCACGCGACGCGATGCCCGACGGCGGTGTCCTGACCTTGACGACCGGACGCCGTCTGCTCGTGGAAGGCAGCGCCAACGAGTCGGGGGAGCTGCGGCCCGGCGGTTACGTGGAGATCGCCTTTCGGGATACGGGTGTCGGCATGGACGAAGAGACACAGCGTCGCCTCTTCGAGCCTTTCTTCACCACCAAGGCGCTCGGGCGCGGCGCGGGTCTGGGGCTCGCCACCGTCTATGGCCTGGTACACCAGCATGGCGGCCGCATTCACGTCGAAAGTCGACCCGACGAAGGGAGTCTCTTCGAGGTGCTCTTTCCGCTCGTCGGGCCGGAGTCATCTTTCGAGCCAATGCTCCTCGACGACACGGTGGCCGAGCTCGGAACCGAACGCGGATGACTCTCGGAGGGTGGGGCTGGGAAGGGTTCCGGCAGCGAGAGGATAGGCTCCGCTCGAGGAGCGACTCATGACCTCGAATCGACGAGCGGAGCTCGAGCGACGGCTCGAAGCGGCCCGGCAGGGCGGCGGCGCCGACCGCCAGGCGCGGCAACACAAGGAAGGCAAGCTCACGGCTCGAGAGCGCATCGAGCCTCTTGCTCGACGCCGGCTCGTTCGTCGAGGTCGATGCCCTAGTCACCCACCGGTGCCGGGATTTCGGAATGGAGCGACAGGAGATCCCGGGAGACGGTGTCGCGTGCGGATTCGGAACGATCTCGGGGCGCCTGGTCTATGTCTTCGCCCAGGATTTCACGGTCTTCGGCGGCTCGCTCTCCGAGACCAACGCCCGCAAGATCTGCAAGGTCATGGACCTCGCAGTCGAGAATGGCGCTCCGATCATCGGGCTCAACGATTCCGGCGGAGCCCGCATTCAGGAGGGCGTGGCTTCGCTGGGCGGATACGCCGACATCTTCCTTCGCAATACGCTGGCCTCCGGCGTCGTGCCGCAAATCTCGGCGGTGCTCGGACCGTGCGCGGGCGGAGCCGTCTACTCGCCCGCGATCACGGACTTCATCCTGATGGTCGAATCGACGAGCTACATGTTCGTGACCGGGCCCGATGTGATCCGGACGGTGACCCACGAAGAGGTCAGCAAGGAGGACCTCGGCGGCGCCCGCACCCACGCCGCGAAGAGCGGCGTCGCGCACTTTACCCACCCGAACGACGCCGCGTGCCTGATGGGCATCCGCGAGCTGCTCTCCTACCTGCCGTCCAACAATCTCGACGAGGCGCCGCGTGGCGCCTCCGACGACGATCCGGACCGGGAGGAGCCCGTTCTCGATTCCCTGGTGCCACCCGATCCCAATCGCCCCTACGACATCAAGCGCCTGATCGCCGCAGTCTTCGATGACGGGAAGTTCCTGGAGGTCCACGCCGAGTTTGCGCGCAACATCGTCGTCGGCTTCGCCAGGCTAGGCAATCAAACCGTCGGCATCGTGGCCAACCAGCCGGCCTACCTCGCCGGTGTGCTCGACATCGATGCCTCACTCAAGGGAGCGCGCTTCGTTCGTTTCTGCGACGCGTTCAACATTCCGCTCGTGACCTTCGAGGACGTCCCGGGATTCCTGCCCGGCACCCAGCAGGAATACGGCGGCATCATCAAGCATGGCGCGAAGCTTCTTTACGCCTATGCGGAGGCGACCGTGCCGAAGCTCACGGTCATCACGCGCAAGGCCTACGGCGGCGCCTATTGCGTCATGGCTTCGAAGCACCTTCGAACCGACGTCAATCTCGCCTATCCCACCGCCGAGATTGCCGTCATGGGTCCGGAGGGCGCGGTCAACATCCTCTACCGGAGAGAGCTCGAGAAGGCTGGCGAACGCTCAACGGAAGCGCGAGCGGAGAAGATCGCCGAGTATCGGGAGAAGTTCTCCAACCCTTGGATCGCCGCCGAGCGCGGTTTCATCGACGCGGTCATCGAGCCTCGCAGGACGCGGCCCGCCTTGATCCGCGCGCTCAGGCAGTTGGCGGGCAAGCGTCAAAGCATCCCGCCGAAGAAGCACGGCAACATTCCTCTTTGATGGAGCGCTCTGGAGCGTTCCGCTAGAGCGGGAAAGGCGATCAGAGATAGCCGAGGTCGCGAAGTTTCGCGATGTCCTCGGGATCGATTCGCACGGCCGAGTCCGTGTGGTTCAGAGGTGGACGCAGACGATCGTCCATACGGCGCAGCATCGCGACGAGCTGGCGGCAACTCTCGTCGCAGCCATGGTGCTGCGCCAGGTTTTTCTTCTCGCGCGGGTCGTGGGTGAGATCGAAGTAGAGCAGCCGTCCGCGGCGCTCGAGGATGAGCTTCGCGCTCTGGGTGCGAATCGCCCGCGCCCGGTACATCTCGATGAGCGCGAAGGAATCGGGCCGTTCTCGGCCACGCGCGATGTCAGCGAAGCTTCGCGCGGTGGCGCCGGGCCAGCTCGGCAAGCCGGCCAGCTCGAGCAGCGTCGGCCCGAGGCCGGCGAGGCTGACGACGGATTGGCGCTCCCCGGGCTTCACGGACCAACCGGCGGGCAGGTGCATAAGCAGTGGAATGTGGGTGAGCTCGCGGTAAGGCTCGTAGGAGTGCTCGAGCAGGTGGTGCTCGAGAAAGCCCTCGCCATGATCGGCGACCACCACGAAGACCGTCTTGCGCCAGCGTTGCCGGCTACGCAGCGCTTCGACGAGGTCGCCGACGACGCGATCATCCCAGGCGACTCCGTGGTCGTAGAGGGCTTCGAGCGTGCCGAGGTCGAGTCCTCGCCAGTGATTGCGTCGACTTTCTCGCACGGCGCTGCGGTCGATGGCGACGGGATACTTGGGATCCGTGGCGCCGAAGGCGTCGATCGGCAGCGAAGGGAGTCGCTCCGCGTATGGCCAGTGGACGTCGAGCAGGTGCAGGTAGCCGAACAGCGGGCGATCCGTTGGAGCTTGGTCGATCTCCTGGAGAAACCTCGCGAGGAGCGCGAAGTCATCGGTCTCGTGGGGTCGCTCGTAGACGTCGAAACCCCTGGAAAAGCCGCCCTGTTCGGTGAGATTCGGTTGGTGCACCGCGGCGATCGTCGCGTATCCGCCGGCCCGGAACCGTTCCGCCAGGGTGGGCTGCGTGGGGGGCAGGATCTGGTGCTCCATCCGTTCCGCCCGCTTCGGCGATCGCGGCATACCCAAGATGCCGTGCTCAGAGGGGTACAGACCGGTGAACAGCGAGGCGACCGCAGGTTTGGTCCAGGTCGACGCCGAAATGGCGTGGCGGAACACGACGCTGTCGCGGGCCAGGGCGTCCAGGTTCGGCGAGGTCGGACGCGCGTACCCCATGTAGCCGAGGTGATCGGCGCGCAGGGTGTCGACCAGCACCACGACGACGTCCGGTTTGGCGTGCGGCCGGCACCCCATCGCCAGCAGCAGGCCCGCAACCGAACAAAACGCGGCACAAGTGCGCGCCGCGAGACCCCGTCGTCGACCCCTCATCAGCGGCGCATCTTAGCCGACCCCCTCGGGAAGACCGAGTCCTCCTGCGCCGCTGTTTTTCTCGGCGCGAGCTCGTGCCGGGCGCCCACCATGTCCGCCGGTCGATCAGCGAGGTCGCGGACGAGATCCGTGAATCGCGTCCGGGTGATCCCGCCCGCCGCCCTTCTGGCACGGGTCGAGAAGGGCGGGACGACGTGGATCCGGAGACGCGTCGCGCCAACGGTGCCCCTGCTAGACTCCGCGCCACACCGACGACCGCCCCTCCGATGCATGACGCGCGGCCCGGGCGGCGGGAGAACGCATCGATGCGAGAGCGTGAACGAGAGCTGCGACGCCGGCGCAAGCGCCGGGTCGAGAGACTGAAAGAGCGCCGGCTCAAGGAATTGGCCAAGCGCCGCCCCGCGCGGGTCGAGGGTTCCAAGCGCGCGGTCAAGGGCGCGGCCGACGAGGAGGGGGCCGAGGGTCCGGCGGCGGAGGAGAAGAAGCCTGCCAAGAAGCCTGCCAAGAAGCCTGCCAAGAAGACGGCCAAGAAGCCGGCTGCGCGTACCGCGAAGAAGTCGACCGAGGGAGGCGCCGTCAAGAAGACCACCCGCAAGACCTCAGCTCGTAAGAAGAAGTCCGAGGACGAGGGGCAGCCCGAAGGCGAGCCCTCGGACTCCTGAGTCGGCGGGCGAGCCGCGATGCGAATCGCCATCGGCGCGGATCATGCCGGATTCGACCTCAAGGAACACCTGGGGGAGGTGCTCACCCAGGCGGGCCATCAGGTCGAGAACCTCGGGACCTTCGATCGCGAGTCGACGGACTATCCGGACTGGGCGTCCCGGGTCGCGGAGGCCGTGGCAAGTGGACGGGCGGAGCGCGGCCTCCTGGTCTGCGGAACCGGAGTGGGGATGGCTATGGCGGCCAACCGGAGGCGCGGCGTGCGAGCCGTGCCGGCGAATGACCTGTTCACGGTGCGGCTCGCCCGCGCCCACAACGACGCCAATGTCCTGACGCTCGGAGCGCGCATCGTCGCGCCGCAGCTCGCCGAGGCCCTCCTCGAGAGCTTCCTGACGACGCCGTTCGACGGTGGGCGGCACCAACGGCGGGTCGACAAGCTTGACGGGCTCGCCGAGTGAACCGCCTTCCGCTCGCCCAATCGGATCCCGTGCTGGCCGACCTCCTGGCGGCGGAGCGACGGCGCCAGAACGAAGGCCTCGAGCTCATTGCTTCCGAGAACTTCGCCAGCCCGGCGGTGCTCGCTGCGGCGGGCAGCGTGCTCACCAACAAGTATGCGGAGGGTTACCCCGGCCGGCGCTACTACGGCGGATGCGAAGTCGTCGACCAGGTCGAGCAACTGGCCATTGATCGGGCCCGCGAGCTGTTCGGCGCCGAGCACGTCAACGTTCAGCCGCACTCGGGGACTTCGGCCAACATGGCGGTCTACTTCGCCATGCTGCGTCCAGGCGACGTCTTCCTGGGCATGGACCTCGCGGCGGGCGGGCACCTCACCCACGGCCACCGGCTGTCGTATTCGGGACGGGATTTTCAGGTGGTCTCCTACGGAGTGGAGCGCGAGAGCGAGAGGATCGATTACGAAGAGGTCCGCCGTCTGGCTCTCGAGCACCGTCCGAAGCTGATCGTCTGCGGCGCTTCCGCCTACAGCCGGGTCATCGACTTCGCGCGCTTTCGTGAGATCGCGGACGAGGCCGGCGCTCTCCTGATGGCGGACATCGCGCATATCGCGGGTCTCGTGGCCGCGGGGCTCCATCCCTCGCCGGTGCCGCATTGCGACTTCGTGACCACGACCACCCACAAGACGCTGCGCGGTCCGCGTGGCGGCCTCGTGATGTGTCGCGAGGCATTCGCGAAGGAGCTCGATCGCGCCGTCTTTCCAGGGCTGCAGGGTGGTCCGCTCATGCACATCATCGCCGCCAAGGCGGCGGCCCTCGGCGAGGCGCTCGGCGAAGATTTCCGCGCGTACCAGAAGCAGATCGTGGTCAATACCGCTCGGCTGGCCTCCGAGCTCGGGAAGCGCGGGTTCCGCATCGTCTCGGGCGGCACCGACAATCATCTCTTCCTGGCCGACGTCGCGTCGCGGGGCTTGACCGGCAAGCTCGCCGAAACGTCCCTCGACCAGGCCGGCATGACGGTGAACAAGAACGCCATCCCTTACGATTCCAAGCCGCCCCTGGTCGCCTCGGGCATTCGAGTCGGCTGCGCGGCGGTGACGACCCGGGGCCTGGGTGAAGACCAGATGGTGGAGATCGCGGGACTCGTCGACGACGTGTTGGCGGCGCCGGAAGACGGGGCGACGCGCGGGCGGGTCCGCGAGCGGGTCCGGGCGTTGTGCCGGCGCTTTCCCCTCTACGACGAGACGACGTGAATCGCGAAGACTGGTCGCCCGATTCGTGGCGCGGCTACCCCGTTCTGCAACAGCCCACGTATCCCGATCCAGAGGCGCTGGAGCGGGTGCTGGCCGAGCTGCGACAGCTGCCCCCTCTGGTGACCTCCTGGGAGATCGAGAGTCTGAAGTCGCAGCTCGCGCTGGCGGCTGAAGGGAAGGCCTTCCTGCTACAGGGCGGCGACTGCGCGGAGAGCTTCGCCGAATGCTCCTCGCCGGCCATCGCCGCGAAGCTCAAGATCCTGTTGCAGATGAGCCTGGTCCTGGTTTTTGGCTCGCGGCAACGGGTGATCCGGGTCGGCCGTTTCGCGGGCCAATACGCCAAGCCCCGGTCGGCCGACCAGGAAGAGGTGGGCGGGCTTCTGCTGCCGACCTACCGGGGCGACCTGATCAACCAAGCCGCCGCCACCGCCGAGGCGCGGGCGGCGGATCCACGGCTGCTGCTGAGCGGTTATGGACATTCGGCGCTGACCCTCAACTTCACCCGCGCTCTGGTCGAAGGGGGATTCGCCGACCTCCATCATCCCGAGTACTGGGATCTCGGCTGGGTCGATCACTCCCCCCATGCCGCCGACTACCGGCGCATGGTGGCTTCGATCGGCGAGTCCTTGCGCTTCATGGAAACCCTGGCCGGCCAGCCGGTGGCGGAGATGGGGCGAGTGGACTTCTACACCAGCCACGAAGGCCTGCATCTTCTCTACGAGTCGGCCCAGACCCGGCGCGTCCCGCGGCGGCCCGGCTGGTACGACCTGACCACCCACTTCCCTTGGATCGGTTTGCGCACCAGCGATCCGCGGGGCGCGCACGTGGAGTACTTTCGCGGCGTGCGCAACCCGATCGCCGTGAAGATCGGCCCGGGAACCACTCCGGAGCGACTTCTCGAGCTGATGGACCTGCTCCATCCCGACGACGAGCCAGGTCGCTTGACGCTGATCCATCGTTTCGGCGCCCGCCAGGTCGCCTCGGGTCTGCCGCCGCTTCTCCAGGCGGTCAAGGCGAGCGGCAAGCGTGTCCTCTGGTGTTGCGATCCGATGCACGGCAATACCGAAACCACAGCCAGCGGTCGCAAGACGCGCCGCTTCGACGACATCGTCTCCGAGCTCGAGCAGTCCTTCGACTTGCACGACGCCCACGGAACTCACCTCGGCGGCGTCCATTTCGAGCTCACCGGCGAGGACGTCACCGAGTGCATCGGCGGAGCACGCGGCTTGTCGAGCGACGGGCTCGATCGCGATTATCGGAGCTTCGTCGACCCGCGGCTCAACTACGAGCAGTCGTTGGAGATGGCGATGCTCATCGCCCGGCGGATGGGCGGCAACCGCTAGAAACGGGCGAGGACCTCGCGGCGCACCGCGCCGGCGAGATAGATCGAGCCACAAGCCACCACCAGGTCGAGGCGCGCGGCCTCGGCGGTAGCCATCGCCCTTCGGACGGCGCGGGGAATCGTCGGCTCGACGAGAACGGGGCCTTGCAGATCGGGAAGGAGGGCGCGGAGCGACTCGGGATCGCGGGCGCGTTTCGACTCGGGGCGTGACAGCACCACGGCGGCGGCGCGCTCGGCGAGCGCCGGCAGCATGGCATCCACTTCCTTGTCGGCCAGAGCGCCGAACAACAACACGAAGGGCCGCCCGAGGCGATCCAGGAAGCGGCCCAGAGCGGCGCAGCCGTCAGGGTTGTGCGCAGCATCGAGCAGGAGCGTCAGAGGCGGACGGGAGAAGCTCGAGCGCTTCGAGCCGAGCCGGCCAGCGTACCGTCGCCGCACCGCGGACGATCGCCTCCTCGCCGATACCGAAGCCTTCGGATTCGAGCTCCTCGGCGATTCGAACCGCGGTTGCCAGGTTCCAGATCTGGTGCTCACCGGCGAGCGAGAGGGTGAGCGCATACTCGCGCCGTGGACTCCTCATCCGGATCCGGTGACCCGCCAGGCCGCGCCACTCGGCGCTCAGCAGCTCGACTTCGTTCTCGACCCGGTGGAGCACGGCTCCGAGGCGAGCCGCACGATCGGCGATCGTCGCGTCCGCTTCGCTCTGTTGGGGTGCCACGATCGCCGGCCGCGTGGCTCTCAGGATGCCTGCCTTCTCGCCTGCGATCTCGCTCAGACTCGAGCCCAGCCATTCCCGGTGATCGAGGGAGACGCGCGAGATCGCGGAGATGATCGGCGTCACCGCGTTGGTGGCATCGAGCCGGCCGCCCAGCCCGACTTCGAGAATCGCGAGGTCGACGCGTTGGCGGGCGAATTCGATCAGAGCCGCCGCGGTCAGCACCTCGAACACCGTCGGGGGCGCGAGCCCGAAGCTCTGCGCGGCGGTGAGCACCTCCTCGAGTCGCGACGCGAGCGCTCGCGGTTCGATGTCCCGGTCGGCGATCCGGATGCGTTCCTCCCAGGCCGTGAGGTGGGGCGAAGTGTAGAGGCCGACT
Organism: Thermoanaerobaculia bacterium; assembly: GCA_963712855.1. Classification (GTDB taxonomy): domain Bacteria; phylum Acidobacteriota; class Thermoanaerobaculia; order Multivoradales; family JAGPDF01; genus JACTMI01. The sequence continues at coordinate 1,601,373 of CAVQJN010000001.1, forward strand.
CGCAGGCCGGCGGCCGACGCCATGGTCGCGAGGAGCGCGGCGACGCTACCTTTGCCGTTGGTACCTCCGACGACCACGGCGGGAAATCTCTCCTGCGGCGCGCCGAGCGCGCCCAGCAGAGCGCGAAAGGAGTCCAGCTCGAGGCGCACGCCGAGCGGCTCGAAGCTCGGCGAGAATGGCGCCGGCAGTGCGGCCGGCCACGGCGTTCGAGGCTCCCTAGGTCAGGTGGCGCAGGCAGCGCGCCAGGGTGGCTTTGAGGTCCGACCGGTGGACGACCAGGTCGAGGAAGCCGTGTTCGAGCAGGAACTCGCTGCGTTGAAAACCCTCCGGGAGGCTCTGCCGAATCGTCTGCTCGATGACGCGCGGTCCGGCAAAGCCGATCAGAAGCTCCGGGCTCGGCGAGATTGAGATCGCCCAGCATGGCGAAGCTCGCCGTCACGCCCCCGGTGGTCGGATCGGTCAGCAGCGAGATGTAGGGAAGGCCGGCGTCGCGCTGCCGGCGCAGGGCGGCCGAGATCTTGGCCATCTGCATGAGGGAAAGCACGCCCTCCTGCATGCGCGCGCCTCCGGATGCCGAGACGACGATGAGGGGCCGCCGCGTGGCGGTGGCGTGCTCGGCGGCCCGGGTGATCTTCTCCCCGACGACCGAGCCCATCGAGCCCCCCATGAATCGATAGTCCATGACCGCGAGGACGATCGGAATCCTCTCGATCTCGGCCTCGACGATGCGCACCGCGTCGGCGACGCCGAGCGCCTTCTGGTACGCCTGGAGGCGATCGACGTAACGCTTCGAATCGGTGAATCCGAGGGGGTCGGCGGGGCTCACCTCAGCGAAGAGCTCGCGGGGTTCTGCCTCGTCGACGAGGAGTTGGATCCGCTGTAGGGCGTCGATGCGAAAGTGGTGACCGCACTTCGGGCAGATGCGCAGATTGCGCTCGAGCTCCTTGGTGTAGATGATCTCGCGGCAACCGTCGCAGCGCGTCCACAGCCCTTCCGGCACGACCGAGCGCGAGCGCGAGTCGCGAACTGCCTTGGGACGTTTGTCCTTCTTGAACCAAGCCATTGGATTGGGAGCGAGGAGTGATCCGGCCCTCCCCAAAGCGCGAAAGGCGCCGATCGCCGGGAGGCGAGCGGCGCCAGAGGGCTCGCGGAAGCCGAAACCCGGAGCGTGTCCGGGCTCAGATCTCGGCCGCGCCCTCCTCTTCGGCCTCGAGGTCGTTGGGAATACCGAGCCGCATGCAGGCGGCGTCGTACATCTGCCGGGCCGCCTTCTTGGCGTTCTGGAGCTGGGCCAGCTTTTCCTTCACTTTCGCGAGCTCCTCCTCGATCTGCCGGTCGAGGTCCGCGATCTCCTGCTTGGTGACGGTCAGGGTGTTCTCGTAGAACTTCCGCTGCTGGTCGTTCAGACTCATTCGCTCTCCTTACATCCTGAAGGGAATCTTCAGCTGGTGCCACATCTTGACGCGAACTCCGTCCTTCAGCGCCGGCTGGAAGTGGGCCGACTTGGCGGCGGCGAGGGCCGCCTCGTTGATCCCGACGTTCTCTCGGACGCCGCTGTCGAGACGCACGTCGATGACCCTCCCGTTTTCATCGACAAGTAGGGACAGGACCACGGTCCCTTCCACCCTCATGCGGCGAGCGAGCGGAGGATACTCCGGTTTTTTGAACGAGACAAGAACGGGCGGCGTCACTCCTGGGCCGGGTTCGACGAGATCACCGAGGCGAACGGCGGGTGTCTTTTTCGCCGGTGGAACCGCGGCGGGTACCGTTTGCGGAGCGGCCTTCTGCGGCGCGGTCGCGGCGGGCTGCTGGGCCGGCGCGGCCGCTGGGTTCGTGGCGTCCTCGACGGGCGGCGTGTTGCCCGCCTTGTTCTGCGCGGACGGTCCGGTCGCCGGACTCGCCGGCTGCGCGGTCGCGGCGGCCGCCTGGGCGGAGGGTTCGCTCTTGCCGGCTTTCTCGGCAGGCTTCTTCTTCGACTCCGCGGTGGATCTCTTCTGCGGTTCTGGTTGCGACGTGACCGGGGGAGCGGGGGCGCTCGCTTTCGCGGCGGCCAGTTCCTGCTGCTTCTGCTGGAGCTCGGCGTCGTACTTCTTCTTCAGCTCGTCCGCTTGCTTCTTGACTTCGCCCGCCACGATCTTGGAGACATCCAGCTGCTCCGTGGCTCCGGTGCTCGCCGCTGTCGCTGGAGTGCTTTCGGAGGGGGCCGCTGCGGCGTCGGACTGGGGTGGAGCGGCGGCGGGCGTGGTGGCGGCTGGCGTCGTGTCCGCGAGAGCGGGGGTCGAGCTCGCAGGTGGAGGCGGCGCTTTCTCCCCGCCATGCCGGCCATAGAAGAACAGGCCGCCGAGGCCGAGCAAGACGATGGCGGCGATCCCGATCCAGAGAAGGTTCTTCGCCCCCCCGTCGACGCTCTCGAGCGCCGCATCGCCGCCACCCGTCGTCGTGACCGCCGCGACGGGCGCCACGGAGGCGACCTCCTCCGCACGGGGACTCGGTCGCGCAGGTGTCGGGGGCGCGCTCGCGGGCTCCGCGGCGGGAGCCGTCGTCGCCCGCGGCACGGAGGCGAAGAGCCCTTGAATGTAGACGGCCAGGTCGCGCTGGGCGGGAGTGGGCTTGAGCGAGCCGAGGACGGCATCGATCTCGTGCTGGAAATCACCGGCGCTCCCGTAGCGATCGCGCGGCTCGCGGGCCAGGGCCTTCAGGACCAGGGCGTTGACCTCGAGCGGCACGCGCGGGTCGAGATCGCGAGGCGCCTGAATCCGGCCCTCCCGCACCGCGTCGAGGACGGACATCTCGCTCTCGCCGCTGAACAGGCGCTGACCGGTCAGCATCTCGAACAGGACTGAGCCGAGCGAGAAGATGTCCGAGCGCGCGTCGACGGGGCGCCCCCAAGCTTGCTCGGGAGACATGTACTGCAGCTTGCCCTTGAGCGCGCCCATCTGGGTCTTGGACGCCTTGGAGACCGCCTTGACGATCCCGAAATCGCACAGCTTGATATCGCCCTCGAAGCTAATGAGGACATTCTGGGGCGAGACGTCGCGATGGACGAGGCCCATCTCGCGGCCCTCGAAGTCCTTCTTGAGGTGCGCGTGGTCGAGTGCTGCGGCAACGCGGGAAGCGACGAGCAGGGCGAGACCGAGGGGCAAGGGGCGAGTCTGCTCTCGCGCGGTGTTCAGGATGGAGCGAAGGTCCTTGCCGTCGACGTACTCCATCGCGATGTAGTAGTCGGCGTCGATCTTTCCCAGGTCATAGATGTGGATGATGTTGTTGTGGTTGAGCTGGGCGGCGAGCTTGGCCTCGTCGATGAACATGGTGACGAAGTCGCTCGAGTCGGTCAGGTGCGGAAGGATCTTCTTGATCGCCACGGTCTTCTGGAATCCCTCGACCCCTTTCATGCGGGCCTTCCAGACCTCGGCCATGCCGCCGAGCGCGATGCGCTCGAGGAGCGTGTACTGGCCGAACTCGACCGGTGCCGTGGGCGGACGCTGCGACACGGGTACGGGGATCTTCTGGGTCGCGTAGGGTGCCGCGGCGCTGGGTGTCTTGTCGCCACCGGTTCCCCGGGCGAGGTCGTCGAGCGAGGAGAGGTCGATCTCCTTCGAGACCCGCTTGCGCGGAGGCGGGGCCGGCGTCGGCTTGACGCTCTCGATCAGGCGATCGACCGCTTGCTCGCGGCGCGGCCGCCCGGCGCGTGGCGACGCGGCGGGGCGGTTGTCTTCCTCGGGCTGGTCCTTGCGCGGAGCCGGTCGGGGCGGCTTCTCAGCACCCGCCGCGGCAGGCCGCTTGGCCGACTCCCCCACGTGAAGCCCGGAGAGAGTCTTCGAGAGCAGGTCGTCCACCGCCTCGTCGCTCTTGCGCGTCGGAACCGGCCGGGAGGGCTTCGTTTCCTGCTTGAGGAGCCCCGAGAGCGTCTCCTCGATGGCCTCCGCGGTTCGTCGTTGCGGAGCTGCCGAAGGTGCCGGCCGCGGGGTCGTGGCTTCCGCCTCCACTTCGGCGAGCATGTCGCCGAACAAATCCTGTGAAGTGAGCCGTTCCTCCTGCTCGGCGGGCATCGCGCCAGAAGGGGCGCGCCCCGCCGTGACGAGCGCTCTCACCAGGAGTCTCAAGTCGTTGGCGGAGGCGGACTCGTCGAGGTGTTCGTCGGCTGCGGAAAGGGCCTCCGGACTTCCGCCGGATCGGTTCAGCGCGACCGAGCCGGGACCACCGGCGCGCCGCGCCCCACGTCGCAAGAGGTCGGCGGCGCCAGGTGCGTCGGTCGCCGCCAAGATCACCTGCGGAGCGTGCTCCCGGATGGCCGCCGCGGCGGCCTCTTCGGTGCTCGCAAGGTCGACCTGCCAGCCGTCTTCGGTCAAGCTCTCCCGAATACTCTCGGCTAGTCGACCGTTCGACTCCAGAACCACGATCCACGGCATGGCGTGCGCCCCCGGAAAATGCGAGCCTTTCTAGCACCCGGCTCTGCCGCGAGTCAAACTCGCGAACGACCATCCGCTTCCGTTTTCAGCGCTTAGCGTTAGGATCCGGGAAAGAGGAGAACGCCGGTGTCCGGTCACAGCAAGTGGGCCCAGATCAAGCGCAAGAAGGCGGTCACCGACGTGCGCCGGGGCAAGCTGTTTACGCGTTTGGCCCGGGAGATCTCGGTCGCGGCGCGGCTCGGCGGCGGAGACCCCGGCGGCAACCCCCGATTGCGCGCGGCGATCACGGAGGCGAAGGCCCAGAGCCTGCCGAGAGACAACATCGAGCGAGCCATCCAGAAAGGAACCGGCGAGTTGGCCGGGGAGACCTACGAAGAGGCGGTGTTCGAAGGCTACGCTCCGGGGGGGGTCGCAATACTCGTCGAAGCCCTGACCGACAACCGCAATCGCACGGTGAGCGATCTGCGTCACACGTTCTCGAAACATGGCGGAAACCTGGGCGAAAACGGCTGTGTCGCCTGGATGTTCACGAAGAAGGGCATCTTCTCGTTGCCGAAAGATGCGCTCTCGGAGTCCGAGCTCATGGACCTCGCTGTGGAGGCGGGGGCAGAGGACGTTGAGATTCGGGAGGACGAGTATCTCCTGGTGAGCGCCGTCGAGGACTTCATGCACATCGAAGAGGGACTCGAGCAGCGCTCGGTGAAAGTCGACGAACAACGACTCGTGATGGTCTCCCAGACATTCGCTGAAGTGGACGATCATCATCACCGGCAGGCCGAGCGGTTGATCGACGCGATCGACGAGTTGGACGACGTTCAGAACGTCTGGTCGAATCTGGCCGGCGAGCTCTCGACCACGGCCGACGCCGGTTGAGGCTCCGGACATGCTCGTTCTTGGCCTCGATCCCGGAAGCCAGCACACCGGCTGGGGTTTGGTCGATTGCGTTGGCGCTCGACTGCAAGCCCGGGGTTGGGGACGATTCTCTCCACCACCGCGTTTGGCGCTGGCGGCGCGGCTTCATCACATCGCCGACGGCCTCGAACGGATCTTGGAGGAGCACCGACCGGAACTCGCTGCGGTCGAACGCGTGTTCCACGGGCGGAATACGCGCTCTCTGATCGTGCTCGCGGAGGCCCGAGGTGCGTTGCTCGTGACCCTCTCGCGACGAGGAGTTCCACTGCTCGAGTTCCCTCCGGCGACCATCAAGAGTGCCGTCGCGGGTCACGGAGGAGCGGGGAAAGAGCAGGTCGCGAAGATGGTTCGCATCCTGCTGCGGATAGGTGACGGGTCTCTGGCTCCCGACGCGGCCGATGCTCTGGCTGCGGCGATCACCGGCGGGCAGTCGGCTCGCCTCGGCTCGCAGGGTGCGAGCTAAGAGGTTGTCATGGAAGATGTTACGCGTGGTCGTCGCGTCTTGACCGGGTTTCGGGTGCGTGCTACTCTGTCGCCCTTCCGCGCGCCGAGATTCCCGCGGATTGTTGAATTAGACGAGGAAGTATTTCGCGGTGCCGAGGACGCGCGGGCGTTCGGTTGCGCCGTGTCGACTAGCACAACCGATCCGCATTAGGCGGATCCCGAGAAAAGGGGAGGACTCCTGTGGGAACGTTTTGGGAGTACTTTTTGAAGGGAGGCCCGGTGATGTGGCCTCTACTCGCGTTCTCGATCCTCGGCGTCGCCTTCGCGGTGGAACGTTTCTTCGCGTTGCGCAAGGCCAAGATCAACGTCAACGAATTTCTCGCCAAAGTGCGGAAGGCACTCATGGTGAACCGCTCGCTGCGCGATGCGGTCAAGATCTGCGAGCAGTACCGAGGCCCGGTCGCCTCGGTCATGAAGGCCGGCTTGCTCAAGTTCGGTCAGCCGAAGGAAGACATCGAGAAGACGATCGAGAACGCGGCGCTGTTCGAAATGGGGCGGCTCGAGCGTGGCCTCGCGGTGTTGGCGACGACCGCCAACGTCTCGCCACTACTCGGATTCCTCGGCACCGTTACCGGAATGATCAACTCGTTCGACGCTCTCGCCAAGCAGGGCCTCTCGAATCCGGCGGCGGTGTTCGCTGGCGTCTCCCAGGCTCTGATCACGACCGCGGCTGGCCTCATCATCGCCATCCCGGTGCAGATCGTCTACAACTACTTCATGACTCGGATCAACAAGTTCGTGCGTGACATCGAGACCGCCGCCAACATGCTGATCGAAACCTTCAGCGAGATGGACCGGACCGGCATCACTCCCGAACGGTCGGCCGAGCCGCAATCGCCGACCAAAGGCTGAAGCTCCGATGCGCATTCGCGCTCGCAACCGAACGACGCCGTCGATTCCGACGGCCTCGATGGCGGACATCATCTTTCTGTTGATCATCGTCTTCGTGTTGACATTCAACATCGAAGCCGACAAGACGAGAGTCACGCTTCCGACCACGCAGCTCCGTATGGAGGTGCCGAAGCATGCGGCGATCGTCTCGATCACGGAAAACGGTCAAATGAGGGTCTCCGACGGCGAAGCCGCGTCGACCGCGGTCAGCAGCCCGGAGGACGTGCTCTCGTTCGCGACCGGCGTGATCGCCAGCAAGCCGGACAAGGAGTTCGTCCTCAAGGCGGATCGCAACGTCCCCTACAGATCGGTGGACAAGGTGATCGACATGCTCAAGCAGGCGCGTGTCACGGTCGTTTACCTACTCTCCGACCAGGCAACAGTGGGCGAGAAGAAGGGGGGCGGCTGACGTGAAGTTCGCCAAGAAGACGATCAGCGACGAGATTCCGACCGCATCGATGGCTGACGTTACGTTTCTGCTCATCATCACGTTCATGTTGACGAGCACTTTCGCCGCCAGTCGGGGGCTCGATTTCGCCCTGCCGAAACAGGACAAGAATCCTCCCATCATCGAGAAGGAGGAGTCGGTCCTCATTACGGTGCACCCGCACTTCAATCTCGAGGTCGACGGCAAGCCGATGCAGCTCGACCAAATTCTCGACTACCTGAAGCCCAAGCTCGAGAGAAATCCGAACAAACCCGTGATCATTCGGCCGGACCCGGATGCGGCCTACGGCGACATGGTCAAGGTTTATGATCTGCTGCGAAGGGGAAAGGACGAGGGAGTCGAGGTGAGGAACATCTCGATTCCGACCCAACGCGAGATCGATCAGTTCTGGTACTGAGGCGAGGACGCGAATGGCAGCCGAAGCAAACCGGAAGACGGGCGCGGCAGGCGATACTGCGGGGGGTGCGTTCAGCACCTTTGCCCTCGAGTACGAAGAGGACAATAAGAAGCTGAAGTGGGCGATCGTCATCGCCGTCATCTTCCACCTCGTTCTCTTCATCATTCAATTGCCGAAGATGGCCGAGGGTGCGATCAAGAAGGCGGATAAGCCCAAGGTCTACGTCGTCCAGCAGATCCGCTTCAAGCCACCGCCACCGCAGAAGCAGCAGGATCTACTGAAACCGCGAGCCCGGAAGGTTCCTATTCCGGATCCGACCCCGGACGAACCCGAGCCGATTCGAGTCGTCGAGGAAGTGCAACAGGATCTCGACGTTCCGGTCGACGACGCGGTGATCGGGATTCCGCAGGGCCCTCCGCCCGTCGAGCCCGAAGGGCCGATCCTGGTGGGCGGCGACGTGAAGCCTCCCGAGCGGGTTTACTCGCCTCAACCGGCTTATACGGAGATCGCGCGCCGTGCGCGCGTCCAAGGCGTCGTGATCGTGCAAGCCATCATCGACAAGCAGGGCAACGTGACGAACGTCAAGGTGCTCAAGGGCTTGCCGATGGGGCTCGAAGAAGCGGCCGTCGACGCGATCAAGCAGTGGAAGTTCAAACCGGCGACGCTGAATGGAAAGCCGGTGACCGTCTATTACAACCTGACGGTCAACTTCAAGCTGCAGTAGATCGGGCCTAAGCCGCTCAGGAGACCGTGGCGTTTCAGGGTTCGCTCCGCGAGCTGCCGCTCCCCGACGTGATCCAACTCGTCGCGGTGTCGGGCAAGACTGGCGTCTTCGCCTTGAAGAACGGCTCCGAGGCGGGGCGGATCTTCTTGCGCAGAGGCCAGATCGTTCACGCCACAGCAGGCCCGCTTTCTGGCGAGCAAGCTGTTTATGAGCTGGCCCGCTGGAGCCAGGGTGAATTCGCATTTACTCCGGGTTCGGAAACCGACATTCAGACCATCGAGAAATCGAACACCAACCTCCTGATGGAGGCGGCGCGCCAGATTGACGAGTGGAAGATTCTCTCCAAGAAGATCGGCTCTACTCGAATGGTGCCGGTCTTCGCGCCACAGACCAGTCGAGTCTCGGTTTCGTTCACTCCTCCAGAGTGGGCCGTCATCACCAAGGTGGACGAACGGCGCACCATCGACGAAGTCGCGGCCGGCATCGGGCTCGGAGCTTTCGACGCATGCAAGGTCATTTATGGGCTCTTGACCTCCGGAGTGCTAGCGCTTCGAGAGGACCTGCGCAATTTGCCGATCGATCGACTCGCGCGGCTCACGCCGGGAGAGCAGGCCTCCGTGGCCGAGCAGATTCATCGTTTCGCGCAGCAGCTCCTGCCTGACGGCGATCGGGCCGCTGAGCTCGCCGCCGCCTTGCGGCTCTGCCGCGCGGAAATGGAAGGGGGGCGCGGGGTGGATGCGGTTCTAGACCTTGTGCGCTCAGATGAGAAGCTGGTCTCGGCGCACGCCGGGCCGAATCAGGCCAAGAGCCTCCTGGATCGAGTCAACACGATCCTGCAGTCGGCCTGATGCCTTTAGTTTTCGGGTCCGGCACGAATCGTGCTCGGAAGTTCGGTACGATGGATGGCGGCGTCGCCATCGTCCTTGGAGAGGTTAGCCCCATGCGATCCCGAATCTGCACATTCGCCGCAGCTCTGACGCTTCTGGCCAGCGCCCCGATGCTGGCTGGCTGGAACGAGGGAGTGGCCGCCTTCAAGGCGAAGAACTACCAGCAGGCCGAGAAAGAGTTCGCGGCGATCGCTCACGAGCGCCCGGACTGGGCTGGCGGCTTTCTCATGCTGGGCCGCACCCAACTCCTGCTGAACAAGGCGAACGACGCGCTCACTTCGCTGCGCAAGTCCTACGACCTGGATCCTTCGAATCTCGAGACTCAACTCGCACTCGCCCAAGCGTACCTTTCAGCGCATCGGCCGACAGACGCCTCGCAGCTTCTCGGGAAGATCAACCCGGCGGGTATTCCGAAGGAACGCCAGGGCCTCTTCGACCAGCTGCAGGCGAAGGCGGCAGCGGACAGTGGAAACACCGACCGCGCCGCGGCTGCGCTCGAGAGAGCGGCCGCTGCGAGTCCCAATGACGCGACCGTGCAGTACAACTACGGTGTGTCCGCTCTCAACGCGGGCAATACCAGCGCGGCGGTTTCCGCGCTCGAGCGCGCGGTGCGATTCGATCCGAGGGATCCGGCAAAGCAAAAAGTTCTTGTTCAGGCGCTGGTCCGGCAGGCTCGCGAGAGCCGCGGGCCCACCAAGGACGCGAGCTACTCACGGGCCGCAGTTGTGGCCAAGGGACTCGTGGCGAAGAGTGCCACCTACGAGAATCTTCTCCTGTTGGGCGAAACGCAGCTCGGCGCGGGCCAATATGACGCCGCCGTCGTCACTCTGTCCCAAGCCATCGCCAAGAACGGCGATGAATGGTTGCCGCAGTACTACGCAGGGCAGGCGCAAACGGCGCTGATGAAGTATTCGATGGCCGAGACCTCTCTCCAGCGGGCCCTCACTCACGCCACCGCCGCTGCCGACAAGCAGCGTATCTGGAAGCAACTCGGCTTCGTCTACGAGAAGCAGAAGAGTTTCAATCAAGCGAAGACCGCCTACCAAAATGGGGGCGACAGCACGAGCGCGGAGCGGGTCGAGAAGAACGCCCAGATCGCCGAAAACAACCGGCAAGCGGACGAAGAGGCGAAGAAGCTCGCCGAGATCAAAGCTCAACAAGAAAAGCTTCGCAAGCAGATCCAGGACCAGGGAGGGGCGCCGCCTCCCTTCCCGTGAGCCGACCGTTCCGTGCGACGGCAGGGGGCCGCGAGCGGGACCGGCGCGCCGACATCATCGTCCAGATTCCGGCTGAATCTCCTCGCCGGGACGCGCCGCGAAGGCGCGTCCCAGATCAGCTCCGCTCGCTGGTTGGTATCTCACGACCGAGGGAGACCAACGCTCCCACCAGTCCAGCCACGGCCCCGAAAAGGACGAGCTCTCCCACCTGAGTCAGGCTGAGGAAATCCCGCGCGACCACCTCCAAGACGAGGGAGTGGGTGAGACGAGAACGAACGGCGAGATGCGCGAGCCGGAGAGTTCCCACCGCAAGGAGCGAGCCGGCAGTACCCTGCAGAATGCCCTCGAAGTAGAACGGGCCGCGGATGAAGAACTCGGTCGCGCCGACCAACCGCATCACGGCGATCTCGTCTCGATAGAGAAATGAAGTCAGCCGAACCACTGCGGCGATCGTGAATACCGCTGCCCCGAGAAGGATCGCGGTGAGCAGCGTTCCGATCGCTTCGACCACCGCGATCAGGGCCTCCACGTCTTCGATCCAGTCGTGATCGTCGTCCACCATTTCGACGCCGGGCTCACCAGACAACCGCCGGACCCAGGCTCCGAAGGCCGGCCGCTGGACTGTGGAAATTGGCGCCAGGCGAGCCTCGATCGAGGCGGGAAGCGACCCGTAATGGGAATCGTCGACGAGGGCGGCCAAGCTCGGAAAGGCCTCGCGGAACCGCTTCGCCCCTTCCTCGGGAGTGACGTACCGGACCTGGAGCACCCACGGTGACTTACGCAGTTCCTGCTCGAGCGCCTGCCGTGCCTCGAGGTCGGGCTTCGACAGATAGACGACGAAGCGAGCTTCCGCCCTCCACTCGGCGACCGAGCGCGCGAGATTGCTGCTGGTGAGGAGAAAGACACCGGCGAGAAAGAGGCTGACTCCGATCGTCAAGACCGCGAGAAGGCTCACCCGCCAGCTACGCCCCAAACCCACGAACGCTTCCCCAACGAAGAAGCGCACCGCCTGCAGGAAGGTCAAGTCGGAGACTCCACCGCATCGTGAATCGGTGAGACGTCCTCGAAGTCGCCGGGGGGAAGCCTCTGATCGTCGAGCAGACGACCGCGCCCCAGCGTCAAGACGCGATGTCCGACGCTCTGAATCAGCGCCCGATCATGCGTGGCGATCACAACGGTCGTCCCCCGGCGATGGATGTCCAGGAGCAGACGCACGATCTCGCGAGAGAGCTCTGGATCCAGGTTTCCGGTCGGCTCGTCGGCGAGCAGGATCTCCGGCTCGTTCACGAGGGCGCGCGCGATCGCGATTCGCTGCTGCTCACCACCCGAGAGCTGGCGGGGAAAGGCGTTCATTCGATGGGCGAGTCCGACCCGCCTGAGAGCCTCGTAGGTGACGCGCCGGCGTCGCCCGAGATCCATGCCCAGGATCCGCGGCAGAAAGGACACGTTCTCCAAGACGGTCTTGCGGTCGATGAGGCGAAAATCCTGGAAGACGACTCCGACGGTACGTCTCAGGTAGGGAACCTTCCGCCGAGGTATCGCGGAAACGTTTCGCCCGTTGACCAGGATCTGTCCCGAGTTCGGCGTCTCCTCGCGAAAGATCATCTTGAGAAGAGTTGTCTTGCCGGCACCGGAGGCGCCGGTGAGAAAACAGAACTCCCCCTTTTCGATCACGAAAGTGACGTCATCGAGGCCGATCTGACCAGTCGGGAACCGCTTCGAAACATTGAAGAAATGAATCATTCGCGATTCAGCCGAAGTGACCACGAGGAGGATCCGGACACTCCCCGTCGTCGGCCGACCCGAAACTCCGCATTTCGCGAGACTCTATCGTAGAGAGATTGGAGCGGACCTAGAATGTCGACCATGGAAGCGACCGGCCGGATCCGAATCGAGCAGGTGCGAACCGCTCCGGAGACGATTGCCGGGATTCCCTGCTGGTCGGTGGCATCGGATCCTTGGCGGATCTGCTTCGTCGGTCGCGGAGCGCCGCCCCAGGCCGAAGCGACGCAATTGAAAGAGCTCATACCGGATGGGACGAAGATCGCGTGGCCGCGCCAGGTACATTCGGCGCGGCTCGTCGAGGCGCGCCGGGGCTCGTGCGGAGACGCGGATGCGCTGGTCCTGCGCGAGGGCCGATTGGCGGCCGTGATTGCCACCGCTGATTGCGTTCCGATCATGATCACAGGCCAGACGATGGCGGTCGCCGTACACGCAGGGTGGAGAGGCCTCGCTGCGGGCATCATCGCCCGGGCCGCCGAGGAAATCGCCGATCAGATGCCCTTGCGAGCATGGATCGGCCCGTCGATCGGTCCCTGTTGTTACGAGGTGGGCGAGGACGTGGCGCGCTCGGTCTACGGGCGAAGCGGGGTCGTCATGCCGTTGCCGGTGGGCAAGAAGCTTCTCTTGGATCTCCGCCGCGCGGCGATCCGACAGCTGGAGAACAGCGGCGTCTCTCGCGTCGACTGTCTCGACTGGTGCACCCGCTGCGCCCCGGACTGGCTGGCGAGCTATCGCCGCGACGGCCCAGCGGCCGGTCGAAATCTGGCGTTGATCTGGAGGGAGTGAAGCACGCCTCGCGCGCCGCTACTGGACGACGAGGGTCCAGCCGTTGAAGTTGTTCTCGAAGCCGTTGGCCATGATGAGCTGACCGCCGCCGCCGGCGCCGCCGACCACCACGAGGGGCTCGGCCAGGGTGCCGCCCTGCTGGGTGATGGCGATGCGCCGGAAGGCCTGCGTGCCGCCCGGCGTCACGCTCCGGCTGCCCGTCGCGCCCGTCTCGCCCAACCCGCGGTCCACGACGCTCGCCAGGTAGCTCCCGTCCGGCGTCGACCAGCTGAGCGTCGTCGATTGGCCTGGCGCCAGGCTCGACGGCGTCGCCGTCAGCGTCGTCGAGGGCTCCGTCGGCGCCTGGGTCGATGTCGTGCAGCGGCTGCAGTTCGAGAGCCCCGAGACCGCCAGGGTGTGATTGCCCGACGTTTCGTTCTTCACCCCGCTCTTCGGGTGCGTCCCCACCCCAGAGCCGTCCAGCGTCGCCGAGCTGCCCGCATACGCCCACACCACGTCCGACTCCCCGACGTACGGTCCGCCCGCGCCCGCCGGCTGCGACGGCGCCGCCACCACCATCCCCGCCACGCTCGGCGGTGACTCCGTCCACTCCTCCGGCGAACCCACCGTCGCCGAGCTGTCCACCCAGAGGTCGACGTAGTTCGGGTGAGCGAGGGCCTCGCTCGCGAAGCTGTCGGTCATCACCACGTTGGCGTGGAACGTTCCGATCGAGTCATAGAGCAGCGCGATCGCCGCCCCCAGGCCGTAGTTGGACGTCGAGCCCGTCGTCCCGCCCGCCCTGTTCTGCACGAACAGCGTGTTCGTCACGTCCAGCTTCACCCGGTTCGTCGCCATCGCTCCGCCCCGCACGCCCGGGCTGGCCGAGCTCAGAGATCCCGCGTTGCAGTGCACGAACGCCGAGTCCGCCACCGTCACCGACACCCGCGCGCTCGCCGGCACCGGGATCGCCTTCGACGAGTCTCCCTGCAGGAACAAACAACCGCCCACCTGCGCGTTCGCCGCCCCACTGTCCGCCGACGTTCCCCCTTCGACGAGCGTCCGGTTGATCGTCACCGAGCCGTTCGGATAGTCGGGCGAGCCCGACACGTCCCCCGCGTAGGACCACAGCGTCCCGCCCACCGGTAGCGAGCTCGACGTCGCCGTGACCCGGTTGTAGCGAAACACCGACTGGCTCATCAAGAGCTCCGTGTGGTCCGCCGAGATCGCGCCGCCCCACTCCGCCTCGTTCGAATCGAACGACGAACCGTAGATTCGCGTCCGGACGCAGTTCTCTGTGTGTATCGCTCCGCCAAAGGTCGGAGCTGTCTGGACCCCCGGGTTCGCCGTGTCGTCCGCCCGGTTCGAGTCGAACACGCTCCGGCTGATCAGAATGTCCGTCGACGGCGCGCTGTCGTAGCTGCAGTAGGGCGACTTGCTCCCCCAGTCCCCCCAACCGTAGATCGCTCCCCCCACCCAGCCCGCCACATTCCCCGCGAAACGCGTGTCCGCCACCCACAGCTTCGCGTTGCGCAGGTAGATCGCTCCACCCGCCGACGTCGCCGTGAACCCCGAGCCCGCCGTCGTGTTGTTCGTGAACGTCCCATCGTAAACCCACACCGAGGACGGACCGTCGCCCGCGTTGCGCACCGCGTAGATCGCTCCGCCCTGGTTCTTCGCCTGGTTGCCCGTGAACGTCGTCCGCACCAGGATCGCGCGGCTCCCACCATACAAACCCAGAGCCCCGCCACCGGTCGACGACTCCACCATCCGGTTGTTCGTGAACGCACAGTCCGCGAAGGTCGCCTCCGCGTTCGTCAGCGTCACTCCGCCCGAGCGGTTCGCCGATCCCGAGTAGCCATTTGAAAACACGATCCCTTCGAACACCAGGGGCTTGCCGTTCGATGTCGAGTTCACCACCTTCACCAACGGCGACGTTCCGCCCCCCGAAAACGTCACTCCGCGCAGGCTCCGGGCCGACAGGGTCACCGACTTGTTCAAACCCGAAAGATTCAGTCCCGAGCTCCCGAACGTGTACGTCCCCGACGCCACGTCCACCGTCCCTCCGTCCGACACCGCAGAAACCGCCGTGCCCAACGTGTCGCCCGCGCCGCAATCCTCCGGAAACCGGATCCAACTCGAGCCGCCCGGACAGGTCGCGTAGGTGGCAGAGGACAACGCCGCAACGGCCCCTAGGGCGAGCACGAGCGGGAGCGCGAAACGGGTCGGCATGGCCCGTGTAAGTTACGGTGTATCAGCGACTTCGACTGTGGCTCCAGCCACAGATCGAGAGCGGCATTTCCACACGCCCAGGCGGGTGGGAATGGCCCTTCTCGATTACCTCCGTTCGGGTGGGAGGGAGCGCGAAGACGACCCTTTCAGAACCTCCGGTCGTCCTCGCGGGGGACGCGAGTGCGCCCTCAGCTGACCGCACGCAGCCGCGACGTCGTGTCCTCTGCGACGCCGCACGGTCGCGGTGTAGCCGTGGCCTTCCAGGCGGGCCCGGAACCGATCCACCACGGGGTCCTCGGGCCGCTTCATCCAGGACGGCAGGACCGGGTCCGGATTGAACGGAATCAGGTTGATCTTCACGGGAACTCCGCGCAGCAGCTTGCTCAATCGGTCGGCGTCGGCCAGCGAATCGTTGAAGTCGGCCAGAACGAGATACTCGATCGTAATGCGGCGCCGCGCCTCGAGAGGAAACCGTCGCAGGGCGCCGACCAGGTCCGCGATCGGCCAAACGCGATTGATCGGCATCAACTCGCTGCGGCGAGCGTCGTCCGGAGCGTGCAGGGAGATCGCAAGATTCGGTCTCTTCGGCCACTGTCCGATCTGGTCGATGCCGGTCACGACGCCGGAGGTCGACAAGGTGATGCGTCGCGGCGAGATGGTTTCGTAGAGCACCTCGAGTGCGTCACGGAGCGGCTCCAGATTGACCAGCGGCTCGCCCATGCCCATGAAGACCAAGTTGAGCGCGGCGGGCAGATCGGCGATCCGGCGCAGCAACTGTACCTGTCCGACCATTTCGGACGCGGTCAAGTTGCGCCCCGCGCCCCAGTAACCCGTCACGCAGAAGCCGCAGGCCATGCCGCAGCCCGCCTGGCTCGAGATGCAAAGGGTTCGCCGTTGGTCGTCGCCCATGTCGACGGTTTCTATCGAGGCCCCATCCGCAAGCCGGAGCAGATACTTCACCGTGCCGTCCTCGGCGATCAGACGGCTCTCGATCTCGGGCAGGCTGAACTCGAATCGCTCGGTCAACTTCTCGCGCAACGGGCGCGAGAGATCGGTCATCTCCGCGAAAGACGCCACCCGGCGATGGTGGATGTTGGTGAACACCTGGCGAGCCCGGAAGGGTCGGTCCACCCAGGGTTCCAACGCCTCGGTGAGGCGGGGCAACGGCAGACCGAGAATCTGGGTCCGGGTCAGCTCTGCGTGGGCCTCCATGCTCAGCCCTTGTGTCGCGAGCGACGCTTGCGGGTCGGGTCGATGCCGATGGAGCGCAGGAATCTGAGATCCTCGGCGTCGATCCGAAAGGCGGCGTCACGAATGCGCGGTTGTCCAGGCGCCGACGTTGCACCCTTCTCCTCGCGCTGGACGCACTCCACGGAGAGCCTCAGGGAATAGCCGGCGCGCTGAAGATTCCACAGCGCCACGTGGATGTCGTGCGACTCGGACAGAGCCTCTAGCAAGGCCTGCTCGACCTCGCGCAGCAGGCCTCGCCGCCTGGCTTCCAGATTCGTGCGTCCGTCCATTCTTCCCGGCTCCGAGACCCAGGGATTATCGAGGGGCCAAAGCGACCTGTCAAACCGCGAGCTGCGATAAGGTGTCCGGGCGCGTGCCCAGTGCGATGGCTCCGGAGGATCACACGCGGTGAACCCAGAATCCCGCCCCGAAGCCGCGGTGTCGCGCTGGCTCGAAGAAATCGGATTCGCGGCAACTCGCCTGGAACGGCTGCCCGGAGACGTTTCGACGCGCACTTATTTTCGAGTCTGGACGACATCTCCCGCTGGCGTCTTCATCGTCGCCCGCTATCCGCGGGAGGCGGTGGACTCCCTGGTCCGCTTCGTCCGTGCGCGGGAGTTGCTGGCCCAGGCCGGGGTCTCCGTGCCGCGTATCGAACGAGTGGACGAGATACGTGGTCTGACCTTGCTGGAGGACCTGGGACCACGATCCGTATACGAGCTGCACCGCTCGTGGCGATCCGCCCGATCCGAGCTCGAGGCGGCGCTCCGCAGCGAGCACGTGATCGCGACGCTCGATCGCGCTCGGGTGGCGGCGCTGGGCAGCCCGGCGCTGGACGCGGCGCTGCTTCGCCGCGAGCTCGACAAGACGGTTCGACTCTTCCTGACACCGCAGGGCCTCGCCGACCAGGCGCTGCTCTCTGGCCTCGACTCGCTGTGCGCGGAACTGGGTCGGGACGAGCCGGTACCTTGCCATCGCGACCTGATGGCGCGGAATCTGATGCCCGACGGCGGCGGTGGGGTCATCGTGATCGATTTCCAGGATCTCAGGCTCGGTCCCCCGGCCTACGACCTGGCGTCGCTGCTCAACGACAGCCTGTTCGCAGATCGCGAGTTGGAGAGCAGGATCCTTGGCGAACGGTCGATGTCGGACGGCGATCGCGTCAACTATCGGCGAGCGGTCGTTCAGCGGACGCTCAAGGCGGCGGGCACGTTCCTGGCCTTCGCCGAGCTCGGGAACCGGCGCCACCTGCCCCTGCTCGGCCGAACGCTCGAGCGCGCGGCGCGGGGACTCCTCGAGCTGCCGGAAACGGCTCAGGCGGTCCGGTCGGCTCAGCCGCGCTGGGAACGCGCGCTTGCCGAGCTTTCGGTCTGCTAGACTTTTTCGGTTGCTCCGGCGCGGGTCGCTCTCCCGCTTCCATCCGGAGCTCGAAGGAGTTCGAAATGCCCCGCCTGGGACTTGGAGAGTTGCTCGTCCTTCTGCTCATTTTCGTCGTTTTGTTCGGATCCACGAAGATCCCTCAGCTCGGCAAGGGACTGGGCGAAGGGATCCGAAATTTCCGCAAGGGCTTGCGGGGCGACGATGGCGAGGGCAACGGAGACGCTGACTCCACTTCGTCGTCTTCGTCCGACTCGCAGAATACCCGCTAGGAGCGCCGGCCTCCGGCCTCGTCTTGCCGCTCCGCCGCGACAGTCGCGGTGCGGCTACCCGTATCGACCAGTTGCTCGAGGTGCTCGCTATAGAGCGAGAGAACGCGCGCCACGTACTCGCGCGTGGACGGGTAAGGGGGCACGCCGCCGAAGCGATCGACCGCTCCCGGACCGGCGTGATAGGCGGCCAGCGTCAGCGCCAGATCACCGTGAAAGCGCTGCTTGAGCAGCGCCAGATAGCTGGCGCCAAGCTCCAGATTCGCTCGCGGATCGACAGGTATGGCTCCGTCGGCCAAGTGGAACGGCATCAGCTGCATGAGTCCGACCGCACCCTTTGGTGAAATGGCATCGGGTTGAAAGCTCGACTCCGCCTCGACAACCGAGGCGAGGAGAAGTGCGTCGAGCCGATGGCGGCGAGCGACCCTCTCGATCTCGGGACCAAAGGGCAACTGACGGACGTAAGCGCGCGGATCCGGACCGGCCCACCGCTGCGGCGCGGTCTCCAGCGCCGCCGAGGCCGCCAGGCCGGAGCCGGAGATTCCCGCGGCGACTCCGGAGCCCAGCCAGTCGTCGAGGCCTTGGGCCGCTGCCGTGACGGCCGGCTGAATGGAGATGCCAAGCGAAGTCGAGCTCGAGGCCGCCAGTCCCAGGCAGGCGAGGATCAAGGCGAGCAGGGATCGATTCGGAAAGAGACGTTTAGGTTGTGTCTTCATGTGGGGTCCTCGCTCGGGACATACACCGAACCCTGGCGGTTTGCGCCGCCGGCATCGGAAACGCCCTCAGGAGAGGTTCAGTTGTGGGGAGAAGGGGGAGAAGCGGGTCTGGCGGGTTCTATTGGGTTTTTGACACGGGCCGCCGGAGCGGTGGGCGCCCACCGAGAGTGCGGGAGCGCCCCTCCGTCGTGGGTATGCCCAAGTGAGACACCTTGTTGCGCAGCGTGTTGCGGTGAACGCCCAAGCTGCGTGCCGAGCGGCAGAAGTTCCAGTCGTTGGACCGCAAGGAGGCCATGATGAACTGCCGCTCGAATTCCTGACGAGCCTGCTCCAGGGTCACCCCCTGGTGCACCAGCTCGTCCACGATTTCCGTTAGCTGTCCGTTGAGTGTGCGGCGACTCCCCACGTTCTGACCTCGAGACGGGAGATTATACTCGACCTCACCATCGACAACAAGTGCTTTCTTCTCGTCGAGTTAGGCCTCAGCGCCGCTCGAGCCGATCGCCCACGTAAACAGGGTATCGGGACTGGAGGATCCGCGCGACCGACGAACGCCCCTTGACCGAGAGGATCGCCAGTTCGCCGATCGGCAGCGGCGGGTCGCTCGCCGACGCTGCCATTCTGTAGATCGTGTAGATGTCGCCCGGCGCCACGTCGTCCTTCTCCCCCTTGTCGACGAAGACCACGCTGTCCTGCCCGAGCGTGAAGGCCTCGGATTCGGATCGCACGATGGTCGGCGCCGAGGACAAGTCGGTGCTCGGCAAGGAGTTGACCGCCTTGGCGAGGGGAGGTCGCGCGAGCGGCACCGGCTCCGGCTGGAACTGGGTCAGACGGTCTCCCACGCGAAGTCCGAGACAACCCTGGACGATCTCGGCGATGGCGCGATCGGGCTGTGCGGTCAAGACCCGGACGCGGCCGCGGTAAGCGTAGAACCTTCCCAGGACCTTGCCGGTGACCGGGTGTCGGACCTTCTCGCGCGGTTCGACGACCACCAGGACCATGCCCGGTTTGAGACCCGTTGCGCTTCCGCCGTCGAGATAGACCACATCCCCGACCGTCAGGTCGTACTTCAGGGTGTTCATGCGGCCGTAGGTACCCTTGACGCCCGCCCAACTCTCGACCGCGGTGAGCTGAGGCGTCAGGGAGTCGTACTCGGATCCGGTCAGGCTCCACCGGAACGACTCGTCGAGGTCGCCGATGAAGCCCGAGCAGTAGATGTCGCTCTCGGTACCGAGCGGAACCGGCGTGTTCTGCCGCTGCTGCTCGACATCGGGTCCCTGCTTCTGCTCCGGCGTGGCTTGCTGTTCCTGAGGCGTTGCCGCGACCTCGGGTTCGCTCGGCGCGGTGGTGGCGCCGACCGCCGCGGCGGGGGCGACCTCGATACTGAGCACGATCGGATCGCCCGGGTAGATCCAGTGGGCGTCCAGCACGTATTGGTTCTTCTCCCAGATCTGGGGCCAGAGATAGGGGTTGCCCAGGTTCTTCCCCGCCAGCGCCCAGAGCGTGTCCCCCTTCTCGACGATGTGAACCTTTGCGTTCGGCGACGCACTGGTCGGAGGGTTCCAGGCCGTCCAGTGATTGCCGACGAGATGAAGCTTGGCCGGAGGCCGATCGGAAGCGACGGCCGCAGCCGCGAGGCCGACGAGAAGGAGCGCGCAAAGACGGAGGCGAAGCGCCATGGCGGGACCTCCTAAGGTCGCAGAGTCGGAACGGGCGCCGTGGTTGAACGTCGCCGGCAAGGGTACTTGGCGTGATTGCACACTGTCAAGGGCAGCCTCCACCGAAAGCCGCTTCTTTTGAGCGGGTTAGAGAAACGGTCAGGGTCGTGCAAGACGGCTGCGAGCATTCTCGGCGGCGGCGGTCGACGGAAAGCGGCGCACCAACTCGGCCCAGGCCTCGCGAGCGGATGCGTGATGGCCCTGGAGCTCCAGAACGTCACCGAGCTTGAAGAGTGCATCCGGAACCTTGTTGCCGCTCGGGTAGCGATCGATCGTCGTTCGGTAGGCCGCCAAGGCGCCCGGGAGATCGTTTCTCACACGTCGCGACTCGCCGATCCAGAACCAGGCATTGTCCGCCAGATCGGAGCTCGGAAAACGTTCCGTGAAATCGCGCAATGAGTCTTCCGCTGCGGCGGGCTGCCCGTCGCGGAGCAAGCGCAACGCGCGTTCGTAGGCCGCGGTGGCATCGGAAGGGGACGACGGGCTCGGCGGTTCCTCGGCGAGCTCGCTCTCCTCGATCGGGCCGGCTGCGGGCGAGGTCGCGGTCGGGGGGGGAGCCGGCGTCGTGGTGACGGGCGGCTGTCGCACCGGGCTCGAGGCCGCGGCCGGCGCCGGGACGCGAGATGTCGACTCCTGCGCGGCGGCTTCGAGGTCGGCGACGCGCTTCTTCAACCGCTCCACCTCGAGCTGGTCTTGCGCGCTCTGCTTCTCGAGCCCGACGACGCGCTGCTGGATGGACTCGAGCTGGCTCGGGAGCACCAAGCGGGGACTCTCGGCACAGCCCGATGCCAGGACGACGAGCGGAACGAACCAGAGGACGCGTTTCATCCTTTCTTCTCCGGGATCTTCTTGGTCCATCGGCTGGCCGGGAACTCCGCCCGGAGCTTCGTCCAAGTCGACTTCGCGTCGTCGGATCGGCCGAGCTTCATGTAGGCCCGACCGAGATAGTAGAGGGCCTCGTCGCGGACCTGCGCTTTCGGGTAGTTCTCGATCATTCCCTCGAGCCGGCTGGTGGCGGCCGCGGGCAGGCCGTATCGAACGTAGAACTTGCCGACCAGGAGCTCGTGCTCGGCGAGGTTCTCCCTCACCTGGTCGAGGCCGCTGTGCGACTTGTCGACATAGGAGCTGGTCGGGTAGAGACGCAACAGGTCCTGATAGGCGTCCAGCGCCTTGCGCGACGTCGAAAGGTCACGGTCCGGGCGCCCGATGCGCTGCGCGAGCGAGTTCGCGATCTGGAACTGCACGTAGGCGGCCTTGTCGCTGGTCGGGAACCGATTCTGGAAATCCCGGTACTTCGCTTCGGCCTGGATGAGATTCGCTTGTCCGCCGTCGAGGTAGAGAGAATCGGCCGTCAAGAGCAGCGCCTCGCGGCCGGCCGCGGAGTTCGGTTCGACCTCGAAGGCGTGGGTCAGATAAGGACGGGCCTGGGCGTACTTCTTCTTGTCGAGCAGCTTCTTGCCCTGAGCGAGCGATTCTTCCGCCGAAAGTCGCAAGATCGGGTCGTGGCGGCCGCCCGAGCGGCAGCCGACGAGCAGAGAGAGCGTGAGCAGCATCAGCGCGACTGCGGTTCTTTTCATTCTCGTCCTCGCTCGGCGGCTTCCCGCAGCCGCCGAATCGCCGCTGACGGATCCTTCGTTCCGTAGACTGACGAGCCGGCGACCAACGTGGTCACGCCAGCGCTGGCGCAGGCAGCCGCATTCCCGTCGGTGACTCCGCCGTCGATCTCGAGCGTGGCGGAGAGGCTTCGCGACCGGACCATGCTAGCCAAGCGTCGCGCCTTGTCCAGCACGTAGGGCAGGAACTTCTGGCCCGAAAAGCCCGGGTTGACCGACATCAGAAGCACGAAATCACACTGCGGAAGAATATCCACCAGACTCTCGACCGGAGTCGCCGGGTTCAACGCAACGCCCGCCTTGCGGCCGGCCTCGCGGATCTCACTGAGCACCCGGTCGAGGTGGGTGACCGCCTCCCAGTGCACCGCGACTCGGGCCGCTCCCGCCTCGAGATAGGCAGCGAGCAGGCGTTGGGGCTCGCTCACCATGAGATGGAGATCCAGTGGCAATTCGGTATGGCGACGGATGGCCGCGACCACGGGTGGGCCGAACGTCAAGTTGGGCACGAAGTGCCCGTCCATCACGTCGACGTGGACGTAGTCGGCGCCGCCCGCCTCGGCCGTCGCGACGGCGCCGGCCAGGTTCGCCAGATCGGACGAGAGGATGGAGGGCGCGATCTCGATCACGGCGCGGTTCCTTCTCCCGCCGCGGCCACGACCAGAGCGATGGCGTCGTCGCGGCGCAGCGGATAGCCCGGCAGCGGTCGCTGTCGCAGGATGGCCCCGGCGGGCACGCCCTCGTAGGGTTCGTAGGTGACGGTTCCGAAGCGGAAGCCCCGACTCTCGAGCTCGCTGCGCACCAACTCGTAGCGGCGCGAGACGAGATCGGGCATCACCCAGGCCTCCGGCGAGCGGTCGAGCGCCACGAGGAGGGTCACCGGAGCGTCGGCGGGGACCTCGGCGCCGGGCGCCGGATCCTGCGCCACGATCGAGCCCGCCGGACCGCGAGCGGTGATGATCGAAAGGGTCGGGCCGAGCGTCAGAGCGTTGCCTTCGAGCGTCAACCGCGCGGCGGCGAGCGCTTTTCCGGTCAGGTCCGGCACCGGGATGCGACGTGTTCCGAGCGACATGACGACCTCGATCTCGGCTCCTCGCTTGACGAAGGTTCCCGCTGCGGGTCGACTCTCGATCACTCGTCCCAGCTCGATCATCGAACTCCACTGACCCGCGTCGGCGAGCCGCAGCACGAGCCCGTCCGCGGCGAGGATCTGACGGGCCTCCTCCTGATTCTGGCCGGTCAGCTGCGGGACCGGCGTGACCCCTCGTCGCACCCAGAAATTGAACGCGAAGTAGGCGGCGAGGACGAAGACGACCAGCAGCACCGCCGCACGAACGAACCAACCGGCGATGCGAAGCCAGCGCGCGTGCACGGCGCGGCAGTCTAGCAGAGCACCTACGCTAGTCTTGCCGGTTATGGCTGCTCCACCTCTCGGTGCGCACGTCTCGACCGCGGGTGGGATCGCGCGCGCTTTCGGCCGCGGCCGCGAAATCGCTTGCGACGCGCTCCAGATCTTCGTCAAGAACGCCAGCCAGTGGCGCGCGAAGCCGCTGTCCGGGGAGGACGTCCGGGCCTTCCGGACGGCGCGGCAGGAGGCCGGCGAGCCCCCGGTGGTTGCTCACGCCGCCTACCTGATCAATCTCGCCGCCACCAATCCACAGACTCTCGAACGCTCTCGCACGGCGCTCGCGGATGAGTTGTCGCGTTGCGCGACCCTGGGCGTGGACGCCCTGGTCGTGCATCCGGGCGCGCACCTCGGTGCGGGAGTCGACGCCGGCTTGACTGCCGTCGCCCGCTCGCTCGACGGGTTGGCCGCCGCCCTGCCGGCCGACGGTCCCCGCCTGCTCCTCGAGCTGACCGCTGGCCAGGGGACGGTGCTCGCCCATACCCTCGAGCAGCTGGCGGCGATTCGGGGGCGCACCGAAGTGGGAGAACGGGTCGGCTACTGCCTCGACACCTGTCATGCCTTCGCGGCCGGCTACGCGCTCGGCACCGCGGACGGAATGGAGGACTTCCTGGGCGGCGTCGACCGGATCCTCGGATTCGGGGCGATCGGATGCGTCCACCTCAACGATTCCGTCGGCGAGGTCGGCTCGCGGCGGGACCGCCACGCCAACCTCGGCGACGGGCAAATCGGTTTGGAGGGCTTTCGCCGGCTCCTCGCGGAGCCCGGTCTTGCTGCGGTTCCGATGATTCTCGAAACACCGATCGGAGAGGACGAGCGCGGCCACGCCCGTGATCTCGCGACCTTGCGCGGCCTGCTCTGAGCTAGCGCGAGAAGAGGGTCTTCGAGAGGTCGAACCAGATCACCGTCGCCATCAGTAACACGATGAACGCGAGCCCGACCTGGGCGAGCCGGATCTTGACGGTGACCGAGAGATCGCGTCGCGCCAAGCTCTCGATGAGGAGCACGGTGATCTGCCCGCCGTCCAACAGCGGAACTGGAAACAGGTTGAGCAGACCGATCGAGACCGACAACACGGCCATCACGTAGAGCAGGCTCTTGAATCCGGTGCGCGCGGCGGCACCGCTCTGAGCGGCGATCTCGATCGGCCCCGCCAGGGCGCTCTTGGCTTCGACGCGGCGCTCGAAGATCTTGCCGATGACAGCCAGGCTCTGCCGCGCGATGTCGAAGTTGAAGCGCACGCTTTCGGAGATCGCCTCGAGCGGCGGGAAGTGTTGCTCGACGGTCAACAGCACGCCGATCTTGCCCTTGCCGTCCTGCGCCGCCGGAGTGACGTGCAGGGTCGCGAGGGATTCCTTGCGGAGCACCTCCACGGCGATCACCTTGTCGGGCCGCTTCTCGACGTAGGCCACGAAATCGCTCGGGCTCAAGATCGGCCGTCCGTCGACGGCCCGCACCTTGTCCCCGACCTGGAAGCCGGCCTGGGCGGCCGGAGAGGCGGCGACCACCTGGCCGATCGTGGGGAGGACCTTGGGATAGATGCCGATCTCGCCGAAGTCGTAGCCTTTCGGCCGGATCGGGACGACCGAGATCGCGCGTTCGCTCCCGGCGTGATCGAGACGCAGCTCGACCGGCCGTCCGATCGAAGTCATGACGGCGAACAGAACGTCTTGCCAACGATCCACGCGATGTCCGTCGACGGCGAGGATCCGGTCGCCCGGCTCGATGCCGGCGCGCGCGGCGGGCGAGTCGGCTTCGACCTGGCCGACCACGGTCGGGATCTTCTGCAGCGCCGGCACGTCGACTCCGACCATGAACAGACCGGCGATCAAGCTCACCGAGAGAACGAGGTTCATGAAGGGTCCGGCAAGGTAGACCACGATCCGTTGCCAACGGGGACGATTGAGGAAGTCACGGGGATCGTCGCCCCCCTCGCCCCCCTCTTCGGGCTCTTCTCCGGCCAGCTTCACGTACCCGCCGAGCGGGAGCATCGCGATCTGGTACTCGGTATCCCCGCGCCGGAAGCCCCACAAGCGACGCCCGAAGCCGAGCGAGAAAGCCAGCACGCGCATGCCGAAGGCCTTGGCGACCAGGAAGTGGCCGGCCTCGTGAACGAAGATGATGACGCCGATGACGAAGGCGAAGGCGAGGAGTGTGCTGACGAAATGGGGCATGAGAACGGGGGACTCTATCGCGAGGCGGCCAGAGCGCGGAGCGTGGACTCGGCCTCGCGGCGCGCCCAGCGATCCCATTCGAGAGCCTCCTGGAGGTCCGGCACGGGGCCGGCGCGGTGGGCGGCGAGCACTCTCCGGATGGTCTCGAGAATGTCCGGAAAGGCGATCTTGCCCTCGAGGAAGGCCTGGACGGCCGTCTCGTTTGCGGCGCTGAACACGGCCGGCGCGCTCTCGCCGGCCGCGAGAGCCTGGCGCGCCAACGACACGGCCGGGAACTTCTCCTCGTCGAGCGGCAGGAAATCGAGGGCGCCGAGCCGCTCCAGCTCGAGACGCGGGAACTCGTTCGGCCACCGCTCGGGATAGGAGAGCGCGTACTGGATCGGGAAGATCATGTCGTTCGGCGAGAGCTGCGCGATCCAGCTTCCGTCCTGCCACTCGACCAGGGAATGCACGATCGACTGCGGGTGCACCACCACGTCGATCCGGTCGGCGTCGAGACCGAACAGCCAGCGCGCCTCGATGAGCTCGAGCGCCTTGTTCACCAGGGTCGCGGAGTCGATCGTGATCTTGGCGCCCATCTCCCAGGTCGGGTGGCGGAGCGCCTCCTCCTTGCGGATGCTGGCGAAGGTCGAGCGCTCGCGATGCAGGAAGGGTCCGCCCGAAGCGGTCAGCACCAAGCGCCGCACCTCATCGTGCGATCCCACCCGCAGCGCCTGGTGCAGCGCCACGTGCTCGCTGTCGATCGGCAGGATCGCGGCGCCCGTGCGGCGCGCGAGCTCGGTCAAGAGGCGACCCGCCACGACCAGCGACTCCTTGTTCGCCAGAGCCACCGGAATGCCGGCGGCGAGCGCCGCATGGACCGGGCGCAAGCCCGCCGCGCCGACGACCGCGGCGACCACACGGTCGACCCCGTCGTATGTGGCGGCCCGCACGAGGCCCTCCTCTCCGACCACCAGCTCGACTCCCGAGGGGAGCTCGCTCGCCAGGGCGCCGGCCGCGGCCTCGTCCACCACCGCCAGAAGACGGGGTTGCAGCTCGTGGGCCAGAGCGGCCAGCGCACGCGGCCGAGTTCCGAGCGCGCCGATCGCCAGGACTTCGAAGCGGTCCGGATGGTGGCGCACGACCTCCAGGCAACTCGAACCGATCGATCCGGTCGCGCCGAGCAGGGCCAGCCGCTGGCGCCCGCTCACCCTCCGACCCCGTAGCCGGCGAGCCAGAGCAACACGAGGAGGACCGGAGCCGCGAAGAGCATCGCGTCCATGCGATCCCAGAGGCCTCCGTGCCCGGGCAGCAGGGCGCCCGAGTCCTTGACGCCGGCGCCGCGCTTGAGGAGTGACTCCGCCAGGTCGCCGAGCTGACTCGCCAGCGCCGTGGCGGCGCCGATCGCGAGCAGCGTCGGATCGATGCCGCCCCGGCGCCAGAGCGACCAGACGACCACCGAAGCCACCGAGGTCAGGAGGCCGGCGATGGCGCCTTCCCAGGATTTCTTCGGTGAAACGACCGGCGCCAGCCGATGGCGTCCGAAACGGGATCCGGCCACGTAGGCCGCCGTGTCGCCGAGCCAGACGATGGCGAGCAGGAGAAAGAGGATCCAGGGGTCGCGTTGGAGCCGGTAGAGAGCCGCCGTGGGAACGGCGAAGTAGGGAACCGCGAAGGCGAGGCCGCCCAGCGCCGTGAGCGCCTGCGGCACCGGCGTGCGGGCGAAGAGGACCAGCGCGGAGAGCCCGACGACGGCCGCGGTGCCGAAGCTCAGCACCCAGAAACCGTCCGCGGCGACACCCGGGGCGAGCGCCCGGGCCAGCCCGGTTGCCGCCACCGGCACCAGGACCGGAAGGAGCCACCAGGGCGCACCTGGGGCCGCGGGTCTCGCCAGGCGGGCGAATTCCCAGGCCGCCCCGGTCATCAGGATGGCGCAGAGGATGAAGAAGGCCCAGCCGGGCAGTCGAAAGACGGCCGCGAGGGCGAGCGGCACGCCCACAGCGGCGGTGAGGAGCCGTTTCATCGTGACGCCGCGAGGCGGCTCAGGCGTCGATCGCCGAGCCGCGCGCCGGCGTCTCGATGGTCGAGGATCCGACGCCGCCGAAGCGGCGCTCCCGCCTTTGATAGTCGATGATTCCTTCGAAGAGATGGCGGCAGCGGAAATCGGGCCACAGCACCGGCGTGACCCAGATCTCGGAATAGGCAACCTGCCAGAGCAGGAAGTTCGAGATCCGCATCTCGCCGGAGGTGCGAATCAGCAGATCGGGGTCGGGTTGCCCCGCCGTGTAGAGAGACCGCGACAGGGTCTCTTCGTCGATCTCCACGCGCTTGCCGGCCGCCCAATCCGCCACGATCTTGCGGCAGGCGTCGACGATCTCGCAGCGGCCCGAGTAGTTGAGCGCGATGTTGAAGCGCATGCCGCGGCAGTCCGCGGTGGCCTCGACGCCGCGCTCGAGCGCCGCCACGACCGAAGGGTCGAGCTCGCGCCAGCGCCCGATGGGCTCGAAGCGGATGTCGTTCTCGACCAGGGCGTCCCGCTCGCGCCGTAGGTAGTCCTTGAGCAGGTTCATCAAGGTCCAGACCTCGGCGCGAGGTCGTTTCCAGTTCTCGACCGAGAAGGCGTAGAGGGTGAGGTGCTGGAGGCCGAGACGGGCCGCGCTCTCCACGGTGTCGCGCACCGCCGCCACGCCAGCACGGTGGCCCTCGACGCGCGGCAGGCCACGCCGCTTCGCCCAGCGACCGTTGCCGTCCATGATCACGGCGACGTGCGCGGGAAGGCGGGCGAGGTCGATGCGGGCGAGGAGCGACGCCTCCGGCGAGCCGGGCTCGGCGAGGGGGCCTCGATCGGCCATAACGCGCGAAAGCTACCACAGGAAGGAGTCGCTCTCGCCCTTCCCGACGGCGTAGTCGACGCGCACCAGGCAGAGGCCCCGGGGCGGGGCGGTGGGCCCAGCGGCGGAGCGGGGAGCGCCCTCGAGCAGCGCCGAAAGCTCGGCGAGCGAACGTCGTCCGGAACCGATCTCGAGCAGCGTTCCGACCAAGCTGCGCACCATGCCGCGCAAGAAGCCCTCGCCGGTGACGAGGAACCACAGCTCCTCTCCCCGGTGTTCCCAGGCGGCGGCGAATATTCGTCGAACGGAGGTCCTGGCGGCGCCCCCGGCGAGCGCGAAGGCCGCGAAGTCGTGGCGTCCGACGAGCAGCCGGGCCGCGTCGTCGAGGCGCCCGGTGTCGAGTCCGCGCGGCGCCGGGACGACGAAGGGCGCGAACTCGGGCGAGGATGCGACGAGAGAGAGGCGATAGCGGTAGTGCTTGGCGACGGCGTCGCGCTGCGGGTCGAAGCGCGGGGTCGCGGCGACCGCGGCGCGCACCCGGATGTCGGCGGGCAGGTGATGGTTGGTGCCGTGCACGAGACCGGACAGCGAAAAGTCGCGGCCGAGATCGACCGCGACGACCTGACCTTCGGCGTGGACTCCGGCGTCGGTGCGTCCGGCCCCGACGGTGCGTGCCGGGTGCCCCGTCAGGCGCTCGAGCGCCTCTTCGAGCACCTGCTGCACGGTCCGGGCGTTGGCTTGCCGCTGCCAGCCCGCATAGCGCGTGCCGATATAGGCCAGAAGCAGGCGGGCTCGCCGCGCGGTCGCAGGGGAACCAGAGTCCACGTGCTCGTCCTACCACGACTCCGCGGTCTCGCGGCAGGAGGAATAGACTGCTCGCGAATTGAGATGAACGCCCTCGCCTCCCCGGCGTCTCCGCGCGTCACCCTGCGCCCCGCCCTTCCCGAGGACGCCGGCCTTCTCTACCGCTGGCGGGGCGAGCCGAGCGTGCGCCGCCACCAACCCTTGTCGGCCGCCTCGGTGGGCGAGCTGCGCGCCGATCTCGCACGTCAGCGCGGCCATGATCTCTACCGGGCACGCGGCGACCGATTCCAATGGGTCGTTCTGGCCGAGGGCGAGCCGGCGGGCTGGGTCACTCTCGCCGTGGCGAGCTGGGAGCACGGCGTCGCCGAGGTCGGCTACGCGCTGACGACGCTCCATCAAGGGCGCGGCATCATGGTGCGCGCACTCCTGCAGCTGCTTTCGGAGATCTTCGGACAGACGGCGATCGAGCGACTGGAAGCGCGTTGCGCGGTCGAGAACCGGGCCTCGCAGAGCGTTCTCGAACGCCTCGGATTCACCCGCGAGGGACTGCTGCGGGCCTACTTCGAGCTCGAAGGTCATCGTATCGACAACTATCTCTACGCCATGTTACGCGCGGATTTTCTCGCCCAGGCTCCTCGCTGAGCCGGCTCAGGCGAGCTCCAGACTGGCGTAGCGGGCGACCAACCGCTTCTTTCCGGCGCGGTCGAAGAACACGGTGAGCTTCGCGTCGTCGCCCTCTCCTTCGATGTCGAGGATGACGCCGGAGCCGAGCGTGGGGTGACGTACCCGGGTCCCGCGACGCGGTCCGCGCGCCGGCGCGTCGGCGGCATAGGTGGCGCTCGCCACGCGGCCGAAGAAATCGTCGATCGGACGTACCCGTTCGTGCGCATAGAAGGTCGGGCTGTCCTCGATTTCGAGCAGGTTTTCCGGAATCTCGGCCAGCATGGGTGACGGACGCTGATCCTGGTAGCGCCCGGCCACGCGGCGCCGCCGGCAGCTCGACAGGTAGAGGAGTCGCTCGCTCCGCGTCATGCCGACGTAGAAGAGCCGGCGCTCCTCTTCGAGGTCCTCCGGCTTGCCCTGAGCGTTGAAATGGGGAAGGAGGCCGTCCTCGAGGCCGGGCAGAAAGACGACCGGGAACTCGAGGCCCTTGGCGCCGTGCAGGGTGATCAGCGTCACGCCGCTGCCACTCTCCAGGTTGTCGAGATCGGAGACCAGGGCCACGTGGTCCAGGAATGCGGTGAGCAGATCCTCGTCGGTCGCCGCAAAGGCCCGCGATTCGGTGAAATTCTGGGCGGCGGAGAGGAACTCGCGCAAGTTCTCGAGCTTCGCCTGATGCTCGTCGTCCTGACGCTGGTAGAGATCGGCGTATGAGGTGCGGGCGAGAAGCTCGTCGAGCAAGGCTGGCAGCGGCAGCTCTTCGGCGGCCTTGCGAAGCTCGCGTACGAGGTCGCGGAACCCCTGCAAGGCGGTGGCCGCGCGGGCCGGGAAGCTGGCCAGACGGTCGAGCTCGAGCACGTCCCAGAGCACGCCGCCGGTCTCCGCCGCGGCGCGCTCTTCGAGCAATGCGGCGGTCGTCTTGCCGATGCCGCGCGGCGGTTGGTTGAGGATGCGGGCCAACGAGAAGCTGTCGCGCGGATTACGGATCACCCGCAGGTAGGCGACCAGATCCTTGATCTCGGCACGCTCGTAGAAGCGCACCCCGCCCACCAGCGTGTAAGGGATCCGGGCGCTGAAGAATTCGTCTTCGAAGGCTCTCGTCTGGGCGTTGGTCCGCACCAGGATGGCGATGTCCGAGAGCTCGTGACGGCCGTTGCGAAGGCGCGAGATCTCTTCCGTGATGCGCCGCGCCTCCTCGCTCTCGTCGGAGTTCCGGTAGAGACGGATCGGCTCACCGCGCCCGGCCTCGGTCCACAGGTTCTTGCCGCGCCGCAGGCGGTTGTTCGACACCACCGCGTTGGCGGCTTCGAGGATCGTCCCGGTGGAGCGGTAGTTGCGCTCCAGCTTGCGGACGACCGCGCCGGGGAAATGGCGCTCGAACTCGAGGATGTTGGCGAGATCGGCGCCCCGCCAACGGTAGATGCCCTGGTCCTCGTCGCCGACCGCGGTCAGGTCGCCCGACGGCGCCGCGAGCTCGGCGACCAGACGCAGTTGGGCCTGATTGGTGTCCTGGAACTCGTCGACGAGGAGGTGCTGGGTGCGCTCCCGCAGCCGCTCGGCGAGGGCCGGATCTTCGTCGATCAGGCGCACCGCCAGAAGCAGCATGTCGTCGAAGTCGATCCCCGAGGCCTTGCGGCAGAGGGCGTCGTAGCGCCGCCAGACTCGCGCCACCCGTTGTGAAAAGACATCCTGCGCGGACCGCTCGTAGAGGTCGGGAGTGAGCAGACGATTCTTGGCGCCCGAGATGGCGGAGAGGATGGCGCGCGGCGGAAAGGAGCTCTCCGAGACCCCCTCGGCGGCCATCGCCCGCTGCACGATGCCGCGTTGGTCCTGACCGTCGAAGATCGCGAAGTCGCGGCTCAACCCGACGCGGTCGCCGTAGCGGCGCAGGAGGGTCAGCGCGAAACGGTGAAAGGTGCCGACGAAGGTGGGCAGCGGCCAGGTGGCGAGCAGGCGCTCGACGCGGTCGCGCATCTCGCCGGCGGCCTTGTTGGTGAAGGTCACGGCGACGATGCGGGAGGGGTCGACGCCCCGCTCGCGCGCCAGCCAAGCGATGCGATAGGTGATGACCCGGGTCTTGCCCGAGCCCGCGCCGGCGAGGACGAGCTGGGGGCCCTCTCCATGGGTCACCGCGGCGAGCTGTTCCGGGTTGAGTTCGGAATCGAAATCGGGTGCGGCGGAGGTCGACATCCTGCGCAGTCTCCCCGACCGGCAGGAGAGGACGCAAGCGCGCCGAGCGCCGGGAGTCGAGGAGACCGGCGGGGGCTGCTCTCGGAGCAGGCGCCGGCCCGGGGACTATTCGACAGTGACGCTCTTGGCGAGGTTGCGCGGCTGGTCGACGTCGGCGCCGCGCCGCACGCCGATCTGGTAGGCGAGCAACTGCAGCGGGACCACGTTGACGATCGGCTGCAGATGTTCGGAGAGACTCGGCACCCGGATCACGTGATCGGCCACGCCGTCGAGCTCCGCCGGGTCGTGGTCGGTGACGACGATGACGCGGCCGTCGCGCGCCTTGACCTCCTGCAGATTGCTCTTCACCTTCTCGAACACCCGGCGCCCGGTCGCGATGGCGACCACGGGCAGCGTCTCGTCGATCAGGGCGATGGGGCCGTGCTTCATCTCTCCGGCCGGATAGCCCTCGGCATGGATGTAGGAGATCTCCTTCAGCTTGAGCGCTCCCTCGAGGGCGATCGGGTATTGGATACCGCGGCCGAGGTAGAGGAAATCGGTGGCGTTGACGAGCTCGCGAGCCAGCTCGTCGAGCTGCGGCTCGAGCTCCAACGTCTCGGCGATCGCCTGGGGCACGTGCGCGAGGCCGGCCAGCAGCTCGGCGGGAATCGCGCGCCCCTGTTGCTGGCGCAGGTAGAGCGCCAGCAGATAGAGCGCCGCGAGCTGGGTGGTGAAGGCCTTCGTCGAGGCAACGCCGATTTCGGGCCCGGCGTGCGTGTAGATCACCCCGGAGCTGATCCGGGTCGCTTGCGAACTGGGCACGTTGGCGATCGCGATGAGGCGCGCGCCGCGCTCCTTGGCCGCCTCCATCGCCCAGACCGTGTCGATCGTCTCGCCCGACTGGGAGATGCCGGCGACCAGCACCGAGGCGTCCGCGATCGGATCGCGATAGCGATACTCGGAGGCGTAGTCGACCTCCACCGGGATACGGGCGATCTCCTCGATCAGGAATTTGCCGACATGGGCGGCGTGCCAGGACGTGCCGCAGGCGAGCAGCTGGATGCGCGAGAGCGAGGCGACATAGTCCGGCGCGAGCTCCAGGGTCTCGAAAGCGATCTCGGCCCGCTCGAAGTCGACCCGCCCGGCGAAGGTGTCCTGGACCGCTTGCGGCTGCTCGTGGATCTCCTTCGCCATGAAGTGCTTGTAGCCGCCCTTCTCGGTCTGGATCGGGTCCCAGTCGAGCCGCTGCACGGGACGCTCGACCGGCGCGCCGGTGCCGTCCCAGACGGTGACGCCGTCG
This sequence comes from Thermoanaerobaculia bacterium, assembly GCA_963712855.1. Taxonomy (GTDB): domain Bacteria; phylum Acidobacteriota; class Thermoanaerobaculia; order Multivoradales; family JAGPDF01; genus JACTMI01. The sequence goes on from CAVQJN010000001.1 coordinate 1,634,780, forward strand.
CGGGTCAGTCGCGCCAGGTCGCCGTTGTCGAGGAAGATGACGTCCCGCGTGTAGGCGAGGAGCGCGGCGGGATCGGACGCCAGGAACTGTTCGCCCCGGCCGATGCCCAGCACCAGCGGCGTCCCCTGGCGCACCGCCACGATCTCGTCCTCGGCGCTGCCGGTCGCGATCAGGGCGCAGGCGTACATTCCTTCGAGCTCCGGCACCGCGCGCCGCACCGCCGCCGTCAGGTCGCCGTCGAAGTAGGACGACACCAGATTCGCAATGACTTCCGTGTCGGTGTCGGTCGCGAAGCTCCAACCGGCGGCGACGAGTCGCCGTTTGATGGCGAGGAAGTTCTCGATGATCCCGTTGTGGATGATCGCGATGCGGCCGCGCGCGTCGATGACCGGGTGCGCGTTGCGCTCGCTCGGCTTGCCATGGGTCGCCCAGCGGGTATGCGCCACCCCGTAGCGGCCGTGCAGCGGCTGTCCGCGGAGCTTCTCGATCAGCCGTTCGAGCTTGCCCTCGGCGCGTTCGCGCCCCAGGTGGCCGTTCTCGACCACCGCCACGCCGGCCGAGTCGTAGCCGCGATATTCGAGCCGCTTCAAGCCGTCGACGAGCAATGGCACGACCTCGCGCGGTCCGACGTAACCGACGATGCCGCACATGGCGGTTCAGTCCTTTCGCCGATCGCGTTTGCGCCGCGCCCAACCGGGGACGTTGCGCTGGCGCCCCCGCTCGACGGCCAGCGCGCCGTCGGGCACGTCCTGGGTGATCACCGAGCCGGCGCCGGTGGTGGCGTCGTCACCGACCCGCACCGGGGCGACGAGCATCGTGTCGGAGCCGACGAAGGCGCGGGCTCCGATCTCGGTGCGGTGCTTGGCGACGCCGTCGTAGTTGCAGGTCACCGCGCCGGCGCCGATGTTGGCGCCCTCCCCGACCGTGGCGTCGCCCACGTAGGCGAGGTGATTCGCCTTGGCGCCGGCGCCGAGGGTGGCGTTCTTGATCTCGACGAAGTTGCCGATCCGAGCCGCCCGCTCGAGGACCGCGCCAGGACGCAAGCGGGCGAACGGGCCAACCCGGCAGGCCTCGCCGATCCGGGCGCGGTCGGCGACCGTGTAGGGCTCGAGCGTGGCGCCATCGGCGACCGAGCTGTCGCGCAGCCAGGCTCCGGCGTGGAGGGTGACGCCGCGGCCGATCCGCGTCGTGCCGAGCAGCGAGACGCCCGGATGGACGACCGTGTCGGGTCCGATCTCGACTTCCGCTTCGACGACGCTGGTCGCCGGATCGAGAAAGGTGACGCCGGCGAGCGCCAGCTCGCGAATCCGGCGCTCGACCAAGCGGCGGTGCGCCTCGGCGAGCTCGATTCGATCGTTGACGCCCAACGCTTCGGCGGGATCGGCGAGCTCGACCAGGGCCACCCGGCGACGGTCGTGGGCCGCGGCGCTGACCGCGTCGGTGAGGTAGAGCTCTCCCTGGGCGTTGTCGGGCGCGAGGCGACGCAAGTCGTCGAAGATCGCCGGGGAAGGCAGCGCGTAGACGCCCGCGTTGACCGATGGAATCGCCAGTTCGTCGGCGGTGGCGTCGCGCGCCTCGACGATGCGTCGAAGCGCCCCGTTGCCGTCGTCGATCACCCGGCCGAGCGCGCCGGGCTCGGCGAGCCGGGCCACCGCCATGGCGCCCCAGCCCGCTTCCGCGGCGGCGGCCAGGCGCTCGAGCGTCGCGGCGCGAATCAGCGGCACGTCGCCCGAGAGGACGAGCAAGAGACAATCCTCGGCCACCGCGGAGGCCGCCTGGAGCAGCGCGTGGCCGGTGCCGAGCTGTTGGTGCTGTTCGATCCAGACGACGTCGTCCGCCGCGGCGAAGGCGGCGCGCACCTCGTCGGCTCCATGTCCGACGACCACCAGGATCCGGGCGCAGCCCGCCTCCCGGGCGCGCGCCAATACCCAGCCGAGCAACGGGCGCCCGCCCGCCTCGTGCAGCACCTTGGGTCGATCCGACTTCATGCGGGTGCCCTTGCCGGCCGCGAGGATCACGGCGACGCGCGGCCGCGAGCCGGCGGGCGGTGGCGTGGTGGAGGGCATCGGGACGCGGGCCGGCGCATGGAGCGCCGGCCGGAAGCCGAAGTCTAGCGAAAGGACGGAATCAGGCCGAGGCCGGCGCCGCGAGAGCCTGCCGCAGCGGCTCGACGATGCAGGCGGCCAGCCGATCGGGGTCGTGGCGCACCAGGCCGTCGGGGGCGGCCAGATCGGCCTCGACGAGCCGCACCCCGTGTGCCGCCAGAGCCCCGGGATCGATCGCCACCGGGAGCGCTCCCTCGGCTCGGTAGGGGGCCAACCGCGCCTCGTCGAAGCCCCCGGAATGCACCAGCACCGCGTTGATCAGACCGCGGCCCAGGTGGCTCTCGAGCGCCGCGAGATGATCGAGACCCGTCAGGTCGTCGGTTTCGCCCGGTTGAGTCATCAGATTGAGCACCAGCACGACCGGCGCGCGCGTCGAGCGCAGGGCGGCGGCGAATCCGGGGATCAGCAGGTTGGGCAGGATCGAGGTGAAGAGCGATCCGGGGCCGAGCAACACCAGGTCGGCGCGGGCGATCGCGGCGAGCGCCGGAGGATAGGCCGGCGGCGTCGCCGGAACGAGCTCGATGCGGCTCAGTTTTTCGTGCGAGCGGCCGATCAGCGACTCGCCCTCGTAGACGCGGCCCGAGACGGCGTGGCCACGCAGGTGGACCGAGGCGAGGGTGGCCGGCAGGATGCGGCCGCGCACCGAGAGCACCCGCTCCGCGGTGAGGATGGCTTGTGGAAAATCGCCGGTGAGCTCGGTCAGGGCCGCCAAGAAGAGGTTCCCGAAGCTGTGCCCGGAGAGCCCCTCGCCGGCCTCGAAGCGGAATTGGAAGAGCCGGGTCAGCAGATCCGTGTCGTCGGCCAGGGCCGCCAGGCAGTTCCGGATGTCGCCCGGCGGCAGCAGGCCGAGGTCCCGGCGCAGCCGCCCCGAGGAGCCCCCGTCGTCGGTGACCGCGACGATCCCGGAAAGCTCAGCGATGCCGCGTCCGAGCCGGCGTTTGAGACCGCGCAGCAGGGCGGCGAGCCCGGTGCCCCCGCCGAGCGCCGCGACGCGCATCCCGGTGCGCGACGCGATCTCGGCGCCCGCGCTCTCGTTCATTTGTTTCGCAGCTCGACCAGCACCTGCTTGGCCACGGCCTTCAGCGTGTCGGTGACGCCGATCCCGGTGGTGGCGATGGCCTCGAAGGTCGGCTCGCGCTTGAAGTTCAGAACCCGGTAAAGCTCCTCGACCGCCATCACGTTGGGCAGGTCGCGCTTGTTGAACTGCAACGCGTAGGGAATCGTCGAGAGGTCGAAACCGTGCTCGCGCAGGTTTTCTTCGAGGTTCCGGATCGACTCGATGTTGGCTTCCATGCGCTCTTCCTGGCTGTCGGCCACGAAGACCACGCCATCGACGCCCTTGAGGATGAGCTTGCGGCTGGCGTCGTAGAAGACCTGACCGGGCACGGTGTAGAGATGGAAGCGGGTGGTGAATCCTCGGATGGTACCGAGGTCGAGCGGCAGGAAGTCGAAGAAGAGGGTGCGGTCGGCCTCGGTGGCGAGGGAGATCATCTTGCCCTTCGATTCGGGCGAGGTCTTGTTGTAGATGTACTGCAGGTTGGTCGTCTTGCCGCCCAGCCCGGGGCCGTAGTAGACGATCTTGCAGTTGATCTCGCGGGTCGCGTAGTTGATGAACGTCATGACCGGCGGAGGGCGTGCCGTGCGTCCGTTATTCGGAGAACAGCGCGTCGATGTCCTCGTCGGTGATCTCCGCGAAGGGACTCGAAGGCGCCGCGATATCGGCGCTCTTCTCGCTCTTGCGTTGCATCTCCTCGAAGACCAGCTCCAACTCTTGGCCGGCGCGCTTGACCCGCAGGCGGACCAGGCCGAGCGACGAGCGCTCGTCGAAGATCACCAGCAGGATGGCCCGCTTGGCGACGATCGAGATGTGGATGTGGTCGCGGACGCCTTCATGGAAGAGCACCGAGAACTCGCGCTCGCCGATCAGCTTGGCGAGGCCGTCGGTGGCGGCCACGTTGCCGGCGGTGAGCGAAGCCAGGCTGGTGGTGTCGAACTGCTCGATCTCGCCGGCGGCCGCGATCTGCTGGCCGGTGCGGTCGATCAGGAAGATGGCCCGCGCGTTGGCGTCGAGGCGCAGCTTCTTGAGCGCATGGTCGAGGCGCTGAAATTCTTCCTGATACAGCACCAGCTCAACAGATGGCATGACTAGCCGAGGTTCCTCCTGAACCTTCCGAGTCTATGACAGGCCCGTCGCCGCCCCCAAGCCGCGTCCGGCCGCGTCCGGACGGACGTTCACCTGAAGTAGCGCCAGCCTTCGAGCACATCGGCCTGGGCGAGCACGACCTTGGAGCCGTCGACGTGGAAGGGGACCGGAATCGGCGTGCAGCCGCTCGGGTGCTCGTTGATCTCCGAGAGCTTGACCGTGATGCCGCACTTGTTGTTCACGATCCAGCCGTTGTCGGCGTGGAAGCCGCGCTTGAGCTTGTACTCGTTGTCGGAGGCGTCGAAAGCGACCTGCATGGCGCCGTTCTCGTCGCGTGCCACCAGGAAACGCACCTCCTGGTTACCCGCGTTCAGGTAGCGATAGAAGCGCACCTCGTCCGGCTTGAAGGTCGAGACGTCGATGACCACGTCGCCTTGGGGGTTGGCCTCGACGAGGCGGTAGTGGTTCGAGTTGCCCGACAGCGCCCGGTCCGCGGCCAGGCCGAGAGCCAGGACGCCGAGCACCAGAAGGACGGCATGGATCGGTCGAAAGCGTCGCACCCGGTCATTCTACGCGCTGCGGGCGGGCCCCGGGGCGGAGCGCTACGCCGCCCGACGCCCGAGAGCCGGGGACCGGGCTAGAATTCTCCGACTTGTCCTCCTCGATCGGTCGCGAATGCGCGGGAGCGAATGGCCCCGCTCCCGGGAGCGCCGGATGAAGGCCAATCTGGAGCGTGGCCTCTGGCTGCTGCCCGCCGCGATCCTGGCTCTGGTCCTGGCGATCCTGGCACTGCTCGGAGCGGGGGGCTTCCGGCAGATCCTGGAGCGTCCTCTGACCCTCCTCGCCGCTTGCCTGGCGGCGACGCTCGCGGCGCTTCACCGCCCGACCCGGACCGCTGCCTTGGGCCTGGGTACCCTGGCCCTGCCGGTGGCGGCGGAGCAGATCGGCGCCGCGGCGACGGCCCTCGTGGCGAGCGTCGCGGCGCTGGCGGCGGAAGAGCTCCGCCGGGCCCTCGAACGGCGCCGTGAAGCGCCCCTTCCCGAACGCCGCGGGACGCCGCGGGTGGTCGCTCAGGCGGCCCTGGTCGGTCTCGGCGCGCTCGCCGCGGCGGCGACCTGGCGGGCACTGACGACGGGCCTTTCACCGCGCGACGGGTGGCTCTTCTCGGCTTCGACGCTCGTCGCCGGGATGGCCTTTCTGGCCCCGATGGCGCTCTTCGAGAGTCGGAACCCGCCGGCTGCTGCGCGACGAGCCGGCGCGGCAGCTCGGCCCGGCCTTGGCGCCGCTCGTCTGGGAGCTGCCGGGCTTCGCCCTGGGCGCGTTGGCGGTGGCGGTCGGCCGGCTGGCGGGATGGGAGTTGGGCTGGGCAGTCGCCGCCGGCGCGAGCCTGCTGGCTCTCGAAGCGGCGCGTCAGGAGATCCGCGCGGCGGCCGCCGGGCGCAACCTGGCGGAGGCGGAGCGGGTCTCGCGGGCCGGCGCTTCGCTGGCCAGCGAAAGCCCCGAGCTCGAACGGCTCGCCCGCCGCATCTTCGAGGAATGCGCGGGCATGCTCCCGTTCTCCTATGCGGCGCTGCGCCTCGAGAGCCCCGACTCGGGGCGGGTGAGCTTCTGGTGCGACGGCGACGTCGAGCCGCGGGCCGGTGAGCCCGATCCGCCTCCCTATCCCCCCGCGCTGCCGGGGTTCCATCGGCGGGAGCCCTGGCGGCTCCTCGATCGCGAGCTGCTGGCCGCGGGAGACCGTGGCGCCGAGCTCTTGCTCTGGTGCGATCCGCGGCGCCTCGATCCGACGGCGGAGGCCTCGCTGGCGGCGCTCCTCCCGCAAATGGCCGCCTCGGTGCGCGGCGCGCTCCTCGACCGCGAGGCGACGATCGACCGGCTGACCGGCGCCGGTACCCGGCGCGCGCTCGAGCGCCGTCTCTCCGAAGCGTTCGCGACCGCGAGTGGCGAGGGTTGGCCGTTGGCGCTGGTGATCGCCGACCTCGACCACTTCAAGCGCATCAACGACACCCACGGGCACGCGGTCGGCGACCAGGCGCTCGTCGCGGTGGCGCGGACGCTGATGGCTCCCAACCGCGAACGGGACTTCTGTGGACGCTTCGGCGGCGAGGAGTTCGTGCTCATCTTCGAACAGACCTCGGGCGCCGCGGCGCTCGAGATCGCCGAGCGCTTGCGCCGCCGCATCGAAGAGCTCGATCTCGAGGCCGGCGGCGCACGGCTCGAGATCTCGATGAGCTTCGGCGTGGCGGCCTACCCGGAGCTGCCGGTGCCCACCGCCGAGGAGCTGCTGGAGCTCGCCGACGGCGCGCTCTACACGGCCAAGCGGCTGGGGCGGAACCTGGCGCTGCTCGACCTGGGCGGCGGCAAGATGCGAACCGGAGCGGGTGGCCTGGTCGAGCTCACCGAAGCGCCGCCGAGCCGCACGCCGGTCTTCTTCGCCTAGAATCAAGGTTTTCCCGCCAGGGGATCTCGTCAAGGAGGACGCAGGTGAACGATTCGGCAAGCCGCTGGGCACTCATCCTCGGAGCTTCGAGCGGCTTCGGCGAAGCCGCGGCGCTCGAGTTCGCGGCCCAGGGTTGGGACATCTTCGGCGTCCACCTCGACCGCAAGGCGGGGCTCGAGCACGTCGAGGAGATCAAGTCGAAGATCGCCGCGCGGGGCCGGGCGGCGCACTTCTTCAACGCTAACGCCGCCGATCAGGACAAGCGCAAGGAGTTGGTCGCCGAGATGACCCGGCTGGCCGGGGGCCGGCCGGTCGGCGTGCTCCTCCACTCGCTCGCCTTCGGCGCCCTCAAGCCGTTCATCGCGGCGAGCGAGAAGGAGGCCCTCTCGGTCCAGCAGATGGAGATGACGCTCGACGTCATGGCCCACTCGCTCGTCTATTGGACGCAGGAGCTGGTGCGCGCCGGCCTGCTGGTCGAGGGCTCGCACGTCTACGCGATGACCTCGGCGGGCGACCGCATCGTCTGGAAGAGCTACGGCGCGGTCTCGGCCGCCAAGTCGGCGCTCGAGTCGCACATCCGTCAGCTCGCCTTCGAGCTCGCGCCGGCGGGGATCACCGCGCTGGCCATCAAGGCGGGGGTCACCGACACGCCGGCGCTGCGCAAGATCCCGGGCAACGACGTGATCGTCGAGAGCGCCCAGGCGCGCAATCCGGCCGGCCGCCTCACCACGCCCGAGGACGTGGCGCGCTGCCTGGTGGAGCTGTCGCGTCCGGGCACGCGTTGGCTCACCGGCTGCGTGCTCCACGTCGACGGCGGCGAGGACGTGGCGGGCTGAGCGTTCGTTGACACCCCCGCGGAGCGGACCGTAGACTCCCCGTTCGGTCGGGGCGTAGCGCAGCCTGGTAGCGCACCTGCCTTGGGCGCAGGGGGTCCCCAGTTCAAATCTGGGCGCCCCGATGTCCCGAATCCGAGGCCGCGCCCGGGGACGGACGTCGGAAGCCGACGGACGGACGAGGAATTCGAGGCTGCCTGTAGCTCAGTTGGATAGAGCGGCGGCCTTCTAAGCCGCGGGTCGGGGGTTCGAGTCCCTCCAGGCAGGCCAATTTCGACCGAACGTGTGGTGAGCGTAGCTCAATCGGTAGAGCACCGGACTGTGGCTCCGGTGGTTGAGGGTTCGATCCCCTTCGCTCACCCCATCTGCCTCTCTTTGAAGGAATCGAGGCGCCCGTAGCTCAGCTGGATAGAGCGACAGCCTCCGGAGCTGTAGGTCACAGGTTCGAATCCTGTCGGGCGCACCATGTTTGCAATAATTTAAAGTGAGTTCCTGACCCGCTTCCAGGCTGGCCGGAAACACGTCGAAAGCATGCGATGGGGGTTGGCCACCCTGCGCCCTTCCCCTATGTCGGTCCACTGACAGCGTTAGTCCGGGTTGAATGATCTCACTGGACCTGGCTTCTCGGAGTTTGCAGTTCGGAGGGAGCCGTAGGCGACCGGAGAGCTGCAAACTCCGCCGGCGCGAGCCCTCCCAGGCTCGTGTGCGGCCGATCGTAGTTGTACTCGCGCCGCCAGGCTTCGATGCGCAGCCGGGCCTCAGCCAGCGAATCGAACCCGTTGGCGTTGAGGCAATCCCGCCGCAGCGTGCCGTTGAAGCTCTCGATGAAGCAGTTCTCGACTGGCTTGCCGGGGCGAATGAAGCGAAGCTCGATGCCGAGATCGGCAGCCCATCGGTCGAGGGTCTTGCTGGTGCACTCCGGGCCGTTGTCTACTCTCGAAGACGTGCTCGTAGTTCGACCGCGGGATCTCGAGCGCTCTGGTAGCGGTGCGTGCTCCGCGCGAACCCCAGGGCCCGGCACGCGCGTTGCTCACTGACTTCGTGAAGGTCCCGCATTTCCCCCACGTGCTCGCGACGCTCGACGGGCCTCAGAGTCCTTTCGTAACACCTCCTGGAGCATCTGCTTGTCGAGCGGGAGCTCCGCCACCATCTGCTTAAGCTTCCGGTTCTCCTCTTCGAGCTGCTTCAAGCGAGCCAGCTCACCGGCTGTCAAACCGCCGTAGCGCGTAGATCGTGTTGGCCGTGACCCCGTACTTGCGCGCCACCTCTAGCACTGGAATCCACACCCCCACCTGCTTGATCGCGTAGACGATCTCCGTCTCCGAAAACCGCGACTTCTTCATCCCTAAGGCTTCCTCTTCCTAGCCTAACTTTGGAGGCCGAAACTGGCTAAGCTTTCGGGGAACACGTCAGAACGACGCTCGAAAATTCATAAGGTATTGCGAGCCTTCCTTGCTCCCGGGCCTCGCCCGACTCCCGGGTGGTCACTCTTCCTTCTTCTCGCCAGCCGGCGAATGTGCGGCGGCAGGGTCTCTGGGAGGTGGTGCTTTTCAGGGGGCGGCAGGTCAGAATGACGTCTTGGCAAGAGGGAAAGGCAGCTGGAGTCGGCACCCTCGTCCTGAAAGAAATTGGATTTGATCTGTAAGCCGATGGCCTCCGCGAGAGCAGAAGGAACAGCGTTGCCCAGCTGGACCTGAGCCTCCCGGTTCGAGCCTGTAATCTCATAGTCCTCGGGGAATGTCTGGATGGCAGCCATCTCTCGACGTGAAAGGCGCCTATTGAGCCAGTGAAAAGGACCGATAGCAGGGCCAGGCTGCGCCGTGAGCGTCCAGGAAGGCCTGCATTTCGCCAGCTTCAGGAGCATCGACCAATAGCGCGTGCGCCAGCCCCAGATCGGAATTCCTCCTCCCCTATGCGTATGCCACAAGTAGTTTGCGCCTTCGGGGATGGTCGGCAGCACGCAACGCCACTTACCTCTCAGCTCAAGCGCGGCGTCGCCTTCTTCTTCAAGATGCCCTATCGCATCCCATGCCGTAAGAGGCCGTTGTAGCCCCTCGGGGTCCTCTGGGATCTCCGAGAATGGAATAGCGCCTTGCGCGAGATTCTCCTTCTTGGGCAGGGCGTGCGTTGGCGCAGGGAAATTGAAGGTCAGGTCCAGATCGGCGCAGCCCACTACAAAGACCCGCTCTCGAGTCTGAGGTACACCAAATCCGGCCGCGTTCAACTTGTCTGGATAGAAGCTGTAACCCAGGCCTTTCACCTTCGACTTCAGATACAAGAGCCCATCGTCCTTATCTGAGAACGAGATTCCGGGCACGTTCTCCAGAAGGAACGCTCGCGGCCGAGACAGTGCAAGAACATCCAGAAATGCATCGAGTGTCGCTGCGCGAGGGTCCAACAAGCGGCGAGCCCCATTTGTTGCCCAGAAGCCAGATTTAGAGAACGGCTGGCACGGTGGACCGGCAACTAGGAGGTCGGCTTGCCCTGGCCGTAAGCCTCCAGCCTCAAGGATCTTGGAGGCCGACTGGGCTTTGCCCGTCTTGGTTCGGGAGATCAGGTCGTGTACGTCAGTCGAGAGAATGGCACGCCAGAAGCGTCGATTGCTTCCGGAGGAGAGCGTGCGGACAGCTGCAGGATCACTCTCCACCGCTACCACATTCTGAAATCCTGCGGCGTGGAGCCCAAGGTCAAGCCCGCCCGCGCCCGTGAACAGGCTTATGGTTCGAAGCATCAGGGTGATTCTAGAGCTTGGATCAGCGATTGGAGTGCTGCTGGAGTTCGGATGGTGTCCACATCCTTTAACTTGCCCGATTTCGGTCGGTTCGATGGCCGCAATTCCAGAGTGCTCGCGTCCAATCGATTTGACTGAACGGCGGGAGTTCGTGAGAAGGTTCGGGGGCGTCTCGAAGCCAGGCAGCTTCGCCTATTATCTTGGCACCCTAGAAATCGAGAGAATTGCCGAGCTGGAGGTCTTGAGTGGGTGGGAACGGAGCCCTTCGTATCGAGCTGGCAGGACCAACAGGAGCTGGTCTCCGCTTTGGAGATCTCGGCCCCGAATTCTTGGAGGCCAACGGCTGGATCGGTCGAGAGGAAGAGAAGTTCGAGGCGTTCGGCGAGGAGGCGTTGAGTAAGTCGGGCAACCCCTACTACTCGTGGGAAGCCAGCCACATGCCGCTTCCAGACGGATTTGCGACACGGATCGTCGTCAATGGCGTTTACCTTGGTCTCGGCACGATCGAAACCTCAAAGAAGGGGAATCCGATGAGGTGCGACAAGGGTGAGACGAGGGTCACCGCCGAGACCTATCTTGCCTCTGCCGTGCTGGTCAGAACGCGGCGGGGCTTCTGGATAAAGGTGCATGCTCACCGGAAGCCGGGGAGGCGAGGGTAGGAGTGTCGTTGCTCGATCCCGCGGCGTTCTTGGCCAAATGAGCTGCAAGGGCTATGAAGCAAGAAGCTGACAAATAGCGCTAGCTTTCGCAGGTTGCGGCAGAGGCGCGAATGATGTTAGGTCAATCGAATAGGAAATCTCCTGAACCGCTGCAGGCGGGTCTCCTCCAACAAAGCTGCCTGGTCGGAGGATCTCGCATGTTTCGTCGATTCGGTAAAGCTTTGATGGTTCAATGAAGAAGCCCGGCTCCAACAGGTACGAGTGCCGCTCGGACTCAAGATAGCCTCGCCCTGAGGAATACAGACTCAATCGCTCCAGAAACTCCTCGACTAGCCGTTCGTTCATCAAGATTCCCCGAATCTGATCGACCTTGTGAGGGAGCTTGACGTTCGCGCTGTGGTCTCGAACAACTCGTAGTGAGACGAGAAATAGAGCATTCTCACAATCGGCTGTGAGGAGTTGCTCCATCGAGACCCGATGTCTTACGCCGCTCGAGGATGCTTTCACCTCAAAGGCAGTGTTGGCCCTCAGGAAGTCGCGACGTGCCCCCATCGGCCCGCACCAGCTAGCGAGAATGGCCGCCTGCGACTCTGTGTTGTCAGGCACCTGTGACAGAGCCTCGAGCAGGAACTGGAGTTCGCCAACCAAGCCAATCTGCTCCTGTGGGCCGAGGATCTCGTTCTGTTGGAGGAGCCGGAAGAAAGGGAAGAGCCGCCCTACGAGCTGCTGATTCGAGAGGGCTTCATCCTGAAGCACCCTTGTCACCTCATACGCGACATGCGCCATAAGGCGGCGGCCGTCGTCAGATGATGCTGATTTCACGACAAGGGCGGGTAGGGGCTCATTTTGATCAGATACACGATAGACGCCCCAGGAGATGTTCCTACTCGGAGGGAGAGCGCCAAAGAGACTCTGACTACCGCGAAAGAACATCTCGAAATCACCGAGCGGTGCACGGGCGAGGTACACGCGGTCTCCATAGAGCGAAACAGCGGCTCGTCTCTCCCCTTGTGCCGGGGAGAGCGAGCCAAGCTGCAGTACGAGGTCTTCGATGGTCTTGTTCATTTCAAGGCCGCTCGCTAGTTGGCGGGATCAGCAAGCACGAAGTCGAAGGCTGGCCCGCCTTCGGGAACAACAATGCCCACGAATGGTCTGTGAAGAAGGTAGTTTGAGCCGGTCCCATCCCTTCCTCGGGCATCTCTGTGCGCCACATGAACAAGCAGCAGGCCTGGCAGGCCCGAAGTGCGCGGCTGCGTCCTATCGCCAGTTGGAGGATCAATGTCGAGCCACTCATCGCCAAAGTAGGCCTTTGTCGCTCCGTGACCACCCCAGCGTCCTTCGATGTTCCCGTCTGAAGAGATCTTTCGGTTCAGTAGGGGCGCTCCGTGAAATAGATCACCTGTCTCTGTAGGCATAGTGCCAAGACGAAATGCGATGTTGAATACGGGGGGCGGGCAAGGCTCCCACGGGGTAATTCCATCAGGGCCCTTGAAAGCTGCTGATTCTCCGAGTTCTGTTCGCTCGAAGGCGCTTCTCCAGTACCGCAAGTAGGCAGCTAGTAAGAAGGGACAGCTGTCAGCGGGAAGCGTGGATCTCGGCGGAAAGCCGTCCACAGGAGGCCTGTGGAATTCGCCGAGCAGCTTTGCATTGCCGCGCTCGGGGTCTGGATTGTGGAAGGTATAGATCTGTTGTTCTAGATAGTTGATAACGGTTGAGGAAGGCATCTCATTGAGCACGAAGCCGAGAGTATGACCAGATTCTGAAAGGCGCGCTGTACCGCGCTCCCTAACTTTGGAGTACAAGTTGACCGCGGCTTGCAGATTGTGTTCGGCTGCCTCGCGCTCAAGATCGGAATTTCCCATCTGAAGTCTCGAGGAGAACATTCGCCGCCCCGACATCTGGAGTCTCGAGCGACGACCGCGAAGAGCCTTTGTCGTCGGAACGCTGTCAGGAAGGCAAAGCATTCGGTAAGCGGTATCGAGAGGGGTATGGCCCCGACGCAGGCTCCAAGCGAATTGCGTGCGTAGATCCACGTCGTGTTGGTGGAAGTGAGCCAACCGCAGCCGCGCGCCCTCGTGAACAAACACTCGGCAGAACTCGAGGTGTGGGCCGCGATAGCCAAACCAGCGTTCGCGCTGCTGTGTCACGTCCTCGGCCCACGTGCTACTCATTCGAGTGAAGTATGAAATGCAGAGATCCTCGATCGTCAAGCCCCGCGAGAGCCGATTGCCTCCGATGATGATGCTGAAGACATCCGAGGGCAGCGAAGGCTCCCCGCTGCTGGTGGGTCGGGAAAAGTCCAACGGCGGATCGGCTGAGTCATCGGAGTTGACTACTCTGAGCTTGGTGGCCTGGAATACCGTTGCGAGCGAAGCCTGAGTGCTTTCCCAGCTTGGCATCTCGAAGGGCAATCTCCCCGGGAGTGCCATCTCCAGGACATTGTGAGATTCCTGAAAGGCATTGTGCCAGTTCTGCCAGCGATCCGGCTCGACTCTTACCCATTCCGCGAGGTCCGCTGGGTTAATTCGCTCTTCGGGAGGAAGTCGCATGAAATCGAGCGGGGGTGGCGCCTCCCTTCTTGCGTGACGGGAGATAAGTTTGATCACCTCTCCGCAGACTTGGCGATGATCTTCCAACGCAGCTGCCGTATGAATCAGCATGCTGTGCGGGCGGGTCAAGAGCGCCGCGTCGAGCGGCGATCGCCCAGGCTGAAGTGAGATGCGAATCGCGCCCGACACAAAGTAGGCAACTAGGGCCTCTGAAAGCGCGGACCAGTTCGGATCCCGTTGAGCAAGCTCATCGTCGCCAATCGACGCAGCAACGAGGTAGTTCTCGACTCCGAGTCGATTGAAGAACTCGTAGAAGACCGTTCCTCCCGAATAGCGACGATCGGGTTCGCCCTCGTAGAAGGTTAGAGCGGTATCCTCATCTGAGGCGGTCTTCATCACCTCGATGAAGTCTCTCGGGAATAGCGGATCCTCGGTGTCTTGCAAGATGTTTGCGGCGATTGTGGCCGTCACACCAACATAGGCAGAGGTCTGATCGGCTGGCCCTGCTACGAGTCGTTGAACGCTCCTAGGCGTGGGTCGCTCAGAGCCTGCTGCAATAGAGGCTTCGTCGCATTCATCGTCCAGGACGAGCAACGGAACGCATTGAACACCCAGCAGGCGCCTGGCATTCTCGAGAGCCTGGTGAAGTACTTCGAGCGACTTCCGGTTCTTCTTTACAGTGACGAGAACGGCGTTTCCTGCCTCGAGTTCTCGCGCGACCTGCGAACGAAACGCACCGTCTTGATTGGCGTCGTCCAGGTAGTGTGGGCTCCAGCAGCTCTGGAGCTCACCATGGAAGCCCTCACCCTCTGGGTGGTCATACGCCGACGGGCTGAGTGCTTGCCACTCGCCATTTGTCCATCTGTATACAGGGTCGCCACGCTGGAGAAGATCCCGGTTCAATCGTCTTGCGGTCTGCATTCGGAGGTCATCTTTGAGACCTGAAAGGACGACAACGACGCGATATCCGAGATCGAGCGCGGTTGCTGCAATCGCGCCGAGAGCTCCGGTTTTGCCGGACTGGACGGCTCCGACCAGTGCGCCCACCATGCCCCCTCCGGGCTGCCGGGGATCGGGCAAGCGAGCTGCGATGGCGTTGGCAACGCGGTCAATCTCCTCTATGGCTGCGGGAGACAACCTTCCCGGCGCGGCTAGGGAGCTGCGATATTGGCGCCGCCAGGTCGGCGCCAATGAGTCGCCGGTCCGAGGTTGTGCGCCGATCGGCTCAATTTGAACGACTTTCACGCCTCGCCTGATGTGGCTTCAGCTGGCAACCTTGCTTGGCGCATTCGTTCTCCAAATTCGAGGAATGCTCCTCCGTCGAACTCTTTGAGATTCAAGTTCATCGAACTTGCGAGCTCAAGAAATCGACTAGCTTGGAAGTCCCAGATCGTAGAGCGCTGTTGCTTGTCCGGATATTCCACCGCCAAGATTGACTGCCGGACTGCTGACTCGATTTGTGTCTGATCTGCCGCGCCGAGGGCGTCAACCCGTAGAAGAAGGCGGGTGCATACCATGCTGGTGATCGCCTGTAGCGCCTCGAAAGGGCGTTTGGGCTTGTCCGCGTGAGGATAGAAAGCGAGGTGCCAGTCCTTGCCGTCCTTCTTCAGATTGAAGTAGTGGCTGGCGCCGTTGAACACTTCAATTATTTCTCTTGCCACATCCTCGGGCGACTCGGCTTCCGTCTCGATTTGGTCGAAGTAACGGTCGATGGCGGTGCTTGTGCTTGTAGGGCGGAAGTACGGCTTTGTGCCGACAACAGCTCTGGAGTATCCGAGGTAGCGACTCAAGAAATCGAGGGCGGCGTACCGTTTCAGCGAAGGAAGGACATTCTGAAGCCTTGACCGAAACTCAAGCTGCTCATCCTTGGGGATGTATGGAAGAAGCTGATGGTCGCCACCCTCCCCCGATAGAACAAAGAGCATCTGATGCAGCGGGTTGTCTTGATAGACGGCGTTGCGTACTTCGGCCGCATTCAGCCGAGTTGACGTTACGTTGTAGAGCTTGAATATCTGCCGCAGGCGGCCTTCCGCGACATCTCGAAATAGAAGCACTGGCAGCTGCGTCCCAGTGATGCGGCTGCGGTAGGGAGCCTCTAAGGATCGCGAAGCGGGCTTCTCCGGATTCGAGTACCACTTCCCGCGACAGGGGTAGAGGGGATGAGTGGGGCCAACGGGAAAGGGAGGGAGCCGGAATTCGTTTCTCAGAAACCGGTGGATCGAAGTGAGCCTCTGCTTTCCATCGATAATCGCGTACCGTTCCTTCCCCAGCTGCCCTGCGTTTATGTGGTGCAGAATGATGCTCGGAATGGGGATTCCAAGAAGAATCGACTCGATGAGCTTGCGCTGCCTCGCTGGGCTCCAAACGATTGTTCTTTGCCAGGGCGGAGTTAGGTCGAGCTGATCCGTCTCAATGAGATTGAAGAGATGATCGACCGTCACCATCTTCGCGTCGGCATTTACCGGGCTGAAGGAGTCAGTGGTTTCTTCCTCGTCGGCGTCGTCTAACTCCTCGTCTGAGTTTGCCCCGGTGGAGGCGTCGAGATTCTCGACATAGGCGATAAGCGCCTCGTAGAAGAGGGGAGTTAGTTTTTCCTGGTCGAGGTAGTCAGATACGTCGTCCTCCTCGACCGTTTCGCCAGTCTTTGCGACGATCTGTCGGACAATTTCGGACACCGAATCCACTGAGCCTTCGCCGCGAATGACGTCGGACTCAAATAGGCGACTTGCGTACTCAGGATCTTCGTCAGGAGCCGGTGTACCAGCGAAGACACGTCTCCAAAGGTCAGTTCGAAGGTCTTCAGTCGGTGAGGACATGTTGCTCCCTCTCGTTTTGCCGCATGCCAATCCTCAATTGGGTGGCGAGCGAACGAATTCTAGGCGCTCTTCTAGCTGTGTGTAGCCGGTGCGACGCTACGAGGCCTCCCGCGAGCCACTGCGCGAGATAAGGCGATAGCTAGTTGGCTCGATAGAAATCCTTCCGTGATCTGCCAATTCGACTGGGTTCGTCATAAGGGCTATGCGAGGCTCATCGGAGCCTGCGCGGGTTACGAGTGCAAGCACGAAATTCTCCCGAAAGCGCCCAGCGGCCAGCCATTCCTTCCGCGTGATTTCGACCACCGAGAAGCGGGTTGCGGTCGTGGCCTTCACTTCGACTACAACCTTAATGGAATTCGCCATCGTGTAAGCAATGTCCCATCCGGGCGTCTCGCCACGCTGCGCCACCCAATCGACACTTTCGCGCTCTTCTTCTTTCAAAGTCTCGCATAGCCAGCGGTAGACGAATTCTTCCGCCCAGTCTCCAATTCTCTTTAGGTCCCGCGAAGGATGAGGGCGGTGTCGTGAGTTGGTGGTTCCGGGGGCCGACGGGGGATGTTCTACGAGGAGCTCAAAGGGATCACAGACGGTTGCTTGGGAGCCAGTTACAGATGCAAGACGCCGATGAGCTTCGGGCGTCACGCTTCGGCCAGCGATAAGTATCTGCTCGAGACTTGCGGAGGAGATAGGGCGAACCGCCGTCCGCCAACCCAGGGGGCTTGAGATGGCCTCGTACGTTTGCTGTCCCTTCTTCGCGGCCACAGGGCTCGGAAATTGTGAGTAGCCTTCGATTGCGCAGTACCAGCGGCGATTGCGCGCCGGCGTATCGTCTGGCTGGCTGGGATCGGGCCAAACCGCGCCGACGAATCCCGAGCCGAAATACTCGGGAATACCTCTTCTTCCGCTGCTCCTGCGAACCCCTCTGTAGTAGACGAAAGGCGTGCCTTCGACAACACGGTTTCGGTATTGATTTGGGAAGTGATATCGCGAGCCAGTGTCATCAGCCCAGAAGTCATACATGCCTCCCACCGTGACTTCGTTCTCGACAAGGACGAGCGCTTCGGGCTCGCGCGAGCGGTACTCGCCCTTTACGACGGTGAAGCCGAGCGAGTGGAGAACGGTCCGGACGGTCTTCTCACCTCCGCTGAAGTCGGATGCAGCGAGCGGACCGAGTTGGGGGTGCTCGATCCCATGCGCCACGCCAGCGATTGCCTTCGAGTCGTAGCGCTTTCCGTTGTAAAGGAGAAAGTACTCGCGGGCTTTGCCGAATCCATGTACCTTGAGAAAGGAATCTCGACCCAGTTGGTCAAACTCCTCCAATGTCTCAAGGACGGCCTTGTGACTCGTTAGATTGGAGATTCCCATGTTCGTATCCTATTTGGATGTCTGCGAGTCGAGCTGAGCAGGTCGCGACCTCAGATTGGCATCGGGCTATTGAGTATCCTTCAGGTCTGGCAACCTTCTGAATGCGGCATTGCTGGGCGGCGAGCGTCCTTATCAAGCGCGTCCTTGCCAGCGATTCCTGGCAGTCGAAATGCTGTCAGCCTAGGCAGAGTGGGGAAATGGGCGAATGGCGAAAAGCGCCTGAGCGGGGATCTTGCTCGGGCTCTTTGGAATCGGCAGGAGGAGGAGTTCCGCGATGGGTAGGAGGCCCTGCTTGGCAGAGCTGGTCGAGATAGATAGAGAGCTGATCTTCAGGTTCTTCTGGCTTTTCGCTGGATTTGAATGTTCCTTGAAGAGGAACGGAATCTTCGAGAACGATCAATCGGGGGCAGATGCGAAGCCTGGATGGGATCGGTTTGCCACCAGGTTCGAGACTTCCTTGAGTCGGATAGAGGACCGAGATTTCAAGTGGGCAATCGATCAGCTGGTTAAGGGCCCTCCGGGGAAACAGAAGGTGAGAGGCGGTCAGCTTTCCTGGGTGCCACAGGGCCCGCCAGAGGGGAACGAGACAAGGGAGCGATTTGCACTAAGAATGGTCAGGCGCGTGCGAAACAACCTCTTCCATGGGGGCAAGTTCGCAGCGATCTACTCCGGCCCGGAAGCTCGAAAGAGACCGCGAACTCATCAAGGCGGCGCTGATCGTTCTAGAGGTTTGCGTGAACGTAGATCGAGAAATTAGAGATGCAGTGCCGTACCTCAGCGCGGCATAGGCTTATGCAAGGTGATTCGGGGTCGGAAGATTCGATAGCCAGGGATCGATCTCTCAATTCGTAGTGGGAAAGCCCGCGTGAGCTTCCTTGCCATTGTGCGTCCGGTCACTCCTGAGCCTTGCGGGCTACCCAGGCGCTACCCTGCGTTTTGGCGATATGCATAGGTTATTATTTATCAGATAGTTATGCGCTTATATTTACAGCCTCCGGAGCTGTAGGTCACAGGTTCGAATCCTGTCGGGCGCACCAGGTTTGCAGTCTGTGGAGGGTTCGGCTGAGGGAGACCTCGTGGGTTCGGGATGGATCCGTTCCGAGCGACGGATTCCCGGGCGCCTCCTTTCCCTTGGGCGATAATGGCCGGATGCTCGACCGCATGCGTGATCGGTCGGAGTACTTGGCCCTCTCGGCGGTCGCCTTTCTGCTTCGTCTCCTGCCTTGGCGTTTCGCGTTGGCTCTCGGGGCGACCATCCTCGATGTCAGTTGGTGGCTCGGTATCCGGCGCAGGCTGGTGCTCCGGAATCTGGGCGCGGCATTTCCCGCCCTCTCGATCGACTCGCGGCGCCGGCTCGGCCGTCGAGCGGCTCGGAACTTCGGCCGCACGGTCACCGAGTTCCTGCGCTTCGCCGGGCGCGACCGGCGTCGGATGCTCGAGCGGATCGAGATCGAGGGTCTCGAGGAGCTGCGCGCGGCGCTGGCCGGCGGCGCGGGGGCCCTGGTGGTCACCGGTCATCTGGGGAGCTGGGCGCTCTATGTCACCGCGCTCGCCAAGTCCGGCATCCCGTCGGCGTTGCTGGTGGGAAAGCAGCGCAATGCGCTCGTCGACGCGATGATTCTCGGCATCCCGGGTGAAGCCGTCCGCTTCATCTCCAAGGGCAAGTACGCGCCGCGCCACGTGCTCGAAGCGCTCAACGAGGGCCGGGTCGTGGTGATGGTCGCGGACCACTACGCGAGCAGCGAAACCGTCTGGGCGCCCTTTCTCGGCCGCCCGGCCTCGACGCTGCCGCTGCCCGGAGCGCTGCTCGAGAGACGGCGCCTGCCCCTCTTCGTGATGACCGGCATCCGGGACGCGGCCAATGGCCATCGCTTGCGCATCGCCCGGTTGTCCGTCGATCCTCGTCTGGACGGCGAGGCGCTGCGCCTCGAGGTCGCCTGCCGCTGCAACGCGGCGCTCGGCGAAGCGATCACCGAGACCCCCGAGCAGTACTTCTGGTACCACGACCGCTGGAAGTTCCGATCCGTGTTCCTCCACAAGAAAGGCGTCCTCGGGACGCCTCCCGTGTCGGAAGGACAGCCGGCCGCCGCATCGACGAGCCGGGCGCACTAGTCCCGCCGGGGGCCTCCCGATCCGCTCAGTGCGGGCACGAAGGCCCGTTCGGGCCCGCATTCGAATTTCGGCGGATGCGCCATTGCGTAGAATTCTCGCGATGCGGGTCTCGAGGTGGGGGCTTCTTCTCCGATGGGCGACGGTCGTGCTGGCCGTCGGGTCGCTCCAGGCCGTCGATCTGTTCGCGGGATCCTGGGCGGCCGCCAGCGGAGAGCGCGGCCGGAACGCCTGCTGCTGCGGTCGAGCCTGCCGTCCATCGTCGCGCTGCTGTTGCCATCATCGCGGGGTTCATTTGGAGAAGTGCGACTGTCAGGCACGAAGTGCCACGGCGCACGCCTTCCTGACGCAGCCACCCGCCGATCTGCCGGCGTCGATGCGCGGCTTGGCGCCACGCGCCGAGGCCGAGAACGTGAGCTTCCGGCGGACCCCGCCCCAGGACTCGTCACGCGATCCGGCGACGCCTCCGCCCCGCACCTCCTAGCACCTCGGTACCGTTCGAGTCGTCTTCTCCATCGACGCACGAGGAGGTGCGATGCATCCGAATCGTCTGGCGCTCGCCTGCGCGGCGGGCTGTCTCTTCCTGACCGCAACGCTGTCGGCCCAAGCCGGAGAAACGCCGGTCGATCCGGCGTCGCTCGACTCCGGGGCGGGCTCGCCGGGGCTGTCGAACGGCGCGGCCGGCTCGCTGATCGTCAACGGCTTCGCGGTGGCGAGCTACGACGCCAACCTCACGACCCGGGAGAACACATTCTCCCCCGACGCGCTGGCGCTTTCGCTCTACGACTCCGTCACCGACGGCGTCTCGCTCTTCACCCAGCTCACCACGGCCCGGGAGGCGAAGCTACCCTTCGTCGACGCGGAGGATCCCGGCGATGCGACCGCCGACATCGACAACCTCCAGATCCGCTGGGTTCCGGACGCGGCGAGCGGTCTCGACGTCGTCTTCGGCAAGTTCGACTCGCCACTGGCCATCGAGCGCGACGACGCGCCGCTCAACTTCCAGGCGACGAGCTCGTTCACTTTCGATTTCACCCGGCCGGTCAAGTTCACCGGCGTTCAGATCCACGAAGCCTTCGCACCGTCGCTCGAGGGCTGGGCGATCGTCTCCAACGGGGCCGACCTCGACACCGACAACAACAAGTCGAAGACGGCGGCGCTCTACGGCGTCTGGAGCCCTTCTCTGGCGGCTCACGCCGGTCTCGGAGTCATCCGGGGCGACGAGCAGGCCGGCGATTCCTCCCACGCCCGCACCACGATGGTGGGAACCCTTCTGATGCAACCGACCGCACGCACGGTGTGGGGCGGCGAGGGCGTGGCGGGCGAGGAAGAAGGGTTGGACTCCGATGGTCGCAAGGCGCGTTGGAGCGCCCTCTCGCTCTTCGCTCACCATCGCTTCGCCGGCCGCTGGGCCGGAACCGTGCGCGCCGAGGTGGTGCGCGACCGCAACGGAGCGCGAACCGGCACGGCCCAGACCCTGAGCTCGCTCACTCTCTCGCCGCAGTATCTCGTCGGCGGCGGGTTCTACGGCGTCTTCCGCTATCTCGATCGCACGTCCCTGCGGCTTCCCCAGTTCGCTCTGCGGCTCGACTTGAGAGGCGACCGCTCGACCGCGCCGGTCTTCCAGAGCCGCGACGAAACGTCTCCGGGCCGGCGCGACCACTTCTCGCTGACTCTTCAGACCGTGGTGGTCTTCTAGGGGGCCTCATGGGGCGTCTTCCTGAATCACCTATCGAAGTCCGGCTCGCGGTCCTCCTCTTCCTCGCGATGCTCGGTCTGGCCGATGCCTTCGGTGCCTGGCAGGTGAAGAACTTCGCGGCGTTCACCCCGTCGGGCGTCGCGGCGAGCGTGGCTCCCGAACCCTCTCCTGCTCCTCGCGCTACGGGCCACGACGACGGACGCGACGAGGCGCCGGTCGACCTCGCCACGCTCGACCGCGAGAATCCACGGATCCCCGAGAAGCTCCTGGTCGAAGACACCCACGTCCACGTTCCGGTCTACGCGATCACGGCGGGGGCGCTCTCGTTGATCGTGTGCGGGCTCGCCCTCTCGTCGCGCGCGCGTTCGCTGTTGATCGTCTCTCTGTTCCTGGCGCCGCTGGCCGACTTCGCGGGATTGTGGGGAGCTCACCTCTGGCCGGAATCGGGTTTCTTCTTCGGACTCGTAGCGGTCGGAGGGGGTTTCGGGATGGGGCTTGCCTATCTGGTCGTCTTCGGGCTCGTGCTCGATCAATGTTGGCTGCGCCGCCACGCGGCCACGGAGGATATTCATGCCTAGGACTTCACCAGCCGCGCTCCTGCTGGCGCTCTCGCTCGTCGCGTGGCCGACCTGGGGACACGTGACCCCGAACGTTCAGCTGGTCAAGAAGGGCGAGCTCGTTCGCGACTCCCTTCCCGGTGCGACGCGCTTCTTCGAGAGGTCGATCGTCCTCGACGCGCCGTCGCGCACCGCGCTCGAGAAGCGCACGGGCTGGTCACCGACACGGGAAGACACCCGGGTCTACGTCGGGCGGCGCAAGGACGGTTCGCTCGTGGGCATGGTCGGTTTCCTCTGGATGCCCTCTCAACACGGACCGGTCGGAGTCGGCGTGGCCTTCGACGCGCGCGGCGTGATCCTCCGGGTCGCGGTCACCGACGTGGGCTCCGAGCCTCTAGAATGGATCCGGCCGCTGCTGGGTCCCGGCGGAATAGGCCAGCTGGCCGGACTGGCCCCCGACGAGAAACCGGAGGCCGGGAAGATCGCTCCCGCGGTGAAGGGTCGGATGAGCCGCTACTACGCGCGAGTGATCGCCGATGGCGTGGCGCGGCTGCAAGATCTCGCCGCGATCCTGGCCCCCACGAAGCCGTAGCGCCCGGACTGAACCACCGCACCGACCCCCCGACGGGGTGGCTCCCAGCGCCCGGCTCGTTGTTAGCCTCGACCCAGCGCGCCGAGGTCCGAGAGATGTCGACTCGTGGGAGGTGATCATGCGACAGACGCGGATCCGTCCCTGGCTGGTGGTGGCGTGCGCGGTACCGCTCGTGTCGATCGTCCTGATGGCGGCTGACCAGCAAGAACCGTACTCCCCCGGCGAAGGACAGAAGACGTACAAGACGTTCTGCATGAGTTGTCACGGCGACGACGCCAAAGGTGACGGCTACATGGCCGATCGCTTGAAGGTGCCGCCGACCGATCTCACGCAGCTCGCCGTGCAGAACGGTGGTGAGTTCCCCGCCGAGCACCTCACCCGGGTGATCGACGGGCGCGCGGAGGTCTCCGAGCATGGCCGGTACGACATGCCGGTCTGGGGCGATGTGTTTCTCTGGCCGGAGAAAGGGACTCCCGCGCGCCAGGAGTACGTGCGGCGGAAGATCGGCGAGCTGGTGGAGTATCTGCGCACCATCCAGGCGCCCGCTCCCGACTCCTGAGAGCCCGGCGACGCGCCCGCCGCGGACTGCGAACTTCTTCACAGTCCATGAGTTGCGGCCGTCGGCGTGGTATCATTCGCGGGTTTCCGAAGGGGGTACGAAATGAAGGGAATGCTTCGCGCAGCCGTCTTGATGCTCCTCGCGTCGGCGCTGGTCGCGCCGCTCTCGGCCGCCTCGTTCAAGATCACGCTCAAGGACGGCGGAACCTTCGAATCGCTCTACAAGCCGATCGACGCCCCCTGGGACGCGCAGAAGCTCCTGTTCGAGGACGAGGTCGGGAACCGGATCGCGCTCGACAAGTCCGACGTCACCTCGGTCGAGTCGAGCGTCGAAGAGAGCGGCTACGGACACGTGATCGACAGCACCACGGTCGCGCTCGGCTGGGCCCCCAACGACTTGCCGCAGGAAGGCACACCCGAGGCCGCCCAGATGGCGGCCGATCAGGCTGCGCAGCAGGCTGCGAGCAGCACCGCCGGCCAAAGCAGTGAGCCGATCTACAACGTCGAAGACATTCCGCCGACCATGCAGATCATTCCGTCGATGACGCCGGAAGGGCAGCCTTACATCGTGCCGGCGCCGACCCGGCCGCCAGCGAATACGGACGAATCGTCGCCTCCGCAGTGAGCCGGCGGCATTCCCGATAGAGTTCGACTTATCGAGCCGGCTGCGCGTCGCGGCCAGTTCGCTTGACAACCGAGACGGTGCGGTGACGAGCGCGTAAGCACTCGATCCGCAAGAGGGAAGCCGGTGTGAAACCGGCGCGGCCCCCGCCACTGTCACCGGGTACGAAACCGGAGAAGCCACTGCGTCCGCGCGATCGCCACGAGCGGTTGAGGACGTGGGAAGGTCCGGGAGTAGAACGATCCGGAAGCCAGGAGACCTGCCGCCACCGTCCGACGCTCGCTATCCCCCGGGGTGTGGGGAGAGGCTCGGCTCTCCGCCGCCATCCCGGCACCGCGCCCCGTCTCTTCCGCTTCCAGGGAGAACGGGGCGTCGTCTTTTTCCGTGCCGGGAGGCAGCGCATGCAACGCATCGCCCTCGTCGTCGCGGCGGGGCTCCTCGGGGGTTGGAGCCCGCTCGCCGCGCAGTCGTCCGTCCTGCCCACTCCGATCCAGGGCGAGCCCCTGGTCGTGACCGCCAGTCTCGAGCCCGACTCGCCCGAGAACCTCCCCGCGACCGTCGAAGTGATCGACGGGAGCGAGATCGCGCTGCGGCAGGACGATCGCGTGATCGATCTCTTGCGCACCGTGGCGGGCTTCTCCGTCGCCCAGTCGGGCTCGGCCGGCAAGGTCGCGAGCCTGTTCAGCCGCGGCGTCAACTCGAACCAGACCCTGGTCCTCTGGAACGGCGTCGAGCTCAACGACCCGGCGTTCGGAGGGTTCGACGCTTCGACCCTGTCGACCGACGGCGTCGATCGCGTGGAGGTCGCGCGCGGCCCCTTCTCGGCGGTTTGGGGCTCGAGCGCCATGGGCGGCGTGGTGGAGCTGATCACCCGGCGGGGCGGCGCGAGCGGCGCCCGGGCGCGTCTCGAAGACGGAGCGAACGCGTATCGTCGCGCCGCGGCGACGGCGAGCTGGTCGGGCGATCACGGTGTCGTCGAAGCGTCGGGACACGTGCGCCGCGGCGACGGTGAGCTGCGCAACGACTTCTTCGATGGCGACGAGCTCGACCTGCGCGGCGAGCTCTTCCCGCGCGCCGACAGCCGCGTCGGCTTGCTGCTGCGCCGGGCGAGAAGCCGGGTCGGGATCCCGTTCGACTACCTGGGCTCTCCGACCCTGCACCAGGAGCAGGCGTTCCGCTCCACGCTGGTGGCGCTGCCGGTCGGCTGGAACGACGAGCGGTGGCGAGTGGACGGCGTCGTCTCGCGGCACGATGGAGCGCTCGCGATCTCCGATCTCGACGATCCGTTCGCGGCTTCCCGCACCGCTGCGCGGCGCGATGCGCTGCGACTGGTCGGCGAATACCGTCTCACCGAGACGGGCCGGATCTCCGCCGGCGTCGATGGCCAGCGGGAGAGCGCCACCACGGAGTCGGCGTTCGGTCCGGGTCTCGACGGCCGGAGCCAGCGCAACCGCGCGGCTTTCGGACAATTCAACTGGGGAAGCCGATCCTGGCGCGCCACGCTCGGCCTGCGCCACGACGACAACGATGCCTTTGGCGGAGCCACCAGCTTGCGCGGGGGCGTGGTGGCGGCCGTGGGGCGCTTCAGCCACTTGCGAGCGAGCTACGGGGAATCCTTTCGCGCGCCCTCGCTCGGCGACCTCTACTATCCGGGCTTCTCGAATCCCGACCTGCGGCCCGAGCGGGGACGCAGCTGGGAGCTCGGTCTCGACGGGCGAATCGCTCGGGCGAGCTACCGCGCCACCGGTTTCTGGAACGACCTCGACCAGTTGATCCTCTACGACTTCACGACCGGCCGGCCGGAGAACATCGGCCGCGCGCGCACCCGCGGCGTCGAGCTGGCGGTTTCCGCGCGGCTCGATGCGTGGGAGCTTCGGGCGTCGGGCACCTGGCTCGACGCCGTGGATCGGCAGACCGGCGAGGCCTTGCCGCGGCGGGCGAAGCAGAGCGGGGAGCTCCTGGCTTTCTACCGCGCCGGCTCCTGGAACGCCGGGGTGGTGCTGCGCCAGGTCGGCCCGCGCACCGACGTGGGCGCGGTGCCCCTGGCCGGCTACGCGGTGCTCGACTTCACCGTCACGCTGGCCGCCGACCGGCGCCTGGCGCCCTTCTTCAAGCTCGACAACGCGCTCGACCGTCGCTACGAAGAAGCGGCCGGTTATCCCGCTCCGGGCCGCGCCTGGATCGTCGGCCTGAGTTTGCGGGCGGGATCTTGAGACGGGTCCGCTCGGCGCTCGCCGTTCTCGCGCTGGCGCTGGCCGGGGTGGGCGGTGGCGCGGCGAGCGCCGCGGTCGCCGCGGTTACCGGGCCACGCCGGCTCGCCGTCCTCTCGCCGTCGGCCGCCGAGACGCTGGCGGCGCTGGGCGCCTCGGACCAGGTGGCGGCGGTCGGCGACTGGATCACCTGGCCACCGGAGCTGGCCCGGCTTCCCAAGCTCGGCTCCTACGACGCCCCGAGTGAAGAGTCGCTCTTCGCGCTGCACATCGACACGCTCGTGACCACGAGCTCGGTCGCCGGACGCGAGGGACGTCAACGGCTCGAGAAGCTCGGCATTCGCGTGGAGGAGGTGGACACCTCGACCCTGTCGGGCGCGCTCGCTGGGATCGAGACGGTGGGAGCTCTGGTGGGGCGGGATCGCGCGGCCCGCCAGATGGTCGAGCGGATTCGGGCGGGACTCGCACGAGTCCGCAGCCGCGCGGCCGGTGCGCGGCGGCGGCCGACCCTCGTCGTGGTGGGACGCGAGCCGCTCTTCGTGGCCGGGCGCGGTTCCTACCTCGACGAACTGGTCACCCTCGCGGGAGGCTCGAACGTCGCCGCCGACCTGAAGTCGACTTACGCCATGGTGTCGCTCGAGGAGATGCTGGCCCGCCGCCCGGAAGTGATCGTCGATCTTTCCGACAACCAGACGGGCGCGCCGCGCGGCGCCGGACCGGGCTCATGGGGTCGGTATTCCTTCGTGCCGGCGGTGAAGGACCGGGGCGTCTGGTTCGTCGACCCCTCGCGGCTGTCGATTCCGGGACCGCGCCTGGTCGAGATGGCGGAAGAGATGGGGCGACTGATCCATCCCGAGATCTTCGGCCGGCCGACGCCACGGGACTTCTCGCCGCTCGGCGCGGCGCCGCCGGAGGCCGGGCGATGAAAGCGCGCCGGCCGCTCACCCGGCGTGGTCTCTGGCTCTCGCTCGGCGCGGGACTGGTCGTTCTCGCCGTCGCGTTGGCGGTGGGCGTGAGCTTCGGCGCATCGGGCGTCGGGCTGGGGGCGCTGGCGCCGGGAGGCGACCCCACCGCGCGGGCGTTGCTGCTCGAAGTGCGCCTGCCGCGGGTTCTCGCCGCGGCGGCGTTGGGCGGCGCGCTGGCGGTCGCCGGGGTCGGCTTCCAGGCGCTGCTCCGCAACCCGCTCGCCGATCCCTACGTGTTGGGGGTGTCGGGAGGCGCCAGCCTGGGTGGCGCGCTGGCGCTGGTGGCCGGCCTCGCGTCGCCCTTCGTCCCTGCTGCGGCCTTCGGCGGTGCGCTGTTCACCCTGGCGGCGTTGGCGCGGCTCGCGCGGGTGGGTGGGCGCACCAACGTCTACACCCTGCTCCTCACCGGCGCCATCTTCAACGCCACCTCGGCGGCGCTGCTGCTCCTTCTGCAGAGCGTCGCCTCGGGCGAGGACCTCCACTCGCTGATCTTCTACCTGATGGGCCGGGTGCCGGTGATGGCCGGCTGGGAGCTCGCGTTTCTCGGCACGGCGACGGTCGGCGTGGCGGCGTGGCTCGGGGCGCGTGGTCGCGATCTGAACGCGCTGGCGCTCGGGGAGGAAGGCGCGATGCAGCTCGGCGTCGACGTCGAGGGTCTGCAACGCGGGGTGCTCGTCGCGGCGTCGCTGGTCACCGGTCTCGCGGTGGCGCGTGCCGGACTGGTCGGATTCGTCGGCCTGGTGATTCCACACCTCTTGCGCCTGCTGTTCGGTCCCGATCACCGCCGGCTGGCGCCGCTCGCGGCACTCGTGGGAGGTGCCGGGTTGGTGCTGGCCGATCTGCTGGCGCGGACGGTGCTCGCGCCGCGCGAGCTGCCGGTCGGCGCGGTGACGGCGCTGGTCGGCGGTCCTTTCTTCCTCGCACTGTTGCGCAGCCAGGGAAAACGTCGCCATGCCTGACCAGCCCGTAATCGCGCTGGCGGCGCGCGACCTCACCTATCGCCATCCCGGCGGGGCCGGCGTGGAGGGAATCGACCTGGCGCTCGCAGCCGGCGAGGTGGTCGGTCTCCTGGGCCCCAACGGCGCCGGAAAGTCGACGCTCGTGCGGCTCCTCTCGGGTGTCTTGGCGCCGCAACGCGGTCGGGTCGAGTTGTTCGGCGAGGCGGTCGAGGAGCTCGCGCCGCGGGAGCGCGCGCGGCGCCTGGCCGTCGTGCCGCAGGAGCCGGTCTTCGAGCTGCCGTTCACCGCGCTCGAAGTGGCGCTGCTCGGCCGCCACCCGCATCTGTCGGGCCTCGCCTTCGAATCCGATTCGGACGTCGCGGCGGCGCGGCGGGCGCTGGCGCGTTGCGGTGTCGGAGCGCTCGCCGACCGGCCGATCGGAGCGCTCTCCTCGGGCGAGCGGCAGCGGGTCGTTTTCGCCCGCGCGCTCGCCCAAGCCACGCCGGTGCTCCTGCTCGACGAGCCGGCGAGCTTTCTCGATCTGCGCTATCAGGTCGAGCTCTTCGACCGGGTGCGCGAGCTCGCCGGCGAAGGTCGCGCGATTCTCGCCGTCCTGCACGACCTCAACCTGGCGGCCGAGTATTGCGATCGCGTGATCCTGTTGCGCAAAGGGAGGATCTTCGCCTCGGGCGGCGCCGCCGAGACCCTGACCTACGCGAACCTGACCCGCGTCTATGACACCGAGATCTACGTCGACGTCAACGACCTGACGGGCTCGCTCGTCGTGACCCCGCTCTCGGCGCGCGCTCGCCGCCGGCTCGCCGGAGGCGACCCCTCGAGCGCTGGCCCGACGACCGGCCGGACGTAGAATGCCGCGTCATGATCCTCTGCCGTTTCGGTCCGGAAGGCTTTCACGCCGCCGGTGAATCCTTCGACGCCATGCGGGTCCTCCACTCGGACCCGCTCACCGTTCCCCCCGCGCAGTGGAGCTTCGGCCGCGCCGTCGACCTCAGCCTCGAGGCGTTGCGCGCGCCGGTCGAGCCAGGCAAGATCGTGGGCATCGGTCGCAACTACGTCGAGCACGTGCGCGAGCTCGACAATCCGATGCCGAGCGAGCCGGTCCTCTTCCTGAAGTCACCGGGCTCGCTGATCGGGCCGAACGCGCCGATCGTCCTGCCGCCCGAGAGCGAGCGGGTCGAATACGAGGGAGAGATCGCCGTGGTGCTGCGCGGCCGCCTGTGCCGCGCCAGCCCGGACGATGCGGCGCGCGCGGTGCTCGGCGTCTGCTGCGCCAACGACGTCACGGCGCGCGACCTGCAACGTCGCGACCCGAGCTTCTGCCGCGCCAAGTCCTTCGACACGTTCTGTCCCCTGGGGCCGGGCATCTGGATCGAGCCCGACCTCGAACAGCTCGAGGTCGAGACGCGCGTCGACGGGAAGCGCCGGCAGCACGGCCACGTTGCGCAGATGACCTGGGGCATCGTCGAGCTGCTGGTCTATGCGTCCCGAATGATGACGCTCGAGGCGGGCGACGTGCTGCTCACGGGAACCCCTTCCGGGGTCGGCGCGCTCACCGACGGTTGCCGGGTCGAGGTGGAGATCGCGGGGTTCGCCACGCTCGCCAACCCGGTCGAGGCATGGCGCCAGTAAGCGTCAGGCAGATCGCGTTGAGCGTGGCGAGCGTCGTCGCCGGCACGGTGCTCGTGCATTGGCTGCGTCACCTGCCCTGGTCGCTGGCGGCGATCGTGGGACTCGCCATCGGCGTGCTGGTGGTGTCGACGCTGCGCACCGGCGCGCGCCTACGGAGCATCTGGAGCGACGAGGCGCGACGCCGCGGGCCGCAGGATTAGCGCCGCGAGCCGGCCAGCAGCAGGCCGGCGCCGGCCGCCACCGCCACGATGCCGGCCCACATCGGGATCTCGACGTGCTCCTTCTTGTGCAGCGTGAACTCCAGCTTGCCCAGCTTCGCCTCGTGCGAGCTGTCGGTGTAGTTGAAGCCTCGATAGACGAGGGCGAGGACGCCCCCCACGATCAACACGATGCCGAGCAGCTTGGCCAGACTCATGGCTCCTCCCGAAGCAGGTTACGGGCCCGCCAGGGGACGAGCACCAGTCCGATCACCGCGAGCAGGTGCACGGCGCCGTGAAAGACGAAGCCGAAAAAAAGCAACACGAGCCAGGCCGCGAAGCATGCGGCCGCGGCAAAGAGCCGCGCGATGGGGTTCACGAGACGAAATCTATCTCAGCTGGACGAAGCTTGCCTCGGGTAGTCTCGCACCGTGTCTTCCGGCGGCATGCTCCCGGTGCGCGCGGTCACGCTGGACGCGACCGGCACGCTGTTTCGTCTCCGTGACCTTGGCGGAGATTACGCGCGCATTCTCTCCCGCCACGAGATCGGCCTCGATGCCGAAACGGCCCGCGGGCTCGTACCCGAGGTCTGGCGAGAGCTCGCCTGCACGGCGGACCCGGCGCGCGATCGCTTCGCGTCGCATCCGCAAGGGGCGCGTGGGTTCTGGCGCGACGTCCTGGCGCGGGTCTGCGCGCGC